>NZ_JAIZEN010000042.1 GCF_024189295.1 Halobacillus sp. A1
TGCGCTCGACTTGCATGTATTAGGCACGCCGCCAGCGTTCGTCCTGAGCCAGGATCAAACTCTCCATAAAAGTTAGTTTGACTTGCTCATTTGCACACCGAATGTGCTTGTTTTACTTCCTTCTATATAATAGAAAGAAGACTTGACGTACTGGTTGGTTCGTTCAGTTTTCAAAGATCAAAATTCATTTTGTCGTTTTGGCGACAAGAACTAATTTACCATGCATACTCATTTAAGTCAACAAGTTTTATGAAAAAAGTTCAAATCTTTTTGGCGAGTCATCTATTAGCTCGTCACTGCCTTAACTGACAACGTTTAATAATATAGCATAAAGTTTTAAGCGAACGCAATAACTTTTTGCTAATTTATTATTTTTTTCTTTTTCCCTCTATTTACTTTCAATAAACGCTGCCTCCAGAATAGTAAAAAGCCTGAGTGAACTTCAGGCTTTTTGAACATTAATTCGTTCGTTTTTTCTTTTTTGGCATGTATTGAAGACATTCTTCACCCGTTGCAAATCTTCTAAAAAGTTGAAATAAAACAGAATACCTTTCTTCCATAGCTTCTTTAATGGATGGATCAATTCTATGATCCCCCAGGTCAAGTGTGATTTCTTCCATTTCTCTCTTTAATAAATACTCAATTTCTTGATGTTCCTGCTTGGAAATCATAAGTCCAAACATTAGTGACCCTCCCTCAAAAAACCAGCTTGTTTTTATTTTTACCCTTTTTTCTGAATTTATAGCATAGGTTGTCCATTTTTTCATAGGTATAATTATAGAGGGAGTAAAGGGGGCAGACTCGTGAGGATTTTCCAAAACAAATTAGAATTAATTAAAAGATATGGTGTGATAGTGGTCATTGCACTATTTTGCGCAATATTAATGTGGATTGGGCAACAAAGCCAAATTGCTGTTTTTTCTAATAAAGGGGAGACTCGAGCATTATCCCGTGGAAGCGAAGAACAGCCGTTCGTCGCTCTCACTTTCAATATCAGCTGGGGAAACAGTAAAGTTCATGACATTATAAAGGTGCTTGAAGCACATGAAGCGAAAGCGACATTTTTTCTAAGTGGTGAATGGGCAGAACGCCATCCCGATATCGTAAAAGAAATACACGATGGTAAACATGAGATTGCGATGATGGGATATTCTTATAACAGTTACATGGATTTAGAACCACAAGAAATAAAACAAGACATCCAAAAAGCACGTGAAGCTTTTGAAAAACTCGGTTTTGAAGATGTCGATTGGTTCCGCGCTCCTCACGGGCAATTTAACGGTGAAATTTTAAAAGTAGTGGAAGAAGAGAATTTAGAAGCGATTCAATGGAGTGTGAATCCTCGTGATTGGGAAAACCCCGGGACCAACCAGATTATTGATACAGTATTAGAAGAAACAGATAAGGGTGACATCGTACTTATGCATGCCTCAGACTCTGTAAAGCAGACTGATAAAGCTTTAGAAGTAGTATTGCCTGGACTCAAGCAAAAAAGTTTGGAGTTTTCAACCATCACCGAATTGGTAAATGGAAGCAAAGCAAAAATAACTCAAGTGGAATAAAAAAGAGCTGATGAACCAGCTCTTTTTCTTATTTCTCTGCTGTTAACCGATGAAGCAACATGAGCTGATACGCATTACATACCACTAATGGAATAATCATCAGCCAAACATAGTCACTGGAAGCTGCTCTTAATGCCGGCACCCATTCTACAGAAGTAACGACAACCATAAAAAACAGCGCAGGGACAAATGCTTGCTTGTTGGTTTCCTTCGCTTTGAAGTAAGCGATCATAAGTGAGACGAGTAATAATCCAAGGGCAGTGAAAATATAAGGCCAAATTGAGCCATCTTCTGCTGCCTGGTAACGAAAATAAATCAGATCAAATATTGTAAAGGCAATTAAGAAAACCTGAATGGACGTCCAGCTTCCTTTGAAAATCCCTCGTCCAAACTGGTGGATCGTCAAATACGCAAAGAAGCCCATTTGACTGATTACGCTGAAAATAAACCCTAAACCTGAGAAAAATAACAACAGCCCAAGCAGTTCAAACATCTGAAAAGGCTGAAAAACTTCGGCATATGAATCACTCTTAATAATAAAACTGGATAACAATGTTAAAACGCCGCCAATCATAAGCGTCGTTAAAAATAATCGCACCCATTTTCGACTATTCACGGACTTTTCCCCCTAATTGCTTAACAGTTCCCTACCGTATTTTATCACGAACCCTTCATTTTTTGTTCATGGTCGCATAATTTTTTCTCCGAAGCACATATTAAACGTAAGGGAAAACAAAGGAAAGGGGACAATTATCATGTCCAAATTTCGATGGATCTGCCCCATCATACTCGTTGTTTTCCTGGCAGCATGTAACGGCAGTTCAGGTGCCAGCGAGCAAGCAGATTACGATACCTCTAAAAAAATGATGGTTGATATATTAAAGACTGATGAAGGGCAGCAGGCTCTGATCGAAGTTTTATCTGATGAAAAGATGAAACAGGAATTGGCACTTGAATCTGAAGAAGTGTCAACCGCTGTTAATGAAACTCTTTTATCTGAAGAAGGTAAAGATTTTTGGAGCAAGCTTTTTTCTGACCCTTCCTTCGTTCCGGAGTTCAGTAAAGTCGTTCAAGAGGAACAGAAAGACTTAATGAAAGGCTTGATGAAGGATTCTGAATATCAGTCTTCTCTCATTGAGATTTACCAAAACCCTGAAATGATGGAAAAGATGCTTGAAGTCATGCAGGGCCAGAAGTTTCGGGCTCATTTGGAGAAAACAATCGAAGAAACATTAAACAACCCTGTTTTCCAAGCTAAAATGAGTGAAACGCTCTTGAAAGCTGCTGAAGAAATGCAAAGCAGCGGCGGTGGGTCTGAGAGTGAAAGTGGAGACCAGCAGCAGTCGAATGAAGAAAGCGGAAGTCAGGAAGGAACAAAAGGTTCCTCATCATAATAAAAACACGCAGCCACCTACCGACTGCGTGTTTTTCATTTAATTGGCTCTGTTAAATCTCGTTTAGATTTCATTTAAGATGCTTTTCTTAATTATTCAATTTAGCAACTTTTGTATGCAGAGACAGCGGACGGGAAACGGATCGCTTTCCGTAGGCATGTGGTGCATGAAAATCAACAGCGACGTTTAACATAGCTATTTAATTAGAAAATTTATCAATCACTTTTGCAGCCATATTACGATATACGACCCCAATTGGGTGGTCTTCCTGGTAAACAGACGGTGCGAACACATCTTCATCTTCATAAGGCTGTTGAAGCGGAATGTGTCCAAGGACATCTGTCTTCAGTTCTTCAGCTAGTTTCACACCGCCACCGCGGCCGAAAACGAATTCCTTGTTCCCTGTTTCTTTACTTTCAAAGTAAGCCATGTTCTCAACGATTCCAAGGATATCATGCTCCATCTTAATAGCCATTTGCCCGGCACGTGCAGCAACAAAAGCTGCTGTCGGGTGAGGGGTTGTAACAATGATTTCCTTAGAGGATGGAAGCAGAGAATGTACGTCCATTGCGATATCTCCTGTACCTGGTGGTAAGTCGAGAAGCAAGTAGTCAAGATCGCCCCACTCTACTTCTTTAAAGAAACTTGTCAACATCTTACCAAGCATAGGTCCACGCCATACAATCGGGGAGTTATCCTCTACAAAGAATCCCATAGATACCAGCTTCACACCAAAGCGTTCTACAGGAATTATCTTTTCACCACGTACGACCGGGCGCTCTTCAACTCCCATCATATCGGGTACACTAAAGCCGTAAATATCAGCGTCTATAATTCCTACCTTTTTCCCTAAACGAGTAAGCGCGACGGCAAGGTTAACAGTGACGGTAGATTTTCCTACGCCCCCCTTACCACTTGCTATAGAGATAAACTTCGTTCCTGTCTGTCCGCCCAGTAAAGTAGCTTCCTGCTCTTCCTCGGCAGCCGGCTGGAATTTCTGAATCACGTCGTCTGGCAGCTGATCAAAGCGAAGTCCGACTGTTGCCGCTCCACCGCTCTTCAGCTCGTTGACGATTTTTTGCTGAAGGTCCATCTGTTCAGCTGTATTTGTTTTAGCAATTAAAATCTTTACACTCACATGATTCTTTTCTTCTTTTATCTTAATTTCCTGAATTCCACCAGTTTCTTCTAACGTTTTATGTAAAAACGGATCCTCGATGGAATGAAGGATTTCTAAAACTTTTTCTTGTGTAAGCACGTACTTCACCTTCCTTAGAAATGTTTCACCAGTGCCAGTATAACATACATGAAACGCTTTCTAAGTGATTTGCATTTTGTCGTTCATTTATTCCTCTGTGACAAATCTTAAGACCCCCCTGTAAATCGAGGCAGATACTTTTCTTTGGTAGTTCTCTTCTTCTAACAAGGCCCGTTCTTCGGGATTTGACAAAAATCCTGCCTCTACTAAAATACCAGGCGGCTCTCCATTACTTAATATATAAATGTTCCTTAGTCCGAGCGGCTCCCGTGTTGTATTTTCTAAATTATCCTGTATTTCTTTTTGAACATACTTCGCCAGCTTCTCACTATCTTCTTTATTCGGATTAAAAAATGTTTGTGCCCCTCTCCAGCTTGAAGAAGTGCTGGCATTTAAATGCATACTTATATAAAGGTCAGCGTTGGATTTATTTATAATATCAATTCGTTTTCGAATATCTTCAGATTTACGAGCAGATAAGCTCCCTCGTTTTGTAGATATAGGTGCTTCTGATAAATCTCGGTCATCTTCTCTCGTTAAATAAACGATGGCCCCCGCTTCCTGCAAGTAATCCCTTAAGTAATTGGAAAGATTCAAGGTGATTCCTTTTTCCTCTGTACCATTGGCGCCGCTCGCTCCTGCATCAGGTCCTCCATGACCAGGATCGATGATGATCACTTTTCCGAATAGTGGTGATGACCATGCTTGCCACGTATCTTTTACTTCTTCTACAGGTATAGACACAAGACCTACACATGTTAAAACCATTACAAACCAGACCATCGTTTTTAATCGACGCCCCATCCGACTCCACTCCCTTACCCTTGTAGCACAATATATGGGACAAGGCTTAAAAATATGTGTGAAAGGTGGTTGGACTTGCAGGAAAATGTATCAATCGGACTAGATAGCTTTTGATTAAATTTTAAATTTTCTAAAATCTTTGTTACTTAAGTGGTATAGACATCTATATAATTGTTACTTAACATAGGTAGTGTATAGAACATTTAAATATAAAAAGGAGGAATATATGAAAAAGAAAACTACATTCATTACTCTTACCGCGCTGCTATTCTCGTCGATTTATTTTTCCACTCTAGATGAAAGGAGTGTACAAGCCGGCGAATGGAATCAGCCAAGTATAGAGGAGCATCATCACAAAAAAACTAATGAAAAGCCGCACCCTGTGTTTTCTTGGAGTGATCCGGGCCCATCCGCTCCCATCATTCATCCCGGATCCGCGAAAGGAGCAGGACTTATGAAAGAGCCTTTAAAAGAAATTGATTCAGTCATTGAATCGAAAATAACCGAAGGAGCGATGCCTGGAGCTGTGACACTCGTCGCTCGTAAAGGTCATATTGCTCAGCACGAAGCCTATGGTCATTCACTTCTTTACAAAGACGATGAAGGAACAAAAGCTGAGCAGCCAATCCAGATGCAGAAAGATACTATTTTTGATGTCGCATCAATCAGCAAAGTATTTACGTCTACAGCAGCTATGAAATTATATGAAGAGGGACATTTTGAACTAAATGATCCCGTGGCCAAACACATCCCCGAATTTGCTCAAAACGGAAAAGAAGATGTCACGATTGAACAATTAATGACTCACACGTCAGGATTCACCGCATGGGTACCACTGTATGCAGAAGGAGAAAGTCGTGAAGATCGTTTACAATACGTTTTTGAACATCCGCTCGCTAACCCACCAGGAACTACATACACGTACAGTGATTTGAACATGATTACGCTCGCCTCCATTATTGAACGCATCACCGGTCAACGGCTCGATGAGTTTGTAAAAAAACATATCACTACCCCACTGAGCATGAAAGATACGATGTACAACCCACCCCCTGAACTAAAAAAAAGAATTGCAGCCACCGAAGATCAAACGCCGCTCAACAGAGGTTTAGTATGGGGTGAAGTCCATGATGAAAACGCCTGGTCTCTCGATGGTGTCGGTGGTCACGCCGGCGTCTTCTCAACCGCAGAAGACCTCGCTAAGCTTGGACACATGTATCTAAACGAAGGACGCTACGGTGGGAAACGCATCCTGGAGCCGGAGACTGTGGCTCTTTTAACTGAAAATCAAATCCCCGAGTTTCCCGGCAATGAACATGGTCTTGGCTGGGAACTGTCTCAAGGATGGTATATGGACGCCTTAACGGAAGCCTCCACGATGGGCCACACTGGTTTCACCGGGACGTCGATGGTTATTAATCCTGATAATCAGACCATCGCTATTTTATTGACCAACCGTGTTCACCCGACAAGAGAAACAGTCTCTACAAATCCGACACGGCAATTGTTCGCCAGACAAGTGGCTGATGCGATTCCTGTCGATATGCCAACGAAAGATGGAGCTTGGTTCTCCGGTTATGGAGATAACTTGAATAGAACGTTAACAGCTAAAATCGATAGTAAAGAAGCAGCCACTTTGACTTTTGATACGTGGTTCAGAATCGAGCAAGACTACGATTTCGGAGTTGTAGAAGTGTCAGAGGATGGCGATACCTGGACGGAAGTTTCCCAGCCGCTCACCGGAAGCAGTGTAGCCTGGAAAACCCAATCCATATCCCTTCCTGCGGATGCTGAATATGTCCGCTTCCGCTATCAAACCGATGGAAGTACGAATGGCAGAGGCTGGTACGTCACAAACTTGAATATAGATCCATCAGCTTCTTTTAAAATTATTGAAAATGATTGGGAAAAGAGATCTTATTAATATAAAGGGAGTTGAAAAGCTAAATGAAGCGATTAAAAAATCGATACGGCATGACGGCCATCATTGCCGCTCTTGTCATTAGTCCACTAACCCCGCAGACAGCTTCAGCTAATAGCGAGAAGGAGCCGGACGATCTCGTATTACTTGAGAATGTACCTGAAGTGGAAGCAGAATTTGAGAACGATAAGCTCGCCCTCACTGCCCTCAACTTGTATGAAGATGGACATTTTACAGAAGCAGATAAAGACCTTAGCTGGTCATCCTCCAATAAAAATGTCGCTTCAGTCGATGAACAAGGAACTGTCACTCTTACAGGGAAAAACGGCCGCACTTTCATTTCTGTTTCCGATGGAACAAATAAGGATCGTATTGCTGTAGATCACAAACCTGTGAAAGGTAAAAAAGGGAAACCGAATTTTGAAGGAAAACTTGTAAAACAAACAGGAGATCACTATCAAGTCGTGGACCATGCAATTGAAGGAATGTCTGTTGAAGAAAAAGTCGGTCAGATGCTCATGCCTGATTTTAGAAACTGGGACGGTGAAAATGTAACAGAGATGCTGCCTGAAATTGAGCAGACAGTAAAGGATTATCACCTCGGTGGTGTCATTCTTTTTCGTGAAAATGTTGTCACCACTGGTCAAACGGCTGAATTAGTCGCTGACTATCAAGAAGCCTCTGAAAAATATGGTCTATTAATGACGATTGACCAGGAAGGCGGCATAGTCACCAGGCTTCAATCCGGTACCGATATGCCCGGTAATATGGCGCTGGGTGCAACACGCTCTACAGACATCACCGAAGATGTAGGACAAGCCATCGGATCTGAGCTTGAATCACTCGGAATTAATATGAACCTGGCTCCTGTACTGGACGTGAATAATAACCCGGATAACCCCGTTATTGGTACGCGTTCGTTTGGAGAAGACCCTGATCTAGTCGCTGATTTAGGAATCGCTTATACGAAAGGATTACAAAGCACAGGCGTAGCTGCTACAGCGAAGCACTTCCCCGGCCACGGTGACACGGCTGTAGACTCTCACCTCGGTCTGCCTGAAGTACCACACGATAAGGAGCGATTATTGGACGTCGAACTACACCCTTTCCAGCAAGCCATGGAAGCGGATATTGACGCCATCATGACCGCTCACGTCACGTTCCCTAAAATCGATGATACAAAAGTAACTTCACAAAAAGACGGAACAGAGATTTCCCTGCCAGCCACACTTTCACCTAAAGTACTGACAGGGTTGATGCGTGAGGAAATGGGATATGAAGGGCTGATCATTACGGATGCACTGAATATGAACGCTATCGCTGATCACTTTGGATCCGTAGATGCCGTGATCCGAAGCGTTAAAGCCGGTACCGATATCGTACTGATGCCGGTCGGCCTTGAGGAAGTGGCCGATGGACTTTTAGAAGCGGTGGAAACAGAAGAAATCAGTGAAGAGCGGATTGAAGATTCGGTCGAAAGAATATTGACCCTGAAGTTGAAGCGCGGAATCATTAAAGAGGAATCCGCTCCGGACATCGACGAAATTATTGCGAACGCAGAAAAAACGGTCGGATCTGACGCGCATGAAGCTGTAGAAACAGAAGCATCCAATCAATCCATTACACTTGTGAAAAACGACGACGTTCTGCCTTTAAATGCGGACGAGAGTGAAAAAGTGGTCCTTGTCGGCAACACTTATATCGACAGCCTGTACGAGTCGATCACCACTCAACATGAAAATACTGAGCTAGTAAAAGCTACAGGTCCTTTAAATGACGAGCAGCTGGCTCAATTGGATGACGCCGACAATATCATTGTTGGAACGTACACATTCAATGTAGCAGGCCGTGCGGACAGCCACCCGCAGATGCAGCTCATTAATCAACTCGTAGATGAAGTCGATACTCCTGTAACAGGTGTAGGCATCCGTAATCCTTACGATGTTATGGCCTTTCCTGAGGTTGATGGATATTTAGCTCAATACGGGTTTAATGAATCAAGCTTTGACGCAACAGCAGCTGCACTGTTTGGAGAAATCAACCCTTCCGGCGCACTCCCTGTCACGATACCAGGTGAAAATGGAGAACCTCTTTATGAATTTGGCCATGGATTGGGTTATGAATAAAGAAGGGGATCCTCCCCCTTCTCCTACTACTTAAAAAGGAGTCGATCACTTGAAAAAAACATTTATCGGAATTCTCATGCTCGTGCTCATCCTTTCCACTTTTACGGTCGTTTTTGCAGATAAGGGCGGAAACAATGGGAAGCAAAAGGGTAAACATAAACAATTCCAGCTGGGTGTAGAAGTTTTGCTTGATGATAAAAAAGAATTGATCGAAGGAGAGAACGTAGGCTTAATCACCAACCCTACAGGTGTAGATAAAGACCTTAACAGCATCGTCGACATATTGAATGAAGATCCAGACGTAGATCTGACCGCTCTTTACGGACCTGAGCATGGCGTACGAGGGAGCGCCCAAGCTGGAGAATATGTAGAATATTATATTGATGAACAAACTGACCTGCCTGTTTACAGCTTATACGGAGAAACTCGTAAACCTACTCCAGAAATGTTAGAAGATGTTGATGTCCTGCTTTTTGATATTCAGGATGTCGGTACCCGTTTCTATACTTATATTTACACGATGGCTTACGCAATGGAAGCTGCAGAGGAGAACGATATTCCATTCATCGTACTGGATCGTCCAAACCCGTTAAGCGGTGACAAAGTAGAAGGCCCTGTGTTAGAAGAAGAATATAAATCTTTCGTTGGAAATTATGAAATCCCCCTCCGCCATGGCATGACAGTCGGGGAACTCGCAAAACTTTTCAACGAGGAATTTGAAATTGGTGCCGATTTAACGGTTGTCGAAATGGATAAGTGGAAGCGTGACATGTACTATGACGATACTCCTCTTGAATTCGTCGCTCCTTCCCCGAACATGCCGACTTCAGAAACAGCCCTTGTGTATCCCGGTGCTGCATTGATTGAAGGAACTAACGTATCAGAGGGTCGAGGAACAACTCAGCCGTTTGAGTTGATTGGAGCTCCCTTCATTAACAGTACAGAACTGGCTGCTGAACTGAACAACCTGCAGCTGCCAGGCGTCACTTTCCGTGCCGCCTCCTTCACCCCAAGCTTTTCCAAGCATCAGGGTCAATTAAGCAACGGTGTAGAAATACATGTCACACATAAAGAATCCTATCAACCCGTTGAAACGGGACTGCATCTCGTAAAAACCATTCACGACATGTATCCAGAGGACTTCGAGTTCCGCGCTGAAAATGCAGCCGGCATTTCCTTTTTCGATAACTTGATCGGAAATGGCTGGGTTCGTGAAGCTATTGAAAACGGAGAGTCCGTAGAGGACATGCAAGCTGAATGGGAAGATGAATTGAAGGAATTTGAGAAGGTTCGTAAGCAATACTTGCTTTATAAGTAAATATGAATCCCCCGGGCTCTCAGTTAGCCCGGGGGATTTTTTCAAGCCGCGGCAGAGCCTAGCGATAGTTTACAAATCTACCTGCATAAAAAAGCTCTCTTCCCGATAAAAGGAAAAGAGCTTCTCTTGATAAAAAATATTAACGCTTGGAGAACTGTGGAGCACGACGAGCACCTTTAAGACCGTATTTCTTACGCTCTTTCAAAGGCGGGGATATTTTCCATTATTTGGAAATTGGAAAACCGCTATAAATCCACGTTTTTCCTTTTTAGGTTTTAAGGGACTTTAACTGAATTTCGGTAAAGGGTATTCAAGGGGTATTCAAAAAAGGAATTAAAATAAACGCGCTGGCAGGCTATATACAGGAAATTTTTTTGATTTATTATTGTTCATATTTCTACTCAATTTATTATAAGAATTGATGTATGTAACCGTCAAGTAGAAATTAACAGTTTTCAACAAATGGAATTCAACAGTTTTCGTTAATTAAGATTCAACACTTAATTCTTCAAATAACACCTTTCGGTATTTCATCCGAATACTGTTCTGCTTC
>NZ_JAIZEN010000043.1 GCF_024189295.1 Halobacillus sp. A1
CCGCTTATGATTCAAAGGGAAGTCCTCCTTTTGATGTTTGTATTTGGTTGTACAAATGCATCTTACGGGAGGGCTTCTTTTTATTCAAGAGGTACAAAATTAATCCCACAGGAATCTCCTGTGGGATATGGCGGGTTAGGTGAGACCCCGGAAGGCGAAGCCTGAGGAGGCTCAGCGCACGCCCACGGAAAGCGAATCGTTTCCCGGAGCCCTTTAACACTCATTAACAGCTCGGAATTGTTTACTTAACCATCCAGTTCCCCCGCAAGAAAGCGAGTTGATTTCCCGCCACCTCACTACTTCCCATAATAACGAACCCATAATAATCCCCTCTATATAAGCCTTTCCACCCTCCCCAATAAAATTTTTTCTAGTCATGTATATATTTCCATAAAAGCGTTCAAACTGTTTCTTGAGGTGATGAACATGAGAGAGGAAGGAAAGAAAAGCGTGACTAAACTAAAGTTCAAACGCTTAATGCGCAAGAAATGGCTTTACCCTGCAGTATATCTGACAGTAGCAGCGTTGGTGTTGGTAGGAGTGTTCTGGTATCAGCAAAGTTCAAATGATGTCGCTGATCAGCTTAATGACGAAAGCCAAGTAGAAAACGATGTGTTTGTGAACGAAGATGGTGAGGAAGCAGTTCCTGTAACGTCTCAAGATGAGAATTTGGAAATGCCAGTCACAAGTCAAGAAGATGCAGCGATCGTAACGAAGTTTTTCGACTATGGAGCAACAGATGAAGAACAGGAAAGTGCACTAGTCCTTTACAACAATAAGTACTACCAGAGCAAAGGCGTCGATATTACTCAGAATGAAGGGGAAGCTTTCGAAGTGACAGCCGCTCTATCAGGCGCTGTAACAGAAGTGAAAGAAGATCCGTTGTATGGTAATGTCGTAGAACTTACTCATGATAACGAAGTGACCACCGTTTACTCCAGCTTAGCTGATGTACAAGTCAAGTCTGGCGATGAAGTAGAACAAGGTGATGTGTTAGGACAAGCGAGTCAAAGCTCTTTTGGCAAAGACAGCGGCGTTCATGTACACTTTGAAGTGAGAAAAGACGATCAGCCAGTCAATCCTGAGAATTTCTTTGGACAAGCAGTCAGCTCGATCGAAGCAGCTGAAGCTGTGACGGAAGACGGAACTGATGGATCCGAGGATTCTGAAGAAGCGACAGAAGAAGATGCACCTGAAGAAGAATTATCTGAGACTGACCTTGTTCCTGAACTAGATCAGGATGAAACGCCTGAAGGGGAAGATCAAGGTACACAATCTGATGATTCGTCAGAAAATGAAGAGGATGCAGATGTAGAAGATCCGACGGTAGATGAGGATAGCTCTTCATCTCGCTCAACAACTCAATCATAATCAGCAAAAAATATTGCAATACCCACGTGCTAAAAATGGAGGCTGCTTCGGCCTCCATTTTTTTATGTCCTCAAATAGGTGGACGAGCGTATGATCCGAAATTCCTGTGCCAAAACACAATCCTGCTGTAAAGATAGAGCATATCTCCCCTGTATTGATAATAGAATGAACATAACCGAACAATCGGTGCCATCCAGGGTGATCCATCAAGAGCTCCACTACTATCATAGACGCTGATACCCTATCCCGTCTCACCATACCCCTTGGATAGTCAATCACAGGAGGCGAGAGATGTGCATGACTACATCAAAGAGCGAACCATCAAGACAGGTGAGTACATTATCGAGACGAAAAAGACAGTACGTGTGATTGCGAAAGAGTTTGGAGTTTCCAAAAGTACGGTGCATAAAGATTTAACAGAACGGCTTCCAGAGATCAACGCCCCTCTAGCAAAAGAAGTGAAAAAGATCCTCGACCACCACAAAGAAATCAGACATCTCAGAGGAGGAGAAGCCACACGAATGAAATACCGCACAATAGGAAAAGATACACCTGCAGAGCCCACACATTAAGTTTCCGACTTCCTCCCGGGTCAATCCACCCCCTTTTCGCATGCAACTTTTTTCTTAAAAAATAATACGAACAATTCCACTTTGTGATAAAATAAAGAACTAGATGTATGTTACTTTCAATCAACCGATATTGACATAGTTTTTTGATAAATAGGGAGGATTTACTCAACATGTTTGCGCGAGATATAGGAATTGACTTAGGAACAGCGAACGTACTTATTCATGTAAAAGGAAAAGGAATCGTACTCAATGAACCATCGGTCGTAGCTATGGACCGCAATAGCGGAAAAGTGCTTGAAGTCGGAGAAGCCGCTCGCCGTATGGTCGGCCGTACGCCTGGCAATATCGAGGCGATCCGTCCTCTTAAAGATGGAGTGATTGCAGATTTTGACGTAACAGAGGCCATGCTGCGTCATTTCATCCATAAGACGAATGTGAAAGGATTCATGTCGAAGCCTCGCATGCTGATCTGCTGTCCGACAAACATTACGAAGGTTGAGCAAAAGGCGATCCGTGAAGCGGCCGAGAAATCGGGCGGGAAGAATGTCTACCTTGAAGAAGAGCCGAAAGTCGCAGCGATCGGTGCCGGTATGGAAATTTTACAGCCAAGTGGGAATATGGTCATAGATATCGGTGGAGGAACGACAGACGTAGCCGTCCTGTCCATGGGAGATATCGTGACAGCGTCATCCATCAAAATGGCCGGAGATAAGTTTGACGCGGAAATTCTGCAGTACATTAAGAAAACGTATAAGCTTTTGATTGGGGATCGAACGGCGGAGAATATCAAGATCGAAGTCGCAACCGTTTTTAAAGGTGCCCGAAATGAAGAAATCGACATCCGCGGCCGTGACATGGTCACAGGTCTGCCCCGTACGATTACCGTGACGTCCGAAGAAATCGAAGTGTGTCTTCGTGAATTGGTCCAGACGATTACGCTATCAGCGAAGCAGGTTCTAGAGCGCACACCGCCTGAACTATCTGCGGACATCATCGACCGCGGAATCATCATGACAGGTGGAGGCGCGCTTTTGCATGGAATTGACCAAGTTCTTGCGGAAGAGCTGAAGGTTCCTGTTTTTGTAGCTGAGAACCCAATGGACTGTGTAGCTAAAGGGACAGGCATCATGCTTGAGAACATCGATAAAATTACTCGAAATAAAATCGGTTAAAAGGGAGCGATCGTCTTGCTGAGAGGATTCAATACGGCGGCATCAGGAATGATAGCCAACCAGCGTATGCAGGAAACACTATCGAACAATATAGCCAACTCCGATACACCCGGCTACAAAGCCGACCAGGGCACGATGCGGGCTTTTCCTGAACTGCTGCTGCAGCAAATGGGAGGAGAAACGATCCCTGCAAGTTCTGGCGGATTGACGCTGCCGACACAAAAGGAGCTGGGCTCTCTGAATACAGGTGTTTATATGCAGGAAGCCGTGCCTGAATTTTCTCAGGGCGATGTAAGGGAGACAGGGAACACAACAGACCTGGCTCTCTTACATGGTGACGTACCGGACGAAGAAGGATTCTTATTTTTCAATGTACAAAATCAAGACGGAGATGTCCGGCAGACGAGAAACGGGAATTTCACCGTTGACGGCGAAGGGTTTCTGACGACGAACCAGGGCTACTACGTGCTGGATGATGCCGGAGAACCGATCCAGACGGATGGCATGGAATTCACCGTCCAGGATAATGGGACGCTTGAGATCGACGGAGAAGAAACGGAGCTTGGCCTTTCTTATACAGCGAACGCGAACGACATGGTGAAAGAAGGCGATGACCTCTACACCGTCGGAGAAGATGGAGAACCTGTCGTTAATGCACGTGATATCGATGGCGTTGATTTTACCGTACAGCAGAACGTGCTGGAAGGATCAAACGTTGATCCAGCCCGGATGATGACGGAAATGAATAATACATACCGTAACTTCGAAATGAACCAGCGCGCACTGAAAGCCTACGATCAAAGCATGCAGAAAACCGTCAATGACGTAGGAAAATTAGGATAAGAAGGGGAGCCGTCTATGAATCTATCGATGATGCAAGCATCCAACACGATGGGGCAGCTGCAGCAAAAGCTCGATTTAATCGGAAATAATATGGCCAATACGAACACTACGGGCTATAAAAGCAGACAAGCTGACTTCGCTTCCCTGCTCACCCAGCAGATCAACAACCAGTCTGATGAGGAAGCGGAAGTCAATCGTCTGACGCCAGACGGCATCCGAATCGGTTCCGGAGCGAAGCTCGCCCATACGAATATCGATTTGACGCAAGGCACGATGCAGGATACCGGGCGCGGCCTGGATATCGCTTTACTTGAAGACAATCATCTGTTTCAATTGCAGACAGAGACCGAAAATGGTGTCGAAACGCAGTACACCCGGTCAGGAAACTTGTACCTCAGTCCGCTTGATAACGGCGAGATGATGCTGACCGCCTCCAACGGCAGTCCGATTCTTGATAATAACGGCGAGCCGCTGACGTTCGCTGAGAATTTTCAGGATCTGCAGGTGCGTGAAGACGGAGCCATCGTCGTCCAGCGTGATGGGGAAGAAGCGGTAGAAGGACAGCTCGGCATCGTAGAAGCCGTTCGTCCGCGCATGCTTGAAGCAACTGGAGAAAATCGTTTCCGTGTACCGGATGACGCGGCAGACGGCGTAATCGTAGAGGCTGACGGTCAAGTTCGTGCCGGAACGCTCGAATCTTCGAACGTCGATATTGCCAAACAAATGACAGACATGCAAAATGCGCAGCGAGCCTATTCATTCAATTCCCGATCCATTTCGACCGGCGATGAAATGATGGGACTCGTCAATCAATTAAGATCATAACGTAAGGAGAACCAACCCAATGGCAACTGAGGAAAAGAACAAAAATGTAAAACAGCAGAAAAAGCAAACGAAAGGTGAGAAAAAGCCTGTCGAAAAGCGCCCGTCTTCTTCAAGACGCCGCGCAGTTCCAATTTGGCTTCGGATCGTCCTCGTTCTCGTACTCAGCGTCGTGGCTCTCGTTGTAGGCCTTATGATCGGCTATGGCGTCATCGGGGACGGAAATCCGCTTGATGCCTTAAACTGGTCAACATGGCAGCATATCATTGATATCATGAACGGCAATTAATGTCGGTTGTGATAAAGCACGAGCTCTTTTAAGGGCTCGTGCTTTTTTTTCTGCATTCCGATACTTTATGAGAGGAGAGGGCGCATGGGAACGAGTCGCTTTCCGCGGGAGCGCGGTGAGCTTCCCATAGCCGTCAAGCTAGTAAATCATTCTGATTTAGCTTGATAGATGAACACCTTAATTTCCTTTATTTTACAGTAGATATCCTATCAAAGGCTGAATGTGTCAAGGGGCTGAAAAAACAATCATTCACCTCTTACTTGTAAGTTATCCCTAAAACATCAAATGGGCTGATATGGTTTTTTCTGTGCTCTTTTCTCCCGTGTATTCTGGCATTCTCGTGCACGAGCCTAATCATGAGCGTCACCTGTTCTCCCCCTGTTTTGACAGCCGTTATCAGGTAATGTAAGGACTCTCTCGCTGTGTCAATACACTTATATTCACTAGCTTCTGCTTGGTGAATCGTGTGTAAATACAATCTACATTGAAACGCCAACATAGAGGAGAGAAGAATTTCAATCAACGTTCCATACAAATGACATTCAAAGCGTGCTTGTTTCATCTTTTGAACCTCATCGATTTCAAATAAGGACTTCCATGTTTTAAATAAGATTTCGATTTGCCATCTCAGGGTATACAGAGGATATAGGTCTTGAGCCTTCAAATTCTCATGTGTTATATTGGTCACGAGAATTTGGATAGAGTTTCTTTCTTGGGCAGAAAGGGTCTGGTGGCCTTTCTGCCTTTTTAATTGTAAAGCTCTATCCCGTCTTTTGCGCTGTTCCGTGGTGAGCTTTCGTGCGACCACTCGTGCCACAAAGGAATTGCGAGAATCTCCACCAACCTTGATGAACCCGTAGTCGATCGTTTCCCCTCCTCTACAATCTTTCAAGTCCTCCTCAGGTTTAACCTGAGTCCACCCTTCTTTTGTACTCCCTAACCAAAATTTCGTCTGGCTTGGAACTCGTGTGATTAAAGACGCTTCCGTTTTGAAAATTTCTCTTATGATGCTTGCCGAATAATATCCTAGATCGCGCAAAAGTAAATCACCCGGCTGGTGGGTCCCTAAAACGTCTCGGGCTGCATCCTTATCGCTTTTTGATTCACGGCTGACGGAATGATAAAGAAATTCACCATTAAGATATTCATATTCCAGTTGTACTTTTACCCCATGGCCTTGAACGCCAGGATAATCCTTATAGTTCCTTGGGAGGCGAAAGGATGTCGCATCCATAATTCGAATGCGAGAGAATAAAGAATGGTTTTCCAACATAGAGGAGACCTCTCCCTGTTGATCAGCTAAGCGATCATAAATCTGTTTTAAGAACGAAACAGCCTTCGTATTAAACCGTTCGTTCAAGCCCTGTTTGGTTATAGTGGTCAAGTATTCGTAACTGAATTTGGTGCTTAAATTGCGCAAGCTTTTTTGACTAATCGAATGTTGAAGAAACGTACATAGAACGAGAAAAGCTTCCGGGGTTAGTTTTCCTTTTCGCTGTTGAAACCCTGTTTCATAAGCCGTTTTTTGAATGAAATCAGGGTGGAATGTCTGACGAATAACTTGGGACATCGCTTTGATTTGTTTATCGAAAACCATAAAATCATCCTTCCTTAGAAATTTCTTCTAGAAGGATAACGTTTAGAGAAGGGAAAACAAAATCGTTTAGCTTAGCTTGACGGCTATGGGTGAGCTTCCTCATGCGCTTCGCGCCTTCCGGGATCTCACCATGCACTTTTGTCCCGCAGGAGTCTCCCCGTTCCCCTGCGCCCTATACAAAATATAGATCGGAATGACGATAACTTTCTTGAAAAAGAAGTATCTGCTAATCGGCTGATTTTATTACCTGGTTTTTCTCAAGCAGGATTTCGTTTTTCTCCAACGAGCTGAGTCCAGTCCCGTCTAAAGCAGAGTAGTGTTCCGTTCAATTATTATCGGGTAAGGGTTTTAGGAAACGGCGAGACTCCTGTGGGATATGCGGATAAGGGGTGACCCCGCAGGGCTGAAAGCCCGAGGAGGCACGCCATACGCCCACGGAAAGCGAGTCGTTTCCTAAAACCCATCCTCCCAACATCAGGTAACGGAACTGTCCTAGTCGTTAAGCAGCTTTCATTACAATAAAGCATGAAACAATTGCACTCCAATGTTCACAGATGTAATAAAATGTTTCCTTCTCAGCTAATTGTGGAATTAATCTATCATAGAAAAAAACGGGGGGAGGGGAAGCGATAGTGAAAACAGACGTATTCATTGCAGGAGGAGGCGTCGGTGGACTTGCCCTGGCTGTAAAGCTTGCGAGCCGCGGAGTCCACGTGACGATCGCCGAGCAATTGAAAAAGAAATCGAACGCCTATAAAGGAGAGCTTCTCCAGCCGAAAACACTCGCCATACTTGATCGCATCGGTGTGCTCGAAGAGATCGAAGCGAGCGGCCACATCATCGACCAGCTCCGATTTCAGGAAATCAACACCCGCCCTGGTCAGGAACCACCGGAGAACATCCAGCTGACCGAACTGAACTACAGCCGGGTGGCGAGCCGATATGATCACGCGTTGATGGTACCCCACGAACGGACGAAAGACATCCTTCGCGAAAAAGGGCAGACGTACGCAGACTATTTCAACTACTTACCAGGCGCACGCTTTCTCGGGTTTGAAAGCGGAATGGCGCTTATCCGACACAATAAAAAAATCTCCCGCATCCAGGCGCAGGTGTATGTCGGTGCAGAAGGACGCACATCGCCGACGCGCGATGCGATGAACGTAAGCGTGCAGCGGAAGGATTATAACCACCACTTCCTGACCGTCACGATTCCGCGGCCGGAAAGCTTCACCAAAGGAAAAATCATTACAACGACGAGCTGCTTCCTCGGCTTATTCCCACTTCCTGATAACGAAGTGCGGACCGTCTACTTGATCAAAGCCGGGGAATTTAAAAAAATAAAAGAAAAAGGACTGGAGCATCTATACAAAGCGTATGGGAATCTTGAGCCTGAGCTTGCGGAAACCGTCAAATCTCTGGACGATTGGCGGCAGATCCAGCTGATGATTCCGTTTACGTATCATGTCGACAAGTATTACTCCGGCAACCTCGCTCTTATCGGCGATGCAGCTCATACCGTCCACCCGATGGCAGGGGAAGGGATGAATCTCGCCGTCCAGGATGCCGATGTGCTGGGCGAGCTGCTCGCCTGGTGTAAAGAAGAGGGTAAACCGTATCATGAGAACCTGCACTACTACGAAGATGTCCGCAAGCCGCGGGTATCCTTTTTACTCTCGTTAAGCCATATGTCGGCGCTCGTCTATTCTTTTCCGAACCCATGGTGGAGGAAAATACGGATGCGTGCTGTTCAGCGCATCTATGACGATGACCAGCTGCACGTCAAACAAATGCTGAACATATCAGGTCTTGGACGCTGGAATTTCTCCTTGTTCGACCGTGCGATTCAAGGGAGCGTCCTTCCCGTCCGCAGAAAACGGATCAAAGACCATACGCAGCAAAAGCAGCTTTTCAGTGAAGCGGAAGATTATCCGTGGAAATTCGAAGGGAAAGGGAAGGTGTAGTATGAAAAATGAATGGATCACAGCGATGCAGGCACGTAAATGGATGAAGAAGAATGAATCCTTTCTGCCGGTATGGCATGCTTATGTAGGATCAGAACTGCAATTATTCGATCATTTCAGCAAAGCACGAACCATCCAGGACGTAAGTGAGGAAACCGGCTATGCGGAAGATATGCTTTCTTCATGGGTACGCGTCGGCCTCGCGGTCAAACATTTGAAGAGGCGCCCGAACCAAACATTCCGCACATCCAAGAAACGCTGCGCGTCGCTGATCGGCAACAACGCTTCCCCCGGCGTCAAAGCCCTGCTTAAAGAGATCATGGAGCTTCATATGCCGACGCTGCTGAACTATCCAAAATATATGGTCTCCCAGGAGCGGGCCCGCTTTGATCACGAGCTGCACGGAGAAATCGTAGCGGAAACGTCCGCTCTTCTCGAATATTTCGCCATCACTAAAATTAAAAAAATGATCCGTCACCGCAAAGTGAAAACGATCGTCGATCTCGGCTGCGGTCACGGCGGCTACTTGCGTAAACTGGCCGACGAACTTCCTGATGTCGAAATGCTCGGAGTCGACATTAACAAAAACGTCATCGTCAAAGCACGCGAGGAGTCAAGAAACTACCCGAACATCCATTTTGAAGTAGGCGATATCAACTCGTGGAGACCCGATGAAGGGACGGTAGACGTCATATTGATCCATAACATCTTCCATTACATCCACCCTGATTCTCGCCGGGGACTGCTCGATCACTTGAACAGTTACCTGTCAAAAGACGGATTGATTTCCGTCATCACCCCGATCAGCGAAACTGAATTCGGCGAAGCCTTTTCATCCGCATTTAACAGCTTTTTCGTCGCCCATTCCAATCTGTTCGCACTGCCGACGAAATTCCAGCTGAAGGAATTGTCCGAATCGTGCCAGTTCGAGCTGTTCGACCTCGACCCGATCGTCAAAGAAGGTTCCTGGTACACCTTCTGGCTCAGTCCGAGCGTACACGTTAACGAATTGCGGCAATCGAGTCTATCCGGAAGCTCGGAACAGTCGATCAACCGATCACGCCTCACCCGATCTTCATAACAAAAACCGTCATGAGACCCATGACGGTTTTTTAGATGGACGGGCTATGGTTTTTTCCTACCCTTAACCACTTTGTAAATGATGATGATAACGGCAGCTATCAATAATAAATTAATAAGTCCGCCTGCAATATCCAGCACAAGGCCGATAAGCCAGATGGCAAGTATAATGCCGATGATAGTCCAAAGCATATCGTTGACCTCCTTTTTTATAAAAACGATCCTGCCTCTATAAATATCCTAAAATAATAATGTTGAAACTTTTTAAAGAAAATTTTGTCCAAATGAGTCGATACCCTTATAATAGGGGTAGTTTGTACGGAAAGGAGCTTTTCTATGCTAGACATTCAAGAAATCAAAAAAATCATCCCGCACCGTTATCCGTTTCTGCTGATCGATCAGGTCGAAGAGATCGAAGAGGGCAAGCGCGCGGTCGGATACAAAAACGTAACAGCGAACGAACCTTTCTTCCAGGGACACTTTCCTGACTATCCCGTAATGCCAGGTGTTCTGATCACCGAAGCGCTCGCACAAATGGGAGCTGTCGCCATGCTGAAAAAAGAAGAGAACCAGGGCAAACTCGCCTTTTTCACAGGGATCGACAAATGCCGCTTCAAGCGCCAGGTCAAACCCGGCGACCGCCTCAAGCTCGAAGTTGAAATCGTACGCCTCAAAGGCCCCATCGGCAAAGGAAAGGCCACAGCCACCGTCGATGGCGAGCTGGCCTGCGAAGCCGAAATCATGTTCGCCCTGAAATAACCCACCAAGCCGTCCTTTTTTGGGCGGCATTTTTTATTTGATCTGTTTGTATTGTACACACTATTCCGAGACGTTAGTTAGAGGAAAGGGCTCCGGGAAACGGTTCGCTTTCCGTGGGCGTGCGCTGAGTCTCCTCAGGCTTCGCCTTCCGGGGCCTTGGATTGTCAACACAAAACTAGACAATTTCATTAAGGTGTTTCTTCTTAAATTCTATAGGACTAAGGTAGTTGAGAGTGCCATGAATGCGAATATGATTGTACCAGTGGACATAATCAAATAAAGC
>NZ_JAIZEN010000044.1 GCF_024189295.1 Halobacillus sp. A1
GTAGTTTTTTATGAAAAATAAAAAAAAGACCCTGGTAGGGTCTTTATACATTTAATGTAGTCTCGTCATCTAAAACTGAAGCAATTTTTAAAGCTTGAACAACAACGAGGAATAGTTTTCTATCATTGTTACAAACTCCAATCACTTTTGCTAAATCAACTGGGTGACTGTTGTATAAACTTTGACCAACTGACGCTAAATTTTTGGAAGAACTCGTGAGTCCGGGATGATTGAATTCTTGTTTCCCGTCTTCAGCAAAGATCATCAAACTCGAAATCGGCCCACCTGGACCGGGCGTTAACTGATCTATGTCCAAAAGTTTGTAAATTTCAGGAAGGGATGCGATATAGCAATTTACTCTATACTCAGAATTGCTTTGTGCATTGGAGTAAATCCTTGTCAATACATTGTAATTCTTTTCGTGTTCTTCATTGTAAAAGTACATTTATATCTCTCCTTGTTTATCAATTTAGTATAATTGTATATGTATATATCACATTTGTGAAAAAATCTTATAAAGTAGATAGATAGGAGTTTTTCAATGGAACATTTCCTTGCTGAACTATTAACATTAGTGACTTTAATATTCTTGAATATCAACTGGGGTACAATAATCAATTCATTTATCGCAGCAGCAACAGCCTGGGCCGCGTATTCTTCTTTCAGGGCTGCGCGAAGCTCTGAAAAGAATGTAAGAATTTTAAAAGAAGAAAGCCAAAAACAATTCAGTCCCAAACTATACATAGATTCAGAACCATTCAAAATAAAAAAAGATACTATATTGAAAGATACTATATTGAACAACGAAGAATGGATGACTAAAAAAGAAGAACAGAAGAAAGATTTTCCAGAAATCAAAATGCTTGCCTTCTCTCCATATTTCATTAATTTATATAATTTAGGAAGAGGACCAGCCAGAGCTATTAGAGTGAGTTTTGAATGTCCGTTAGCCAAACAGTTTTTTAATAAAAGCAAGATCATTTCTAATTATGAAATTAAAAAGAAATCAGCTAAAAACAGAGCAAAGGACCCAAATAAAAAAATAATGTTCACAGAGTTTGAAGTTACAGACAACGATAGCCGAGTAACCAAATTAGAAACAACATCTCCATATTATCAAGAATTTATGTTTTTACGTTCAGCGATTGACGAAAACATTTTCCACAAAGTAAATCTACCCAAAAATTTCACAACTATTATTTATATGTACTCGAACAGATTCGGAAAGGTAGGAAGAGGAGATCCACAAGAAATTTTAGATGAAATAGGTATTAATCATATAACAGATTTGTATTGTGTTATGGATGTTGAATACAAAGATATATACTTTAAAAAAGCCGATGAACTTAAATTTGAAAGGTTCATTATAAAGCTTTCTTCACTGAATAGTAAAAGTGCAGCTGGAACATTTGAATTAAGGGAAGCTGGAAGCGAAGATCTCGTTGGTGAACTACATAATTACCCCTATTAATTTACTAATTTATATTCCCCCAGAATGGGGGTTTTTTTGTGCGACGTTACGTCAAACAAAAAACGGACCGACAGATGTTACATCTATCGGTCCTGCGAAGAAAATATATAGTTTAATAATGAAATTATGGCGGTCTAAAAACAAACAATATGAGAGTGAGAAGGGCATTGACTTTAAATTGCTATAAATTCAGTCATAGCAAAGGTTTCAAGATTTTTCGTAGTAATGAAAAATCATTACCGTAGTAATGAAAAATCATTACCACGAAAAATGTCCGAGTAATGAAAAATCATTACCACGAAAAACACTGTTATAACAAGCTTTCAACTATCATTTCACCATAATTTTTCCGGTAAATCTTTTAATGGTTTCTTTCTCATAGGTTTGTGGAATATTGCTTTTAACGCTCCATCGATATTATTACGATCCCCACTAAACATAAGGTGAGGATTAATAAACAATGCATAAGAACGCACATTATTATCCTCTAATCCAGATTCTGATCGAGCAATTATACCTTTGTCAATCAGACTTTTAATCATAGGGTTCACATTTTGTTTTTTCCTGTCCAATATGTCAGCAACTTCACTTTGAGTCAGAGGAACCGCAGATTTCTTTTCTATATTATCTACTATGCAATTTGATACAAATTCAACATTCGGTATAAGATCGACAAGAAAACTTTTTTCGCCAGTAGTTAGAAACTTTATTTCTCTTAAGTATTTAAAGTTATTCTGTTTCATCTGCACAAATTTTGCTCTATCTTTATATATACGATCTGGAACTAATTTTGCCCCTCTTGAGTATGCTTTTGTTTGCAACATCGTTGCTTGAGCCATTTCTTCATCGGTGAGAATTTTATTATTCTCATAATCTCTTACTCTTGCTTTTTGTTCAGCCTCGCGAAATGTTTTACTCATAATAATTTATTTCCCTCCCTTTTAAAATGAAAGGGATTCCTTGTTATAGCCGAAAATACGATATATAATTAAAGAAGATCTTATAATTCGGGTTGCAAGAAACCCCAAACCTTCTGGAACGTGCAATTCCAGAAGGTTTTTTTATTTAAAAATCACTTTCAACAAAACCACTTGAAATATTTTCACCGAAAATTTTTTTCAACTGCTTTAGAGTGTTAGTTCTCAAATTGTTATCAATACCCTTGTTTTCCAATTCTACATCAATTTCCTCTATTTTTTTAGACAATTCATTCATTTTTTTCGTGCACTCTTTTTCGAACTCCTGATCATCTGAAGCAAAACGAACGGCAAACCATTGGCGTTTTTCTTTAGATAACTCGTGACGATCTATTATAAGATTAATAGATTCAACCCCATAGTTTTCATAAAACGTGTTAAGACGGCTCTCAGTGCTTATTTTAACCATTAGACTCTCTCTCCTTTAATTTTCTATAAAAAGTTGCTTTGGACAAATTGCAAATCTTACATATTTCTCGAACAGTATGATTTTTCGCATCGTACAGTTCAAATGCGTGCTGAATCCGAGGGTGATCTTGTGTGTACCAAGTAACTCGACCTTTATAAACTCCCTTTTCTTTAGCTATTTCAATACCTGCACGTTGCTTCTCTTTCAGTTGGCTTCGCTCCAACTCAGCAAACCCGGCCAAGTTTGTTAAAAAAAATTTACCCACAGGACTATTAAGATCCACCTGGAGATCCAAAAACACCAGGTTAACTTCTTTTTCTTCTAAATCCTCCACCAGCTGCAGCAATTGCCTAGCTGTCCTTCCAAGGCGATCCATCCTAGACACCACTAGTGAATCTCCTTTGCGCATAGAGGAAAGAAGCTCATTTAACTTTTTATCTTCAGAAACACCAGAAACCTTTTCCATTATAATTTCATCTACACCATAACCTTTTAATTTCTCGATTTGTGTTTCTAAACTCTGGGAAACATCAGAAACACGAGCATATCCAAATTTCACGAAATCTACCCCCCTTATAAAACAACCCAAGTGAGACTCCAAAACCATAATAAAATCAATGAATAAATATTAAATCATTTGTGTATACCCTAATGATACAATCAACTTCACAAAAAAGAAATGCTTGTTGGTTGAAGTAACTTCAACCAACAAGCAAATCTAAAACGTAACGTTTTAGATTTGAAAAACAATCAATAGAAAAAACCTTTCCTTCTAGTCTTTTAGTCCCTTTTTTTGTAATTTTGCTGAAATATGTCATTATTTGATGTTACGGTTTATTTGGAAAGACATTACATAAAAATCATATCTTAGGAGGAGTTTAATGACAGCAGTAATGAAAAATCAAAAATTGAGAATGGTAATGGTTTTTACTATGATTTTGACACTGGTTTCTTTTTCACTAAATACAGGATCAGTAAATGCAGCAGAAAATGACCCGTCTCAGGAAGAAGTTGAAAAGAAATCTGCAGCTATTTTATCAGCTTTTTCTTATGAAAATGGCCAATATGAGTTTGACGAAACTATTGCCTCTGAAAAAGGTCTAACCGAAGATGAAATTTATCAAACTGATATGTATTTCCAAAGCCTTGACCATCAGAAACTAGCAGAACTTCAGTCAGCTAAAAATAATGTTGCCGATGAAAGTGGAATGGTTGGAATAGCAGCTGTACCTCTCCTGCCAGCAGCTGTAGTTGCTTTTTTAGGAACATTAGCTGTAACTGTTGGATGGAAACTAGCAGACGAAATCACAGGTGATTTCTATAAATATGGTGTAACAAAAGGATGCCAAATGTGGGATAATGTTGGTGTAGTAGAAGATTTTTGTAAGATTAACGATTACTTATAATCAAAAAACGAAGGCTATTAGGCCTTCGTTTTTTTGTATTTATTTATAGCATATGTCCAACAAACAGCACCAATTAACATAAGGATAACAGGTAGAGCTATAAGAATACCAAAGAAAGCAAAACCTTCCATTAATAGCTCCTCCTTTCATAAATTGTTATAATTATTCATTTTCAATGTTAATCCTAAATTAAGATGATTGAAAGGCAGATACCGAAAAACAAAAAAAACACTACTTTTCTCTTACAAGAAGGCATTTAAATGCTTAACCTCTCGTAAGATCCTACCTTCCAAATTATTCCAAAACTTCAAAACTTCAAAAGGATCTAACTCACCTTTTATCCTATTTGTCTATATAGTGTAGGCAAAATATCTGAATCACCAATTTCAATAGACTTTTTCAAATTTTCTACTTAAAGTATAATTAAATAATTAAATCAATAATCAAATACAATAATCATTTCACTAATGGTTCGTTTCTGATTCTTCATTAACGCTGTTTACAATGCATTTATAGGATTATTTCTTTTAAAAATAGGAGGTTTAATCTTGGAAACAAACCGGATTTACAAACCCAGTGAAGTTGCAGAAATTTTAAATATTTCTAGTGATTTACTTCGAAAATACACTGATACATTCAACATACAAACTGATTGGACTCAAAAAAACAGAAAAGGTCATCGTCGTTATACTAAAGAAAACGTAGAGGAACTAATTGCAATACGGGAAAAAATTGAAAAACAAAACTGGAGCTGGGATCAGGTCTCGTCCTGGCTGAATGGAGAAGAAGAACAATACTTCAAAAATTATGAAGAAAGATCCAAGTTGGAAAATAAAATTGATAAGCTGATGGATCAGCAAGCTCAAATGTTGGAACAACAAAAACTTCAGGAACAGTTTAACTTAGCTTTACTTCAAAAATTAGAAAAATCCAGTAATGAAAAACAGGAATTAAAACAATACATTGATGAAATGACCAAAAAACGCGACGAGAAGTTGATTGAGCAAATTGCGGCTGCAAAAGAAGAAGAAACGGAAAAAGAAGTAGAAGAAAAACAAGAACCAAAACGGAAAAAACTTTTCGGGTTATTTTAACAAAGAGTAAGCGTCTATTTATTTATAAAGAAAGTGAAGTGGTGAAATGGACGAAAAAAAGAAAATGACTGTTAAAGAGAAACAAGAATTCTTAAGAGAATATTATAAAAGTTCTCTCGGAAAACCTTTGGAGTTTAAACCACCCCACATATCACCGAGGAAACAGAGATACGTCGAAGAAGTGACTATAACAAAAAAAATAAGAAGATACTTCCTTTGACTCGGGGGATTTTCAATTCGTTTTGATATTTATATGTAACGAAAGTACGCTGCTTTTGATTAAGAAGATCAATTTATGTAACGAAAGTACGCTGCTTTTGATTAAGAAGACAATTTATGTAACGAAAGTACGCCGCTTTTGATTAAGAAGATCAATTTATGTAACGAAAGTACGCTGCTTTTGATTAAGAAGACAATTTATGTAACGAAAGTACGCCACTTTTGATTAAGAAGACAATTTATGTAACGAAAGTACGCTGCTTTTAGATACGAAAATAGATTTATGTAATGGGGAATGAATAGGGAGATAAAAAAAGAGAACTCATATGAGTTCTCTTTTGAGGATTTATGAAATTTTTGTTGGTTAAAGGGACCTTTTGCAAGACTACAAAAAGTTTAAATTTATTCAAAGACTTTTACTTTCTTACGACTTAATTTCACGAAAAACGTTGTCTTTTTAACTTTTACATTATGATGTTTCAATTCATCAACAACGAGATCCAGTAGTTGAAATTTTTGTTTATTAATTCCGTGCCAGGATGGTAACCCATTTAATTTTTCAAATTCATACCTAGTATTACTCAAATTTTTTGTAGCTGCAACCTCAATTAAATTCGCTTTTACCTCCTTAAACATCTTGTTGGCCATTGAAACAGTTACTGTATTGTTTGTCTTATGTATCTTGAAACTGGATATCTTACCACAATCGAATTTTAAATTCTTTTCTTCTATGTCAAAGAACTCGTCATCAATGACGATTCTTTCTTTCACTTTAGTCCTTTCTTTCTTGAAATCATCTGTGGCCAACAATAGCACAGCAACATTTTCATAGCGCAAAAACATAAAATTACCGTTTTTCTTTTGCTTATTTCTGTAGCGCTGTGATCTTGTCATATCTGTTTGATACTTTCCAATAAGCTTTTTATCGATTTCAATCCATTTGTCCTTTTTCGATTCAGGATAATAAGTAACGTGAAAATACTTATACCCTCGTGTTACTAACCACACAATCTGTTGCAAAAACCCTGCCAGACTTGTCGGTTTGTACAAATATTTATTTCCCACAATTACACACCTCCCGGTGATAAAAACATTAAACAATGTAGGAACCTCCCGGTTACTTTCTGCACTGGGACGTCACTCCCCAGAGATAACCAGGGAGCTCCCGAATACAGAACAGCTGCTGAGTAGTCACTCTCAACATATTTACGTTCTTATAAAAACCGATTTGCTTTCGCCCACCTTTAGAATCAAGTGTCACCAAGATTCAGGATTACCCTCGCCACTGCCTTGCAGCTCGGATATAAGACTACTAGCAAAAGCTCCCAGACCTCGCACTTGCTGTCACACAAGCCGGTCGGTCCTTCCCACTTTAGAAATAAGTATCAAAATTATAAGTCACGTCTCCTCAATACACACGCTGTTACGGGTAGAATATAGAAGCCCCCGATTACTTACCTCTCGGCTTTCATTCGCTATGTGTACGTCGCTGGATGATCGGCACGTCTCTTATAATTTTCACTCCCAAGAATCCACGCCATTACGCGTTGCGGATCCCTTTACCAGACCCATTCATCTGGCTTAATTACGGTTGAGCTATTTAGTCAGTTGCATTACTACAACAGACCTCCCCGCGGAAGATAACGTTGAAAGGTTTCCCAATCCCCGTTATTTGGATTTTCACCAATTTACTTATTTCGAACATAACAGATAGGTCTGTTACATCATTTCAGTGTCGCCCACATTCAATTAGAAATAGTGAGTAGAAGCAGCTCTTCAGCTGCAGCCCTCGTTCCCTCGACGCAAGCAACTCTCATTGCACGTCGCGAGCGATGAAGTTCTCTTTCACTGGTTGACAGCCAGATCCCCGAGAACAGCAGCACAGTGGAGTATGACTAGTACTCCCTGCACCTAAATAAGAACGTAATAAATATTCATTCTGCAGCTGACAACCGCAGAAAACCCTAAACCCCTTTCTCTGCTTTGCACTAGTGTTTTTCACTCGTGATCTGACGGATCACGAGTGAAAAACACTAGTGCTACTATATTCCCCTAACAATACACCATAATTTTCTTGAATCCTTTAATATCAAGCATACTCGTCGTTAGAGTACTCGATAGCAGAGTAAGAGGTTTGACAAGTTAATAAAATTGTACATTTTAATTGTAGTTTTTTATGAAAAATAAAAAAAAGACCCTGGTAGGGTCTTTATACATTTAATGTAGTCTCGTCATCTAAAACTGAAGCAATTTTTAAAGCTTGAACAACAACGAGGAATAGTTTTCTATCATT
>NZ_JAIZEN010000045.1 GCF_024189295.1 Halobacillus sp. A1
CTCAATCAACGATGTAGTGGCGACAGCGAAGAGGTCACACCTGTTCCCATGCCGAACACAGCAGTTAAGCTCTTCAGCGCCGATGGTAGTCGGGTTTACCCCCGTGAGAGTAGGACGCTGCTACGTCAATTAGAAACCTTAGAAGCAATTGCTTCTAAGGTTTTTTCTATGGAAATAAAAATCTACTCTATCTTATTCCTTTAATAAAGAGATAGAATCAGCTTATTGTTTAGACTTGGAAAAGCAATGGCACACCTGGCGAGCTATAGAAATAATCATTAACAAAAATATTTCTTAGAAAATATAGTATAGGATTCATAGATTAGGAGATACTAGAAGTAAATCAAGCTTGTCCTATTATATAAGGGTGAGCAGGGAGGCAATGAACCTTATGAAAGAAAAGGAATGCTGCAGTATTTGTTCAAAGAAAACGGATGACGGCCTTTATCTTCTACGTATCTATATTTGCCAGGCATGTGAAAAAGAAATGATTCAAACATCCGCAGATGATCCTAAATATCAATTTTTTATCGAGCAAATGAATAAAGCCCACCGTACGATGATTTATTCATAAAATATAGAGGCCGCTTCTGCAAAGGAGTGGCTTTTTTTCTTCCATTTCATGTAGCATGAGAGATAAAGTTCACATTAATGAGGGATCACTGACATGGAAAACGAACAAAATAAAACGCCGCTCTATGATGCGTTACTTAAACATTTTCATAATGAACCGATATCTTTTCATGTGCCCGGTCATAAATTCGGAGAGGTTTTCGACTCCAGGGGCCTTGATACTTTTAAAAATATACTATCCATAGACGCGACGGAAATCACAGGCCTTGATGATTTACATGGAGCAAATGGGGTCATTGAAGAAGCGCAAAAATTGGCGTCTGCTTTTTTTAATTCTGACGACACTCGTTTTTTAGTGAATGGGAGTACTTCTGGCAATTTAGCATCTATTATGGCTGTATGCCGGCCGGGAGATAAAGTAATCGTCCAAAGGAATAGTCATAAATCGATTCTACACGGGATAGAGCTGGCAAATGCTCAGCCCGTCTTTTTGATGCCTGAACATGAGGAAGAGACTCAGCGGTATAGCCGTGTGACAGTTGATTTAGTTCAAGAAGCTCTCTCCACATTCCCTGAGGCGAAGGCTGTGATTTTGACCTACCCCGATTATTTCGGACGTGCCTACGACATTCAGGAAATCATCGAAGTTGTTCACCGTTACGAGATCCCTGTCATAGTTGACGAAGCTCATGGGGTTCATTTTACTTTAGGGTCCCCGTTTCCTATCAGTTCTTTAGATGCGGGAGCAGACGTGGTCATTCATTCTGCCCATAAAATGGCCCCTGCGATGACGATGGCTTCTTTTTTACATAGTAAGACCAACAGGGTGGATAAGGCGAGACTGTCTTATTACTTGCAACTGTTTCAATCAAGCAGCCCGTCGTATCCCTTACTAGCAAGTCTGGACCTGGCCCGCCACTTCCTGAGTGCGTTTGGTACCCACCATAAAAAAGAAATACTGGATCACGTGTCAGAGGTAAAAGAAGTATTAAAGGATCCGTCGTATCCATTCGAGGTTCTTCCCGCTCAAAACATGGATGATCCGTTAAAAATTACGCTTCAAACTTTTGCTCCGTGGACGGGGTTTGAAGTGGCCAAGGTGTTAGAAGAGCAGGAAATTCATCCGGAACTGGCGACCTCTGATCAAGTTTTGTTAACGGTCGGACTGCGGTCTCATATAAAGAGCGGGATATTGAAGGAACGTCTCGAAAGGGTGAAATGGCAATTAAAAAATGAGCTCCCGCATGGTACAATAGAAGCAGAAGCGCTGAAATTTAAAAAACTGCAGACGTTAGATATACAGTATGAAGACTTACAACATAAAACCCCTGCATTCATAGACTGGAGAGACGCTTCTGGTCGTATATGTGCGGAGTCGGTCATTCCTTATCCACCCGGTATCCCTTTGATTTTGAAGGGAGAACGGATGAAGCCGGAATCGATCGATTATGTCCATGTGCTGCTTAGGCAAAACGCTCGGTTTCAAAATGAAAGGATTGCTGAGGGGATTTGGGTATATTAAAGGAGAATGGTTTTGTGGACGGACTTTTTGTGACATTTGAAGGCGGCGACGGTGCTGGTAAATCTTCTATTTTAAAAATGGTAGGAGAGCAGTTGAAAGCTGAAGGGTATTCGGTGATAGAAACACGGGAGCCTGGAGGAATACAAATTGCGGAAAGCATTCGCCAAGTCATTTTAGATAAAACCCATACGAGTATGGATGGGCGAACAGAAGCATTATTGTATGCAGCTGCGAGAAGACAGCATTTAGTGGAAAAAGTGATTCCTGCTTTGAGTGAAGGGACCATCGTGTTATGCGATCGTTTTGTCGATTCGAGTTTAGCATATCAAGGACATGCACGCGGCTTAGGAATGGACGACGTTTTGAAGATTAACCAATTTGCGATTGAAAACCGGATGCCGGACGTGACATTATTTTTTGATATCCCGCCAGAAAAAGGATTAGAGCGAATCGCCAAAAATGATGAACGTGAAAAAAACAGGCTGGACCTTGAGGCGTTAGATTTTCATAAAAAAGTGTATGAGGCTTACCTTCTATTACGCCAGCGTTATCCCGACCGGATTCATTCTATTGATGCGGATCAGAACATCGAGAGTGTTTATCAAGCTGCCAGACAATCTCTTCAACCATATTTAATAAACAGACATAAAGTTTGATATAATAATTAAAAATCAATTGGGAGGTATTTTCCAATGAAAATGATCATTGCCATCGTTCAAGATAAAGATAGTAATCGTTTGACAGACGCTTTATCAGAGAATAATTTGCAAACGACCAAGTTATCAACGACAGGTGGATTTTTACGTGAAGGGAACACAACCTTTATGATCGGCTGTAATGATGATCAGGTCGATGATGCACTTGAGATCCTCCGCAAGAACTGCAGTCAAAGAGAGCAGATGGTTGCCCCTATTTCACCAATGGGCGGAAATGCCGACTCATATATACCAAAGCCAGTAAAAGTTGAAGTAGGCGGCGCGACCGTTTTCGTTCTGCCCATTGATTCGTTTTTTCAGTTTTAAAAAGGAGTTTGTCTATGAAAATTACGCAGGACGTCCGAACTCAATTAGAAGGAACGAAACAGCAGGCCCAGGTAAATACCAGGGGTAAGCAGAGTTTCGATTCCATGGTGCAGTCCCAATCCCGTCAGCTTCAGGAAGCGCAGTTAAACCAATTGATGAAAAGTATTTCTGCTCAAGGGGAGAAGGTTGCTCGTTTTCGGTCGTTTCGGGATCTTGCGAAATACAAGCGGCTGATCAAAGATTTTCTGGAGGAGTCTGTTAAATACGGTCTGAATGTAAAGCAGACCCACAGTTTTGATTTAGATGGACGCAGCCGAAAGTTAACGATTGTAGAAGCTGTCGATGAACGGTTGGCTGAGCTGACGGAAGCCGTCATGGATCAGGAAAAGCAGTCCATCGATTTACTCGGCATTATCGGTGAAATCAAAGGGTTATTAATTAATTTATATACTTAAGGACGGAAATATTATGCCATCATGGACGGATATGAAAGAAACGCAGCCGCTCGTGGCTCAGATGCTGGTCAACAGCTTTAAAAAAGACCGAATCTCCCATGCTTATCTTTTTCAAGGGGATAAGGGAACAGGCAAACGGGAAATGAGCACGTTATTTGCGAAAAGTATTTTTTGTAAAGAAAGGGAAGGTGCTGAACCTTGTCAGACGTGTGTGAACTGCAAACGGATCGATTCCGGCAATCACCCGGACCTGCACTGGGTTTCACCTGACGGGCAGTCTATTAAAAAAGAACAAATCCTTAACTTGCAAAAAGAATTTACGTATACAGGGATGGAGTCGAATCTCAAAGTCTATATTATCGTCGATGCGGATAAAATGACGACAAATGCGTCAAACCGTCTGCTGAAATTCCTTGAGGAGCCGAACCAGCAGACGACAGCTATGCTGCTGACGGAAAATAGTCAATCTATGCTGGATACGATTCGTTCCAGGTGTCAACTGCTCGCTTTTCAACCGTTGAATCCGGAAAGGGTAGAAAAGGAATTAGAGGATCTCGGAGTTTCGACATCAAACGCCAAAATTCTTGCCTCTCTTACGAATAACCTCCAGGAAGCACAGGAATTAAATGATGAAGACTGGTTTGCTAATGTGCGAAAATTAGTGATACAATTAGTTGAAGTGCTTCTCAACAAACCAAACGAAGGACTTTTATTTATCAACCATCAGTGGATGCCTCATTTTAAAGAAAGAAAGCAGCTTCAAATCGGATTAGATGTACTTATGCTATGGTTCCAAGATTTGATTCATCAAGATTTGGACCGAGAACAAGCGATTGTGTTTACCCAGGAAAGAGAAAAAAGGGACCAGGCAGTATTAAGATGGTCACGTCAATCCGCTGCTCAATCTTTATCATTGATTTTAGAGGCGAAGCGAAAAATAAATCAGAATGTCCATCCGACGTTAGTGATGGAACAGCTTACACTTCAACTGCAGAGGTGATTTTATAGTGATCGAAGTTGTAGGTGTCCGATTCAAACAGGCGGGGAAGATCTATTATTTTGATCCAGGCGATTTGAAAATGACGACGGAAGATTACGTCATTGTAGAAACGGTCCGAGGGATTGAATTTGGAAAAGTAGTGATTGCCAATAGGACGGTCGACGAAGAAGATGTTGTCCTTCCTTTGAAAAAGGTGATGCGTTTAGCCGATGAAAAAGATAAAATATCGGTCGACGAAAATACCGAAATTTCCGAAGAAGCTTACCGCGTTTGTGGGATGAAGATACGTGAACATAAATTAGATATGAACTTAGTGGATGTGGAATATACATTTGATCGAAAAAAAGTCATTTTTTATTTTACAGCCGATGGCCGGGTGGATTTCCGTACGCTGGTAAAAGACTTAGCTTCCGTATTTAAGACGCGGATTGAACTTCGTCAAATTGGCGTACGAGATGAAGCGAAGATGCTAGGTGGTATAGGACCTTGTGGGCGTATGCTTTGCTGCTCCACATTTTTAGGAGATTTTGAACCGGTTTCGATCAAGATGGCAAAAGACCAGAATTTATCTTTGAATCCGGCGAAGATTTCCGGATTGTGCGGCCGTTTAATGTGCTGCCTTAAGTACGAAAATGATGATTACGAATCCGCAAAACGAGAGCTTCCAGACGTAGGGGAACGCATAGCGACATCTTACGGAAAAGGTAAAGTAGTAGGCCTTAACATGTTAGAGCGCCTGGTACAGGTAGAATTCCGTGAACAAGAAAGGACGCTTGAATATTCCTTGCAGGAGCTGATCGATGAGGGAGTCGTTCAAACTGAAGCCACAGAATGACGGGGTGGAATCAAGCGTGAACAAGAAAGCTATATTTGAACAAGTATCGCATTTAGAAACGCAAATCGGCGAGCTTTATGAGCAATTAGGTGACTTAAAAGCACAACTTGCTTATTTATTAGAGGAAAACCAGCACTTGTCGCTTGAAAACCATCATTTACGTCAGAGATTAGACCACGAGAATGAAAGTGAGCAAAAATCTCGGAGTAAGAATGAAAAAGGCGCAGTTGTCGGGGAAGGATATGACAATCTAGCCCGTTTATACGAAGAAGGGTTCCATATTTGTAATCTGCATTTTGGCAGTCCACGTGATGAAGATTGTTTGTTTTGCCTCTCATTTTTAAATAAGAAATAGATTTTTGGTCCAAGCCTTTCCTTGCTCAGCCGAGGAAGGGCTCTCTTTTTATCGCCAAATGGTGATCCAGTTTTAATTTAAGGCTAAGTTATAGATGGTTGTTGATATGGATAGTGAGTTATCCAACACTAGGGCAGGATGGTGGAAGACTTGATTTCGAGACAGTCTGGGTTCGTTGCTGTATGAGAGTCAGGGGTGGTGGGGAAGCTGCTCGCTTTCCTGTGGGGGAAGTGGCGAGCTTCCTCGGGCTTGTGTACTGACCCCCGAAAATTGGACACGCCTATGTTATTAAGCAGCTTCTTCCAGCTTTTTTCGATAAAGTACAGGACTCGTTTTAAGGCGGGCTTTCATTCGTTCATTGTTGTAGTAGTCTATATAC
>NZ_JAIZEN010000046.1 GCF_024189295.1 Halobacillus sp. A1
GTGTGGAGGTCATACATGGTGGAGAGAATGAGGAAAGTCATCGGATGAAAAACCGAAAAAGTATTTTTCAAGCAGAAGTGTAAAAGGGAAACGAGCAAAAAGTGTAAAATTCGACTTGACGTCTACAGGAGTCAGAACCATATGAAAAAGGTGGAGAACTTTCCCCACCCTTTTAATAACGTTTAGCTTTTATTTCTGCAACCCATGTCGCTCTCTCATGGAAACTTGTCCATCAATAATTATCGAATAAGAATCGTGAACAATCCTGTCTAGTATAGCGTCAGCTATCGTGGATTCACCAATGCGCTCATACCATCCTTCTGGCGCAAATTGGGAACAGAAAATAGTTGAAGCCGATTGATGTCTACTTTCTACAATTTCTAATAAATCCCTTTCCTGTGTATCTTGTAAAGGTGACAATAACCACTCATCTAAGATTAATAAATCAACTTTTTTATACTGCTTGATTGTCTTTTGAAAAATACCTTGTCCGCGAGCTACGGCAAGTTCTTCTAACAAGTCAGGGAGTCTAACATATTTAACCTTATAATATTTTCTGCAAGCGGAAACCCCTAGAGCGTTGGAAAGATATGATTTTCCATTTCCAGAGGCTCCTAAGATCATGACGTTATGATTATCTTCGATATACTGGCAATCAGCAAGACGAAGAATTAAGGACTTATCTAATTTTCTATCTGGATGATATTCAATGTCTTCGACACACGCCTGGCTGTATCAAAAATTTGCATTTCTGATTAAACGATCCATCTTATTACTTTTTATTTTAGAGTACTCAATGTCGACTAATAAACTAAAGCGATCATCGAAAGATAAGTCTTGATAATCCGGGTTAGAACGTTGGTTAATATAAGTTTCGGCCATGGTATTTAGCCTCATTTCATTCAATTTCATTATAGTATTTTCATTTGTCATTTTGTTTTCCTCCAAAGTATTCGGCACCTCTAGTAAAGCCAAAAGCACCAGACGGTTTATTTGCTTTTTTCGTATTTGATGTATTAAAGTTTTTATCTGTCCCTTGTTTTAAAATAGTCTTTATACTGTTTAATCTTGGAGAAGGGGAATAGGTTAGTGCCTGACGGCACGCCTCTTCTAAACGTTTTAATGAGTAGCGATCGGCAAGTTTAACAATACCCATACACATTTTTTGCGCTTGCCGTTCCACCCTATATGACTTGAAGATAGATTCCATCACAAGTTTTGTGTGACTTCCAACTTTATCTGCCCAATCGAAAATGTGAGCTTTATCCCATTCGAGATACATTCTATGATTATCCGGCATATGTTCAGGAACAGTGGAAGGTTCTTTATCTAATCCTGTTTTTCTCATGTGTGAGGCAATACGAAGGTGCTTAAAGAAAATTTCTACCATCGTAGTGGTCACTCTGATGTCCACTTTGTGTTTGACATATTCATAGGGAACCGAGTAATGAATTTCGTCTACAACTATGTGATAATCAAGAGGTACGGTAGCTGTTTTCCAGGTAGCTAGTTCGTACTGTTTAAATGGCAATGGTAGTAGCGCAAATTTTTCTTCCTCATAGAAAGCAATTTGTCTACTACCTGTTTTTTTCTGAAATGGCTTTTCATTGAACTCCTTCAATTTTATTTGGATGGCTTGATTCAACTCTTTGAGTGAAAAGAAGGTTTCATTTCTTAAAGCTGCGATAATCCAGGTCGATACAACACCCACATTTCCTTCTACACTAGCTTTATCTTTTGGCTGTCGGACTCGAGCAGGCACTACTGCCGTTCCATAATACTCTGCCATCTCATAATAAGAGCGATTTATTTTGGGATCCCAATAGTTAGATCGGTCCACACCTGTTCTCAAATTATCCGGTACAATAATACTCGTCACCCCTTCATAGAAATTAAAGGCATGCATATGAGCAGTAATCCAGTTTTCGAGGTTCTGTGCTAAAAATGCTTCAACATAGGTGTATTGACTACAGGGAAGGGTAGCGACGAAAATATAAGCAGGTATTTTCTCTCCTGAAGTATTATTTTTCAGAAAGGCCGTTTGACCAGCCCAATCAACTTCCATTAACTCTCCAGGCTTTCGTTTGATTCTTAACGTAGCTTTCGTGGTGTTCGCGTATTTTCGATAGTGAAAACAAAATTGGGTATACATATAAGGCGTCTCACCAGCTTGATAGCAAACTCTACAATACTCCTCCCATAATAGAGTCAATGCCACCCCTTTCTTCGCAAGCTCTTTATGAACGTATTCATAATCAGGCATCCGATGGTTTTGAACTTTAAATTTCTCTGGAAAGAGAAACGCTTGTAAGTCCCCATCTGTCACTTCGTCTGACAATGGCCAGGAAATATCACATACTGAAGCCCTGTCTAAGACAGATGTGATCGTATTCCTGGAGCATCCACAACTAGCAGCGATGTTTCTTTTACTCATTCCTTGACTGTGCAGCCGTAAAATCTCCCGGTATTTTACCAATAAAAATACCCCCTATAATGAAAAATTCACTGAAAACTCAGTGTAACTTCATTATAGAGGGTGGTTCTGCTTCCGAGAAGGTGGTTCTATATTTCCGAGACGCTGGATCAAAAATTCCGAGAAAGTGGTTCTCTCTAAGTGAATTATTCATAGTATGAAGGTCATCAATCTGTGAGTTTGATGGATAGAAAGTTGCTTTATGGTAAGCAATAAATTCGCAGTCGGGGGTTTTTGCACAAATACAATATTAAAACATGATTCTTTATCAAATTACCAATTCAAAAATTTTAATTATACAAGCGTATGAGTGGTAAAGCCCTGTCATTAACTGGTACATTCCTTGTCACTTAGTGGTAAAATCTATGTCAACACTGGTACATTTGAGTGGCTGTAAACAAAGAGGAGTATTATCATAACGACGAACCTTCAGTTCGGGGAATGGAATCATGTATTCGGGGATCCGATTTTGACAGAGGCGGTCGTGGATCGCTTGATCCATCATTCTCACCTCGTTCTATTCAATGACGACAGTCATCGGTTGAAAGAATCCATGGCTTTTCAGCCGATGTAGGATTTAAAATCAGGGAGGCGAGTGGCTACATAAAGGTTTTGTAGACGTCAAGTTGAATTTTACACTTTTTGCTCGTTTCCTGTTTACACTTCTGCTGAAAAAATGCTCTTTCGGTTTTTCATACGATAACTTTCCTCTTCTTCGCCTCCATGGATCACCTCTACCCGATGAAGTAAACGGTCTAAAATTGCTGTGGTGATTCCTTGGTCTCCGATTAAATTGCCCCATTCTTCTGGACTCTTATTTGAGGTCAGGATAATCGAACTTCGTTCGTATAAATGATTAATCAAATGAAAGAATAGGTTTGCTTCTCTTTGATCCATGGCCATATACATTAAATCATCAATGATCACCAGATCGGCGTTTTTGATTCTTTTCAGCTGCACTTTAGATTTGTTCAGGTATTCTTCTGATTTTAGAAGCTGTACAAGTTCGCCCATTGTGGTGAAATAAACATTGAACCCTTTGTAAACAGCCTCCAGTCCAAGCCCAATTGCTATATATGTTTTTCCAATGCCAGGAGGACCTAAAAGAATGAGATTGTACTGTTGCTCCAGCCAGCTTAATTCCCTAAGTTGAGAGAGCTGTCGAGTCGTCAGTACGTTTTGTCCTTTCAACTCAAACTCGTCTAATGACTTCACGAAAGGAAAGCGTGCCCATTTCATTCTTTTCTCAAGGCTCTTCGCTTCACGTTTGGCTAATTCATATCGGGTGATTGACTCTAAAAATTCCAAGTAGGTCCAAGAGGCTTTTTCAGCTTCGCGGAGAAGCTGCGGCAGCTCCTCCGCAGTCTCTGCTAAGCGTAGTTGACGAAATTGATCTTGTAATTCGTGTACAGTCTTGTTCATCATGCTCTACCTCCTAGAATGCTGGTATATGAATTTAGAGAACGAGTAGAGGCTTTGATATGAGAATGTTTTTGCGGACTCGTGTAAAAGGTTTGTACTTCTTCAAGAGGTTCATCTCGTAATGCCTCTAGGTGATGAGCGATATCACGAAAGTCATTCGCATTGTAGAGTTTCTCTTTCGTACACTTGGTCAAAACAGTATCAACTAAAGCTGGATACTGTTGGATCATTTTATAGATAATCGAAAACTGGTCTCTCCGATACCTTGGGTATCTTTGGCTAATTTCATCTAGATATACAGCTGCCTGAACCTGATCTTCAAAATGAGAGAGAAGACGTTGCTTAAGTTCCTCCACACCTTTGGAGCGATCGCGAGTGTGATGACGGTTTTGAATTAACTTTCCCTTTTCAGAGCTGATCGCATGCTCGGCAATTACTTCACCATTTACTTCTTTACGTATAATCAATGCCTTATGATCTTCTTCCTTCAATTCAATCCAAACAAGATTCTCACTCATAATTTGATAAGTCCCGAGAGGGACGGAATAACGGTTTGACTTATACCGGATCGTGTTGTCCTTGCTTACACTTCTTGTTATACTTTGATTATTGGTACTTTCATATGAAAGTAACGAAGAGACTGGCTGTAAGTGTTGCTTTTCGAGGAGAAACACTTCTGCTGGTCTTTTTTTCGTTGTCTGATGAACTTGGTGATTTCCGGTGCGTTCGAGCCATTGCCATGCTCGTTTATTCCAATCTTCTATATCTCTAAACACTCGACTATCCGCGAAGTTACCTTTTATGTATTTCACTACATTTTCAATCATACCTTTAGATTCCGGATCTGCTCTTCTGCACAGGTGTACTTTGAATTTACGCTCGTTCAAATAGCTTTGGAATTCAGCTGTTAGAAGCAGTTGGCCTGCATTTTCACTCACTGAGATTAAGTGATCCTGATCATAGACAATTTCTTCTGTTCGTCCTCCATAGAACTGAAATGCATTTTCGTGACAACGAATCGCATCTCTTGTGGTAAATGGGCGCGCTTGCCATTCCATATATTTGTGTCGGGAGTTAGCGAGCACAAAGGCGATAAAGTACAGTTTAATTTCTTTGTTATTCACTGTTTTCTGTTTTGTTTCTCCCCAGTCTACCTGAAGTTGTTTACCCATGGGTTGTTCAGGAACTGCTTCGTATTGACGCACAATCACCTTTTTCTCTATCTGATAGACTTCTCGAATCCCCCTCACATACGTTCTGACTGTACTCCCACCGACCACTAGGTCGGGGTATCTCTCTAAAAGCCAATCATGTATCTGAGCACTACTTAGGTGTGGATACTCTTCTAGCCAGGCAAGTATCCAGTCCTTATAGTAATCTAGTTTTTTCTTCTTTCCCAAAGGCTGTTCAGTATAGGCTTTTGCTTCTGAGTATTGCGGACAGAATGAGCCACTAGTGCGGAGTTTTGAGCCGTTGAATGCGGGAAATAGAGCCAGTGAATGCGTACAAATGAGCCGCCGGGTTCAGATGATCTAATAGGAAAAGCCATTGAA
>NZ_JAIZEN010000047.1 GCF_024189295.1 Halobacillus sp. A1
GCATCGAGTCGAGATCGTTCACCTAAATGGAGATAGCTATAGAATGAAAAATCGAACAACGATATTTGGCCAAGAAAGTGTTTCAAATTAATAAGCAAAAACTGTGTCTTTCTACTTGACGGTCACAGACGGAACAAGTTCACAAAGTCCATGTTCGCGTTTCCTCTCTTTTTTATTCATATTGGTTTGATATTTTTTTGACAAAAATTTTAAATGATGTTTGTTTATTAAAAAAAATAGGAAATGGAAATAATAAAAGCAGGGACCTTCATGTTTAGGAAGTACCTGCTTTTTTGTTTAACTTAAATATGCATTTGTATATCTTGATGACTATCATCTTCTTGATAAAAACTTTTTTTATTAGGCTTTAATACTAAAATTGAAAAAGTTATAGATGATATAAACATCACTAACGCCAGAGTGATAATGGTAAGTCGTAAAGAAACAAGATCTGCTGCAATCCCAATAGCTAAAATAAAAATAACTTGGATAATACTTTGGATTAAATCGTAAATACTTGTCACTCTTCCCATAATATCCACAGAAACGTTGTTTTGATAAAAGGTCATAATTCCTGCGTTTAAGAAGACGTTAAAGAAACCTAAGACTACAAAACCAACAACGATAGAGGTGAAAGACCACGAAACTGCGTAGATTATATAGCCAATCGTCATCATGGTCACCCCTATAGTAATCATATATCTTAGCGAAATTTTATTTGAAAATACCGATAATAAAAGGGCTCCTACCACCGAACCGATTCCCGTTATACTAATCAGTAAACTATACTCAAATTCGGAAAGTCCCACCACTCGCTGGGTAAAAACCACCTCTTGAGCATCCATAGCAAATGTAAATATCATTATCATAATAAAGCCAAGATAGACAAAAGATATGTATTTATTATTGATCATGAATTTCTGAACGACTGTAAAGTCACCAATCACCTGAGCAATCGTCATTTTAGGAATTGTTTCTTTATCAATATTTTCTTTTTCTGGAAGAAATAACAATAAAATTGCTGAGATTAAAAAGAACAGTGCATTCAACCATAAGGTTACTTCAACAGATGTTAATAAAATAAGCGAGCCACCAATTGCAGGTCCTACTATGAAAGCCCCTGAACTTGCAAATGAACGAATAGAATTAAAACGTTTTCTTTTTTCTTTAGGAACAAGAATAGCAATGTAAGTCATTGACGATGGATTAAAGAATGCTTTTGCCACATTTAAAATAACCAATATTCCGTAAATAACTGCCATATTTGAAGAAAATGGAATCAAGAAAATGAAAACAGCTCTAATTATATAAGACCCCATCATTACTTTTCTTTTACTCCGATACTCAATAAAACTCCCAGTCCAGAATTTAGTCGCAATGTTCGTTAATGGTCCTATGATCCAAAGCCCAGCTACAGCCGCCGCTGAACCTGTAAGTTGATATACAATAATATTAATTGCAACTAAATAAATAAAGTCCCCTATACTTGAAATTCCAATAGAAGTCAGTAATAAGATTGGATCTTTCCATTTTTTATTTATTTTCATACATTACACCTTAGGAGTCCAAGTTATCCAACCGGAACCACACAGTGGACATAACCCCCCTTTATTAATTTAGTAATTATTGCTATTTCAATTTTAACTTTTAATTTTAAAATGATTAAAAAAGCTAGGGTGGTTCTAATACTATGATTTTTTTATAAGGTCATCCTCCAAAAACTAATAATATCGATGTTGTTTAGCATGTTTAAGAGTTTATTAAAATAAATAGAAAACACCTAAGTTCAATTATATTAAAGATTAAGCGTTATAAGGGGATCGGTTTTGTGTATTACTCATTCGACTGTTTAGTTTTTTAGTTCTTTTAAATAGCTCAACAAGGGTCCTGTATTAGGTTTTTCATTTGAAAGTTTTTCAAACAGCTCACTACTAGTAAATATACTTCCGTGCGAGTATATATTCTTTGTAAGCCAATGATGGATGTCCTTAAATTTTCCTTCACATATTTTATTTTCCAATAAAGGTATCTCATTATCTAATAACTTGTAGATATGAGCCCCATAAACCAACCCAATTATATATGATGGAAAGTGACCAAAATTTCCAATTCCCCAATGAACATCTTGGTAAGCACTTTCGTTGAATTCTGAGGGCAACTTACCGAAGTACTCATAACACATTTTTTGCCAATAGTCATCTATATCTTTAACACTCAACGTTCCGCCAATTAACCCTTTTTCTAGTCTATATCTCATAATTATATGAAGTATAAATGAAGCTTCATCCGCATTAGTTCTTACTAAGCTTTTATTAACTTTAAGTATTTCATTAAACATTTTATCAATCTCATCATCTTTGAGTTCTGGGAAGAAACCTTTGGCTTTTAAAGAGAAGTAATTTATAAAACCATCTTTCTTTCCTATGAATGTTTCAAATAATTTTGCTTGTGCTTCATGGAAATCATGAGAGATTCCTCTGCTTAGAATACCTTCTTTGTAACTTATGTTTTGTTCATATATAGCATGTCCAAACTCATGGAGTGTGGAATACAATGTATCAGCTAAGTTATATTCATTAGCCGAAATTGCCAATCTAACATCATTACTATTTAACTTCATCATAAAGGCGTGAGAGCTTTCAACAATCAAGCCTTTACTAAAATCAAATCCTAAATCTTGAAGAACAGATTCCATTAATTTTGTTTGTATTTCTTTAGAGTACTTTTTGTATAAAATACATCTGTTATTGTTGTTATTCCTATTTAATTGCTTTAAAGCAGTAAATTCGAGTTCATCCATAATTTTTTCCATCTCATCTAAGGTAATTTCTGGTATAAACTCTGATAAAAAAGCCTCGTATGGATGCCCCTTATATCCTAAGAAAATACTCATTTCCTTTAGTATTTCTATATAATCTTCTAATGTAGTTAAATAGTCTCTAATATTCCCTTTGTATTTAGCATTATTCCAATCTATAAACATATTATCCATACTCAGAACATATCGCTGGTACAAGTCCTTAGGAATATCAAAATACCTATTGAGGTATTTCTTGTGTTCTCTCACTATAGCTTGTATTACAAATTCATTGCTTCCTTCAAACGCATTTATTAGCTTTTTAAAATCATTGGATGTTCTATGGTTATTAAGCAAACTTGTTAAGGTCTCATTAATACTTCTCAAGTCATTAAAACTTTTCTTAGGATTTATTCTTTGTTTCCAAGTTGTTATTGCTATGGTTCTAATAAGATTTTCTATATCAGTATCATCAGTTAATAATTTCTTTTTTGTGTACATTCACATAAAGCCCCTTCTATACTTATAGTGAATTTTTCTGAAGTGAAGGAGGACATTGCCAGTTATAATTCTTAATTTTTTTATTTAATTCCTTCTTTAATTTTCTTTTTTCTTTTGGACTAGAAGAGCTTAACTGGTCCATTAAAGAATCTATCTCATTTCCCAGCTTAACCCACTCTGGTAATACATTGTTATCTTTTAGAATTTTATTAAGTTGAGCGTCGTAACTATTAATCGAATTATCATTTAAGTTTAAAGGTTTCCCTTTTCCTGGTAAATTGTCGAAATCACCCTTCTTTTCCGCTTCATGAACTATTTGCGAAATGTGGTCCTTATATGTAATGTTTTCTCTTAAGTTTGAATTATCTTTATCTTTCATAAACAACCCATCCTTTTAATAATTTTGCACTTGTTTTGGGGTGTGGGTGTTAAGCACATCTTTCTTCATAATATCCAGATTTGGTGAATTTAAAATAAGCTTATTTTAAAGAGAAGCTACAAAAATATTGTGAAACCTATTGGGCTATTCAGTAAATACTAGAAATCTTACCCACACTTCAACTGGAAATTGATAAAAGTCTTAATATCTTTATAACCAAAATAGAACTTAAGAAAGGGAGGTATTGCTATTAAAATATTTCTTTCATTTTAACTTATCTTAGACCTAGCTTATTAAACAGTAGTTCAATATCACTTGCCCAATAATCATAATTGGCATATGGGTTAGCTGCCACTTCTAATAACTGCCACAAGGCTGTATTAATAACCCACTCTTTGTGAGTGTCCATCAGCTCTTCTGCTTCTTCTAGCATCCAGTATAAATACCAATCCAATCCTTCGGGTTTATGGAATGAGTAGGCGCCGACCAATACCGGAATAGTTGCACTTTCAATTGCATTCCTCTCTAAGAGTAATTTTGTCATTTTTTTAGCTTTTATGGGATCATCTAAAAGTTCCATTATGTCCCTAATTTGAGTGTAACCAAGATCCACCAATGCCTCATTGCATTTTTCAACTAAATGTGGCCATCTTTTGTACATCTCATCATTGAATTCATCCATCGTTAAAATAACGTCGTTTTCTAGTGTTTTAAAATTCTCAGATTTAATTTTCTTTGCATATTTTATTCTTTGAGGAAAAAACTCTACAATAAGTCGGTCAATTGCGTTAAAGTCTTCCGTATTCACTATTTGTCTAATTACGGGAACTTGTTGAAGGTGAGCAATAAAAGTGATGTTTCTTCTATTAGGTAAGGCACTTAGATATGAAAAGTGATCACCCATAAATTTTGCAATACTTTTTTGCACTGTATTACCTTTTAAAGGTGATAATTGTTGTGGAAGCCCCCAAGAATTAAAAATTACTGTACCGTCTTCTGTTAATATATTTTTTAAATATATCCAAAATTCGTCATGCAATATAAATAAAGGGTACCCTTCACGTGTATATAAATCCAAACAAATCACATCATAGGGCTGGCCGTTATATTCTTTTAAATATTGTAATGCATCACTTTGAACATAGTTTACTTTATTTGATATTCCCGGAAAATAGTTCTCCATAATTAAAGCTGTTGCTCTCATTGAATTGGGATTAATATCTACTGCAGTTACCTGAACTTCATTGTCATCAATTAACAACGCACGTAATGCTCCACCATAACCCAGACCTAACATTAGAACCTTTTTTGAATTTTGTAAAAAAGAGGAGACAACAAAATCATCAGTCTGATTCCCTACGAAGATTCTATCATTGGATAAAAGTGAATCATCTGAATGCAGCAAAAAATTATCAGAACTGTATAAATCCCTGTTTACCATTTGACTTTCCACTTCTAGACCACCCTTAATATTTATTCAGAACCTCTTGTGTCAGCACGGGACATGTCTACACCCTTATGAAACGATTGTTCTATGTCTACTCCCCACATACTAGCGGACCAATGGAAAGGTTACACTTGTTTGGACAGTTTCGTTAAGGTCAGTTACACTTTACTAAATATTTCAATCAAGGAGACTAAACATGACCCCAAGGAATCGCCGTAACTTTACTGATGAATTTAAGAAGCAA
>NZ_JAIZEN010000048.1 GCF_024189295.1 Halobacillus sp. A1
GCCCCAATTACTGGAAGACTTGATTTCGAGATATTTTGTAGGAAATGGTAACTAACGAACCCTTTAGTTAAATAGCACCTTATTTATAAATTCTGTTTTTGCTTCTGTATATCCCTCACGGTCATTATTAAATTCTTGTGCTAATTGGCTTTTAATTGTAGCGTATTCCTCTGCAAGGTGTGCATTAGTTCTTAATTTATTTCGAAATTTAAGTTGTTTTTCCCAACGTTCTTCTCCTTCTTGCATTAGGTGTAAATGAGCTACTCGTTTGTCGTTCTTTACTTTAACAAAAAATCTTCTCCAAGGCTGTTTGTCTAATTCGGGAGGTACATAATGCCAATCGTGTAAAGATAAGTTTTCCACTATTTTGTTGATAAGTTTAAATGATGGAATAGAAGCCATTAAGTCGATAATTGGTTTAGCGGGCAAATTAGGAATTGCTGTACTGCCTATATGTTCTACTTGCTTAACACCAAAAGCTGAAAGTAAATTGTATAGTTCTTTTCTCTCCCGAATGCCTTTGTCCTTCCACATAGGGTCTGGCTCTTTTAACTCAATTGTTTCAAATGCCCATACTGGGATGTTTTTATGGTCATTGCTATTGTCCATTAATTCTATCCTCCCTCTTATTTTCTTCAACAAACCTTCTCCGTTATTCAAAACGATCGTCCATATTGAACAATTGCCCCCGTTAGTTTAACTACATTTCTTCTTAAACCCTATTTTAACAAGTACTAGAAGTTTACTAAAACCCCCGTCTTATTGAATAATTGGGCTTTTTGTAGAACTGTTTTATATGACTTTAGTTTATGTACTCCAACACGGGATAAGTTTTTTAGTGACAGAGCTTTTTATTAGAAATTAAGTTTCATGCGTCTAGCTGCTCTTCCATTTCTCATTACAGGGGATAACTCTTCATAAAACTCGATATCTTCGAAAATCGGCTCACCCTCGTAATAGCCATGTTGCATGCGATAACGATTGAAAATGTATTCTATACATCGCTTATTCGAAGGAAATAAAGCTATCTCCTCCCCCTTTTTATTCAACAAAATCGCCATCATTTGATTCGGGCTGCGAAAACTATTCACCATATGTTCCGAATTCTCTTTGTGGGTCACCCATTCCAAATTACTTTTTTTCGGATTCCCACGATCGGCATCGATATGGTTCACCACGGCTTTGTTGTCAGGATTCGGGATAAAAGCTGTTGCGACCAGACGATGCACTAATTGCTGTTTCGCTTTGCCCTTGTGACTTAAGTTTACATACTTATACCCTCCGTGGTTCACATGCTGGTTCATTCGTTTAACAGTCGTTTTATTGATAACCTCGCCTTCTGTACTTACCAGGTAATTCGGAAAACCGTCAACTTCTTTCCACTCACCAACCGATGTAATAGCCTTTATTTTATTTGATATTTGTGTATCCATGCGTCACATCCTTAGTGGCTTTTGCCTAAATAGGTTGTAGTAAGGCTTTTTAAAGGTGTTTCAATTTCTATTCATCTGCTTACACAATCTCTGAAAAATGTGGTTGCTTGTTGTTGAACTAACGCCCCCCTCTATAGTGGAAGACTTAATTTCGAGATGGTCACTAACTAATGCCCCCGTTAGTTTCTTCATAACTTTTCACCATTTCAAAATTCTATTTTTATAGCTTACTTTTCTTACTAATGCTACAAAACTAGCACGTGCATTCTAGAAATTCATTATATGTATTTACAAATCAGAGAGTCTAAAGAAAGAAACTTTGTTATCAGAAATTAAGCATTTTTCTAGACTCCTTCTATGACTTGATATCTCACCTTCACTATAGTAGCTCACATACCAGCGTGTATTTTTATGACACAGATTTGACGTTATCCGTTGAATATATGGTAAATCAACATCCGACAAGCTATGTCCCATAATAATAATCTCATTATATTTATTAGGTGAGTTAAAAAAAGACTGATTCCTTGCAATCACGGAAGCTGTTGACTTGTGTGTAGTTGCATAATACTGCGTAATTAAATCATACGCTTCATCAAGCCTAACATCACCATAACCCAAATCTAAATTACTTGGTGGCTTTCCTACAGCATGACCAAGAATGATTTCAGAACGTTCATGAACAACTCTATTGTGAATATGAAGAACCTCCTCCTCATTAATTCCATAGAAGTTTTGTAAAGTTGGTGTATAGTTAAAATTCAAGTAAAAAGAATCCTTAACCTCGGTAAAACACTTAGCAATCCCTTCACTCATTTTAGTTGGCATATCAATACTGCATATCCATTTAACAAATTGAGATATTAACTCATAGCTCATATATGAAGTATCTTGTTCGATAAAATACTGAAATTCATGATGATACATGTCACTCCAATTGTCATCTGCATACGAGACTAAACTGTCAGAGTAATAATCATACATTAGTTGAACATCGATATTTGCCAGATTTGCTTCAAAACTCGACCATAAATCCTCTTGGAACATATTGAACATCTCCATCGTTCTTAATATTTCTGTCCCAGTTTCCAAGAGGTAATTCCTAAAATTCCAGTAACTAGTTTTCATTCCATGGTGAAGATCAAACCCATTTCCAATAATAAAAAGTCTTTTCTGCGTGAGTTGTTCATACTCTATAGCTTCGTTATACAAATTTTGATTCATTTTTAACACCTGCACTTTCAATTGATTACTTAAGCGGTGTAGGTATGGTTACCTCCTATAGCTATATAACCCTTTTAGCAAAAAAATTGATATTTAAATTAACAGACATGTAATTGTTTAATCTCTTTGTTCAACCGTCGATGCAGCTTCTTTGCTTCCAATTGCTATTTCTTCATTACTTATATCATCGTGTATCCCATCGCGTTCTTTATGTTCAATATTCTTCATCATCATTTCATAATGAGAACCATGTCCCATTCTATAAAATATTTGCTTAAATACTTCTAAATATCTCGCTACAATATCTGTACTTCTTTCCACAAATAAATCTTCATTTATATGATGTGATCCATCGTGCAACCAAGTAAGTAATGATCTGCAAATTGATTTTTCTTCATCATCAAATTTGTTTACTATGTCTGTTAAATTTACACCTCCAAAAAAGGTAAAATAATTCTCTAAAATTCTTCTCATAACATTTTGAGTTGTTATTAAGCTTTGGTTGTTTAAAAGAATTAATTCATTCCACAATAGTTCATAAGAAGATTTAATTGGATTATCATTATATTGCTGAACATAAGAGTTATTATCCGTTTTTCTAACAATCCAAAACGACTCATTACTGAGGGTTTGATTATGTCTGTTGAAGGAGACTTCTTTGTGAAAGTAGATGTTATGAGTCAGTAAAATCAATTGTCTAGTTTCTCCTGTTTCGCTTTTTACCTCTTCAATAATTTCTCTAATCAGATTACTTACAATAAACAATATGTTGCTATCTAAACTTGATATTGGATCATCTAATACCACAATTTTATTAGTAGTGACTTCTTCCCTATCTGTACTGCCCTTCAATAAATTGTAAAAATACAGAAAGGTAATAAATGTCTTTTCTCCTTCACTTAATGTGTTCTCTACATCCTCGCCGTTCCCCCGGACAATCTTGTAATGGCCTTTTTCATTCGCGGTAGCTAATTTAAAATTTGTAAAACCAAAGGCTCTTAACCTTTTGTTAATCTCATTGACTGAGTGTTCAATATTAGTTACTTGCTTTTGAAGTTGAGAAACCTCTTCCTCCAATTTCTTCTTATGTTTTTCTTTATTTTTTCTACCAGTTTTCCTTCCGTTTATTTCTTTATCCAATTGGTCATCTTTTGATTTATACCTGGAATAGTTTTCCTTATTTTGCTCAATTAAATATCTCCAGATATCACCTATTAAAACCTGTTTAGCTTCTTTGGCATTTGTCACCAAGTCATTGTTTTCGGTGATTGACTCATTGGCTTTTTTTATTTCAACGTTTATATCAGTGAGGTTCTTTGAAATATCCTGCAAAGTAATGACCTTACTCGGTTCATTTAATTTGCTCTTAATTAGGTTCATATTCTCCTTTATCTTAGCTTCGATTAATAAAAAGGTATCTTGGATCATTTTATTGTCTATATATTCATGGCTTTTATTAATAAAATCCTTTATTCGTGAAATAAGATCTTCTTTATATGCCTCATAATTCTCTGAAAAACTCTTTAACCTATTTATTTGTTCAGAGTATGTTTGGTCGAAGTAACTATGTAATTTAGCATCTAAATCGTCTGGAAGCCCTTGCTGACAGAAGGGACAAATACCATCAGTATTGTGCATATGGTCATGTCCTTGTAGTACCCAATCACTAATGCTTAATTTATTTATTAAATTAGATATGTCTACATCATCTGCACCAATAATTCTTGTATTAAGAATAGAAATATCCTGAAACTCAATAGTTGATTGCATCAGTGGTATAGTATCTACTTTTACAAGAGTACGTTCAAAAAGTGCCTCTCTCCTTTGGACTAAATCTATAAATTCCTTTAGTTCGTTTTTATTATCAGCTTCTGCTATGAATTTTTTCATTAGATTTTTTTTGGAATTATTATAGCCCGTAAATGCCTCTTTGAAATATGAAGTATATTTATCTTTTATACCCCAACACTCTTCTTTAAAAATATTTCTATTACTGTTCCTTTCATCTTCTTTACTTTCTATACCTTCATTCAAGTCACTTATTTTTTCTCTATGTTTCACTAACTCGTCTTTATTTTCCTTAATTTGTTCCATGGTTTCTTTTTGATCTTTACCTAAAGTAAAGATCCCTTTAATATGTTCGTTTTGTCTAAAGTTCTCTTCCACAAAATTCCTATTATAAACAAATACCTTATGGTCAGGTTCAGGCTGAGTTATGTAGCAATCTGGAAATTCATCAATGTTACGCAATACTTCAGATATAGTTGTTTTTCCAGAACCATTGCTTCCATAAAAGTAATTTACTTTCTCCAAACCTTTAATTTCAACACCCTTATTGTCGTAAGTTGCTACATTCCTCAAGGTAATTTCATTAATCATATAATCCTCCTTAAATCTTAAAAAACTTAACATATACCACATTTTACCACAGAACATTATGTAAAAAAGATTGAATATCTCGAAACTGAGTCTTCCACTATCCTGCCCTT
>NZ_JAIZEN010000049.1 GCF_024189295.1 Halobacillus sp. A1
GCGTAGATGATGACAAGACATCAAACAAACGAAACGTCTTTTCACGAAGAAAGTTAAGTGAATAAGGGCGCACGGTGGATGCCTTGGCACTAGGAGCCGATGAAGGACGGGACTAACACCGATATGCTTTGGGGAGCCGTAAGCAGGCTTTGATCCAAAGATTTCCGAATGGGGGAACCCATGGTTCGTAATGGAACCATGTCGTTATCTGAATTCATAGGATAACGACGGCAGACCCGGGGAACTGAAACATCTTAGTACCCGGAGGAAGAGAAAGCAAATGCGATTTCCCAAGTAGCGGCGAGCGAAACGGAAACAGCCCAAACCAGAAAGCTTGCTTTCTGGGGTTGTAGGACACTCCTTTGGAGTTATCAAGAAAGAAGATAGATGAATCGATCTGGAACGATCAGCCAGAGCAGGTAAGAGCCCTGTAGTCGACATCTTCTTTCCTCCGGAGTGGATCCTGAGTACGGCGGAACACGAGGAATTCCGTCGGAATCCGGGAGGACCATCTCCCAAGGCTAAATACTCCCTAGTGACCGATAGTGAACCAGTACCGTGAGGGAAAGGTGAAAAGCACCCCGGAAGGGGAGTGAAATAGATCCTGAAACCGTGTGCCTACAAGTAGTCGGAGCCCATTGATGGGTGACGGCGTGCCTTTTGTAGAATGAACCGGCGAGTTACGACCGTATGCGAGGTTAAGCTTGAAGAAGCGGAGCCGCAGCGAAAGCGAGTCTGAATAGGGCGCATGAGTATGCGGTCGTAGACCCGAAACCGTGTGATCTACCCATGTCCAGGGTGAAGGTCAGGTAACACTGACTGGAGGCCCGAACCCACGCAAGTTGAAAATTGCGGGGATGAGGTGTGGGTAGGGGTGAAATGCCAATCGAACACGGAGATAGCTGGTTCTCTCCGAAATAGCTTTAGGGCTAGCCTCAGAATAGAAAGTCCTGGAGGTAGAGCACTGATTGGACGAGGGGCCCCTACCGGGTTACCGAATTCAGTCAAACTCCGAATGCCAGAGACTTTGTTCTGGGAGTCAGACCATGGGTGATAAGGTTCATGGTCGAGAGGGAAACAGCCCAGACCGCCAGCTAAGGTCCCAAAGTGTGTGTTAAGTGGAAAAGGATGTGGAGTTGCTTAGACAACCAGGATGTTGGCTTAGAAGCAGCCATCATTGAAAGAGTGCGTAATAGCTCACTGGTCGAGTGACTCTGCGCCGAAAATGTACCGGGGCTAAACACACCACCGAAGCTGCGGATTGATCCAATGGATCAGTGGTAGGAGAGCGTTCTAAGGGCTGTGAAGTCAGACCGTAAGGACTGGTGGAGCGCTTAGAAGTGAGAATGCCGGTATGAGTAGCGAAAAAAGAGTGAGAATCTCTTTCACCGAAAGCCCAAGGTTTCCTGAGGAAGGCTCGTCCTCTCAGGGTTAGTCGGGACCTAAGTCGAGGCCGAACGGCGTAGACGATGGACAACAGGTTGATATTCCTGTACCGCCTCCTTTCCGTTTGAACAACGGGGGGACGCAGGAGGATAAGGAGAGCGCACGATTGGAAGAGTGCGTCTAAGCTGTGAGACGGTCGGATAGGTAAATCCGTCCGGCCTAACGTCAAGCAGTGACAGGGAGGGAAATATAGTACCGAAGCTCTGGATTTCACACTGCCAAGAAAATCCTCTAGTGAGGAAAGAGGCGCCCGTACCGTAAACCAACACAGGTAGGCGAGGAGAGAATCCTAAGGTGAGCGGGAGAACTCTCGTTAAGGAACTCGGCAAAATGACCCCGTAACTTCGGGAGAAGGGGTGCTCCTCTGCCGAGGAGCCGCAGTGAAAAGGCCCAAGCGACTGTTTACCAAAAACACAGGTCTCTGCGAAGCCGTAAGGCGAAGTATAGGGGCTGACACCTGCCCGGTGCTGGAAGGTTAAGGGGATGCGTTAGCCGTAAGGCGAAGCGTTGAACCGAAGCCCCAGTAAACGGCGGCCGTAACTATAACGGTCCTAAGGTAGCGAAATTCCTTGTCGGGTAAGTTCCGACCCGCACGAAAGGTGCAACGACTTGGGCACTGTCTCAACGAGAGACCCGGTGAAATTATACTATGTGTGAAGATGCACATTACCCGCGACAGGACGGAAAGACCCCGTGGAGCTTTACTGTAGCCTGATATTGAATGTTGGTACAGCTTGTACAGGATAGGTGGGAGCCTGAGAAACCGGAGCGCTAGCTTCGGTGGAGGCGCTGGTGGGATACCACCCTGGCTGTACGGACATTCTAACCCAGGACCGTGATCCGGTCCGGAGACAGTGTCAGGTGGGCAGTTTGACTGGGGCGGTCGCCTCCTAAAGAGTAACGGAGGCGCCCAAAGGTTCCCTCAGAATGGTTGGAAATCATTCGCAGAGTGTAAAGGCACAAGGGAGCTTGACTGCGAGACCTACAAGTCGAGCAGGGACGAAAGTCGGGCTTAGTGATCCGGCGGTACCGCATGGAAGGGCCGTCGCTCAACGGATAAAAGCTACCCCGGGGATAACAGGCTTATCTCCCCCAAGAGTCCACATCGACGGGGAGGTTTGGCACCTCGATGTCGGCTCATCGCATCCTGGGGCTGTAGTCGGTCCCAAGGGTTGGGCTGTTCGCCCATTAAAGCGGTACGCGAGCTGGGTTCAGAACGTCGTGAGACAGTTCGGTCCCTATCCGTCGTGGGCGTTGGAAATTTGAAAGGAGCTGTCCTTAGTACGAGAGGACCGGGATGGACACACCGCTGGTGTACCAGTTGTTCCGCCAGGAGCATCGCTGGGTAGCTACGTGTGGACGGGATAAGTGCTGAAAGCATCTAAGCATGAAGCCCCCCTTGAGATGAAATTTCCCCTTACGCCAAGTAAGTAAGATTCCTCAGAGACGATGAGGTCAATAGGTCCGAGGTGGAAGCGTGGTGACACGTGCAGCTGACGGATACTAATCAATCGAGGACTTAACTATATCAACCTTCGTGAAAA
>NZ_JAIZEN010000004.1 GCF_024189295.1 Halobacillus sp. A1
GGCTTTATTTGATTATGTCCACTGGTACAATTATATTCGAATTCATGGCACTCTCAACTACCTTAGTCCTATAGAATTCAAGAAGAAACACCTTAATGAAATTGTCTAGTTTTGTGTTGACAATCCAGCCTGCTCGAGCTAAAGCTCTCCGGGGTCTTGCCAGTCTATCCATTCCCGCAGGAGTCTCCCCATTTCCAAGACCCCATTACCATGATGTGAAGAACGAAACCACTATTGCTAAATCAAAATGAAAAGGTTATGACAAAAGCACTGCTAATGCATTTAGAGTGTTTTCCAAAGGGGAGAATTAGTGCTTCTTGCATGATATTCACATATGGAAAAGATTAAATTTACATTCTGATTAATCATATGAATTTTGTGTAAACTTTGGTAAGTAAATGATTTGAGAACTTCAAATCGTTCCGTCATATAAATTATAGAGAGGTGGTTTTAGGAATGGATGAGACTCCTGTGGGAAGAGAGTGATTGGTGAGATCCCGGAAGGCGGCAGCCTGAGGAAGCTCACTGCACTCCCACGGAAAGCGAGTTCATTCCTAAAACCACTTTCCACCTATAACGGAGACGGAATAGCAGAAGTTTTCCAAGTTATTGAATTACTACTCTTTTAGAAGAAACCTTATATAAAATCAACACTGATATTTAACAGAGTCATTTGTAAAGGAAGGTCCGTAATGTCTATAAATGAAGAAAATATAACGAGAATCTATCTGGATAACAAAGAACTCATTCTCATTGGTACGGCTCACGTATCACGGAAAAGTGCAGAGCAGGTAAAGGAAGTCATTGATTATGAACAGCCCGATTCCGTCTGCGTAGAATTGGACGAACAGAGATACCAATCCATAAAAGACGGAAATAAGTGGCAGGATACCGATATTTTTAAAGTCATTAAACAGAAAAAAGCGACTCTGCTATTGATGAATATGGTCATCTCTTCTTTCCAAAAACGGATGGCTAAACAAATGGGAATCAAGCCAGGACAAGAAATGATCCAGGGAATCGAATCAGCTGAAGAGACAGGAGCAACTCTTGTATTAGCAGATCGGAACATTCAAATCACTTTCGCCAGAATCTGGGGAAACCTTGGGACGATGGGAAAAGTTAAACTCCTGATGCAGATCATGCTGAGTATATTCAGCAATGATAAGATTTCAGAAGAAGAATTGGAAAAATTAAAGTCAAAAGACATGCTCGATGCAATGCTGCAGGACTTTACGGATAATTTCCCTAAATTAAAGAAGCCGCTCATCGATGAAAGGGATCAATACTTATCCCAGAAAATCAAAGAGGCACCCGGGCAGAAAATCGTTGCCGTATTAGGTGCTGCTCACGTACCAGGAATCAAAGAACAAATTCATAAGGAGCACGACTTGAATAAGTTGAGGGAACAGCCTCCCAAGTCAAAGGCACCTAAAATAATAGGCTGGACTATTCCAGTTATCATTTTATCTATTATCGCCTATACCTTTTATGCAAACCCGGCTGCAGGAACCCAGCAGACCATCAGCTGGATTTTATGGAATGGTTCATTTTCAGCTATCGGGGCAGCCGTCGCTTTAGGCCATCCGCTGGCTGTATTGACAGCGTTCATTATGGCGCCGATTACATCATTAAATCCATTGATCGCTGCCGGCTGGTTCGCTGGAATTGTGCAGGCCTATTTCCGCAGACCTAATGTAAAAGATTTTGAGACGTTATCTGACGACGTATCCAGCGTTAAGGGGTTCTGGGACAATAAAGTAACTAGAATTCTTCTTATCATTGTCTTAGCCAATATAGGAAGCTCTCTAGGAACATTCATTGGCGGCGCTGATGTCATCCGAGTCTTTTTGGAAAACATTTAAATTTACAGGACACCATAGGAGTCGGGACTCTTATGGTGTTTTTTTAATGATGATTACACGATTTCTATAAAGGACCGCGAGCAGAATAAGCATGACGATGTCAAGACGAGCATTAAACAAAGCATGAATCACTCCGCTGTTCAGAACAGGAAGTTTGGTCAGAATAATAGCACCGATCATTACCGCCATAAGTGCAATCGTCGCAAGCTTCGTATATTTATTAAGGAGCAATAATGCACCGCAGCCGATTTCAATCCAGGCGACAATATACATGACTTCTAGTGGAAAAGGAATGCCTAAGTTCATAAAGTAATCAGCCAATTCAGTGTGAACAAGCTTCATTAGGCCAGACGTTAAAAAGACAAATGCAATTGTATACTTCAGAAATTTCAAGATAGATATTGATCGATCCATAGGTCGTCCTCCTTTGTATTAGTGTATGTTGAACAATTTCAGAAATATTCAAAAAATGTGTTGACTTGGATAGTGGAATGTCTTTATAATATGGGAATAATTACATATGAGATCTCTTATTGAGAGTGGCGGAGGGAATAGGCCCGTTGATGCCCGGCAACCTTTCAAGCAATGCTTGAAAAAGGTGCCAATTCCTACAGATTTTTAAAATCTGAAAGATAAGAGGGGGCATATTTTTAAACGATAATCCCTCTTCTTATGAAGTGGGATTTTTTATATGTAATTTTATAAGAAAGTTTCTGCAGTTGAACAAGGTGGAAGTCAGGCAATGGATGTTCAGCTATGCTTCATCAAAAATGAGAAAGGGTGTTTTACTATGAAAAGAAGCTTAGAACAAAGATTACAGGATGGACCCGTTATTTGTGGAGAAGGCTACTTATTTGAATTAGAGCGTCGAGGGTATTTGCAGGCAGGATCGTTTGTACCTGAAGTGGCTCTCGATAACCCGGAAGCTCTGAAACAAACCTACCGGGATTACATGCTTGCGGGTTCTGATGTTGTACTGGCATTCACTTACAATGCCCATAGAGAAAAAATGCGTATTATAGGTAAAGAAGATTTATTGGAACCTTTGAATCGTCAGGCCATCCGCTTGGCGAAAGAAGTGGCTAAAGAGCATCCTGAAGAGGAAGCGCTCGTGGCCGGTAATATTTCTAATACGAACTTATTTAATCCGGATGATCCTGAAGCGGTGCAAAGTGTACGGACGATGTTCGCGGAAATGGTGAAGTGGTGTAAAGAAGAGGATGTTGACTTCGTAAATGGTGAAACGTTCTACTATTATGAAGAAGCGAAAATCGCTTTAGAGGAAATCCAAAAACAAGGACTACCTGCCGTCATTACGTTTGGTCTAATGGGAGAAAATGTCCTTCGCGACGGTTATTCCGTGGAAGAAGCATCCCGTTTGCTGAAGGAGCAGGGAGCCCTGGTTGTCGGAATGAACTGCTTCCGCGGGCCGGCAACTATGCAGCCTTTTATTGAAAAAATTCGTGCTGAAGTGGACGGTTATGTCGGAGCACTTCCTATTCCTTACCGCACAACAGAAGAGCACCCGACTTTCTTCAATCTGCCTGATGGCGGATGCTCCTGCAGCATACCAACGGCGACGACGTTCCCGACGTCCCTTGACCCACTGTATTGCAACCGATATGAACTTGCCGAGTGGGCGAAGGAAGCGCACGATATTGGGGTGAATTATCTGGGACTTTGCTGTGGAGCTTCCCCTAGCATGCTGCGTGAAGTGGCCGAAACGGTTGGCCGTACGGCTGTGAACTCCACGTATTCTCCGGATATGGAAAAGCACTTCTTATTTGGAACAGACGATAGTCTGCAGTCACACAACACGGCTTATAAAACAAAAGCTTAATCATGCATAGCTGCCTTCTCAATTCGGAGAAGGCAGCTTTTTTATAATCTTGCTTTAATTCATTCCAGCCTTTTATTTTGTCATATGTTATAGTGCGAAAAATTTAGCATGAAAGATTCTGCTGAATTTCCATGTTGATATTCATATAGCTCCCTATTTTTGAAGACTCAGTTTCGAGACTTTTGTATGAGAATATGGTGGCTTTAGAAAACGGATCGCTTTCCGTGGAAGCTCACCGCGCTCCCACGGAAAGCGAGTCATTCCCCGCCGCCCTGATCCACTTACTAAATGTCTCGAAACCAATGATTCAACAGTCCTGCCATGTTGTTGAATCATTCTTTTTGAACATCAACAACCACCTTTAACATAGCTTTCATATTAAATTCGGCGCCAATTTCAATAAACGAAGCTGGTTTTTGAAAAGTCCATCTCTCTGTAGTTGGAAAATATCAACTTTTCCTATGGTAAAATAGATGAAATAGGAGGTGCGGGATGGGCAGAAATGTAATTTTTATAGTCTTTAGTGTATTCATCATCTTCTTAGCAGGAGGATGCGGCCAGGAGTCTACGAGCACAACAAATGAACCAGACTCCGAGGAAGAGACCTACTCCGAAGAAGCGGAAAACGAAGATGAACCTCCTAAAGAAAATGAGGAAGCGAACGACAACGAAACAGCGGGTGAAAACGAGAAAGAAAGAGAAGCTGAAGAGGGATCTGAACCGAACACGGCAGAGGAAGATGAAGCTCGGGAAGCCAGCACAGAGGAAGAAGAGACTGACGCAATAGAAGTGACTTCTGAATTAACGGCTCATTATATTGATGTCGGACAAGCAGACGCTACACTGTTTGAATTTGAAGACGATGGCGAGCAAGTCCATATATTGATTGACGCCGGAAACTGGAATAGTGATAACGTGGTCAACTATTTACATAGCCGCCAGGTCGATCGAATAGATATAGCGATCGCTACCCATCCGGATGCTGACCACATTGGACAACTCGATCAAGTGATTGAACAATTTGATGTCGAAGAGGTGTGGATGTCGGGGAATGAAAGTACGTCTGATACTTACGACCGCGTCCTTGATGCGATAGAAACTTCCGGAGCTGAATACGAGGAACCGCAGGCGGGAGACGCTTTTGACATCGGTCCATTAGAAGTGGATGTGCTTTATCCAGAGAGCCTGACAGGTAACACCAATAAAGAATCAATCTCTTTAAAAATGTCTTATGGTGATACCGGATTTGTATTTACAGGGGACGCGGAAGTCGATGATGAAGCGGCCATGTTGAGTGGGTCTTCTAATGTTGAAGCAGACATCTTACAGCTGGGGCACCATGGATCTTCTACCTCTACAAGCTCCTCTTTTTTACAAGCGGTAAGTCCTGAGGTAGCTATTTACAGCGCGGGAGCTGATAATCAGTATGGTCATCCAAACGCGGAGGTCATTAACAGGGTGGAGGACGCAGGAATTGATCTTTATGGCACGGATGTCCATGGAACGGTTGAAGTGACTACTGATGGGGAAAGTTATCACCTGGCAACAAAAGAAGACGGTACCGTGACGCCCCCGGATGATTCCAGATCAGAAAGTGAAGACGAGACCGAAGAAGAACCAGTGACGGAGTCCGAACCTGAAATCGAGGGGTGCGTCGACATTAATCATGCATCCGTTGAAGAATTGCAGGAGATTACGCAAATTGGACCAGCCCGAGCGGAAGATTTAATAGAGCTGAGACCTTATCATTCTATCGATGATTTAACAAAAATCAGCGGCATTGGTCCTGCGCGGATCGATGAAATCAAAGCGCAGGGTGTCGCATGTACAGGAGGGTAATCAATGAAGGCTGTATTGGATCGAATCGAAGAAAATCAATATGCTGTCTTATTAGTTGAAGAAAACACTCAGGAGTTTATTTTAAATAAAAATGAGCTTCCTGAAGGCAGCAAGCCACATGACTGGTTCGAAGTGACGATCGAAAATGATAAGATCACTTCCCTTAAAGCAGACCCTGAATCTGCAGTTGCACAAGAGCAGAAAGTGAAAAGTAAACGGAACCGACTTAAAAAAAGAAGTCAGGGAAGCAAGTTTAAAAGAGAATAATGCACAAACAAGCCTCAACAGTCGATTGGACAGTTGAGGCTTTTATTAAGAATGAGCTCGCTTATGCTTCCACATCATATAGCGGTAACGAATGGTACAGCCGATACAAAAACCGCCCAAAGCTAAACCTGCCGCAGCCACAACAAGTAAGCTGAAGACATATCCTGCTGCTGCCCACCCCGCATTGAAAGAAAGGAGAGCAGCACCTAAACAGATGGTGGCGATCCACTGATTGAATAATTGCTGGTCTCGGTCCTCAGGCATATATTGATCACTAGGTTTCTTCAGAAATCTTTTCCCGGCAGCCATGAGAGGATTTTCTTTAGTGGCCAAGGTATATGCACCTATTAAAAAAGGGATCATTAAGAGGTTCGGCTGAAAAATCAGCCCGAGTAGAACAGTTGTGACAATAAACAGCTGATTCAGTTGTACAAGTGGTTTTGGAATACGCATACAGGCACCCTTTCTTTATAAAACTTATTATACACAGTATATTACTCGGAATAAACTGTACGATATTTCCTTTACAATTTTAGGTTATAAATGCAGTGGAAAAGGGGATAGACCAATACAATCGGTTAGAGGAGGCACCCTTTTTCATGAAGAAGCTCATCAATTACGCAAAAGAGGTTTTCGCTGAATTCCAGAAGGATAACGTTCCTTTATTAGGTGCAGCGCAAGCTTACTATTATTTATTAGCTATATTCCCATTAGTCATTCTGCTATTATCCATATTACCTTATTTGAATATTAGTGCTGAAGAGGCCATGAATTTCATGCAGAATATTCTTCCGGGCGGAGCAGCTGACATTTTCCAGGAAAATATAGTGAACCTCGTTGAGACACCCAATGGCGGTTTATTGACGGTCGGTATCCTTGGTACACTATGGTCGGCTTCAAATGGTGTGAACGCCTTCATTCAGGCTTCAAATATCGCTTATAATGTCGAAGAAACCCGTTCATTCATCAAAGTCCGTTTGATGTCTATTTTTCTTACAATCGGTATGATCATAGCTATTGCAGTAGCTTTAGCCTTACCAATCTTTGGTGACGTCATCATCTCTATGCTCAGTGACTTTCTGAATCTGCCCGCTCAAACGATCGGTCTGTTCCAGGTGCTCCGCTGGGTAATCAGTATCTTTGTCATGTCGCTCACGTTAATGGCTCTCTATCACTTTGCGCCAAATAAGTCGTTCCCTTTTAAAGAAATTCTTCCGGGCGCTATTATTACAGCGATCTTATGGCAGCTCATATCCCTGGCGTTCTCTTTTTACGTCAGCAATTTTGCAAATTATTCAGCAACGTATGGAAGTTTAGGGGGTATCATTATCCTCATGTTATGGTTCTTTATCACAGGAATCATTTTGATGGTCGGCGCAGAACTCAATGTTGTGCGTCACCGAAAGAAAAAAGAAAGAGCAAGGCAGGTAGCTTAGTCACTCGAGAAAATTTAAAATACAACCGGAACCAACTCAGAGTATCTTTATGGCTCTGAGTTTTCTTTATGTGTGATTTCAAATTTAATTGCAAAGTAACCATACCCCTCCCGTGTTTCGTCCACTCATATATTTCGAAAAAATGGTATAAATAAGAGGATAGCTCGTACAAGTAAAAGAGAGGACAAAATGGGGGAGGACATTATGAAAAAGCGATTTATTTGGGGCACTGTCATTGGATTTCCGATTTATACGCTCCTTGTGTACTTATATTTGTTTCATTGGACGACTCCTGGCGTCCCTGAGGCCTTCGAGGGGACGGCGGCAGATCCTTCAACGTTCATGACCGAATCGGAAATGGCTCTGAGCGAAGAGTATTCGAAATATCGAAACCTTCTCTTCTTCATAGGTATTCCGGTAGAAGCCCTTATTTATTTAGGGATTCTGATTTTTGGGTGGTCAGCTATGTTCAAGAATTTCAGTGAGCGGGTTAAATTTATTACAGTGCCGCTGTATGTATTGTTATTGTCGACGGTCGTTTGGCTGATCAGTTTTCCCCTCGATTACTTGGGTTACCAATTATCAGGTCGTTACGGAATTTCCACCCAAACCTTTTCCAGCTGGATGAAAGATGAGCTGATCAGCTTCTGGGTCGGGTTCTTAATTATGGCTATCCTTATTTCAGTCCTTTATTTTCTTATAAAAAAAGCCCCCAAACGTTGGTGGCTCTATGCCTGGCTGTTACTCATCCCGTTCTTTGCCTTTATGATGTACATCCAGCCTGTGCTCATTGATCCCCTGTACAATGAATTTACCGAGTTAAAGAATCCAGAGCTTGAGGAGAAGATTCTCGCCCTGGCAGATGAAGCTGAAATTCCGGCGGATCGTGTATATGAAGTTGATATGTCAGAGAAAACGAATGCGATGAACGCTTATGTAAATGGTATAGGGTCTAATTTGCGGATTGTCTTATGGGATACGACGTTAAATCGGCTTGACGATAATGAAACCCTCTTCATCATGGCGCATGAAATCGGCCATTACGTAATGAATCATTTGTACATGAACCTGGCAGGGGTGATTCTTTCAAGTTTTGTCGGACTATATTTGACGTACCGCCTGATCCATATCGTCGTCCGCAGGTGGGGAGGAGCATTCGGAGTGCAGCGTGTGGAGGATATCACTTCCCTCCCCATTTTGTTCTTATTGCTAACTGTTTTGACGTTTGTTTCGACGCCTGTAGAATTGGCGGTTTCACGTCAAGCGGAAAAAGCCGCAGATAACTATGCCATCGAGATGATGCCCGATAAAGAAGCAGCCATCGGTTCATTCCAGCAGCTTACGATCAATGGAAGAAGTGAAGTGAACCCTCCATTACTAGTTAAATACTTAAGGTATGGCCATCCGACGATGATGGAACGAATCATTATGCTCGAACAGTACGAGAATGAATAAAAAAGCTGTGTGGAAGGTAATGTTGATTTACACAAGAGAGTTATTAAACTCTAGGGCAGGATTATGGAAGACTTGATTTGGAGACATTGAGAGAGTGGGTCAGGGAGGCGGGTAATGGGAGCGCCGTGAGGCCCCCATTACCCGCCGTTCCTTGTGCTATAGATTGTTTCGGACGGGTAACGATTAATCTTACCAAGGAAAGGGCAAAGCAATCAAAAACCTGTGAAAGAGCCTTTTAGATATGAACTCTTATAACATAAAAATAGCAAACAGCTTCTTACCCAGCCTCTTTAACCCATATTAATCCACAGCTTAAATTATTGATGGAGTAGAGTCGCGAATCCCTTTACCGAAATTAGGCGTCTACCTCTACCATACCCCTGTCCTGTAATATAAAGCTCCATAACAATGGTTATTAATAGGAGAACCACCATATTTACATCTATGTTTCTTTAATCTTGAAGCAGTTTCGAGAAACTTATTAGGCAGAGGGGCGGAAGGAAACGGTGAGACTCCTGTGGGATGAGCAGGACAGGTGAGACCCCGGAGAGCGAAGCTCGAGGAGGCTCAGCAACCGCCCCACGGAAAGCGAATCGTTTCCTTCCGCCCCTAAACTCTCACTATGTCTCGAAACTAAGTTTTCAAAATATATGAATCACACGGAAAAAAAGCAGCCAACGGTCATCGGCTGCTTTTCATTTGAACCATCCTTTTTCCTTCATTCGGGAAATGGCTTCAATTCGGTTGCTTACTTCGAGCTTATCGAGGATGACTGAGATGTAGTTCCGTACCGTGCCCGTAGTGATGTAGAGCTGAGAAGAGATTTCTTTCGTGTTTTTCCCATCAGCCATAAGCTGGACGACTTGTTTTTCCCGTTCGGTCAAAGGATTTTCGTTCCCGAATGCCATATCCACTAATTCAGGGGCGAAGATTCGCTGACCTTCCATAATCGTTCGGATGGAGTTGGCCAAGTCTTCGCTGGGACTATCTTTTAATAAATAACCGCTCACCCGCGCTTTTTGAGCCCGTTCAAAGTAACCTGCACGTGCGAATGTTGTCAGTATAATGATTTTGCAAGAGTGTGATTTTAATTCTTCAGCAGCATCGAGTCCGTTTTTCATGGGCATTTCAATGTCCATGATACAGATATCAGGATCGAGCTGTTTTACGAGGTCGATGGCTTCTTCACCATTATTTGCAGTTCCGACCACTTCCATATCTTCTTCTAAATCTAACAGCGAGCCTAAAGCCCCAAGCAGCATTCGCTGATCCTCTGCAATGACGATCCGTATCACATCGACCCCTCCTGTTTCGTTTGTTGGATTACATTAGGTACGTGAATATTCAATGTCGTTCCGCCGTCACTGTAGATGTCCAAACTTCCGTTCACAAATTCGAGACGCTCCCGCATCCCTTGGAGTCCATGACTTTTATAAGTATCGGCCTTTTCGGAGATTCCGACACCGTCATCTTTGATGGAGAGGAGCACCTCATTAGGCAGTTGTTCAATGCCGATATGGCACGTAGAAGCCTGACTGTGCTTCACCACATTCGTGACAGCTTCCTTCAAACACATGCTTAGAACATTTTCTACGAGTAGGGGAGTGTTCGAAAGAGCTGGGTCTCCCTCTATAGTAAACTCGATTTCTGCCGCTTCTAAGATTTGTCTGATGTGCTGGAGTTCTTCCTCCAACTTAGCGCCTCTCATATTCGAAACCATTTCCCGTACTTCTTTTAATGCCGTCCTGGCCGTTTGGCGGATATCCTGAATTTCATTTTGAGCTGCGGCAGGGTTTCTATCCATTAATTTCCCAGCTAAATCACTTTTTAATCCAATTAATGATAGTTTTTGACCGAGTGTGTCATGAAGGTCACGGGCAATTCTTTCTCTTTCCTCTATGACCATAAGCTCTGATATCTTTTCGTTCGCATCTTCAAGCTGGCCTTCTAGCTTTTCGCGTTTGATGCGGTAATACATCGTGAATGGCAGGAGTACCACACCAATCAAACAGATGATGACGAATGGAAGCTGTGGGAAAAGGGCTTCGTTTTGTATGAAAAACACAAGAGCAATGGAGCCGATTGTCGTTACGACATGAACGATATACAAGGTGAGAAAACCAGACAGTCTTTGAATATTCCCTATGAAGAATGCCAGGAATAAAGCAAAATAAATGTAGCCGAAGAGGAGCGTCATCATTATGCTGATCGCCATTTCTATGCTGACCCATACGTACACCATGCCGCTGTTTGAAATGAACGACAGCCGGTAAGATAGGAAAAATAGCAGAATCATAAAAATTCCGAAGAATATTTCAGTGATCGATGACGACCTGAAAATAAAAAAGAAAGGAAGTAAGCAAAAGATGATCCATATGTATGAGCTTAACCCTGTATTTTTAGGGATGATTTGATACCAATTCTGCATAAAGGCTGCTCCTTTTTTTAGATGCGTTATTCTTATATTAACAAAAGAAACCCTATTCAATACAACAAGAATAGGGTTTCGCTGTATTCAATTATTAATTTTACTTATCCGTCTGGAGCTTCGATTCTTGAAGCAGCGGCTTAATTTCTCTGAAGCTGACGAACGTCTTATTTGCCGTATCATATAGACGGAAACGAATGGACTTCAAGCTGGACCACAATGTAATCGTCGTAGCTTTTTGCAATGGAGGAGTCGATTCATGAGCCTCTTCCAGCTTATAGTTCGGAACCCTCGGGCTTAAGTGATGCACATGGTGGTAACCGATGCTTCCTGATACCCATTGAAGTATCTTAGGTAACTTGTAATAGGAGCTGCCATCAACAGCCGCTTTTACAAAGTCCCATTCGGACTCGTCTTCAAAATAGGAGTCCTCGAATTGGTGCTGCACATAGAACAACCATATTCCAAGTACGCCGGATACGTAAAGGATCGGCAGTTGAATGATAAGGAAGGCCTGCCAGCCAATAGCCCAAATCAATAAACCATAAATGACGGCGATGGAAGCATTCGTCAAATGAGTGTTCAGACGTTCCTTGCGTTTTGCACCTTTACGATTGAAGCGGTTCGAAATGCAGAACAGGTATATTGGGCCTAATCCGAACATTACGATAGGGTTACGGTAGAGACGGTAGCCTAATCGCTTCCAGAAAGAAGCCTCAAGGTATTCATCGACCGTCATGACCCATACATCTCCTGTGCCGCGTTTATCTAAGTTACTGCTGGTAGCATGGTGAATGGAATGATCTCTTTTCCATTTTTCAAAAGGAAACAAGGTAATGATCCCGGTGATTGTCCCAATCACGCGGTTCGCTTTTTTATTTTGGAAAAAGGACATATGTGTACAGTCATGGAAAATGATGAAGATTCGAATGACGAATCCACCGGCAATCATGGCTACCGGAATGGCGAGCCAGGGAGAAACCGCAAGACTCTGATAGGAGAGGAACCACAGTAAGAAAAATGGTCCAAGTGTATTTACTAATTGACGGATCCCGACTGAATTATCAGGTTTCGCAAAAGATGCTACATTCTTTTTCAACTCTTTTTGTTTATGTTGGCTCATAGAATTACTCCTTAATCGTTCTTATTATCGTAGCTTAATCATAGAAGATAGACGTTATTCATGTAAGACATAAACGTCAGGTGGCCTATATGACATTTGTCATGGTTTTCACATATTTATTTAATGAAAGCGTTGTCATCACCTGTGTTAATATGGAAATGTATGGTTATTAATTAAAAAAGAAGGAGAGTGCGTATGACGAACTTCGGAAACCAGGTGCAGTTCAATGTTTATCAAACGATGCCCAGCCCCGATCCCGACCGTCTGCCTATAGTTTATGAGGAGTGGGAGGAGCTGGCTCGTGAAGTATTAGAGGAAGGGCCTTATTATTACGTGGCTGGAGGTGCTGGGGGAGAGCACACGATGAAGGCGAATTTAACTGCTTTTGACCGGTGGAAAATCATCCCGCGCATGCTGAGGAATGTAGAAACACGAGATCTGACGATTGAGCTCTTCGGAAAAACATACAATTCACCTGTGATGATGGCTCCGATAGGGGTTCAGTCTATTATCCATCCGCAAGGAGATCTTGCTTCAGCTAAGGCTTCGGCAGCATTAGGTGTACCTTTTATAGCGAGTTCTGCGTCTTCAGCGCCTATGGAGCAAATCGCCGACGAGATGGGAGACGCGCCCCGCTGGTTCCAGCTGTATTGGAATCGTGACCCTGATGTCACCGCGAGCTTTCTAAAGAGAGCGGAAGCTTCAGGATATTCAGCGATTGTAGTGACACTTGATACTCCTATGATGGCGTGGCGCGAATATGATTTGAAAAACGTGTATTTGCCGTTTTTAGTTGGAGAAGGCGTTGGAAATTACTTAACCGATCCTGCTTTTTGTTCAAAGCTCTCAAAATCACCAAAAGAAGATCCGACAGAAGCGATTATGCACTGGACAAAAACGTTTGGTAACCCAACACTGACATGGGAGGATCTTTCTTTTTTAAGAAAACATACGAATCTCCCGATTTTGCTGAAGGGTATCCTTCATCCTGAAGACGCTAAGCTTGCTATCGAACATGAAGTCGATGGCATCATTGTATCCAACCATGGGGGGCGGCAGGTGGATGGAGCGATCGGAGCTTTAGAAGCACTTCCGCAAATATGTGAAGCCGTAGATAGGCGGGTTCCTGTACTTATGGACAGTGGCATCCGGCGTGGAGCGGATATCGTTAAGGCTCTGGCTCTCGGAGCGGAAGCTGTACTTGTAGGAAGGCCTTGCATGTACGGTTTAGCCGTTGCGGGAGAGCGGGGAGTGAGGGAGGTTTTGCAGAATATGATGGCTGACATGGATCTCACCCTGGCGCTTTCTGGAGCGAAATCGATTCGTGAGCTGGATCGCTCGGTACTTTCCGACATGAAACGATAAAGGGATGGGCGAAGCGCTCTGCACCATGACTGCAGAGCGCTTCTTTTTAGGTTAACGATTCATTTCTATGAATTTCACGAAATCTAAAAAAGTATGAACTGGAGGATATTTATTTTTATCTCTTTTGTTAAAATGGAGGGGAGTAATGTTAAATGTCGTGGTAGAGCCAGCAAGAGGCTTTGGCATGAATTACGTGCAATCATCAGATAGAAGGTGAACGTATGAAGCAACCCAAAATAACAGTAGTGGGCAGCATTAATATGGATCTTATGACCACCATCTCACGAATCCCCAACCAGGGTGAAACCAATTTCGGCGACTCTTTCACGATGAAACCAGGTGGAAAAGGTGCCAATCAGGCGATCGCTGCTGCTCGTTTAGGCGGAGACGTCTCTTTGGTAGGGAAAGTCGGAGCGGATGCTATGGGGGAGGAACTTGTCACTCACTTAAAACAACAGCAAATAAATACCGACGCCATTGGATTTACAGCAAATCGGTCAACGGGAATCGCCAATATTTTGCTGAATGAGAAGGACAACCGGATTATGGTCGTCCGTGGAGCAAATGAAGAAGTGACTGTTGAGTACGTGCAAACATTTCAAGAGCGTCTGAAAAATAGCGATATCGTTCTGGCTCAGCTGGAAATACCTCCAGAAACAGCCGCATGGTGTGCCGAATTTTGTACGGCGCACGGGGTATCGTTCATTTTAAATCCGGCTCCCGCCGTGAAGATGTCAGAACAAATTTGGAGAAATTGTTCGTATATAACCCCAAATGAGGAAGAGGCTAAGCTGCTTTTTTCAAAAGATTCCTATGCTGACAAATTAATTACAACTCTCGGACCAGAGGGAGCAGGCTATCAAGGGAAGGTGATTCCGGCAATTTCAGTAAAAGTAGCGGATACTACTGGAGCGGGGGATACGTTTAATGGCGCACTGGCTTATTATACCGGAGCAGGATTTCCGATTGAAAAAGCAATTGCCTATGCTAATACGGCGTCGTCATTCGCTATTGAAAAGTTAGGCGCGCAGGAAGGAATGCCTAAGGCAGAAGAGGTAGAACAACGCTACCTTGAGAATGTTTGAATAATGTTAGAGTAACCTTCCAAAATGAAAGAAAAACACTCGCAAATGTTAAAAAAAGCTCGCGGAATGTCAGAATGGATTCTCAGCAAGACCCTTTTCAGCGGCCTCCACTTTTTCAAGGAGCCCCTAACCCTCACTCATAACTCGGAAACGTATGATAATGAAACGTAACATAGCTAATAAAAAACAGAATAAACTTTATTACAACGAGGCAGGTGAGAATTATGGAGCAATGGATCGAGAGGTTATTAACTGAAAGTGTTAGACGGGAATCGATGGAGCATTTTGAACTTGATCAAAGAGAGCCCGAAAAACTAGGAGATTTTGAGAATTATATCTATCAAGTGTATCGAAAAGGAACCCCGTGTATTCTGCGTATCACTCACTCTTCCCACCGAACGAAAGAAGAGATAGAGGCAGAGCTTGAGTGGGTGAATTTTCTATGCTCTGCTGGAATCCCGGCAGCTTCTGCTCTTGCGTCAGCCCGGCACCGCCGAGTGGAGGAAGTGAAGGCAGATGGTTCTTCCTTTTTCATAAGTTTATTTGAAAAAGCTCCCGGCAGTCCGGTGAAGATAACCGATAAGAGCTTTGATCAAGAGTTGTTTTTCTCGTGGGGTAAAACCGTAGGAAAAATGCACAATGTGACAAAAGGTTTCCAGCCGACACGCGGACGTCGTAAAAGGTGGGATGAAGACGACCTGCTCGATTTTCCGCTGTATTTGGATAGCATCGAAGATTCCCAGGTTATTGAAAAGGGTGAAAAACTTAAAAAAAGAATTCAGTCTCTTCAAGAAAGCAAAGAACGGTTCGGTTTGATCCATTCCGACCTTCACCATGGAAATTTTTTTATGGATAATGGCAGAGTGAACGTCTTTGATTTCGACGACAGCTGTTATTTTTACTATGTAAGTGATATAGCCATCCCTCTGTATTACGCGGTCTGGGCGAGAGGTTTTCAAGGGTCATCATCCTCGTTTGCCGAAGAGTTCCTGACGTTTTTTATGAAGGGTTATATAGAGGAGAATGAACTGTCTAAAGAGATATTGGAGCTTATCCCTTTATTCTTAAGGTTTAGGGATCACACGTTGTATGCTGTGCTTCATAAGAAATGGGGTTCTCGCTCGCTAAACGAAAGTCAGCAGTCGCTGCTGGCACAAATTCGTGAGCGTTTACTCGCCGAGCAGCCGATTGTTGATGTTTCCTATGAAAAGATTTGGCGGAAAATTTAAAAGAATACGGGCCTCTTCGATAAGGCCCGTTTTTTTGTTCTGCAAGTCGCATGCTTCCCCTTACAGCTGCTCCTTCAGTTGGTGTGCCTGTGCCAGCGCTCTTCTATCGGATTGGATCTCCCCTGGTTTATTTGCCTGTCCAAGAATATATCCTTCTAATGAGCTGTCGAAAAACTGTAAAATATATTCAAACTGTTGGATGAGCGGCAGTCCTTTTAACGAAGGGTTGTCCCCTCCGACCGCAATGAGGTAAACGGTTTTCTTTTTGAAGTCTTCTTTAAATGTTTCATATCCTTTTTCTCTTACAAGTTGAGAGAATCGATCGATGAACACCTTCATCAAGCCGGACATGCTATACCAGTAGATAGGCGTGGAAAATATAACGACATCATGTTCAATCATCTGATCTATGATGTGGTGGTAGTCGTCTTCGATCGCTTGGAATCCCTGATCCGAATGTCTTTCATCCGTGATCATCTGAATGTTGTGATCCCTTAAATAGACATGGCTTACATTCTCAGCGGGTACCGCTCGATGAGTTAAATATTCAGTGTTTCCATTTTTTCTAGTCGATCCGTGAATGACAATCGTCTTCAAAGGAACCCCTCCTTACTTATAATCTACCAACAGCATACATGAGTAATTGTGAATTATCTTCCATACTGCCTTAGGATCCCTTGATAAAGGAGAGAAGCTTTAAAAAGAAAAGAATAAGACAGAGGAGTGACTCCGCCGATCAATAAAGCAAATGCAAAGATAGCTGTCGTCTGCCGGACCGCGCGATCCATAGCGAGGTGTGAAAGCAGATGACTTCTCTCGTGAGGAAGCATGGTTAATTTTAACTCAGAAGTCGTAAAAGGAATACCAGAATACACAAAAGACTGGAAACACGCACGGATCAGAACAACAAAAGGCAGGATCCACATCCACTCTTCCATATCGCCCTGCCAGTTTTCCACTACAGGCGTGAAAGCTTCCATCCAATCAGCCAGAATGAATAAAAATAACAAGCCAAAAATCGCAAAATAAATTAATACAGTTACGTCAGATATCAGGTGAAACCCTTAGTTTATTTTTCATCTTATCCATCAATGTCCAATGGAGGCTGTACTCTTTGAATAGATGGTGGAAGTTACTCGCTGTTTTCGGATCGGCCGGATTTCTTCTCTTATCCTCGGGTCTGTTTTTTTTGGATTGAATGTTTATTTAATTCCTCGTATGATGCAGAATGTCGACTGGGATCGAGTAGTAGAAGTGAATGATGCAAGAGTGTGGAATGTGAAGTTTATCGGTCATTTGACAAAAGTAGACATAAAGCCCCCTAAAGGGTATGGGTTATTGCGAACCTATATGAGGAGTAAACGCTCCAAGCAACGTTTTAAAAATATTCACCAGCTCTATCATCGTTTATGGCGTCATTATCTTCACCACCAGTTCACCTATGTGTGGAAAACGTTAGCCGTCTGTGGTGTAATCATTGGAGTCCTTCCTTTTCAATCCGAATGGATTCTCTATGTATCCGTTCCTATTGGCTTGTTTGTTTATATAGAAATGGCGTCCAGTTTGTTTGGTGATCAATTTAAAGAACAGCCGCTGCTCGGTGTTTTGCCTATATAAGAAAAAGGATGGCGGGATACGTTTTATAGTTGGGCTTTAAGCGGGATGGCCGTACTGTTCTTGATTTTCTTCCTAACCGTCCTAGTTTTAAATGGATTTTATTTGGGGGTTATATTCCAATTGATTGGGGTAATAGGTTGGAGTACCCTGGATTTGAAAAGCAGATTGATAGAACGCATGAATGACCTCCAGGGAAAAGGGTTTAAGCACCAGGAAATGTTACGATTGACAGGATATGTATTTATTGGGGCGTGTTTGTATTTCCCACTCGCAGCTGAGGGTATTATAGTGCTTATAATTACTATTTCCGAGGGGAAACGCCCATTTCGTCGTTCAACGCTCTGAAACAGAGGGTAAAAGGTCGAGTGAACATCCTTCGAATCCACTCAAATAATACCGTCGAATGTTTTCTTCTTTTTTCTCTTCACTCATTCTAACTAATGTTTCATGGGGTATTAGAATGTGTCCGTTCGATTTTTCTTTAAACTTTTAGTACTCTCTATTGATTAATTTACCAAATTTTATTAAGTGTATAAGTCGAGTGTAAACTATGTTACTATAAGAATGGTCTGAAATTTGTAGAAATCTACTTTATTTATTGGATATATTTGTCGTTGTGTGTATGTTTTTGGAAGTAAAAATTAATTGGGAGGAAATGCAGTGAATGAGCTAATATACTTGTTGATTTTTTTCTTTATCGTCATAGGGTTCGGTATAAAAGAACACAAATCACTTGACCGCAGTTTAGAAAAAATTCCTGATCGGATTTTAGTAAATGGAATCAGGGGGAAGTCGACCGTAACAAGGTTGGTCATGGGCATACTTAAAGAGGATAAGAGAAAAGTCGTAGGGAAGACGACGGGTACAAGTGCCCGTATGTTTTATTGGGATCAGGAAGAAGAGGAGCCGATAGTCCGAGGACTGCAAGGACCAAACATCAGTGAGCAGAAGACTATGGCAAAGAAAGTAGTAGATAAAAGAGCTGATGCTTTTGTCAGTGAATGTATGGCTGTCCACCCTGAATACCAGAAGGTTTTTCAAGCCAAGCTTGCCAAAGCTAATATAACCATTATAACGAATGTACTCGAAGATCACATGGACGTCATGGGTCCGACACTACGGGATATGGCTAAAGCATTCAGCGAAACGATTCCTTATAATGGTTATGTTGTTATTCCTGAGATGCCTTACGAGCGGATTTTCAGAAGAAAAGCGGCTGAACGAAATTCAGAAGTTATAGTAGCGGATGAAAGTCTTATCGATGAAGAATATTTGAAAAAATTCCCGTTTATGATTTTTCCTCAAAACGCGGCTTTAGCCCTTGCGGTTGCTGATATCATGGAAATCGACCGTGATGTCGCATTAGCAGGGATGTTAAAAGCGCCGGTAGATCCGGGAGCTATGAAAGTACACAGGTTCGGCAGTCCGCAAAGACCTAAGTATTTCTTCAATGGTTTTGCTGCCAACGATGTGACTTCCACGTTGAACATTTGGAAAAGGATTCAGGAGCTTGGATATCCTTCCGATAACGTCACTATCATTATGAATTGCCGTGATGATAGAGTAGAGCGAACAATAGAATTTGCAAATCAAGTGTTTCCATATATTAAGATGGATCAGCTTGTGTTGTTCGGAAGAAATGTTCAGCCTATTCTTGAAAAGCATGAAGAAGGTACAATCCCAGCCGAACGTATAGTAAATCTGGAAAAAGAACCTACCAATAAGGTGATAGACTACCTGAACGGTTTACCGGATCAGTCTGTTATTTATGCTGTTGGAAACATTAATCAGGGTGGAGCAGAGCTTGTTGAAGCGGTTCAAGAACAAGAGATTTATCCTGAGCATTTAGAAGATTATGAAATGATCGAAACAGCTGGAAAGTATAAAAAAGAATCAAGGTATAAAAAGAAGTATTCGGCTAGAAGCCTTCAAACAACGAACAATAGATAGTCAGCATTTAAGAAAAAGGGGTTGGAATTTCAGTGTTTGGTACAGATTTATATATAGCAATTGTTATCGGGGTTTTGTTAAGTTTGCTCTACGCAGAAAAGACAGGGATTGTTCCGGCTGGTCTAGTCGTCCCTGGCTACATCGCTTTGATTTTTGATCAAGTGATGTACGTATTAGTTGTCGGTCTTATAAGTTTATTGACGTATTTAGTAGTCACTCAAGTATTATCAAGATTCACCTTACTATATGGGCGTAGGAAATTTGCTGCGATGCTGACGGTAGGTGTTTTAATGAAGATGTCGATGGATTACTTATATCCTCTCACCCCGTTCCCCGTGATGGAACTAAGAGGTATTGGAGTTATCGTACCGGGGCTGATAGCAAACTCCATCCAAAAGCAAGGCGTTCTTCCAACATTCAGTGCTACCTTTGTCATTGCGTTTTTCACGTTCGTCATTATTTCAGCTTATCACTTGTTTTAAGGAGTTTTATCAATGAAAGAATCAAAATTAAAGTCATTTATGCAAGTCTGGGTGAAAAGGAATCGTGAAAAAGCGCTTCCGCATTCCCTTATCTTAGCATGTCTGTTGGCGATTCCGTTTTTTGCCCATGGGAAACTCGATGAAGCTCCAGTACCTGAAGACACTCGAGCTGAAAACGTCGATTATCGTGTATCTATGGTAGGCGATATGATGCTGGGGCGGCATGTGCGTGACGCAGCTGCCAGAAGCGGAGAACCGCTTGACCGTGTATTTGAATATGTCACACCATATTTCCAGGAGTCTGATTATTCTACAGGTAACTTTGAGACCCCGATTATTGATGCGGAAGATCCAGAAATCGAAAGTCAAATGGAAGAATTCGAGCTACATAATAAGGATATCCATTTGTACGCTGAGCCTGGAGCTGAGCAGGCTATTGAAAATGCCGGTTTCGATTCTGTCAATCTAGCAAACAATCATACTATGGATTACGGTAACCTGTCTTTGACGGAAACGTTGAAACATATGAGCGATGTTGACGTTGATACCCTGGGAATGGGAGAAGTACTTGCCTCAGGTGAAGTGGAACCGGTGGAAGGGGAAGAAGATCTTAAGGATGCTGGAGAAATCTCTTACTTTGATGTGAATGAAGACTTCACAGCAGCGATTGTAGGTTTCACCGATGTGTATGTGCAAGGTTATAGTGCCGGGGACTACGTCGGGGGCGTATTGACCAACGATGGTTTAAGTGTGCTTCAAAGCCGAATCCAGGAAGCTAATGAACAGGCTGATATGGTGATTGTTCACTCCCACTGGGGCGACGAGTATCAGGTGGGATCCAATCAGGAACAGGAAAACTTAGCCTGGCTGATGACGGATATTGGTGCCGATGTCATTATTGGTCACCATTCTCACGTATTGGAGCCGGTTTCTATTGTAGAAACTAGCAATAACACGTCGATTGTCATGAACAGTTTAGGAAACTTTGTATTTGATCAAGGATGGTCCAGGACGAAAGAATCCACTCTTGCTCAGCTTGATTTCTTAGAGGATGACAATATTGAATTGTCTTTTATACCTATGCAGATAACAGATACGAAGCCTAGGGAAACGAAGGGGATCATGAAGCCTTATAGAGATTATCGGATTTTTCGGACGCTTCGGAAAGAAATCGATAGAGACCTCTGGCGTGTAGAAGATGATCGCTTGAAAATCGATATTAAAGAAGCTGGCGTGCTTGATAACGACGGAGGTTCTGCGTCATGAATTATTTAAGATTAACGAATATTGTGGCGCTTCTTGTTTTTATTGGCTTAGTGGCGTGGAATTACTATTTTGAAGATGAATTCGACGCGTTTCGTGAACCATATAGAGAAGAAGATCGTACGGAAACTGTTCAGGTAGATGCAAATGATGAAAATTCTATGATATATGGTGCAAGTGCCTTGCACCCTCTTGCAGTAGATGCAGGAATGGAAGTATTGAATAACGGCGGTAATGCTGCAGAAGCTGCAATCGCTGTATCGTTCACCTTAAACGTAGTAGAGCCTTTCGGGTCTGGTATTGGTGGAGGTGGTCAAATGATCGTCCATGAGCCAGGGGAAGGCGCCATGACATACGATTATCGTGAAGCTGCACCTGCTAGCGGAACGTGGCCGGATAGAGGAGTGGCCGTGCCTGGCTTTGTAAAAGGCATGGAAGCTCTTTATGAGGACTATGGAGAAAATACGGAATGGGCCAGTTTACTGGATCGAGCTGTTGAACACGGCGAAGAAGGCTTTGAGGTTGGCCGGATTTTCAATGAACAAATCCAAAAATCCGATCGGTATCTTGTTCTGCCAGATGATGTTTCCAATATGTATTATCCTGAAGGCCAAGCGATTGCTATGAACGAAACGCTTGTTCAAGAGGATCTGGCTAATACGTTGAAAATCATTCAGGAAGAGGGCGCAGATGGATTTTATGAAGGAGAGCTCGGTCAGGAGTTGACCGAAGAACTTGGTTTGGCACAGGGAGACCTGTCTTCATATGAAGTTGCTAAACGTGAAGCTCCTTCTGGAACATTTAAAGGACAAACTGTTTATGCCGGATCTTCCCCGACTTCTGGAATAATTGTCATCCAGGCTCTGCAAATGATTGAACACATGGAAGAGAATTTCGAAGAGGTTCTGCGAAATGAGTTCGAAGATGAAAACGGAGAACTGCCTTCCTTCTTAGCGGATGGATTTCCAGAGGATATGGAAGAGGTAATGAACAATGAAGAGTGGGAAGCTGTCTATATCCATTTGATCAATAAAATATCGGATGCTGTTTACAGTGATCGTGTCAGTACATTAGGGGACCCGCAGTTTGAAGAGGTTAACCAGGAGGAACTGACTTCTGAAGCGTACACGACTGATTTGTTCGAAGAAGAGTTTTCGACAAATCAACTATCAAGCTCTGCCGAGTGGTTTGACAGTCCTGGAGATTACAATGATTCAAGAAATACTACCCATTTCGTAGTTGTCGATAAAGATGGAATGATGGCTTCTGCCACCAACTCGTTAGGTGAGTTCTTTGGATCAGGATTATATTCTCACGGGTTTTTCTGGAATAACCAGCTGAATAACTTCAACACTGTAGATGATTCTATGAACGAATATGAGCCTGGAAAGCGTCCTCGTTCCTTCGTTTCTCCTATGATCTTTGAGGAAGATGGAAGAGCTTCTCTTGGTCTTGGTTCGCCAGGTGGATCAAGAATTCCAGCTATGCTTTTCCAGACGATCCTGCAGTATGAGTATGGTTTGACAGATGATAATGAATCGCTTAATCTTCAACAAGCGATCAGGAGATCTCGTTTCTATACCGAAGATAACGTTGTTCACTTAGAAAGCATGGTGTCAGAAGACTCAGTGGAAATCCTGCGAAATGAAATGGATTATTCGGTAATCACTCATGATTCACCGTTGTTCTATGGCGGGATTCAAGGCCTTGGTATCCGGACGAACGATGATGTCCGTGAAATGTATGGCGGCGGAGACCCAAGACGTTTAGGAACTTGGCAAATTGCCGATCAAGATGGATTAGTGGAAGAAGAGCAAACAGAATAAACATTTGAAATCAGCAGCCTGTTGTATAAACAGGCTGCTATTTTTATTTAAAGTGAAATAAAATTTCTGGTTATAAAACATTCAATTGACAAAATAGTTCAATTTGACGTAAGATGAAGTCAGTCACATAATTGTCACAATATTATAAAATCTAACTATTTTACATAACCAGTTCTTAAAGTCTATGCAGGAAATGACCATAAAGGAGACGATACGCGGATGGAGTTATCGAACCTGACTACCGAACAAAGGAATAAGAACAGCCTGAACTTAGACAAGATGTCGATTCTGGAAGCATTACATACGATGAATAAAGAAGATAAAAAGGTGGCGGAAGCTGTAGAGTCGGTCTTGCCTAAAGTGGAAACGTCCATAGAGAAGATGTACGTTTCTTTATCCCGGGGAGGACGTTTATTTTATGTAGGGGCCGGTACGAGCGGGAGACTTGGCGTGATTGACGCTTCCGAATGCCCCCCGACCTTCATGACTCCTCCACATATGGTACAAGCTTTGATGGCGGGAGGCGAGGATGCCTTCTTCAGTGCTGTAGAAGGTTCAGAAGATAATGAAGAGCAAGGGGCAGAAGATTTAAAAAAGAAACAGCTGACAGCAGCTGATGTGGTTGTCGGTATTACGGCAAGCGGCCGTACACCTTATCCTATCGGGGCTTTAAAGTATGCTCGTTCGGTGGGGGCTTACACCGTATCATTATCATGCAATGAACGATCAGAAATTAGTCAGTTTGCTGATTGTGATATAGAAGTCGTGGTGGGACCGGAAGTTCTCACAGGGTCGACAAGGCTCAAAGCAGCCACGGCCCATAAGATGGTGTTGAATATGATGAGTACGACTACAATGATTAAGTTAGGAAAAGTGCATGAGAACCTTATGGTGGATGTCCATGCAAGTAATTATAAATTAATTGAGCGCGCCAAGAAGACCATTATGGAAATTACGAAGGTTACATATGAAGAAGCAGAAGAGGTGCTGAAGAAGACCAACCATAAAGTTAAACCGGCAGTAGTCATGATAGATACAGGCGCTACCTACAATGAGGCAGAAGAAGCGATCAAACAAAGTAATGGATATGTGAGGGAAGCTATTGCTCATATTCGCAAGAATTCACCTGAACTAAGAAACAACATGGATAGCCGTTAAGCTGTTCATGCGTTTCATATACTTAACAAACTCAAAGGGGGAAGTAATTTGAAGAAGCTATTCACAGGTCCAGTTTCATTGCTTTGGATGGGGCTGCTTTCACTGGTGTTAGTCGCAGGGTGTTCGTCCGACGAGGAGTCATCTTCTGACGGTGGCGGAAGCGGATCAGGCGATTCTGGTGAGCTTGAACTTCAATACTTTGTTGGTGGATACGGTGATTCATGGTGGAAAGAAGTGATTGCTGATTTTGAAGAAGAGTATCCGGATATTACAGTAGTGGAGCATGCGGGTCCGAACATAAACGAAGAGATGAGATCACGCTGGGTATCTGGAGATCCGCCTGATGTCGTATATATTGATGGAGCAGGATCCAGTGAGACCCAAATGGTAGAGGACGGTCAGCTTATGAATCTGTCTGATTGGGCTGAAGATGTGGAAGTGGATGGAGAGCCGCTAATGGAAAGCTTCATCGTAGACCCTGCCACTTATGACGGGGATATTTACTCCCTGCCTTTAGTCTTTGACACGTGGGGCACCTGGTATAACGAAGCTATGTTTGAAGATAAAGGCTACGAAGTTCCAGCAGACTTTGACGGCTTTATGAATACAATGGGTGAAATTTCTGAAGGAGAAGATATCGCTCCATTTGTAACGACAGGTCAACACCCTTACTACTTCCTGCGTGGAATGCTTTACCCTGCATTTGGAGCTGCCGGCGGTGACGAGCTGTTAAATGATGTCATCACAGGAGCAGAGGGCGCCTGGACTAGTGAGCCTGTGTTAGAAGTCATGAAAAAAGTAGAACAAATGCAGCAGGAAGGCTACATTGATGAAGGGTTCGGAGCATTGAACCATACTCAATCACAAATGGACTTTTTGCTTGGAGACAATGCATTTATTCCGGTAGGGTTCTGGCTGCCGAACGAAATGGCTAATGATGTGCCGGATGATTTTGACTTCGGTTTTGTACCTTCTCCGATGCAGGACGCTGGAGACCCGTACTCCATAGTTCCTGACTTGCGACCGCTGGCTATCGCGGAAGAAGCAGAGAACCCTGAAGCAGCTCAAGCCTTTGTCGAGTTTGTTTTCAAAAAAGAGTACGCTCAGCTTTTCTCTGAACATACAGGAGCCATAATGAACTTGAATGGTGTGGATTTGTCAGAAAGTGAAGAAGTTCCGGATTACTTGACGGAAGCCAATGAAATGATCAACGACCCGGATCAAGTGCAAATCAACAATAAACCACACCCGATGAGCTCTGATCTAGAAGAACCTATTGGGAATTCACTTACTTCACTCATGCTCGGAAATATTACGGCAGAAGAGTTCGTGGAAGAGGCAGAGGCAGCAGCGGCTGATTACCGTGAAAGCAACGAATAAATTGTGTGAATGATATGGAATATAGAGACTTTGTAACGTCTTTATATTCCTCCCTCTTTATTTCCAGGCTCTGTTAAATTTCTGTATTGATATCATATAAGGTACCTAGCTATTGAAAACTTTGTTTCGAGACAGTCGGAGTTTCTGGGCTGCAGGAAAAGGTTCGCATTACTTAAAGGAAGAGGTGATGGGGTGGTACAGTCTAAAAAACAAAAATATACCTTCTTAGCCTTTTGTTTGATTCCGACATTTATTATGTTTTCTATATTCACCCTTTATCCTTTGTTCAGCGGGCTATACTATTCTTTTTTTGAATGGTCAGGCTCTTCACAGGACAAAACGTTTATTGGTTTTGATAATTACATAGAGCTGTTTAACGATGATATTATTCCGCAGACAATCTATCATGACTATTTTCTAGTGGCTGCTAAAGTTGTGGGGATCATGGTTCTCGCTTTGTTTTTTGCAGTAGCTTTAACACAGTTGAAGATCAAAGAGGCACCTTTTTACCGAATTGTTTTCTTTTTCCCGAATATCATGTCTGTTGTAGTCATCGGTATTCTATGGGCATTCATTTATAACCCGAGTATGGGACTTGTCAATTCGGGATTGGAAGCCATAGGGCTGGAGAGTTGGACGAGGGCGTGGCTCGGTAATGAAGACTGGGCTCTGCCAAGCTTGATACTGCCTTCTGTTTGGGCGGGGATCGGGTTGTTTATGCTTATGCTGATGGGCGGGATAGCGAATGTTTCGAAAAGCTATTATGAAGCAGCAGAAATTGATGGAGCCAATGAGTGGCAGCAATTTTGGAAAGTAACTTTACCGCTCGTATGGCCGCAAATCAAAATTTCCATTTTATACATCGTTATTACGACACTGAATGGATCATTTATCATTGTCCAGGTCATGACTGGCGGAGGTCCAAATAACTCTACACATGTGATGGGATCTTATTTATACCAGCAAGCCTTCCAGCAATATAACTTTGGTTATGGAGCGACGATAGGCGTCATGATCCTTATCCTCTCATTAATTACAGTGATGATTTTACAATTTCTGATGAGGCGTGAACGTGTAGAGTATTAGATTCTAGATGGTTACACCTTACAACGAAGGAGGGATACAGCATGCGGCGAAAAAGAAGTGTCGGGCAAATCATGGGCAGGGCAGGGATTCGGATTCCGCTGATCCTTTGGACAATCGCTGTCCTGTACCCTATCATTTGGATGTTTATCGGTTCATTTAAGTCGAATGGGGAAATATACGCAAATCCATGGGGGATGCCTGATCAATTCAACTTCGATAATTTCGTACAGGCTTGGACGGATTATAGTATAGATACAAGTGTGTTCAATAGTTTGATTGTGACAGTCTTAGGCGCTTTGTTGACTTTGGTGCTTGCGATCCCGACGGCTTACGCAATTGAAAGACTGAGGTTCAGAGGGAGTCATCTGTTATTCACCGTATACATTGCAGCGATGATGATTCCGATGGTGCTCGGCTGGATCCCCTTATTCTTTTTACTCCAGCAATTTAATCTTCTCGATAATATCTATGGTCTGGCTATGGTGTATGCTGTCAGTCAGCTGCCGTTTACGATATTTGTTTTAACAAGCTTTATGAGTACGATACCGAAGTCGCTGGAGGAATCGGCTTCTATGGATGGCTTGTCTCCTTATGGGGTGCTGCTTAAAATCATTACTCCTCTGTCTATGTCTGGAATTATTACGGTGACCATTATGAATACTATCCAGTTCTGGAATGAATACTTTATGGCTCTCATTTTTCTTCAGACAGAAGGTAACTACACGTTGGCTCTTGCGATCGATTACATTAGCAGTGAAGCGGAGTATACCAATGCCTGGGGGACTTTGTTTGCCAGTTTGACCATAGCGATCGTTCCCGTAATTATTTTATATGCCATCTTCCAACAGCGGATTGCTAAAGGTATGACAGAAGGAGCGATAAAAGGATGATGTGCTTTATGTAAAGCCAAAGAAATTTGGCTTTATTTTTTTTCTCTGTTAATCTCTCTGTTGATTAATTGATTCTGGAATTCGGTGTTAATATTGGGAAAATAGGGTATTGAAAATGTATCGATGCCCCACATGAATACGGCAAGGCCCTCGAGATAGAGTTATGTGGTGTCTCTCAGGAATTAAATTCCGTATCATGGTGACTCTAACCGAAGTGCTTCCGATTTCAAAAAAGGAATTCTTTTTCACCTAGAGCAGTAAATGTTTCGTTATTCTCACAGACTTAAGAAGGTGCGTGAAATTGGGAGACTCCTATGGGATAAGTTTATTGCGCCGTAGGGTGTTAGCCCGATGAAGCTTTTCACACTTTCATGGAAAGTGGGTGATTTCTCGCACCTTCAAGCTTTGTTCTTAGAAACGAAAACTTCTAAATTCTTTATGAATATTTTAAGGTTGTTAAAAAATCTTCATGAGCTTACACATTTCATTCACTGAACGAACATTCAATCAACGAAAGGGTGGAGTAGTTTTTGTTGTATTTTATCGAAAATTAATTTTTTATTTTTATTGAAAGCGTAATCATACAAAATCAGACAAATAAGTGCATAATTTTCAGAACTTTTTGTTAGAAACTGATTGTAATCGGTTCCGTAACATTTTATGCTTAATAGTAAGCAATGAATCAAGGGGGTGATGGCGTGTTAAATCAAGCATCAGTCGAGCATGATATTTATTTATTTCATCAAGGCAATCTTCGTTACAGCTATCAGCTCTTCGGAGCGCATCCGCACACGGAAGACGGTGAAGAGGGTTATCGATTTGCTCTATGGGCACCGAATGCGAAACAGGTCAGCGTAGTCGGTGACTTTAACAACTGGAATGGAAGTAAGCATCCGTTGAAAAAGTTGAATGACAATGGAATATGGTACGGATTCATTCCTGACTTGGAAGAAGGAACGATTTACAAGTACGAAATTTTGACACCGCACGGGCACTTGAGATTAAAAGCTGACCCTTATGGGTTTTCAAGTGAGTTACGCCCGAATACTGCCTCTGTGACTTATCCTCTTAATAAGTATTCATGGAATGATCAACAGTGGATGAAGCGGCGTGAGAAGATCAATATCTATGAATCACCAACCTCAATCTATGAACTCCATTTGGGGTCTTGGAAGAACATTGAAACAGAAGTCTACTACAACTATCGTGAATATGCTGATATGGTCATCCCATACGTCAAAGAATTGGGGTATTCCCATATTGAGTTGCTGCCGATAACGGAGCACCCTTTCGATCGTTCATGGGGCTATCAGACCACAGGGTACTATGCTGCTACTTCGCGGTACGGAACCCCGGACGACTTCCGGTATTTTGTAGACCAATGCCATCAGAATGGCATTGGGGTGATACTGGACTGGGTCCCTGCCCACTTTTGCAAAGATGAACATGGTCTGCGCAGGTTTGATGGAGAAGCCTTGTATGAGTACCAGGATCCGATCAAAGCCGAAAAGCCTCAATGGGGTACGCTCACGTTTGATTTCGGCAGGAATGAAGTGCAAAGCTTCCTCATATCAAACGCTATTTATTGGCTCAAAGAGTTCCACTTAGATGGACTGAGAGTCGATGCTGTCGCAAGTATGCTCTATTTGGATTTCGGTAAAGAAGAGGGGCAATGGCAGCTCAATGAATACGGAGGCCGGGAAAACCTTGAAGCTGTTGAATTCATCAAAAAAATGAATGAAGCCATTTTTGAGGAAGTCCCGAACGTATTGATGATGGCAGAGGAGTCCACGTCTTGGCCGCTGGTAAGTGCACCTACCTATATTGGCGGTCTGGGCTTTAATTATAAATGGAATATGGGTTGGATGAATGACATGCTGAAGTATATCGAGATGGATCCGATCCACCGTAAGCATCATCATAATCTAATTACTTTTTCTCTTTATTACGCCTTCAATGAAAATTTCGTACTCCCGATTTCTCATGATGAAATCGTACATGGGAAAAAATCATTACTGAATAAAATGCCGGGTGATTATTGGAAAAAGTTCGCAAATTTACGAGCGTTTTTAGCTTTTATGTATGCTCACCCAGGTAAAAAGCTGTTGATGATGGGAACGGAATTCGGCCAGTTTGATGAGTGGAAAGATCTTGAAGATTTGGATTGGGAACTGCTTGATTATGAATCTCATGCTTCTACACTTGAGTATGTTAAAGAGCTTCACCAGCTTTACAACGATATGCCTGCCCTATGGGAACTCGATCACAGCGAAGAAGGTTTTTCCTGGATTGACCCTAACAATTATGAGCAGAGCATCGTATCTTTTGCCAGAAACAGCCGGAACAAAAATGACCAATTGATTGTTGTTTGCAACTTTACTCCGGAGGTTTATCACAATTACAAGGTGGGCGTTCCGCATGAGGGCTCCTACAAGGAAGTTTTTACAAGTGATTCCACTCATTTTGGAGGTTCAGGTCAAACGAATGGACTTTATTTGGAAACAAAAGCAGACCCATGGCAAGGACAAAACCAGCATATTGAAATGACTATACCACCGTTAGCTGTAAGTTTCTTAAAAAGAACTTCTTCACCAAAGGAGGAGATAGAATGAAGAACAAAGAATGTGTAGCGATGCTTCTAGCAGGAGGACAAGGTACAAGGTTAAAATCACTTACGAAAAAAATTGCAAAACCCGCTGTCTATTTCGGAGGGAAATATCGTATTATCGATTTTCCGCTCAGTAACTGTACCAACTCCGGTATTGATACGGTAGGCGTACTTACACAATATGAGCCGCTTATCTTAAATAATTATATCGGAATCGGTTCATCGTGGGACTTGGATCGCAGCTTTGGAGGAGTATCTGTCCTTCCCCCTTATATGCAAGCAGACGGCGGCGGCTGGTATTCAGGAACGGCTAATGCAATTTATAGAAATATGGAATTCTTAGATCAATACAACCCTGAACATGTACTGATTTTATCAGGCGACCACATTTACAAGATGGATTACAACCATATGCTTGAATACCATATTGCTGCAGAAGCGGATGCTACCATATCGGTCCTCGAAGTGCCGTGGAGCGAAGCAAGCCGTTTCGGCATCATGAATACGAATGATGAAGGCCGCATCACGGAATTCGATGAAAAGCCTGAATTTCCACTAAGTAATCTTGCTTCTATGGGTGTTTACATCTTCAAGTGGGACGTATTAAAAAGATACTTGATGGAGGACGAAGAGAAAGAAGATTCTTCTCATGATTTTGGTAAGGATATCATTCCTGCTCTTCTTAACGACAATAAAAAATTGAACGCTTACACATTTGATGGCTATTGGAAAGATGTAGGAACGGTTGACAGTTTGTGGGAAGCTAATATGGATTTGTTGAAGGAAGAGCCCGGACTTAATTTAAGTGATAACAAGTGGCGCATCTACTCTAAGAATCCGAACCAGCCTGCTCAATATATTGCATCCAGTGCTACGGTAAGGAACGCGCTCATCAATGAAGGCTGCCGCATTTATGGAACGGTAGACACCTCAGTCATCTTTTATGGCGTCCAAGTTGCTCAGGGATCTGTCATTAAAGATTCCGTTATCATGCCCAACGTTAAAATAGGTAAAAATGTAAAAATTCATCGTGCCATCATATCAGAAGGAAGCGTTATTGAAGATAACTCTGTAGTAGGGGATTCGAGCCCTGACAGCCAAATTACACTAGTAGCAGAAGAGGGCAGTGTAATGGCTTCAAGCTATGCCACTATTATCAAATAAGGGGTGATTATATGGATTTGATCGCTGGGATTATCAACCTGGATCATGAACAAGATTTACTAGAGGAATTGACTTACTTTAGATGCGGTGCCGCCGTGCCTTTTGCGGGACGTTACCGTATGATTGATTTCACTATCTCTAACATGACAAACTCCCGTATAGAATCGGTCGCAGTTTTCGCCCGCAGAAAATACCGTTCCCTTATGGACCATATGGAGCAGGGAAAATCATGGGATTTAGATCGTCAACGGGGAGGGTTGTTCATATTACCCCCTGACTGGAATGATCCTACAGACCTTTCTCGCGGAGATCTGCAGCATTTTCATAACAACATTGATTTTATCAGGCGTACGTTAGCTGATTATATTGTGGTTTCTGGCTCGCAAAATATTTGCAGCATCGATTACCGTGACGTATTGGAATCCCATAAGGAATCTGGTGCAGACGTTACAGTGGTTTATAAGAAAGTCGAAGAGCTTCAGCCTGAGCACAATCTGGCGCACAAGCTGACGATTGATGACAGCGGGCAGGTAATGGCTATTCATAATGATCAGCAAAGCAAAAATGTTTATATGGATATGTATATCATTGAAAGGGATTACCTTAATTATTTAGTTGAGAATTGCATTGCTCATGGATGCTCTCACCTGTTTTTAGATGGAATCAAAGGGAGACTTCCTGATATCCATATCAATGCTTATGAACATGAAGGAAGTCACGCATTGATCAATTCAGTTGAAAGCTATTATCGGAACAGTCGTAAGCTGTTGAATGAGTCCGAACATGACGAGCTTTTCAATGAAGAATCTCCTGTTTTCACGAAGGTGAAAAATGAGGCCCCTTCTCATTACGCCTTTTCATCCAATATTAATAATACACTCGTCGCTAACGGCTGTACCCTTGAAGGCCACGTTGAAGACAGTATCCTATTCCGAGGGGTGAAGGTCGGAAAAGGAGCGGTGATAAAGAATTCCATTATCATGCAGAGATGTGAGATCGAAGAGAATGCCGTACTGGAAAATGTGATATTAGATAAGGATTGTTCGATCTCGTCTGGCCGTACGTTAATAGGGGCTCCTGAGAAACCTTTTGTCGTTGCAAAACGGAAGACGATGTAAATTAGATGAAAGGAGCTGTCGGAACGCTGGATTCTGACGGCTTTTTTCTTTATCTATCGCTCTGTTACATGATGATGTTGCTATGGATAAGGCTGGTTAAAGAGTTCGCTCTACAGAAGGACAAGCTGCGGAGTACTGACTTAGCCGTTGTCCCACATGTCAACAGAGCTGGTTAATAAGGACTTATTCTATTTTGCTTTCAATACATGTAAGGAGAGGGAAAAATGAATGTATTAATGATAGGTTCAGAGTGCGCACCGTTTATCAAAACAGGCGGGTTGGCTGATGTGTTGGGCTCTCTTCCTCAGGCGCTGAAAGAGGACGGCCATGACGTGAGGGTCGTTCTTCCTAAATACGAAAATATGAGCGATGAGTGGAAAATGCAATTAGAAACGATTCATACATTTGATGTACAGCTGGGCTGGCGAGACCAATATGCCGGCATCCAGTACATCGAGCATAATGGAATTCATGTTTACTTTATTGATAACGAATATTATTTTAAGCGTTCTAATTTATATGGCTATGATGATGAAGGGGAAAGGTTCGTATTCTTTAATAAGGCAGTCATGGAAATGATCCGAAACTTAGACTGGAAACCTGATGTGCTGCATTGTCATGATTGGCAGGCAGGGCTGATTCCAGTGTTATTGCATACCCATTATGGAAGTGATCCTCTTTTTCAGGATATGAAAACTGTCTTTACGATCCATAACCTCAAATACCAGGGGATTTATCCAGATTCGGTTTTATATGACTTGCTCGGGCTTGATGGAAATATGATGACAACTGGTGGTTTAGAGTTCTTTGGTAACATAAACTTTATGAAAGGCGCTCTTAATTTTGCAGATCACATTACAACGGTCAGTGAAACTTACGCAAAAGAGATTCAAACCCCCTATTATGGGGAAAACCTAGACGGAGTGCTTAGGGAACGATCAGAGAAATTGTCGGGTATTGTAAACGGGATCGACAGCCTTTCTTATAACCCAATGAAGGATGATGCTGTTCCTGTTCCTTTCCGAAGCTCTCTGTCGAAAAAAGTTCAAAATAAAACGTGGCTTCAAGAAGAGCTAGGTTTGCCGGTCAGAAACGAAGTACCGATGATTGGAATCGTTTCCCGGCTGGTGGAGCAAAAAGGTTTTGATTTGATTGGAAGAATCATTGATGAACTTCTTGAAGAAGAAGACGTACAGGTAGTCGTTCTTGGTACCGGGGAAGCAGAGTATGAGCACATGCTTCAATGGGCCCAATCGAAGTATCCTGAGAAGCTGTCCGCGAATATCATGTTCAGTGAAGCCCTCTCTCGTCAGATCTACGCTGCAAGTGATTTATTCTTGATGCCTTCACGTTTTGAACCATGTGGAATTGGCCAGCTCATAGCTCTTCGCTATTTGTCTGCACCAATTGTTCGTGAGACTGGAGGTTTAGCGGATACTGTACAATCATTCGATGAAGTGACAGGGGAAGGTAATGGATTTACGTTTACCAATTATAACGCCCACGACATGCTGTTCACAATTCGCAGAGCAATAGAATTTTACCAGGACCCTCCTTGCTGGAAACAGCTTGTGAAAAATATGTTGAAGAGTCAATACCCTTGGAAATTTTCTGCCAGTCGCTATAGTGAATTGTATGAGACAACAGTAGAGTAGGCGCGAATGGGAGGATACCCTATGTTCAGCGATAAAGAAGATTTCAAGCAGTCGTTTTCCGAGAAGCTCGAGACGATGTTAGGCAAAAAAGTCGAGTCAGCCACAGAAACTGATGCTTACCGGGCCTTAGGGTCGCTGCTTACCGATGAAATCAATAAGAATTGGCTGAAAACGAATAAGCATTACCAAGAAAGCAAGGAAAAGCAAGTATATTACTTTTCTATGGAATTTCTTATTGGAAGATTACTAGGGAATAATCTATTGAACATGCAATTATTGAATACCGTGAGAAATGGATTAGATGAGTTAGGGTTTTCACTGACAGAATTAGAAGAAAAAGAAAGTGATGCTGGACTTGGAAATGGCGGACTTGGAAGACTTGCTGCTTGTTTTCTCGATTCATTAGCCTCTCTTGGATATGCGGGTCATGGGTATGGCATTCGCTATAAATACGGAATGTTCGATCAAAGGATCATCGATGGCTACCAGGTGGAACTGCCCGATCGCTGGCTCTCAAAAGAATATGTATGGGAAGTGCGCCGTCCTGAAGAAGCAATTGAAGTCAGGTTCGGCGGAGAAGTGGAAATGGTAGAAGAAAAGTCCGGAGCGCTTACGTGCAAACATACGAATTATGAGCAAGTCCGAGCCGTACCTTATGATGTTCCGGTAGTCGGTTTCGACAATGAAACTGTGAATACACTCCGTCTCTGGTCGGCGGAAGCGTCAGAGGATGATACTTTGAAAAAAGCTTCCAAACAATCCGACTTTGATAATTTCCTGGAGCATAAACGTTCTTTGGAAGAGATTTCCGAGTTCCTTTATCCAGATGATTCTCATGAAGAGGGGAAGCGGCTGCGACTAAAGCAGGAATACTTTCTCGTTTCGTCAGGTGTACAAAATGCGCTGGATAATTTCGAGAAGCTGAACCTGCCTTTGACTACTTTCCCGGATCATGCGGCATTGCATATTAATGACACCCATCCAGCGCTTCTCATCCCTGAATTGATGCGTATATTAATGGATGAACGGGGACTAGGCTGGGAAGAAGCTTGGGACATCACGCAGGCTTCTGTGTCCTACACGAACCATACGACATTGAGTGAGGCATTGGAAACGTGGCCGGTCGGCATGGTCCGCTCGCTTCTGCCGCGCATTTTCATGATTATTGATGAAATCAATGAGCGCTTCTGCCAGACTCTTTGGGAGAGATATCCAGGTGACTTTGACCGGATCGCAAGCCTGGCCATTATAGCTGACGGGCATGTGAAAATGGCCCATTTATCGATTGTAGGAAGCCACAGCGTCAACGGGGTGGCAAAACTGCATACCGATATTTTGAAAAAGCGTGAAATGAAAATTTTCTACGATACATTCCCGGAGCGTTTTAATAATAAAACCAATGGAATTACCCACAGGCGATGGCTTATGCATGCAAATGAGCCGCTTTCTGCATTAATCACAGAATCTATCGGTGATCAATGGGTCCGCCAGCCTGATCGATTACAGGATTTACTGAAGTACAAAGAAGATACCTCGTTTCTGAATCAATTGAATGATATAAAGCAAGAGAAGAAAGAAGAATTAACTGCGTTCATTAAGGACTACTCAAACATTACCATCGATCCGTCCTCTATATTTGATGTTCAAATTAAAAGACTTCATGGGTATAAGCGTCAACTGCTTAATGCTCTCCATATCATGCACTTATACAATAATTTAAAAGCGAATCCAAATTTTAATATGACCCCTCGCACGTTTATATTCGGGGCGAAAGCAGCACCTAGCTATCATTTTGCTAAAAAGGTGATAAAGCTCATTCATACCATTGCATCTGTAGTCAATAATGATCCAGCTGTAAGGAACAGAATGAAAGTAGTTTTTTTAGAAAATTATTCTGTTTCTATGGCGGAACGCATCATTCCTGCTACGAACATAAGTGAGCAAATCTCGACTGCGAGTAAAGAAGCATCGGGTACGGGAAATATGAAGTTTATGATGAATGGGGCCATAACACTAGGAACGATGGATGGGGCCAATGTAGAAATCCATGACTTAGTCGGAGATGATCACATTTACACGTTCGGCTTAAGCTCAGACGAAGTTCTGGAGTACTACAAGAATGGCTTCTATTCTTCGAGAAAAGTTTATGACGAAGATGACCGTGTGCGTCATACGCTCGATCAGCTGATCCACTACAGTCCTTTCTCTAAGGGGGAGACTGAGTTCCAGGACATCTACGATAATTTGATTACTTACAACGATGAATTTTTTGTATTGAAAGATTTCGCCAGCTATATCGATACACAAGCTAAAATCAGTGAAGATTATTTGGATACGAGGCTTTGGAATGAGAAAAGTCTAGTCAATATCGCACGTTCAGGGAAATTTTCAAGTGATCGCACGATCCAAGAATATGCCTCTGAAATATGGAAGATCGAACCATCTGGCATACTGAAATAATTGGTCGAAGGAGGACTTCTTGTGAGACAACAGGATATTTTTCATAACAGCTTTGAATTGAAATATAGAGAACCTTTTGGAGCAGCTCCAAAAGGTTCCAACGTTACATTAACGATCGATGTACACAACCGCCATAATGTGTCACGCGTCGTTCTTCATTACATTCATGATAAGTCAGATGAAAAGTTTACGTTAGATATGGATTTATATAGTGAAGAGCATCATTACAATTCATTTGAAACTACGCTTGAAATGCCTGAGAAGCCTCAGTTGGTCTGGTATTATTTCGAAGTGATCACAGAAAGTGAAACCCTCTTTTATGGCCGGATCAATATTGAGGAAAGTGGAGAAGGGGTCGTGTATAATCAAGTTCCTCCTTCCTGGCAAATCACCGTATATGATCCGAGCTACGATACCCCGAAATGGTGGAAACATGCGACTATGTATCAAATTTTTCCTGACCGTTTTTATGCAGATGGAGAGATCGACCCTAGTAAAGCTCCTAAAACGAGTTTGATGCATTCCCATTGGGAAAACGATCCGTACTACATCCGCAATGAAGAAGGCGGCGTTGTAAGGTGGGATTTTTTCGGCGGAAATTTGCAAGGGATCATTAAAAAATTAGATTATATTAAGAAACTCGGTATTACTGTAATTTATTTGAACCCTATATTTGAAGCGGAAAGCAATCACCGTTATGACACGGGAGATTACCATAAAATCGATCAGCTGCTGGGTACAAAAGAAGATTTTGAAGAGTTGATTAAGGAAGCGGAAAAGCGTGGAATGGAAATTATGCTCGACGGAGTATTCAGTCACACGGGAAGTAATAGTAAATATTTCAATCAGAGAAATGAATACAACACGCTTGGAGCTTACCAATCTAAGGATTCGTTTTATTATCCCTGGTATAAGTTTCATAAATTCCCAGACGAATATGATGCTTGGTGGGGCGTTGGGACGCTGCCTACGTTAAATAAAGAAAATAAAAGCTATCAGCATTTCCTCATCCATGATGAAGATAGTGTCATCAAAACCTGGCAGAAGTCAGGGTTGAAGCATTGGCGTCTTGATGTGGCGGATGAACTGACAGATGACTTGATTAAACAAATTTATCAACAACTGAAAAAAGAAGATAAATCAAGTGTCCTGCTGGGAGAAGTTTGGGAAGACGCTTCAAATAAGTCGGCTTACGGTCAACGCCGGGATTATTTTCTAGGGGGCGTTCTTGACTCCGTTATGAATTATCCTCTTCGGGATCTGATGCTAAGCTTTATAAAAGGAGAGGTGGATGCCGTTTATCTCAACCGTCGCCTGCTGACGCTGAATGAACATTATCCTAACCCTTACTTTTTTGCGTTGATGAATATGCTTTCGAGTCATGATGTCGAGAGGATTAAAACGATGTTGGAAGAGTTTTTGCCAGATCACCTTTCTCGCGAGCAGCTCGATGGTATCGTTCAGGCTCAGGTTAAAGCACTAAGTTTATGGATGTATGCCTTTCCGGGGGTTCCTTCTCTCTATTATGGAGATGAGGCTGGACTGACCGGTGGTGACGATCCTGATAACCGCAAACCCTATCCTTGGGGAAGGGAAGAGGAAGATCTCCTTTCCTGGTATCAGTCGATTGGAACGTGGCGTAATGAACACCAGGCGCTTCGTACGGGAACCTGGATGCCTCATGCGTTACATGGTGATGTGTTTGCTTTTGAACGCTGGACAGAGAATGGGCTTGATCATTTTGGTGATGAGGCCAACGATGAGAACTTGATTTTTCTTATGAACCGTAACATCCAAGAAGCAATTGAAGTGACTATCCCTGTACGTAAAGGAAAGTGGCAGCACATCGATAATAAGAGACGGATTTTTAAAGCTCAAAATGAAGAACTCAATATTAAAATAAATCCTTCTGAATGCATGCTGTTAAGGCATATGCATTAGGACAAAAAAGGTCAGCTCCAGAAAGTAGGAGCTGACCTTTTTTTATTCGAATGTTCCTTTAACTACGACTTCGCCTTTCTCCACCATGACTTGGCCCAAAGCGATGACTGTATCAATGGCTAATGTCTTCTCATCGAACAGGATGGCATCGGCATCCTGTTTTTCTTTGAGTGTTCCTTTCGACGAGAGTCCTAAGATACGCGCCGGGTTTTCTGTTACGACTTGCAAAGCCTTGTCTAACGGCACATTTTGCTCTTGAACCGCATCCTTGAACGCTTCGTACAGGGAGAGGACTCGTCCCACTTTTAATCCGATGAGCTCTCCTCTTTCGTTGAAATCAGGTAAGCTGCCCTGGGCATCTGAAGTGAAAGTGATTTGCTCAACGGGGACGCCTGCATCCAGCATTTCTCTTAATGCTTGGCTGCTTTTTACTTCTCCATCTTCCAAAAACTTAGGAATGGTACTCGTCGTAAAATCAACGTATCCACCGTTTTTTGCATAACGAATGCCGGCTTCAAAAAGACTGCGGCTTCGGTTTACATGAGTGGGATAAAATTGGCTGATCGGTATGTCCGTACTTTCCACCACTTTTTCAATGAGAGAAAGGTGCTCAGGACTATCTCCTAAATGAATGTTGACGACCCCTTTTTTGCCAGACAACATCCCTCCTATTCGTGCCTGTGAGGCAAGACGGGCAAGTTCCTCAACTGTAGGCTGGGAAGAACGGTGGTCGGCGATCGCTATTTCACCAGCACCAATAATAAGGTCGATGAGCATGAGATCGTCTTCAATTTTACCTGTTAATGTGTGTACCGGAATTTGGTATGAGCCTGTGTGAGCATAACAGGAGATGCCTTCTTCTCTAAGTGCACGGGCTTTAGCAATCAGGTTCGTCATTGTGCGGGTCGTTCCATCGGTACCAATGACACCGACAATAGTCGTAACCCCGCTGCGAGTCGCGTCCGTTAGTGTGAGCTCAGGGGTACGGGTCCGATAACTTCCCTCACCGCCGCCTCCTGTTATATGCACATGTCCATCGATAAAGCCGGGTGTCATGATTTTCCCTCTTCCATCGATGACTTTTATCCAATCCCAATCACTTGGGAGTTCTATTTGGTCGCTGATTTTGGCAATCCGCTGATCAGCCAGGAGTACATCCTTCACGCCTGAATAATGTGGATTGTATACTGTAGTGTTTTTAATCAATGTCAGCATGATCGCTGCCTCCTATCGTTAGTTGAAATTAATGAGCGCAGCCAGAATGATGAAAAAGGAAGCTAAGCCGAATAAGATCAGTTGGAATTTAATGATAAACTTGAACCATAATCCCCAATCTAAACGTGCTGCGCCAAGTGTACCCATCAGTGCGGCAGATGTCGGTACAATAATGTTCGTCAGTCCATCTCCTAGTTGAAAGGCCAGTACGGCTACTTGACGGCTGACCCCTGCAATATCGGCTAGTGGCGCCATAAGAGGCATCGTCAGTGCAGCCTGTCCAGATCCTGAAACTACAAAGAAGTTGAAGACCGATTGGAATAAGAACATGAACCATGCGGCAATGACTTCAGGTACACCTTCAAACAATTGACCCGCTGAGTGCAAGATCGTATTCAATACGGAAGCTGATGCTGGATCGTCACCTCCAAGAATAATGATGATCCCCTGCGCCATACCTACGACTAATGCGGCTGGAAGGAGGTCCTTGGCCCCATCTGCGAAACCTTCTGCAATATCATTCACTCTCATATTATTCAATTTAAAAATGACACCGATGATACCTGCTACCAAACCGATTGTGAAAAATTGGCTGGCGATTTCCGGAATGAAATAGGCATTTTCAATAACACCCCAGATAATCCAAGCTACTCCGGCTGCTACGGTAAGAATGACCAGCAGGTGTCCTGTGGTGAAATTCACTTTAATATCTTTTTGTTCAAAATCATCGCGGAAATACTGGTCTGAATCATAAGCTAGTGAACGTGTCGGATCTTTTCGAACACGACTGGCATATTTCCACGTATAAAAAGTTCCAACAGCTGTGAACACAAGCCACATGACCATACGGAAAGGTGAACCGGAAAGCACTGGAACGTCAGCGACTCCCTGAGCGATCGCTACACCGAAAGGGTTCATCCATGATGTGGCAAAACCGATCTGTGTCGCAACATAAGTGATCATGATGCCTGTTATGGCGTCGTAACCAAGGGCAATGACGAGTGGCACAAGAATCATAGCAAAAGCAATCGCTTCTTCGCCCATTCCGAAGACAGCCCCGCCTAAAGAGAACAGGAAGAACATTATGGGGATTATGAGCACTTCTTTTCCTTTTGTCCGATCTATAACGGATAGAATTCCTTCTTCAATCGCTCTTGTTCTCATAATGATACCAAAAGCTCCGCCGATGATTATAATGAAAGCCACAACTCCGACGGCAGAACCCCATTTATCACCGCTCACTAACCCTTCAAACACGTAGTTGAGCAGTCCGGCTCCGCCGCCTCCTTCGAACAAGGTGGTGCCGCTGCTTTCTCCTTCTTCAGTCGAGTAACTTTCGGGAACAAGTACGGTGCGGGTTTCTTCTGATCCAGAGTTGTCGTAAGTGACATCTTCTGTTTCAAACACCCCTGCTGGAACTAAATACGTAAGCAGTGCAGCAAATAAGACAACGCAAAAAATGATGACATACGTATGTGGCATTTGAATGGCTTTTTTCTTCTTCTTCATGTATTTTCCTCCTTATTTTTCTCCTCACTATTACACATGCAAAAACCATGCCAACAATATTTTCTGAATATTTCAAGTTTTAATGGGTTTACGGGTTATTATTGGTTTTATTAGGGTGGTATAATAGAAACCAGAAAGGGTGTCTTTATGGATAATCATTTGACTCTATTAGCAGGAACTCCAGAAACAAGAGCTACACTGCATCAGCAGCTGGACGAAATTTTTGGTGAGTTTATTAAGATTGATAGTTATTCGGTAGATGAATCTCTACCGGATCTAATAGAAAAAGATTTGATCATTTTCTCCTCCCATTTAATAGAGCAGGAAGCAGCTCATGTCATTGGTGAACGCTGCACGTCGATTACTGCCCGCAGAACCATCAACTATCAACATATTGATCGATTGTTCGAGCTTCGTGATAACACCACGGTACTCTGTGTCAATGATACCCCTGAAATGACAATAGAGACGATAGATACATTGGAAAAAATCGGGATGAACCACTTGGATTATAAGCCCTATAACGGCCGCTCATTCAGTGAAGAAATCGATACCGCCATTACACCCGGCGAAGTACCGTTCATCCCTAAGAGAATTGAAAAGGTTGTCGATATCGGAGTCAGACTGATCGATATTACCACCTTAATCGAGATACTGGATCATTTTCAATTGAAGCGTAAACTGGGCGGCATCATTTCAAGCCGTTATACAAGTAAGATCATTGAGTTAAGTAAGAAAATTTCTGAAATGAACCAACAGACGCAAACGTTGAACGAACACCTAAAGCAAGTGGTGGATGGCGTCAATGATGGAATTATGGCGATAGACATAGAAGGGAAGGTTACGGTGTTCAATCCATTCATGGAAGAATATACGGGACTATCTGCTTCTCATGCTATAGGAAAGACTCTTCCGCAGCTATTCAAACAGCATGATCTGCTGCAGTTTTTGTCGCAGCCTCAAGAGGAAGGGCGCTACTTTACCATTAATACGTATAACGTTATGGTATACCGTTTTGATTGGGAAGGTAGTGACAGTGTACTGCTTATTTTCAAAAACACCGACGAGACGATTACGATGGAGAGGGCGGCGAGGAAACAGCTCACGAAAACCGGGTATATCGCCAAGTACCACTTTCAAGATATTATTGGGGAAAGTGAGGCGCTTGAAAAAACAAAAGAAATTGCCAAGAAGTTGGCCCGCTCTGAACTACCTGTCCTCATTCAGGGAGAAAGCGGCACGGGAAAGGAATTGTTTGCAAGCGCCATTCATAACCATTCTGGTCAACAACTTGATCCGTTTTTAGCTGTCAATTGCAGTGCTCTCCCTGAAGAACTGCTGGAAAGCGAACTATTTGGTTACGAAGAGGGATCATTTACCGGAGCGAAGCGAGGCGGAAAAAAGGGAATCTTTGAGCAGGCTGATGGAGGTACAATCTTTCTGGATGAAATTGGAGATATCAGTCTCAAGCTGCAGGCACGTTTACTCCGAGTCATTCAAGAAATGGAAATCAGAAAAATCGGCGGCAATAAGAACATTCCGATTCAAGTGCGCGTGATCGCAGCTACAAACAAAGACCTTCTCCGCCTCATTGAAGAAGGGAAGTTCCGCGAAGATTTATATCATCGTCTTAAAGTCTTATTTCTGCAAATTCCTTCATTAAGAAAAAGAAAGGCAGACGTTCCGAGGCTTGTTCACCAGTTTCTCATTGAAAACGGCTGTCCTGACCATAAGATAAGTCCCTCCTTAATGAACACATTGAAAGACTGTGAATGGTACGGAAATATACGAGAGTTGAAGAATACGATCTCCTATTTGATTACTGTAGGAGAAGGCACAGTAATTACGGAAAGAGATTTACCGAACGACGGATTTTTTCAAAGTAATTTGTCATATGAGGCAGACGCACAACCAAGTATGCTAGATCGGCAGAAATTCATTCACGTATTAGCTATCATCCTTGAGCTTAATGAGTCCTATGTTAGTGCCAGCCGCAGTAAAATAAGTGAACGAAGTCAGAAGTCTGATTTTCCGCTCTCTGTTCAGCAAATCAGAAAGATATTAAAAGATCTCGAAGAGCGCGGGTATGTAAGGGTGAAGCGGGGAAGAGGTGGTACGGAAATAACGGAGCAAGGCAGATCTTTTCTAAAATGTTAAATGCCGTTGTTGATTTTCATAAGATAGTTATTCAACAATATGGAGGGATTGAGGAAGGTTTGATTTCTTGGTAACCAGGGTTCGTTGCCAGGTTGACAGTCAGGGGTGGTTGGGGAGCTACTCGCTTTCCTGTATCTCCTCCAGCTCAGTCCAGTACATACGCCGCTGAACGAAGCGCTTCCGCTATTACAAAGGGAGTCTCGCAACTTCCAAACCACACCATTCGATAGAAGTGAAAAACGAACCCTTCCATCAAAAAATCGCGAATTCCCGATTCCTCCCTAATCAAAACATTGCATTCTACCTCAATATTATTAACAAAAGACCTATGTTCAGCCAATCAATATGCTGCCATTAATGTTCTCATTTTTTGAACAAGTAGTGTCGTAAACAATTGGAACATGCGTGGCACTCAATTCCAGCGTTTTGATTTATTAATTAAGGAGAGAAACGGCTTCCATTCAGGTAAGACTTACTACATGGATGGAGGTGGTGTATGTCACTACAGATATTCATATTCTGAGTAAAAAATTCATATTAATGTTCTCAAAGTTCTTAGGTGCTAAAGTTCTGTCAAAAGAGTTTCCGTTCTACTCATGATCGCAAAGAGCTCCGGGAAATTACGAGACTCCTGTGGGAAAAGAGTGCTTGGGGAGACCCCGGAGAGCGTTAGCTCGAGGAGGCTCACCGCGCTCCCACGGAAAGCGAGTGATTTCCCGGAGCTCTACATACTGTCAAACATAACGGAAACAGCCCCGGCGTCTCGAAATTGAGCCTTCCACAAAAGGGAGCTTATACAATATCAACCTTGAAATTCAACAAAGCAAAAAAGAAGCCAGCTCCCTATTTTAAGGGGCTGGCTTCTTCCGTTTATCTAAAATCTCTATTAGCTTCCGCCACTCGGCTGACTGCCGTATAAAGAACAGTAGCTCCAACAGTGAGAGCTGTCAGTAACCATAAGAAATTTTTCATGATATCGTTCCCCCTTAAGAAAAATTAAAAGAAGCGTACTTTCCCTTTTTTAAGGACAAGCTTAGGCCCGCCGACTAAGAATAAATAACGGTCATCTATTACATTCTTCATTGCTTTTGCGCTCATACCATAAAGCTTCTTATCATCCAGCACTGTTCCCATCGCATCACTTCCGCCAAGAGAGGCTACCGTACCTTTATAATCAAACTGGAAGCTTTGTAAAGGCTCTTTACGCAGCAGAGCTGTAAGGTTGGAAGCGCAAGTGTCTGCTTCTTGAATTGCGCTCTGAGCGTTTACTGCGAAAGGCTTATCGCTTTCTTTGTCCATAACCCATGAGCAGTCGCCGATTACAAAGATATTTTCATAGCCTGGTGCACGTAAGTCTTCATTGACGTTCACTTTTCCTTTGAAAATTTCAAACCCGGATTCGCCTACGATGGAATTCGCCTGTACTCCACCAGTCCAAACGACAGTTCCGGCATTGATTTCTTCACGGTCGTCTCCTACAATAAATCCTTTTTCTGTGCATTCTTGAATTTTAGTGCCGATTCTGAATTCTACTCCTCGATCTTCAAGAGATTTTTTCGCATACTCTACAAGATCCTCCGAAAAGCCAGGGAGTACAGTAGGAGCTGCCTCTACATTGATGATGCGGACTTTCTCACGGTCGATGTTGTACTCCTTGCATAATTCCGGTACACGCTTAGCTAATTCGCCGACGAATTCGATACCAGTAAATCCGGCTCCGCCAACTAAAATGTTCAATGAATCTTCATTTCTATCAACTCCGCTGCTGTAACGAGCAAACTGGTACTCTATATGGTCACGGATATAGCGGCTGCTGTTGATGTTCTCAATCTTAAGAGCGTGCTCTTTAATTCCGGGTATACCGAAAGTTGCTGTTTCAAATCCAAGAGCAACGACGAGATAGTCATAGCTTAACTCCCCGTTTTCTAGAACGACACGCTGTTCATCCTTTTTGATTTCAACAACTGTATCGTAATGCAATTGGACGCGTTTCGTATTTAGGACGTCGCTGATCATAACCCTGGATTTGTTAGGTTCTTCCGTTCCTGCTGCAACTTCGTGAAGCCAAGTCGTCAGGTAGTGATAATTGTGTTTGTTGACTAAAGCGATTTCTGCTTCCTCAGGCTTGAGTTGCTGAGAGAGTCTCTTCGCCGTCATCATCCCTGCATACCCTGCACCTAATACTAAAATTTTCGGTTTACTTTTACTCACTAGATCTCCACCTTCCTCTTGGTTTACGTTTACCAAGCACACGAATCTTCCTTAAATCCGTGGATACAATCTCTACCAATTCATTATAACAAGGACGATAGAGTTGTTGTAATCATATCTATTCATTTACGTCGTTTATTGTAAAAAAAGGAGAGTGAGTGTCTCATGATTGTTTATGAATTACCTTGAAAAATGTCTTCATATCAACGAAAATAGGTATAACTCTTATAGGGAGGAGGTAGGACGTGAAGCTCGAATTAACTCAAAATCAATCGCCCCGCTTGAAAATGACGAAGGAGCTCCGTCAAGCTATCTCTCTTTTACAATACACGCAGGTGGAATTAGTTGATTTCATAAAGGAACAAGCGATGGAGAATCCATTGATAGAAATTGAAGAGCCTCCTCCGACAAATTTCTCGTCTCCAGATCTTACAGTAGAAGACTATGCAGAGAAACAAGGAGATTGGCGGCAGGCACTTCTTGAAGAACAACGTTTGCTTACATTGAGTGGAATGGATAAGAAGGTCGTCAGCCAACTAATTTTGAACCTTGATGACAATGGATTTTTACCTTACACGCAGGCAGAAGTGGCTACAGAGATAGGTGTGGAAGAGAAGGATGTGGAAAGTGGGTTGTCCATTTTAAAGCAGCTTCAGCCAAGCGGGCTCGGCTGTTACGGTTTTAGAGAGTATTTACTTTTTCAAGTTAAGGACTATGCTGACTTTTCTCTTATCCGTCTGGTGATCAAGAATCACTTACCAGAACTTGCCGATGAGAACTGGGCCTATATAGCGGAGCAATTATCGATTACAAGGCAGAAGGTTATGACCATCGCAAATCTAATAAAAAGTTTGAGCCCACGTCCTATGCTGCCTTCTACTAAACAAGCAGAATACATTGCACCTGATTTTTACGTAGAGAAAGTAGGGGGAAGGTATGAGGTTTCTCTGAATAAATATGGTGAGCCGCGCATTTACATGAACACCCACTATAAAAATATCGAAGGTACCGCTGGTGAGTATGTGAAAACTTGCTATAATAAGGCTTCATGGCTGATTCGCAGTATTGAAAAACGACATACAACAATGCTTAAAGTGGCCCAATCGATTGTCGATCGACAAACAGATTTTCTGAATGATGGAGGAAAGGGAGCTTTTGCACCATTGCAGCTGAAAGATATAGCGGAAGAAATTGATAGACACGAATCTACTGTCAGCCGCACAGTCGCGCATAAATATATTCAGACCCCTTTTGGAACGGTACCGCTAAGGATGTTTTTCACTTCGAAATTACAGCTGCATCAGGGCGGTTCTGTATCATCAAAATACGTGAAAGATCTCATACGCGAACTGGTAAGAAATGAGAGTCGGCAAAAGCCTCTCTCTGACCAGAAGATAGCAGATGTTTTAAATAGGGAGCATACCATCACGATTTCCCGCAGGACTGTAACTAAATATAGAGAAGAACTGAATATCCTCTCTTCTTCTAAACGAAAAGCTGTTCAATAAGATTAATAACCCTCTTGAGCGGCAATAGTAATGATAGATTAAAACAAAAGGAGAACTATAGGTTATGAAATCATATATACAAGAACAAGTGCAGAATTATAAGGAAAAACATAAAAATAGTGGACGTTTACTCATAAATTGTCCTGACCAGCCGGGCATCGTGTCTTCAGTCACACAGTTCCTTCATAAAAATGAAGCCAATATCATTGAATCCAATCAATATACGACAGATCCTCAAGACGGAAAGTTTTTCATGCGCATCGAATTTGATTCACCACGCCTGCCGGAGAAGGAAGAGGAACTGCGTAAGGATTTTCACTCGATTGCCGAACAATTCGATATGACATGGACGTTAAAAGGTGCTTATGATGTGAAGAAAACAGCCATTTTCTGCTCAAAGGAACTCCATTGTCTGCGGGAACTTTTACTGGAATGGCAAAGCGGAGACCTTATTACGGACATTGGCTTGGTGGTAAGTAATCACGAAGATTGCCGGGAACTTGTTGAATCATTCAATTTGCCCTTCTACCACATTCCATCGAATAAGGATATTCGCAAACAGGTGGAAGAGAAACAACTTGCTTTATTAAAGGAATATGAGATCGATCTGATTGTACTTGCGCGCTATATGCAAATATTGACTCCGGAATTCGTTGCTGCGCATCCGTTTAAGATCATTAATATCCACCATTCGTTTTTACCGGCCTTTATTGGAGCCAATCCTCATAAGCGGGCTTACGAACGCGGTGTGAAGCTGATTGGAGCAACATCCCATTACGTTACAAATGATCTCGACGAAGGACCGATTATTGAACAGGATATTATGCGTGTTGATCATCGTGACAGCATTGATGACTTGAAAAAGATGGGACGCACGATTGAACGAAGCGTTCTTGCTCGTGGTGTGAAATGGCATTTAGAAGATCGCTTGATTGTTCATGAAAATAAAACTATCGTATTTTAAAATACATGGTGCTATAGGCGGTGTCAGGTCTTAATGAAAGCTCCATATTTCATGGTCATGTTCGCCGCCGTATTGTGGGGGACTACTGGAACAGCTCAAACCTTTATTCCAGCCAGCCATCCTATATCGGTCGGTGCGGTCCGTTTAGCTGTTGGCGGTATCTTTTTATTTGTGGCAGCACTTGCTATGAATAAGTTGCGTTTCAGGGGTTTGCATACGAAATATGTCTTGGGCGCAGCGATAAGTATGGCCTGTTATCAGCCATTTTTCTTTTCAGCCGTCAGTTTAACGGGAGTAGCAGTCGGCACAGTAGTAGGAATAGGAAGTGCCCCAGTTATGGCTGGTTTAATCGATTGGTTGTTTATGAAACGCAGAAAATCAAGAAGGTGGTGGATGGCCACAAGTCTATCGATTATCGGCTGCGGCATGCTCTTTCTAAATAGTGAAGAAATTACCGTGGACCCTTTAGGTATTTTACTTGCGCTTGGAGCCGGGTTATCATTTGCGGCGTATACGTTGATTAGTGAAAAGCTTGTGAAAAACCATTCGCCTATCACAGTGGTAGCTGTAGTTTTCATCTTAAGCGCAATCATATTATCGCCGTTCCTATTCGTATTCGATTCATCATGGATGGCGAGCGTAAATGGTGTTTTAGTCAGTCTCCATTTAGGAATATTGGCTACAGGCGTTGCTTACGTATTATTTTCTAAAGGATTAATAAAGATGCCTGGTTCTACAGCGGTAACTTTGTCGCTTGCAGAACCTTTGACGGCTGCATTGTTAGGTGTATTTGTCGTAGGAGAAGTCTTCTCCTTAGTGTCCTGGATAGGGATGGCTCTTATTTTATGTGGGTTGTGGGTGTTATCAATTTCTTCACCTGAAAAATCAAGGGTCCAGGCTGCCTGAAATTTCCCGGGAAATATCGACAGGAAAAATAATAAAATCCGCCAATTCTTCTAGAGGAAGAATTGGCGGATTTTTTATTTTAAACTATGTTTAATTTCTGTGTTGATATACATATAAGCTGCCTAATTTCGAAGATCGGTTTCATTATGTTTGTTTGGAGAATGAGGTCTGGGAAATGACTCGCTTTCCGCTGATAAGGCGGCAAGTATCCTCTAGCTAATGCTCTCCGGGGTCTAGCCAGTCTATCCATTCCCGCGGGAGTCTCCCCATTTCCATGGTGTGAGGAACTAAACGAAACCATCTTTTAATGATTACCTGAAAAGTATTATGTATAGATACTTTTCAGGTGCCTATAGAAGAACTAGCAAAAGCTTTGCATTGGTGTGGCGAGTGATAAAACTCAGCAATTCTCTAAAGAAACGGTGAATGATTAACATACTGTAGGAGACCCTTTTGGCTGAAAGTACTTCACTAAGAATGTTACAAACACTGTTTTATCGAAGTACTATATTTTATCTCTATAAAGAGCTTCCGTTACTGAACCTACTGGTGTGTTAGGATCGACTCTAATAAAATGAAAACTTTTACACCAGCCTCTTGCAGTGAAGTAAATGGACAACTGGAGTCGTTATACCTGTATTAGAAAACATCCGATTTTGTCACAAATGAATTTATTTAAACCTAGTGGATCGGTTCAGGGTATTTATTACATAGCGTTTCATTTATGTATATTCTTCTAAACTTGGACGGCCTTACTCACGACCGATTCCTGGCTGCTTTTATCTGCCCTTTACTTCTTCAGTATAGAGTGGGTGGAAATCGTTGATCTGCACGGTAACTTAATCGTAATTTAAAAACTGCGAATTCGTACTTTTGGATGTCCGTTGGCCAAACAGCGTCAGCCAGATCATAGATAGTATCGTTAGCAAGGGATACAGCCTCCTCTTTGAAAGACAACTTCTCAATCGTTAGGAAACGTGCAATTATTGGTTTCTTCATCAAAACCGTTTCTATGCTTAATTCGGCTTACACGTTTAACGAGTGTCATCGCGAACATTTTATTCTGCTTTAAATAATCGTGATTCTGCCGAACAAACTTGAACAACATAGAATACTACAGTGTTTTGCGCTTTTTTCGAGGTATACGTTACTTTTTTCTTGTTAATTACTCATTTTATTAAGTAATCATTTAACATATTTAATAATGTTTACGATATCAGCTTTAATTTTTTTTGTCAAAGCGAATAAAAAATTTAAATTGTCCTGATCGTATGGCCTGATAGACTAGAACCAAGGAATAAAAAGATTAACGTTTTGACAAGATGAGAATATTCGTTAAGATAAGTTTGTTAAGAAAAAATTTAATAAAGTTTATTTGTTTGGTCTGGAGGAGGTTGTAAATGTCGAACCAACAAGGAGACAATGCGCGTGCTTCTTTTGAACAAGCAAAAGCGCTAGTCATAGATTCAATTGCAGAAACAATGGATTTGTATGGCGTCACCAGGAGTGCAGGCAACTTGTATGGAACTATGTACTTCGGAAATGATATGACCCTGGACGAAATGCGTGAAAAGCTGGGAATGAGTAAGCCAAGCATGAGTACGGGTGTAAAGAAGCTTCAGGACTATAACATAGTGAAGCAGACTTTCCGTAAAGGAACGAGAAGACAAACTTTCGTGGCGGAAAAAGACTTCTTTCAATTCTTCACAAACTTTTTTACGAAAAAGTGGCTGCGAGAAGTGAGGATTAATTTAGACGCTATCCATAAGGCTCAGCAAGAGCTTGATCAACTTATTGAAGATGAATCTGTAGATGGAAATTTACGCGAAGAAGCTCTGTTGACTTATAGGCAGATGGAGGATTCTAAGCCTTATTATTATTGGCTTCAAAAATTAGTTGCTTCGATTGAAAGCGGCAAATTATTCGATGCCATTCCCGTAGATGAAAATAAGGACCAATAAGCAGACGCGTCTTTGTAAAATAGCGGATACGTTAATTCAAGAAAACGTCCGCCTTTTATAACTTGCAGAATATTCAAAAAACAATTAGGAGTGAAGCCGATGACAGAACAGTCAAATGAAAATCAGTCATTCTTAAGAAAGAATGCTGCAGCGTTGATACTAGGAATCTCAGTCGTTATATTTATGTTTTATATTTTCCTTACGAATGATGACATCCATTGGGGTGGATTCATTACGATGATCGTGTTTTATGCACTTGTCTATTACATTGGTGCAATTTTTGCTTCAAAAAAATCTAATTCCCTCTCAGATATGATGGTTGCCAAGCGCAGCATCCCCCTTGGAATCGCAATGTTCACGATGGCCGCTACATGGGTAGGCGGCGGTTATATAAATGGAACCGCAGAATTCACTTACAGTGATGGCCTTGTTTGGGCTCAAGCTCCCTGGGGTTATGCACTAAGTTTAATTATTGGCGGTATTTTCTACGCAAGAAAAATGCGCCGTTATGAATTTATGACAATTCTTGACCCTCTGCACCAAAGGTTCGGTAAACGGATGGCGGGGATTTTATACATCCCGGCATTACTAGGAGAAATGTTCTGGAGTGCTGCTATCCTTACGGCGCTCGGCACTACTTTCGGTACGATTTTAAATATTGATTTTACGACTTCCATTATTTTATCAGGCGTTATAGCCATCGCTTATACCGTAGCAGGCGGAATGTGGGCCGTCGCTTATACAGATGTTTTCCAAATGGCAGTTTTACTGGTAGGTTTAATATTGGTGATTCCTTTTACCTTAGGTCATGTAGGTGGTTTAGAATCGGCCTGGGGGAATTACTCCTCGGAAATGGGGACGTACTCTAACTTGTTTCCTCCTTTAGATGGATGGAATCATCCGGACTGGGGAGATTATTACTGGAATTGGATTGATTACGCCTTGCTGCTTATTTTTGGTGGTATCGCGTGGCAAGTATATTTCCAGCGTGTTCTTTCAGCAAAAAATGAAAAAACGGCGATGTGGCTGTCTATTACGGCGGGCGTTATTTGTATCCTTGCTGCCATTCCAGCAGTAATCATCGGAGTCGTAGGATATAACATCGATTGGGCAGGGATGGGTCTCCCGACTCCTGAAAACGCATCTGTTGTATTGCCGCATGTATTGCGTTACTTAACACCTGAAATCATATCTGCTATCGGGTTAGGAGCCCTTGCAGCAGCAGTTATGTCATCCATGGACTCTTCTATTTTGTCAGCATCATCGATGGCATCCTGGAACATTTATCGTCCATTAATCAACCCGAAAGCCAGCCAGGACAAGCTGAAAAAAATCATTAAACGGATGATCATCATTGTAGGAGTAGGCGCAATGATCATCGCCTTAAACGTTCAAAGTGTTTATACTCTTTGGTATTTAGCTTCCGATTTAGTGTATACTGTCCTGTTTCCTCAATTGACAATGGCATTGTTTTATAAAAATGCGAACCTTTATGGATCGATTGCTGGATTCTCAGTAGCCGTATTCCTTCGGTTGGGAGGAGGGGAACCAGCACTTGGCCTTCCTGCATTTTTACCATATCCGATGATTGATGCTGATGGCATCGTTCTATTTCCATTTAGAACTGTCGCTTGTATCGCTGCATTCATCTTCATTTTTATCGTTTCTGAATTGACGAAGAAGAAATGTAAGCCTCAGCCTTTGCTGCTGCCTTCTGAAAAACAAGCCGATTGAGAATCAACTTCATAAAACAAAAAAATCAGCCAGTCCTTTTTAGAAGGGCTGGCTGATTGTGATTAAACGGTCTTAATTATTTATTTAATTCGATGGAGAACTTATGCAATAAATCGCGTAGTGCAGGTTTTTCATTCCCATTTCTGCCCACTACATGACGGGCAGTAATTAACGAATTGAGAACTGCTTCTTCTGTAGCTTCTCCGATTGCGCGAAACGCTATATCAAGGTCTTCTTCATGAATGGAAAGAATGTTTTGTAATCCGTCCGTTTTATTATGAGGGATTTTAGTAGCTGTAGAGAAACCTATAACAATTTCACCACTTCCATTTGCAATGATGCTTCCCGTTCTTGATAGTCCTGTAACGCTTCTTTTCAATATCCTGTTTAACTGCCTTTCAGTTACAGGCAGGTCGGTGGCGGCAATGATCATAACCGAACCTTTATCTTTTTCATCTTCAGAAGTCTTTAGCTTATTATGTAAATCCTTTCCTATCGGGCGTCCTCCAATCATTAAATCATGTAATGCTGAGAAATTGGTGACCACATAAACGCCAAGCGTGTACGTCTCATCCCGCAATTCTATTAATCTGGAGGATGATCCAACTCCCCCTTTTAGAGAGTAGCAAAGCATACCGGTTCCAGCACCTTCTGTTCCTTCTTTAAAGACGTCAGAGGCTTGATTAATGGCAGCAGTTACATGTTCCTTCGTAACGTAACGCTCTCTTATGTCGTTTAAAAACATATCATTGCATTCACCGACAATCGGATTTATAGTACCCGTTGTTCGTCCAATTTCAGGGGTTCTGGATAACATATAGTCTATAACGGCATCAGCTGCTGTCCCTATATTTAATGTATTGGTCAGCACAATGGGAGTTTCTATGGTTCCCATTTCTTCAACTTGGACCAAGCCCATTGTCTTACCGAAACCATTGTTAACATAGGTGGAGCTGATCACTTTTTCATGAAAAAGGTCACCTTGATGCGGAAGGATGGCCGTGACACCTGTCTGCATCTGCTTATCGCTTAGTGTCACTTGGCCAACTGTCACCCCAGGGACATCGGTAATCAAGTTATTTTTCCCTGCACGAAGGTGACCAATATCTACTCCGTAATCTTTGATTCTTTTAAGTTTCTTCATTTTGCTCACCTCGTCCTATTAGATCTAATTTTTGCATAACTGTGTAACTATATGCAAAAACGATGATTTTAGTGTATAAAATGGAAAAAAATTGAACTGGATTGTGAGAAAATCTATCAAATGAAATTTTTTTGAAATTAATTTGGTTGCGCTTTCATTTTTGGTGTCTATTTAGATAACTCCATTCATTACAGGGATTCAAACAATATATATAAATGTCAGAATTGTCAGATTATTAGCTCAAAAACGCTCTATTAGAGGGTTTGGAGCGTGAAATGTACCTTCCTTCATGCTATACTTATATGAAACTGAAAAAAACAGAATTTTGTCACTTTTGCGTAGAGACTTCAATGATTAGTAAATGAGGGGGAACAAATATGCAAAAAAACGGATATCCGATTCCTCAAGGGTTGTATCACCCTGACAACGAGCATGAAGCTTGTGGGATAGGAATGCTAGCAAATATTAATGGAACAAAATCACATAGTATTGTTGAGAACGCTATTACAATCCTTTGTAATTTAGAACACCGTGGCGGCCAGGCGGCTGATATCAGCACAGGAGATGGTGCAGGGATTTTAACACAGATTCCTCATTACTTTTTTGAGAAACAGTGCGAGAAAGAAGATATCGAACTTCCGCCAGAAGGCGAATACGGCATCGGAATGGTATTTCTGCCCGAAGATCACGAAGCTCGTATGCATTGTAAACAGTTGTTCGAAAAAATCGTCAAGGAGGAAGGCCAGAATTTCTTAGGCTGGCGTACCGTTCCTATTAACGATTCTTTCGTAGGAAACGATGCGAAAAAAACGAAACCTTTCATCCGTCAGGCGTTTATAGCACCAGCAGAAGGCGTTAAAACGAAGATGGACCTTGAACGACGTTTATATATTATTCGTAAGCGTGCCGAAATTGAAATCGCTGGTGTAGAAGGATACGACGACTTTTATTTCAGCAGTCTTTCCTCCAGTACGATTGTATATAAAGGAATGCTCATTCCAGAACAATTAGACTCTTTTTACATTGATTTGAACCATCCGGATTTCAAGACCGCGTTAGCGCTCGTCCACTCTCGCTTTAGTACCAACACTTTTCCAAGCTGGAAAAGGTCTCACCCGAACCGCTTTACCATCCATAACGGAGAGTTCAATACACTACGAGGTAATGTGAACTGGATGAGAGCAAGGCAGGAGTTGTGTGAATCAGAGCATTTCAGTGATGAAGACCTGCAAAAGCTTCTGCCTGTTATCGACTCGAACGGCAGTGACTCTTCCATGTTCGATAATGCTTTTGAATTCCTATACCTTTCAGGACGTTCACTTGCACATTCAGCCATGATGATGGTACCGGAGCCATGGGCCAACGATGACTCCATTCACCCTAAGAAAAGAGACTTCTATGAGTATCATAGCTGTTTGATGGAGCCATGGGATGGCCCGGCTGCCCTTGCCTATACAGATGGTAAGCAGGTTGGAGCTTGCCTGGACCGTAATGGTCTGCGTCCTGCACGTTATTATGTGACGAAAGACGGCATGATCGTCCTTGGTTCTGAGGTGGGGGCCCTGGACATTTTTGCGGATGACATTTTATATAAAGATCGACTTCATCCAGGTAAAATGCTGTTAGTCGACCTGGAAAAAGGTGAAATTATACCTGATGAAGAGATTAAACTAGAAATCGCCAACCAGGAGCCTTATGGTGAATGGTTAAAAGAATATAAGATGGATTTAGAAGATTTACCGAAACCAAAATCAAAACCAGCCCATACAATAGACAGCCTTCTCGACCAACAGTTGGCATTCGGTTATACAACAGAAGAACTTAATAAAATTTTAAAGCCGCTTGTTTCAGACGGAAAGGATCCTGTCGGTTCTATGGGGTACGACTCTCCTTTAGCCGTTTTATCGAAAAAGCCGCAGTTGCTTTACAGCTACTTCAAGCAGCTTTTCGCCCAGGTTACAAATCCGCCGATCGATGCTATCCGTGAAAAGATCATCACGATGGTAGAAACGACGATTGGCTCGGAGGGGAACCTTGTGGAGCCTCAGCCCGCCAGCTGCCGCAAAATACGTTTGCAAACCCCAGTATTAAGAGATGACCAACTGGAAACGCTGCGCCAGCAAAATGTAGAGGGTTTTCAGTCTCAAACGATATCGATTCTATTTGCGGCCGAAGAAGGCTCAAATAAAATGGAGGCGGCACTCGACGAATTGTTCAAGAAAGCAGATGAAGAAGTTGAGAAAGGAACGACTTTACTCATTCTCTCTGATCGTGGAGTAGATCATGACCACGCTGCCATTCCTGCCTTGTTAGCAGTATCAGGGCTGCACCACCATTTAATCCGTCAGGGAACTCGTACGAAGGTGAGTATTCTTCTGGAATCAGCAGAACCACGCGAAGTCCACCATTTTGCTACACTGCTGGGATATGGTGCTGAAGGTATTAATCCGTATTTAGCGTTTGAGTCACTGAATGATTTGATTGAAAAAGGTGATCTGGAAGTTGAATCTCTTGATGTAGCCGTCAATCGATTTGTTAACGCTGTAACAGATGGAGTTATCAAGGTTCTTTCTAAAATGGGAATCTCTACGATTCAGAGTTACCGAGGGGCGCAGATCTTTGAAGCGGTCGGTATCCACCCTGAGGTCATTGATCGCTATTTCACTCGTACAGCTTCCCGGTTAGGTGGAATTGGTCTTGATATCATTGAAAAAGAAGTACTCATGCGACACTACAACGCGTATGGAGATGAACGGAAGAGCGTGAAAACGCTGGACCCAGGGGATGATTACCAATATCGTGCCAATGGCGAGGATCATCAGTATAATCCGAAAACGATTCATACGTTACAGCATGCGTGCCGTACAAATGACTATGATCTCTTCCAGGAGTATTCTAAACTGCTGACTGATGAAACGAATAACCTGCAGTCATTGCGTGGATTGATATCCTTTAAGAAGCGTGACTCGATCCCGCTGGATGAAGTAGAATCTGTCGAAGATATTTGTCAACGTTTCAAGACAGGGGCTATGTCCTACGGCTCTATCAGTCAGGAGTCTCATGAAGCACTGGCTATAGCCATGAACCGTGTAGGCGGGCGAAGTAATACAGGAGAAGGCGGAGAGGACCCTGACCGTTTTACTCCTGACGAAAATGGAGACTCCCGCCGCAGCTCTATAAAACAGGTGGCATCCGGCCGGTTTGGAGTAACGAGCCATTATCTAGTCAATGCCGATGAAATCCAAATCAAGATTGCGCAGGGAGCTAAGCCAGGGGAAGGCGGACATCTCCCAGGGAAGAAAGTTTATCCTTGGATTGCCGAAGTTCGAGGATCGACCACCGGTGTAGAGTTGATTTCCCCGCCTCCTCACCATGACATCTATTCGATCGAGGATTTGGCAGAGCTCATTCATAACTTGAAAAATGCTAACCCAAGAGCGCGAGTGAGCGTAAAGCTCGTATCGGCTGTCGGTGTAGGTACGATTGCCGCTGGTGTAGCAAAAGGACGGGCTGACCTTGTTCTGATCAGTGGCTATGATGGAGGTACAGGTGCAGCACCTCGTACAAGTTTGAAACATACAGGTCTTCCGTGGGAAATAGGCTTAGCGGAAACTCATCAAACCCTGCTTTTGAATCGACTTCGTGATCGTATCGTCGTTGAAACAGATGGGAAAATGATGACAGGTCGCGATGTAGTCGTAGCTACATTGCTTGGTGCTGAAGAATATGGATTCTCAACCGCACCATTAGTCGTACTAGGCTGCGTTATGATGCGAGTGTGCCATTTAAATACTTGTCCTGTAGGAATAGCCACTCAAGATCCTGAACTTAGGAAAAAATATGCCGGAGACCCTGAGCATGTAGCCAATTTTATGAGGTTTGTTGCACAAGAGGCGCGTGAACTTATGGCTGAGTTAGGTTTCCGTACGATAAATGAAATGATCGGCCGTACAGATATTCTTGAAGCCAATGAAAATGTTGATCACTGGAAAGCCAAAGGTGTAGATTTATCTGCCCTGCTTTACAAACCAGAAGTGGCGGAAGATGTCGGCCGTTACGCAACGAAAGAACAAAATCATGGGTTAGATAAAACAATCGACAAAGAAGAGCTTATTCCTCTTTGTAAAGATGCCCTGGAAAAAGGCGAGAAAGTTACAGCCACAGGCTCAATTAGAAACATCCACCGTGTCACAGGTACAATTTTGGGCAGTGAAATCACTCGCCGATACGGTGAAAAAGGATTGGATGAAGATACGGTCAGTCTTACGTTCAAAGGCTCAGCTGGCCAGAGCTTCGGCGCTTTTATTCCTAAAGGAATGACTCTCCGATTAATTGGAGATGCCAATGACTATGTAGGAAAAGGATTGTCTGGAGGGAAAATTATAGTTCATCCATCTAAGAAATCGACCTTTATTCCGGAAGACAACACGATTGTAGGTAACGTTTCCTTTTACGGAGCTTCCGATGGTAAAGCGTTCGTAAATGGCCTTGCAGGAGAACGTTTCTGCGTAAGAAATAGTGGAGCTGAAGTAGTTGTCGAAGGAGTAGGAGACCACGGGTGTGAATATATGACTGGCGGTAAAGTTGTGGTGTTAGGAGCTACAGGCCGTAACTTTGCTGCAGGAATGTCAGGCGGAGTCGCTTACGTTCTGGATGAAGCCGATGAATTTGACCGCAAATGTAACAAGGAGCTTGTCCTTGTAGATCCATTAGAAGATGATCAGGAAATAACAGAGCTCTATCAAATGATTCAACAACATGTCGACTATACGAACAGCCCGAAAGGCAAGCGTATTCTCGATGATTGGGAGAATAGCGTGCCAATGTTCAAGCGTGTCATTCCTGAAGCTTATTATGATATGCAGCAAAGAATCAAAGTCCTTAAAGAGAGCGGATTAGATAAATTTGACGCTGAAATGGCGGCGTTTGATGAAAGTACGAAAGAACCAGTGAAAGCCTAATCAATTACAACAGGAGGGGATCTGATGGGAAAGCCGACTGGTTTTATGGAGTACAACAGGCAAACACTAAAAGAACGTGATCCTGCCGAACGTACAAAAGATTGGAATGATTATACTCTCCCCCTATCTGAGGAGGAAGTACAGATGCAAGGGGCGCGCTGCATGGACTGTGGCGTTCCAACTTGCCAAACGGGGATGGAAGTGAATAGGTCGACCACAGGGTGTCCGGTCTATCACTTAATTCCTGAGTGGAATGATCTAGTTTATCGAGGTCAGTGGAAAGAAGCACTGAAAAAAGAACATGAAATGAACAATTTCCCTGAATTTACAGGGTTCGCATGTCCAGCACCATGTGAAGGGGCTTGTGTTCTCGGGATCAATGAACCTCCGGTAGCGATTCGGACGGTAGAACGTTCCATTATTGAAAAAGGATTTGAGAATGGGTGGGTCAAGCCTGAGCCTCCTAAATCCCGTACAGGTAAAAAAGTGGCTGTTGTAGGATCTGGGCCAGCTGGTCTTGCTACAGCTGCCCAATTGAACAAAGCTGGACACTGGGTGACAGTGTATGAGCGAAACGACCGAATCGGCGGACTGCTTACTTACGGCATCCCGGAAATGAAACTTCCGTACTCCGTCGTCCAGCGTCGAGTGGATATTTTGAAACAAGAGGGAATTCAGTTTTTCACGAACATTGAAGTCGGCCGTCATTACCCAGTTTCAAGACTTCGTGAAGAATTCGACTCCGTGATTCTATGTGGTGGTGCAACCGTCCATCGTAATATCGAAGCTGAAGGAAGAAGTCTTAAAGGAATACACTATGCTATGGACTTTCTTCACTCGAATACGAGAAGCTTACTGGACTCTAACCATGAAGACGGAAACTACATTTCTGCAAAAGACAAAGATGTCATCGTAATCGGTGGTGGAGATACAGGCACTGATTGTCTGGCTACGTCTGTCAGACATGATTGCAAGAGCCTTACGCAGTTCGATATTTACGATAAGAAAGCCGAGGAACGTGATGATTTGACGAACCCTTGGCCGCAATACCCTATCGTTCACCGTGTCGAGTATGGCCATAACGAAGCTGATGCCAAACTTGGTAGAGACCCTCGTGCTTATGCTGTCATGACAAAGCGTTTCGTCGGCGATGAGAACGGACGTGTCAAAGAGGTGCATACAGTAAATGTGGAATTAGTTTTCGATGAAAAAGGAAACCGGTCACGCCGTGAGATTCCTGGAACAGAGAAAGTATGGAAGGCGGATCTCGTATTGCTGGCCATCGGTTTTAGCGGTCCAGACCAGGATTTAATTCAAAAGCTTGGTGTGGAAACAACAGAACGATCCAATGTAAAAGCTGAATATGGGAAGTATGATACCAATATTGATGGTGTATTTGCAGCAGGAGATATGCGAAGAGGACAAAGTTTGATCGTCTGGGCAATTAATGAAGGACGAGAAGCTGCTCGCGAATGTGACCGTTACTTAATGGGGTCCACTGTACTTCCATAAGATGAGAACTAGACCTCCTATAGGTCTAGTTCTTTTTAATGATTTTAAATAATATATTAGAAAAGTGAAGTTTTGAGTATATTTCCTGTTTCGACAGCTGATAAATAAGGTATGTAATTAGTAACAAAGTGAAGAGAGGTGTCCATTCATGTTAAGAACAATCCTTATGATTATTGGAGCTATCGTAGTTATCAGCTTTATTATTTCACTGCTATAATAAAATTCATATTATGAAACTCATCCTGAAGAAGGATGAGTTTTTTTAATTTCTCACAATAGAATTTTGTCGAATTTGTTTATAAATTGTTATTTGGGGAAAGTGAAAATGAATTGGAAATTTTTTGTTGAGGTGAAGTAATGAAAAACGTAACTGCGGTATTTTGGCTATCACTTATTGTATGCGGACTAGTTGTAGTGTGGGGAGGTACAGCGCCCTCGCAATTACAGACTTTAACAGCAGAGACCACATCTTTTTTCTCTGATAAATTTGGGTGGTATTATTTATTGATTGTAGTGGTTATGCTTGCATTTTGTACATATTTGATTTTTTCAAAATTAGGCAAAATTAAATTAGGGAAAGCTGATGATGTCCCTGAATTCAGTCTCCCGACCTGGTTCGCTATGCTTTTCAGTGCAGGGATGGGGATGGGACTTGTTTTTTGGACGACAGCTGAACCAGCTTCTCACGCTTTTTTATCAACTCCGGGAGCAGAAGCCGGGTCAGACACTGCTATAAAGGAAGCTCTCCAATATTCTTTCTTCCACTGGGGTGTTCATGCCTGGGCTGTATACGGAGTAGTCGCTTTAGCTTTAGCTTATTTTAAATTTCATAAGGGATCGAAAGGTTTGATCAGCGCAACGCTCATACCTATTTTTGGCGAGAAAAGTATGAACGGGGTACCTGGTAAGTTAATTGACTCTCTTGCTGTCATTGCTACTGTAGTAGGAGTGGCGTCTACTTTAGGATTTGGGTCTGCACAAATTAAAGAAGGGTTAGTGTTCTTATTTGATTGGCCCAATACGTTCAGCTTACAGATGGTTGTATTAGTCACCGCTACCGTTCTATTTATTTTTTCTGCATGGACTGGTATCAGCAAAGGAATTAAGTATTTAAGTAATATAAATATGGGGCTGGCCTTCGTGCTGATGTTGATGCTCTTCATCGTGGGTCCTACGATGCTCATCCTGAACATGTTTACGACAACATTAGGCGGATATATGACAGACTTCTTCAATATGAGCTTCCAGTTGGAACCGCTAGACGATGAGAACCGCACCTGGATTAACAACTGGACGATTTTTTACTGGGCTTGGTGGATTTCCTGGTCTCCATTTGTCGGAATATTCATCGCTCGCATATCGAAAGGCCGTACGATTAAAGAATTCATGCTGGGTGTACTGCTAGTACCTTCCATAGTATGCTTTATCTTCTTTGCCGTGTTTGGCGTGTCTGCTTTGGATCTGGAACAGAATGGAATTGCAGCCATTTCGGAATTTCCTATGGAAACGGCAACATTTGGTATGCTTGAACATTATTCACTCGGTTTCTTGATGTCTATCATTACAATTTTCGTAGTGGCCATATTTTTCATTACTTCGGCAGACTCCGCAACATTTGTGTTAGGGATGTTGAGTACAGATGGATCAATTGAGCCTCGCAATTCTGTGAAAATCATCTGGGGAATCGTACTATCGTCTATGGCTGCAAGTGTTGTTTATTTCGGGGGTACTGCTGCCCTGCAAAATGTATTGATCATTGCAGCATTACCTTTTTCCGTAGTAGTTCTCTTGATGGGGGCTTCTTTCTTTAAAGCTGCACGGCAGGAAACTGCACCAGAAAGAAAAGCAAGAAAGAACAAGCGTCAAAATATAGAAACATCTAATTAGTTTGGAAACTCATCAGCCGGTGCTGGTGAGTTTTTTAATTTTGCTGAAAGGTAAGGTATATATGAGAATTCCATAGGAAATAAGAGAATATAAAAAATATATTTACATTAGTAGAAAATTTGGTATTATATAAGAGGATTTAATGAAATATTGCACAATTTGATCGAGAAAGGGGACTTTGGCTTATGCTGACATCTCTTTATGTGTTGTCTTTAACTATTCTTCTTACTTTTTTAGTTTTAGCAGCCACAGATAAAATCCAGTCATTTCGTAAAAATCGAAAGACAGTGGCGCAGCCATCACACCAAGTTACACCTGTACTAGAAGTAAATCAGCAAAACTGATTGTATATAGAATAGGTTAAGTAACTCTTTGGGCTTTGCTCAAAGAGTTTTTTTGTCGATTAAAGAGCCTCCTAAAAACTCTGATACAATAGAAACAACCGCACGTAAGGAGGGTTTATTAATGAAACAAGAAATTACTCTACATAAAAATGAATTTTTGGAAGAGTTGATGGAGTTTCTGCGTATTCCTAGTATTTCTGCTTTATCGGAATATAAGAACGAAGTGAATAGAGGAGCAGAGTGGTTAAAAGCATCACTTATAAAAGCAGGATTGGAGAACGCAGAAGTAATCGAAACGGATGGTCACCCCATTGTGTATGCTGACTGGCTGCATGCAGAAGGTAAGCCGACGGTTCTCGTCTATGGACATTATGACGTACAGCCAGCTGATCCACTGGAGTTATGGGACACCTCTCCATTCGACCCTGTAATTCGAGACGAGAAAATCTTTGCTCGAGGAGCCACAGATGATAAAGGACAATTATTTATTCATGTAAAAGCTGTAGAGCTTTTAATGAAGAAGCACGGTAATCTGCCTGTGAACATCAAATTCTGCGTAGAGGGAGAAGAAGAGATCGCTAGTCCGAACCTTGCTCGGTTCATTCATGAACAAACTGAAAAATTAGCGGCGGATACTGTCCTCATTTCTGACACTTCGTTTATTGAAAAAGGTCTGCCGGCCATTTGTACTTCTTTACGAGGGGCTCTTGCTCTTGAATTACACCTGGAAACTGCAAACACAGACCTTCATTCTGGATCATATGGCGGGGGAGTACCGAATGCAGTACATTCTCTCGTCCGTTTATTGAACTCCTTTCACAATGAAAAAGGAGAAGTAGCTGTTGAAAACTTCTATAAAGGCGTCCCAGAGCTTACTGATGAGCTTAGGGAAGAGGTAGGGAATGTTCCCTTTGATGAAGATAAAACAAAGAGAGAGCTTGGCTTAGATGCTTTATACGGGGAAGAAGGATTCAGTTTTCAAGAACGTACAGGTATTCGGCCGACTTTAGAAATCAACGGTATAGGAGGAGGCTTCCAGGGAGAAGGGTTGAAAACGATTGTACCTAGTAAATCAGAAGCTAAGATTAGCTGCCGCCTGGTAGGTGATCAGGACCCTCAGGAGATATACCGTTTAATTGAAAAGCACATCGAAGTGAACACCCCAGCTGGGAGCCGGGTGAGCCTAAACCAGCTTGTCCAGGCAAGTCCGGTTTCCATTGATTCCACCCATCCTGATTTGCAAAAAGCAGCTGATGCTTATGAGAAAGTATACGGGGTTCGTCCGCTATTCCCTAAAGAAGGGGGATCAATTCCAATTGTTGAAGTTTTTGCACGCGTACTGGGTGCGCCTGTAGTATTGATGGGATTTGGCTTGAATTCGGAGAACCTGCATGCCCCAAATGAGCATTTTCATATCGAAAACTTCACTAAAGGTATAGAAACGGTGTGTGAGTTCTTACAAAATTCATAATCAAGATTCTTTCTCTTCTTTGTATGCACATATCGTGCATAAGAGAGAGCGGTCATGAGTAATGACACCGTCTAAAAATCCATCCTTACAATAGACGGTTTTTCCGCAAGATACGCATGGACCAACCGGTTCTTCCATTATGATCGCCTCCAGTATAGTAAGTTCACTGCTATTAAAATATTGTAATGAGTCTCTGAATTGTAAATAAACCCAGCGGCAATCGCTGGGTTTATTTTTATGAATTCATGATATCGGCTACTATTTCGTACGAACGTACTCTAGCACTATGATCATAAATTTGAGAGATAACCATTATCTCATCTGCTTGTGTGTCGCTAACAAATGTTTCTAGTTCTTTTTTGACTTTATCGGGTCCGCCAATGATAGAGGATCCCAGCTGTTGCTGAAGAGCATGCTTTTCGTGCTCCATCCAAATTTCATCCATGTTCTCTACAGGAGGCTGCAGAAGCATGTTTGTATTGCGTACAAGGTTAAGGAACTGTTGATATAAAGAAGTAGCGAGACGCTGTGCTTCTTCGTCAGTATCGGCTGCAATTACATTAACGCCCAGCATGGCATGAGGTTCACTCAAAGTAGAAGATGCTGTAAAGTTGCGGCGGTATAAGTCTAGTGCACCCATTGTATTATTAGGTGAAAAGTGACTTGCAAATGAGAAAGGCAATCCTAACTGGCCAGCCAATTGAGCGCTGAAGCCACTTGATCCTAACAGCCAAATGGGAACATTCAGCCCTTCACCAGGAACAGCACGCACACTACGGATTCCGGTAGAGAGAGTAGGGTCGAAGTAGCCTCTCAGTTCATCCAATTGAGCTGGGAAGTTATTAGCGTCTCCGTCCTTGTTGCGACGAAGAGCATAGGCTGTGGTCTGGTCAGTACCTGGTGCACGGCCTAGTCCTAAATCAATACGGCCGGGAAATAATGTTTCCAAAGTACCAAATTGCTCAGCAATCACTAAAGGCGCATGGTTCGGCAGCATAATCCCCCCTGCCCCTACGCGGATAGTTGAGGTGTGGTGTGCAATATGGCTGATCGCTACAGAGGTGGCAGAGCTGGCAATAAACGGCATATTATGGTGTTCGGCCATCCAATACCTGGTGAACCCCATCTTCTCGACATTTTGTGCTAAATCGACACTGTTTGCAAAAGATTCTGCCGGGCTCCCGCCTTCTATTACAGGAGCTAAATCTAATACGGAATAATCTATATCTTTTAGTTGTTTGTCTGACATATGAACATCTTCCTTTATTAAACATTTAATTCAAATCTATCGTAACAATTTTATTTCGGGACACAAAGGAATCTGCTTGTTTCCTGTTTATTGAGGACTTACAAACGCAAGAAGATCAAGGAAATTGTAAAACTCCTAAAGGGTGACAGTACTGGTGAGGTCCCTCCAGGAAGTTCATCCTATGTCTATGGAAGGCGAGTAACTTCGCCGTCCCTCCAGCTTCAATCACAGAATTGAATACGTCTTAAGGCTATGTCTTAGGAGAAGTAAACTTTTACGAAACGATAAAAGGGGAGACTTAAAAAAGCATTCATTTAAAAGAGTGGGACCTTGCGTATCGGGATATATAACCTTACTATGATAACAAAAGATAAAGACAGGGGATTCAAATGAAAAATGAAGTAACAGTGACTTTAAGAAACAAGGTTATAAAGAAATTCAAGAGTGGATATCCATTAGTTCAAAAGTCTTTTGTAGAGTCTACCCATATGCTGAAGGATGAAGGAATGATTATGAACCTCGTCGATAACAATGGAGATTTTATAGGAAAGGGCTACTACGGTTCTCAAAATAAAGGAATTGGGTGGGTGTTGAGCCATCGACAAGAGGACGAGATAGATCAATCCTTTTTTGAGAAGCGGTTAAAAAAGGCAATACATGGACGCAAAGGCTTCTATAAAGATACAGATACTACGGCTTTTAGAGTGTTCAATGGAGAAGGCGATGGTATCGGTGGTTTTACGATCGATTATTTTGCAGGGTATTACCTAATCAATTTTTACAGTGAGGGAATTTATACTTTCAGGTCGTTAATCCTTGAGTCTTTGCAAAAATTAGTAGAATATACAGCTATTTATGAGAAGAAAAGATTTGGTAAGCAAGGACAGTATATAGAAGAAGATGAATTTGTAGCAGGAGAACGCGGTGACTTCCCGATTATTGTGAAGGAGAATGGTGTAAACTTTGCTGTTTACTTAAATGAAGGCGCGATGGTCGGTGTTTTTCTTGATCAACGAGAAGTGCGAAAGAAAATTCGTGACGAATACGCTGAGGGACAGAGTGTTCTGAATATGTTTTCCTATACCGGCGCCTTCTCGGTGTTTGCTGCTTTAGGTGGAGCCAGCCACACCACAAGCGTTGACCTTGCGAACCGGAGTTATGCTAAAACAATTGAAAACTTTAGTCTGAATGGGATTGATTTTGAGGCGCATGACATTGTAGTGGAGGATGTTTTTCAATACTTCAAATACGCCAAACGCAAAAATAAGCTGTTTGATCTTATCGTTCTAGATCCTCCTAGTTTTGCAAGGTCAAAGAAAACATTATTTAAAGCTGAAAAAGATTATACTAATTTGTTGAAAGAAACGATTGCTATAACGGAAAAAAGAGGAACGATTGTCGCTTCAACAAATTGCAGTACTTTTAATATGAAAAAGTTCAAATCATTCGTGGACACTGCATTTAAGGATATGAATGTAAAGTTTAGAATTGAGTGGGAGTACTCTCTGCCTCAAGATTACAAAACACTCCCAGAATATGAAGAGGGTAATTATTTAAAGGTGTTATTCATAAGGCTTTTATAATCCATATGATCGTGAAGACCATTGTTGTAGTCTTAAACCATTTACCAATCGAATTAATTGAAAAAAATGTAAAAAAGACCGTAATTTTACGGTCTTTTTTACATTGTAACCTCATTTAACCCTCTTTAGAGCCTCTCTCCCTCTTTTTCTACTGTTTTAATCCTACGTCCCTCGCAACCTATATTCTTCTCTTTATATTAGCTCTATTTAATCTAAATTTATTCTTTCTACTGATTTTATACTCGGTTTGTTTATTAATTTCTCTTTTATCAATGTGCATACAAAAATGTTTGCAAGTACACAAAAAGTATTTATTTTGTAAACATTTACGTACACTTGCATCCATAAATGTTTACTTGCGTGCGTAATTGTACACATGTTGATTTAGAGCCATGCAAACATAAAAGAAAACAAGTATACAATTATGGACACATGTAAACAAAAAAGAATGGATTGTGTACGTAAATGAATACGAAAATAGTCACATTGACTATTTTCACCATATCTAATATGTTTAATATGGAAGCTAGTAATCTAGCAAATTTCTTTCTAAAAGGAGAATTTAATTAAATGACAAAATCAAGAATTGCTGCTGTAGATGTAGGGAACGATGCAGTGAAAGCCAACTTCGGAAAATTAGAATCTGAACTTTATATACCTAACGTAATGGCGAGGGACGTCGAGGATCGTCCCGTTATCGGAATAGAAGATCTGGATGAAAAAGATCCTTTAGATAACTTGCATATTCGTCTTCACTCACCAGCGCTTCAAGAGAATAACGCTATTTATCGTGTAGGGAATTTAGCAACTAAAAGCGATAATTCTACGGAGCTGGATCCTGGAAGCAGTAAATCGGAGGAAGACCAAACATTAGTCATGCTGTTTGCTTCTCTTGCAATGGATGCTGTACAAGGGAATGATTCAACTGTTGAAAGAAACAATGTAATTGAAGCTAATTACACTTTAGGTACAGGACTGCCTCTTCGCGAAGTGAAAGAAGGTAAAGATGTAGGTTACCGTTCTCAACTACTAGGTTCTGTTCACCAGGTTGAATTCCTTGTAACTCCGCAGTATCAAGGTAAAAAAGTAAATATTAAATTCGATGAAGTAAAAGTTTACCCAGAGGGCTTCGCAGCTTACGTAAACTTAGTAATGGATAACAACCTGAATGTGATTAATAAAGATCTTATTGATAAGCAAATCCTTATTCAGGACATTGGCGGTCTCTCAACTGATATCGCAGTAATCCGAAATCGTAATGTCGATGATGATAAAGCACAAGGTTTCAACCTTGGAGTTGCAGAATCACTGGAACAAATCCGCGATGAAATTCTTACAAAACATGGCGTGCAATTGGATAGCCGCCGTGATGTAGTAGATATCATTACAAGGAAAAATGACAGACACCACATCATGGTTAAAGGGAGCAGAACGAGCGTTCATGATATTACGGACCGAATCCTTCTTGAGCTAGCTAAAAAAGAGTATCGTTTCCTAAGAAATGTATGGCAGAAGAACTCTCAGGCAGAAATCTGCTATTTCGTGGGCGGAGGTTCCGCTGTATTAAAAGAATATATTAAAACATTGAACAATAAGCTTGATGGCTTTAACATAGACTTCTTTGAAGATGAAAATGAAAGTATTTGGATGATGGCCAATGCTTATTACAAGTTGATCTCAGATTTTGAGAGAAAATCACATTCGAACAAAAGAAGAGAAGAAAAGAAAGAAAAAGAAAAAGCTCAATCTAAATAAGGTGATTAAATGAGCAATTCTAAGAAAGGTGTGGAGAGGGGGCAGTCCATTACATTTCGTGTCCCTTCTGATACGCCAGATCACTTATTAAAGCAATTAACGGCACTTAAAGAGAAGGAACGAAGGAATTTCTCAAGCAGAATAGCTCAATTTGTCATGGATGGTGTCAGTAATTCCTTATCAAAAGACAAGGAGACGGTTACGATACCTCTGCCCCGCCAACTTACAAAAGAACAACGGAGTTGGATGAAGCATGAACACTCAGAAGCGTTAATGGGAAGCATCATTTATCAGCTTATGAGTGACCCGACTAGAGCGATGACCTTACTGGCATCACTTAACAGTAATTCTGTAAATATTGATGAGGCTCTCTATCTCCAGGAGGAAGCTGCAGCGAGTGAGGAAGCAGATTCTTCTTACGAAAACGAGAGCAGGGAAGCTGCTCAGAGTACTGTTGTAAGCAGCAGTGATAACGATTTGGATGATTTGAATTTAGACAGTCTTCAAGATGACTTGAGAAGTTTTCCGGAAGAAGATCAACAACAAGAGGAAGACGACGACCCTCTTGGAGACTTCTTTTCTAGTATGAATAAATAAGTGAACCCCCTGACCGCTGTGGTCAGGGGGTTCAAAATTACGGGATTAGTTTTAGAAAAATGCGGACTAGCTTAAGGGGTTGTGTTCAGCGAAGCGCTGAAAAGAGATTTCATCCTCAATCAATCCACAAGCACCACATTGTACTTTATATTCAGGCCCCTTGTAGTCGACGTGATAAACAGCAAGCTGATCAGAGCTGCATTCTGAAATCATTTCACCTGAACGCGGATCTACTTTGATTGACCTCGACACTTGTTTAATCATATTGAACCTCGATCGATTGGTTTTACAGTTTGGACACAAATAGGGTTTCATTAAACTCGCTTCCTTTTCATAAAGTAATTAGTTATCTACTATTATGTAACTATTATTAGGAATTTATGAGCTGAATCCAATATTTTTTTAATGATACCATGTCGGTATTTCCCGGGAAATATCAAAAAAGGCCCCGAGAAGGGCCTTTTTATAGATCTATTGAACTTTAGAATCTTCTTCTAAAGACACCCAATCATGAGACCATTTCTCAACACTGCTCATAACTGCTTTTAATGACTCGCCTTTTTCGGTTAAAGAATACTCAATACGGACGGGTGTTTCAGGAAAGACTTCGCGTTTAACTAAGCCTTCTTTTTCCATTTCTTTCAAACGGTCAGACAACACTTTACCACTGATCCCTATAGATGATTCTATACTTCTAAAACGCTGGCTGCCTTCTAACAGTTTATGAATAATAAGACCTGTCCAACGTTGACTTAGGATTCCTATTGCCTTTTCAAAGCGAGGACATACAGTTTTATCCATAGTAATCACTCCTGCATTTAATATACCACATTTGTACAGGTTATTAAATGAATTAAGATTACTTACTTACAAAAAGAAATCGTATATAGCACCTAATAATCACCACTATACTTAACCCACTTCTTATAGCGTAGGCTCATTTGAATTTCCCCGTTACTTATTGATATAAACACCCTATTTTTGAACACTCAGTTTCGAGACAAAGTGGGAGCTTAGGGACTACAGGAAACAGTTCGCTTTCCGTGGGGTGGGCGCTGAGCCTCCTGGAGCTTCACTCTCCGAGGTCTCACCTGTCCCGCTCATCCCACAGGAGTCTCACCGTTTCCTTGCGCCCCTCTGCCAAATAAGTATCTCGAAACCACTTCAAGAAAAAGAAAATATTTGCTGATTTACATAATAAGTGTCCTATGTTAAAACCTTCACGTAAAGAGCTATCTTCTCACCGAGCAGGCATGGAAAAGCACTCTTTCTAGATAAAAGGGTTCGTTTCTCATCTCTATCGAATGGGGTGGTTGGGATGATGGGAGACTCCTTTTTTAAAAGCGGAAGCGCTTTTATCAGCGGCGTATGAACTGGACTGAGCTGGCAGAGATAAATGAAACACGAAGAACGGAGTAATTCGATGTTGACTTATCTTACAGAATTGAAGGAAGTCTCAGTAGACGCTAAGCGCTGGAGCTGGATAGCAACCTACGAGTTTTATGAAATAATTTACGTGCTGCATTTATACGAGGGTATGAGGTGGGAGGAGGAGGTAGGCGAGATCCAACAGGAGTTTGCCCTATGAAGCTCGCCAGTTCCCCCTCAGGAAAGCGAGTAGCTTCCCAACCACTCCTGACTCTTCATACGGCATCGATCCTCAGTTATCTTGAAATCAAATATTTTATACTCCTGCCAAAGTATGATATAGAAATTTTTTAGAAAAGGTCTGCTATTCTGAAATAAACTCAAGCTCCGGCATCCATTGAGAGAGGTGTTGCTCATACTCTTTTATGATTTCTTTGTAATCAGGTAATATACTCTCATTCAGTTCATGCATCGGTAAGACTTCGTAAGCGTGTGGTCCTTCTGAACTGACATAGGTGAGCATGAAACGTGGGGAATCAACTATAACTTCTCCCTCGGTTTTGGACATATCAAATTTTATAATGCCGCCCACACGCTTTTCGAAAGCCTCCTGGCCTGAGAGAAAATTCCCCAAAGAATAAACTGCAAGCATTCTGTGTCCATCTTTTCCTTCCACCCATTCAATAGGCTGCAAGACATGAGGATGATGGCCGATTACTACGTCCACGCCCGCATCTGCAGCGAATTGCATTAAATCTTTTTGTTCTTCGTTTGGAAGAGGCTCGTACTCATCCCCGGCGTGAAGGTTCATGATTATGGCTTCGCTTTGAGAATGAGCTTGTTCAATATCACTTTTCATCTGGTTTATATCGATTAAATTTACAAGATGCGATTTCCCTTCAGGAACAGGGATGCCATTCGTACCATATGTATAGCTTAAAAAAGAGACGTCAATCCCCTGGTCGGTTTCTATGGTTCGCAATTGTTGTTGGTCTTCTTTGCTTTCATACGCTCCTGTGTAGACCATATCAATTTTATTCCAATGTTCTATAGCATTGAGAACAGCTTTTTCTCCACGGTCTAAAGTATGGTTATTTGCAAGAGTAACCACGTCTATTCCTAATTCTTTTAAAGCATCACCTATTTCTGTCGGAGAGTTGAACGAAGGGTAACTTGACAAACCTATTTCCTCACCACCGATCATGGTCTCCTGGTTAGCTATAGACAGAGTAGTATCTGATAAATATGGTTTTACACTGTTTAACATCGGCATGAAATCATAGCCATCGTTCGTCTGCGCGTCTTCATATACGCGATCATGAATTAAAATATCTCCTATTGCAGAAAAACTTATAGTGGAAAGCATGTCACCTTTTTCATGGAGATATACATTCGATTGCGGGGAATAGGAGACTTCTTTTTCATCGGAAGGATTTTCCTGAGAGAGAGAACAAGCACTCATGAGTATAAAAAGGATCAAAGTGAATAAGTATTTCACGAAATTCATCACTCCTTTATTAAAATTCACCTCAAATTGAAGGTGTGTTCTATTATAATTCAGTTTTCATTATATCAGGAGTAAGGTAGTAATTCTATATTACGAACAACGTAAAAATAAATACACTGCCGACTAAGTCAGCAGTGTATTTTGAAGGTTAGCTTTTGATATAGAGAGGCAGCTCTGTATGCCCCATTTCACGAACATAGACGAATAAGTTTCCTTTATGATGAATCTCGTGCTCAACTGCAATCGTAAGAAGCTGTCCCGCAGACACCTCTTTACCGAAAATCTGACTTACGTCAATCATCTGTTCAAAATCCTCGTCTGATAGTGAACTGATCAACTTGACTGTTTCTTCAGTATATATATCAGCCCGTTTTACGAGGTCCGATGTATCTCCTTCACCAAATAATTTCTCAGGCTGCTGCTTATTAGCAAAACGAGCAAAAGAATACATAGATTCAAGTATATGATTGACTAATTTTTCAGCTTCCATTGAAGTGGGAGTAGGTTTGTAGCTGTAATGATCAGAATCAATTTTAGAAATCAATTCTTTCGTAACTTCACGGTGAGACAAGAAATGGTCGATAAAATGCGCATTTTTACTCATACGTCTCCTCCTTTTAATTATATCTTTCATTTCTAAAAGTATATTCCTTTATCAAATTGGTCAAATAGAAGGCACTGCAGTGCTGAAAATTCTGAACAGGTCCATTTTACTGGGCGTAGGTAAAAATAACTAATGTTAAGTGACAAAAAATCGAACATTTGATTACAAATATTTCATTTTGATAAAATACTTAAGTTTTGAGTTCAAATTTAAGGGGATATAAGGTAAAATAAGTGAGTGCAAAATTAACGGAGGTTTTACAATGTTTACAAAAACTAAAAGTAAAAAGAACAATAACCCCTTGAACAAATGGCTCATTTATGCTGCGGTGATTGTTATATTCTGGTTGAAGATGTACTTCATACAAGGAAGCATTTTTACACTTGACGTAGAAAATGCCAATGAAGCTGCCATTCTGGCTTTCAACCCGTTAAGCAGTATCTTCCTGCTGTTTGGATTGGGCATTTTATTGGCTGGACGGAAAGGCTTGCTAGCTACGTATATTTTTGGATCCGTCTTATTGTATGTAAATGTGTTGTTCTATCGTGAATATAATGATTTCATTACGATTCCTATGCTGGGACAAGTTGCAAACCTTGCTGGTTTAGGAGGCAGTATTACGAACATCCTATCGCTCACTGATGTTTTTCTTTTCGTGGATGTTTTTGCTGCGATCTTTCTACTATTCTATTTAAAGCCAACTCGTTTTCAAAGTTTCATGCCGAAGCGGAGAGAGGGTTTTGTGCTGGCTGTCATTGCGATTCCTCTGTTTTTAGCAAACTTGGCCTGGGCCGAGACAGAGCGTACCGATCTGCTTGAACGTGCGTTCGACCGTAATATGCTGGTTAAATACATCGGGGTCATCAACTATCACGTGTATGACATCGTATTACAGGGTCAAACAGAAATGAAAAAAACATTTGCTGACAGTAATGAATTAGTTCCTGCTTTAAACTATTTGAACGAAAATAAAACCGAACCTAACAGTGATATGACAGGAGTCGCTGAAGGGAAGAACGTAATTGCGTTGTCTCTTGAAAGTACCCAGACCTTTGTCGTGGATAATGAAGTGAATGGAGAAGAGCTTACACCTTATTTCAACGACTTGAAAGAAGAAGGAGCCTACTTTAATAACTTCTACCATCAGGTGAAACAAGGACGTACTTCAGACTCAGAGTTCATATTGGACAACTCCATGTATGGTCTGAACCGTGGAGCTGCCTTCTTTACTCACTCTGGTAATGAGTACGAAGCCACTCCTGAAGTGTTAGGCGAAAATGGTTATACGTCTTCTAACATGCATGCGAATGATAAAACTTTCTGGAATAGGAACGTCATGTATGACTCGCTTGGATACGATGAGTTTTATTCAAAAGAAGATTATGACGTAACCGAAGAGAAATCTTATGGATGGGGCTATTTAGACGAGTATTTCTTCAGTGATTCTCTAGATAAGATGGAAGAGATGGAGCAGCCATTTTACAACAAGATGATTACACTGACGAACCACCACCCATTTACGCTTCCTGAGGACAAGAAATATATTGAAGAAGGCGATACGTCCAGCGGAACGGTAAACCGTTTCTTCCAGACGATACGCTACCAGGATGAGGCGTTGAAAGAGTTTGTAGAAGACTTTAAAGAGTCAGACCTTTATGACGATACCGTTCTAGTCATCTATGGTGACCACTTCGGTATTTCCGAAAACCACCAGCAGGCTATGGGAGAGTATTTGGACAAAGATATCAATGAATATGAACAGTTTCAACTTCAGCGTGTCCCTCTTCTCATGATTGGTGAAGGTATTGAACCACAGGAGAATGACACGGTCGGAGGACAGATTGATTTGAGGCCTACGATTATGAACCTTCTAGGAGTAGAAGATGATAACCCGATCCAATTTGGTCAGGATTTATTCAGTGAAGATCGCCGTGAAATGATGATTACACGTGATGGCGATTTTGCAAATGAAGAGTATGTAGGTGTCAAAGACAGCTGTTTTGACCGGGAAACTGGTGAAGAGGTAGAAGGCAGTGCTTGTGAACCTGGGTTTGAGCAAGCTGAAGAAGAATTAGGTTTGTCGGACTCAATCGTGTATGGAGATCTGCTCAGATACCTTGATGAAACCGAAATGATTGAAGAAGAAATGGATGAAACAGGACAGCAAGAAGATTAGTAGAAAGCCCTCCACCTATCAGGTGGAGGGCTTTTTTGAGTTTATTTGCTTAAATGATATCCAGCCAAATTTTTATGGTGGTTGCTAAAATGAGGACAGCTAGAATGGTTTGAAGTGCTTTAGTATTCATAACTTTTCCTGTTTTAGCACCGAGTGGAGCTGCTATCAAACTTGCGACGATCATTACACCAGCTGCCATGTAATCGACTTGCCCTGTAGTGACTTTACCGATGGTGGCTCCTATAGAGGAAATCAATGTAATGGCTAATGAGGAAGCGATTGTCATCCTGGTTGGTATTTTCAACACGACAAGCATAATAGGAACTAATAAGAATGCACCGGCTGCTCCTACAATTCCTGCTCCGATCCCAACAATGAGGGCAAGGATAGCGGCGAGCCATTTGTTGAAGCTGACCTGATCAAACGGTACATCGTCAATCCCTTTTTTAGGCACAAACATCATCACAGCTGCTGTTAAAGCTAATAATCCATAGACGAGATTGATACCATCCTCCGGCATAAATCGTGAGCCGTAACCACCGATGAAACTGCCTATTAAAATGCTGACCCCCATGTAAGTGATCAAATTCTTATTCAGGTAACCACCTTTGCGATATGCCCAAACACCACCAATCGTAGCGAAAAATACTTGAACGGCGCTTATACCTGATACTTCATGGGCAGTAAATGCAGTAAAACCAACTAGGGATGGGATGTAAAGAAGCATAGGGTACTTAATGATTGATCCGCCGATCCCTAACATTCCGGAAACGTAAGATCCTATAAAACCAATAAGAAATACAGTAATAATTAGTCCAAATTCCATAATTCTGAGTCAACTCCTTAAAAAAGGGAACCTCCTAGGCTCCCTTAAATTTTCACCCTTTTTGTAACCAAAATTTCAGTACATCATCTTCTTCCTCGTCTTTTAAGAGCTCATGGCCTCCAGATTTCGCCCATGCGGCAAGGTCACTTTTCGCTCCTTTATCTGTTGCGTGGATTTCTAAAATGTCTCCTGTTTCAAGTTCTTTCATTTCTTTTTTTGTTTTCACAATCGGCATTGGACAAGCTAATCCCTTTGCATCTAATACTTTAGTTGAATTCATTTATAATTCCTCCAATAATTTTAGTCTTTTATCTTACTGCACATCGATTTGGACCAATTTCCATCTCTCGCTGATCCTCGTCTGAAGGATTGATTTTACCCATGTTCATTTCACGAATTTCTTGATAAGCATTAGGTTGCGGCGGAAGGTTTTCCGTCACCATCTTCCGAAATTCCTCTTCGTTCTCAATGTTAAGACCATGGTTGTTTTTAAATAAGGTGTCCAGCCTTTCAGAAACTGTGCCGTCGTCATTTAATTCATCTATAGTCATGAAGTGTGCAGGCAGGACAATAAGTTCGTCAGAGAGCTCTTTATATCGCGTATAAAGCGTGTCCCGTAAATCCTGTACCCAGTCTTCAGCTTTACCAGCTAAGTCTGGACGTCCAATCGAATCGATGAATAGAATATCTCCAGACAGAAGGTACTGTTCATCAATGACAAATGAAGTAGAGCCGATCGTGTGCCCTGGAGAGTAAAGAGCATGGATCGTAATCTTTGTGTCCCCAACTTTTACGATCTCTTGATCTTCTAGTGGCGCGTAATCAAATGTAACTTCATCAGCATCCTTTGGAGGGAGCCAATACGTAGCTCCTGTTTGTGCAGCAAGTTTGCGTCCTCCTGAAATGTGATCAGCATGCAGGTGAGTATCGAATATATGAACGACCTTAGCACCTTTATTTTCAGCAAACGCTACATAGGCGTCCGTCATTCGAGTCGCATCGATAATAGCTGCTTCGCTATTAGAAATCACCATGTAGGAGAGGCAGCCTTTCCCGATGCGTACGAATTGATAAAGTTCGCCGCCATCATTTAAGTCTGCTACTTTAACAGGTTGAAGATATTCACTCCATGCTTTCATTCCACCTTGTAAATAAGAAACATCTCTTCCTTCTTCGGAAAGCATGTCAGCAACCATAATTGAGGACCCTTCTTTTGCACAAACCACAAGGATGTCTTGATCAGAAGGCAGTTGGTCTAAAATTTCTTCTACTCCATCCAATAAGTCGAAATAAGGAATATTAAGATATGTGATGCCTTTCCCTTCAATTTTCCAATCTTGAAAGGCATCTTCATTTCGCACGTCCAAAATAAATAGTTGATCATTGTTTAAGATTTTTTCAGTAACTTCTTGAGCTGTCATTGGATTAACAGTCATATCTATAATTACCCCCTAAGGTATTAATTTTTTTAAAAAAATTACTTGGATTTTTTAGTTTCTCCCGACCATTCACTCATACCTGGAACGACATTGTAGACATGGTCAAAACCTCTAGCTGCTAACTTTTGAGATGCCATGTCACTACGGTTGCCTGTGCGGCACACTACATAGATATTCTTCGTATCATCGATTTCACCCATACGCTCATCTAAATCGCTTAATGGAATGGATATAGCGCCTGGAATATGACCAAATGCATATTCTGCGGATTCGCGTACATCTAAAATAACCGCATTTTCATCTAAAGATTCTATTGATTCGTTATCCACAACATTCGGATGCTGCTTCTCCTGGGTGTCTTCATCGCTTGATTTGCGAATATAATGGCTCAAAACATCATGATCTTCTGTAGTACCGAGGTATTGATTTCCAGTCTTCTCAGCCCAAGCTTTCATGTCGGCTGTCGAGCCTTTATCCGTTGCTTCAATTTTAATCACTTGGCCAGACGCTAATTCTTTTATCGCTTTCTTCGCTTTGACTATAGGCATCGGGCAAGCAAGACCTTTCGCATCAAGAGTTTGATCTGTTTTAATATTCATATATAATCCCCCTCAGTTATTTAGTTTCACCTTCATAATTCATCATTCCGCCATGCATATTTGTTACATTAAAACCTTGATCTTCAAGGAATTGAGCAGCTTGACCACTGCGTCCGCCAGAGCGGCAAACCATAACGTAACCTTTAGATTTATCAAGTTCATTCATGCGGAATTCAATGAGTCCGAGTGGTATATTTACGGCGCCAGGTATTTTCCCGGCAGCTACTTCATCCGTTTCTCGAACATCAATAATATTTAGATCTTCATACTGTTTTTCTACTTCTTTTGCAGACATCGTTTTCATGATTTTTCCTCCTTTTTAAATAAACAGGTTAACGTTACCGTCTTCAGCATTACCTAAATAAGCAGCAACCCCTGCGTATTCGATTTCTTCCAGCAATTCTTCTTTTCTTAGTCCTAGTAAGTCCATAGTCATTGTACAAGCCACAAGATTCACTTCTTGTTCCTGCGCCATATCAATTAGTTCTGGCAAAGGCATAGCGTTGTGCTTCTTCATAACGTCTTTAATCATTTTTGGGCCAAAACCGGCATAGTTCATTTTAGAAAGCCCCATTTTATCGGCCCCTCTAGGCATCATTTTTCCGAACATTTTCTCCATGAAGTTTTTCTTTATTGCCACATGGCCATCTTTACGAAGAGCGTTTAATCCCCAGAAAGTATGGAAAATTGTTACCTCATGGTCGTAGGCCGCTGCTCCATTTGCGATGATGTAAGCCGCCATGGCCTTATCGTAGTCCCCGCTGAATAAAATAATGTTTGTCTTTTTTGTTTCTGACATATTCACCCTCCTAATATACTTATACACCTATGGGTATATTTTGTTGTAAAAAAATTTATCTGCTTTTTACTAATAACTGAACAGCTTCGTTGATCGTTTCTTCTTTAGATTCTTCATCTTGTGCATCCTGAATGCATTCGACGAGGTTGGAACTGACAACTACGCCTATCGTACGGTCCAGTCCGCTGCGGGCTGCTGAAAGTTGTGTAATGACGTCTTTGCAGTCTTTACCTTCTTCCATCATTTTTAAAACTCCGCGCAGCTGCCCTTCCATACGCTTCACTCTGTTTTTTACAGAGTTATTGTATTCCATATCGAGACCCTCCCTTATTGGAGTTTGAAATTAATAATTTATAAATAGTACATGACCAATAATATACCCTGGTAGGTATATTGTCAATAGTTAAAATTTTATTTTTGGAAAGGCTAGAAAAGAGGTGTTGCTAAATGGAAATTGTAATGGATAGTGTGAAAGTGATAGGAAGAATTGTTACAATCCTGCCATTACTGCTAGTTGTCGGTCTTTATATGGGGAAGCGTTCAATAGGTGAACTTCCTGTTTTTGATTTTTTAGTCGTATTAGTTTTAGGTTCAGTGGTAGGAGCGGATATAGCTGACCCAAACATCGATCATATTCACACCGTAGTAGCCATGATTGTCATCGCTCTTCTGCATCAATTCATTATATTTATCAAATTGAATAATAAAAGGTTAGGTAAGCTGCTCACCTTTGAACCTACGGTCGTTATATACGATGGTAAATTCCTTGTTAAAAATATGAAGAAAGTTCATTATGCCATTGATAACATTATGCAGATGCTTCGAGAGAAGAACGTGTTCTCCGTGCAAGATGTAGAAATTGCTATAGTAGAAGCGAACGGGCGATTATCCGTAAAACTAAAAGGAGCAAAAGAATGGGCAGCGAAAGAAGATGTAGGAGCTGTAGTAAGTGCTGCGGAATACGATGTTCCAGTGATTCTTGATGGAGAACTGCAACGCCCTATGTTACAAAGGTTGAATAAAAATGAGGAATGGATAAAAGGGAAATTATTGAAAAATAACATTACCGATGTGAAAGAAGTGTTTTATGGGGCACTTACCCCGTCCGGTACATTTGTTTACTCATTAAAGAATGAAGGGGATACTTCTATTCCTCCTATGGAACATTAAAAAGAGAAGCATTCCTTAAAACGGGAAGCTTCTCTTTCTTTTAAGCTATACGCTTTGATCCATACAACTGATCAGACGTTTTTCGATATCTGCAGCAAGAGATTCAATGGTTTCATCATTTACCATGCTGATGAGGGCTGTGGGTCTCGGCATCCCTATTTTAGTTGTACCTTCATCGTCATAAACAACCATTTTACATGGCAAAAAATATCCAGCCATCTGATTTTCAGTTAAAACCCTTTGTGCTTCTTTTGGGTTACATACTTCTAACACCTTATATTCTTTTTCGAAATCGAGCCCTTTTTCTTGGAGTTTGTCTTTAATATCGAATGTCCAGAGTACGCCAAACTGTTGGTCTTTTAAACTAGCTTCCAAACTTTCAACTGCTTCGTTGACGTTTTTATTTGTGGAAACGGTGTAATCAAACATTCTTAGCCTCCTATTTTTTATTCAGTTGTAATATACCCTGCTATGTATTGGTTTAATCTGATTACTTTGTAAATTTAACCAGTAAATACATCAGTACGGGAAATTTAGTGGAAGGCTGCCTCCTGCCTGTAGTTTAAAAGTCCATTTAATGGAGTGATTTTTGTAGAAAAGGTAAAAAGTTAAACCGTTAACCTGTATCATTTCATTCATTTGTATTAGAATAAGGGGAGCAAAAGAGAGGACGTGAACATCCATGAAAAAAGATATTAAATTAATCGCACTAGATATGGACGGTACATTATTGAATTCTGGGGAGACCGTCTCAGAAGCTAACTATAAAGCTATAAAAAAAGCAAAAGATCAAGGCATCCATGTCGTTCTAAGTACAGGACGCTCTTTGGAAAGGTGTCAGGAGATCGCTGAATCTCTCGGCCGCTCTTCTTACATTGTAACGATCAATGGGGGAGAGATTTATAATGATAAATTCGAGCTTGTCGATCAAACGGTACTCGATGCTTCTCTTGTTGAACGTTTATGGGAGCTTAGGGAACAACATGACGTCCACTACTGGTCAACAACAGTGCAGGGGCAGTTCAACAGCTCGGAAAATTTTGAAAAAGAAATCAACGAGTATGACTGGCTGAAATTCGGTTTTGATATACAAGATGATGAAATTAGGAAAGTAGTGTTAGATGAATTACAAAACAATGAGGCGTTGGAGATTTCCAACTCGAGTCCTACTAATATTGAAGTCAACCCTGCAGGGGTCAATAAAGCAGCTGCTCTCCTTAAAGTATGTGAAAGGTTGGACATTGTAATGGAAAACGTGATGGCTGTAGGTGACAGCTTAAATGATATGGCCATGATCAAGGAAGCAGGTATAGGCGTAGCCATGGGGAATGCTCAGGAAGATGTTAAAAATGAGGCTGCATGGGTAACATCTACAAATGATGAAGATGGAGTCGCTGAAGCTATTGAGCGTATTTTATAGTTTTTAATGAAAAGGTAGCATATAAGTGGGGACCTGACCATAAATTAGTAACACCCTACCTAAAGTCTCCTCCTATACAAAAAGCACGGTTCCTTATTTCTAAGGGATCGTGTTTTTTTTGCGTTAAAATTTGAAAACGCTTACTACGTGAGAAGGATTTTCAAATTTAAAACCGAATACAGTAAAGGAGACATATTTTTCAAAATCATTATTTCGGAAAGCTTCTGTAAAACAAGGGAGGATTTTATGAAGGCGTCCTATCTTAAGGAAGAGCACGATATTTTAAGGAATTCTATAAAGAGATTTTTAGAAAAAGAAGCGTACCCTTACTTTCAGGAGTGGGAAGAGAAGCAGATGATTCCGAGATCATTTTGGAAGAAGATGGGGGAGCAGGGCTTTCTGTGTCCATGGCTGGATGAAAAGTACGGCGGGTATGAAGCGGATTTTGGGTATTCGGTAGTCATCAATGAAGAGCTCGAAAAAGTAGGAACAGGACTTATAGGAATAGGGCTTCACAACGATATAGTTGTCCCTTACCTTTATCACTATGGGACAGAAGCGCAAAAAAATAAGTGGCTGGCAAAATGCGCGAGCGGCGACATTATTACAGCCATTGCTATGACAGAGCCCGGGGCAGGTTCTGATTTGGCCAGTATTCGAACGAGTGCCCAATTAAGCGATGATAATTATCTAGTGAATGGTGAAAAAACGTTCATTACGAATGGGATCCACGCTGACTTGATTGTAATTGTATGTAAGACCGACTCAAAAATTTCTCCTCCTTACCGGGGAATAAGCCTGCTTGTAGTAGAACGGGACACAGGTGGATTTTCACGGGGGAAACAATTGAATAAATTAGGCTTACATAGCCAGGATACCGCCGAACTGATATTTCAGGATGCAAAGGTTCCAAGAGACAATCTTCTTGGGAAACCAGGGGAGGGTTTCTATTATTTAATGGATCAACTCCAGCAAGAGTGTTTGATTGTCGCAATCGGGGGTATTTCAGCCAGCGAACGTATGCTTGAGATCACTGTCAATTACGTGAAACAGCGAAAAGCATTCGGCCAATCCATCGCTTCGTTTCAAAACACCCAGTTCACTCTCGCAGAATTGCAGACAGAAGTGGAAATTGGACGAACATTTTTAGATAGGACCATTGAAGCCCATATGAATGGGGAGGACGTCGTCCAAGAGGTTTCTATGGCTAAATGGTGGATCACCGAACTTGTGAAAAAGGTAGCTGCTGCCTGCATGCACTTGCATGGCGGGTACGGGTATATGGAAGAGTATGAGATTGCCAGAAGATATCGTGATGCTCCTGTAACTGCCATTTACGCAGGGTCCAATGAAATTATGAAATCCATTATTGCTAAGAAAATGGGACTGCATTAAGTCAATTTATGTGGAGGTATATGTTATGAATGAAGTTGTCATTGTGGAAGCTGTCCGAACACCTGTCGGAAAAAGAAACGGACTTTTAAGTGAAATCAGACCAGACGAGCTGCTCGCTAAGGTACTGAGGGAAGTCGTAGACCGCATTTCCCTAGACCCGAAGGAAGTGGAGGATGTTATAGCCGGCTGTGTTTCTCAAGTGGGGGAACAAGCCGGGGATGTAGCTCGTATTGCGTCATTAATTGCAGGATATCCAAAAGAGGTGCCAGGCGTTACTATAGATCGTCAATGTGGATCGAGCCAGCAGGCGGTTCACTTTGCGTCTCAAGCTATTGCAAGCGGTGATATGGATGTTGTGGTTGCTTGCGGTGTGGAAAGTATGTCCAGGGTTCCTATGTTTTCGAATATGAAGGGTACAAAGTATAGTGATAGACTAACCGATCGTTTTGAGATCATCAATCAAGGTCTGTCTGCAGAAAAGATGGCAGATCACTGGAAATTAAGCAGGCGCGAGTTGGATGAATATGCGGCCGCCAGTCATGAAAAAGCGTTGAGAGCGATAGAAGAGGAACGATTTGACCGGGAAATTATGCACGTTGAGGCGAAAGACAAGCAAGGTTTACCTATCATGATGAAAGTGGATGAAGGTCCAAGGAAAGGTTCTACGGTAGAAACTCTCGCTGAATTAAAGTCTGTTTTCGAAGAACAAGGGGTCATAACCGCAGGGAATGCCAGCCAAATAAGTGATGGCGCTTCTGCCGTATTATTAATGTCGCGGCAGAAAGCGGAAGCTCTTGGTCTTAAGCCTCGATTCCGTATCGTTTCCCGCGCAGTTGTAGGTTCTGATCCGACGTTTATGTTGACAGGGCCGATCCCGGCCACTCAAAAAGTGTTGCAAAAAGCCGGGCTAAGCATTGATGATATCGATTTGTATGAAGTGAATGAAGCATTTGCTCCAGTGCCTTTGTGCTGGTTGAAAGAGACAGGGGCGGACCCTGATAAATTGAATGTGAATGGTGGAGCTATCGCTTTAGGCCACCCATTAGGTGCCACAGGTACAAAATTACTGACGACGCTGATCCATGAATTAGAACGCTCCAAGGCCCGGTATGGACTGCAGGCGGTCTGTGAGGGGATGGGCATGGCAAATGCCACGATCATAGAAAGACTGGAGGAGTAAGGGATGCAAGTGAATGAGCTGACCGCTGTAGTGACAGGGGGAGCTTCAGGTTTAGGAGAAGCAACTGTGCGAAGGATTGCTGCCCATGGAGGAAGAGCGATCATTGCAGATCAAAATGCTGCTAAAGGACAAGCTCTAGCGGATGAATTGGGATCTTCTGCTGTTTTCTGTGAAGTTGATGTGACGTCAGAAGAACAAGTAAAGAAAATGATCAGTTTCTCAGTCCAACAATTTGGAACAATTAACGGTCTTGTTAATTGTGCGGGAATCGTGATTGCAGAGAAGGTTTCCGGCAAAGAAGGCGCCCATAAACTGGGTTCTTTTCAAAAGGTGATTGAAGTGAATCTAATCGGCACCTTCAACATGATTCGATTGATCACTGAACATATGCAGGAAAATGTCCCTAACGAAGAAGGTGAACGAGGCATCATTATTAATACGGCATCCATTGCGGCTTTTGAAGGTCAGATCGGCCAGGCTGCTTACAGCGCTTCTAAAGGAGGCGTAGCTGGGATGACTCTTCCTATTTCGCGGGAGCTTGCGCGTTACGGCATTAGAGTGATGACGATTGCACCAGGGCTATTTGAAACTCCGATGTTCGAAGTTCTTCCTGACTCTGCAAAAGAGGCACTCAGTCAGATGACACCATTTCCGAAGCGTCTAGGAAAACCGGATGAATATGGAAGGTTAGTTTTAAGTATCGTTGAAAATCCCATGATGAACGGGGAGGTGGTTCGACTCGACGGAGCCATAAGGTTACAGCCAAGGTAGGGCAGGACGACAATATAAAAAAGGGAGTGGATCAGGGTGGGTCCAACGTTGAAGAGCATGTTCGAGCAGACAGTAGCGAAGTATCCAAATAAAGAAGGTCTTGTGGATTTACGGTTAGGTACAAGGTGGACATATCGGGAGTGGAATGACGAAGTAAATAGAATGGCCAACACTCTTCTAGCTGAAGGGGTGGATAAAGGGGACCGTGTCTCTACTGTCCTTTTTAACACCGCTGAATTCGCCACCACTTTATTTGCATGTATGAAAATCGGTGCCGTTTTCAATCCGATCAACTTTCGACTGACCTCTCAAGAAATCGATTATATTATTAAAGATGCCAGTCCTAAAGTGGTCATCTTCGAAAAAGCTACGGCAGGTTCCTTAGAAGGGGTAGCGTCAGAATCTCCTCATATCGATTTTTGGTCGATTGATGAACCTGATTTGTCTTATGCAAGGCACTACTATCAAATGATTGAAGGATCGGAGACGTCGCGTCCTGACTGTTTGATAGAAGAGGATGATCTTTACGCTATCATGTACACTTCGGGTACAACCGGTACCCCTAAAGGTGTCCTTCATACACATCGTGATATGGTGGATCAAGCCCTAGTGTTAACGGCTACCTTGAGGCTGACACCGCAAGATCGCGGCTTAACGGTTGCTCCTATGTTTCATTGTGCTGAGCTCCATTGTACATTCTTCCCTAGAGTGATGGTTGGAGCAGCCAATGTCATTCTTCATCATTTTGACGCCCCTGCCATGATTGAAACGGTACGTGAAGAACAAATCTCTACTTTATTTGCTGCTCCGACGATGTGGAACATGGTGCTGCAGGAAGACTTTTCTCAAGAAGACTTCTCAACGTTAAGGCAAGGACTTTATGGCGGGGCTCCTATGGCTCCTGCGTTAACCACCCGATTACATGAAGCGCTTGGCGTTCAGTTGCTGCAGGCTTATGGAATGACTGAAATGGGTCCTGCTATTACAGCACTCTTTGAGGATGAACAAATATCCAAAGCGGGGTCTGCAGGGAGAGCGTTGATCAACCATGAGGTGCGGGTTGTCAGAACACAGGAAAACGGACCTTCTGACCCCGATGACGTTTGTGCTCCAGGTGAATTAGGGGAGATCGTGGTGCGGGGACCAAGCACGATGAAGGGATATTATAACCGGCCTGAAGCTACAGAAGAAGTGATGTATAAAGGTTGGTATCACTCTGGTGATATAGGCCACTTTGACGAAGAAGGGTATCTATGGGTGAGCGATCGAGTTAAAGATATGATCATTTCGGGAGGAGAGAATATCTATTCCAGAGAAGTGGAGGATGCTTTGTTCGCCCACCCTTCTGTTGTAGATGCTGCCGTGATCGGAGAACCGGATGAAATGTGGGGAGAAAGAGTGGTCGCCCATATTGTTGCTAAGGAACCCATAACGGCTGAGGAGCTTGAAGAGTATTGCATATCGAGCAGCAGTCTTGCACGGTATAAAAGGCCGAGGAGATACGAATTTGTTGATGAACTGCCGAGAAATGCCAGTGGTAAATTACAAAAGTTTAAACTGAGAGAACAATTTGAACGGCATATCTAAAGTAAATAGAAACGCAGGGCTCTACTTCATATGTAGAGCCCTTTTTCTATAGCTTTTTAATCGTGTTGATCGGCTGAACCTTTCTAACTTCTTGATAATTTTGAAAAGGGCACCCAAGCTTATGGAGCCGTTCAATAACGTTCTTAACGGTAAACATGGAAGGTGTCAGGGGTTCATCTAGTTCGTGCCAGAATAGTGGAGCAGCTACACTGGCTTCTTTCGTAGCCCGTGCAGAATAAGGAGCAATAATCGTTTTTCCTTCTGCATGCTGTACGTAGTCAATGTAGAGACGTCCTCTGCGATTTTTCTTCAAGCGTTCAATGGTGAAGAGTTCGGGTTTTTCTTTAACGAGAAGCAAAGCCAGCTGTTCAGTGAATTTTCGTGTCTCTTTATAGGTCATACTGCCTTCCTCTATAGGAAGGTGAATTTGCAGCCCCTTGTTTCCTGATGTTTTTACAAAACTGTAGACTCCTAGCTCGTCCAACAGATGTTTTAACAATCCGGCGGCTAATATGGCTGTACCAAAACTTTCTTTCTCTGGAGGATCTAAATCAAAAATGATTTCGTCGGGATGATCGGATAAAGTCTTTTGGAAAGGAAGATGAAATTCAAGGGCCCCCTGATTGCCAAGCCATAATAGAGAAGACAGTTGTTCGACTCTCAGACGCATTTCACCTTCGCTCGTCGACTGCCCTTTCACATGGTCTGGTGCATAATCAGGCGCATTCTTTTGAAAAAAAGATTGTTTCTTCATTCCATCAGGGTAGCGTATCACCGTCACGTGCTTATCTTTAAAATATGGAAGCATATAAGCAGCCGCATGACGTAAATAAATAAGATAATCCTTCTTGGTTATACCATTAGGCCATAGTTGTTTGTCGGTATGGGTGTATTCGACATCTTGAGGGAAGAGAGATAAGTCCCAATTCAGCTTATCTGCCGTGCACTCGTTTGGGTTGAGGTCAAAGCGGAAGTTATTGAACTGAGGTTCTCTCAACTCTCCCCTGGAGGCTTCTAAACAATTGATATCCACACAAATGCTTGGCTGTAATCTCCATCCATCCCCTTTCTCTCTAAAAAAAGTGCGTAAAGTTTGGGATTCTTCATCACTCAGCCCGTTTTTAAAACGTCCGAGTACTGTTCTTTTCTCTCCGTCATAAATTTCTGCCTCATAATAATCATTTTCTGGATTGTATTGAGTCAGGAAGCCGGATACTGTCCGCCACTCTTTTATTTTCAGCCACAATCTCGTTCTTTTATTATTCGCATAAGAGCTGTCGGTTCTTTTGGCTACAATACCTTCACCTAAATGGTCAAAGACTAGCCTTTGGACCGATTTCTTATCCTTAAAAGACTCTACATAGTTCAGAGCAGGTGTGCTCAGCTGTTCAATGAACTCTTTAAGGTGTCTTTTCCTGTCCAAATATGGCTGGGATGTTAAGTCACTTTCCCGTTTCAGCATGTCAAAGGCCATAAACACAGCGGGACGACGGGAAGAAAGTTGCTTGATTTTTTCTAGTTTCTTCATACGCCCTCTCGTTTGCAAAAGGGGGAAGTTTGCTTGATAGGCATTATTTAAAATAACAATCTCCCCATCCAATAGGATAGGTTCTTCATTTAACGTACACTTATCTAAAGCGTTTATTATTTCAGGGAATTGCCGAGATAAATCTTTCCCATTTCTACTCCTCAACTCCACTCCGCCTGTTGTCCAGCTAAGGAACGCTCTGAAACCGTCATATTTCACCTCGTACATCCATTCTTCCCCCTCCATGAGGGAAGATGACAAAGTCGGAAGCATTGGCTTGTCCATACATATCACCTGCTTTTCTCCTCATAGTTTAAGCGATACGCAGGGATTTAATCATAAATTTAATGTTCGAGTACATGCTAAATAAAAAGGAGTGTGGATCGATGCATACGATGTGGAAAGGAACGATAAGCTTTGGACTTGTTAATATACCGATCAAGCTCCATGCAGCCACTGAAAATAAGGATATCAAGCTGAGACAGCTGCACGAAGAATGCAAATCTCCGATTGAGTATAAGAAAAGGTGTCCTGTTTGTGATAAAGAAATATCGAACGAAGACATTGTAAAAGCTTATGAATACGCGAAAAACAAATTTGTCGTTCTTGATGCGGAAGATTTGGAGAACTTAAAGAAAGAACAGCAGGATAAGTCGGTTGAAATATTGGATTTTGTCAAATTAGAAGAGATCGATCCGATATACTTCGACCGCAGTTACTTTATGTCGCCTAATGAAGGAGGCACAAAAGCGTATGGACTCCTTCGCCAGGCTTTAAGCGATACAGGAAAGATCGGAATTGCTAAGATCATCATTCGTTCTAAAGAGCAGCTCGCCATTGTCAGGGTGTATGAAAACACGCTTATTATGGAGACGATTCACTTTCCGGATGAGGTTCGTAATGTGGCAGATGTCCCGAATGTGCCAGAGCAAACGACGGACCTGAGTAAAAAAGAGGTGAGCACAGCGATTACTTTGATCGATCAGCTGACGGCCGAATTTGAACCTGAAAAATATACCGATGAATATCGTACAGCTTTAATGGAATTGATTGAAGCGAAACGAAACAATGAAGAAGTGACGACTGCGAAACAGGAAACTACACCTGAAAATGTGACCAATCTGATGGAAGCTTTAGAAAAATCCCTTGAAAGCACAAAAGAATCGAAAAAAATTGCACCAAAACGAAAAACGGCTGCCAAGAAAACAAACCGCAAGAAAAAAACCTCATAAATGCTGTTATGTAGCGTTTTGTCGAACTATATCTCTGTATTTTTGCACCGTTTTGTAGTATAATAATAATAGATCAATTCGGTCGGAGGGTTGTTTAGATGAGCGTTCGTACGGATGAGCAGGCAGAGAGCATGATGGAATCTGCAAAAGCTTCCATGGCTATCGAAGGAATGAATTTGAGTAAGCGGGAAGAAAGCCTCGTCATGAAACGATTGACAGGCTCTATTACACATAAAGAATTTTTGAAGCGGGCTTTGGAATTGGCTCGCCATGCCTAAATCCAGGTATGGCAGCGGATCCTCCCGCTATTGTTATGCAGGAACATCCATTCTTATCAACCATTATGATATTAAGAATGATCGTCAGCTTCAAACGATGGAAACGATTTTGGCAACACAGCGGTTATCAGAGCTTCAAGAGCACCCCGTCAGTGGAGATTTTGATTTGAGGCATCTGCAAAAGATTCATGAATCCATTTTTAAAGATTTATATCCGTTCGCTGGAGAAATAAGAACGGAAAATATCACAAAAGATGGATTTACGTTCGCTCAATCCCAATTTATCCGCCACGCGGCTGGCGAATTATTCGCAAAGCTTTTATCGGAGAACTGGGACCATATGAGTAAGGCTGAATTAGCGGAACGTCTATCGTATTATATGGCTGAAATTAATGTGCTTCACCCTTTTCGGGAAGGTAACGGACGCAGTCTAAGGGAATTTATAAGGTGCATCGCTCTGGAAGCAGGGTATGTGTTGGACTGGGCAGCAGTTCCGAATGAAGAGGTTTTAGCCGCAAGTATAGAATCTGTTCATAGTTGTGAACATTTACAAGATGTCATTCATCGATCACTGCGTGAAAAATAATAATGAGGTCGTACATATAGTACGATCTTTATTTTTATGATATATTATCAGAAAAATCTGAATCTATAAAGGAGGGGGAATTTTGAAGAATAAGTTGTCGTTAAGGGATGTATGGCAAGCCAATAAGCGTATAAGGAATATAGTGGCCAAAACCCCGCTCCTGTATTCTGAGCCCCTCTCAAAGCATACAGGCCGTCACATTTACTTGAAATTAGAAAATTATCAGCCGACGGGTGCTTTTAAATTACGAGGAGCAGCTAATAAAATCTTATCGTTGACACCTGAAGAACAAAGCAAAGGAGTGGCTACCTTTTCTACTGGGAACCACGGCATAGCAGTTGCTTACGTAGCTGAACAGTTGGGGATCAACGCAACCGTTTGTATATCCAACCGGGTTCCTAATGAAAAAGTGAATAGGTTGATGAGACTGGGCGCAAATGTGGAAAAAGTGGGTGAAAATCAGGATGATGCCGAAGCCTTTTGCTATGAGCTGGAAGAATTACAGGGGTTGACCGTCATTAAGCCTTTTGATGATATCCAAGTAATAGCGGGACAGGGTACGATTGGGCTGGAAATCCTTCATGAGCTTCCTGAAGTCGATCAGCTCATTGTTCCTTTGTCTGGAGGAGGACTGCTTTCAGGAATTGCTTTCACCCTTAAAACGATGATGCCTGATATTCATATCCAGGGAATTTCAATGGAGAATTCAGCGGTCATGCATGAAAGCTTGAAGCGAGGTGTTCCAGTTTCCATGAAAGAGTCGGATACACTGGCAGACAGTTTATTGGGAGGATTAGGTCCAAGTAATGAACATACGTTTCAATTGACTAGGCAATACTTGGACGAAAGCTTGCTCGTTTCAGAAGAAACTATAAAAAAAGGAATCCTTTTTATGATGGAGCATCATAAAATGATCATAGAAGGGGCTGCCGCTGCTGGTATCGGAAAGGTGCTTCATAAAAGTGAAGAGGCAGGTGAAAACATAGTGATCGTCGTTAGTGGGAATAATGTCGATCATGACACCATTCGTGAGTTGCTTTAGATTAGATAGTAATGGGGTGGTAGGATGGGAATACATGTTGAGGATGTTTTGCAAATCCCTGTGATGGAGCCTGCAAAAGTATTGACCGGTGAAAAGCATCTGAAAGAAAGAGAAATTGAATGGATTTCAGTCATCGAAACACCGGTGGAAAACTTTGTTCGGAGAAATGAATTCGTATTAAGTACAGGAATCGGGTGTAGTGACGATCCGGAAGCGCTTGAGGGCTATGTGCAAGATGTTATTGATTCAGGGGCGTCAGCGCTGGCATTCGCTACAGGAAGGCATATTTATAAAATTCCCGATCGGATTACGACCCTGGCGTCTAAACACCAATTCGTTCTTCTTGAGATTCCATGGGATGTGAGATTCGGAGATGTCCTTCATGACGTTTTATCGGAAATCAGCAAGAGGAAAAGGGTGGAACAGCAGCGTACAGAAGAAATAAGGCAGGAGCTTATCAATTGTGTGTTGAACGGAAAAGGTCTTCAGGAAATTATGAAGATCGTTTATGAAAATACTACGATCCCTGTAGCAATCAGCGACCATAATAAGCTCGTTCGCGCGAACTATTATTTTGACGGCCATATGATCGACGTGCTGAATGGAGAAGCGGCAGGCGATTATGAGCTCATCACCTCCAGGGAGACGCCGTTTAAGGATCATCCATTATACCATTATATTGAAGAGTACAAGATTGGAGAAGATTCTTGCTATCAGCTGACCATTTTATCAAACTATAAAAAACAAGGCTACCTGTTGTTTAAACCGGAAAGCGACACAGAACTCACATGGTCCAACCTCAACATTCTGGAGCACGCCTTGACTGCTTGTGCCTTATATTTTGTCAAAGAGAATGCTATCGAAATGACTGAAATCCGTTTAAAGGACAATTTCCTTCTCGACCTCGCAAAAACGGATATGGAAATGGATAAACAGCTTCAGTCCAAGGCTCAGTTGCTCGGCTACGATTTGACAAAGCCTTATATATGTCTCGTTGGAGAAATTCGGTTCAAGAAAAAAGTAGATGACCATATTGGAAGTTCCGAGCAGGCCATTATGTCTTCCTCCATGCACAGCCGTAATTACTACATTCAGAAGGAAGTGGCACATGCGGGAGATGTTTTAAAAAGGAGAACGATGGCGACTTTTGAAGATGGTGAAGTGATTGTTTTCTTAGAAGCTGATGACCGACCTTATGTCGAAACAACGAACCAATTTCTCGATCTTGTGGAACGAAGGTTGAATGAATTATTAGCAGGAATTAATATTTCCTGGGGAATATCGATGCATAAGGATGGCATATTTGTATTTCATAAAAGCTATAATGAAGCAGTCACAGCTTATAATATAGGGCGTCAGCAGCATGAAATAGGCGACCGCACTTTCTTCAGCGACACGAGAATGAACCGTTTATTAATTGCTTTGTCCCATGAAAAAGAAATTGAACAAATCGTTAAGAACACTCTCCATAAATTGATAGAATATGATCAAAAGCGACAAACTGACTTGATTAACACGTTCATTGTTTATAATAAATACAACAGCAATGTAAGCCAGACAGCCCGGGCTTTGAATTTACACAGGCAATCGCTGCTCCACAGATTGCGTAATATTGAGCAATTGACAGGACTATCTTTATTGAACGCGGACGACATGTTTTTGCTTGAACTCAGTGTAAGACTCTGGATGCTGAAAAAAGTAGAAGAATAAAGCTCTCCTCAGGCTGTTAGAAAGTATCGGCGGCCTGGGGAGATTTTTAATGAATACAGAGAAACGTGATTATAGTATGAAAGCTTTCATACAATCATTCCTGTTCAAAGTCATCGTCGTCGACAGTTACTCTCTCCGTACCGCTTTCTGTTACAGTGGAACGCATTTTAATTGTCCATTGGTCTTCCTCGTCGTTATATTCCATGGTTTCTACAGATAAGGCATTGCCGCGATCGACTTCACTGAGAGCACTTGCCAGCGCTTCTGACTCATTCAAATCAGCTCCTTTGGGCTGATTGGACTCAACGACAGTCACTTCACCTGCCTGACCTTGCATGGGGGTGGACTCTGCGATAGGGCCGACAATTTCAACCTCGACTTTTTTTCCAAGCCACATGTCTTTTTCAACGCCTGAGACCCAAATCGGTGCCCCGCCTCTATTTTCAATTAAATCTACTACCAGGATGCTGTCTTCATTCTGGTCCATCACAAATCCAGAAAAAGAGGACGATTCTGCTGGGTCATTACTAACTTCTTCAGAGGAATCCGGTTCTTCATTGATGTCTGTCGTTCCACAAGCGGTCAGTGACAGTGCAAGTATGACCATCCATTTTTTCATAACGGATCTTTCCCTTCTATATTTTCAGTGGGTAGTCGGTTCTTTTATGGAAAATGTTACACCTTTTACAATGACAAATCAAAAATGCTTTGTTATGATATTTAAAACCAATCAAATATTTACAGAAACTACTAGGGGGGCCCATTACGGGCTGAGAGGAAAGCAAATGCTTTCCGACTCTTAAGCACCTGATCTGGTTAACACCAGCGGAGGGAAGTAGTTAGACGATCAGTCTATTACTCTACCTATACAAGTCAGGTCCTTCCCAGGATCTGGCTTTTTTGTGTTTGTCCTCTAATGAAGAAGGGAGGAGTCTCATGAATCGAACACGTTTATTGACCACCATGGCCGTATTTGTAGCGATTGGTACATTAGGTGCTCAACTGCTCTGGTTTCCTGCGGGGGTTGCGAAAGCCTATCCTGTCCAGCATGCAGTTAACGTCATGGCAGCTATAACCCTCGGACCGGGTCCGGCTGTAGTAATCGCTTTTGTGATTGGTTTATTGCGAAACCTGCTCGGTCTGGGAACGTTATTAGCGTTCCCCGGGGGAATGATCGGAGCCTTATTTGCCGGCTTTATGTACAAATGGACCCAGAAATCTTTTGCGGCTGCGGGAGGAGAGATGGTAGGTTCTGGTTTAATTGGGGCGATGTTTGCCGTCCCTTTTGCTAATGTGTTGATGGGCAGCTCAGTGGGCGCAGTCGCTTTCTTGCCATCCTTCATCGTAAGCAGCGTCAGCGGAGCACTTTTAGGATGGCTCGTAGCTTCAAGAGTGAGACGTACCAATTTAGTACCTCAGCTAGACTGATTATATAATATAGAGTCAGGTGAATTTTTGGAGTTGTTATTCATGTAAGCTCCCTTATCTTGAAGACTCACTTTCGAGGTTTTTGTACTGTTGTAATGTTTCCGTTTTGTTTGACAGCGGTTAGAGCTCCGGAAAATTACTCCCTTTCCGTGGGAGCGCGGTGATCCTCCTCGAGCTAGCGCTCTCCGGGGTCTCACACAGCACTCTCTTCCCACAGGAGTCTCGCAATTTCCCGGATCTCATTGCGAAGGTTAAGTGGAACGGCAACTCCTATTATGGGACATCAGAACTTTAAGAGTTACCTTTTAATACTCAATATTGATTGTAATTCAAAACATTTTAACGTTAGACAGAATCCGTTCCTTCTTGAGAATAGGGTTCGTTCATTCCATTTCGAGAGTAGCTTCCCAACCACCACTGACTGTTAATACAGCAACGAACCCTGGATACCTCGGGCTGAAATCTTGATCAATCCTGGCAAATTGTTGAAGAACTTTTATGAAAAATCAACACCGACGTTTAACATAGTTAAATTATAAGGAGGCCAAACGTATGAGTTTCACAGAGACGTTGAGAAGGGAAAACAATGATATATTCGAGGCTATTTTTAACCACCCATTCGTAGACGGTATTGGGAAAGGGGATGTACCCCATGATGCTATCGCTCATTATATCAAAGCAGACTACGAATACTTGAATGCTTTCATGCACATTTACGGCGTAGGAATCTCAAAATCTACTAACCGCAAAGATATTGAATACTTCAATGAACAAGTGGGTTTCGTTTTGAACAGTGAAACCCACCCCCACCAGAACTTTTGTGACGTCATCGGAGTCGGTTATGACGAACTTCAAGGCTATCCGCTTCCGCCAACAGCTGATCACTACGTCAAACACATGATGTACCACGCCCAGTTGGGAGGGCTGGGTGAAATTCTAGCAGCTATGCTCCCCTGCCCGTGGACGTACCTTGAAATCGGACAACATTTGATGAAAAAATATCAGCCTGACCCTGACGATACGTTTTACCCATGGATTAAATTTTATGCTGACGAGGAATTTGATACGCTCTCACAAGCGATGCGTAATCGTTTAGATGAAGTGGCCGACGAAGCTTCAGAAGCTGAGCGGCAGCGCATGAAAGATGCATTCCGCAAAAGCTGCCAACTGGAATGGAAGTTCTGGGAGATGGCTTATATTTGTGAAGAATGGCCGCAATGGGAAGGGGTGAATTCCAAATGAGAAATGTCTCTACAGCACTTACAATTGCCGGGACAGACCCAAGCGGAGGTGCGGGCATCCAGGCCGATTTGAAAACGTTCCAAGAATTGAAATCCTATGGCATGAGCGTCATCACTTCAGTCGTATCTCAAAATACAACAGGAGTTAAAGATGTTTACCACCTTCCATCGGAGTTCCTGAAAAGTCAGTTGGAGGCCATTTCATCAGATATGCCTGTCCATGCTTTGAAGACAGGTATGATATCCAATGTGGAAATGATGAAGGTGATTGCAGAGTGGATAGAATCTATTCCTGCCCCTTATGTCATGGATCCTGTTATGGTAGCAACGAGCGGTGACGCCTTGATTGAAGAAGAATCCCGTGGTTATTTACGTGATCACTTATTGCCTTTAGCTTCACTAGTGACGCCCAATATTCCTGAAGCTGAGTATATCCTTGGGTGCAAGATTGAATCTCATGATGATATGAAGAAGGCTGCTGAACAGATATGTACCAGGTTTGGGGCAGGTGCTGCCTTGATTAAGGGCGGTCATATGAAAGGGGAAGCGATCGATTTCCTATATGATGGAAAAAGAATACACGAATTCACAAGTGAACGGATAGATACAAACAATACTCACGGCACAGGCTGCACTTACGCAGCCGCAATTACTGCTTTTCTTGGTCAGGGGCACGCGTTACCTGATGCAGTGGAAGAAGCGAAGTACTTCGTTACGGAAGCAATCCGTCATTCTCTTGATCTTGGACAAGGAAGTGGACCGACCAATCATTTCGCGACTCGCGAGGAGGTTTTTAATAAATGGCTATAAAGCTTGTCAATGAAGTGCGTGAGACGAAACCTTTGATTCATAACCTTACGAATGAGGTTGTCATGAATTTCAGTGCAAATGGACTGCTCGCTTTTGGAGGTTCTCCGATAATGGCAATGGCTGAGGAAGACGCAGCGGATATCGCGCAGCTTTCTGACGGTGTATTAATCAATATCGGAACGCTCACTGAACCGCACCTTCGTGCGATGATTCTGGCAGGGAAAGCCGCGAACCAAAAAGGCGTTCCTGTCGTTATTGACCCTGTAGGAGTTGCTGCGACGAGTTATCGTACAGAAGCCTTTCAGAGAATCATAGATGAAGTTCAGCCGACGGCCATTAAAGGAAATGCTGGCGAGATGGCTCATCTTGTAGGCATCACGTTAGAAACGAAAGGCGTAGATTCAGTCGGTGAAGGCGATAGTGAAGAGATTGCTAAGAAGGTAGCGGAAAAGTACAACACGATTGCTTTGGTGACAGGGGAGACTGATGTCATCAGCGACGGGCAAGAAATTATGACTAACCAGGCTGGACATGAATGGCTGGGTAAAGTAACGGGATCAGGCTGTCTGTTAGGCTCAATTTTAGCGGCATGTCTATCTACCTCTGGTACGCGGCTGGAGCAAACCCTGGCTGCTGCACGCTTTTATGGACTGGCAGCTGAAAGAGCGTCCAGACACACTAATGTTAATGGACCAGGCACTTTTGCTGCATGTTTCATTGATGCGCTTGCAATGGATATAACGAAGCTGGAGGGGTGATGAACCTTGGAACTTGCGGACCGATTACGAAAATATTTAATTATGGGCAGTCAAAATTGCACGCGTGATCCAGTAGACGTGCTCACTGAAGCGATTCAAGGCGGGATCACAGCTTTTCAATTCCGTGAAAAAGGTCCGGGGTCTCTAGAAGGGAAAGAGAAGCTTTCGCTAGGCGAAAAATTACGCCAGCTTTGCCGGACGCATAATGTGTTGTTTATTGTAAATGATGACAGCGTTTTGGTGGATCCTCTTGAAGCGGATGGCATTCATGTCGGTCAGGACGATGTCGATGTGGAGGAGCTGCGATCCCTTTTCCCGGAAAAAATCATTGGACTATCGATTTCGAATGAAGAGGAATTAAAGGGAAGTGCTGTTGCTTCTGTTGATTATCTAGGGGCAGGTCCTGTGTTTGGGACATCTACGAAAATCGATGCGAAGGAACCGGTTGGGGTGGAGTGGATCGAGCGGGTAAAACAGCTTCATCCTGACGTTCCGCTTGTAGGAATTGGCGGCATCTCGGTTAATAATGCGCACGAGGTGATAGCGGCAGGAGCTGATGGTGTGTCGGTAATCTCGGCAGTCACTGCAGCTGAAAATGTTATAGAAGCCGTTCAACAATTATGAAAAAGAAGTCCCGCTATATTACAAAGCGGGACTTCTTTTATGTCATCTCAAAATATAAAGGAAAGTGGCTGCTACAGCCTTCATTAAATGGATGATGGCATTTTGGACATGAGGAAGTATGGATATATTCATTAATGGAAAGTTCATACTTACAGCTTCCGCATAATATCGCTGTTTCATCCTGCTTTGTCTTTGGCCATTTATCGGCGGGGTGACCGGCACATTCTTTGTGGCAGTAGTAGCAGGCATAGTATTCGCTGCAGCAATAGAATTTTATGGCGATGATATCTACTTCGCTGTGGTAATGGGCGCAGCGGGTGTAAGCATCAACGTTCCTTCCTTTTACTTGGTGTTCACTCATTGCGGATTCTCCTTTATGTACAGGGGCTAACTGATGTCACAGTTGAATGAATAATTCCATGCTAAAAAGCTTTGCTCCACATCAGGCACTCCACCTTCTTCATAGCAGCGGTCACTGGCATAATTGATTATCTTATAGTTGAAATAGGAGTGGGTGCCAATTAAAAAAATGGCAACTACTATAGAAAAAGCAATTAGTGATAATAAAACCTTTTTGTTCAGGCTCATCTTCATACCTCCCTAAATTATAATAACGATCCGAGCAACGCAAAGGTCAGCATGAGCAGGATCCCGACGACGAGAAAGTATCCAATCCAACGAATCCCTTTCGGTAAATCACCCGATTCTTCGTTCACAGGTGATCCCTCATGTTTGTGGTTATGGTCAGTTCCATCGTTAAAAGGTTTTGTATTTTTGTTTATAGTACCACTCCTTTTATCTGTATGAAACAAGACGGGTCAGTCCGTTTTCCATTTATATGATTAATAAATGGCTGGAATTATCGATAAAATGATGAATAATACTGGTGATGCCATCACTTCACCAGATCTAGAGTATGATGTGAAATCCGGCGTATGTAATACGGTTAGGAACCAACCTGACGTAATTTGCAAGACGATATAGATGAGCGGAAAGCTTATAAAAAAGATGATGTATTTCCTAACAGGGGCAGCTTCCTCCTTAATCTTGTGGAGAATCAATTGGTCGGAACGAGCCTTTTATGGCAGCACAAGTTATTAAAAGTACAACTCCAAGTAGACCTCCGATGAATTCGGCAACGAAAAAGTCTCCATCTCTTAATAAACGAACCAGAAATTGTCCTCCAAAAATTCCAGTCAATAGTAATCCGAAGTAAAAGCATATAAATTTCATAGGACTTTCCACCTTTCAAGTTTGATGGAGTTACTTTATATACGGTTTATAAAGGGGATCGTTTCAAAAAAAGGAAAATTATAAGAACTTCTTAATGTCTAGGATAGCTTGAAAATGCATTCCCTCGTGAAAAATCGTCCGAATTAATACTTGCTCGATTGTGCGCATGTTCATCTCGGTGGTGGAATATTCGACTTCCAGGCGATCTCCGTACATTTTTTTAATTTGCTGAGGTTGAACCGATAATAATTGTTTAAGCTCCTCTAAGGAGGGGGTATGCTCATCAAAATCGTTTGGATTTGTTCCGAACCCGAACCATTTTTGAAAATTTTCCGGAACAGGTGATTTTTCTTTCGTCAGGAATTGAAGCCAGGAAAATTGATCTAAATAGACATGACCGAGATTCCAACGTATGTTATTATTGAACCCTTTAGGAATGGAGTTCGATTCCTTTTCAGTTACATCATCTACTAAGGATAGAAGTTCCCTTCTGTATTGTTCCAGCTGTTCAAACAAATTGTCATGACGATTTTGCATTCTATCAATCTACCTCCTATACAATTTGTGATTAAACCATTAAGACCACTGTTCATAGATGGACATTACCTACTTCTTAAAAAGCACTCTGATTAAATTGAATGATTGGAAGAAGGGTGATTAATATGATCCCACTTACAACGTTTTCATTTCCCAGGTGAACCAGCGGCCGTGGCCGTCGGTATCACCGACGATTTTGCGGTTTTTTTCACCATGAATTATTGTATCCAAATGAAGCTTTTGGTCCTCTATGTTGTTATATAAATGGGCGACATCTCTTTCTTTCCCTATATGGTCTATGGAATTCAGCAACTTTTGTTTTGTGGCGTCGTTCATCTGATTGGCTACGTGAGTATGAAAAACGCATACAATTGAGTCTTTGGAAATACCTTCGGCAGTTTGTGGCAAGAGATCCACGCCATCCCCCTCTATTAGGTGAAGGTGAGTAGCTTGAACCGCAGCTGCTGCCTGCTGGAACAGTTGGCGTCGCTCGCGATGTTCAGGCCAAATCAAAGCTTCGAGCCACTGGAGGTCTTCTACTTTTTCGACACTATTGATGTGCAAATCCAACCCGAATCGATCGCTGACAGGTGATGGGTTTTGTGAGATTTTCGGTTTTTTTGAGGATTTTATCTTTGACGTTATATGTACGTTCGTTTCATGGCTGCCATAGGTGGAATCTTCATCGTAAGTATAGCTGTATTTATCCCACAACAACTGGAGACCTGCACTCGTTCCGATTTCTATAAGAGCTAAGGGCTTGCGTATTGTATCGTACACATAATTAAAACAAGGGTATAGGAAAGCGCAGCGTCTTACTTCATTAGTTTGAACGAGTCTGTTTTGCAATAGTACTTTGATTTCCTTTTGGTGAAGTTGGCAGAAATCTTTGAAATGATTGAAAGCATCAGAAGGTGGCAGCGGGTTTTCGGTGAGATTGGAATAATAATTCGATAAAGGGTGTCCTGACCCTTTTAAAAGGAATTGGACGCTGCCGAACAGTAAATTTGGTGCAGGCTGACCTTTCCGGGCATATGAACACAGCTCGAGCAATTCTTTGTCGTGGGCAATATGGTTGGACAAATGACCATATAGGCTGCTCGATAATTGCTGAGCTTCCTGAGAAAACGTTTCGAAAATATCAGTAAGGGACAACGTGACTTCACCTCTTTCTATTGGAAATATGTACCTCTTATCGTAACATGATGGTTTACTAGTGACTACTAGAATATAGGTGGTTTTCATAAGTTGTGGAAATAAAGGAAGCGCCAACTCATAAACTTTCTGTGGTAAAATAATAATAGTTTAGGGTCGGATTCCGATGTAGTTGAAAGTCCCTTTGAAAGGGGAAGATCTAAAGTGAAGTTTGAAGAACGGTTTGATTGGAAGTTAGGTTTTGTTCTTATCTTATTTATGATTATCAGTTGTGTGGCACTGTATAGCGCTCAGCAAAGTGCTCAATATAATGAGAATTTTATGATGAAACAGCTTGTCTGGTACGTGGTAGGCGGAGGAATTATCGGGGTCATGCTGTATTTTGAACCGGATTTTTATAAAAAAATCAGCTGGCCTTTATACATAGCGGGGCTTATTGCATTGCTGGCGCTTGTCATTGCTCCATCGACGATTGCACCAGTTATTAAAGGTCAGAAAAGCTGGTTTGTATTACCGGGTTTAGGGTCTATTCAGCCATCAGAGTTCATGAAGGTATTTACGATTCTCATTTTAGCGAATGTGGTGACGAATCATCACGAGAGGATTAGAGTAAAAGATTTAAAAAGTGATTTTCTTTTGCTGGGTAAAATTGTTGGTCTGACGTTAGCTCCATTAGCCTTGATCATGCAGCAGCCTGATCTAGGAACCGGGTTAGTGTTCATAGCTATTATGGGAGGGATGATCGTTATATCAGGCATCAGGTGGCGGGTAATCCTTCCAATCTTCGGAACGTTAGCTGCGGCGGGTACCTTCATCATCTGGCTAGCGATTCGGTTTCCTCAAATATTAGATCAGTATTTAGGAGTGAAGCAGTACCAGCTGGGAAGGATTTATTCCTGGCTTAATCCCGAACAATATAGTTCATCAGAAGGGTTCCAGTTAATCCGCGCAATGCGGGCGATTGGATCTGGTCAAATGTATGGTAAGGGTATAGGAGAAAGAGAAGTTTACTTACCGGAAAGTCATTCTGATTTCATTTTCAGTATCATCGGTGAGGAATATGGTTTTATTGGGAGTTGTGTTGTGCTGCTCGCTTTCTTTCTTTTCATTTATCGGCTGACGACGATAGCTTCAAGAGCCAATCATAAGTTCAGTACGTATGTCATTGTGGGGCTGATTTGTATGATTGCGTTCCACGTTTTTCAAAACATAGGGATGTCAATTCAACTTCTGCCGATAACAGGGATTCCCCTGCCGTATATTAGCTATGGGGGCAGCTCGTTGCTTGCTTTTCTACTTGCAATAGGCCTTGCGTTTTCGGTTTCTTATCATCATAGGGATTTCATGTTTGGCGAAAATTAAGCAGTTGAAAATATAATCATAAAATAATCGCTCTTATCGTTTTTATGTTAAGCTTGGCCGCTTACATTATAACGATAAGAGCGTTTTTTTATGAAGCAATGTTAAAAGATGTTTCACCGGATTAGGAACAGGATCCCTCAGTCTCTTTCTTAGCCATTATCCCTGTTTTTATCCGAACTGCGCCTGGTGAAGGCGGCTGTATATTCCTTTAGAATCAAGTAGTTCTTTATGGCTGCCTTGTTCAGCAATGCCTTCTTTGGTAACGACCATGATTCGGTCCGCATTTTTAATCGTAGCCAGCCTGTGAGCGATCACAAGAGTCGTTCTCCCTTTTGTCAGATCAGCTAGAGACTTTTGAATAGCCACTTCAGTTTCTGTATCCAGTGCAGACGTAGCTTCATCTAAAATCAGTATAGGCGGATTTTTCAGGAACATGCGGGCAATCGCAAGGCGCTGTTTCTGGCCGCCGGAGAGCTTCACGCCACGTTCACCAATAATGGTGTCCAGTCCTTGAGGTTGTGTTCGGACGAATTCGGCAAGTCTTGCTTTACGGGAAGCTTCCATTATCTCTTCGTCTGTAGCTTTAAGATTTCCGTACGCGATATTCTCACGAATGGTTCCTGAAAATAGAAAAACATCCTGCTGGACGATGCCGATTTGGCTTCTTAAAGAGTCGAGCTTCATATCCTGGATGTCGACTCCGTCTACAGTGATTTGGCCGGATTCTATTTCATAAAAGCGTGGAAGCAGACTGCAGAGTGTCGTTTTTCCGGCACCGGATGGACCGACAAATGCAACTGTTTCTCCTGAATGGACATTCAGACTAATGTCCTGTAAGACATGGTCCAATCCTTCATAACCGAATGTGACGTTGTCATATCGGATATCGCCATTTAAATCAATGTCTCTAGCATGTGGCGCATCCTTGATGTCAGGTTCTGTATCGATGACCTCGGTGTAGCGTTTGAACCCTGCAATGCCTTTAGGATAGCTTTCAATGACGGCATTGATTTTTTGTATGGGTCCAATTAAGATGTTGGCCAATAAGATGAATGCCACAAACTCCCCGTTCGTGAGCTCTCCTGTAATGACAAACCACGTCCCGAATAATAACGTGAACAAGGTGACGAGCCTCATCAATACATAGTTTGCAGTTATATTCTGGGCCATGATTTTGTAGGAGGATAGCTTTGTATTACGATAACGATCATTGTTCACTGCAAACTTTTCCTGTTCGTGCTTTTCGTTAGCGAAAGCCTGGACGACACGGATGCCGCCGATGCTGTCTTCGACTCGTGAGTTGATTTCAGCTACATCGCCAAACATTTTACGGAAGGTCCCTGTCATTTTTTTGTTGAAATGAATAGCTAAAACGATCAGAAGAGGGATAACGATAAAGGAAAGAACAGCTAATTTCCAGTTGATGGTCAGCATAAGAATGAATGAGCCGACTAAAGTCATGATGGCAACAAAAATGTCTTCCGGTCCGTGGTGGGCCACTTCTCCGATTTCCTCCAGGTCTTTTGTAAGCCGTGAAATAGAATGGCCTGTTTTATTATTGTCATAATACCCGAAAGAAAGCTTCTGCATATGCTGAAAAAGCTTTCGGCGCATATCTGTTTCGATGTTTATGCCGAGCATATGTCCCCAGTATGTAACAATATAGTGGAAGCCAGTATTAATTAAATATATGAGCAAAAGTCCGACACAAGCCCATAAGATAATCGACCAATTTTCCTGAGGGAGAAGCCGGTCAATGACTTGATTGACGGCTAATGGAAAAGCGAGTTCCAATAGTCCGACAAGTATGGCACAGCCGAAATCTAATATGAAAAGCCATTTATACGGCTTGTAATACGAAAAAAATCGAGCTAACAAGGTAGAGCGCTCCTTCGTTATGTTAATTGAAATCCATTTTCAATTATAAGCATTCAAACTGCGTATGGCAACGTAAAAAAGGATCTCAGTCAGGCACTGAGATCCTTTTATTCAAATCGTCTAGGTCTTAGAGAACCTTGTTCATCTCAACTCTTAGCAAATTAAGGCACATCATGTCCCATCGAGCTTTGCAGAATTTCAAACCATTGGTCATGACTTAAAGAAAGTTCCAGCGATTCTACAGCTCGATCAATACGCTCTTTTTTCCCGGAGCCAACGATTGGCATAATCTTTGAGGGGTGTTGGAGGAGCCACGCGTACATGATTTGGTCGATGGAGCGGGCGCCGGTTTGTTCTTTTATTTGATGGAGAGTATCTCTTAATCGGACGGATTTATCGTCTTCCCCATTGAATACTTTTCCGCCTGCTAGAGGAGACCAGGCCATTGGCGGGATCCCGTGCTGCTGGCAGCGGTTCAACGTCCCGTCTTCGAAATTCTCCAAGTGGTAGGCTGAAAGTTCAATTTGATTGGTTACGAGAGAAAATGGCAGATGAGATTGAAGTAAATCCCACTGGTGGTCTTTAAAATTCGATACTCCAAAATGACGGACTTTGCCCTCCTGTTTTAGCTCTATAAATGCTTCGGAGACTTGTTTTGGATCCATGAATGGATCTGGCCGGTGGATCAGCAATAAATCGATATAATCTGTTTTTAAATTATGCAAAGACGTCTCGACAGATTTTAAGATATGTTCTTTGCTCGTATTGTAATGGTGACTACGATGTTCCGGACGATTTTCTGAAGGTAAAACAATGCCGCATTTCGTTACGATTTCCATTTGATTACGAAGTGATGGTTTCAGCTCTAAAGCATTTCCGAATAACCCTTCACATGTATAGCTTCCATAGATATCAGCATGATCGAATGTAGTAATGCCCTGGCTCAAGTTATGTTCAATTAATGACAGCGTATCTTCTTTCGAATACTCCCATTCATTCAACCTCCATAATCCATGAACGATTCTCGAAAATGATAGATCTTCAGCAATTTGAACTCTTTCCATCTATGTACCCTCATTTCTATTAGTATACCGTTACTTTACCGAGCGTTCCTATATAGTGCAAATATTAATTCATAACGTCGAGCTCTGTCTAAAAAATTTTTGTATAAAAATAAACTATAAAACTTCATACAATTTATACATTACATTAAAAAATCACAGTGAATACAATGAGAATATAGAAGTTAAAATATTCAGATAACAGGGGAGGGATAATCTTGTTGCTTCCATTTGATATTCTAGAATATCATCAAAGGCTTCAAGGCACGAAAGAAAGAATGGCGGAAAAAGGAATTGAAGTCCTGCTCATTACGGATCCAGCAAACATGAACTATTTATCCGGATACGATGCTTGGTCCTTTTACGTTCATCAAATGCTGGTCATCGTCATCGATGAGCCGCAGCCGATATGGATTGGACGCCTTCAAGATGCGAATGGTGCTCGAGCGACAACTTGGATCTATGAGGAAAATGTAATTGCTTACCCTGATTATTACGTGCATTCACTGACCCATCACCCAATGGATTTCATTTCAGAGATTCTTACTCAAATCGGTCAAGCGAACCGTCGGATTGGAGTGGAAATGGATCATTATTATTTTACGGGGATGGCATTGGAACGATTGAAAAAGGGGCTTCCTAATGCTCAGTTCGAGGATTCCTCTTTACTTGTAAATCACGTACGGATGATTAAATCAGATCAGGAAATTGAATATATGAAACGTGCTGCTACTATTGCAGATTTAGCCATGGCAAGAGGTGTTGACAGTATCGGGGCAGGGCGAAGGGAATGTGATACCGCAGCAGAAATCTATCATCAGTTGATCAAAGGTACGTCAGATTTTGGCGGTGAGTACCCGGCAATTGTGCCGCTTCTCCCGACAGGAGATCATACCTCAATCCCGCATTTGACCTGGTCAGACCGTCCTTTTGTAGATGGAAGTCCGGTGATTGTGGAATTAGCCGGCTGTTATAAACGATACCATGTACCTTTAGCTCGAACGGTGTCTATTGGAAATCCTTCTAAGAAGCTTGAACATTTAGCACCAGTAGTTTTAGAAGGGATACAAAATGTTCTTCAAGCTGCGAAGCCAGGAGTGACGTGCGGTGACCTTGAATCTGTTTGGGCAAAGAGTATTAAGCAGCACGGCTTTGAAAAAGAGTCGAGACTCGGATATTCCGTCGGTCTTAACTATCCGCCGGATTGGGGAGAGCATACGGCAAGCATTCGAAAAGGCGATGAGACTGTACTGCAGAAAAATATGACTTTCCACCTCATTCCTGCTCTATGGTTCGATTATGACGGGATTGAAATTAGTGAAACATTCCGTGTCACTGAGTCAGGGTGTGAGCGATTTTCTAATTATCCTCAAGAGTTAATCGTTAAACAGGAGTCTTCTATTTTTCTGAACAGTGGGGATCAAATCAGCTAGGAGGTGGGGGAGATCCGTTTATACGAAAGAGAGGAAATTGAGAGAGTCATTCGCCTCGATACTCATGTTATTCATGAAATAGAGACGGCTTTCTCCGATTTAACTACAAAGAATGTAACGATGCCGCCGATTATGCGCATTGACGTTCCGGAAAATAACGGAGAGGTCGATATAAAATCCGCTTATATCGAAGGGAAAGACAGTTTTGCCATAAAATTGTCTTCCGGATTTTTTAACAATCCAGATTTAGGGCTTCCGAGCGCCAACGGGATGATGATTCTTCTGAGTTCCATTACGGGAGAGCCTAAAACGATTTTTGCAGATAATGGCCTGCTGACAGACTTGAGAACAGCAGCGGCAGGCGCAGTTGCCGCTCGGGCTCTAAGTCGTGAAAATAGCAGAACCGCCGGTGTTATTGGTACAGGTTCACAGGCTCGTTATCAGCTGGAAGCACTTGTGAATGTACGCTCGATTGAGATGGTGTATGTCTATGGAAGATCGGCTGAAAAAGCCGCAGCCTACCAGCGGGATATTGAAAGCCGCCTCGGCCTGAAAGTAGAAATAAAGAACTCTATCGAAGAAGTTGTGAGGAGCAGTGACATTGTGATCACAACCACTCCTTCGACTGAACCGATCATAAAATCTGAATGGCTGCATGAAGGTCTTCATATTACGGCAATGGGTTCTGACGCCGAGCACAAGCAGGAGCTGGAAGCTGGTGTGCTAGAGCAGGCTGATTTGTTTGTATGTGATGTCAAAGAACAATCTTTGAGGCTTGGGGAGCTTAGGTCTTGTGCAAATCAAGACACCCGGGATTTTGCAGTAGAGTTAGGGGAAATAACGAGCGGGAAAAAAAGCGGACGAGCGAATAACCAACAAATTACCGTATGTGATTTAACAGGAACTGGTGTGCAAGACACGGCTATTGCAAGATATGTTTATCAATTATTGGAAAAATGGGAGGACGATGATCATGAGAGAAGCTAAATTTGCGACAAAATCCATTTGGGCTGGAGAGAAAGATCAATTAGCGTTTGGGGCTACTCAAGTTCCTGTTGTACACAGTGTTTCATTCGGATATGACGATATGGACGATTGGTATGAAGTGGCCATCGGGAATAAGAAGGGTCATATTTACGGACGAAACACGAATCCAACAGTGGAAGCTTTTGAAGAAAAGATTCGAATTCTTGAGGGAGCTGAAGCAGCTACAAGTTTTTCAACAGGAATGGCGGCCATCAGCAATACGCTTGGTACGCTCCTTCGCCCTGGCGATCGTATTGTCTCCATTAAAGATACGTATGGGGGCACGAACAAAATCTTTACAGAATTCCTTCCCCAGCAAAACATCGATGTAATGCTTTGTGATACAGGCGACCATGAAGCCATCGAGCAAGAAATTGCTAAAGGTTGTAAAGTACTTTATTTAGAAAGTCCGACGAACCCGACGGTTAAAATAACGGATATTAAAAGAATGGCTCAAGCCGGTAAAGCTGTGGGTGCTACTGTAGTAGTTGACAACACGTTCGCCACTCCAGTTAACCAAAACCCGATCGAGCTCGGAGTTGATTTAGTCATTCATAGTGCTACGAAATTCCTGGGCGGTCACGCCGATGCTTTAGGCGGAGCTGTATGTGGCAGCAAAGAATTGGTGGAAAAAGTGTATCACTACCGTGAAATCAATGGAGCGACATTAGATCCAATGGCAGCATATTTGCTTCTACGCGGAATGAAGACATTACACCTGCGAGTTGAAAAGCAAAATAAAAACGCTAAAGAGATTGCTGAGTATTTGAATCAGTTCGACATGGTAGAAGGAGTTTACTACCCGGGTCTTGAAAGCCATCCAGGTCATGATATCGCTAAAGCCCAGATGAAGGGGTTCGGAGGCATGCTGAGCTTCTCTGTAAAAGGCGGAGTCGATACGGTGCGGCATTTATTGCCTAAGCTCAAATATGCTAACCGAGCAGCAAACCTCGGCAGTGTAGAAACCATTGTCGGACCGGCGAGGACGACGAGTCATGTGGAATGTACACCGGCAGAACGAGCGGCTATGGGCATTCCAGAAGGGTTGATCCGCTATTCCGCAGGCATAGAGGATATAGAAGACTTAAAGCACGACTTAGAGCAGGCCTTTCATGCGCTGCCTGAAAATATGGTGCTGCAAAGCTGACACGAGGTGATCCCATTGCGAACCAAAAAGAGCGTTACAGCCCAGGATATATTCCCACAGCTGCAGGAGTGGAGACGTTATTTTCATAAACATCCTGAACTAAGCTTCCAGGAGAAACAGACGAGTGAAAAAATCATTGAAGTGATAAAAAGCTTTGGGGTATTTAAAATTGAAACGAATGTCGGAGGTTATGGGGTCATCGCCACGCTTACCACAGGTGATGGACCGGTGATCGGTCTTAGAGCGGATATGGATGCGCTGCCTATCCTGGAACAAGCGGATGTGGAATATGCTTCTTCAGTGCCGGGAGTCATGCATGCGTGCGGCCATGATGCGCATATCGCTATCTTGTTAGGTGTTGCACGACTACTTTCTGAAAAAGTGAAAGATCGATTGTGGAGAGGTACGATTAAATTGATTTTTCAACCGGCAGAAGAAAGCTGTGATGAACAAGGAGAAAGCGGAGCTGTTAAAGTGCTCAAATCGGGTTGTATCGATGATTTGAGCGCAGTTCTCGCACTTCATATGTGTCCATGGCAGCGAAGAGGAACCGTTCAGCTGCACGATGGTCCGAGCATGGCGAATAACGATGAATTTCATCTTATCATTAAAGGACGCGGGGGGCATGGAGGATACCCGCAGCATACGAATGATCCGCTTTGGATGTCGACCTTCGTACTACAGACATTGTACAGCATCAGTGGAAGAAAGCTTGATCCGTTACAGATTGGGGCGCTCAGTATAGGGCAGATTGCAGGAGGAGAAGCCCATAATATCATACCTGATCAAGTGGAAATAAAGGGGACCATCCGTTCATATGAGGAACGTGTTCGCGATCAATTAGTTGAAGAAGTGAGGCGTGCGGCAGAGATTGTCAAACCGATGGGCGGAGAGTACGAATTAATGATTCAACGGGGAGAACCAGCACTTTATAATAATTTGGCTATAAATCAAGTTTTAAGAGAAGCAGCTGAATCAATGACTATTATTGAAAAACCTTTTGGCATGGGGAGCGAAGATTTCAGTTACATTACGAGGGAAATCCCGGGATCTATGTTTTTCCTAGGGTGCGGACTGGAAGAGGAGCGTGGGCTGCATCATCCTCGATTTGATATCGATGAGTATTCGATGGTAGACGGGGTGACGATTTTATTGAAAAGCATTGAGAGTCTGTTGGAAAGTGAAGGAGGGCGATTATGACAACCAATATCGCGTTTATAGGATTCGGCGGTGTAGGGCAGGCACTCGCAGAAATATTATTGGAGCGTGAACAATCGTTACAGAAGCAATACGGCCTGGACACAAAAATTGTTGCAGTGGCAGATATGAAGAAGGGATCTGTCTATCACCCAGACGGGCTTGATGTGAAAGAACTCATTGCATGTGTCAGGGAAAAAGGAAGCCTGGAAGCATACGATGGAGGAGCTTCAATTACTAAAGGTTTAAGCAGTATCGATACGATTATTCAAAGTAATGCCGATGTCATTGTAGAAGTGACGTTTACGGATGTGAAAACAGGAGAACCAGCGATCACCCATTGCCGAACCGCTTTCGAACATGGAAAAAGCGTGGTGACGACAAATAAAGGACCGGTCGCATTGGCTTACCGGGAGCTCGCTGAGATGGCTGATCAGAATGATGTATATTTTGGCTTTGAAGGAACGGTAATGAGCGGAACTCCAGCCTTGAGAATGCCGATGGAAACCCTCGCCGGCAATACCATCACTGAAATAAGAGGAATTTTGAATGGGACGACAAATTACATTTTAACAGAGATGGAAAAAGGCCAGTCCTATGAAGAGGCTTTAAAGAAAGCCCAGCAATTAGGGTATGCAGAAGCAGATCCTACAAGCGATGTAGAAGGATATGATGCTCGTTACAAAGCGGCTATTCTTTCCAATTATATTATGGGCATCCCGCTTGCGCATACTGATGTCGAATGTAAAGGGATTTCCGGTATCACTCTCAACCAGGTCCAATCCGCTCTCAAAGAAGGAAAGCGTTGGAAGCTGCTGGCGAGCATTAAGCAGGAAAATGGGAAAGTCAGTGCTTCAGTCAAGCCTGAATGTATTGAATCCAATGATCCATTAGCCAGTGTTTCAGGTGCGACGAATGCCATTTTGTACGAATGTGATTTATCGGGCCCTATTTTACTGACGGGCGCAGGAGCAGGGTTGAAAGAAACGGGATTTTCCTTATTAATTGACTTGATTCATTATCAGAAAAAGAAGAAGCTAGCCAAAATTTAATGGGTGGTGGTTATGATGCATACAAAGGTAAAAGCGATGAACATGCTGATTGGCGGTAAATGGGTAGCCGGTAAAGAAACCTTTGAAGTAGTGAACCCTCAAAGCAATGAGCCCATTGCAAGGGTCCCTTTAGCTACGAGAGAACAAATGCTGGAAGCGATAGAAACGGCGGATCGTGCTTACCGTACAACACAAGTGTGGCCGACTCATGAACGAATTGCAATTCTAAATAAAGTAGCGAATTACATGAGGGAGCATGCTGAAGAGTTTGCGGTAGTGATTGCCAGTGAAGGAAGTAAAACGATTAACGAGGCTAGAGGTGAAGTGAAGCGGGCGGCCCAAACAATTCAAATCAGTGCTGAAGAAGCGAGACGCATTAATGGCGAAACGATCAACTTCGATCAAAACGAAGGTAGTGAAAATCGGGTAGGTTACTATTACCGCTTCCCGGTTGGGGTCATCGGTGCGATCACCCCATTCAATGATCCGTTGAATATGGTCGCACACAAAATTGGTCCAGCCATCGCTTCGGGCAATGCGATTGTATTAAAGCCAGCTTCTGTCACTCCACTCAGTGCTTTGAAACTGGCAGAAGCCTTTGTAAAAGCTGGTCTTCCTGAAGGTTTCCTTTCAGTAATAACAGGCTCAGGCAGGGAAATAGGAGATACGCTCGTCACCCATCCTGCCGTACAAATGATTTCTTTTACAGGCGGGTCCGAGGCTGGAGAGAAAATAACTCAAAAGGCAGGGACGAAAAAATTAAGCATGGAGCTTGGCTCTAATTCTCCCGTCATTGTTTTAGAGGATGCAGATTTGCGTGATGCTGTGCAAGCGACTGTCTCTGGGGCGTTTTCCGCGGTCGGCCAAAATTGCATCGGTGTGCAGAGGATCTATGTGCAGGACAGCGTATACACCAAATTTGTTGATACTTTCGTCAATCGTACGGCAGAGCTGAATGTCGGAGATAAAATGGATGAATTGACGGATATGGGACCGTTGATCAATGAAAAAGAAGCGATGCGAGTAGAGAGTTGGGTAAATGAAGCTTTGGAGCAGGGTGCAGTGCTTCAGTTTGGGGGTGTACGAGAAGGGGCATTTTTCACCCCGACCGTTCTGACTGACGTACCGGAAACAGCTAAAATTGCGAAAGAAGAAATTTTCGGACCTGTAGTTCTTATTTACTCTGTAGATTCATTATACGAAGCGGTAGAACGTTCGAATAATGTCAATTATGGACTTCAGGCAGGAATTTTCACTAGTCATATCAATCATGCCTTTTACGCCATTAAACATATGAACGTAGGAGGCATCATGATCAATGACAGCAGTGATTATCGAATTGATGCCATGCCTTTTGGAGGGACTAAAGGATCCGGGATTGGCCGGGAAGGCATTAAGTATGCGATAGAAGCTATGACAGAGCCTAAAGTTGTCTCCTTTAGACTTCAGGAAAATTTATTATGAAGAAATAGGATATGAAAAGGAAAAACCGCTAAAATTTAGCGGTTTTTTTGTGTCTTCTATTCAGGATAATTTCAACCCTCATGCAAATAGTAAAGGAGAGGAAAATCCATGAGGAGGCACAATGAAAATGAAAAAAATTCTAATGACCACATCGGCATTGTTACTTACGACTACACTCGCAGCATGTGGAGGAGCGAATGATAATGGCGCAGCCGATGATGCGTATGATTATAACCAGGTAACATATGGAGGACAGGGACAAGAAGAAGACCGAAGAATTACTGATTTAAACGGAAACGAATTGCGTCATCCATATCAGGGCACATATCCAATGATACCCGAAGATAGAATGGGAGAGCAGGGTGATTTAACTGCTCAGCCTGATGAAAAAGATGTAGATGAAGTTCACGGAGACATCCATGAACAAGTTGTTCAATTAACAAATGAGGCACGTGAGGAACAGGGGCTTGAACCGTTAAAGTTCAGTAAAGAAGTAACTAAGGTAGCTCAAGAGAAATCAGAAGATATGTCAGAAAACAACTATTTCTCCCACACTTCACCTGAGCATGGCAGTCCATCACAAATGCTTCAGGACAACGGTGTAGATTTCAGGGCAGCTGCTGAAAACATCGCTTCTGGTCAACGTAGTCCTGAAGAAGTCGTAGAAGGCTGGTTGAACAGTGAAGGTCACCGTAAAAATATTATGAATGAAAACATGACAGAAATCGGTGTAGGATTTGAGGAAGACGGAAATTACTGGACGCAGATGTTTATTGGTAAATAAATGCGCCTTAGCGTAACGATTTGATTCTTATCGCAAACATAGTAAATATAGTCTGAAATGCTTAACAAATTGTATGTTAATTTGTTAGGCATTTTTTTTGATAATTGTTAAACAAAGTGGCAGTATATTCCAAGGCTTAGTTTCAAGATAACCAGGGTTCGTGGCTGTAAAGAGAGTCTGGTGTGGTTGGGAAGCTACTCGCTTTCCTGTGGGGGAAGTGGCGAGCTTCCTCGGGCTTGAATCAGTCCATAAACCATATGGGGCCTATCCAGCTCCAGCGCTTAGCGGCTACTGAGACTTCCTTCACTTCTGTCCGATAAGTCAACATCGAATCACTCCGTTCTTCGTGTTTCCTTTATCTCCGCCAGCTCAGTCCAGTCCATACGCCGCTGACCAAAGCGCTTCCGCTTTTACAAAAGGAGTCTCGCAGCTTCCCAACCACACCAATCGATATGAGATGAATGAACCCTCTTATACCGTTCTTTGAATTATTTTTATCTTCGCCAGCTCAGTTCAGTCCATACGTCGCTGAACGAAGCGCTTCCGCTTTCAGAGGTAGGAGTCTCACACATTCCTAAAACCCCTAACTTATATTACGGGACGGAACTAAGAAATAAGAAGCAGAAACTCTCTTGTACCAACGTTTGAAGAATAGTTCAACCGGTTGATTTAGAAAAACTAACTATCCAATAGGCTTTTCATTTCCATGAAAGTAAGCTAGAAAGGAACCCTTTTTGCAAGAAGGAGCGTCTTCTTGACCCCTGTCCAGTGAGAATATTGCGCTCCACATCAAGGTGTTAAACATGGAGCATGTTTATAACAATCAGCATACTAACATCCATAATTGTTTTTTGATGAAGCGGTTGTTTATAGGGAAGAACCGCTCATAATCGATCTTTTATCATAACTGTAGCGCAACAGCATCTGACATCCTGAAATCGGTGTTTCCGTTCCCCCTAATCATCGCAAAGAGCTCCGGGAAATCGCGAGACTCCTGTGGGAAGAGAGTGCTTGGTGAGACCCCGGAGAGCGAAGCTCGAGGAGGCTCACTGCGCTCCCACGGAAAGGGAGTGATTTCCCGGAGCTCTTACCTCTGTTAAACATAACGGAAACAGTCGACTTTTTGAATGGCTCGGTTTAAAATTTACCGAGCTGTTTTAATGGAATATCTTCGCCAAAGTATGAAGCAATTTAGGCGTCTTGTTTTTAAAATGGAAGAATTAACTTCGATTGAATTCCTGAACAATCTGGAATGCTAAGAAGAAAACTGATGATTAATGTGGAAAGGGAGGTCTTCCATTGAAAAGAATAATGGTTTTACTATGCTGTTTGCTGCTCATGAATGTATATTTTCCTTCTTCCACTTACGCTGAACAAAACCGACAAATGACAGCTATTGGAGATTCCATTCCATATGGATATAATTTGACTAAAGAAAATAAATATCCATCAGGAGGAGCATTTCCTTTTATGATGGGAGAAGAAAAAAATTTAGAAGTGACGAATTTGGGTATTCCGGGACTGACGTCAGAGGAACTGCTGCAGGCAGCCCGTGGAAATGAACTGTTCAGAGAAACAATCAAGAATAGCGATTATATCGTTCTTTATATTGGCGGTAATGATTTATTAAAAATTTTAAAGGATCATAAAAATTTACAAGGAATTGAAATGGAAGAGGTCGCGCTTGTGGTGCGAAACCTTCTGTTTAATGTCTATTCCACCGTCATGGAGATTGATGAATTGACGGATGCAGAAATACTCGTATATAACATTTATAATCCATATCCTGAAAAAGGAGCTTCCTTGGAGAAGCCTCTTCACTATATAAACATCCAATACAACTCGCTTGTAGAATTGTTGAGTCACTTCACAAATGTAAAATTAGTGGATGCTTACCAGGCCTTTAAAGGGCACCCGGAATATATAATTAAAGGGGATGTCCACCCGACGGCTGAAGGACAATTTACACTTGCTGAAATCGGATTGAATAAAATGGAGGAATCATGATGCCGGATGATTTTCTGGCATCTTAAAGCTCCTCAGGCTTGTCCATCCTGTTATAATGAAAGTAAATCTTTTATAATGAGGAGATATACATATGATCCGTTTCGGTATAATCGGCACTAATTTCATTACAAATCTTATGATAGAAGCAGGACAGCACCTTGAAGAATTTAAGCTTCAAGCTGTCTATTCCAGAACTCAGGAACGAGCGGACGAATTTGCGGAGAAACATAATATTCCTACAACTTATACAAAGGTTGAGGACCTGGTCAAAAGTGAAGAAGTGGATGCTATTTATATTGCAAGTCCTAATTCTTTTCATTTTGAACACGCAATTACAGCAATGAAGCATGGGAAACATGTCTTATGTGAAAAACCATTTGCTTCCAACGAGCATGAAGCTGCACGTATGATAGAGGCGGCTAAGGAACATAATGTTCTTCTTATGGAAGCTGTAAAATCAACACTTATGCCCGAGTTTCTATCAATTAAAGAAAACCTTCATAAAATTGGCAAGGTACGCAGGTATGTGGGGAACTTCTGTAAATATTCCTCGAGGTATGATGCCTATAGAGAAGGCACTGTACTAAATGCATTCAATCCTGAGTTTTCCAATGGCTCTCTAATGGACTTAGGGGTATATGGAATTTATCCAATGGTAGTATTGTTCGGCAGTCCTGAGAAAGTTCAAGCGAGCGGTATGGCGTTAGAATCAGGAGTCGACGGGGAGGGAAGCCTTCTCATTCAATATGAGGATATGGAAGCGGTCGTCATGCATTCAAAAATAAGCCATTCTTATAATCCTTCAGAAATACAAGGAGAAGAAGGGACCATTGTCATTCCTAATATTTCAGAACCGCGAGATGTTTATATTCAATATAACGATGGGTCGACAGAAAATTTGAGTGTACCCGATGAATATCCACCTATGTATTATGAAATAAAGGAATTCATAGGTCTGCTTCAAAAAGGCCACAAGCAATCTGAGGTCAATTCACTTGAAAATTCTCTCATCACATCGCAAATTATACGAGGTGCCCGTAGACAGATGGGAATCAGCTACCCGGCAGATAAAAAATAATCATTCAAAAACACGGACTTCCTAATAACAAGTCCGTGTTTTTTCTTATCACCTACCCTGAATACCGGACTAGCCTCAAGTTCTAATTAGTACTAAATCACTGCCTTATCCTGTATAATGATAGGAACTTTTCACGTATGCGGAGGACCTCGTATGAAGAAAATATTCGCTTATGCCGTTACATATAAATTCTCTGCCGTTATCGCCATCTTGTTGATGCTAATAGAATTAGTGGTGGAGCTTGTCCAGCCTTTACTAATGGCTCGGATCATCGATGATGGAATCATGCAGGAAGATTATACTGTCGTTGCCACATGGGGAGGGGTGCTCGTTGGCTTGTCTTTATTAGCTTTTGCAGCCGGCATTACCAATTCCTTTTTTGCCGCTAATGTAAGTCAAGGGGTGGGATATGATCTTCGGCGCGACCTTTTTAAAAAAGTTCAGTCGTTTTCCAATGAAAATTTTCAATCTTATTCAACGCCCAATCTTGTCACGCGCATGACGAATGACGTGATTCAAATCCAGAACCTTGTGCTGATGCTTATGCGTATCGCCCTGCGCGCGCCTCTATTTATTATATTCGCCCTCGTCATGGCCTTTACTGTCAATGTTCAGCTTGCCTTTATTCTTCTTATCGCTGTCCCGGTGTTAGGCGCATTTTTATTCTGGGTGTTGTTAAAAGGAATTAAGTTATTCAAGCGAGTACAGACAAAGCTGGATGGAGTAAACACCGTGATCCGTGAGAATTTGACCGGTATCCGGCTCGTGAAGGGGTTCAATCGTGGAGAATATGAGGAAGAAAGGTTCCATGAAGTCAATCACTCATTAATGGACAAAAATAAACGTGCACTTTGGCTGATGGAACTTGCTATGCCTGTTGTCATGCTAGGCATGAACGTCATTATTCTGATTCTGCTTTGGGTCGGGGCTGTCCAGTTGAATTTAGGGACAGCCCAGCCTGGTGAAGTCGTCGCAATTATCAACTACGCTACAAGAATCATGTTCACTTTTTCTATTTTTTCTTTTTTGATCATGGTTTTTTCCCGTGGAAATGCCTCAGCGAATCGGGTCAGTGACGTTTTGAATGAGAGAACACCTGATTTTAACCGACAAGGGGGAAGGGATACTCTTTTGAAAGGGAATATAGAGTTCGAAGGGGTGACCTTTTCAAGAGGCGAAGCAGAAACGTTAACGGACATCAGCTTTAGTGCCCGGTCAGGGGAAATGATTGGGATCCTTGGTGAAACCGGATCGGGGAAAACCTCACTTCTTCATCTCATCCCGAGGCTGTTTGAAAAAGACAGCGGCAGCATCTTGTTGGATGAGCAGGAAATCGAAGAATTGGACGTGCATGCGATCCGCCGGCAAATCAGTCTGGTTCCCCAGGAGGTTCATTTATTCTCTGGTACTGTAAAAGAAAATATCGCATGGGGAAAAGAGAACGCAACAGATGAAGAAATTATGAAAGCGGCTAAGAATGCTGAAATCCATTCTTTTATAAGTACTCTTCCAAATGGATATGAAAGCCGGATAGGTCAAAGAGGGGTATCCTTCTCCGGAGGGCAGAAGCAAAGACTTTCGATTGCAAGAGCACTGGTGAGGAACCCTAAAATCCTTATATTAGATGATAGTACCAGCGCACTGGATGCTCACACAGAAGCACGTCTGCTAAGAACGTTAAAACAACAGAAGTGCACGATATTCATGGTGGCTCAGAAAATCAGCTCACTAAAAGCAGCTCATAAGATTTTATTGCTGGAGCGAGGAGAAATTATCGCGGAAGGTGACCACGAAGAGCTGCTTGAGTACAGCGCTTATTACCGGGAAGTGTATCAATCCCAGCAGGAGGTCGTTATGTAATGGTGGACAAACAAAAGCCGAACCGTGCTCCGATCAACCGCCATCATGGGATAGGCACGAAACCCCCGAAAGTAGATGATATGAAAGCCACCCTTAAACGGATCTGGAGTTATATGGTAAGTGAAAAGAAGCTGTTTAATACCGTCCTAGCCATTATTTTATTGAGTTCCGTATTATCATTATTAGGACCGTATTTACTGGGAGTAGCTGTAGATCGAGTCATAGCCGAACCTGCTACGAACACGCTCCTTATTATGCTCAGCCTTCTGCTTGGTGTGTATGTTTTACATTCAGCTTTCTTATGGCTGCAAAACTATTTAATGATCGGTATATCGCAAAATACAGTGTATCGTATGCGGAATCATTTATTTTCCCACTTGCAGCGTCTGCCTCTTTTATTTTTTCAGAAAAAGCAGCAAGGGGAATTGATGAGCCGGCTGACAAACGATATGGAAAATGTCAGTCGTACATTAAACACAGCGATCATCCAATTTGTGACTAGCATACTTACGATATTAGGGACGGTTGTGATTATGCTGATCTTAAGTCCAGTCCTAACCTTGATGACGCTGACGATCGTTCCCGTCATGTATTTTGGCATGAAGTGGATTACAAAACGCACAGGTCGTTACTTCAAAGAGCAGCAAAAGCACCTTGGAGAAGTTAACGGATACGTTGAAGAAATGTTTTCGGGACAAATGATTATTTCTATGTTCTCCCGTGAAGATAGAGTCATCAAAGAATTCGAAACAAAAAATGAAGCTTTAAAGGCCTCTGGCTACTGGGCGCAAACGTACTCTGGCTTTATCCCTAAGCTGATGAATATGTTGAACAATGTCAGTTTCGCGATCATAGTAGGTGCTGGCGGGCTGCTTGCTTTAAATGGAAGTATCTCGATCGGCATCATTGTGACGTTTACGACGTATTCACGCCAATTCACAAGGCCGCTCAACGATCTTGCCAACCAGTACAATATGATTCTTTCAGCCGTCGCAGGTGCAGAGCGTGTCTTCCAGATCATTGATGAAGCCGAAGAAAAGAAGGACGAGGGAAAAGCTTCTGCTATTCAATCGATTCATGGAGATATCGAGTTCCGCTCGGTCTATTTTTCATATGACGAAGATGAGGATACATTATCAAACATAAGCTTTCGTGCTTCAAAAGGTCAGACGGTGGCTTTAGTCGGTCCGACAGGTGCAGGAAAAACAACTATTATATCGCTGCTCTCCCGCTTTTATGAAACAGATGGAGGATCAATATTAGTTGATGGGAAAGATATCAAGACAATTACAAGAGACAGTCTGCGCAGTCAAATGAGAGTGGTGTTGCAGGATTCCACCATGTTCCATACAACGATACGTGAAAATATACGGTATGGCCGCCTGGAGGCTTCAGATGATGAAGTTGAAACGGCGGCAAAGGAAGCGCACGCGCATGATTTTATTACTCAATTGCGCGACGGATATGATACTGTGCTTGATTCAGATGGAAAAGGAGTAAGTCATGGCCAGCGCCAGCTTCTTTCTATCGCTCGTGCGATGCTTGCCGACCCGGCCTTATTAATTTTAGATGAAGCCACGAGCAGCATTGATACCGTGACAGAAATGAAAATAAATGATGCCCTTGGAAAGCTGATGAAGAATAGAACAAGCTTTGTCATCGCTCACCGTTTAAATACCATCCGATCGGCTGATCAAATTCTTGTGCTCGAGCACGGAGAGATCATTGAGAAAGGGAGTCACCGTGAGTTAGTTGATCAAGGTGGCTTTTACGCCAACATGGTCGCCGCTCAGCAAGCCGAAAGTCAGGCGTCTGTCTAAGACGTTGTTAATAAAATGTGTTCTTACCTGATAAGGAGGTCCTATTGCATGAAAAATTCGAATCGGTATTGCGTGGACGAACCCAGCCAATTGCTTGAATACCTATTCACGATACTATCCGAACGAAGCAGAAACTCTGTAAAAACGCTGCTGGCTCGAGGACAGGTTTCCGTAGATGGCCAACCGGAGACGGCGTTCAATTATAAGCTGCAGAAGGGCCAAATGGTGGAAGTCGGTCACAATCGCAGCTTCAAAAAAAGCACCCCTCTGCAAGGTCTCAAGATTCTGCATGAAGATGAAGACTTAATCATCATCGATAAAAGTTCAGGACTGTTATCAGTGGCTACGGCAAAGGAAAAACAATCGACAGCATACCGTCAGCTTACGGACCATGTCCAAAATCATAACCCTAAAGGGCGGATATTCATTGTCCATAGGTTGGACCGGGAAACTTCTGGAGTCATGATGTTCGCAAAAAATGAAAAAATAAAGCATGCGCTCCAAAACAATTGGAAAAATATTGTTAGAGAGCGTACGTATATGGCATTAGTTGAGGGTGAAGTTCAAACGTCTGAAGGCACCATCTCATCATGGCTGAAAGAATCAAAAAGCATGAAAATGCATTCGAGTCAAAAACCGAATGATGGACAATATGCCGTGACTCATTACAAGCGGATCCAATGGAATTCCTCTTTTTCCTTATTGGAAGTTCAATTAGAAACCGGAAGGAAAAATCAAATCCGTGTTCATATGGAAGATATCGGTCATCCCATCGCTGGAGACAAAAAGTACGGAGCTGCAAAAAAGGGGATTGGCAGGTTAGGTCTCCATGCAAAACTACTTACATTTCAACACCCCTCAACTAAGAAGCTGATGCGTTTTAAAGCAGAGACTCCAGAAGCATTTTTCAAGAAATCGAAATGATTTTCAGTTTCTGAAAGAAAGTAGACAAGTTCCAAAGGTCTAAAAGCATATACATGAGCAAACAGGCTTTTTGGGAGGAATCTACTTGAAGGCTTTAGTTGTTTCGGGGAAAAAAATCCTCATCATATGCAGCGCATTTTTTGTATTAGCCGGTGCAGTATTCATCATCAATCTCTTTTTTGGAAGTACGGCTCCCACTTCCTCACAGGTGGAAAGCGGACAGATGCGGACGATTAACCTTGTCACGGGTGAATTCAAAGCAGAGAAGGAGGACGGGCAGGTGATTGAAACCTACCGTTTTGATCCTGGCACTATTTTTGTGAAAAAAGGAGAACTCTTCAAATTGAGTATTTATGGAGTCAATGGTCATGAACACCCGTTTACGGTTGAGGGCACTGATAAGCAGGGGGTCGTAAAACAAGGCAGTGAAACCGTGTTAGATCTTCAGTTTGATGAAGAAGGGATTTATCGAGTGATTTGTAACACCCATACGACGACAGATACTGAAGGGCCGATGGTCGCGCATATTGTAGTCGGAGATTAGTGTTAGATAAGATTACGGGGATACAATATTGACATGGATAGAAGCACATGACTGTTTCAAAAAAGAGTCGCTTTCCGCAGGGAAAGCGACTCTTTGTATTTAAGAAGCATTAGATTCATCAATAATACGGTTGATTTCATTTTTATAAAGATCTGAACGGCCTCCAAAAATGGCCTGAATGTTGTGATCGACCTTCACTACTCCAGCAGCTCCAAGTGATCTAAGCTCGTCTTCGTCAATTTTTTGTATTTCTTTAACTTCTACTCGCAGCCTTGTGAAGCAGGCATCTACATGTTTTAAATTCTCTTGACCGCCTAAGGCGTTCATAATGGATGCCGCAGTCTCCCTTGTCTGTTCTGATTTTCCTCCCTTTTTCTTTTCATTAAAATCTTTTCGTGTATAAAGTTTGTTTTCCTGGCCGCCACGTCCCGGGGTAGCAAGGTCCCACTTTTTAATAGCATAAGAGAAGGAAAAGTAATATATAACGAAGAACACGGCTCCTACAACTATATTTAACCACCAATTGTTTGTGCCTGGAATGGCGTTTACTAGAACATAGTCAATAAGCCCAGATCCGCCTGCCCAGCCAATATTGGCATTAAGCATGTACATGACCGCAAACGAAACACCGGCCAAGAAAGCGTGAAAGACAAATAGAAGCGGTGCTACAAATAAGAATGTGAATTCAATAGGTTCTGTAATTCCTGTCAGGAACGCCGTACCTGCTGAGGCAATGAGCATCCCTTTGACGACAGGGCGATTATTTTTATCAGCTTGACGATACATAGCAAGAGCAGCTCCAAGAAGTCCGAACATGATAACAGGAAACTTACCAGCCATAAAGCGGCCAGCTGTTACCTCTACACCTTCTGCAACCTGAGCAAGGAAAATGTATTGATCACCAGATACAGAACTTCCGGCAACTTCAACGGTTCCTCCTAGAGAAGTCCATAGAAACGGAGCGTACCAAATATGGTGAAGACCTGTTGGTATCAGAACTCGTTCAAGGAAACCATATAAACCAATGTAAAGAGGGTTAGTTGCTCCATTGGCGATAACGTTTGCTACCGCGTTGATTCCGCCCTGGATAGGAGGCCAAACAATCATCATAGCTATAGCTAGAAAAATAGAGGAAAAAACCATCGCAATCCCTACAGAGCGATCTCCGGCAAAAAAGCCTAGAACTTCTGGCGGGTCAAATTCATGAAATTTGTTGTAAATCCAAACAGCTAGTAATCCAACGATTATACCGCCGAGAACCCCGGTTTCTAACGTCGGGATACCGAGCGCCATTCCATATTCTCCGCCTTCTTCTGCCATTTCAGGAGTTATATCTAAGGCAAAAGAAATTGTTTTGTTCATAATAATATAACCTAATAAGGCTGCCAAAGCTGCAATACCAGAGCCGCTCGTAAGCCCTATGGCTACACCAATTGCGAATATAATCGCTAAATTGTCAAATATACTGATACCGATATCCGACATCCCGGTACCGATGAATTGGATCATATCATTTTGTAGAAAAGTTAATGTATCTGCCAGCGGACCGGTGAGAGCAGCACCAATTCCAAGTAGTATACCTGCAGCGGGCAGAAGGGCGACAGGAACCATGAGGGATTTACCAAATTTCTGCAAACTTCCGAAATACTTTTTCACTTTTTACATCCTCCTTTTAGGCAAGCGCTTTCTTTGTAAGGGGAATAATAGACCCGACTTGTTATTGCGGGTCTATTATTTCAATTAAATGGTCAAGGCTTGTTTGTTCGCGTGTAGTTCAGGCCAGTAATTTTTATTTGCATCGATCATATCGTCAAGAATCTTTCTGGCTCTTGGTGCATCGATAACTGTGCGATTTAATGTTAATGCTTGAAGTGCTTTTTCGTAGCTGTTTTCGTAATAGGCGTCCACGACAAGCTTTTCATATGCGAGCTGACCTTCAATTAATCCTTTGTAGAAGGTGGAAATATAGCCTACAGCGAACGGTTTAGGCCCGCGGTTCGTAATGACAGATGGAACTTCAACCATGGCATCATCTGGCAAGTTCGCGATGGTCCCATTATTTTCAACCATCACGATGAAAATATCTCCGTTATTATAAGCCATAGAAGCAGCTACTCGAATCATATAACGTCCGTGAATATCGACTTCTAATTCGACATTTTCAGTTGTGTCATCTGCAATGATTTGATCAGCTAGAGAATGCACTCTTTTCTCGCGTCCATTAATAACCTGGCGTGCGCGAGTGTTGTCTGCCTCCTCTTTTTCAACCATCTGGGAAGGGTATAAATAATACTGCAAGTACGTATTCGGTAAATATTCAGGGAAATCGGTGACCATTTGTTCTACTTGCTTAAACGTTTTAATCCAGGAAGGGTCATTTGCAATCTCAGCATCTTCAGGAATAAAACCATCTTCTGTTATGGCTCGTTTAATCGTGTCAGTATGGTCCACACCGTCTTTGTCCAAAATGCTGGTGAACCAGCCAAAGTGGTTAAGGCCGAAGTATTCAGGCACTAAGTCGAATACATCTTTGCCGAGAATCCCCGCGTAGCTGACCATAATAGCTGCTGGCATATCGCAAATGTTCAGAAGCTTCTTATCGTCAGGGAATTCACGACGAAGAGCCTCTGCCACGATAGCGGCTGGATTGGTGTAATTTAGAATCCAGGCATTCGGTGAAAAATGACGAATATCGTTCACGAGATCGATCATATCTCCAATTGAACGAAGACCGTAGGCCATACCGCCAGGTCCGCACGTTTCTTGACCTACCGCACCATGACGAAGGGGGATTTGTTCATCTTGTTCACGCATTGCAAGGCCGCCGGTTCGAATTTGAACGAATACAAAATCTGCATCTGTTAATGCTTCTTCTTTGTTCGTCGTATAAGAGAACTTTTCGAGTTCAGGATATTTCTCACGCAAAATGATTTCGGAAGCTTTAGCTATTTTCTCCTGGCGCTCAGCATTCGTATCATAAAACGTAATTGACTTTAATGGGAATTGTTCTTTCTCTGCTACTAAACTCATAATCATCCCGATGGTATACGTACTGCCACCGCCTACAACAACAAGGTTTTGCTTTTTCATAGGGATTCCCCTCCTGATAGGTATTATATTTGTATTAATTAGTATTACCATGAATATAATACATATTGGTGAAAGCGTCAACATTTGTATCGAATTTTTTATGCTTTTTCTGTATAATGACTAATGTGAAGAACAGGAGGAATTCGTATGGCTGCGCCTTTATATAGAAGAATTGCACAAAAAATTAAAGAAGATATTTCTGAAGGGATTTGGAAAGATGGGGAGGCGATACCAACCGAACTTCACCTGTCTGAACAATATCAAGCCTCTCGGGTAACGGTCCGGCAGGCGATTAAGGTCCTTGTGGAAGAAGGATTACTTGAAAGAATTCAAGGAAGCGGAACTTATGTAAAAGAACAAAAAATAGAACGTAATATATTTGACTTATTGAGTTTTACAGAAGAGATGAGGCGGCTTGGTAAGGAACCCGTGAACAAAATTCTGAAATTTCAACTGATAGACCCTGATGATCATGTAAGGAAGATGCTTCAGCTTGCCGAAGGGGAAAAGGTATTCTATATACGGAGACAGAGATTGGTCGATGATGTTCCGTACGTGGTAGAAGATACTTATTTGCCTGTCTCTCTCTTTCCGAATTTATCCTATGGGATTATGAAGAGATCCAAATATGATTATATAGAGAAAGAGGTTGGCAAAAAAATAAAAGAAAGCTTTCAAGAAGTGATTCCTGTTTTGCCGAGTGAGGATGTCGCTCAAGCGTTAACGGTAGAAGAGTCAACTCCAATATTGAAAATGCAGTCCTACAGTGTTTTAGTAGATGGGACGGTTTTTGAATACAGTGAGAATCATTTTAAGAGTGATGAATATAAATTTACTCTTCGGGCTAAGAGACCTTAGTTACATGTTAAAAAATACATTTTTTGTGTCGTGCCAAGCATCTTGATGTTTCTTTCATTTTTTTGGTGACATAAAGGGGACGTTACTCTAAAGAAATAGGGAGGGAGTCCACTTTTTTTCAATGAGCGAAAGGAGAGTTTTTCTCTGCTAAAGCTTCGTGTACATCCAAAAAGTATGAAAGAGCTTTTAAGAAATCAGCAACAAAAAAACGTCCAGGCTCTCTATCCTGGACGTTTTCGCATGTTGTTCTTTAATTGGGGCATGATCTTCGCCTATAGATCCGTATGAGATAAAGCTGCTGCATCAGCAATTAAGGTGACGTTCAGGTGATTTCTTAAAATAGAGGCTGGGAAGTCTTCTGATATCTTTCCTTCAAGAAGCTTGTAAATGGCTTCTGCTTTTTTCTGTCCTGAAGCGAGCAGCAAAATTTCTTTACTTTCAAAGATGGATTGAATACCCATAGTGATAGCCTGTTCCGGGACGGATTCTAAAGTAGGAAAATAGCGGGAATTCGCTTTCCTTGTAGATTCCATCAGATCGATGATGTGTGTCCTACTATTAAAGGGAGTGCCTGGTTCATTGAAGCCGATGTGCCCATTTTGACCGATACCTAGTAGTTGCAGGTCCACTCCTCCCATGTTCTCGATTAGCTGGTCATAGCGCTGACATTCTTTCATAAGGTTTTCCGCCGTACCATCTGGGAGGTATGTTTGATGAGCAGGGATATCGATGTGTTTAAATAAATGATTTTCCATATACATACGGTAACTTTGGGGATGGTCCCCTGATAAACCGATATATTCATCCAGGTTGACAGTGGAGACGTGCTGGTATGTTGCTGCCGATTTCCCGTAGTCTTCCACCAGCTTTTTGTAAGTTCCTATCGGAGTACCTCCCGTTGCTAAACCTAAGGTGATGGAAGGCGTTTCTTTCACTCTATCTATGATGATTTTTGCAGCCTCAGCACTCATTTCTTCATAAGAAGTCACTTTTATGATATCCATCGCAATCCTCCTTTTTAAAAACGTTTTGATGTAAATTTAAATGTGTATTTCTCGCTTCTAAAGTAAAGTTTCGTGAATTCGAAGATTGTATCATCCTCAAAGTAAGCCCAAAGATTCATCGATAATATCGATGAGTCCTTTTTCAGTTGAAGTGTCTTTTTTAATTCTTCATTTGGAGACATTGGCAGAATCTCTCCTTGGCGCTCCTTGATGACATATCCTTTTTTTTCTACATATTCGTATTTGGATTGTGTCATGACCTCGACTGATAAATCAGGGAATAAGGATACGGGCATATAGGTTTCTTCTAAGATCATCGGTTCTTCTTCCACGCAGCGAAGCCTGCGTATAAAAAATACTTTCTCATTCCTTTCTAATTGTAATGTTTTTCTAATCTCTTCACTTGGAGCTTGCATATTAAAATCCAATATTTGGTTGGTAGGCTTTTGATTAAGGTGTGTCATTTCTTCTGTAAAGCTTTGCAATCGGTAAATATCATGCTCGATTTTAGAGTTCTTTACATACGTTCCACTGCCGCGGACCTTATAAAGAATATCTTCCTGGACGAGGAGTTGTATAGCCTGTCTAATGGTTACTCTGCTCACCTGGTATTTAACAGCTAGTTTGTTTTCTGAAGGGATCGCTTCATCTTTATCTAATTTTGCTGTAATGATGTCTTTTTTTATTTGGTTTGCTACTTGTTTGTATAGAGGGGAGCCTGTATTCAAAAAGTGTCACCTTCCTCTTTCTAAAAATAACTTGTATTAATGTATGATACAAGTATAAACCAAAATTGATATTTTTACATTATTTTATAGATTTTTTCTTTATAATGGGGCTAAAGTTGTGCTTATGTCATATATTTCTAATAAAAAAATACCAATTTAATTCATGTTTGGTGTTGTACTTGTATTAAATTAGTGTTATAAATAAGTTATCAGATAATTCAGAGAGGAGCTGCGCTATGAAAAAACAGCGGCTGGTCGTTGCCGGAAGTGGCAGTACGTACACTATGGGCATGATGATGAGTTTAATCGAAGAAAAAGATAACTTTCCTTTACAAGATGTTGTTTTCTATGACACTGATGAACAGCGACAGGAGAGAAATGCTAAAGCAACAGAGATACTTTTCAAAGAACGCTATCCAGAATTGAATTCATTTTCGTATACGACTAACAAGGAAGAGGCATTCAAAGACGCTGATTTTGTTTTTGTCCAAATTCGCACTGGCGGACTTGCCATGAGGGAGCAGGATGAGCAGATCTCCCTTAAACATGGGGTGGTGGGTCAGGAAACATGCGGGCCAGGGGGTATGGCTTATGGGCTGAGGTCTATCAAAGACATGATCGAGCTCGTAAAGGACATTCGATCCTATTCGTCTGAGGCGTGGATTCTTAACTACACAAATCCAGCAGCCATTGTGGCGGATGCTTTAAGTCGTGAATTTCCTGACGACTCCCGCTTGCTGAATATTTGTGATATGCCGATTGCTATTATGATAAGCTACGCGAAACTGCTTGACATTGATGTTTGGGATCTCGTTCCTGAATATTTTGGTCTTAATCACTTTGGGTGGTTTACAAAGATTTATGATAAAGCTGGAAATGACCATACAGAACGATTAAAGCGATTGATTATTGAGACAGGATTCAAACCGGAGGATACCGAGATTGCAAATGACGTCTCCTGGCAGAAAACTTTTGAACAAGCTAGGCAAATGCTGATTGATTTTCCAGAGTTTTTACCTAATACGTATTTACAATATTATTTGTATCCCGACGAATTGGCGGCAAAAGAAGATCCGAATCGTACCAGAGCCAGACAAGTCATCGAAGGAAGGCAAAAGCGTGTCCATGATACGTGCGATCAAATCATAGCTGAAGGATCTGCCGAGAATTCTGATCTTCACGTAGATATTCACGGAGTATTCATGATCAAAGCAGCTGAGGCACTTGCCTACAATACCGCCGAGCGGTTTATAGTCATTGTAAAAAATAATGGAGTCATCGCGAACCTTCCATCTGACACTATGGTCGAGGTGCCTTGTACGTTAACGAGCCAGGGTCCTAAACCTTATGCCATTGGAGATATTCCAACGTTCAATAAAGGATTGATTGAAGGGCAGCGTGCTTATGAAAAACTGGTAGTCGACGCTTATTTTGAGAATAATAAACAAAAACTTGTCGAGGCACTAACTTTAAACAGAACAGTAGTCAATGTTAATAAAGCGAAGAATATCGTTGGAGATTTGCTTGAGGCAAACAAAGGGTATTGGCCTGACTTTCAATAATATTTCCTCTGTAAATCAGGGGACAAAGGTGGAGTGGAGATGAAGAAGCTGATAATAAATGCAGACGACTTTGGATATTCGCGGGGGGTCAATTATGGAATTATCGATTCTCATACAACGGGTGTGTTAACGTCGACAACTTTTATGGCAAATATGCCAGGGCGTGATCATGCTGCGGAGCTGGCCAGGGAGCATCCATCCCTGGGTGTGGGAATCCACCTGGTGCTGACGTGCGGGCGCCCTATATTAGACGGTCATCAGACAATTGTAGATACGAAGGGGAATTTCCGGCGGCTTAATTTCTACCAGGGAGCTTTTACTATCGATTATGATGAGGTTTACGCAGAATGGAAAGCTCAGATTGAAAAATTCCTTTCCTATGGATTGGTTCCTACTCATTTAGACAGCCATCATCATATCAATTCATTTGGAGAGATTCCGGAAGTCTTCTTAACTCTTGCCAAGGAATATGATTTACCTGTTCGCAATAACATGGGTGAAGCAATCTTGAAGAAGCTTCGGGAAGAAGGCACCAAAACAACAGATGCATTTTCAATTTTGATTGAAACCGCTTTAAAAGATGAAAAATCCCTGGATCATCTATTTGGTAATCAAGAAACAGTCGAAGTCATGGCCCATCCTGCTTATTTAGATAAGAAGCTGATGTCCACTTCATCCTTCACTTATCCAAGGGTGGATGAAGTCGAGTTTTTGACGGATCAGGATAGAGTGGAACTTATCCAGTCGAGAAAAGATTTTAAGTTGGCTACGTTTAAAGATCTTTAAGGGTTAACAACCATGAGGAGGAACGAATGATGAAAAACTTTATGCAAAAGTTGGGTAAATCGTTACTCATTCCAATTGTCGCCTTGCCGATAGCTGGTCTCCTGCTGCGTTTGACCGCAGAAGATATGCTGGATATTCCACTCTTTCAAGCGTCGGGAGTCATTTTGACTCAAATGGATGCACTGATTGCTATAGGTATTGCGATGGGACTTGCCAATACAAAGGATAAGGGGATTCCGGCACTCACAGGATTTTTAGCAATTATTGTTCTTAAAGAAGGACTTGGCATTATGAATGAGGATCTTGATATGAGTGTTTTCGGAGGGGTAATGGCAGGACTCATTGCAGCTTACATCTATAACAAGTTCAAGGATGCTAAACTGCCGAGTATGTTCGCGTTTTTCAGCGGAGAAAAATTTCCGATCACGATGATCATTTTCACGATGATTCCGGTTGCCGGAGTCATGTCACTCATTTGGCCTTTTGCTGAATCAGGGATTAATGCATTTAGTCAAACGTTAGTCAATCTAGGGGCATTTGGAGTATTCATTTTCGGGTTCTTAAATCGGTTCTTACTTCCATTTGGTTTGCACCATGTGCTTAATACGTACGCTTACTTTGGGCTAGGGGAGTATGAAACAGCCGATGGTGAAGTGGTAGCAGGGGAAATCACCCGTTTCTTAAGCGGAGACCCGACAGCCGGATACTTCATTGGCGGATTCTTCATTACGATGATGTTCGGAATTCCCGCTATCGCTTTAGCAATTACTAAAGCGGCCAGAAGAAAGAAACAAGAGACGAAGACATTGATGAGTTCTGGAGCAGCTACATCTGTTGTGACAGGGATTACAGAGCCTATTGAATTTACATTCCTATTCACTTCTCCATTACTGTACTTCATCCATTCCGTTTACACAGGTTTGGCAGGGGCCGTGCTCTATATCCTCCACATTCGACATGGATTCTCCTGGGGAGCGGGAGCAATTGACTATTTTGTCAACTTAAACTTATCTGATGGGGGACTGCTTATCATTCCTGTAGGGCTTGTATTTTTTGCTCTTTACTTCTTTACCTTCTACTTCATTATCATTAAAAAGGACATTCCTTTAATCGGAAGAGAAATAGAGGATGATTTTGAAGAAGAGGCAACGGAAGAGGAGAAAGAATTGAAGCTATCCCACTCGAACCATGAATATATGGCTAAGAAAATCCTTCAATATATCGGAGGAAAAGAAAACGTAACGACGAACGACCACTGTATGACAAGATTGCGACTGGAATTAAAAGATACAGATATTGTAGATACAGAGAAAATCAAACAGACAGGTGCTCATGGAGTCGTCAAGATTGATAAACACAACCTTCAAATTATAATCGGTTCAGAAGCGACGACTGTGAAGAAGGAAATGGATAAGTTTCTAGATGAATAAGGAAAAGGCTGTCCCAAAAGCCTTTTAGAAAAGAAAACCACTTCTAATTAATCGTTCCAATCGTTTAATGTTAGGCTTAGTCGCTTACAGTATAACGATTGGAGCATTTTTTCTATTGAACAATAACGAAGGCTGTTTTGATATTTCAATAAGAAAGTTATTCAATGATATGAATGAACGAACCCCTGGCATCGGTAGGGGAGGTCTTCGTTAAGATGCATAAAAAAAAGCGTCCTGCTGCAGGGTTCTATATCTTTACCACGTGAAGCAGTACCTTTATTGTTTCTGTTATCCACCCAAACGAAAGAAGTACATGGTGAGATCCCACAGGGCGTTAGCCCGAGGAAGCTCACCGTACGCCCATGGAAAGCGAGTGATTTCCCGGACCTTCAATCTCTATTTAAAGAGATGGAAACAGTCCCAACTACCCAAACTGAATTTTAAATAAAGGAGTTTATAGGTGGGGATTTCAACTAGGACATAAACAGAGCTTAGTATAGAAAAAAGAGCTGTCCCAAAATAACATGGGGACAGCTCCATTTCTCTATTCCACTTCTTTATTGACCTCAACATCTTTAGGTATGATCAGGGCAGCTACAATGTAAACCAGTAAAAGAAAACCACTGCTTAAAAAGATTCCGACCGCATACAATATTCTTAATAAGCTTGTATCGATATCGTACTGCTCGCCGATTCCACCTAATACACCAGACAACATTTTATTGCTCGTTGATTTGTAAAGCCTCTTCTTCACTATAATCCTCTCCTTTAAGAAAGATCTCTGGAAAATACAATCATATCGGTTGCTAGGATTCCATTCTCATAAATGGGTTCTGGGTAGTCTAAGAAGAAATCTTTTCTAATAGAATCCATACGAAATCCGCATCTTTGATAAAAACTGATATTCGCAAGACTTGAATTCGCTGTTCCTACTATCATTTCACTAAATCCTCTATCTTGAAACATGGAAAAGCTCTTTTGAATAACAGACGTTCCAATTCCTTTTCCTTGCTTTGTGAAAATGACGGCAATATTTTTTATCTCAACAACTTTTGGAGAAGGGAAGGTGAATAAACAAGCGCCAATGACCTGATCGCCATCAACGATAGCGTATAATTCACCTTCTTGTATATAATCCATTACCTTTTCTTCATCTTCATCTGCTAATAGGAGGTAAGGGAGGTATTCTTCTCGGTTCACTACATGCTTCAGTTCGATCATCGTAAGTTTCTCCTTATTGAGTGAGGTAGTATCAGTCATATTTTCTATAAAGTACAGAATTTGTCCGTTCATGGTACAATTCTTAATAAGTTAATTATAGAGGAGGAATCCTGATGCAGCGAAAATTATCTGTTGCCGGGTGGCTGTTGTTTTTAGTTGGGGTAGGCCTGTGGTTATTGAATATTGAGGCAAGCTTCGAAGAGGCTGATTCTGTACTGATCGGTTTAGGTGCCATTCTCCTGCTTTTCTCCGGTATTATGAAGATGAAAGATCAACAAGATTAGCTTAAACAACGCTCGTTAAAAAAGGCTTTCAGGAATATTTTAACATAAAAAAAGTGTGCTCTCCAGATGATCGAGCCTGAAAAGCACACTTTTATTATAGGTTTCCTAAGATTTATTTAAAAGGTTCAATACAGAGGCATGACGCAAACGAGTGTAAGATGTTACATAACTGATTACGTACATAGTAATGAAGCTTAAAACAGAACAAAGGAATAAAGCCACATATATATTTCCTAGTACTTCAAAGCTGGTGAGCCAAATATAAGTACCTGAACCGACAAGTACAGAGGCGGTTGCGCCATAACGGTTTCCTCCATCCCAGAAGTACCCTAAAAGGATGGCTCCGAAAGTACCACTGATAATGGCAGAAAAACTGAATTGAATCAATAAAGCGAGTGATTCTGGCGGTTGGATGGACAGGTATAAAGATAAGCCCCCGACAAGAATCAACGACCATTTTGACGCGGTAACCGCCCACTTATCGACTGCATCTGCGGACAAGCTTGAAAATCGTTCCAGCAATGGTTTGACGATATCATTCCCAATACTGGACGTAACTGTTACGTACAATCCATCAGTACTTGAAAGAATGGCAGACAGCAGGCCGATGACTAAAATACCGACGATAATCGGAGGGAAAGCCTCCATCAAGTACATTGGCAGAGCGTGATCCATATTAGATATGCCAGGTGCAATGACTCGGGCAGCCAGGCCGCCGAATACCATTAAAGTGCTTATAAAAAATAAATTGATTCCTGCTGACATCGTAAACGGCCGTAAATCTTCTTCTTTTTCCAGGGATAGAAACTTATTAGCGAGTTGTGGAGTCAGGACAAACCCTATCATCAGAAATTGGATCGCTATTACAGCGAGAGCATTATCATAAGGCCCGCCATCTGAAAAAGGAGTCACGAGGCCTGGATCTGCTGCAGCTAATTGACTTTTTAATTCAGAAAAAACAGAGAATCCACCGCCAATTGTCCAAAATAAGGAAAGAAAAACGATGATCCCTGTAATCCCCATCAAAATTCCTTGTATACCATCGGTTATCAGCTGAGCGAACATTCCTCCGAGCCTAATGTAAAAAACGGTAATAACCACGCCTATTACAATCCCTGCACTATAAGGAATTCCCATGATCGTCTCAAATATCGAGGCCATGCCGACATTTTGTCCTACAATGTAATAAATATTGAATAGCAGCAGTAAGGATACGATAGTCTGTAAGGATTTACTATTGTATCTTTTTCCGAGCCACTCAGGCAGGGTAGAGACTCCCCCTGCACGATGATGAACTTTCCAGAACTTTTTTGCAAGAAGCAGTAAAGCGATCCAGGCTACCCCGAATGCCCCAAGTACATACCAGAGCACTGATAATCCATGAGCATAAGCGAGGCCGGGGACTCCTATGTAAAGGTTGGCGCTGGCAAAAGTGGCGGAGAAACTGGCTCCTACAATCCAGGGTGGCACCTTTCCCTGGGCTGTGGCGAATCCTTTCATGGATTGGCTGAATTTTTTACCTTTATTTCCGATGTAAGAAAGCAGGAAAATATAACTTATAAATAAACTGGCTGATATCCATAGGACGGGTCCTGATAATACTTCCATAATTAAGCTTGCTCCTTTCTCTTTTTAGGATAAATTCTTTGCCATAATACAATACCACTGATCCAGAAAAATACTATTCCGATAAAATATACAGTCAACATATGTAGAACACTCCTTTTAAATGGGGGGATAATTTTAAACCCTTCAAAAAAAGCAGCCATAAGCAGAATGCCCCTTTATAAAGGAGAAAGCTTATGGCTGCCTCTAGTTTATCTAGTCAGCAACGCTATTTATTTAAACTCTGACTTTTTCACTCTTTTCCAGTTGAATGACTTTTCCATCTTGGACGACGAGTTTTATCGAACCAAATTTCATAGTCGAAAGCATCGATTCGATCTCATTCGTGACCTTTTTTAAGTGTTCTTCCTCATTCTGCAGTTTGATCCACTCCTTTCCCTGAACGTTTCAAGGTACAGTCGACAATAAAAAAAGCCCCTCAAAAATTTGAGAGACTTCTAATAAACGTACATCGCTATATGTACCTTATCTCTCAAAATGGATTTCCATTTTGCTGGAGTTAGCACCTTGCAGATTGCAGGTTGCCGGGCTTCACAGGGCCAGTCCCTCAGCCGCTCTTGATAAGAGCTATTTAACTTATTTTTTTGAATTTTACATGAATTACTCAAAAGTGTCAATGTCCTCTGTGTCTAACTTTGGAAATTAATTATATGTTTAAATCGGGTACTCGTGGGTATTATTCTGATATAACATTAGAGGGCGGGTGATCCTATGAATCAAAATATTTCCCATGCAGAAATGGATGGCATTCTTAAGAATTTAGAGGATGACTACATTCGAGCACTGGATGGAAATGACTCGACAAACATAGAGGAGTTTGTTGAGCAGTTCCTTTATGACTCCTGGCACTACAACGACCGCAATATCGAATCCATCCAAAAAGTCATGAGCCGATATTCAGGAGGCGAGATCCATGCGAACACTTTTTCAGGATCTTTCCAAAAAATGGTGGATCACTTACAGAAGAAGCTGGCCAGCCTGGATGAAGATGATCAGTATCCGATGGTCCATTCTCCATTAGGCGCATCTATATTAGTTGCATTTGTAGATGGTCTAGTCATCCAATACTATACAGCAGTTTACACCGTAGACGATTTGAAAGAGGCAACACCTCATTTCAAGCAAATCATATTAAACGCTTTACGTATGGAGCGATAACGGTAAAAAAGCCACGAGGAGACTCTCGTGGCTTTTTTAATTTCAGGATCTTTTCCCAGAAGTATTGATAAACTCTTCATCAATGGAATATTTTACAAAAAAATAATAATGGCTAGTATAGTAAAAACTAAACTTAGAAAGAAATTTCTTGAGAAGCCAAAAGGTATATATGGCAGCATTGTGGAAGACTTGATTTCGAGGCATTGGGTGGGAGGAACAGGGCGGCGGGGAATGACTCGCTTTCCGTGGGAGCGCGGTGAGCTTCCTCGGACGTCCCGTCCTGCGGGATCTCACCAAGCACTCTCTTCCCACAGGAGTCTCCCCATTCCCCGCCGCCCTCACTATAAATGTGCTTCTCGAAATAGCTTAAAAAGAACCTTATCAATAATAGTGGGATCATTAACTCCAGTGCTCTGTTTATAGCATTTTAGTTTATAAACTTCCTGCACTTTAAGGTAGGTCCAAGCATTTGCATGCATACAAAAGTATCGCTGGTGATCACTCAAGAGCAGTTATTTTTTAAGTGAAGCACCTCAAAAAAATGTTTTCGTTATCCTCGCAAAGGCAAGAAGCCACAAGAAAAGGCTAGACTCTTGGAGTACACGGTGTTTTCTAATATTTCCAATCAGTGGCTAATATTTTTAAACTTGGTATAGTTTCGAGCCCCTTCCCATCGTATGGTGGCTTTAGAAAACGGTGAGACTCCTGTGGGATGTACATGATCGGTGAGATCCCGGAAGGCGAAGCCTGAGGAAGCTCACCACATGCCCACGGAAAGCGATCCGTTTTCTAAAGCCACCATCTTCTCATACAAAAGTCTCGAAACGGATTCTTCAAGAATAGGGAGCTTTTATGAATATCAATACGGAAATTTAACAGAGCCAAATGAAATAGTTCTTTCTGTAAACTCATTCTCAGAAAGTTTTATATATTTCAAAGGGAATATGATACCATGAGAAAAGCGAAAGATTCTTAGCGCGCAGGCTTTTTTTGAAAAAAGGAGTAGTGAATGAGTAATGAAACAGCATGATAGAATGCACGACCTGATTGGGGTGGGGGTTGGCCCTTTTAATTTGAGCCTAGCCGCCTTATTAGATGAAATAGACGATGTTGACAGTGTCTTTTTTGAGCAGAAAGAGCAATTCGACTGGCATCCAGGCATGTTGATCGAAGGCACTAAGCTTCAAGTCCCTTTCCTCGCAGACCTTGTGACGATGGCAGATCCGACGAACAAGCATAGCTTCCTCAACTATATAAGTAAAAATGATCGTATGTATCAGTTCTACTTCCTCCAAAGACTCGATATCCCGCGTCGAGAGTATAATGACTACTGTCAGTGGGTCTCCCGCAGGCTTTCGAGCTGTCAGTTTGGACAAGAAGTAACAAGCATTCGTCATGTGAAAGAACATGAAGATTATTTTGAAGTCACGGTAAAGGATTTAAAAACAAACCAATTGAACGTTTATAAAACGAAGCATATCGTCATGGGGACGGGAAGTGTACCCGTTATGCCTAAATCGTTTAAGGGGCTCCCTGAAGAAGATGTTTTCCATACTGCAGATTATGTCCCGAACCAGGATCGCTGCCGAAGTGCTCAATCTGTAACCGTTGTAGGTTCCGGCCAAAGTGCAGCAGAAACTTTCCGGGAATTACTCAAGGAACAAAGGGATTGCGGCTTTCGTCTCGACTGGATTACACGCTCGGCAAGCTTTGAATCCATGGAAGAGTCGAAGCTGAGTCTTGAGCACTTTTCTCCAGATTACGTGAAATATTTCTATCAGCTTCCCCAAAAGGATAAAGATGAAATATTTGCGAATCAGGGACTGTATTACAAAGGCATCAGTAATCATACCATCGAAGATATTTACAATCTTCTGTATGAATACTCCATTGGGGAAGATCAACTGAATGTTGGTATGCAAGTCTTAAGTGAAGTGAGAGGAATCGAGGAGAAGGATGACGGCTCTGGTTATGTTCTCGATTGCTATCACTGGCAGAAAAAAGAGACATTCAAACATCATAGTGAAGTCGTCATAACCGCAACAGGATATAAGCCTCACGTGCCGGACTTCGTTCATTATTTAAGTGATTTTTTAGAATGGGATGAAAAAGGACGTTATAAGGTTGAAGCGGACTATCGTTTAAAGAAAACGGAAGAAACCGACAACGAAATTTATGTTCATAGCGGGATCTCTCATACCCACGGGGTAGGTTCAACTAACCTGGGTCTAGCCGTACACCGAAATAAAGTTATTATCAACCATCTATTAGGAAGAGAAGAGTATAAACTTCCAGACAGAAGTATTTTTCAATCTTTTGATATCTAGTGAGTGCAAAAACCAGCATCATGATGCTGGTTTTTTTTATGCAATCATTTACCATTATTCCGTATATTCAGTGAATATTCGTATATGTAAATTTCTATCTATTTCAAAAATAACGGCTCTATTAACGAGAGAGGATCAAAAAAAATATATTTTTTGTTGAAAGCGCTTACCAACAACGTGTGACTGACATTGTTTAACGTATTTTATATCCCTGAAATTAAAATTTAATCCCGAGCTGTTGACAGATTTTATCACAGGGGTAATAATGTCATAAATATACGGTATATATAATAATTATACATAATTGAAAAAGAGGTGACTGAAGTTTGGATATCGGAATAATCGGAGCGACAGGATATGGAGGAGTAGAACTCTTCAGGCTTTTATATAATCATCCAGAAGTAAAAACTATCAATCTATATTCTTCCTCACAAAGTGGAGAATCTATTCAAGAGATATACAGCCATTTGAACAATGAAGAATATGTTTTAAAAGACCTTGATACGGAAGTAATGAAGCAGCAGCTGGATGTCATTTTTCTCGCTACGCCCGCAGGAGTTTCGAGTGAACTTACGCCACAGCTTGCAGGAGGCAAGGGAGTTGTCATCGACCTCTCGGGCGACCTTCGTCTTAACAGTCCAGAAGAGTATGCAGCCTGGTATAAAAAATCCCCTGCTTCAGAGGAAGTACTAAAACAGTCGGTTTATGGACTTGCGGAGTGGAACAAGGAAGCGATCCAATCTGCAAAAATAGTCGCCAATCCTGGATGTTACCCGACAGCTGCGTTAATTGGGTTAGGACCTATCGTGCATGAACGATTAGCAGACCCTTCCCGAATCATCATCGACGCTAAGTCCGGAGTGTCAGGAGCGGGTAAAAACTCTAATCACGTGACCCACTTTGCGAATACTCAGGAAAACTTCCGAATATATAAAGTAAATCAGCATCAACATATACCAGAAATTGAGCAGCAACTCGGAAATTGGAATGAAGAAACGGAACCTATTACATTTTCCACCCACTTGGTTCCCATGACTCGAGGAATTATGGCGACGATGTATGTAGAGCTGAATAATGTACTCAGCTTAGAAGAATTGGTCGGATTATATCAGACGGCCTATAAAGATCATCCATTTGTAAGAGTAAGGAGAGCAGGAGATTTCCCTTGTACGAGAGACGTATATGCATCCAACTATTGTGACATAGGGCTCGCACTGGATGAACGTACAGGGAGACTGACAATAGTAGCTGTCATTGACAACTTGATGAAAGGCGCTGCCAGCCAGGCTGTCCAGAACATGAACCTGACACAAGGAATAGATGAAACAACAGGGCTGATGCAAGTCCCTGTATATCCATAACGAATAGAAAGGGAGAGAGCGATTGATTCAAATAACGGACGCGCACAAGATTTCAAAGGTGGAGAATGGAACTCTTACATCGCCTAAAGGATTTATGTCGGGAGGACTGCATTGCGGCCTGCGACGAGCCAAAAAAGATTATGGATTATTGATGAGTGTTCAGCCCGCCTCTGTCGCGGCCGTTTACACCCAAAGTCACTTTCAAGCTCCTCCTTTAAAGGTTACCCAAGAGAGTATTGCTTCTTGTAACAAAATTCAAGCTATAGCCGTAAATAGTGCCATTGCCAATGCGTGCACAGGAAAAGAAGGTCTTGAGAATGCGTATAAAATGAGAGAACTGATTGCAGAACGTTATGAGCTGCCTGCAGATCATGTCGCTGTTGCATCAACAGGTGTCATCGGTCAGCAGCTGGAAATGGACAAGATCGAATACGGCTCGCAAAATGTTCAGCTGAGTAAAGAAAATGCCCATGATTTTCAACAAGCGATTTTAACGACGGATACATGTGAAAAATCAGCATGTTACCAAGTCGAAATTGATGGAGAAACGGTTACGGTAGCTGGAGCAGCTAAAGGATCTGGGATGATCCATCCGAATATGGCTACCATGCTGGGCTTTATCACTACGGATGCAGCAATAGATTCACCCCATCTTCAGACAGCTTTGAGCCAATCTATCGAAAAAACCTTTAACCAAATCACTGTGGACGGCGAAACATCGACGAATGATATGGTGCTGACCATGGCAAATGGAACAGTAGAAAACAACCCGCTTTCTCCTGAACATCCGCAGTGGAGTGCATTTCGAGAAACGCTCCAGCTCGTCTGCGAAGATTTGGCTAAAAAAATAGCTAAAGACGGAGAAGGAGCCACGAAATTGATAGAAGTCAACGTCACAGGAGCTCATACAAACGAGGAAGCTCGTATTGTTGCTAAAAAAGTGGTCGGCTCCAGTTTAGTGAAAACGGCCGTTTACGGCGTGGATGCAAACTGGGGAAGAATCGTAGGCGCGATTGGTCATAGTGAAGCCAAAGTCGACGCTGAACATTGCAACATATACATCGAAAGCCAGCTTGTATTCAGTGATGGCACTCCCTGCCCTTTTTCTGAAAAGCAGGCAGAAGAAGATATGAGTAAGGAGACAGTGACGATCAATATCGAACTGCAAGAAGGAACGGGATCAGGGACTGCCTGGGGGTGTGATTTAACATATGACTATGTCAAAATCAATGCAAGCTATCGAACGTAAACAAAAGCCCGTCCTCGTTATTAAACTGGGAGGGAGCATGATCAACCACCTTTCGGAAAGCTTTTATAAAAGCTTCTGCGAATTGAAAAAAAGGTACCAATGCGTAGTTGTACATGGCGGCGGTCCGGCGATCACAGCACTGCTGGAGGACTTGAATATCAAAGGAGAGTTCTTCGAAGGTCTTCGAAAAACGACGGCAGAAACCCTTGAAGTGGTGACGATGACGTTAGGCGGAACGGTCAGCGCCCAGGTAACTTCCGCATTTACTAAACAGGGGGTTCCCTGCGTAGGGCTTAAAGGCTCCGATGGCGGCTTGCTTCAAGCACGTTTGATCGATGAAGAGAAACTAGGTTTTGTTGGAGAAATAGAGGGTGTGAATGGCGGATTGATCCAGCAGATTTTAGAGAAAGATTATATCCCTGTCATTGCACCGCTCGCAACTACAGCTGATGGCCAGATGGTGAATGTTAATGCTGATGTCGCTGCAGCAGCTGTAGCTAATGCTCTGAATGCAGAAAAATTATTGTTTGTAACAGATGTGCCGGGCATTATGAATGAAGGCGAAATTATTGAACGAACGACACCAGAAGAGATTGAATCCATGATTACAGCAGGTGTCATCTATGGAGGTATGATTCCGAAGGTCAAATCAGCTGTCAATGCCTTATCAGAGCACTTGCATGAAGTTCTGGTCGTAAGTGGAGAACAATCATTAGTACAAGGAGACGTGATTAAAGGAACCACGATCCATCAGACAGTAAAGGAAGGAGTCGTCAAATGAGTGTATTTCCAACCTACAACCGTTTTCCTCTTACCATTGAATCAGGGGAAGGCACAGTAGTGACTGACCAGAAAGGCAGGAATTATTTAGACTTTGTATCTGGAATTGCGGTATGTAATTTAGGACACCGTCCGCCAGCTGTGGAAAAAGCCATTCAAAAGCAGCTCGGAAAAGTATGGCACGTTTCCAATTTGTATGAAATTCCAGGTCAACGAGAAGCGGCTCAACTTTTGACGGGGCCGACGGATTTGGATTATGCGTTTTTTTGCAATAGTGGGGCAGAAGCGAATGAAGCTGCCATCAAGCTGGCCCGTAAGCATACAGGAAAGGATAAGATCATAACGTTCAAACAATCCTTTCACGGCAGGACGTTCGCCACGATGAGCGCCACCGGTCAGGTTAAAATTCATGAAGGGTATGGGCAGTTGCTGCCGACTTTTGAATATCTTCCTTACAATGATGCAGAAGCTGTATTTGAACTGGCGGATCGCGGAGAAGTGGCCGCCATTATGGTTGAAGTGATTCAAGGCGAAGGCGGCGTCGTTGAAGGGACAGAGTTGTTTTTGAAGGCTGTGGAGCAAAAATGTCAGCAGATCGGTGCTTTATTGATCATCGATGAAGTACAGACCGGTATCGGAAGAACAGGGAAGCCTTTCGCTTATCAGCATTTTGATCTGGATCCGGACATCGTAACTTCTGCAAAAGGGTTAGGAAGCGGTTTTCCAGTCGGAGCTATGCTTGGGAAAGCTGAGTTAGCAGAGACATTCACCGCGGGTACTCATGGATCGACTTTCGGTGGCAGCCCTTTAGCATCAGCGGCTGTTACAGCTACACTGCAAACCATTTTTCCGGAAGAATTTTTGCAAGGTGTGCAAAGTAAAGCTGAGTATTTCCGAAAAACGCTGGAAAGGAAGCTTTCGCCGCTAGTGAGTGTAAAAGAAGTCCGGGGCAGGGGACTTATGATCGGCATAGAACTTGATGAGCCGGCTATCGATTACATTCACAAGCTTAGAGAAAAAGGTTTATTAGCTGTACTGGCCGGGCCACAGGTTATTCGCCTGCTGCCGCCACTGAATGTGACAGATAAAGAGATTGATCAGGCTGTTACGATTTTGGAAAACGTGCTGGCTTTTGAAAAAGCGGCACATAAATAATCACTTAACTTTGTGGGAGGGGGTCTTCCTTTCTACGAAGTTTTTTAACTTCATAAATGTATAAAAATACTGAAAAACTAATAAAAATGCAGTGAGGTGGAGTATGATGCAAGGATTCTTAACATTACAAGAGGGACAAAGCTATCAAGGCGAGGCTTCTTCTGATTGGCAGAAGCCGGTTGAAGGTGAGGTAGTATTTTTTACAGGGATGACAGGCTATCAAGAAGTATTGACTGATCCTTCTTATAAGGGCCAAATCGTTGTATTTACGTATCCGTTGATCGGAAATTATGGAATCAATGAAGATGACTTTGAGAGCGAAGAGCCTCAGGTCAACGGCGTAGTCATGCTTCAGTGCGCTGCCACAGTATCTCATTATCAAGCTACGATTTCATTGAAAGATTATTTGAACAAATGGAATGTTCCATTTTTAACAGACGTGGATACAAGAGAGATCACTAAATCTATCAGAAGTGAAGGCACTTGTCAGGGAGCCTTAGCCAAAGAATCTGTCTTGCCGTCCGACAAGGTGCTTACGGGTCAAATCTATCAAGCGTATAACCCAAATACAACTTGTTATGGAGAAGGTAAGAAACATATCGTAGTCATCGATTTTGGATATAAGAGCTCAATTGTGGAGCAATTAGTTGAGAAAGAAGCGAAAGTCACCGTCATTCCATTCACGAATTTGAGTGACGTTTATAAATTGAATCCTGACGGCATCGTACTTTCTAACGGACCTGGTGATCCAAAAGATGCGACAAAGTATCTTACTGAATTAAAAGAAATTCTAGAAGCTTATCCTTCATTAGGAATCTGTTTCGGTCATCAAATTATTGCTCTGGCATTTGGCGCAGACACAAAAAAGCTGAGTTTTGGGCATCGAGGCGCGAATCATCCGGTGAAAGACGTCCAGTCGGGGCGCATTTTCATTACTTCTCAAAATCATAATTATGTTGTTGATGAAGAAAGCCTTAACGATACGGTGCTGGAAGTCAGTTTCAGTAATGTGAATGATGGATCGGTAGAAGGACTATTGCATCCATCCAAACCCATCCTTTCGGCACAATTTCATCCAGAAGCCAACCCCGGTCCGGAAGACGCTCTCTGGCTGATCGATGAATTCCTGACGGACATACCAAGTAAGAAAGGAGAGAAAGTTTATGCCTGAAAAAGTGTTAGTGATCGGGTCTGGTCCTATCGTGATCGGCCAGGCAGCTGAATTTGATTATTCAGGCACGCAAGGATGTCTTGCTCTTAAAGAGGAAGGTCATGAAGTAGTGCTCGTCAATAATAACCCGGCAACTATAATGACGGATAATGAAATTGCAGATACCGTATATTGCGAGCCCCTTACGGTCACAAGTATAGAAGCGATTATTAAAAAAGAAACACCTGACGCAGTTCTAGCAGGGCTTGGCGGCCAGACGGCCCTTAACCTTGCAGTAGAAATGGATAAACACGATCTTTTTGAAAAATATAACCTGACTCTACTGGGGACGAGTATTCAATCGATACAGCAAGGGGAGGACCGGGAGCTGTTCCGTGAGCTTATGGATGAATTGAATCAGCCGGTACCTGAGAGTCAAGTCATCGCAAGCGTGGAAGAGGCTCTTCAATTCACCGATACATTCGGCTATCCGGTAATCAGCCGTCCCGCTTATACACTTGGTGGACGCGGAGGAGGAATTACGGACAATGAAGAAGATTTAAAAGAGTTGATCCATAATGGTCTAAAAGCCAGTCCAATCGGCCAGGTCATCATCGAAAAAAGTATCGCAGGTTTCAAAGAGGTTGAGTATGAGATCATGCGGGATGTGAACGGAACATGTATCAGTGTATGTAATATGGAAAATTTCGATCCCGTCGGTGTGCATACAGGAGATTCTATCGTAGTTGCTCCGTCCCAGACGCTTACGGATCAGGAATACCAAATGCTCAGAACAGCAGCTTTTAACATCGTTTCTGCACTTGACGTTGTCGGCGGCTGTAATGTTCAGTTCGCTCTTGACCCTTACAGTAAAGATTATTATGTCATCGAAGTAAACCCGCGTGTCAGCCGCTCCTCCGCGTTGGCCTCCAAGGCAACCGGCTACCCGATTGCTAAAATGGCGACGAAGCTGGCACTAGGCTTTCAATTGGATGAACTGAAAAATCCGCTGACAGGAACAACTTACGCGAGCTTTGAACCGGCTCTTGACTATGTTGTCGTCAAGTTTCCGCGCTGGCCTTTTGATAAGTTTACCGGAGCTGATCGCAAGCTCGGTACAAAAATGAAGGCTACTGGGGAAGTAATGGCCATTGATCGTACACTCGAAGGAGCTTTTCAAAAGGCAGTATCTTCGATGGATCAATCGATTCCATTCATTCCGGAGGATGAGCTTTATGTTCATTTGAAGCAGCCGACAGATTTACGCTACTTCGCCATTGTACAATTACTGCAGCAGGGGGAAAGTGTAGAGGCGATTCATAAAGAGACAGCTATCGATCTGTTTTTCTTAAATATCGTGAACAACCTTGTGAAAATGGAAGAAAAACTTGAAAGTGCTTTATTGGATAAAAAGCTTTTACAAATAGCGAAAGTGCAAGGGTTTACCGATAATAAAATAGCCGAACTGCAGCAGAAGACCCCTGCACAAATTAAAAAAATTCGCAGCGAATACGGCATAAAGCCTGGATATAAAATGGTCGACACATGTGCAGCCGAGTTTGAAGCTGCTACCAACTATGTTTATACGACTTATGCTGGAATCAATGAAATAGAACCTTTGCCATCAAATAAGAAAGCCTTGATTATAGGATCGGGACCTATACGGATCGGACAAGGGGTGGAATTCGACTATAGTGCGGTTAAAGCGATTCAAAGCCTGCGAAACCTTGGCTGGACGACCGTCATGATCAACAATAACCCCGAAACGGTGAGTACGGACTATACGACAGCCGATCGTTTGTACTTCGATCCGATTAATAAAGAAGTAATCGAGTCGATAGTTGAACATGAGGACATCGATCTCATATTCACCCAATTCGGCGGACAGACGGCGATCAACATTGCGGATGAATTAGATGAAGCAGGCCTCCCTTTAGCTGGAGTACCCATCGATACGATCGCTCAGCTTGAAGATCGAGAACAATTTTATGATGTACTGAATCGTTTAGAAATCCCTCATATCCCTGGCTCCATGTGCCATACGATGGAGGAAGCATTAGAAGCAGCAAGTTCTTATGAGTACCCACTGCTCTGCCGTCCTTCGTATGTAATCGGAGGCATGGGGATGGTCAAAGTAGAGAACGAAAAAGAATTGAAAAGTGCTTTGGAACATACAGATGCTCGTCATTATCCGATCGTACTCGATCAGTTTATGACGGGAAGTGAGGCGGAGATTGATTTAGTTGCAGATGGCCACGATGTTTTCATTCCTGAAATCATGGAACACATCGAACCGGCAGGGGTACATTCAGGCGATAGTATGGCGATCTTCCCATCAACGAATTTATCTTCTGAGGTCAAAGAAACAATGAAGAAATATGCACGACAGCTTGTCCAAAAAGTAAATTATCATGGACTGATGAACATCCAATTTTTACTGTCAGGCGATACGGTTTATGTGCTGGAGGTCAATCCGAGGGCAAGCCGTACGGTGCCGATTATCAGTAAAGTTTCAGATGTATCTCTTGTGGAGCTGGCGGTAAAAGTACTCGTGAAAGATCCTGATTTTAGTTTGGGAAATGAGAAACAGCCACTCATTCAAAAGGCAGCGGTCAAGTATCCTTTATTTTCTTCCCATGCCATGCCTGAGCTTGACCACAAGCTGGGGGCCAATATGCTTTCCACGGGAGAAGGAATGTGCCTTGGAAATACCGTAGAAGAGGCTATGGCCAAAGTGTTCGAACACCTGCCTAATCCTTACGAAGATGAGGATGTATGTTTGATAGAAGCGGCTTCGATTGTAAAAGGAAAATCGAGCACCTTGAGCTTTTCACATTGGATCCAGACGAAAGAAGCGAAAGTTTATATGAATGATGGAAATTCGAAAGATGATTCATATAAAAGAATCCAGGCATTGAAAAGCGGTGTCACCGTATTCACTGAACCGACAACGTTCAATGCATATATAGATTCACTGGCATACGACCCATATCAGCCGACCCCGCTGCCCGGGAATACAAAAAAGGAGTGTGTTTAGAATGAACTTAATGGACGAAATGATGACTCACACCCACACATTAAAAGGACGCAACGTACTGAGCTGGCTTGATTTCACACAAACGGATGTGTCTCAGCTTCTGGCACAAACCCAGGACCTTAAAGAAAATCCGCACAATAACATGATGAGCGGAAAAACATTAGGGATGATTTTCGAGAAATCTTCGACACGTACAAGAGTTTCATTCGAAGTAGGTATGGTTCAGATGGGGGGGCACGCCCTCTATTTGAACAGTCGGGACATTCAAATCGGACGTGGTGAAACGATCGCTGATACTGCAAAAGTATTATCAGGTTATGTAGATGCCATCATGTATCGTACGACATCTCATGAAAAATTAGCTGAACTTGCGGAACATGCCACCATTCCAGTTATTAATGGCCTATGTGATATATACCACCCATGCCAGGCTTTAGCTGATGTATTCACTATCCTTGAGCTGAAAGGAAGATTATCGGGAGTTAAAGTCGTTTATATAGGCGATGGCAACAACGTAGCCCACTCTCTTATGATTCTTTCTGCAATGATGGGGATGGAGGTCGTAGTGTCTTCACCGAAGGGATATGAACCAGACGATGAAATCGTAGAAAAAGCAAACCAGGCAGCTAAAGAAAATAGAGGTTCTGTCAAATTAGAACATGATCCTATGATTGCGGTACAGGGTGCAGATGTAATCTATACCGATGTTTGGACGAGCATGGGACAGGAAGAAGAAACGGAAGTGCGTTTAAAGGATTTGGCGGATTATCAGGTGAATGACGAATTACTGAAAGCCGCTAAGGAAGATGTCCACTTTTTACATTGTCTTCCCGCACATCGTGAGGAAGAAGTGACAGCTTCTGTTATAGACGGACCTCATTCGGCGGTGTTCCAGCAGGCAGAAAACCGCCTGCACGTTCAAAAAGCCATATTACAATCGGTGGCAGGCCATCGTTGTTCATAAAAAAGATCCCTGCTGTGACGGCGGGGGTCTTATTTTTTACATAAAAATTGATGCTGCTTTATTGTTGATGTTTGGTAAAGAGTTATTCAATAATATAGCAGGATCGTGGAAGACTTGGTTTCGCAACCTGGGGTTCGGTGCCTTAATAAGAGTCAGGGGTGGTTGGGAAGCTACTCGCACCCCATTCGATAGAAGTTAGAAACGAACCCCATTTGAATTGGATTAAAAACTTTTAAGCTCTCAATTAATCAGCGTATCTTCTATAGCGAGATTGTCTAACCGTTTCCCTCAGCCCCATCCGCTATAAATTCTCTCGGAAATAATCACAATCCATCTTAATCGGTATGGAATAAAGTGAACAAAAGTCAGTGACCTAGCCTTTCAGACAATCAACTATTAGGTGAAAAAGGTCAATTTCTTGTAATGGGTAGTGGAAACGGGGCGACTTGTCGTTACCACTCAAAATGAGCTTCACATCATTCAAAGCTCTATCTCAAATGTTTCCGTGATTCTAACAATCGCAAAGAGCTCCGGGAAATTGCGAGACTCCTGTGGGAAGCTCACCGCGCTCCCACGGAAAGCGAGTGATTTCCCGGAGCTCTAAACGCTGTCTTTCATAACGGAAACTGTCCGAATATATCGAAACTGAACCCTCAAAATAAGGGACCCCATACGAAAAATTAGATGTAATGTTTTTGTACTACAAACGAGTTGTACTTAGTCAGGCTACATAAAAAAGGATAAGCCTAGATACCCGGCAGCCGCTACTCCGGCTGCAATCAAAGCCGGCTTAAGCTTGAATTTAGCATACTCAATAGTATTCAAGTTTAAAATACCGGCAGACGTATTCGTATCATCGCTAAGCGGAGAAGAAAAAGCACCGAACGTGCCACTGGCAAATACCGCACCTATAACTACGGGAAGGGAAGTCCCGGCTGTTACCGCAATGGATAGGGCCACAGGCATAAGAATCCCCCAGGTACCCCACGCCGACCCGATAAAATAAGACAATCCGCATCCAAGGATGAAAACTACGACAGCTACATAATTTTCTGGAATCCAGTTGAATGATTCTGAAATCGTCTCAGCAAACTCTAGAGCTTCCGTTCCTTTACTCAGCCCCCATACCATAGCCAGAAGAATGATGACGTTCATCATATCGTTTCCGCCGTCAATCAACCCATCCATCATACGTTTAAGATGTTCTTTTTTGAACTTTAAAAAGACGACAAACCAAACGATGGTGACGACGACAGCCAGAACCATAGCATCAAGAACTCCATCATTGATTAACGCTCCAAAGCCTGATTTTCCGTTATCCACCCCAATGAAATACATAAAAAGAAAAGTCAAAGCAATGACACTGATCAGAGGTGCAATTAAATTCCAAGGTTTTGCGGGCAAATCCTTCATAACTGCGGGGTGGCAGTCTTCCCACTTATCATCTTCCTCTTCTTCCTTTTCTTCAGGTGTTTTTTCTTTATCATTCGCCCTTTTTTTACTGCTATGAAAGAAGCTCAGATAAAATCCGAGGATCAGCATAGCGAATGCAAAAAAGTTGAAGGGGATACTTTGAAGGAAAAGGGTATAGGCATCACCAGAAGCATCAGCTTGATGCAAGGAAAGATCGATTACGGAAGTCATATAACCGACAAAGGCCGTAGCCACAGGTATGATAACGACCAAAGGAGTAGCTGTCGTTTCTATGACAAATGCAAGCTCCTGCTTGGCCATCGGAATTTTTTTACGCATCGCTTTCATAACAGGTCCGATCGTGACGATCCGAAAGCTTGGTGCAGCAAATGTACCCACGGATGAAATCCAGGTGAGTATAAAAGCGCCTTTTTTATTTTGGATCCTTTCCGTCGCTGCTTTAACAAAGCCTTTAATGCCGCCTGACATACGAATTAAGCCGATTAAAGCAGAGAAGGCGTACAGGAAGATGATGATTTTCAAATTACTCTCATCGGACAGCCCTTCCATGATAAATTGTAAGGTTTTGATCATCCCGCTCAGCCAGTGCGGTTCTACTAAGTAACCAGCGACTACGACCCCGAATAACAAACTGGGAATAACCTGTTTCGTCCAGATTGCAGCTATGATAACGACTATAAAAGGGATTACTGACAACCAGTCCATTTGGCCACCTCTTCCGTTGCTCATTTACTTCATTAGCTTGAGTGAAGAGGACCTTTTGTATGCATGTAATAAAAAAATAACCAGAAGTAGTCATCACTCCTGGTCATTTGGATAATCACAGTATTCTATAATGGTACCCTCGGTATCTGCGGGGTTCAGATAAATTAAACGCCTTCCGTGCTTGTTCGTGCGACGAGTATCCTCCATAACTCGAATTCCTTCATCTTTTAACTCCTGCAATGCATCTTCAAGATCATCTACCCGATAAGCGATATGATGGACACCTTTCCCTTTTTGCTTAATAAAGCGTGCGATAGGAGAGGTTGTATTATTTGTAGGGCATAGTAATTCGGTACGGTCCCCGTGAATATCCATAATGGCTATTTCACTTTCTACACCTGGGGCTTCACTGCGGTAACGGTCTATCATAGTCGCGCCTAATATATTTTCATAAAAGTTGATCGTTTCATCTAATTGCCGGACAGCTACTCCGATATGATCTAATGTTTTCTCCATGATGACTCTCCTCATAATAGAATGCACTTATTTTAACATAGCAAGCCGAATGGCAGGAACGATCTGGATTTATTAATAAATCTTATAAGCTTTTTTCGTTGTTTTACTTGGAGAAATGGCTCGCTTTGTTGGGCCTTATGACGAAATCTAAGAAAAGTTCATACATAGGAAAAGGATTTGAAAGATCCATGACGAATTATTATTACAACAACCAATTGTAACCGGAGGGAAGACTATGCCTTTTCTAGAACGTACTGTTATCATCAAAAAACCTCTTGAAGAAGTATTTCAAACAGCCACTAATTTCGAAATAAGCCCACAAATCATGGAGGCTGTCGTTGAAGTGGAACCGTTGACAGAAGGACCTGTAAGAAAAGGGTATCAATTTAAGGAAGTTCGGGAGATACGCGGCAGGAGGGCGGCCTCCACTATAGAGATAACTGACTTTGATTCCAACAAGTCGTATACAGCGAGCAGCGAACAAAACGGTCTTGAACTCCATTATCATTATACTTTTCTAGAAACGACGGAAGGGACGAAGGTCAGTTTCACAGGTGAATTATTTACTAAGGGATTACGAAATAAGCTGGCTAAGCCGATGATCAAAAAGATCATTAAGAAAGAGGATCAAAACCACTTGGATAAAATGAAGGATTTTATCGAAAAACAGTAGTTCATCTGAATGTTTCGTTCTCCTTTATGATATAATCATTAATAAGAATAAAGAGCGTAAAGAGGTCTCTCCATAGCATTATGTGGAGGCCTGTTTTTTATGAAGGCAATGTTAGAGGTGGTTGTTGATATTGATAAGTGAGTTATTCAACAATATGGCAGGATAGCGGAAGACTTGATTTCGAGATAGTATGGGTTCGTTGCCGTGTTGAGAGTCAGGGGTTGTTGTGCTACTCGCTTTCCTGTGGGGGAGGTGGCGAGATTCCCCGGGCTTGCAGCCCTGTGGAATCTCGCCTACATCCTTCTCCCACGGGAGTCTCGCAGCTTCACCACACCCCCAATCGATGAAGGTGAGAAACGAACCCTCTTGGCATTGGATTAAAAAGACTTCTGCGCTCATTGAGTATTCCAGCTAAAGCGCTTAGTGACTAACGAGTTTTGTAAGTTAACATCGAATCACTATGGTCTTCGTGTTTCCTTCATTTCCGGCAGCTCATACGATTTTGAACGAAGCGCTATCGTTTCTAAAATGGAGTATCACTGTTTCCCAACACCCCATGCGAATTAAGTGGGAAAAAGAACCACGTTCATTCAGGAGAAGCGTCTTTCATTTCGGTCCTTTGAGAATATGGCGCTCTATAGCAACGTTTTTTCAACATGAGCACTAGCAATGAGAATCAGTTTGATTTTTCTTGAAGTGGTTTCGAGATACTTATAAGGTAGAGGAGCGGAGGGAAACGGTGAGACTCCTGGGGGAGGAGCGGGACAGGTGAGACCCCGGAGAGCGAAGCTCGAGGAGGCTCAGCGCCCGCCCCCCGGAAAGCGATCCGTTTCCCGGAGCCCCTAAATTCTCATTATGTCTCGAAACTGAGTCTTCCACTACGAGGGAGCTTATATGAATATCAACACGGAACTTTAACAAAGCCTTAATGAAAAGGAGAATCTATTACGATGACTCAATCAAATCAACCGACATGGCTGCAGGAAATGCTGCCCACAACTAAAGAGGTATGGGAGCAGTCACAGTTCACCCAGCCGACTGCCGTGCAGACGGAGAGTATCCCATTCATCCTAAACGGTGAGGACCTCGTCGCGGAGGCTCCCACAGGAAGCGGCAAAACTTTAGCGTATCTTATCCCTCTGCTGCAAAAGATAGATGTTGAGAAAAAACATACACAAGTTCTCATTTTAGCTTCTTCACATGAATTGGTTATGCAAATTCATCAGGAAGTACAGCTCTGGTCCAAAGGAAGCGGTGTGAACAGTATATCCCTCATTGGAGGAGCCAATGTGAAACGGCAAATTGATAAACTGAAGAAAAAGCCTCAGCTGGTAGTAGGTACTCCCGGACGCGTTTACGAACTGATTCAAAAGAAAAAATTGAAGGCTCACGAAATTAAAACATTAGTATTTGATGAAGCCGATCAGCTGCTCGTTCCTGAACACCTGCAAACGGTCAAAAATATTATAAAGAGTACGTTGAAAGAAAGACAAATTCTGCTTTTTTCGGCCACTCTCCCGGAAGAGGTTGAAGTTCTGGCTCAAGAATTCATGAAGGAACCCGAAGTCATTCGTGTAGAGGAAGAAATATTGAAGCCGGAGGTTCAGCACCTTTACATTCCGTGTGAAGACCGTGAAAAAATAGAGTTACTGCGTAAGCTTGCACGAATGGAAGACTTTAAAGGTCTTACTTTTATGAGAGATATAGCCAGCTTGAGTGTTTATGAAGAAAAATTGAAATTCAAAGGTTTGAATCTCGGATTGATTCATAGTGAGGCAAATAAGGAACAGCGAGCTAAGGCTCTACGTGGATTCAGAAATGGCGAGTACAATTTGCTGCTTGGCACAGATGTGGCAGCGCGGGGGCTCGATATTAAAGATATCACGCACATTGTTAATTTGGATGTTCCAAATGACGGAGCGAGTTATATCCATCGTGCCGGCCGTACGGCAAGGCTCGGAGCTGTGTCTGGAACCGTCATTTCTCTCGTCAATCCTGTGGAAGAGAAAAGGCTGAAGAAATTCTCCCGCGATTTGGACTTTTCATTGAACCGAGCTTCCATCATCAAAGGAAATATTAAGATACATTAAGCTTTCCCCTTACATACACTGTAAGGGGAGGCTTGTTTTAGTTTAAAGAAGAAAAGGGTAATATAGAAATAGCTGGAGAGAGAACCATCAATTACACGGAGGTTTTCTTTCACCAGCCACTTGTGGATGGGATGTAGTCATGAAATACTTAAGGTAATAAGAACAAGGAGTGGACATTTATGATAAAGAAGTACCTGTTTGTCTTTGCCGCTGTTTTGTTTATGGTATCTATTGCCACTCCAGCCTTAGCTGATCAACTGTGGAAATCAGAAAATAATGTCCCATCGACGATTGAAAAATGGACGAACAATATAAAGGGATGGTTGTCTGAACAAGACATAACGATGGAGGAGTTTGAATCGAATTTAGAAAAATTGTTCAATCCTGAAGAACTTCCTCCAGAAGAAGATATACCTGAGCAGCGGGAATTTGAGCAGTTAGATAAAGATGAAAGAGAAGTAAATGAGGAAGAGCAGTCATCCCCTGATTCTTTAGATTCACAAGAACCTTCAGAATTTGAAGGGAAAGTTGTTGAGCTAGTAAATGAGGAAGAGCAGTCATCCCCTGATTCTTTAGATTCACAAGAACCTTCAGAATTTGAAGGGAAAGTTGTTGAGCTAGTAAACGAGGAACGGGCTAAAGAAGGGCTTGAGCCTTTGGAAATGTACGACCGATTAAGCGACTTAGCTCGTTTGAAATCACAAGACATGGCGGACAATGATTATTTCGATCATACTTCCCCTACGTATGGGTCTCCTTTTGACATGATGAACCAATATGATTTTTCTTATTGGTCTGCAGGAGAGAACATTGCGGCTGGACAGCGTAGTCCCGAACAAGTAGTGGAAGGGTGGATGAATAGTCCAGGTCACCGTGAGAATATTATGAAAGAAGATTTTACACATATCGGAGTCGGGTATGTCGAAGAGAGTGGTGACAGATACGGCACGTATTGGACGCAGCACTTTATGACACCCAGATAATGACCCTTTTTAGACAGGCATAAGGCCTGTCTTTTTTTATGATTTCTTTTCCAGTGGACGGATATACCCTTCCACGGTGCTTCGATCTATCGTTTTCTCTGATTGATGCCATTTAATGCATAGATGCAGGAGTGTGAAAGTCATGACGGTCAGACCGGCAGCCATGAAAACAAAGGTTGGAGAACTCTTATAATATAAAAAAGCAGCTTGGTGATAAATGAAAAACAAGGCAGTAGTTATGGCGAAATAAACAGCGCGATCAGAAAAAGCTCTTTCTTTGTAAAACGTACATCTTAATAGTAGCGGGGCCCAATAAATAAGAGAGCTTAGACTAAGGATGACCAGGTGGAAGATGAACCCTGCTCTTGAAGGAATGAAGTTCAAGGCCTCATAGCTGATAAGGACACCTATAGTAAATACAGCTATGCTTGCTGCGAGCTTATGACTCATCGCAACAACCCAGCGCAGGGATTTATGGAACCAAAGAGAATGTTTATTGGCGAATATGATCCACAAAGGGATGAAGACAAAAGCAATAGCACTTCGGCTTATATTCTCAACAACAATCCCATTCATAAAGAAGAAGGGTAAGCTATTGAAAAAAAGGAAGGCTGCAGCGAGCAATGAATTGCGAAGCGGGTGAGTGTGCACTTTATTCATCTCCTTTTAAAGTGTCTCTGGTAACTTTAAGTATTTATTTTTTCATACAAGCATCTGTAGGCCAGGATTTGCATATTTACGTTCCTGAGAGTGAAGTTTGAAGCCTGTCGTTTTCCATGGCCATAGGTCGAATTACCATGAAAGTAATGCCCTGATAGGTCTGAGTATGTACTGTCATCCCATAGGGTCCTCGCCGCATTTCCTAGAACTTCTGGTGTATTGTAAGACGGAACATCTGAAGCATTGTTTCACGTGAAAAAGAGTTCTTTTGGGGTGAAAACCGAACAGAAAGAGAAGAAAGGGTGAAAATTTTTCCGGGCTGGAGCTAGTTTATTCATTCTTGCAGAAGTCCCGCCATTTCCAAAACTCCTACGTAATCTGATGTTACGATTCCATGATCATAAAGAGATTATGGAACTGTTCATAGTAGTTTGTTCGCCGCTGTTTTCACCTTGTTAGATTGGATTGAACAGGGGTGATTGCCAACACAATTATATCGTGAGGAACGTTTGGGAAGGGCCTGACGGAATTAGTGTTGGGTGAGACCCCGGAGTACAAAAGCCCGAGAGCGAGCCTTTCCCAATCCCAAACTAACCTCTGACTCAAGTCTACCCGGTTACTGACTTACCATTGATTCCCTCTTATGAAAATCCTGCGTTTTAAATTATTTATAGGATTCCCGTTTGGATAATTAATAAACGAATATATCTTAAACCTATTGGCTCTTATATTGATCAAAGCTAATTTCTGAAGAATGATTTACAAAAGGTTTATGAATATCATACAAAGGTTATATACGTGTTGGGTGTACAATTACCTAAATCAAAAGTCTTAAAACATAATAAAGCAGTTCCAAAGAAAGGAATGGGTATATGATTGCACAAAAAAATAAAGTGATGCTGATATTTTCGGGGATAGGGATTTTAATTACTATTGGAATTCAGGCGCTCCATAGAATGCACCTGATGAATTGGAGCCAAGCTGGCATGGATGGATATTCCGGAGCTTTATACATAGGTTTAATGATTCCTATCCTTTTGTTTGCCAGCACTTTAGCCATGTACAGATATAACAATGAACACAAGAGTATTCCCTGGCTCATAACGGTTATGCTGACTACGATCAGGTCAAATTGATTACATTGATGAGCGGTATATTTGCTGTCCAGCATCTGACAGCTATGTTCGCTGGTACAGAATTTGTTTACGGTTCTCCGGATTATTCGTGGGTGATGTTCGCTTTGCACGCCTTTTACCTTGTTCTTACTTCAGCAGGAACTTCCTTTCAGGTTTACAAAAAGAATGTATTTGTGGATGCAATCCAGGCTGAGCAATCGACTATAGAAGCCCAATTGACACAGATGTTGAGCAATGTAGAGAAAGCCTCCCTCCAAGTGCTGGACACGGTGAAGGTGCTGCACCATTCATCCCATGATTCTTCAGATGCTTCTGCCCATGTAAATTCAATTATTGAAAAGATGAATGTGAATTCGCAGAGTCATACTCAAAAAGCGGAAGAGAGCATGTTAAGTATAAAAGAGATTCAGCAAGGAATTGAACAAATGACACAGAGTACTGCTGCTGTATCAGAAGCTGCTTCGGAAACAAAACGATTAGCTGTAAAAGGAAAAGATTCACTGGATCAGACGAGCAGGGAAATGAGTTTCATTCAGGAAACAATGGATGACACATCTGATATAATAATCAGCTTAAAGGAACGGTCCAAAGACATCGGCAGCATGAGTGCTGAAATTACAAGCATTACAGAGAGGACAAATCTTCTTGCATTAAATGCTGCAATTGAAGCGGCAAGAGCAGGCGAGGCTGGGAAAGGATTCAGTGTCGTTGCCCAGGAAGTAAGAACACTAGCTTCCCAGTCTGAAAAAGCAGCAGCAAACATTTCTAGTATTGTAGAGGAGATTCAGGCCCAAATTTCAAACGCAGTTTTCTCATCTGATCAAAGCAAGGTGGAAATGGAAGAAGGGAATGAAACTATAAAAGACACTCAGAGCTTATTTGAAAGAATTGTAGAAAGCACAGAAAAGGTTGAGAGACAAATCCAGGAAGTCAGTGCTGCCTCCGAAGAGTTATTTGCTGGCTCTGAGCAGGCGGCTCGATCATTTTTAGAGTTCGCCTCATTTGCCAGAGACGCCGAAACACAAAATGGTGAAATTGCCGCATCCTAAAAACAGCAGAAAGATTCTATGGAGCAGATCAATACACACGCCTATTCACTGCAGGTTATGTCCGATCAATTGAATGACCTTGTTCAGAAAGCAGCTTATAGCAGAACAGTCAATGGGACATAACCGGTGAAAAATACCTTACCGGTTTTATGCAAGGTGAATACTCGCCATTGTGATTAAAATAGGTGGTTCAGGACTTCGGTGAAGTTGAGGAGAAGTGGTATAATCTTAGACAAACTAGATGAATAGGGAGGAATTGTATTTATGAAATGGGGAATCATGAGCACAGCAAATATAGCAAAAAAGACATTGATCCCTGCCATCCAGCGGACGGAAGGTGCGGAGGTAGCAGCCATTGCAAGTCAAAGTGGAAAAGAAGAAGAAGCTGCCGACCAATTCAATATTCCTAAAGCCTATAATACTTACGAAGCACTTCTGGAGGACTCGGGCGTTGAGGCCGTTTATATTCCCTTACCCAACCATCTACATAAGGAATGGACGATAAAAGCTGCTCGGGCGGGTAAACACGTACTATGTGAAAAGCCGGCTGCGCTAACACGAAAAGATGCGGAGAAAATGATAGAATGTTGTGCAGCTAATGACGTGCACTTTTTAGAAGCGTTCATGTATCAGTTCCATCCTCAGCATAATAAAGTAAAACAACTGATCGAAGAAGGGCGGGTTGGGGAAGTTTCCCTCATCCGTGCAAGTTTTTCTTTTCATTTCGACAGATCAAATGATAATATTCGTCTCGACCCTGATAAAGGTGGAGGATCTCTTTGGGATGTAGGCTGTTATGGCGTTCACTCCGCACTGAATATAATGAATGAAGAAGTGCTTAATACAACAATCCTCGGCAAAATCGATCCAGAACTCGGTATTGATACATCAGCTGCAGCCACGCTTTTATTAGGAAATGGTGTTCTGGTTCAAATTGACTGCGGGTTTGACGCGGCCGCTAGAAATGAATATCAAGTGATCGGAACGAAGGGGATCATCACCGTACATGATGCATACCGTCCTGATAAGCAAAATCACCAGGGCCGAATTACAGTAGTTAATGAGAATGGGGAACAGAGCTTTACTGAATTTGGTGACCAATACAGCCTGCAAGTTGAAGCATTCATGAAAATAGTTGAACAGGACGAATCATTTGAAGGTTTCCATAGGGCTACACTCCAGTACTTAGAGGTTATGGAAAAGTTGCAATATGAATTGACCAGGCATAAGTAGTCTTGCACTTTACGAGAGGAGGGGTTTCATGATTCATGACCTCAATCAATTAGATGGAGTGGCACAGCTTGAACTCCTGAAAAAAAATCAATTGAAACTATCAGAAGTCAATGAGCATTATAAGGAAAAGCTAATAAAAAAGAACCCTGATTTACAAGCGGTCGTACATACGATGTTCGATAATTTTAATGGTGAATGGGACGAATCTAAAGGACCATACGGAGGTTTTCCTTTTCTCATAAAGGATCTTAATGCCGTGAAAGGGGAGCCGCTGTCCTTAGGATCGAAAATCATGGAAGGTTTTCATGCCGGTGCAGACGACGAAATTGTACGGCGCTACAAAAAAGCTGGACTATCCATCATCGGAAAAACAAATACCCCTGAGTTTGGTTTTACACCTGCTACCGAGTCTGAGTTTCTCGGATTCACTAAAAACCCATGGAATTCTAATTTTTCTCCTGGAGGTTCAAGTGGAGGAGCCGCGGCAGCTGTTGCTTCTGGTATGATTCCATTTGCTCATGCCAGTGATGGAGGGGGATCAATACGAATTCCAGCCTCTTGCTGCGGCCTGTTCGGTTTAAAGCCGACCCGCGGCCGCACCCCGATGTCTATGAGGATTAACAGCTTAGCTGTGCATCATGCGGTGACCAGATCGGTAAGGGATAGTGCTGCTTTATTGGATGTCCTTGAAGGTCCGCAGCTTGGTGATTCGTTTTCTACACCAGAAAAGGGAGCACCTTTTCAAAGATATACTGAGGAGGATCCCCCTCCATTGAAGATCGCGTATATGGCTGATTTCGGTTCCCTTATGGATATTGGCCCGGAAGTGCAGCGTGCCATCCAGTCTACGGCAGAGCTTTGTGAGGAGCTCGGTCACCACGTAGAAATCGCTTACCCTGATTTCGATCTTCATCGTTTTATGAATGCCTATGTGACGGTATGGGTGGTAGGGGGAGCTCTGGCAGTGAAAAATGCGGCCAGGTTGAACAACAAAGAAATCACATCAAAAAACGTCGAACGGTTGCTTTATACCATGATCGAGAAGAGTGAAAGATTCACGGTTTTCGAATATGAAGAAGCGCGGCAGTTTTTATTTGATGAAAGTATAAAGGTTCATCAATTCTTTGAAACCTATGATGTGCTGCTGCATCCGGTAAATTCAAAAACCCCTTTGCCGCTTGGAGAATACAATGGGAGCAAAAAACATGTTGATGATATTCTTGAGGTATCTTCTAATTATGCTCACCTCACTCCCGTTGCTAACGTTACGGGGCAGCCCGCGATGAGCGTGCCGCTGTATTGGGGAGAAAATAATTTACCAATCGGCTCACATTTTATGGGGCGTTTTGGGGAAGAAGCTTTATTATTCAGACTAGCGGGCCAGCTTGAAAGGGCGCGCCCCTGGTGGGGAATGTACAAGCAAATCGATGATTAAAATCGTTCGACAAAGAAACCCCTTGAAAAAATTTGAAAGAGGAGTAGAATGAGTTTATCCGCTACAAGAGGGTTTATCCATAAGGAGGAATATCAAATGGCTTGGTTACATGGACTCCATGCTGCGAGGTTTCTATTTATCGGGTTTTTCTCATTAACAGCGTTAAGCTTGATCACTTTTCAATCGATAGCGATGGTGCAGGCTTTCATTGATTTCTTTGAGGTTTTTCGCCGTAAGTAAAATTAATGAGAGGGGCTGAGTCAATGGACTTGGCTTCTTTTTTATGCTTTGTAAAACTTTCTTGTGAATTACTGCTTTTTAAAGCGAGGAATGGAAAGTAAAATGCAGGGGAGCATTATTGAGCTGTAACTCTGCGGGAGCTAGCCGCAGAGACTCAACGACATCATGAAACAATGCCCATATTATTTCTTCCGTTTCGCTTCGAAAGTGAGCGTTTCTGTATCGGATCCAGGTTCTTTACTGTATTCATAATTACTCGATACCACTATATCTTCAAATCCTAAAGCTTCTAAAATCAATCTGAATTCTTCAACTCCGTACCACCTCAAAGGGAAGCGTTCCAATTCTGTTTGGATGAGTGTCCCATTTCTCCACTTTTCATAACGGTTATGAGAAACAGTCACTTGGTTTAGGAAGTCTACATCAGTCAGCTTTTCTTCAAGGGTTACGACCTCTCCAGCAGGTAATTCCCAAGTTCTTGTAAACACTTGGCCTACAGGAAATTTTTTAGGTATGAAGATGTCCACTATCAATCGTCCTCCCGGAGTTAAATGCTGATGGAAATTCTTCAGGGCATTCAGAGAGTCTTCTCGTTTCTCCAATAGTAAAAATGTCCCTGTCGGTATAATAATAGCGGCATATTGCTCATCTAATCGAAAGGATTCCATAGTTGCCTTAAACAAGTGTGTAGAGAGCTGGCGATCTTCGCAATTGCGTTGACATACCTCCAGCATTTCACTAGATATATCAAACCCTTCTACGTTTAAACCCTTTTCCAGCAAAGGAATGAGAATTCTCCCAGTTCCTACAGCAGGTTCCAGGATTTTACCATCGATGTTAGATAACCGATGAGAGTAATATTCAACATCACCAAATGAGTGCCCAATTGGTTTATCGAAAGCATAGATTTCAGTGGATAATCGATTATAATAGTTCAGCATGGGGTATCCCTCTCTTTTTTTAGTTGTAATTCAAATATTCTACATTCCCATGTTCAATTCCTTTTAAATGAGAAGGGAGAGGCAGGATAGAGGGGTTATTTTCTATTTAAAGAAAGGCTATGTTAAAGGTGGTTGTTGATATTGATAAGTAAGTTATTCAACAATAAGGCAGGATAGTGGAAGTCTTGAATTAGAGACATTGGGTGAGTGGGTCAGGGCGGCGGGGAATGGCTCGCTTTCCGTGGGAGCGCGGTGAGCTTCCTCGGACGTCCCGTCCTGCGGGATCTCACCAAGCACTCTCTTCCCACAGGAGTCTCCCCATTCCCCGCCGCCCTTATTAAAGATGTGCTTCTCTAAGTCGCTTTAATAAAGCTTTTTAGTAATAATGTGAGTATTAAACTCCAGTGGTATGCTTATAGCATTTTAGTTATAAAACCTACACTTTAAGGTAGGTCCAAACATATTCTTGCATACAGAAGTCTCGCTGGTTATTACTCAAAAGCAGTTATTATTTATGTAAAGCACCGCATAAGGTGTTTCCGTTATCCTCACAAAAACGCAAGAAGGTCCGGGAAATCGCGAGACTCCTATGGGAGAACAGTACATGGTGAGATCCCACAGGGCGTTAGCCCGAGGAAGCTCACCGTACGCCCATGGAAAGCGAGTGATTTCCCGGACCTTCAAGCACTATTTTTGTGGCGGAAATAGCACGGTCGTCTCGAAACTGAGTCTTCCGCTATAGGGAGCTTATATGAATATCAAAACGGAAAAAAAAGGCCGGTAACCTGGAAGGCTACCGGCTATTGGAAAAAGGGGGGTCAAATAGTGAACAGCTCCCTCAGCATCGGCCAGACTCTGCGGTATCGCCGTCTGTGGGAACGGTTTCGTTTCCTGACATGTTATAAGTAACTTGAACGCAACTGACAACAACACGGGAAGCGAAATCAGAAATTCGGTTTTATCTTCCTTCCTCGACTAAAGAAGAAAGATTCCTTATGTATATGTTACCACGGGGAGGTGTGAATTGTTATTGGGAAATATGGGGGCGGACAAGCCGTCTAAAGAGGCAAAATAAGTGTGGACTTGTATAAGTGACTGTCTCATTGAACAAACAAAAACGCCGCCAGTCGACCTGGGGCGTTTCTTTTCATTTTTAGTGGGTGTACCATTCATATAATTTTTTTGGGCGGCCGATTTTCTGGTGTCGGACGACTTGTTTCACTTTTCCTTCTTCCAGCAGATGCATCAAATATCTGTATACCGTCGGGTAAGCAAGACCGACACTCGAGGAGATTTCATCCACTGATTTTGGTGTATGGTGATCTTGAAGGTAAGCAGCGATTGAATCGAGGGTCCCTTTACTGATTCCTTTTGCGGTATATACATCTTCTTCTACTTTTAGACGCTGTCTCATGTTGACAATTTGAATGTGAAGGTGAATACGGGAAATGATATCCAGAGCTTTGATCGGCTTCAAGGAAAAGTCAGTCGCTCCTTCTTTTATGAATCGGTCAGCTGTTTCCTGACGGTCGTCTTCTGTAAGTACTAAAATAGGGATTTGCTGGTTCTCGTAGCGGATTTGCCGAACAAATTCTAAGCCGTCCATAATCGGCATATGATAATCCACAATAAGTATGTCGTAATGGTGCTTGTTGAATAAATAGAGGCCATCGCGTCCGTCAACTGCCGTATCAGCTTTCAGTCCATCTTTTTCGCATAAGGTTTTCATCATGGTACGAAGGGATTCATCGTCATCTACTATTAATATCCTCATAGTCGCACTTCCTTTCCGTGCTCTTTACCGCGTCACAGTGTCAATACTATTAATATTATAATTTTAAGCTGAGATTATCAATGCTTTAAGCTTAGAAATTAAAGTAGAACGATGGCTAATTTCCAGGGAAAGAAACCCCCTATGATGCAGCAGCTCATAGGGGGGGAAGGTTCTATATCGTAAAGCCGATTTTTCCGAAGTTTTTAGAGTCGCGTAAATATTCAAAGGCTTCTTTGTAGTCGGATAGAGGGAACATGCGGTCCACTTCAGGCTTAATCTTATGTTTTTCAAGAAAATCAAGCAGTTCTTTGAATTCTTCCGCACTGCCCATCGTCGATCCTAACAAGTTGAACTGACCGTAGAAAAATTTGCGAATGTCGATGGTCACTTCATCATCAGTGGTGGCTCCGAACGTAACAATTGTACCGCCTTTGCGGATAATGGCTAGAGACTTATCAAAAGTAGCGGCACCAATGCTTTCTACAAGGACATCGACTTGTTCTTCTTTTAATTCTTCATTCCAATCTGATTCAGTCAGTACGCCGACATCAGCGCCCAATTCTTTAGCTTTAGCGAGTTTGTCTTCACTACGGGAGGTGACAATTACTCTTGCACCAGCGGCCTTGGCAAATTTTAATGCAAAGGTTAATACGCCGCTGCCGATTCCCGGAAGCATTACGGTATCGCCGGACTTAATTTTTGCACGGGTGAACAGGACACGATAAGCAGTGAGGGCAGCCAGGGAAAGGACTCCGGCTTCTTCCCAATTCAAGTGCGCCGGCTTTCGTTCTATATTAGCCGCGGGAAGAGTGATATACTCTGCAAAAGTCCCGTGCTCAGGAAGTCCGACGATTTCAAAACCGGAAGGGGGAGCGTCGCTGTTATTTTTCCACCCAATGCCTGGGTTTAGAATCACTTCATCACCTTTGCTGACGTGCTGCACATGTTCACCCACTTCATCTACGATACCGGCACCGTCAGATCCTAAAATCAAAGGAGGCTGCTCAGGTTTGTGTCTGGATGTGACGGCTACATCTCTACGGTTTAACCCTGCTGTTTTAAGCTTTACTCTTACTGTGGTCGGTTCAACTTCAGGAAGGTCCATTTCCCGGTAGGTCAACCCCTCTAATCCTTCTACTTCTTCATGTACTACAGCTTTCATTTAGATGTGTCCTCCTTCATTAATTGGTTTAAATGGTCGGCAAACGTTGATAGCTTGTCCATATCTGAAACGTCTTCTTCAAAGAGGGGAACTTGAATCTTCCGCTGTTTAGGAAACGTGCGGTCGATTTCTCCTAAATAGTTCCGCTCCTGCTGGCGCCTTTTTTCTAGAAATACTCCATCTGCATAATCGGGAAGTACTTTATTAACGATAAGCGTTTTAATATGAAGGTGATGCTGGTCTAACTGCTTGATCGCTTGTTGGGTTTCCAGAATAGGGAGGCGTTCAGGGATTAATACAAAAATGAAACCCGTTTGCCGGCTGTCCAGGATAATTTCTCTGACCGCTGCAAACTTCTCTTTTCTTTTCTGCAAAATTTCATAAATGGGATCATCCACAGGCTCTCCATCATTGAGCAACTGTGTATAATTGTCGGTGATTTTCTTTCTGCGTTCAAGCATCCCGTCTATCCAGACACTCATAAGTTCAGGAAGGGTCAATAAACGGATCGTATGGCCAGTGGGCGCCGTATCAAAAACGATTTTGTCAAAATGCTCTGATTCCTCCAATATGATGGATATCAAACGGTCAAATAGAGCTGCTTCGTCTGCTCCAGGTGATGCGCTTGCCATATCGATTTGACGATGCACTTCTTCGACCATACGGGACTTGACCAATCCTTGCAGGTTATCTTTGACACCTTCAATGTATCGCTTGGACTCTCGTCCAGGGTCGACTTCAATTCCCCATAAGTTTTCTTCGAGTCTGGTTTTATCGTGTTTAATCTTCTTATGGAAAATGTCACCTAAGTTATGGGCGGGGTCAGTAGAAACAACTAACGTCTTATGCCCAGCTCTGGCAAAGGCGACAGCTATGGCAGCAGACGAAGTAGACTTACCTACACCGCCTTTACCTCCAACGAAGATGATGTTGTTGCTCTGTAAATGATTCACAAGCGACACTTCCTTTCTAGCAGCACCTGATCCCATCTAATGGAGATTTTTCCATACCCATTCGAAGGTGCCAGTCGTGAAACTTCTCAATGATGTAAGGATACAACTCCAGCGTGTAATAAAAGGCAGGGTTAGGAATGCCGAGTAAGTCTGAATAGACGAGAAGGAGGAAGAGATCGTCTTCATCCCTCAACTCCCGGGCTACCTCGTTTTTATGGGGGAGACTTAATACTTCATCATAAAACTCGAATAACCGCTTTAATGAAAATTTTTTGTCTGTCATCGATGACACCCTCACCTATAATGAGACTTGTTAGAGCATACCTTCAATCAGTGTATCATAATCCTGTTCGTGTTCAGAATGTTTCCCATTGATGAATACGGCGTTATATTTCATCTGGAAAATGAAATTGTTCATTCCTTCTAAGATCGAGATATTCTTCTGTTTTGTCTGCTTTAGGAAATAAAAACCAATAGCGATTATATTTCTAGGGTCTAAGAAAGAGATATTTACTTTATCTCCATGTTTTTCTTTGAGCTCCTGATACAATTCACCTAATTTCAAGCGGTCTTCATCGTGGTGGCTGAACTCATCTTTCATCTCGACAAGCCCTTCTCCGCATATTCCTCCACAGCAGCCCATTCCGACTTCCTTTTCAGCACGAAGAATCATAATTTCAACCATCTTAAAGATCCTCCTTTTATTAAATAGAGAAAGCCGCACAACGAATTGAGCGACCTTCTTTGTATTTAGGCACTTTTTTCTATACTGTCTTTATCGCTGTTGAATATTGCGCTGAATGCAGTAAATAAAATCCATAAGGCAAATACAAGAACTATTGCTCCGAATGAAAAGAGGAGCCAATCACTCTGTTCTGCCCATGGGGCCCACTGCGTCAATACTTGAAGAATCATGGCATATAGAGTCATGAACATCAAAAATGCCATCGGTATAAAAGCAGGCCAGTAATTCCTTCCTTGTCGTTTAAGCCAAATAGATATAAGAAGTAAACTTATGCCAGCTAACAATTGGTTGGACGTACCGAACAGCGGCCAAAGAAGATATCCGCCGGATCCAAATCCGTTAGGACCTTCAGGAATCAGAGTAAGACAAGCACTGGAAACAACCGCCACTGTAGTAGCAACATGCGTTTTCGTAAGTGGTTTAACATTATATTCTGTTCCCAGTTCTGCGATGATATAGCGCATCAGACGAACCGAGGAATCTAAAGTTGTTGCGGCGAAGCTGACCACGATAACAGAGACGATTGTGGCGGCTACAGAAGCAGGAATACCCAGTCCGGAAGCTAATACACCTGCTCCCTGGATGAATACACCTAGACCTTCACCGCTGGCTGCTGCAAAACCACTGTACGTAGCACTAAACTCAGCAGTGCTAGGGAAGAAGGTGATAACGGCGATGATAGCGACAAGTGCTAATGCGCCTTCGCCGACAGCTCCTAAATAACCGACAAAGCGAGCGTCTGTTTCTTTATTTAATTGTTTAGAAGAAGTACCAGACGCTACCAGGCCGTGAAATCCAGAAATAGCACCGCAAGCAATGGTGATGAATAGGAGCGGGAACCATGACGTATCAGCTGAAGAATTACTGACAGGTGCAGTAATTTCAGGGTTCGTAAACAGCATACCTAGATAAAGCAACCCCAGCCCTACAAGCAACTGGTGCGAATTAATATAATCGCGGGGCTGCAAAAGCTTCCATACAGGTAAAGTAGACGCGATATACACATAGATCATAAGCACCATAATCCAGACGAAGAATGCCATAGACGTAGCATCCAGTCCAAATAAAACACTGGCCCCTTCGCCACCGAAGTAGCGGACGAGGTCAATTTGCAGGGCCGGAACACCGCTCGCCACTACGGCAGCAAGATACATAACCGCCAGGGCCACGATTGACGGCAGCAGCATATTTCCTTTTCGTTTGTAGACACTATACCCTATCCATATAGCTAAAGGAATTTGAATGAATACGGATAAAACACTGGCAGGGAATGAAATGAATAAGTTTGCTATGACCCAAGCAAATACTGCGTTTACCATCAATACAAGTAATAAAATTATGAATAAGAACAAAACTTTAGCTCTCTGGCCGATCAATTTATCCGCAAGTGTACCTACCGATTGACCTTTATTCCTGACCGATAAGACGAGTGTTCCAAAATCGTGGACCCCGGCAGCAAAAACAGTACCGAGAAGCACCCATAGTATGGCGGGCAGCCAGCCCCAGTAAACGGCAATCGCTGGTCCCACAATAGGAGCAGCTCCCGCTACGGAAGTGAAGTGATGTCCCCATAACACGAATTTATTCGTAGGTACGAAGTCTACACCATCTTTATATTGATGGGCGGGCGTTTTAAAATTCGGGTCTAAACGATAGATTTTTTCTGCAATGAATTTTGAATAGTATTTATAACCTAAAGTGAAAATAATCATTCCACCTACGGCTAACCATATGGCACTCATTTTAACCCCTCCTTAAGATTTTATAGTTCTTTTATCTCTGTATGCGCTTACATACATGGTTAATTATACTACGATATTTTCACAACTTTCAATAAATTCAGGGGATTAATTGCAAAGTTGACCTTATATCACTAATTTTCGATCATATAAAGGATAGAGAGGAAAATAGATCCAAAGTGAAAAGTTCTTTCAGTATCGATATAATAGAAGCGTGAGAATATATAATTGAAGGTGTTATTCAGATGATTTTAATAATTGATAACTATGATTCTTTTACTTATAACTTGGTCCAATATTTCAGACAGATGGATCATCAAGTAATGGTATACAGGAACGATGATTTAACTTTGGAAACTTTGCGATCCTTTGATCCAGATATGATTGTTTTGTCACCAGGGCCTGGAAATACAAATGAAACAGGGATATGCAGGGAAGTGCTGGAGTTTTTTTATGAAACAGTGCCTATATTGGGGATATGTCTGGGGCACCAGCTGATAGTACACTATTTTGGCGGGCAGATTGTTGAAGGGAAAAAACCGATGCATGGGAAGGTTTCTAAGATAATACATGATGGAAAGTCTGTATTTGAACACATTCCTAACCCCGTTCAAGTGACACGTTATCATTCGCTGGTAGCTTCATTAGAACAGATGCCGATCTGTTTGGAAATTAGCGCCATGTCACAGGATTCTTCAGTCATGGCAGTTCGCCATAATGCTTACCCCGTTGAGGGAATCCAGTTTCATCCTGAATCCATATTGACGGAGTGGGGGTTCGAAATGCTGGAGAATTTTTATACCAAAGCTAAAAAGTTCAGCAATGACAGGAGAAAGGAGGTGACTTCATGAATGGGGTCCACCTGTATTTTGAGTTTGAAGACGATAATGGCAAAAAACAACCAATGCAGTTCACCCGTCCTTCTGATGTCATAGCCGCTTATAGGGGGGAAGAAGTTAAAGCTGCCTTCCGTAAAATAGAACGTGAACTTTCAATAGGCAATTACGTGGCAGGGTATGTATCATATGAAGCAGCCCCTGCGTTTGATGGAGCAAGTCGAGTGAAAAGCGGTACAAAGTGGCCACTTCTATGGTTCGGTGTTTTTAGGAGTCCCTTATGTGAAGAGCTAGACCATGAGAATAAACCTTATCAAGTTTCTGAATGGAATATGGATGATGATTTTGATAACTATTCTGAAGGACTAAGAAAAATCAAAGCGGCAATAAAAAAGGGTGATACGTACCAGGTAAACTACACGACACGCCTTAACGCATCATTTCATGGAGATGATTTTGCTTTTTATAAGCAGCTTGTCAATAATCAACGTTCCCGCTACAGCGCCTATTTGAATATGGGAGAAGGACGCAGAGTTCTTTCCGCTTCGCCTGAACTGTTTTTTAGAAAACAGGAAGCTAAGGTGAAAACAAAGCCCATGAAAGGTACGGCGCGACGGGGAGTAACACTGGAAACAGATCGTGAGCAGGTGAGAACGCTTAAAGAATCGGAAAAAGAGAGGGCGGAGAACCTGATGATCGTTGATTTATTAAGAAATGACCTCGGCAAGCTTGCTGTTTCAGGTACCGTTCGCACCTCTAGTTTGTTTGAGGTAGAAACTTATCCCACTGTTCACCAAATGACCTCGACCATAGAAGCTGAAGTTAATCGAGAGCTCTCATTTTATGAAATTTTCCGTGCCCTTTTTCCTTGCGGATCGATAACAGGTGCTCCTAAAATAAGGACGATGGATTATATTGCTGATCTTGAAGCGTCTCCTAGAGAAATATACTGCGGGGCAATCGGCTACATAACTCCTTCGAGGGATGCCGTATTTAATGTCCCAATAAGAACGGTGATATTGGATGAGAATCAAGCCGTATATGGAACCGGTGGAGGGGTAACCTGGGATTCCACCCCTATAGGTGAATATGAAGAAATGCAGACAAAAGCACAGTTATTAACTGAAAAAAGACCTGAGTTCAAGCTGCTTGAATCTCTGAAATTAGAAAATGGAAGGATTCCATTGCTGCAAAATCATCTTAATAGACTAGAGGATTCAGCCAGCTATTTTAATTTCATTTTCGATAAGAATGAGGTTATCACCCAGCTGAATGATTTAGTAAGCAAACACAACGATGGAGCATATAAAGTAAGGCTGCTCCTCAGCGAACATGGGGTGGCAGACTTAGAAGCCATAGAAATAAACGAAGAGATAAATGAAGTGACTTGCTGTTTGGCTGAGGAGCCAGTAGATGAAAGTAATCCATTCTTGTACCATAAAACCACTCATCGCTCCATCTACGATATCCATAAGCGTGAAGGAGCTTTTGCTGCATTATTGTGGAATACGAGAGGGGAACTCACCGAATTCACGATGGCCAATCTAGTAGTTAAATACGAAGGGGATTTTTTCACTCCTCCTGTGGAATCAGGATTACTGGCAGGCACTTTCAGGGAAGAACTATTAAAAAATGATAGAGTGAAGGTGAAAGTGCTGCATGTGAAGGAACTTTCCTCATTTGAAGAGATTTGGATGGTCAATGGAGTCAGAGGCTGGGTCAAAGTGCAACTATTGTGAGGAGATGATCAAGGGTGAAGAATATTGTGTTCTATGACGCAACTTGTCCATTTTGCTACCGGGTGAAAAAACTTCTCAAGCCTATGGATTGGCTGAACCGGGTGAAGTGGGTCTCGGTACAGGAAGTAGAGATTAATGGACGTTATCCTTATTTAAAAGGGAAAAATATCCTCGAAGAAATTCATCTATTAACAGAACAAGGTGAGTTAAAAAAAGGATTTTCCGCCATTCGGCTTTTATTACTTAAACTTCCTCCAGTTTCACTGGTTGGGATGATTTTTTATTTGCCGGGAATATCTCGCCTGGGTTCGCCTCTATATCTAGGGTTTTCAAAGAGAAGATACCAATGGTTTGGCCAATATGATGAACCGAGGTATTAATTCACAATTTACAAATGGAAAATGAAAACATATTATAGAGGTAAAATGATTGAAGGAGACCCCCTCATTATGAAAGAAGAACTGAACTATATTGGAAATAAAATAATAGAAGATTCCAAGACGCTGGCAGAGCAAGTAGAAAACTTTGAAAAGGATGAGTATGTTCTTAGTCTTGCTAATTCATCTCTTTCACGAGAGGAAGTCCTGGCTTGGAGGGCCCAGATGTTCATATTCATGGGTGAAGCCCTGATTGAAGACTATGAATCAGTGAAAAACAGGGTGATTGCATGGACGAAAGAAGTTGGGGAAAAAGCTATAGAAAGCGATGTCCCTTTGAATGAAACTATTGCTTTAATGGGGGCATATCGTAATATCCTGTGGCAGACATTTGATAGGGAACTGCAGGAAAACCGGTTCGCTGCGATTACAGTATTAGATGTAAATAAACTAGTTAACCCTTTACTTGATGAAGTCATTTTTCAATTCAGCCAGTTGTATATCAGGTATAACAATCGCAAGTATCAAAAAGCTCAGGATAAGCTGACAGAGTTGTCTGTGCCTGTTGTTCCTGTAGCAGAACGTGTGGCTGTATTGCCAGTGGTCGGTGAAGTGGACGAGGATCGGGCTCAGCTTATTATGGAAATGTCTCTTCAGAAGAGTTCCCATTACCAATTAGAGTATTTACTTATCGATATTTCTGGTGTACCGAAGATTGACGTAAGGGTCGCACATAATTTGCTGCAGATCGTCCAGTCCTTAGAACTTGTAGGGGTTCAAACAATTTTAACAGGGCTTCGGCCGGAAATTGCCCGCTCGGTCGTCGCGATGGGCGTTAATTTCAGTAAAGTGAAAACACGAGCTAATTTAAAGCAGTCCCTAAGCGAAATAGGAATAGGGGGCTTATAAGCTCCCTATTCTTGAAGGCTTAGTTTCGAGATGTTCGGATTGTTTCCTTTACTAAGAAATAGTGCTTGAAGGTCTGGGAAATCACTCGCTTTCCATGGGCGTACGGTGAGCTTCCTCGGGCTAAAGCCCTCCGGGATCTCACCCTGTACTGTTTTCCCATAGGAGTCTCGCAATTTCCCAGACCTTCTTGCTTTTATGAGAATAACGGAAACACCTTATGCGGTGCTTCATTTAAAAAATAACTTTTTTTGAGTGATAACCTGGTAGAAGATGCTTGAAACTACCTTAAAGTACAGGGGACTAAAGTACTGAAATTTAATGCTTCTAATAGTATTAAGAAAGTTCTTATCCAGGCGATTTCGAGAAGCAGTTATATGGTGGAGCGCCATTCCCCGCCTCACCGATCCTCTCTTCAAACATCTCGAAACCAACCCTAAAAAAGGAAATAGAGTAATTTTTTAAGGTCTCTTCTCTTTTGGAAGGGAATTAGAAAAGCTCCTTAAGAAAAACAAGGCTGCCCCTAAAAGTCCATTTCTTAGACTTTTAGGGCAGCCTCATTACATTATCATTATTCAGGATCCGCAACTTTAACTAATTGTTTTCCTAAGTTTTCACCCTTGAATAGACCGAAGAAAGCGTCTGGAATTTGCTCGAAACCTTCTTGTATAGTTTCTTCATATGTCAGCTTACCATCTTTCACCCAACTCGAAAGGTGATCGAAACCTTCTTTGAAACGATCCTGGTAATCTCCTACAGTAAACCCTTTGACGAGTGCGCTCGCTTTGATTAAATGCATGTGGATCCTAGGACCCTGGTCATTTGGTGTGTTGTAGGAAGAGATTGCTCCACACTGGATGATTCGCGCAAATTTATTTAGCAGAGGATAAAGAGCATCAGAGATCGACCCACCAACATTGTCAAAGTAAACATCTACTCCGTTAGGACAAGCGGCTTCAAGTGCTTCTTTCACATTTTCTTTCTTATAATCGATCGCCACATCTACACCTAGCTCTTCTTTCAAGTAGCTGGTTTTCTCATCCGTTCCTGCAATACCGACAACACGACAGCCGTAAATCTTACCAATTTGTACTACCGCAGAACCAACAGCTCCGGCAGCTCCTGATACAACAAGAGTTTCACCTTCTTTAGGCTGACCGATATCAGTCAATCCAAAATAAGCAGTAAGACCGGGCATGCCAAGAATTCCTAATGAAGTAGTAACGGGCCCAAGTGAGGGATCGACCTTTCTTACGCTTTCCGCTTTAACTGTAGAGTACTCTTTCCAATCAAGGCTTCCAGTTACGATGTCACCTTTTTCGAATTCTGGAGAATTGGATTCTGTCACTTGCGCAACTGCACCGCCTGATATCGCTTCATTTAATTGAAATGGTGGAATATAGGACTTTCCTTCATTCATCCGGCCTCTCATATAAGGGTCTACAGAGACATAGAGCGTTTTAAGTAAAAGCTCTCCTTGTTGTGGCTCAGGTATATTTGTATTCATAACTTTCAAGTGATCATGGTTCGGGGTTCCTTCTGGTCTCTCAACTAATTGTATTTCGCGGTTCATAAGTATCGACTCCTTTTAGTTTCTTACCTATTCATTGTATATCGCTAAACGTTCATATTAAAATAATTGGCTTGGAAATAGACAATACACATAAAGGAGTGGGGATTATGGATGAGCGAGTGAAAGTAGTAGAAGGGGAGAATTCCCTAATCTATGAAGATATAGAGAAGCTCTCTGACAATGAGATTATCAACATGTTAAGGTGTCATTCAGCTTCGTTGACCACGTATATTTCAGTGTTGATCACTCCAAAACGAGCTGTCTCTTTAGATGAACCTTTTAAAAAACTTGGTTATGAATATGTAGATACTACAGTTTTTGTTTATAAAAATCTCGCGGACCACCGGGTTGGACAATCATCGTCTATAACATTGAAACCATTAAAAGAATTTTCAGAAGATCTCTTTGTGAAGATTTGGGGAGAGGTAATGGAAGGATCATTGAATTCTTCATCTTCATTGAGCGTCGAAGGGCATATGGCCAGCTTGAAAAAAGAAATAGGAGAAGACTATCAAACCAGTTGTTTACTAGCTTTTGAGAATGACACCCCCATAGGTGCAGTCATCCCGCATATTGAACCTGGAACAGTGGGAGAAGGACGCTTATTTTATATTGGAATTCTCCCCGGATTTCGCGGTTATGGAAGGGCTAAATACGTGCATGCCCTCGCCTTGGAATCGTTGGAAAAGGACTTTAGTGCGACTCATTATATAGGAGCTACGAGTCACAATAATATCCCTATGCTGAAGGCGTTTACTCATAACGGTTGTAAAGAGCTCGTAAGGAAAAGAGTATATAAGAAAAAAATATAGTGACCGTGGGAAAAAGAAGTATTTTTGTAGATAGCCATATTGGTAAATATTTGGTAAGGTGAAGGTAACCATTACGGAATCTTTATATCCTAAAAGTTTGGAGAGAGCCAATGACGCTAAAAGAGTTAGCAGCTAAAGCAGCAGAAGTCTATAAGGACAATCCTAAAGTTGAAGCAGTCTATATTGCTGGATCTATTTCGAGAGAATGGGAAGACGAACACTCGGACATTGAACTGCATGTGTTGTGGGGAGAGGGTCCTTCGGAAGATGATCGAAGAATTCCCGTGGAACGTTTGAATGGGAAAATGATCAGCTTTTATGAGTATGAAGATGAAGAGTGGTCAGAAACCTATGAAATGGAACAGAAAAAGCTAGAAATGAGCCATTTCCTGACTCAAACAGTAGTTCGTAAAATTCAAAAAGTAACCAGGGAATTTCAAGTGGATATTGAGGATCAATGCATCGCGGCTTCCGTTCACTTTGGCATCCCTCTATATGGCGAAGAATTACTGGATGGACTTAAGGCAAAAGTACTCGTGTACCCCGAAGCGTTGAGCCATAGTATGATTGAAGCCCATTCTAATTTAGGTCCCCGGTGGAAGCATCGTCACACTTTGCTGGAAAGAGAAGATTGGCTGATGTTTTATTCTTTGATGGCTTCTACTCAAGAAAAAGTCATGGGGCTTTTATTTGGATTGAACTGCATGTACGTCCACCATCCAGCTTACAAGTGGCAAAAACAAAGTCTGGAACTGATGAATATAAAGCCCGATCAATTAAAGGAACGGTTGGAAAGTGTATTTCTTTCCAGTCCAGCAAAGGGATTAAAAGATTTAGAGTCTGTTGTTGAGGACTTACAGATACTGGTTGATGAAAGAAAAGATACGTAACCATAACAATCCCCCTGATCCACTGAGGAACAGGGGGATTGTCGTGTATTACGAAGGAGCATCTGCTGCGTTCAACTTTTTATACTCTTCATCAGTAAAAGCGCGAGAGCGAGATAAAAAGCGCTTGCCTTCGACGCCCTCTAATGAAAACATTCCACCCCGACCGTCAACTACATCAATGATCAGCTGCGTATGTTTCCAATAATCATACTGCTTTTTATTCATATAAAAAGGTGTCCCGCCAATTTCTCCTAAAAGCACATCTTGACTTCCTACTAATAAATCACCTTCTTCATAGCACATAGGCGAGCTGCCATCACAGCAGCCGCCTGATTGATGAAACATGAGAGGTCCATGTTTTTCCTTCAGCGTCGCAATTAATTCGAGGGCCGCATCGGTAGCGGTCACTCGTTCAACCATAATTGTTCGCCTCCCTTTGAAATCCTTATCTAGATTGATGAATCTCCGATAGTAAGACATTTAATGAGTGAATCGGGCGTGTACTCTCATTGCCCGCCTCCCCTTACTATAGGGCTTCTCGAAATCACTTTCTTTAAAGCCTTCAATCAGTAGCTTATTTAGCCTTAGAAGCTGCCTGGAGCTCTTCCAATCGTATGGTATATGGGGGAAAATGGTGAGACTCCTAAGGAAGATCAAAAAGCCACCATTTTCTCATACAAAAGTCTCGAAACTGAATAGTCAAGATAAAGGAGTTTACATGAATATCAACCTCGAAATTTATCAGAGCCTTTTTTAAAAGAAACCTAGTTTCTGCGGGCTGTAGCTGACGAGTAGGTTTTTGGTTTGTTGGTAGTGATCAAGCATCATTTTGTGATTTTCTCTGCCTACGCCTGACATCTTGTAACCACCAAAAGCTGCATGAGCAGGATAGGAGTGGTAGCAGTTCGTCCATACTCGGCCTGCTTGGATCCCGCGTCCAAATCTGTAGGCTGTATTCATATCCCTTGTCCATACGCCGGCACCTAGTCCGTATAATGTATCATTGGCAATTTCCATTGCTTCTTCGTGGTCTTTGAAAGTGGTAACAGATAGGACAGGTCCGAAAATTTCTTCCTGGAACACTCTCATCTGGTTATTTCCCTTAAACATTGTAGGCTGGACATAATATCCTTCCGCTAAGTCTCCATCCATTTGATTGCGCTCTCCGCCTATGAGGCATTCTGCGCCTTCTTCTTTACCGATATTCAAGTAAGATAGAATCTTATCCAGTTGTTCCGAGGAGGCTTGAGCTCCCATCATCACTTCCGGATCCAGCGGGTTACCGGTCTTAATAGCTTTTACCCGTTCAATAACTCTTTCCATAAATTTGTCGTAAATGGATTCGTGGATGAGGGCTCGAGATGGACAGGTGCATACTTCTCCCTGATTCAAAGCGAACATGACCATCCCTTCAATGGTTTTATCTAAAAAGTCATCATCTTCATTCATTACGTCTTCGAAGAAAATGTTAGGAGATTTTCCTCCAAGCTCTAGTGTAACTGGTATGATGTTTTGAGAAGCGTACTGCATGATCATGCGTCCGGTAGTTGTTTCACCGGTAAACGCGACTTTGTTTATTCTAGGATGCTGGGCCAGTGGTTTTCCGGCTTCAAGGCCGAATCCATTTACAACATTCAGTACACCGGCTGGTAATAGATCTTCAATCATTTCTAGTAAGTATAAGATAGAGGCAGGTGTTTGTTCAGCAGGTTTTAACACGATTGCATTTCCAGCTGCTAATGCGGGTGCGATTTTCCATGTCGCCATAAGAATAGGGAAGTTCCATGGTATAATTTGGCCAACCACTCCAAGAGGTTCTTTAAAATGGTAAGCGACTGTATCGTTATCAATCTGCCCGATCGTACCTTCTTCGGAACGAATGACTGATGCAAAGTAGCGGAAGTGGTCTACTGCAAGTGGAATGTCTGCATTTAACGTTTCTCTTACTGCTTTTCCATTTTCCCACGTTTCAGCTACAGCTAGCTGCTCTAAGTTTTCTTCTATTCGATCAGCGATTCTGTTTAGGATGAGCGAACGTTCGGTAGCTGAAGTCTTGCCCCAGGCATCCTTAGCGGCATGTGCAGCTTCTACCGCAAGCTCAATATCCTCTTCTGTCGATCTCGCTACCTGACAGAAATTTTTCCCTGTGACAGGTGAGACGTTATCGAAATATTGACCTTTGACAGGGGCTGTCCACTTACCGTCAATGAAATTGTCGTAGCGTTCTTTAAATTGTACAATCGATCCTTCTGTGTTTGGAAATGCATATACCATTTGTTGAATTCCTCCCGTTGATCCGCTATTTGTGCAAGCGCTTTCAATAAAGTGTAATCAAAAGGAATGCACTTATTTCGAAAGTATCACTGTATCTGAATTTTGTCAATTATTAGATAATATTGGAGAGTATATGAAATAAAGAGATAAGCGATCAAGAATGACTGAACTCCCGCTTATTTGTCATTTTTGTTATAATAGATTCATATTTACGTTAAAAAGGAGAACTTTATCATGACGACAACGAATAGAATCATGCTGGTAGACGGTATGGCGTTATTGTTCCGTGCCTTCTACGCCACTGCCATGAGCAATTATTATATGATCAATAGCAAAGGGATGCCGACCAATGGTGTTTACGGAATGTTAAAGCACTTATTCACAGCAATTGATACGTACCAGCCTACCCATGTCATCTGCTGCTGGGATATGGGGAGCAAAACTTTTAGAAACGACTTGTTTCCTGACTATAAAGCGAATCGCAGTTCCCCTCCGGAGGAGCTTATCCCACAATTCGACTTGGCAAAAGAAGTAGTCGAATCTTTGGATATTCCGAACGTTGGAACTGTTGGTTATGAAGCGGATGATTGTATGGGAACGTTGAGCCGTGCATACAGTGAACATTCTCAGGTATTCATTTTAACAGGGGATCAGGACATGCTTCAGCTGCTGGAACCGAATATTTCTGTTGTCTTATTGAAAAAAGGATATGGAAATTATGCGCAATACGAAGAGGGTTCATTTTATGAAGAAAAAGGGATTACTCCTCAGCAAATGGTAGATTTAAAAGCATTGATGGGGGATAGCAGTGACAATTATCCAGGTGTTCGCGGCATCGGCGAGAAAACGGCATTGAAGCTGTTGATGCAGCACGAAACGATTGAAGGTATTCTGGAAAACATAGATCAACTGACTAAAGGACAGCGTGCTAAAATTCAACAGGATCTAGACATGCTTCATTTATCTAGAAAACTCGCCCGTATTAACTGTGAGGCTGATGTAGATTGTTCTTTAGAGGATGCTTTGTTTTTCATTGATGAGACCCGGATGGCCAATAAATTTAATGAGCTTGAATTCAAAAATTGGCAGAAAAACATTATTGGTTCATAAATAAAAAGCAGCAGACCAAATCGCATATGAATTGGTCTGCTATTTAGTATGTTAATTTTTATAGTTCAAATAAGAAATTGTAATTTTGTATTAAAATAAATGTGCGGTTATTACGGATTGTTCTTAAACTATATGGCAGGATAGTTTAAGACTTGGTTTCGAGATATTGGGTGAGTGGGTCAGGGCGGCGGGGAATGGCTCGCTTTCCGTGGGAGCGCGGTGAGCTTCCTCGGACGTCCCGTCCTGCGGGATCTCACCAAGCACTCTCTTCCCACAGGAGTCTCCCCATTCCCCGCCGCCCCTCCCTATAGATGTGCTTTCTCGAAATAGTTTAAAAAAGAATCTTCTAAGTAATAGGGAGAGCATTACACTCCATTGATATGGCTATAGCATTTTAGTTATAACACCTGCACTTTAAGGTAGTTCCAAACATTCTTGCATACCACAGTCTCGCGGGTTATCACTCAAGAGCAGTTATTTTTTAAGTGAAGCCGCATCAGTTGTTTCTGCTCTCCTCACAAAAGCAAGAAGGTCCGGGAAATTGCGAGACTCCTATGGGAGAACAGTACATGGTGAGATCCCGGAGGGCGTCAGCCCGAGGAAGCTCACCGTACGCCCATGGAAAGGGAGTGATTTCCCGGAGCTCTTACCTCTGTTAAACATAACGGAAACAGTCCGAACATCTCGAAACTGAGTCTTCCACTAAAGGGATCTTTAGTTTAATGCTGACTGTTATTCAAATTTTTTGCAGTATTAGAACTGACTATTATTACAAGGATTGACTTCTTGTTTGGCAGGGACGCATTTTTATGGAGACTTTTCCAACATAAATCTTCTATATCGATTTGCTTCTTTAAACAATTGGGCACACTTTTTGTACATTCTTTTTTCGTAATAAATGTCCCCCAGAAACTTTAAATACTTTTTGTAATCGCTGAATTCATTAAGCGAGAGAAACTCCGGAAGAATTTCATTCTCAAGCTTTTTTACAAACGTGTCTTCTTTAGTAGTGCCTTCGAGAACACTTTTTAAAATGTGAAATTTATGGATGTATCTTATATCCTTTTCTTCTGCGGCTTTCGCTTTTCCCTGGTTTATAAAATCCCAGCTCCGCCCTTTGTCCTGCTTACAATGATAAACTTTAGCTAGTAAGTACAGGGTGCTTACAGGTGATATATTATTTTCTTCCTTCAATATTAAAGCCGTCTGTAAATGTTCAATTGATTGCTCGTATTTATCGAGACAAATGTAAATATAGCCTAAGTTATGGTGAACTATGCTTTCTTCGAATTTTCCTAAATACTGACCTGCACCTTGCAGCATGTTCAAAAATAACCGCTCGGCTACTCTGTGAGCTCCGAGAAAATTATAATTAATTGCTGATATCATAGTACAATCTGTTACTTTAGAGTAATTGAGGGACTTTTGATAGCCTTCAATAGCCATGTCCGCGTAATAATTGGATTCTATAAACATCAGGAGTCTAGAGTATGTGAGAGAAAGGTGGTAGTAAAGTTCAAAGTCCTGATTCGGTAGTTTGTTCATCATTTCTTCTGCAAACTGAAAATTATTTACAGCTCTTTCGTATTGGAATTGAAAAAAGTAATTGAGCCCGAGTGTCTTATAATAAAGAAAGCGGTATTCGGTAGAGGATTGGGACATGACGTCGTGAAGCTCTTTCGTTACTTTTTTTGTGAGAGGCTCTTCCTTTGTAGTGAGCTGGAATCTTGAATGGATGACTTTGAATAAATTAGACAATTCAATATTCTGGTTATAGTTTAGAAGGTCTTTGCATTCTTTGTGCAGTTTCTCCATGAGGGGAGTATTTTTCAATTGAATCGACTCGTGCCACTTTATGAGCTTTTCGTAAATTTCATCATCAAACTCTTCATTTAAATTTTCCAAATGAATGTTTAATTTCTCACCGAGAAGACGGTACATTTCTTTGCTTGCGCTGATTGTATTATTCTCTATTTTACTTAAATAGGAAACTGAGCAAATACCATCAGCCAACTCTTCTAATGTCATGTCCTTGAACTTACGGTGCTGCTTAATCAATTGACCCTTCATGACGGACACCTCTTCCCCTGTAAGTAAGCATATTATATCAGAATCCCTATATAATTAATAATATTTAATAGGTATATAGACATGCAGTATTGTATTAAAAGGGGAATTTATACAAAAAAGCTGCTAGATTTAACTAGCAGCTTTTAAAAATGAATCATTTTATAAGTTTTTTAAGGCTTCTTCGATTTGAGTATCGCCTGAGATGAGCTCGAATGTTTTATGGTAAGCATTCGGCTCTTGAATAGCAGCGATCATCGTTTTAGCTACATCTGAACGAGGGATTTCACCGCGCTCTACTTTTTCACCAACGTTGATTTTGCTCGTTCCTTCATTATCAGTTAGAGCACCTGGACGGACAATTGTGTAATCAAGCTCTGTTCCTCTTAGATATTCATCAGCCTGCGCTTTCATTTCCAGGTAGGTCTTGAAATTGCCCTCAGCCTGACTGGACTCATCCGCAGACATGGAACTAAGCATGACGAATTTTTTAATTCCCAGATTCTCAGTATGCTTCACTAAGTTGATTGCACCGTCGCGATCAACAGCTTCCGTCTGCTCTGGACCAGTACTTGAACCAGATCCTGCAGCGAAAATTACAGCGTCCATACCTTTGATAGCATGACCGACATCTTTCGTTAAATCGGCAAGTACAGGAGTACCTCCAAGTTTCTCGATCGTGCTCTTCTGTTCCTCTTTACGAACCATGCCATAAGGTTCGTGTCCGTCTTGTTTTAGATATTTTATGAGTAAACGACCTGTATTGCCGTTTGCTCCGGCTACTAGTACTTTCATGACTCAAAAACTCCCTTCGATTATATCTGCATCCATCTATTGTTTAGCCGATTCATACAGGCGTTAAACATCAGGGAGTAGAGGGGAAGCATAATTCCTGATAATTACAGCGGGCGCAGACCCTTGGATCCTCCTGCATCGGAAAATGATCTAAGGGCAAGGGGGCGTTGTGCTGCGGGTCTGATAAAAAGGTCTTCATCTGTTCCATACTGATACCATAAAGCCGTTGAACATTCACCAGGTCATGCTCAGTCAATTGATGGTCAACATGGGTCCCGTCCAGTAAGTATTCGTTTCTGATAACAATATCCTCAAGCGATTCTATATGGTGTTTTTGCTGTAAATATAAAGCATAAAGTGCCAGCTGGTTACGATCTTCATCCGATGATTTACCCGTTTTCCAGTCTACAATCACCCATTTGTCATTTTGTAAATCACGATACAGCAAATCCATCACTACAAAAATTTTCACTCCATCCACCATCATGTATCGGAATTTTTCAGACTCCATAAATCGCATATCTTGTTTGTTCAAGACGTCAGCAAAAGATTGACTGGCAAAAAAATTCTTAACCGTCGTAGACAGACGATCCGTGATTTTTTGGATTTTTCCTTCAGGCAGCGTATTGGTTTGACTGTAATAGATTTCGTGCAGCATCGTATAGTGTTTGGGACGATGCTGCCATAAATGCTCTTTTTTTGTAGATTCGATGAAGCTTCTGTTTAAATGGTGACGGATCTCGTCAACGACTGCTTCTTCATCAGGTATCTCTTTATTGCTTAACACCCGCTGGATGATTTGGTAGATTAAGTCGTGGACAACACTTCCAAAGTGCATTTCCAGATTCGTGATTTTTTTCAGCCGGTACGTTTGTCTGGCCAGTGAATCAGCGTTGCTTAACCAGCCGTTATGTGAAAGGTAATAATCATAAGCATACTTTCTCGAGCAGGTAAGCATTGTTTTATGCCTCGATAATGACCAGGATAATTCCGGATATTTTCTAATCTCAAACATAGTGATCTCCTTGCTTTACTCCAGTATATTGAAACTCCTGTAAGTCGATCTTTTTATTAACGACTACGACGCCTTCTGCTTCAAGAGCGGACTGCTGCTCAAAAGCAGATTCTTCATCTTTTATCGCGATTTCACCTTTCCCGTTGACCACACGATGCCACGGAAGGTTATATTTGCGGCTCATCGTATGTAATACCCTGACCACTTGACGTGCGGCCCGGGGACTGCCGGCTGCCCGGGCAACCTGTCCATAGGTCATGACAGTCCCTGCGGGGATCGATGAAATCACATGAATCACTTGTTGAGTAAAAGGCTTCAAAACGATCCCTCCTCACATTAAATCAACAGCCTTAGTGTAACAAATTTTGGTACAATTCAGCTAAGTCGAATTTGAACGGAGATGACCTATTGAGTATACCACGAGCCTTAACAATAGCGGGATCCGCAGCCCAGGGAAGTGCGGGAATTCAAGCTGATTTAAAAACCTTTCAGGAATTAGACATCTATGGAATGAGTGCCGTCACTGCGATCGTCGCCGGCAACTCAACGACTGAACAAAGGATATTCACTCAACCGGTAGAAGCAGTGGAAGCCCAGATTCACGCCTCTTTTGAACATGTCGGTCCAGATGCCGTGAAAACTGGTATGCTGTTCACCGAAGATATCATTAAACGTACAAGTGAACTTTTAAAGTTCTACGAGGTAAAAAATATAGTAGTCGACCCCGTCATGATCGGGAAAATGGGTTCCCAGCTCCTCCAAGATGAGGCGATCGAAACGCTGATCAAACAGCTGCTGCCGTCAGCAGCAATCATCACACCCAATTTGGAAGAAGCGGCCCGCATACTGAGACAGCCTGTACCAGAATCGCCGGAACAAATGGAGAGGGCCGCCCGCGAGCTTCATAATTTAGGTCCCGAATATGTCCTCATAAAAGGCGGTTCCCTGAAGGATCATCCAGCCATAGATATTCTTTTTGATGGGGAAGAAATGACGACTCTTCAGTCCGAACGAGTCCAGACCATTCATACGAGTGGAGCAGGATGCACGTATTCAGCAGCTATCACTGCAGAATTGGCTAAAGGAAAAACTATGGAGGAAGCAGTTTTCAAAGCAAAAGACTTTGTGACGAGTGCTATTCAGCACGCTCTCTCATTTGAACGGGGGATAGGGTCTACCTATCATGCGGCCTACCGGAAGCATGGGAAGGGGGCTGAGTGATTATGAAGGACCGTCATTTATTTTTGTTTGGCGGCGGCCCGCCAATGACAGATCAGCTGGCCCATAAATTTTCATTGTTGGTGGAAGAGGGGCCTATCGTTATATTGTATTTAAAAAGGAATAATATGGGTATTGAGGAGTATAGTTCAATCTATACCGAGCCCATAGTGAAACATGTGCCGAAACAAGAGTTTATCCTTTTACAATTAAAACAAAGGTATTCTGAAGGAGAAATCGAATGTTTATACAAAGCAAGTGCTGTTATCATTGGCGGAGGTAATTCGGTCAAATATCAGCAGTACGTTGTGCAGACCGAAGTAGGGGAAGTGTTAAAGAGACTCTATGCTCAAGGGACTCCTTTGGCTGGTCACTCGGCTGGAGCGCTGATTGTACCAGACACGTGTGTAATATCAGCTGCAGACAACGAAGAACGTGTCGTATTATTCAAAGAAGGGTTAGGGCTGCTATCCAACCTTGTTCTGTCTGTACACTATTTAGAATGGCAAGAGGAAGAGCATTTAAAACAATCGTTAGAAATGTTGGATGCACCTGAAGGGTATGGAATAGCAGAGCAATCCGGGGTGTATATTCGTAACGAACAGCTTGAAACAGCAGAAGGATATGTGCATGTTCAAAGAAGTTCTTACAGCTGATCCCGAAAGTTAAAAAAGGATGAACATCATGTCGAAGAAAAAACCGTTTAATGAATTAGAAACAAAGACAAAAGTTGTTGTCATCTCAAGTTTATCTTTCATCATTTTATTAGGGATAGCTTTGGTTTTAGGTGTGCTTTTCCTTGGAATGGTCGGACTTTTTCAAGTGTTAGGCGTCACTTATGAATCGAACCGATCTCTCATTCTATTTGGAGTATTGGTTTTTGTTATCGGGGCTTTTTTCGAATTGTTGAGTAAGCTCCTCATCTCATTAAGTTTACGGTATCAGTTCATTAGGAGCCAGAGAGTAAGGGTGAAAATAGCTGTCGATCTGTTAGTTACATGGACCGCTGTTTATATCGTCGATGAAATTGTGGCAAGTGTTAGCATGCACTTTTGGTCACAATGGATATTCGCTTTGCTGCTCGTAGCTCTGGATTACGCATTTGATGATCGGAAACTGAAACAAAAAAAACTCGCTTAGAGAATATTTTCTCTAAAGCGAGCGTTTAACCAGAAATACGATCGTATTTATCAATCTGCTTCTGCTGTTCCGCATCCCAGCGGTTTTCAGGATGTTCTTTACATTCAGTAGTGCAGGCAGCATGCTGTTCAATCTCACATTCTTTACAGCACACATATTGCCTGTTGCACACAGGGTTGCTGCAATTGATCATTCGATCTTCTTTTTTACCACAGTGTTCGCATTCGGCTACGATGTTTTCATCTACTTGATTGATAGGAACGGAAATGCGCTCATCGAACACATACATTTTGCCGTCAAACAATTGACCTTTGACCTCAGGATCTTTCCCGTACGTTGTAATTCCGCCTTCTAGCTGGTAAACGTCATCTACACCATTACGCTTAAGAATACCTGTAAGCTTTTCACAGCGGATTCCGCCGGTGCAGTACGTGATGACTTTCTTATCTTTCCATTGATCAGCATTTTCAGCGATCCACTCCGGAAATTCACGAGAGTGATCGACACCGGGCTGGATAGCGTTACGGAAATGACCGATACGATACTCATATTCGTTACGGCCATCGATGACGACCGTCTCGTCATCTTGGAGCATTTCGTAAAATTCTTTTGGCTTCAAGTGTTTCCCGCCAAACGTTTTTGGATCGATATCGTCGTCCTCGATGCTCCAATTGACAAGCTCAGGTTTGACGCGGCAATGCATCTTCTTAAAAGCGTGGCCTTCGTGCTCATCAATCTTAAAATGCATGTCTGCAAAACGGTCATCTGAACGAACATAATCCATATATTGTTCTACCTGTTCGACAGTACCAGAAACGGTTCCATTGATTCCTTCAGGAGAAACAATGATACGACCGCGCAAATCCAAGTCTTTGCAGAATTTCAGATGGCTGGCACAGTACTCTTCATAGTCAGGCATATCTACATACTTGTAATACAACAGAACTCGGTAATCTAGTGAGCTCATGGATGATTCCTCCTACTATATATTGCTGCTTTTTTAATAAAATTCACAAATGTCCATATACCATCATATTCGATTTTTGCAAGAATATCAAATGGCTTATTTTTGAACATTTTTTTAAAAGAATGGCGCTGTTAAATTGATATTCATATAAACTCCCTATTCTTGAACACTCAGTTTCGAGACTTTTGTATGAGGATATGGTGGCTTTAGAAAACGGATCGCTTTCCGTGGGCATGTGGTGAGCTTCCTCAGGCTTCGCATTCCGGGATCTCACCTCTCATGTACATCCCACAGGAGTCTCACCGTTTTCTAAAGCCACCATAAAATTGGGAGGTGCTCGAAACTATCATCAAGTTCAGAAAGATCCCCTAATTAAACTAGGGCTTGAGGTGTTACAAAAATTCAAGTACTGTTATCCAAGGAATCTCGCTCGAACATCTAATTCGGTGCTTCATATAAAATAACTGCTGTTAGGTACTAACCAGCGGGATTCCTGAGGAAGCTCACCGCGCTCCCGTGGGAAGCGAGTCATTCCCCGCCGCCCTGATCTACTCACCCATAAAAATCCTGCCATATTGGTGAATAATCCTCTTATAAACGTCAACAAACACCTTTAACATAGCCAAAATAAAAACAGCACCTCGTCATAAAAGAAGGTGCTTTATGTCGGTCAATTCACGGTGGCTCCAAGAACCGATTCAAAATGTCCAAGTGCCCATTCATGCCCTGTTTGGTTGAAGCTTGCCACAGCGTCTTTTGGAATCACAATTTTGTAACCTGAATTATACGCATCTACGGCTGTGTGCAGAACGCAAATATCAGTGCATACGCCGACTAGATGGAGTTCTGTTATTCCCCGATCACGTAATTTCACATCTAAATCTGTGCCGCAAAATGCGCTGTATCTTGTTTTATCTTTATATTCTACATGTGATGCAGATTGATACTCTTCGTGCAGCCCTTTCAGTTTCCCATAAAGGTCACGACCTTTTGTGCCGCGAATGTTATGGGGCGGGAACAAGCGTGTTTCCGGATGGAACACGTCGTTTTCATCGTGAACATCCACAGCGAATACAACATACTCTTCATTCGATAGGAATTCTTCTGCAAGTGACGTGATTTTCCCTTCGATACTTTGACCAGGATCCCCGCACGTCAGGGCACCATCACTAGCCACGAAATCATACGTATAATCAATAACAATTAAGGCGCGTGACATCTTTTCATCTCCTTATGTAATGTATATACACTTATATTAACACAAGGGGTTTTAGTTAAACAGACGGAGCTCTTTTCACCTGTGTTGTGGCTTTTTGTGCGGCAATAAGCAGGGTCACCCCACATAAGATGAGCAATCCGCTAGTTATAAAAAACACAGCTGAAAAACCATAAAAACCAGACAGCATACCGCCTAGCGCAGGACCGATTATATTCCCTAAAAAACGAAGGCTTGTGTTATAACCAAGGACCTCGCCCTGCATGGCGATAGGAGCTTCTTGTCTTATATAAGCAGTCCGAACAGGAATAAGCCCTCCTATCGACATGCCCAGGAGAAATCGGAGAATGACGAGCTGCCATATGTTTGTAACGAAAGCTGCCGGAAAATACACTATACCGGCCATGAAGAGCAGGAAAATTAAAATTTTCACATAACCTTTTCTATCCCCGATCATTCCCCAGCGTCTCGCCATCATTAAATTACCGAGGCCTGCAGCTGAAAAAGCGATCCCTGAAAATAAAGCCAGGTTTTCAGGACCGTGCAAATCTTCTACATAAAGGGATAAAATTGGCTGGATACTGAAATGGGCCACCTGAATAAAAAGGGATACGATCAATACGACCAAAAGCACGGGACGTTTTAAAATATGCTGAATGACTTCTTTAGAAGTGTAGCTTGTTTTTTCACCTTCCTCCGTTTCCATTCTCTGCTCTTTAATCCCGAAAAAAACAATAATTGCTGAAATGAAGACAGATATGGAAACAAACTGGAAAGTGGTGCTGTAACCGATAGAATCTGCGATAACGCCTCCGATCATCGGTCCGAGCAACGTACCTGTTATACTGCCCGTCTGCAAAGTGCCTAACACTTGTCCGGCCATATGCTTAGGGGTCTGGGTTGAAATCAAAGCTTGTGACATAGGGATGAATCCAGTGAAAATACCCATGAATAAACGCAAAATGAATAATTGCCACACCGAAGAGGCGAAACCCATAAGCAGTACGGATAAAGCCAGGCCGGCAGCCGATATGATCAGAATGTTTTTTCGGCCATAACGATCCCCGATCCGCCCCCATATAGGCGAAAAGATAAACGCTGTGACGAAAGTGACTCCGAAAACAAGTCCCGACCACGTTTGTACGTAAGAATCAGAATAATCTCCAAGCTCACTTATATATAAAGACAAAAAAGGCAAAACCATCGTAATACTGCCCGCAATAAAAAAGTTAGCGAACCACATAATCCATACATTTTGCTTCACTCGCTGCTCTTGACTAAGGATGGCGGACCACTTCTTCCGTAAAGTATTTCGTAACGCTAAATATTATTATCATAGCAAAATTATATATTTTATTAAAGAATATGGAATAAAACAGGCTGTAGAGGGAATCGGGATTTATATATAAAACGCTTGCAAAACATGTATATACAAATTATAATCGTAACTGAATTATGTATATACAAGTTGCAGGAACATTTTGTAAGCGTTTGTTTAAGGGGGAAGTTCATGTTTAAGAAACTTTTTGGATATAAAGAGAAATCCGTGGAGGTGATTGCACCTGTCAATGGGGATGTCGTCGATTTGAGTGAAGTGCCTGATCCGGTTTTTTCAAAGAAAATAATGGGTGAAGGAACAGCTGTTAAGCCGCACGACGGCAAAGTAGTCAGTCCTGTAGATGGAGAAGTCGTTCAACTTTTCCCTACAAAGCATGCCATCGGATTAAAGTCGAAAAGCGGAGCGGAAATTCTTATCCATATCGGGCTGGAAACAGTAAGTATGGAAGGGGAAGGCTTTGAAGCTCACGTGCAGCAGGGAGATCAGGTGAAAGTCGGAGATCCTCTCGTTACGTTTGATCTCAAACTCGTTGAAGAAAAAGCGAAAAGTACGATTACACCGATTATCATTACGAACAGCAATGATTTGAGCGTCGAAGGATCAGATAAACAGCAAGCCGTAAGTGGATCGACAATATTGTTGACGGTTCACAACGAATAATACGTATGGAGGGAAGAGTATGGACCACAAAAAACAAGCCGAACAGATATTAGAGGCGATTGGTGGTAAAGAAAATTTAAACGCAGCCACACACTGTGTGACGCGCCTTCGTTTAGCTTTGAATGATGAAGGGATTGTTGATGACGAGAAGCTGAATCAGATTGACGCGGTTAAAGGCTCATTTTCAACCAACGGACAGTTCCAGGTTGTTATTGGGCAAGGCACCGTAGATAAAGTTTATAAAGAGTTGGTAGCTTTAGCCGGTATTGGCGAATCATCAAAAGAAGAGGTGAAAGAAGCTACCAAAAGTAAGATGAATCCTTTGCAGCGAGGGATTAAGACGTTAGCTGACATTTTTATACCTATTTTACCCGCAATTGTTACGGCAGGTCTTTTGCTTGGAATCAACAATATATTGACTGGGCCTGACATTTTCTTTGACGGCGAGTCATTAATCGATGTGTATCCACAATGGGAAGGTATAGCTAATATGATTTTCATCATAGCCAACACCGCCTTTGCCTTTTTACCTGGACTGATCGGATGGTCAGCGGTTAAGAGGTTCGGAGGGAACCCATTACTTGGTATCGTATTAGGACTGGCACTTGTGCACCCGGATTTGTTAAGTGCCTGGTCCTATGGAGATGCAGTTGAAGAAGGATCGGTGCCCGTTTGGAATTTGTTCGGTTTGGAAATAGATAAGATAGGTTATCAGGGACAAGTATTACCAGTTCTCGTAGCAGCCTGGGTAATGACTAAAATAGAATTATTCATGCAAAAGCGTACTCCTGATGCCATTCAGCTTTTAGTTGTAGCTCCTGTAGCGCTTCTAGTGACAGGATTTTTGACGTTTATCTTTATTGGCCCTGTAACATTTGCAATTGGTAACTTTATCACAGACGGATTAGTTAGTATTTTTGATACATTTGCTGCCCTTGGTGGTTTGATTTATGGTGGTTTGTATGGAGTGATGGTAATTACAGGTATGCACCATACATTCTTAGCTGTTGATATTCAACTGATCGGTAGTACGGACTCGACCTTCTTATGGCCGATGCTTGCATTATCTAATATAGCTCAAGGTTCAGCTGCGCTTGCCATCATGCTCGCTTCAAAAGATGAGAAGCTGAAAGGCCTGAGCTTATCTTCGTGGATTTCTGCCTGGTTAGGAGTAACAGAACCTGCACTATTCGGTGTAAACTTAAGGTTTAAATATCCATTTGTCATTGCCATTTCATCTTCAGCGATAGCTGGTTTGTACATTGCCTCTCAAGGTGTATTGGCCAATTCAATCGGAGTTGGAGGCGTGCCTGGTATCTTCTCGATTGTCACCGAATATTGGCTTGACTTCATTATTGGAATGGTGATTGTAATGGTTCTTCCAACGGTCGTAACTTACTTTTATGCCAAACGCAAACGCGACGTTTAATTAAATAAAAATGAAACTTTGGAGGGAGCTTACATGACTGAACAACCTTGGTGGAAAAAAGCTGTCGTCTACCAGATTTACCCGAAAAGCTTCAACGATACAACTGGAAATGGTGTAGGCGATATCCAGGGAATTATTGAAAAACTTGATTATTTAAATACACTCGGGGTCGATGTTCTTTGGCTGACCCCGATGTATAAGTCTCCACAAAATGATAATGGATACGATATCAGTGACTATTATGATATCCATGATGAATATGGAACGATGCAGGATTTTGAAAGGCTCCTTGAAGAAACGCATAAGCGGGGCATGAAGCTGATCATGGATATTGTGATCAACCATACGTCTACCGAGCACGCCTGGTTCCAGGAGTCAAAGAAGTCAAAGGATAATCCATACCGCGATTATTATATTTGGAAGGATCCTGTCGATGGTGGTCCGCCAAGTAACTGGCAGTCCAAATTTGGTGGGAATGCATGGGAATATGACGAGAATACCGGTCAGTACTATTTGCATTTGTTTGACGTCACACAGGCGGATCTTAACTGGGAAAATGAAGAGGTAAGAGAAAAGCTTTATGAGATGATGCGCTTCTGGGGTGAAAAAGGCGTAGACGGTTTCCGTTTAGATGTAATCAACCTGATTTCTAAAGATCAAGACTTCCCGAATGATGACGGTAGTGTAGCACCAGGAGACGGCAGGAAATTTTACACGGACGGTCCGAAAGTCCATGAGTATATGCAGGAGATGAATCGTGAGGTATTCGAACCTTATGATTTGATGACCGTAGGAGAAATGTCTTCTACTACAATTGAACATTGCATCCGCTATACGGCTCCAGAGCGTAAAGAGCTTAGCATGACGTTTAATTTCCACCATTTGAAAGTCGACTACCCGAACGGGGAGAAGTGGACGAAAGCACCTTTCGATTTTCAACAATTGAAGCAGATCCTTTCTACATGGCAGGAAAATATGTATAAAGGCCAAGGATGGAATGCCCTTTTCTGGTGTAACCATGATCAGCCCCGTGTTTTATCCCGGTTCGGTGATGATGAGCGTTACCCCGATAAGTCAGGGAAGATGCTGGCAACGACGATTCATATGATGCAAGGAACACCTTATATTTATCAAGGGGAAGAGTTTGGGATGACCAATCCTAAATTTGAATCCATCGATCAATATCGTGATGTTGAATCTCTTAACGCTTATAAGATCATGAAAGATAAAGGAATGGACAAGCAGGAAATACTTGAGATTCTTAAACAGAAATCAAGAGACAATTCACGGACGCCAGTCCAATGGAGTAATGACGAGCAAGCAGGCTTTACTGATGCCACGCCGTGGATTCCTGTTGCAAGTAATTATCCTGAGGTGAATGCTGAAAAAGTGATGCATCAAGAGAATTCTATTTTCACTCATTATCAGAAGCTGATCGAGCTTAGAAAAACTCATGACATCATCACTCATGGCAGCTATCAGTGGATCGATCAAAATGATGATCGGGTATTCGCATATATTCGGCAGCATGATGAAGAAGCGTTACTAGTTGTAAACAACTTCTATGGTGAGAACACGACGTTTAACTTACCAGAAACCGTTGATTTTAAAGAAGATCCAGAGATTCTCCTTAGTAACTATGATGATTCTACAGCTGATTATCGTGAGGTAACGCTTCGTCCTTATGAGTCCATCGTTTACCATTTCCCATCAAAATGATAGGATTATAGCGGTGATGAAAGCATGAAAAACAAATATATCGTCATATACAATGACTTAGTTCAAATGATTCAACAAGGAGAGTTCATGTCAGGAGATACCCTGCCTTCTGAGCATGAACTCTCTAATCAATTCTCGACATCAAGAGAGACCATTCGAAAAGCGTTAAATCTTCTCTCTCAAAATGGATACATTCAGAAGGTGCGAGGGAAAGGCTCCGTTGTATTAGATCACAATAAATTCGAGTTTCCGGTATCGGGATTAACGAGCTTCAAAGAGCTTTCAGATCAACTTGGTCAGGACTCGAAGACTCATGTGCATGAAGTTTTTGTAGAATCAGCAAATAACCAGTTGAGAGAAAGGTTAAACTGTTCTAAAGAAGTGAAGATCTGGAAAGTATCTCGTTCGAGAGAAATCAATGGAGAACGGATTATTTTAGACAAAGACTTTATACGTGAAGATGTCGTCCCTAGTATTACTAAATCTATCGCGGAGAACTCCATCTATGAATATATAGAAAACGAGCTGGGACTGGAGATCAGCTTTGCAAAGAAAGAGATCATAGTGGAACCAGTGACCGAGGAAGATGAGAAGTACTTAGACTTAGAAGGACATACGCAAATGGTTGTAATTCGAAGCTTTGTCTATTTAGCAGATGCTACACTATTCCAGTTCACTGAATCAAGACACCGGCCCGATAAATTTCAATTTGTGGATTTTGCGCGAAGAACAAAATAAACGCTCGTGGCACTCGGTGAGAGCAAAGTGGAAAAGAACAAGAATCGGTTGATCGAGCTTTATTCTACAAGGTGAACGGAGACGCACTTAACGTTCAACCGCTTCGTAGAAAAAACAACGTCAGGTTATGTTTTAAGTAGGGGAATTTGGCGAAAACTGTTACACTAAGGAAAAGAATTGAACAAGAGGTGGAACAGTATGTTTGTCATTGGCACAACAGAGAAACTTTATAAAGAAATAAATAAAAAGACTGAAGCCGTAACGAAATATGAAGATGTACCTGCTATATATAAATGGCAGGCCAATCTGATCACAATCAATAGAAGGAAATGCCTGATCATTATGAACAATGAAACAGGAATAAACCTTGTCTTATTTGGGTTGCGTAAACAACAGTTTGAGAATTTGGATAATGTAATTAAAGGTTCTTTAAAACAGTTATTGCAGCTCATTAAAGTAGAAGACCAAATTATAGATCAGCTGCTGCAGGAAGCCGATCCTTTAGTGTACACCGAAGCCGATCATCAAGAAGTGCTGGAAATGATGGATCAGGTCAAATTATTAGTGGAAGAAGCGACTGATGGTTTGAACTATGAAGATATTGATGCTGCAGAAATCAATTATGTGAGCAACGCCGAACTTCTGTATTCTCCAACAGGGAATCCGCCTGTGGAAGCTCTGAGAGAATATTACAATAAGTAAAATCACATCCTTTTGGGTGTGATTTTTTTTAAATTGAAATTCACACGTTTACAAATTACCCTAAGGGGTATATAATTATGTGTAGAAAGTAATGAAATAGCGGAGGGATTATTAATGTTTTTTAAATCATTTTTTGACGAAAATTTAGCGCAAATGTCATATATGGTAGGTTGTCAAAAGACTGGAGAGGCATTAGTCATTGATCCAGCTCGTGATATCACTCCTTATTTAGAAACATCCCGTAAAGAGGGATTCGATATAACGAGTATTTCAGAAACCCATATTCATGCAGATTTTTTATCTGGTGCAAGAGAACTGGCGCATCAAACGGGAGCTAAGCTTTACCTTTCAGACGAAGGGGAGGATGATTGGAAATACGCTTTTGCTGAAGAATACTCTCACCAGTGGCTTAAAGGTGGAGATCAATTCTATGTGGGTAACGTAAGACTGGATGTTCTTCATACTCCGGGACATACCCCTGAGAGTTTATCCTTTTTACTGACAGATGAAGGAGGAGGCTCTGAAGTCCCGATGGGAATCTTTACGGGAGATTTCGTTTTCGTTGGAGACATCGGTCGTCCGGACCTTTTGGAAAAAGCAGCAGGAGCAGCCGGCACAGCCGGTCAGGGCGCCCGTCAAATGTATAAATCTATCCAGACATTCAAAGAACTTCCTGACTATGTTCAGCTTTGGCCGGGACATGGAGCTGGCAGCGCATGCGGAAAATCGTTGGGCGCAGTGCCAACGTCTACAGTAGGTTATGAGAAAATTAACAACTGGGCCTTAACGACTGAGAATGAGCAGCAATTTTCTGATGAATTGCTGGAGGGACAGCCAGAACCGCCGACATACTTCGGTATGATGAAGAAGTTGAATAAAGAAGGGCCTGCCCTATTAAGCGTAGATCAATCAATCGATCAATTAACCGCGGAGGACGTGGAACAATTAACAGCTAAAGGAACGGCTGTAATTGATACACGAAGTAAAGAAACATTCGCCGAAGGGCATCTGAAAGGAACATTAAATATCCCGTTTAATAAAGGATTTGCCAATTGGGCTGGATGGCTGATCAATTATGATCAAGATATCGTTATCATTAGTGATGAAGAACAAGTGCGTGACATTCAAAAAGCCTTGCAATCGATCGGTCTTGATCGATTAGTCGGGTACGTACTCAGCGAAGAAGTCAATAACCAGGATAATCTTGAAACGTATACAAGCATTACAGCTGAAGAGCTTGAGAAAAAATTCAAGAACGCGGACGATTACATCATCGTCGACGTTCGTAATCAATCCGAATGGGATGAGGAGCACATGGAAGAAGCGATTCACGTCATGCTTGGAACACTCCCGGATCGTTTAAATGAGATTCCGGATAACAAGACACCCATCGTTCATTGTCAATCAGGAGTCCGTTCAGCAATAGCGACAAGCGTCTTACAAGCAAACGGCTTTAAAGATACTTTGAATCTTAAAGGTGGTTTCGGAGCCTGGAAGGAATATAGTCAATAATTAGTAAAGCATTGCTCGGTCATTTTCGAGCGATGCTTTTTTTGATAAACTTTGTTAAGTTTTAGCAGGAAGTTTCCGGTTCTATGGATAGAGCTTGAAGGTAACGGAAACATCTGAGGCACTGCTTTTCGCAGTAAAGAGCTAGAACTATACATGTTGTATCATTGAATAACTCTTATGAAAAATCAACAACGAGGTTTAACGTTAGATTTAAACAAAAAAAGACCCTTGCTATAGGAGGGCAAGGGTAAAATTTATAGGTATAGGATTAGGGGAGGTGTTAATTAAAACACACAATTTAAAACTTAAGTTTGAATTACTAAGGGCCTGGGCCAAGCATTTTCTGCACTATCATAAACTATTGGCGCTGCAGCTGATGCAACAACTGCTGTTAGAACGAGTGCAGCAATTAACTTTTTCATAAGAGTATCCCTCCTAATTGTGAATGTTTATTTAACAATTGAATTGCTAACCTAAGATAAGATGAAGACTTTTTATACATTCGCTGTTTTTCTAATTGATCTGCTAAAAACATTGAATAGCGAATGATGTAAATGTGTTCCTTTTTTGATTGGAAATATGGAATCACATCTGCTTCTACGAATTCTATTAAATCATTCTCCTGATTAATAACTTTTCTATAGAAAATAAAATGATATTCGTAAGCTTGAGCAGGAAAATTTCTAAGCTTTTCTTCACCAATATCAATCCATTTTAAACAACCACTATAATCACCTAATTTGTAGTTCTCAATTACCAAACTATGAATTGTGGTTAATAATTCCATATGATCAAAAGTGGAAGTGGATTCTTTATTATACTCTAGACTATTTTTGTAATTATTTATTGCAGATTGGTGATTCTCCAGTCCAGATTCAAGCGTCCCAATATTAAGATAAACTAATCTTAACTGAACATTATTATTAGTTTGTAATGCAATTTTTCTTGCTAAGTGGAAATTCTCTAATGACTTCGCAAAATTTTTAAGACGGCTATAATTAATTCCTTGAACTATATGGCAGTCTGCACTTTTAGTTAAATCATAATGAGATTGAAAAATTTCTAACGCCTGATCAGCATAAAATACAGATGCTGATGTGTGATTAGCTTGGCTGGTGCTTAAAGCGAGTAGGTAGTATAGGTCGCTTACTTCCCATCCTTCTAACTCTGTTGAAGAACTGTAATTTTTTGCCTCCATTAACTCTTGAAATGCTTCATTAAAATGGGCTTGATAGTATTTAACTAAGCCTGTAATTAAGTGGTAATAGAACTCCATCTCATCGTCAAAAGTATCTTTATGCTGCCGTAAATTTCCCCATGTTTCATAAGCCTCCTCCACTTCATTTTCTAAAAGTAAGTAGCGAATGCTGAATAATTCATAGAAAATATACAGCTGATGACTGCCTAAAGAATTCTTTTGCTGTAGTAGTTCATCTCTTAGAAGCTTAGCCTCATCTTTCCTCTTAAATACGATGGCTTCATACCATTCCTTCAACTTTTCTTTGGATGGATGATCAAGGGCGGACTCATTAAAGTCGATGCCCAGCCGTTCGTAAAGCAATTCGAGCACCTCAATGGCTGGAACTGTTTGATCGTTCTCAATCTTAGAAAGATAGGCTGCCGAGATAATACCATCAGCGAGTTGGTTTTGTGTCAACCCTTGCTTCACTCGATGAAATCGAAGCGCTTTACCATATTCCATTTTACACACACCTAGTTGATCAACTAATGATTTGTTAGAAATTTCTTTCTTTCAAATCTATATTCAGAATACACGTTCGATTAAATTTTTTCAACTATATTAAGAGGTTTCCCAAGTCGTTCTTTTTTCATAGCTTAAGAGGGGTTAAATAGGACCAACTTTCACAGGTTAAAAAAGTGTAAATCAGGTTTGAATTATAAAAAAATGAATAACAAGACATAGGAATAGACGTTTTTTTCCAAATTGTGCATCGAACTCTATGAGTAAGTTAAGTGAAAAAAGGGTATAAATGGTATAGGTGAATAGTTAAGACAGTTTTATTTCATAAGAAGGAGGAGACGAAGTGGGACATAATGTTACACAGAAATTAATCAAAGATCACTTGGTAAAAGGTGAAATGAAGCCTGGGTCGGAAATAGGCTTAAAGATTGATCAGACATTGACTCAGGATGCAACAGGTACTATGGTCATGCTTGAACTCGAAGCGATGGGGATCGATCAGGCAAAAACAGAAGCATCAGCCCAATATGTCGATCATAACCTTATTCAGGAAGATAGTAAAAACCCTGATGACCATTTGTTCCTGGAAAGTGCAGCAAAGAGATTCGGTTTGTATTTCAGTCGTCCGGGTAATGGGGTCAGTCACCCTGTACACATGCAGAGGCTTGCTAAGCCAGGTCAGACACTTCTCGGCTCAGACAGTCACACGTGTGCCAACGGCTGTATGGGAATGCTTGCTATGGGCGCAGGCGGGATTGATGTTGCTATGGCCATAGCTGGTGAACCCTTCTACGTGAAGATGCCTAAGGTGTGGGGCGTTGAAGTGACAGGCGACTTTCCGGAATGGGTAAGTGCAAAGGATGCCATTCTTGAAATGCTTCGCCGTCATGGAGTAAAAGGCGGAGTAAACCATATCTTTGAATACTATGGAGAAGGTTTAAAGAGCTTATCAGCAATGGATCGCCACGTGATTGCTAATATGGGGGCTGAACTCGGTGCAACGGCCACTGTATTTCCTTCCGATGAAGAAACTAAAAAATATATGGCGATGCAAGGGCGTGAAGACGAATGGACAGAACTTAAGGCAGATAAAGACGCAACTTATGATCGCCATGACAAGCTGGATTTATCTTCACTTGAACCGATGATAGCGAAGCCTTCTAGTCCTGGTAATGTGGTGCCTGTAAGTGAAGTGGAAGGAGAGGAGATTTATCAATCCTACATCGGATCTTCAGCCAACCCAGGATACCGTGATTTTGCAATCGCTTCTAAAATTGTGGAAGGACGTCACATAGCGGATGGCATCTCATTCGACTTGAATCCGACTTCTAGACAAATGCTGGTCGACTTGTCCCAGCAAGGTCATATTGCCAACTTTTTGCAAGCTGGTGCGCGTCTGCATCAGGCAGGCTGTAATGGCTGTATAGGAATGGGACAGGCCCCTGCTTCAGGAAAAAACAGTTTGAGAACGACGCCGCGTAACTTTCCGGGTCGTTCAGGTACTAGAGAGGACAGCGTTTTTCTATGCAGCCCGGAAACCGCTGCCGTCTCTGCATTGACTGGGAAGATTACAGACCCTAGAAAAGCTGGATTCGATTATCCGAAAGTCCAGGAATTAGAACAGCCGACGATCGATACAAACTTACTGGACCGTCCTTTACCAGCCGAGGAAGCGGCGAAAGTTGAATTGGTAAAAGGACCTAACATCGCTTCTATTCCTCAAATGGATGAATTGCCTGACGAGATGGAATTGCCGATCTTATTAAAAGTTGGAGATGACATTTCTACGGATGAAATTCTAGCAGGAGGCGCCCGTGTGCTTCCTTATAGAAGTAATTTGCCTGAAATCAGTAAATTCACATATGAAATAGTGGACGACACCTATTTCGATCGTGCTATGAAACAGAAAGATGACGGAGGACACATTATTGTTGGCGGAACGAACTATGGACAAGGATCAAGCCGTGAGCATGCTGCACTTGCTCCTAGATACATGGGATTACGTGTAGCGCTTGTAAAAGACTTTGCGCGTATTCACTGGCAGAACCTCGTCAACTTCGGAATCCTTCCTCTAGTCTTTGTAGATGAGAAAGATTATGAAAAGATTGAACAGGGAGATACCCTCATTTTTAAAGGTCTAAAAGAAAAAATCCTTAATAATGATGATTTTGAAGTAGAAGTGAAAGGGAAAGATACGAAGTTGAAAGTTCAACATGCTCTTTCACCGAGACAGGCTGAGATGATGGAAAAAGGCGGATTAATCAATTGGCTGAAGGATCGTTTGGAGGACTAATTAGAAACTGCGATGAATGATACATTCATCGCAGTTTTTTTAGTTTCGTACTATTTAGTTTCTAATGGGATGAGTTTGGCTTCTATTTCTTTTCGTTTACTTTCTAAGAATGGGGGAAGGGCCAGTTCTTCACCTAAGTGATCTATATCCTCATCAGTTGCGAATCCGGGTCCATCTGTAGCAAGTTCAAAAAGAATATGATTAGGCTCCCTGAAGTACAGCGATTTGAAATAGTACCGATCTACAAGACCAGAATTCGGAAATCCTGCTTTTTGGATGATATCCTTCCACTGTTCAAGCTCTTCTTCATTTTCCACTCGGAATGCGACGTGGTGGACACTGCCTCTTCCCGGCTTTTCTCTTGGAAGGTCTGTTCGTTCTTCTATATGAACCTCTGCACCGGTACCTCCTTCACCTGTTTCTAATATAATCCGATTCTCAGCTTTTCCTACTTCTTTAAAGCCGAGAATATCCTTCAGCACTGTGATAGTCGGTAAAGCATTAGAAACAGTGAGGTGAACAGGACCAAGACCGGTGATTCCTTTGTCGACAGGAACTTTACTTCCGCTCCATGGAGTTCCGGAAGCTACCCCGTGATTTTGCTCATCTGATACGAGCATCAATCTTTGCCCTTCGGGGTCCCGAAAGGAAAGAGTATTTCGATCAGCACGTACAGTTATAGGGTCGTGGTCTACATTATATTCATCGAATCGTTTCTGCCAAAACGTTAAGGAGTCATCGTTTTGAACGCGCAGGGAGGTTGTTGAGATGCTATGCGTGCCAGGATACGTATTTCCAGCCCGTTTTATTTCAAAAAAAGTCAAATCTGTTCCTGGATTTCCTTTTTCATCAGCATAAAATAGGTGATACATGGAGGTGTCGTCCTGGTTTACTGTTTTTTTAACAAGACGCATGCCTAATACATTGGTATAAAAATCGTAATTTTTTTTAGCGTCAGCCGTAATCGCAGAGACGTGGTGAATTCCTTTGATATGCATATAGTCTCCTCCTCAAGGATCTGTTGTGATAATCTCGATTTCAAGATAAATGTTACAGAAGACTAGAGGGGTTGTCAATTTTTTCAATGACGAGAAAAAAGCGAACTCAAAGATTCGCTTTTTTGGCACGCACTTGTTTTTCTTGTTCTCTTTTTTCAATTTCTTTCCGTATCCATAAAATGAATTCATCATCTAGGTCCAGCTCAACTGCTCTCCTATAAGTAGTTAGCAAGATGCGGAGAGACAGGTGATTTAAATTCATTGAATTTCCCCCTCTACTTTAGGTTAATAGTTCAGTAGATACGGTGGCTACACCAATTATATCTTTGGATTCATTGTAGATTGGCTGCCCGAAAACATCATAAGTCAGAAGCCCGTCTGATAATGGAAAGCTTATCTTTCTCCGTACAGGTCCTTTTGTCCGGAGCACAGCTTTTTTCAATTCGATAAGACCACTTGTTCCTTCGTTCAAATCAAGCTCGTCGTCTCTTTTTCCGATCAATATCTCTGTATTAAAATCAGGATGAGGATTAAACATCCATGTGTAACGCAGTTTCAAATCACAATGTGCAACAACAATCGGGGAATTGGTAAGGGCAATCATAAAAGGCTCACTGATATGTTCAGAGAAGAATATAGAAGTGTTGACGTTTAAGAAATTAGCTATTTGTGAAGCTACAGCCATACTTGGATTCCGGCTTCCGCTTTCGATTTGTGCATAATAGGCACGATCAATATGAGCTCCCGCAGCTACCTGCTGCTGGGTGAGTTTCTTTTCTTTTCTTAGTTGAACAAGCCATTTTCTCATCAATTATCACACCCACTATGTCAAATGTCTTATTTTACTAATTCTAATGGATCATCTAATATCCTTGTGGCACTTTGCAACAATACGAGTCCGTCTTTTTATATTCCCTTATCTTTATAAAAATATACCTTCCTGAACCTCGATTTTACAGTATTTAACACAAGGCTTGTCCGCGATTTTATAGAGAAGCATCTTTTCATTTTTTGAATAACTGATATGATGATTCAAGTTGGTTGATTTTAGACTCTGCTCTTGGAGAAGGTGGGTATATGGTATTGAGTTTTGAGTTGTTAAACGTTATTGCAGTAAGTGCTTTCGCATTTAGTGGGGCTATAGTCGCTCTAAGCGAAAGGTATGATATCTTCGGTACCTTCATATTAGGTATTGCTACGGCATTTGCCGGGGGCATCATTAGAAATATAGCAATGGATGTACCTGTCGTTCATGTATGGGATCAAGGATATTTGTTTTATGTAGCCATCATAACAATAAGTGTTGTTTACGTATTTCCGAAAAACTGGGTAATGTTCTGGGATCGCTGGAATATTTATTTGGATGCCATTGGCTTATCGGCTTTTGCACTGCAAGGAGCAGCTTTTGCGATAAGCAACGGTTTCTCTCTAGGTGGAATCATTTTCTCGGCAATTTTGACAGGTGTCGGAGGGGGAGTAACGAGGGATGTGCTCGCTCAAAGAAGACCGATGGTACTACACCAGGAAATCTATGCAGTCTGGGCTATGGCTGCAGGTCTTATCGTAGGGGCAGGCTTAGTTTCTGTAGACAGTATAGTGCAGACTTACATTTTATTTTTGCTTATTATCATGTGCCGAGTATTGTCTTATCATTTAGGGTGGCATTTACGGTTTCGGGATTTGTATCGTATATAAAAAAGCTTGTTTCCTTTAAGTTGGAAACAAGCCTTTTTTGCATTATTGCCTGAATAAATCTCCCGATAAATAGCGCTCTCCTGTGTCAGGAGCTATAACGACTACTACTTCTCCTGGTTGTTTCTTCTTGGCGACTTCCATGCCGGCATAGCAGGCTGCACCGCAAGAAGTGCCTAATAAAAGACCTTCTTCTCTAGCAAGCCGTCTAGTTATATCATAAGCAACTTCATCTGTTATTTGAAAAATTTCATCATAGACGTCCTGGTTAAGAATCGAAGGGATGAAACCTGGACTTGTACCTACTAGTTTATGTTTTCCGGGCTTGCCTCCTGAAAGCACTGGAGAACCTGCGGGCTCAGCTACATGAATCGTTACATCTTCATATTGTTTTTTGAGTTCTTCGCCCGTTCCAGTTATTGTACCGCCTGTCCCAGCAGTTGCTACAAGGGCGGATAAAGGTTTTCCGAGTTCTTCCATAGCCTCGATGATTTCCGTAGCTGTAGTCGATCGGTGGGCATCAGGATTGGCAGCATTTTCGAATTGCATAGGCATGAATGAATTCTCAATTTCTTCCACAAGCTCCTTAGCTTTGTCGATGGCTCCGGGCATTTTTTCGTCACCGGGAGTCAATACAATTTTTGCACCGAAAGCTTTCAATAGATTGATTCGTTCCTGAGTCATCGTATCCGGCATGACCAAAATCGCTTTATAGCCTCGTGCTGCCGCATTCATTGCAATTCCTATGCCGGTGTTTCCGCTTGTAGGTTCAACGATGGTAGCCCCTTCTTTTAAATGACCATCCTTCTCAGCTTGAACGATCATGTTATAGGCGGCTCTGTCCTTCACACTTCCGCTAGGGTTGTATTTTTCCAGCTTGATATAGATGTCTGCTCCGTTTTCTGGAGAAAGTCGGTTCAATTTAACGAGTGGAGTATCTCCAATCAAATCAGCGATGTTATTTACGACGCGCATGAAGTCACTTCCCTTTTCCTTATTCTTTATTTGATTTTATCACAGCCGCCGTTCTTATATGAAATAGTGCGCTTTTAACTAGGCTCAGATAAGTTTCCGTTCCGTAGAAATGGTAGATTGAAGGTCCGGGAAATCACTCGCTTTACATGGGCGTACGGAGAGCTTCCACGGGCTGACGCCTTGAGGGATCTCACCATTTCCACGTAGCTCAATCAGTCTGGAGGGTCTTCAATGTGAAATTCATCTTCTACAATGGCTTCAGCAAAGCTGAAGGTTCTTTCTGGGAATGAAATTTTGAAAGCCAGCTGATTAGCGTTCAAATTGAACCGGTCGACTTCGATGTCGATATTGCTGTCCGTTTCGATTTGGGTGACAGCCACATAGATATTCTCATCATTTGCATTGACCTTCACCCATTCAGGGAAGTCATAGTTATCGGCGACAAACTCCAATACCTTTTTATTAGGAAGGGGGAGTTGACCTAATGAAATTCTTTCTTGTTCTAAGATAAGGTCCCCATTTTCCTGGACCACTGGATGAAGCTCGACTTTGATTGGAATGGTTTGTTCAAAAGCTCTGATATTACCTGATAATGTAACGTTCCTGTCTATAGAAATCGAATAATCGAATATCGTTTGCGTCGAGATCTCACTCAAGTATTTATTCGCCAGCTGTTCGAGGTTTTCTTTTGTTGAAACGACCGTGAATTCTGCTTCAGTATCCTTTTTCTGTTGATCTACATTGACCAGGGTATAGGAACTAGGTAAAAAAATAAGAGATAATATCCAACCAATGATCACAATATTAATGAACGCCAATATGATAAAAGACGTCCGCCATCGATCTCTCAGAAACAACCGTTTTAACATTAAGCATTCCACCTGTATTATTGCTGTATTTCATTTCTTATATTCTCTAATATGCGTTCAGCCATTCGTTTATAGCCTTTCTCATTGGGGTGGAAGTGGTCTTCCTCCCATAATAGTTCATCCTCATTTTCTTCAAAGACATCATTAATCGGTATGAACGAGGCATTAGGATGTTCTTGCACAACATTCTCACTCACAGAGTTCCATTCGTTCATAATCTGAGTCAATGCAGGAATATTATCGAAATACTGGTTAAAAGGATTATATAGACCTATTAAGTAAATAGAAGCATTAGGATTTAAGCTTTCTACATTTGAAAGAATTTCTTCAAGCTCTTCCCGATACTCTTCGCGGGCTGGGGCGAAATGATCGTAACTTAAACTCGTGAAGTTATTTTCTATAACTTCGACGACATTGTTGGCTCCGATCGTAATGAGGACGAGGTCGGCTTCCCGGATGGCTGAAGACATTTCAGCGGATTCCATACGGTCCAACAGCTGATCGGTACGATCTCCACGTTTTCCGAAATTGTCGATCGTGAAGTCAGCCGCCTCATCATTTTCGTTGATTGTATCTTCTAGTATTCCTACATAACCTCCGTTATCAGTCCCATCTCCTACACCTTGTGTAAGAGAATCCCCTATAGATACCACCCGTAAATCTTCTCTGACAAAGAGGTTGCGGGCACTATCGAGAACGCTGGAGAAAACCTCTCGAAGACCTTCACTGACTGAGCCTTCCTCTTCTAATTCCAAATTTTCTTCTTCAAGCACATCGTCGGGAGAGTCTTCCTCGGTATTTTCTTGTACTGGTTCATTAATTTCTTCGGTATCGACAGTAGCGTTCGGGTTCTGTTCTGTGACAGGATCGTAAATGAAGGTCACTACAATTAAGGTTAAAAAAATCAAGGAGAAAAGAAAGAGTAACAGCCATTTAAATTTATTCAATAAGATCACACCTGTGGTTTAATGAGTTATGATATAGTATATGGAAATTTTGACAATACGCAATAAAAACAGTTGCCAGGTGCTGTTTAAGACCCGGCAGTAAGTAAAGATCGTTTAACCTATATTATAACACTTATAGCTATAAAATAGACGTTCGAAACGAATCTTCAAGAGATGACGGTTCTGGTCGAATAGAATGCAGGGAGGTGCAGTCATGGCTGAGAAAATGAGTATTTCTGTACGTGAGCTGATGGAATATGTTCATAGAGGAGGAAGCATAGATAACCGTTTCCGATCCAGCACGTCCTTAACGGAAGGAACGGCCATTCATCAAGCAGTACAAAAGGAATATGGTGTAGAAGACGAGCGTGAAGTCCATCTGGCATGGGAGTATGAATTCGATGATATCACTTTGAAGATTCATGGGCGCTGTGACGGTCTGTTAGATTCATCCAGGGGGCCCATCATAGATGAGATCAAATCGACTTCTCTAATGCTGGAGGATATTTCTGAAGAAAGCTTTCCTGTTTATTGGGCGCAAGCCAAGGGGTATGCATTTATTTTTGTTATGCAGCAGGAGCTGGAGGAAATCCAGGTGCAGCTCACGTATGTGCAGAAGCAGTCTAAGGAAAAGAAACGGTTTTTACTTACGTTCACTAAAGAAGAATTAAATATTTTCATGAAAGAATCCGTGAATGAATATTTATCATACGCAAAAATCTTATTACACATACGGGAACAAAAGGAAGCATCGATACCGGACTTATCCTTTCCGTTTTCCTCTTACCGGAAAGGGCAGCGTAAGCTTGCAGGTGCTGTGTATCAAACGATTCAAGAAAAAAGAAATCTCTATGCGCAAGCCCCTACCGGAATAGGGAAAACCATCTCTACTCTTTTTCCTGCCATCAAAGCTATGGAACGTGGAGAGCAAGAGCGTATCTTCTACTTGACAGCTAAGACGGTCACGAGACAAACGGCGGAAGAAGGTTTGAAACTGATGGAAGGCAGCGGCTTGTCTTTACGTTCTGTAACTTTAACGGCTAAAGATAAGATTTGCTTCAAAGAAGAAACGATTTGTCAGCCGGACTATTGTGAATTCGCAGATGGGTATTATGACCGGATCAACGGTGCTATTGTCGATGTGATGCATAACAATACACAAATAACAAGGGCTGTAATAGAGAAGTATGCAAGAAAACATCGTATATGCCCTTTTGAGTTCTCTTTGGATTTAACGGACGTAGTTGATGTAGTGATTGGTGATTATAATTATATATTTGATCCGAGAGTATCGTTGAAAAGGCTTCTCCCTGAACATAAGAAAAAAACTTCTTTATTAATTGATGAAGCTCATAATCTCGTGGAAAGAGCCAGGGACATGTATTCATCTACTATTATGAAAAACTCCTATTGGCGTGTGGAAGAGGACTGGGTTGAAGTAAATGAGAAGTTAGCGAACTCCGCTAAAGCGGTAAGGAAAGATTTAGAAGATATTAACATTGAATCTGCTGAAAGTACGATCCCCGATATTCCTGGTTCTTTGGAAGAGAATCTGGAAAAATTCATTGAGCGAGCAGAGGCAGAGTTGAAGAACGAGCACGAAGGTGAGAATGGGGAATATTTACTCGATTGCTACTTTTCAACTCAGAATTTCATAAAGATTTTAAGTATAGTAGATGATCATTATGAATTCATTGTTACGAAAAGTGCTTCGGATCGAATGCTGAAGCTCTATTGCCTCGATCCCTCGTCAGTTTTGCAGAAAGTGACGGAAACGTTCAGATCGAGTGTTTATTTTTCAGCTACATTATCCCCATTCGCTTACTATAAGGACATGCTGGGAGGAGAAGAGAATGATTATATCTTGAAACTTCCTTCCCCTTATCAATCTGAGCAAATGGAGGTCATTATCGCTCCGTTATCTACTCGTTATAAAAGCAGAGAACAAACTGCAGAAAAGCTCGCGCAGCTTTTGTATCATCAAGTACAAAAGCAAAAAGGGAATCATCTGTTCTTTTTCCCCTCTTATCAGTACATGAATATGGTTTACCATCATTTTCAAAACTATGGAAATATTGAATCAGTGCAGCAGGAGTTTGGAATGACAGAAGAAAGAAGAGAGGATTTCTTAGCGCAATTCATTACAGGAGGCCGGCTGGCAGGGTTTGCCGTGCTTGGTGGCGTATTTTCAGAAGGTGTAGATTTAAGGGGAGATCGATTGAATGGTGTGGCCGTTGTAGGGATAGGGCTGGCGCCTAGAAGTTTTGAAAAAGAACTCATCAAATCTTATTTTACAAAAATAGGGAAGCCTGGTTATGATTATGCGTATGTTTTTCCGGGGATGAATAAAGTGCTTCAGGCTGGTGGAAGATTAATACGGTCAGAAGAAGATCATGGAATCATTCAACTGATCGATGATCGCTTTCTTCAGTCAAAATACCTTAAATTATTGCCTGAAGAGTGGAGAAACTACAGTATTTCCCGTTAGGAGGGAAATACACTTAAAAAAGATCATTTCCTGGGAAATAATAAAATATTTTGTCGTATTTATACTACTGTTCGAAGCGCTGTTCCTAAGTATTTTAGGAGAGCGCTTCTTTTGTTTTGAAGGAAAATTACTATATTAGAAAGTTTTAACACATACGATTCGGGTTATGTTTAATCATACGATCTAAATGATCAAAATGAATTAGGAGGTTAGCCTATGTCGGAGAGAAAAGTGAAAAATCGCTGGTTAATTGCGCTCGGGGCGGTCGGTATACATATTTCGATTGGTTCTGTGTACGCTTGGAGTAATTTCACCGGTCCTCTAGGAGAAGAGTTTGGCTGGTCATCTCAGCAAGTTCAGCTAACATTCAGTATTGCCATTTTATTCTTAGGTTTATCAGCTGCATTTTTAGGCTGGTTTTAGAAAAGTATGGTCCTAGAGTTGCAGGGATTACTGCCGCTGTCTTTTTCGGTGTAGGAGTATTCGGCTCAGGTTTTGCCATTCAATTGGAATCATTATGGGCGTTATACTTTTTTTATGGAGTATTAGGAGGAATTGGCTTAGGAGTAGGCTATATAGCTCCGGTGTCTACACTCGTCAAGTGGTTCCCGGACCGCAGGGGCCTTGCGACGGGAATGGCCATTATGGGATTTGGTTTTGCCGCGGCCATAGCTAGTCCTGTCATGGATTGGCTGATTAGTTCAACTGGTATAGCTATGACTTTCTTTATTCTAGGTGCAAGTTATTTCGCTATAATGATATTATCTTCTTTATACTTATCGAGGCCCCCTGAAGGCTGGACGCCAAAAGGGTATAACCCAGAAGGAAATAATGACGTAGAGTCTCAAGATTTAGCAAATTTACGTGCTAAAGAAGCGGTGAAAACGAAGCGTTTCTATTACTTATGGATTATGTTGTTTATAAATATTACGTGCGGCATTGCCGTAATTTCTGCAGCGAAGCCGCTTGCGGAGAATAGTGTAGGAATGAGTACGGCTGCTGCAGCGACACTTGTAGGAATCATGGGAGTATTCAATGGACTCGGACGTATAGGGTGGGCTTCTGCTTCCGATTACATCGGGCGATCAAATACGTATATTATCTTTTTTGCTTTACAGATTCCTTTATTCATTTTATTGCCTATGACTAGTTCAGTCGCTCTTTTTGTCATATTTTTCGGGGTGATTTACACATGTTATGGGGGAGGATTTGCTACTCTTCCTGCTTTTATAGGGGACTTATTCGGTACAAAGGAGCTTGGTGCGATACACGGTTATATTTTGACGGCCTGGGCAGCTGCAGGGCTTGCCGGGCCTCAATTTGCCGCGATCATGAATGATGTAACCGGAAGTTATTCAAGCAGTCTCATTTACTTTTCCGGTTTGTTTGCCATCGCTCTTGTCGTATCTATCCTGACTAAAGTGGATGTTAGGAAAAAACAATCAGCTATGAAAAAGGCACAAGCCAGTTGATTTAAGTTGAATAAATAGTTGTTAGACTCTAGAACGGGTCTGAACCAACTGGACTGTATGGTCGAAAAGAAAGCTGTTCCTTCCCTTAAGGTGCAGCTTTCTTTTTGCAGGCGGTTTAAAACTTGATAAACTATTAATAACTTGTAAAAAAGTGGGTGATTTCCATATTGAAAATATTTGGATTTTTAATGCTGGTTTTTATGACAGCCGCTTGTCAGCCTGGAGAGGAACAACGAGATAACGGGGTGGATCAGAGTCGAGACTTCACTGAGGTGGCAGTTGACTTAGAGTCTCCCTGGGATATTGAACAGGACGGAGAAAATTTTTTTATAAGTGAGCGTGAAGGGACGATTGCGCTTGTGAAAGACGGGCAAGTTGAAAGACAAACTGTCGAGACAGAAAGGGAAATTACCCAGGTTGGGGAAGGCGGGCTGCTTGGCCTGAAGCTTCAACCTGATTTTTCGTCGAATCAACAGGCGTATGCTTATCATACTTATGAGGATGGCGGAAGGATAATGAACCGAGTCATAGTTCTGAAATATGAAGGAGACGGATGGATTGAGCAAGAGGCTGTGCTGGAAGAGATACCTGGCAGTAATTTTCATAATGGAGGTAGGATAGACATTGGACCGGATGAAAAGCTGTATTTTACGACAGGGGATGCACAGGAGGAAAGTTTAGCTCAGGATCAAAACAGTTTAGCCGGGAAGATCTTAAGATTAGAGCAGGATGGCGGGATACCTGAGGACAATCCTGAGGAAGAATCCTACGTCTATAGTTACGGTCATAGAAATCCTCAAGGGATCGCGTGGAATAATGAAGGGGAGATGTTCGCTTCTGAGCATGGACCGACCAACCACGATGAAATTAACCTAATAGAGCCCGGTCAAAATTATGGCTGGCCTGACATTGTTGGCGATGACTCAAAAGAAGGGATGCAGCAGCCGATTTTTCAAACTGGAAATAACACGTGGGCACCTTCAGGAATCACTGTTTATGAAGATTCCATATTTGTAGCCGCTTTGACGGGTCGAGCTATTTATTCTCTTAATATGGATGGGCAAAATTCAGAAACGGAAGCTGAAGGGTTCGGGCGTGTTAGAGATGTTGTGGAAGTGGGTGGTTCTCTTTATTTTATTACGAACAATACGGATGGTCGTGGAAATCCAGAGGAGCAAGATGATCAGCTCATCAGGTTCCAGCCATAATACAAAAACGCCGGAGGATGACCGGCGTTTTTGTTTATTCTTCTGATATGAATTTGCCGTGAACGAAGGCCATAATTGCGAAACAGACGAAGGCGATGAGCATTATGGTACCGCCGACAATAAAAAAGATTATATTGAGCGTTTCGATGCCTTCGATAGGTTGTGTATTATAAAGCCACATTCCTGTAGTCAGCCCAAAGACTCCGATAAAAGAGCTCCATACATGAAAGGAGGCCAGTTTAGATGTTTTCGGAATAGAAAATACTTTATAAAAAATCGCAAAAGCGAAAAGGGATAACCAGCCGACGACTAGAATATGAGCGTGCACGGCACTAAGCTGGTAGCCTCCGCCCCCAGCCATGTGGGACCCCATAAATGAACCGATTAATGCGTAAATAGCTGATACCCGTACAAAAAATCTCGTTCGATCCAAAGAAATAACCCCCAAATATAGTTCATCTCCCGCTATTATACAAAAACATTGGTTTAAAAGAAATACAAGAACCGGCTTACATTCCTTTGGAAAGAATAGAATTTTCCTATATGATGAAGGTAATCATGGTTAAATGAATAGGAGAGATATTATGGAACAACGTTTGAATATACTTTCTACATACTTGAAAAAGCAGGACATAGAGGTTGCCTTTTTAAATTCTCCGGAGAACTTTTTCTACTTGACCGGATTTTTGACAGACCCGCATGAGCGGCTGTTAGGTTTGTTAGTATTCCAGGAGCATCATCCCATTGCAGTCCTTCCGAAAATGGAGGAGGAGCAGCTCAGGGATTCAGGATGGTCCTATGACGTGATTGGTTACTCAGATCATGAAGACCCCTGGACTCTTATTGGTGATAAATTAAATGAAATCAATATAAAACACGTGCATAAAGCAGGAATTGAAAAGCAGGTGCTTTCTTATGGCCGCAGTGAATCTTTCTTAAACCTCTTCTCAGGAGCATCAGTGGCAGACTTGGAAGCACAGCTGAACGACATGCGTGTAGTCAAAGACCCGCAAGAAATAGAGTATATTCGTGGAGCTGCACAATTAGCTGATTATGGTGTTCAAGCCGGGTTAGAAGCTTTAAAAGAAGGAGTTACAGAAATGGAGGTGCTGGCTTCCATTGAGTATGAACTTAAGAAAAAAGGTGTAAGCGCCATGTCTTTTTCCACAATGGTTCTATTCGGTGAAAAATCAGGCCATCCCCACGGAAATCCTGGCGACCGGAAACTTAAGAAGGGAGACTTTGTCCTCTTTGACTTAGGGGTCGTTTGGAAAGGGTACACGTCAGATATTACTAGAACGTTTGCTTATCAGGCGATTACTGATGAACAGCAGGCTATTTATGAAACGGTCAAACAGGCTCTGGAAGCTTCTTTAGCCATAAGTAAGCCAGGTACACGGATCGGTGACCTTGATTCAGCAGCCAGAGATGTTATCACAAAAGCAGGATACGGTCATTTATTTCCACATCGAATTGGTCATGGTCTAGGAATCAACGTTCACGAGTTCCCATCAATGAGTCATTTAAATGATGGAGTGTTAAAAGAAGGAATGACTTATACGATTGAACCGGGCATTTATGACCCGAATATCGGCGGGGTCAGAATTGAAGACGACGTGCTCGTTACAGAAAGCGGCTGTGAAACACTCACAAAAACACCTACAAAACTTAACATCGTCCAGTAAGGAGGGAAGGTCTGAAATCAGAACGGCTGATTTCAGGCCTTTTTTTGTTGAAAGCATGTTCCTCACAAGTTGGACATGCTTATACGCCTCTAGACCTACTCTAAAATATATCTCAGGCTCATTACGGAAAATCTACAATCTCGATATGATGGAATCAGGAAATAGATAAGGAGGGAAACATGAAATGAAGAAATTTTTGCTTTTTGTAGCGGCTCTCATTGCCCTTGCAGTTCTTCTAGCGAATTTAGGGCCGATGATTTTGCTTGGAGTCAGCGTCTGGCTGCTTTATGTAGTATTTAAACAATTTACTAAAAGCGAATCAACTGCCGGAAAGATTGGATGGGTCATCCTCGGTTTGATTATCTTAAGCGTGGCAGTATCGAATATTTATGCCGTTGTCGGACTGGCTGCAGCTTACGCAATTTATTGGATCTATAAAAACTGGACAAGTACTAAAGCGGAAGATTCACAAGTGCAATCAAATGATCCGTTCACTAATTTTGAAAAACAATGGGCAGAATTGAACAAATAATAAAGGAGAGTTTAACATGGCTAACTTATTTACACGATTAAAAGATTCAATTTCAGCGGATTTCCATGAAGCATTGGATCAAAAAGAACAGAAAAACCCGATAGCAATGCTGAATCAATACTTGCGGGAAAGTGAAAAAGAAACAGATAAAGTTCGTAAGCTTGTAGAACGCCAATATCGCTTGAAAGATGAATTTGCCCGTGAATATCAGAAATCTGAGGACATGGCTGAAAAACGCAGACATCAAGCAGAGATAGCTCAGCAAGCGGGTGAAGATTCAATGTATGAATTCGCTGTAAAAGAACAGCAGGAATATGAGTCACGAGCTGAAAGGTTGAAGGCTTCCCGCCTTGAATCTATCGAACAGCTGGAAACATTGGAAAGAAAATATGAAGAAATGAAGCATAAATTGAAGGATATGCACCTGAAGCGTATGGAGTTAATGGGACGAGAAAATATAGCAAGAGCCCACCGCCGTATGGATCAAGTGATCGAAGATACAGCGGACAAGCCATATTCAAAATTTGCGGAGATCGATAGGTATATTGAAGACTTGGAATACAAAGTAAATAGTTCATATTACCGCAATACGTTCGACAGTAAAGTGGCGCAGCTTGAGAAGGATATGAAGAAGGAAGAGAAGGTTACGACCCCGTAATAAAAAGTGGTATGATAAAAGGCGCAGTGAAGTCTGCGCTTTTTATCATAGTTTCTGTTAAATCACAGAAATGAGAGTGTTGGGGATAGCTGTTATATCAATGAGAATCATTAGAATCGTTTAATATAGCTTTTACATATAGATGATACACTTAGTATCACTAAAAGAGAGAAAGCACCTTAGAAAGGGGGAGCATCTTATGTTTAAGAGAATGTCTACAGATACAGTAAATATTATTTTACTCATAGGTGCTGCCCTCCTCGTGCTGGAAGTTGCTTTTTTTAATGGTGGTTTGATATTTTCCGTAATTTTTTCCACTGTGCTCCTTTACTTTGGGTGGAAAAATTATAAAAAATTAATATGGAAAATTGTATTCTGGATCGGGGCTGTCAGTTTATTTGTTACGGTCATTAACATGATGGCTGTTCGCTTTCTTATCATCGCTGTGCTTGTGCTTCTGCTCCGGCATTATTATCGCTCAAAAAATGAACCAGAACGAATAGAGCCGGTATTCTATGAAGATATTCCTGAGGCAGAGCTTGATCCTATTATAAAGCAGAAGTTCTTCGGTGATGAATCTACTCCTGAAAGATCGTATAAATGGCGGGATATCAATGTCCAAGGTGGATTTGGAGATCGGGTAGTCGACTTGAGCAATACTGTACTGCCACAGGATGAAGCTGTGATTTCAATCCGGCATTTCATTGGGGACGTCAATATCTATGTTCCTTACGAAGTGGAGGTTTCCATTCAACATAGCGCTATCTTTGGCCGTGCAGCCATTTTCCAGTTCAGAAATAGAAAACTGGTGAACCAAGTCATCGACTACAAGACTCCAGATTACGCGGTGAAAAAGCCGCGGGTGAAAATCATCACCTCCATTTTGTCTGGTGATCTTGAGGTGAAGCGCATATGAGCAGGTGGCAAAAGCAAATCGCAGTCCACGTACTTTTAATTATTGTCCTTGCTTTACTTTTGATTACAGTTACGTTCTTTGCTTTTCCTTTGCAGGACTGGTCAGATCTGTGGACGATTAAAGTTCTTGATTTACCCTATATCATTTTTGTGTTGGTGATGAGTGTAAGTGCGGGAGTAATTCTGGGCGGGGGTCAAGCGTGGTTTGATTCCCGGAAATTCCATTATATCGAACATCAGCTGGATGCGATTACGAAAGGAAATTCGGTGTTGAACGAAACCGAATCGAGAAAAGAATTTTCGCTCATTGAAGAGAAAATGAAGCAAATTGAAGACAAATTTTCTGAGCAGGCTGAAACCGCTCAGCGCCTTGCAACCGAGAGAGCCAAAGAACGTGAAAAAAGTCTTCAAGAGGTAGTTATTCAAGAGAGGAACCGTCTCGCCAGGGAATTACATGATTCAGTGAGTCAACAGTTGTTTGCAGCTTCAATGCTCATGTCTGCTATTAATGAAAATAAGTCTATAGAAGAGAATGGAGATTTGAAACATCAACTGGCTATGGTTGAAAATATGATCCATCAATCCCAATTGGAAATGCGGGCTCTATTATTGCATTTGAGACCTGTAGCACTGAAAGGGAAGTCCTTATCAGAAGGATCTGAGGAATTACTTGCAGAACTAACTCAGAAGGTTCCGATGCAAGTGGATTGGACTGTTGAGCCATTGACCCTCGATAAAGGAATTGAAGATCAGCTGTTCAGAATTTTACAAGAGGCCGTATCCAATACATTAAGACATGCCAAAGCCGAGTCACTCCAGGTTATGCTGATCAGGAGAGACGGGTATATCATCCTAAGGATTGTTGATGATGGAATCGGTTTTGATGTGGAAGAAGCGAAAGCCAGCTCTTACGGTATGCAAAATATGAAGGAACGAGCCATCGAAATTGGAGGCACGCTTAAAGTAGTAAGTTTAGAAGGCGAAGGAACGAGACTTGAAGTGAAAGTTCCGATTTTATTGAAAGGGGGCGGGCATAATGATTAAAGTACTGTTCGCTGATGATCATGAAATGGTTCGTATCGGGGTATCCGCTTATTTATCTTCTCAAAATGATATTGACGTAATTGCTGAAGCAAATGATGGGGGAGAGGCTGTGGACTTGGCTTTGTCGTATCGGCCGGATATCATCCTGATGGATCTTGTCATGAAGAAAATGGATGGGATCGAAGCGACGAGACAGATTATTGAGCGATGGCCAGAAGCTAAGATCATTATTGTTACAAGCTTTTTAGATGATGAAAAGGTATACCCGGCACTGGAAGCAGGGGCCACGAGCTATATGCTGAAAACATCAAAAGCTGAAGAGATCGCCCGAGCGATCAGGCAGACGTATGATGGCCAGTCGATTCTGGAGCCTGAAGTTACCGGAAAGATTATGAATAAAATGAGGACAGGGTCTGATGCGCCTCTTCACGACCAGTTAACTGCACGCGAGAAGGAAATTTTATTGCTGATGACGGAAGGGAAAACGAATCAGGAGATTTCTGATGAACTTTTCATTGCATTGAAAACAGTGAAAGTGCACATAAGTAACATTCTAGGGAAATTAACTGTGCATGATCGGACGCAGGCTGTCATTTATGCGTTCAAACATAATCTTACAAAATAGCCTTTACCTGGCCTCAGGTAAAGGCTATTTGCTCATGAGTACCCAAATAAATGCAAGGATCAATACTAGATAAAATATGAGCAGCTTTTTATAGGCTTTTTTCACAGGACCACCTGCTTTTTTAACGTTTTATTCTATCCTATGCTTCAACAAAGGGTTCAATGATGGTCCGGCTTGATTTGCTCAGTTTGGGGAATAACAACAACTAAGAGGTGAGAGAAATGAAATGGAAAAATCCTTTATTTGAATCTCCGCTCGACTTCGGGGACATATCTAATAGATCTGAAAAAGAAAAATTAGCGGAGGCCGTAAGCTCTAAAGTGAAAGATGGAGATGTCATTGGAGTAGGATCCGGTTCTACAGCCATGCTGGCCATTAAGGCTATTGGTGAAAAAGTGAACCGGGAAAAGCTGCAAGTAAAAGCTGTCCCGACATCTAAAGAAGCTGCATTCACATGTACCTATTATGGCATCCCTGTTTCCTCATTGACGGAAGTCAAGCCTGATTGGGGGTTTGATGGAGCTGATGAAGTGGACAGTGATAAAAGACTAATCAAGGGGCGCGGAGGCGCAATGTTCATGGAAAAGCTTGTCATAGCAAGCTCACCTAAGACGTATATCCTTGTTGATCAAAGTAAATTTGTTACGAGACTGGGAGAAAAAGCTGAAGTTCCAATAGAAGTGGACCCGAGGGCGATCCATCTCGTTGAAGAGCAATTGATCGAACATTGTGAACCGGCTTATGTACATTTGCGCAAGGCCGCTGCTAAAGATGGCCCTGTCATTACAGAAGCGGGAAATGTAATCTTGGATGTAAGACTCCCAGACATTCCTCATACTATGGAGAAACAACTAAAATCTTTTCCAGGAGTTGTAGAAACGGGCCTCTTCATTGGTTATTCCGTGGAAATTTTATATTTATGAGCCCATTTATCCAATAATCATTGGTATGTTCTCATACTTTTTCTATAATAGAAGTATATCCTTCCATCACAAAGGGGAATCACTATGGGACTTCCAGTCAATTTAACGTACGAAGATGAACGATATCCTCATATCATTCTGACTCCAATCGGAAAAAAGAACAAATCGATTCGATCAATCGGACATAAGTTTGAACGCGGTGTTCTTTCTAGATTGAATGAAGCAGTCGGCACGTATGTTAATGAAAAAAAGATGGATTTAAAGAATTTACACTTGTTTTTGAATATAAAGGGGCAGACTGTGCTGCCAGTTTCGTTTCTTAAAGATGAGACGCTTCATCCTTATTTCATCAGACCTGAATTTTTTCTTTGGAACAGTGTTTCTAAAGAACATGGGCTGCCCTTGAAAGATGAATATCTATATGAAACCGACTTCACGCGACTATCGTCTGAACAGCTCGAATATCACGTTCGTGAAGTGATCGATGATTATATGTTTATAGCGGACATCAGTTCAGAGGAAAGAGAAGAGTGGCTCGCAAGGATCGTCCACTCCTTTCATGCTCATCCTATCGTGTTACTTGCTCACGAAAAGAAAAACGTCATTCAGGCTGTAGAAACCATGAACCAATCGGCGCTTTTATCCGTCCTTAAATATCCAGAGGATGTATCCTTTTGGAGGCACCGGGTAGAGATTGTCATGCGTCCCTTCCGCGCTTTACCTGATCAATGGCTGAATAGTCGAAGTACAACTTGTCCTCACCAAAAAGATTTGCAGTTTCACTCCGGTCAAAAGAAAATTTGTTGTTACTGTGAGGTATGTGATTATCAACTATTTTACTTCACTGATCATGATAAAGTGCTGCTCGAAGAAGAATTCGACCCTGTAAAAGCTGGAAAAAGAATAAAGACGATTCATCAACAATTTAACGACATAGCCGATAAGAATACTGATTTACTTTATCAGCTGCGGCAATTAACATTTTTAAAGGAAAAACTCATTCCTTATCGTAACAAGTTGGACGAAGCTTTACAGATTGCTCACTTGATCAAACGATATAAACATGATGAGCCATTCGTCACGAGTGATACGATACTGGATATGTATGAAAAATTGAACCATTCTAATCTGCCTATTGAGTCTTTTGAGTCCAATCTCATCTGGCTTGCTCATATTAAGCTGGCCGACGTCTCTATGGTGAAGCAGGTGGAAGAATGGGTGGACAATATACCAGAAGATATGGATCTTGCACTGGACCAGCTTTTACAAGAACTAAATGAGAGGCTCAGTCAAGTCGTTTATCAGGAAGATGATATTATCATCACGATTAAAGATCGATCACTTGATTATGCATCCGTCCAGCAAATGCTTGATCTGATCCATTATTATGGCACAGATTATCCCGCACATACGCTTGTACAAGTTCTTGCGGGAAAATCGACCAATAAACTCCGCAGGCTTCATCTTCATGAAACACGCTGGTTTGGTCTTTTGTCAGACTGGCCGGAAAAATATATCCAGCGATTATTTAAGCAGCTGGAGAACCAGGGCTGGCTGATGAAGCAAAGCAAAGGATATTCAATCAGTCAATTCGCGGAAGAAGTGATGTAGCAAAAAGGAAGGGAGTCTTCAACAGCTCCCTTTCTACATAAAGACACTATAGAACGTATGGGAGGTACAATTTATGAAATCGATTTTCCATTTAGCACTCGAAGAAAAATTTCATCAGCTGCACCCCGAACTACAAAAGAAATTCGGAATTACAAGTCAACAAAATATTATGGTCCTCGGCCAAGGGAGAATGACAGAAATAAGGGGTACTCCTCTTATGTTACGCCCTTTCTTGAATATCGGCGCAAAAGACCACGTCATATTTGGGGAAAGAGGGAAAGAGGTGCCGTTCACTCTAGAAAATTATGCATACGAAGACGATCACGGGCGGGAGGCGCTGAGTTATATCCGCCGCTTCTTTTTCCCATATGCGATTCGTGGGTTTGACGCAGCGATGTATTACGATGAACAAGAACAAGCCATAGTAGACTGTTTAGGTAAATCTTCTTTATTATCTACCGTCATGGATGTAGATGTGACGAAAGAGGGAGGGCTGCTCATGCATTCTCGTAAGACTAAGATATTGGATTCTTTATCGATTAATGGGCCGCAAACCTCTTTATATGAGCACTATGATGAAAAGGAACAGGCTTTTCGAGTTCACGTCCATGTTGAACATCCAATGATCGGAACGGTCTTAATGTATGAAGGGCTTGTTCACACTGAAATCCTGCCGATCACATCGAACCACATTCCTGACCGGGGGATACTGACTTAAAAAGAGGTGAACCATATTGAAAGAAGATGGATCAAAAGGGAACGAACATGTTCATACGGATTTTCGAGAGAAGATGACTTATGGAGAATATTTGAAACTGGACCCTCTTCTCTCTTCACAGCACCGGTTATCTGATCATCACGATGAAATGCTTTTTATCATCATTCACCAGGTTAGTGAGCTCTGGATGAAACTCATTCTGCACGAATTACAGGCCTCTGTTCTTTCCATACGAAAAGGTGAAATGCAGGAAGCTTTCAAAATGTTATCGCGAGTCTCTACGATTCAGACTCAGATTATTCACGCGTGGGATGTGCTTTCTACACTGACCCCGGCAGAATATATCCAGTTTCGGGATAAACTCGGTCAAGCATCTGGATTTCAATCCTACCAATATCGGATGGTCGAGTTCGCTCTCGGTTATAAAACCCCGCACGTCATAAAAATTTATGAAAAAGATCGTGAACTACATGAAGAATTAAAACAAGCTTATGAAGCCCCGAGTTTGTACGATGCAGCAATAGAAAAACTCGTCGAAGCAGGTTTTCCAATCAACCCTTCCCTTACGAATAGGGATTATACTGAAATTTATCAATCGGATCCTACTGTGGAACGGGCTTGGGCAGAAGTGTACAAAAACACAGATCAATATTGGAACTTATACCAATTAGCTGAAAAGCTTGTAGATATTGAAGATTCTCTGCAGCAGTGGAGATTCAGGCACATGAAAACAGTAGAAAGAATTATTGGCCATAAAATCGGTACGGGAGGATCTTCGGGGGTAGGGTATTTGAAAAAAGTACTCGACCACCGTTTTTTCCCAGAACTATGGGATGTTCGAACGAAAATATAAAAAATTCGATTGTTTATAACAAACTTATTAATTCCCTATTACATTTGTGTTACACTATGATTTGAAAAGATCATGATTAAAGAGGGAAGAAAATGAATTCATTTAATATATATCTATCACTTCTTAGTGTAGTACTGCTGACGGCCTGCTCATTTATCATTGCGGATGCTAATGATCAAAAAGCCTCGTCATCTCAAAAAAAAGAACCTTATGAAATAACAACCAAAGAAGAAACTGAAAGAATTGAAGAGTACCATGTGTCTATTGATTATCCGCAAACTCCAAACGACCAAATCGATCAGTCGATTATCGACTTTGTGAACCAGAGTAAAGAGAAATTCAAAAAAATCAGTTACAAAGCGCATGAAAAACAAAACAGTGAGGTCACACATGAATTTAGTGTGTCTTATGATGTTCTCTACGAAGATGAACATGTTTTTGTTGTGAAATTCAACCAGTCAATTCTTACAGGTGACAACTCTCCTGTGAATTTTGATTCTGTATTGAATTTTGATAAGTCGAAAGGGAAGCGGCTTGCATTAGAGGACATTTTCACAAAAGATGAGCAGCACGTAAAACATTTGACTGAACTAGTGAATGAAGAATTAAGCGGGCGTGCGGAGCTTTCGGTTGATGCCGAAAATTTCACAAATGTAGCTCTTAAAGGTGATCGTATTGAAATTCACCTCCCTTCAGACTCCGGTGCTGAAGAGGATTTGATAAAAATCTCTAAGATACATCTAGAAGATATGATGAGATCTAAATATGCAGAGGTTCAGAAGTCATGGTTAAAAGAAAAATAACAAAAAAAATCCTGAGACAATTTCGTCTCAGGATTTTTTTTGCTTCGTTTATTGAAGTTGATAAATAGGCGCTGATTGAAGAATACGCACAGAATCCTCCACCATTGCACTGGCGGTGGTCCGTTTCCCCGCACCAGGTCCACGAAGCGTAACTGAGCCTACTAAATCGCCTGAAACGGTGATGGCATTATCTACTCCATCTATGGAGTGAAGCCCGTGGGAAGCGGGGAGGGACACAGGTTTCACTTGAGCAGACAATTCCCCATTAATCAGCTCCAGCGCGGCTACATGACGTATTTTTTCCCCTTTTTGTGCAGCTTCAGTTAAATCTTCAGGTGAGATTTGGGAAATGCCTTTAAGAGGAACATCTGACCACACTGGCTGTTTTTTATGGAGCAATTGACTGAGGATCATTAACTTGTAAAAAGCATCATGTCCGTCAATGTCATTGGCCGGATCAGCCTCTGCGTATCCTTTATCTTTTGCTTCCTGTAAAGCCTCGGAAAAACTTTTTCCGTCTTGCTGCATCGCCGTAAGGATATAGTTGCTTGTCCCGTTAAGAATGGCTTCTACTTTAGTTATTTTGTTGATTTGAAGGAGGTGGGATAATGTGCCGATGATTGGTGTACCGGCAGCAGTTGTCGCTTCGTATCCAATTCCGGCATCATGATAATCAGCGACCTCCAATATATCTTCCCCGTGCGCGGCAAACATCACTTTGTTAGCGGTCACTACATGAATTTTTTCATTTAATGCTTGTTTAATGTATGAATAACCGGGCTCTTGACCGATGGTGGCTTCAAATATAACGTCAGGCTGCTGCTCAAGAATCTGTTCGAACCGGTCTGTGACCAGTGTATCTGTTCTGACCGGGCGGCTTTTGTTCATGTCATTCACAAGAATACCGACCACCTCTACCGGGCGCCCGAGTAAAAGTTGTAAATCTTGTTGTTTTTCTTCCAGGATTTCATAAACACCTTGGCCGACGGTGCCGAATCCTAATAATGCTGCTTTAATTGTCATGATGGTTCACTGCTCCTTCGTTGATTTTCTCCTGCATCCATGATCCCCACTGATTGAATTCCACTAAAAAACCATCATGTCCATAATCAGTCAGAACATGGTGGTGCTCGCTGCCTGGGACATGATCGCTGAATGTTTCAATCAGCTCTCTTGGGTAAAGTAAGTCGTGCTGAAAGCTTATCGTATAAAGCTTTGCTTTAAACTGCTTTGCTGCTTCCTGTAAAGACCCGCGGTCTCGGCTGATGTCATGGTGGTTCATTGCTTCTAATAAATATAAATAGCTATTCGCATCAAAACGCTCTTTGATTTTTTCCCCTTGATAATCCATGTAAGACTGAATGTCGTAAAGAGAGTCTTTCTGATGGCGATCAAACCTTTTTTGGAAAAGCGTTCCGCTTCTATAAGTGACCATACCTGCCATTCGGGCTATCTCAAAACCTTGAAGCTGGGCATTGTCTTCGTAGAAACCTCCATTGAAAGCTGGATCATCTTCTATGGCACGTGCTCCAATATGATTGAAGGCAATCCCATAATCACTTAAGTAGGGCGTGGCAGCAAGGACGTACAGCTGTTTCATGAAGAATGGATAAAGAAGACCCCACTCCAGTGTCTGCATGCCTCCTAAAGATCCTCCGATCACTGCGTGCACTTCTTTAATTCCAAGAACGTCCAGGGCCTTGTGCTGCGCATGTACCATATCCCGTATGCTCACCTTAGGAAAGTTCTGACGGTAAGGTGTTTTCTTCGAAGGGTCCAAACTCGCTGGACCCGTGGACCCGTGGCACCCTCCCAGGACATTAAAGGTGATGACTTGGAAGGATGTAGTGTCAATTGGGCAATCGTCCCCTATGAGCCCTTTCCACCACCCAGGGCTTTCTTTTGAGCCAACAGCGTATTGGTTTCCCGTCAGTGCATGGCAAATGAGAATGACAGGTGCACCTTCTGGGCCAAACCTTTCATAAGCCAGCTCAACATCGGTAAGAGTGTCACCATTTTCCAAGGTGAAAGCCCCGATCGGTACTTTCGTGGGAGTTTGCTGGTTTGTAATATTTTTAATGGACATAGTCGGACTCCCTCCTCTATTTTAATTTCGTCATTTGAAAAGATGGCATATAAAAAGCCCTCTTCTTAAATAAGAAGAGGGCTGGTATTTAGGTTCCTCCTCTTATCTGTCAGATCAACAAAGATCTGTAGGAATTAGCACCTTTTCAAGCCGTTGCTTGAAGGTTGCCGGGCGTCACAGGGCCTAGTCCCTCTGCCACTCTAGATAAGAGTTATTCAGTTTGGTCGTGTCTTAAAAGGTATGCTTCGAATTATAGAATGAGAAGCACATATTGTCAAACTATTTGTGAAAGTGAACAGGACGTTTGAATGAGTGGATTGGTGGGAAGTAACCGTAGTAAGACAACGTTAAAGGAGAGAGATTATATGAAGGAATATAGTGTAGCACCAAATAAAGATGTAACAGGCTGGATCGTAAAAATAGAGGATATCGCTCCAACAGATGAGTACGATGAAAGAGATACGGCCTTAGAAAAAGCTAAAGAAATGGCTGAGCAAAACAAGCCAAGCCGTATTTTAGTTCTCGATCAGAACCACGAAGTGGAAGAAGAGATCAAATACTAAAATTGAAACAGCTTAGAAAAACTCCCATTGTTGGGAGTTTTTTTTTCGGCCGAAAATTTGGCGGGATGCAGCCTTAGTTCTGGATAATTCACTTGAAAAGCGTTAATCTGAACATAACAATCTTAAGGGTGGGCACAGGATGAAGCAGCAATTTGATGTCATTATCGTAGGTGCGAGAGTAGCTGGATCAAGTTTAGCGATTTTATTAGGGAGAATGGGAAAGCAGGTCCTTCTTCTGGATAAAGCTTCTTTTCCGAGTGATACTCTTTCAACACACCATTTATCAAACGTCCATTATTTAGAGCAGCTGGGCGTACTGGATGAAGTGGAGGCTTCGGGCTTAAGAAAAATCAAACGGATGCGTACATATATTGGTGATAGTTTTGTTGAAGGACCACGGCATTCCTATACACTTATTCCTAGACGTGATCACCTGGATCATGTGCTCCTGCAGAAAGCAACGTCATTTCCCGGGGTAGAACTTAGAGAAGGATATCAGGCTGTAGGGTTGCTCAAAGATGAAGGTAGAGTAACGGGCGTAGAGGCTGTAGACGAAAAAGGGGAAAGACATCAGCTGAGAACTGCCCTTGTAATCGGAGCGGATGGGAGAAATTCTCAGGTAGCTAAGTGGGCGGAAGCTGAAGTCTACGGGGAGCATTCAGCCGTAAGACCAGTATTCTACGGTTACTATCAACACGTAAGGCCGTTGATGGAACCGACAACAGAAATTTTCTTAAATGAAGGGCGCATCGGATTCCTTTTTCCTATGGAGCCGGCAATGGATTGTCTGGGGCTTGAGATCCTTCCTGATGAGTTCCAGGAGTTTGCTAAGAACCCTCACTTATTTGAGAAGACATTCAAGCAGTTTTATGGAATGAAAGAAAGACTTGATGGGGCTGTCCTTCAAGGGAAAATCATCGGTACTACGGGCGTACCTAATTTCTTCAGGCAGACTGGAGGCAACGGGTGGGCGTTAGTAGGTGACGCAGGCCACAGCAAAGACCCAAGCACAGGATTAGGTATTAATGATGCTCTCATGCAAGCTTTCCAATTAGCGGACGCCATTCAATCCTGGGAGGAAGGGACCGATTGGAAAGAGGCACTGCAAGCTTTTCAAAAGAGACGTGATGAAAAATTGGGGCCAGGTTATCGACTGACTTTGGACTATATCCAGACACGCCGGGCGTGGACGAATAATGAACAGGCTCTTTTTCAGGCGATGGCTGCTAATCCGATGGTATGGAACAAAGTTGTGCCCCACTTGCCTGGGCTTCTGAAAGAGCATTCTAAAGGGATTCCCGAGTTGTATGGATCTGCGGAACATGAAGCGGTTAACTTTGGATTTCAATATTCATGAAAGCGAGGGAGTTATATGGAGTGGACAAAGGAAGCAGCCTTTTTAAAACTGCAGGACATTTATACTGATAAAGTGATGCAGGATGAGAAGCGCAGAATTTTTCAACAAGTTTATCGACACTTACATGGACATTTGGATGATTTAGCGGTGAATACAGGATTGAAGGAAGAAGCTGAAAAACAGCTGAAATTTTTCAAGGAATATACCTTTATGCCGGGCGATAACTTATTTCAATCGATGCGTTATGTTTTCCTGTTGGCTCGAGGGGAGAAAGAATTAGATCTCCAAGAAACCGAACGGCATTTGAACAGAATATACCGATCGCTATTCCAGCCCGCCGGCTTGAAAAACCCTTATATCCCAGACTCTTTTTGGTCGACGCCTTTAGGGGCAGCTTGTCTTGTTGCTCAAGAAGGGGTAGAGGCAGTTTATCCAATCTTGGATGAAATCGTTGAAGATGAAGAAGAGGAATGAATACAAAAAGGCTCAGTCGAAAGCGGACTGGGCCCTTTAAATGTTTATTTACGTTTTTCAACTAAAGCTACCTATAGTGGAAGACTCAGTTTCGAGATGTTTGTATGAGAATATGGTGGCTTTAGAAAACGGATCGCTTTCCGTGGGCATGTGGTGAGCTTCCTCAGGCTTCGCCTTCCGGGATCTCACCTACCATGTACATCCCACAGGAGTCTCACCGTTTTCTAAAGCCACCATCCGATTGAAAGGTGGTCAAAACTACACCAAATTTAAAATAGTAGTTACTGATTGAAAATATTAGATAAGACCATGTGTCCCACAAGACTCGCCATTTCCCGGACCTTTTTCTCTTTTGAGGATAACGGAAACAACTTAAGCGGTACTTCGAAAAAAAATAACTGTTGAATGATAACCAGCGAGACACTGGAGTTTAATGCCTCACTATTAGTAAGAAAGTTCTTATCCAGGTGATTTAGAGAAGCACTTCTATATCTGTAGTGAGGGTCGGCGGGAAACGTTGGTACAAGAGAGTTTTTTCTTCTCATTTCTTAGTTCCGTCACTCACTTTAAATGAGGTGGTTTTAGGAATGGGCGAGACTCCTGTGGGAAGAGAGTGACTGGTGAGATCCCGGAAGGCGGCAGCCTGAGGAAGCTCACTGCACTCCCACGGAAAGCGAGTCCATTCCTAAAACCACCTTCCACTCATCCCGATGACTGAACAGCAAACAAAAATGCTACAGGAAAGCGAGTAGCTTCCCAACATCCGCTGACTCGCAAACTCGCAACGACCCTCGATTATCTCGAAATCAAGTCTTCTAATATCCTGCCATATTTTTAACTCTCTCTATATCAATTACACAAGTTCTCTCTTTTCTGATGCCGATATTTAATAAAACATTTTATGTTGACGAATTATACTTTGCAGGCACGCTATTAAATTTGGAAAAAGGTGCGAATCTGTCCGCTTACCCCTTTGAACCTATCTTCTTCCTCAAGGTTTGAAAGCATACCTTTTATAACTGCTAGTCGCGGCTGTTCCTTCTGGATCTCTTCAAGCAGTACGCTGATCGTTACTTCTATATCCTCATTAGTATCTGTTTTCATTTCTCTTAAGGTTTCCACAATCGTGTAGAGCTGGTTGTAATAATAATCATCTGGAATTACACGGTTCATAATGTCATCATTTATGACTGGCTTGTCACCGGTTCGATTGAATCCTTCCACAAGGTAGTCAGCGCGTCTTAAAATGGATTCACATAATTGTTCCACATCCAGCTCCACACCTTCGATGATAATTAAATCGAGATAGGCTTTGAACATCCCTTGCATTAATAATGTCACTTCCCATATGGTCTGATCGATTTCTTTACCATAAATTGCAAGCAGGTTTCTTTTGTAGAATAAATACGAATTAAAACGCATGTGCTGCATAAAATCTTCAATATCTTTATTGAAGGGAATAGCTTGCTCACGGATTTGCATGATGATGAAATCACGGTGCTTGATGATTTCCTGGTACGTCACTGTTAGTTGCTTGACGAATTTCGTGCGAGGATCTAAATCCGTAGCTTGTATTTCATCAGATTTTAGCTGGATTTGTCTTGAATAATGATTGAAAACCTCTAACAGCAGGGCATCTTTAGACTTGAAATGTAAGTAGAAAGCCCCTTTTGAAATATCGCATTCATTCGCGATTTCTTGTACAGAAGTGGTGCTGTACCCTTTCTTGGCAAAAAGTTTGATAGCATTTTCGATGATGAGTATGGCTTTATCTTCCATATTATAAGCTCCTTATATAATAATAACCTTGTATCTTCCAACACGATAAATGACTGATTGGCCCTATGCGTCTTGTTGATGTGATGGGATAGTCAATCGCGGAAAGGCGAATAAATGAAGCAGGTTATTAATTTTTCAATGAATAATAATAGTACTGTATAGTTAATCACGATTAGTATAACCATAGCAGGTTTATACGCAGGATTAAATATGAAACTAGAAACAATTCGGGTTATTGAAACTCCTTCATAAGTGTTGCAGCTGTATTTCAAGGAGCCGCACCCGTAGGAGTGGTGAATGATATATTGGAACAAGGTCAGCAAATTGTATGTAATGCCGATCTGTCGTTGATCTTATAAGGTGTTCTTTTTTTGTGGAAAGGGAAAGCTTTTGTAAGAGTTGGAAGGGAGGCCATTTAATGGAACGTCACGATATCATAATTATCGGTGCGGGGTTAACAGGAATTACTGCCGCAAGAAGACTGGAATCAGAAGGCAAACGCGTTTTGATGGTTGATAAAAGTAAAAGCGTGGGAGGAAGGTTGGCTACGAGGCGTGTAGCCAAAGGAAAAGCTGATCATGGAGCGCAATTTTTTACTGTGAGGTCAAATGAACTGAAAAAGGAAGCAGCCGATTGGCTGAATAAAGGCTGGATCAAGCATTGGTTCGGGGAGGATTATCCGAGGTACACCTCTGTGAATGGAATGAATGGACTGGCTAAAAAGCTTGCTCAAGGACTGAATGTAAAGCTCGAAAGCATGGTCTCTCACATTGTGAATGAGGGGGCGAAATATACAGTAGTTACGGAAGATAAGGAGGAGTGGGAATGTGAAGGGGTGTTAATCACAATTCCGGTACCGCAGACCGTAGAACTGTTGGAAAGAAGCGGCTTTTCTCTGGATGACTTACAGAGTATCGACTTCCAGCCTACTTATGTAGGGATCTTTCAGTTTAGAAATTTTACTATACTGCCTTCTTCCGGACATGTAGACAAAAACCTCCCGGAAGGTGTGGAGAGAATAGTAGACCATTATAAAAAAGGGATTTCAGATGAAGTCATTGTCAGTGTATATATGACGGCAGCTTGGTCCAGCGAACACTATGGCGAGGAAGAAGTGTTGGATAAAATCAAAGAGCAGGCGGGCGGGTTTTTTCAAATGGAAGATTTAGTTTCTGAACAATTGAAGAAGTGGCGCTATGCTCAAGCTGCTCAGACTTTTCCGCATTCGTATCATCACGTAAGAGAAAGGCTGCTCACTGCAGGAGATGCTTTTCTTAGACAAGATGATACTTCCGGGCGTACTCGATTTGAAAGTGCTTATTTATCTGGGTGGGACTCAGCTGGTGCTTTCCTTGGCTCTTAGGGAGACTGAAAATACAACCAGAATATCAATTTTCTAATTCATCAAATGTAAGCTTCAATATAGCCTAAGAAAAAAAGGAGTGCATCTCAACAAGCTGGTTGAGATGCACTCCTTTTATGTAAACCCATCAACTCGCTCTTGCTTCATATTTCCTTAATCGTTTCATGCGCGAGAACGTGTAGACCGCTAACCCTGACCAGATTAAAGTAAATGACACGGCGTGCACGGCAGTAAACGGCTCATCATACAAAAATACACCGAGGACGAGCATGATCGTAGGTGCGACATATTGTAAAAATCCGACCATTGATAAAGGTATCCGCTTTGCTCCTGCAGCAAATAACAGCAAAGGAATAGCAGTAGCGACACCTGCCCCGAAAACGAGGAGAGTCGACCACGATAACCACTCCACTTGTTCATAGGCTTCTTTAAAACCTAACAAGTATATGATCGCTATTGGTGAGACGATCAAAGTTTCAATCATTAAACCGAACATAGCATTAAGAGGTACTAACTTTTTCAGTAGACCGTACATGCCGAAACTGAACGCCAGCAATAAGGCAATCCATGGAACAGAGCCGAAATGTACAGTCATGTAAACCACGCCGCTTCCTGCCAGTAAAAAAGCGATCCATTGGGGGCGTGTAAATGTTTCTTTCAGCACAAGCATGCCGAGAAGAATACTGACGAGCGGATTAATATAATAGCCTAAGCTGGCTTCGATAACATGATTATTATTGACACCCCATATGTACGTCAGCCAGTTGATACTGATCATGATGGCAGCAAGAGTGATTCCGATCAAACTCCGTTTCGTCTGCCAGACCTGTTTCGCTTCTTCAATAAAATGGCGTCTTTTATTTAAAAAAAGAATAACGATCATCATAAATGCGGCCGACCAAACAATTCTGTGGGCAAGAATTTCGAAAGGGGAAATGTGCTGCAACAGTTTCCAGTAAATAGGGAGGAATCCCCATAAGATATATGCCCCTGTAGTATAGAGAACGCCCAGTTTATTTTCATCTCGCATAAGTCAAAATCCTTTCTTCACTTCTTAATGTTAGTTTAGCCATCTAAAGAAGTGAAGGAAAGGATTATGTATTAGAATGGAAAAAAAGACGCTGGAGTCAGCGTCTTTACTGTTGATCGGTTTGTTCTTCATTTACTTCATCAGACTCAGGAATGTGCCGCACTTCATTGGTATCGCTGTAAGCAATCTTCTTCAGCGGCTGCTTAGCAGGCCCTTCCATAACATGACCGTCATAGGAAAAGCGTGAACCGTGACATGGGCAGTCCCAGCTATGTTCTGCACTGTTCCACTCGACTTCACACCCCATGTGCGTACAGGTAGTGTCCAGCACATAAAGTTCTCCGTTCTCATCTTTATAGGCACCCGCTCGTTCGCCTTTCCACTGAATAACGGCTCCTTCACCTTTAAGCAGAGCTTCGGGTCTAGTTCCGACGAGCTCTAACTTTCCTTCGACTAGATGAGAAGCGACATCTATATTGCTTTTCATGAACTCTTTAATGCTCGGATCTGCTTTGAATCTGGACGGTGCAAATACTCCGTGATAGAGAGATTCCCTGCCCATAATATAGTCAGTGAGCAATTCACCAGCGACCCGGCTGTTCGTCATTCCCCATTTTCTGAAGCCGGTTGCCAGGTACACTTGTTTGTTGTTTTTACGTATAGGCCCAATGTATGGAATCTTGTCCAATGTCGTCAAGTCCTGCGAAGACCATTGGAAAAGTTTGGTTTTAATCCCAAAGGTACGATTCGCGAATTCTTCCAGTGCCCGGTAGTGGAAGGAGTTGTCTCCACCCTCTCCCGTCCGATGGCTTTCTCCGCCAATCAATAAAACGGTCTTCCCTTCAAATTCGATGGAGCGGATGGATCGCTTAGGTTCATCAACGGATAAGTACATACCGCCTTTCCACTCATTCTCAGGCTCAATAGCAATCACATAGGAGCGGTCAGCATGCATGCGGCTGAAGTAGAATCCTTTACCATCATGAAAAGGGAAGTGCGTACAAATAACGAGTTGGTCACACGTTACGTCTGCTTCCTGGTCGGTTTTTACAAGGACGTTCTCTCCTTCAATAACTTTCACAGCTGTAGTCTGTTCATACACCTGGCCACCCAAATTTAAGAACTCTTCGAGAATAGACGATAAATAGAGAAGAGGGTGAAATTGTGCCTGATTGCCCATCGGCAGTACACCCGTCTCATCAACTGAAAATGAGAGGTCAGTAATAGATTCTTCTGCGACTCCTAGTCTTCTATAAGCTTCCCGTTCTTTTTCTAGCTTCTGGGCTCCTTCTGCAGTCGTTGCATACAATATTGAAGGTTGTCTTTCCCATTGGCAGGATATATTAAGCTCCTGTATATCTTTTTCCATAGAAGAGATCGCATCAGTTTGCGCCTGCAGGTACAGCGCGGCATGTTCTTCTCCGAAGTGGTTGATGAGCTCGTCGTAAATCAGTCCGTGCTGCGCTGTCACTTTTGCCGTGGTATGACCAGTTGTTCCATTTAGAATGGAACTTGATTCAATTAAAGTGACGTTCTTTCCTTCTTTTGCCAGTAAATAGGCGGTGGTGATTCCTGTAATTCCGGCCCCTACAACGACGACATCTGTTCGGATGGATTGACTTAAGGGCTCAAAAGAAGGCAGTTTGCTATTTTTGTTCCAGAGTGGTTCGGGGTGTGTCCAATCTAATTTGTTATCCATAAACAACCTCCTAAGGGTCACTTTTTTTCAGTTTGTCCAATAGAAGGAAATTCATGTAAGGGATTTGTTGATGACATTGTATGGAGTATACTTTTACATAAGGCGATGTTAAAGGTGTTTGTTGATAGAGAGTTATTCAGCAATATGGCAGGATTGCGGAGACTTGATTTTGAGATAAGCTGGGTTCGTTGCCGTATTGAGAGTCAGGGGTTGTTGGGAAGCTACTCGCTTTCCTGTGGGGGAAGTGGCGAGCTTCCTCGGGCTTACAGCCCTGTGGGATCTCGCCTACATCCTTCTCCCACGGGAGTCTCGCAGCTTCCCAACAACCCCATACGATAGAAGTGAGAAACGAACCCTCTTGTTAAAAAAGTGTGACTTCCCTATTTCTGCCCAATGAAAATATTGTATTCTGCCTCAAGTTTATTAATAAGAGACCTATATTAAGACAATCAGTATGCTACTATCAAATTTCGTTTTACTTGAAGGGGCATTGCCGTAAACAATTGGAACATGCGTGGTACTCATCTCTATCGATTAATTAAGGAGAGAAAAACCACTTACGTTGGGTTATGACACACTAGATGGATGGAGGTGATGTGTCTCACTACCAGTAACCATGTTCTGAGTGAAAAACTACATAATTAATTTTTTCAGTGTTCTTAGGTGCTGAAGTCCTGTCATAAGAGTTTCCGTTTCTACTAATGATCGCAAAGAGCTCTGGGAAATTGCGAGACTCCTGTGGGAACAAAGTGCTTGGTGAGGCCCCGCAGAGCGTTAGCTCGAGGAGACTCACCGCGCTCCCACGGAAAGCGAGTGATTTCCCAGAGCTCTAAACGCTGTCCATAATAACGGAAATAGTCCGGTATCTCGAAAATGAGTCTTCAAGAATAGGGAGCTTATATGAATATCAACACGGAACTTTAATAAAGCCTTACATAAAGAGTGCAAGAGGAGGGGAAAAGGATAGTGGAAGTGTTCGTAGCAAGGCAGCCGATTTTGGATGTAGACGATCAAATCTACGGTTTTGAACTGCTTTATCGTAACAGTAAAGAAAATAACTTCCCTCCCACAGATGGAAATAAGGCAACGAAAGAAGTATTGATCAACAGCTTCGTTACGATCGGTCTTGAAAGGCTGTCTCATAATCGCCCTTGTTTCATCAACTTTACGGAGGATCTTTTAATGAAAAAAATCCCCGAATACTTCGATCCCCGTACGTTAGTTGTAGAAATACTCGAGGATGTGTCATGGACAGGCGATTTGCTTAAAGTATGCCGGGAGTTGAAGAGAAAAGGCTTTTCAATTGCGCTTGATGATGTGATGAGTATCGCTCAGACAGATATCGAAGGGCTTTTATCTTATGTAGATATCATTAAGGTTGATATAAGGCAGACGTGCCCGGAGATGCGAGTGAAGCTTGTTCAGACAGCGAAAGCAGCAAAAATCACTTTGTTAGCAGAGAAAGTTGAAACAAAGGAAGAGCATCTTCAATGTGTGAAGGAAGGTTTCCATCTGTTTCAGGGCTATTATTACAGCAAGCCAGTTGTTTTATCTGCTGAGGATCTCCCTTTATATGGATCATCCTACTTTCAAGTTTTGAAAGAGCTGTCGGCAGACAAAGATGGGATTGACTTAGAAAAAGTAATTGAAATATTTGAAGGAGATCTGACACTTACATATAAACTGCTCAGGATCATTAATTTTTCAGCAGAATTATCAGAGCCTATTCAGTCCATAAGGCAGGCGGTCACTATTTTAGGTGTGGACCCGTTAAAAAAATGGCTGTACGTTTTTACTGTCGAAGAGGGCGGACCAGCTCCTGCATCAAAGGAAATGATGAAGTCAAGCCTGCAGCGCGCTAAAATGTGTGAACAAATCGGAGTCAGTATCGGAAAGAGTCACCTGATAGAAGAATATTTCCTGACAGGATTAATGTCCGCTGTAGATGCTATGGTGAAACGACCGACTGAAGAAGTTATCTCCAATTTGCCGCTGGATTCAAACATTAAACAAGCACTGAGCGGAGAGGAAAACAGCCATCGTTTTATTCTTGATCTTGTCATTGCAATAGAGAAAGCTGATTTTGATGAATTAGAGCATAAACTGCAAGGAATAGAGATTACGCTGAGTGAACTGCTTGAAATTTTTGGTCAAGCCATTGCCTGGACAGAACAATTGTATAACAATCATTTGACGTTAGAAGAGCTAAGTTCCTAGATGAGTTGCGGCTCATTAGATCGTGCGTCTTTTTTAGATAAGCAGATGACCTTCCCTCTTTTCCTCTTTCTTTAATAGAGGATCTTTCTTCTATTTTGTTGTGCGAAGAAAGAATGTAATTCTACTGCATAGGATGATAGGGAAGGAGGAATCTTTGATGGATTATCGACCAGATACTAAATTCATTCATGGAGGGACTCGGGAAGAGCCCTATCACGGAAGCTTATCGACACCTATTTTTCAAACCTCGACCTTTACATTCCCGGATGCAGAAGAAGGAGCGTTGAGGTTTTCCGGTGAAAAAGGTGGATATATCTACTCTCGTCTTAGTAATCCGACGGTCAAAGTCTTTGAGGAAAAAGTCGCCGTCGCCGAGGGAGCAGAGATGGGACTTGCTTTTGCATCGGGTATGGCTGCCATATCAGCTGTATTCACATCTCTTACGAGTACTGGTGACCATATGATCTGCTCGAACGGAATCTATGGCTGCACCTTTGGATTACTCAAATTATTAAAAGAAAAATATCAAATCTCCCACGATTTTTGTGACATGAGGAATGAACAGCAGCTGCGTTCCATGATCCAGCCGAATACTAAATGTTTATTCATTGAATCACCTGCTAATCCTACGATGAAACTGATAGACCTGGCGCGGACTGCTGATATTGCTCATGAGTATGGGATTAAGGTAGTGGTGGATAATACATTCTCTTCCCCTTACCTGCAGCAGCCGCTTAGGTTGGGATGCGATATAGTCGTTCATAGTGCCACAAAGTATTTAAGCGGACACGGAGATGTGATTGGCGGGGTCGTCGCCGGATCACGTTCATATATTCAGGAACTGGCTCAAACCGCACAAAAAGACTACGGTGGAATTATGGCTCCGATGGATGCATGGCTGTTGATCAGGGGCATGAAAACTTTGCCTATCCGGATGGACCGGCATAGCAGTAATGCAGTGAATATTGTTGAAAAATTGAAGCAGCATCCGCGTGTTGAGAAGGTAAACTACCCAACCGATAAAGATCATCCAGATTCATCATTCGCCCATAAGCAAATGTCGCAGGGGGGAGGCGTATTATCTTTTCAATTGAAGGGGGATAAAGGCGATGCGCAGCAGCTGATGAATCAATTGAAATTGGTCAGGATTGCTGTTAGCCTAGGAGATGCTGAAACACTTATTCAACATCCAGCCACAATGACTCATTCTCTTATTCCTGCAGAAGATCGCGAAGCTATGGATATCAATGATTCACTTTTAAGGCTTTCCGTCGGTTTGGAAGCCTGGCAGGATATTTGGTTCGACCTTCTGCAGGCACTAGAAGGGTGTGCGCATAAACGATGATGACTCCCTCGGGCTGGATGAGATTGCCGGCCCTACATATGATAAGGTTTACTGTTATATTTTAAGGGAAAGTGAAGAGTATTCAGTTTATATCTTAAAGAACCCAAGTTTATAACTACGAAAGGAAGATGATGATCATGTTAAAAAAGCTATTCGGTAAAAAAAGTGTAGAAGAACAAATCGTTGCCCCTGTCAGCGGCAAAGTAGTATCCCTTGATGAAGTTCCAGATCCTGTCTTCAGTCAACGTATGATGGGGGACGGTGTAGCTATTGAGCCTACGAACGGAGAAGTTGTCAGCCCGGTAGATGGAGAAATCGTACAATTATTCCCTACCAATCACGCGGTAGGTATTAAAACGAAATCTGGTGTTGAAGTGCTTGTCCATATCGGTCTTGAAACCGTAGCTATGGAAGGAGAAGGCTTTGAAGGGCACATCACTACAGGAGATCAAGTCAAGGCGGGCGATAAACTTGTCACGTTTGATACAGCTCTTGTAGAAGAAAAAGCTAAAAGCACGATTACTCCGATTGTCATCACGAACTATGATGATATTGTAGAAAGCTTTGAACCTACTTACAGCGAAACGGCCAATGCTGGAGAGACTCATATCATCAAACTACAGACTAAATAATTGCACTATAAAAGAACCTGACGTTACGTGACGTTGGGTTCTTTTACCATATGAAAGACTTGAATGAAGGAGAGGTCAACATGTCTGATAAAGATACAGCACTTCGTCAGCAAGCAATGAGTGAAATCGTTACACATGAAACTACAGTAAGTGGAGATCCTTACCGGCTTTCTTTCCATCATATGCCGCCTGTAGGTTTGATGAACGATCCGAACGGACTGATTCAGTGGAAAGGGGAGTATCACCTTTTTTATCAATGGATGCCTTTTAAACCAGATCACGGAGAGAAATTTTGGGGTCATTACATATCAAAGGATTTAGTTCATTGGAAGCATGAGGAAATCGCGCTTGCTCCTTCTGAATGGTACGACAAAGACGGCTGTTACTCGGGCAGCGCTGTTTCTCATGAAGATACATTATACCTTTTTTATACAGGGAATGTGTTTAATGATAAGGGTGATCAGGAGGAATATCAATGTGTCGCCACCTCCACAGACGGCGTCCATTTTGAGAAAAAAGGACCTGTCATTCACGTGCCTGATGGGTATACTGGCGACTTCAGGGATCCTAAAGTATGGAAACAAGAGCAGAAGTGGTATATGGTCGTAGGAGCGAAAAATCAAAACTCACAAGGAAAAGTCCTCATGTATGAATCAGATGATTTACTTCAGTGGGAGTTCATTGGACCAATTGCCGGGTCCAATGAAAATCGTCTGGGCGATTTCGGCTATATGTGGGAATGTCCAGACGTGTTTGAACTGGACGGCACCGATATCCTGCTAGTTTCACCACAAGGCCTTCAGCCAGATGGAATGAAATACAACAACACCTACCAAACGGGCTACTTTGCGGGAGAGCTGTCTTTTACTGAACCCAGTCTTGAACATGGAGCATTTGTCGAATTGGATCGTGGTTTTGAATTCTATGCTCCTCAGACTTTCATAGATAATAAAGGGAGAAGAATCATGTTTGGCTGGATGGGAGTCCCTGAACAAATGGAACAGTCCCATCCGACTGTCAGCAGCAAATGGATCCACTGCCTCACTGTGCCGCGTGTACTAGAATGGAATGGAGAGCAAATTATACAAAGCCCCGTTCCAGAATTAGAGGAGATGAGAGAAGCAGTCCTCTTACATTCTGAGATTACGATTGAAAATGACCAAAAGGCCATAAGAGGCATTGAAGGAAGGCCGATTGAACTCCAGATAGATTTTGAACAGCTTGATGACCAGTTTGCGATTGAGCTCTTCCATTATATCTCGTTCAGTTATACAAAAAGGGACGGAACCCTTACTTTATCCAGACCGCATCTAGAAGACAAAAGTCAAACAGAGTTCCGACGGACTGTGTTACATGAGGAGCTGAACAAGCTGCATATTTTAATCGATACTTCGTCTATAGAAATTTTTGTGAATGGAGGTAAGGAGGTATTTACAAGCCGGATGTTTCCACAGCCTGAAGATGAAGACATCTTATTCACCTCTCTTGGAGAAACGACATTTTCCATCGAACAATGGAAGTTAAGCGGATATGTTTACGAGTGATAATGATTAAGGAAACAGTAGATATGTTACTATAAGGATATCGAAAGCGTACAGAGGAGCAGAAAGATGAGAGAGTCAAAAATTAAAGCTAAAGAACGCAGAGAACATATTCTTACACTATTAAGACAAGCCGTGCACCCTTTGAAAGGAAGTGCGCTGGCAGAACAAATGAGAGTTACGAGACAAGTAATTGTTGGCGATATTTCATTGTTAAAAGCAGCAGGAGAGCCAATTATCGCTACGAGTCAAGGTTATGTCTACATGGCAGATTCTAAAGATCAATTACCCTACAAGAAAATGATTGTCTGTCAACACGGCAAAGGGCAGGTTAGAGAAGAGTTGAATATCCTTGTTGATCATGGAGTGCATGTAATGGACGTCATCGTAGAACATCCAGTGTATGGAGATATTACTGCGAGCCTTGGTCTCTCTACACGTAAAGATGTGGAGAGGTTCCTGGAACGTATACAATCTACCGGTGCTGCTTTCCTCTCAGATTTGACATCAGGCATCCATACACATACGATTGCCGCAAGAGAAGAAGAATCGCTGCAAGGGGCTGTGAAAGAATTGGCCGCCAAAGGAATATTGTTAGAATCATAAATTACTCCATAATTTGTGGGAAGATTTTGGATACCTAAAGGCTCGGTCGTTTTTCGACCGAGCCTTTTAAAGCGTTTAATCTAAGTTGTTCAACTAACGCTTCGTTATCATGGGCTTAGTTTCGAGACATAGTGAGAGTTTAGGGGCTACAGGAAAAGGTTCGCTTTCCGTGGGGCGGGCGCTGAGCCTCCTCGAGCTTTGCTCTGTGGGGTCTCACCTGTCCCGCTCATCCCACAGGAGTCTCACCGTTTCCTTCCGCCCCTCTGCCTAATGGGTATCTCGAAAACGCTTCAAGAAAAAGAAAACATTTCTGTTAGTACTCTGATTCTCGTACCAAATGTCTCATGTTGCAAAACCTTGCTATAGAGTTCTATATTCCATAAGAACAGGGGGGTGAAAGACGCTTCTTCTGAATGAAAGTGGTTCTTTTTCTCACCTCCTCGCATGGGGGATTGGGAAACGATAAGACTCCTTTTGTAATAGCCGAAGTGCTTCGTTCCGTGGCGTATGGACTGGACTTAGTTGCCTGAGTAGTCATAAGAAACACAAAGAGTGATGGGCTTTTCGATGTTGACTTATCGAACAGAAATGAAGGAAGTCCCGCTAACCGCTACGCGTCAAAGCTCCAATACGCTGGTCAGATGAAATCGCTGCAGTCACTTCATAATGAATAGGTTGGTTGGGGAACGTTGGTACAAGAGAGTTTTTTTCTTCTCATTTCTTAGTTCCGTCTCTTAATATAAGTTAGGTGGTTTTAGGAATGGGTGAGACTCCTGTGGGAAAAGAGTGATTGGTGAGATCCCGGAAGGCTGCAGCCTGAGGAAGCTCACTGCACTCCCACGGATAGCGAGCCCATTCCTAAAACCACCTTCCACTCATCACGATGACGGAACAGCAGATATTCCACAGGGCTTTAGCCCGTAGAAGCTCGCCACTTCCCCCACAGGAAAGCGAGTAGCTTGCCAACCACACCTGACTCTCAATACGGCAACGAACCCAGGTTATCTCGAAACCAAGTATTCCACTATCCTGCCAGTTTGTTTAAGAAGATGTTCTCAAAGTTCTATATATCAATCCTGCCCGTGCTTTCCTTTCAACTCAGTAGAACAGATAGCTGCTTTCTCGAGCTCTGAGATGGTAGTATTCTCTTTGAAACTCTCTTTTTGATTTATGAAGAAAGGATAAATATGCTATAGTGAAGAGTAGTTGTTAAGAAAAGGAAGGAGTGTCAAGTTGGACATAATACCATACATTTTCAGTACCATTATCATTCTGAACGTTCTGCTGGCACTAGCTATCATTTTCCTTGAACGCAGGGACGCAAGCTCCACCTGGGCGTGGTTGATGGTGTTACTATTTATCCCGGTAGCTGGATTCTTCCTTTATTTAATCTTCGGAAGACGATTAAGCAATAAGGAGATTTTTATATGGGATAAAAAGAGCCGTCTCGGTTTATTGACAGCGGTCCAAAATCAACTGAATGATATTAAAGACCGCACCCTTAAAGTACAGCACGAAGACATTGTGCCTTATGAAGATTTAATATATATGCACTTGAAAAATAACGACGCATTGCTGACTCAGGATAATGAAGTGGAAGTCTTCACGGATGGCCAGAAAAAATTTCACGCTTTACTAGAGGACATTGATGCTGCAACGGATCATGTCCATCTCCTTTACTATATCGTACGGGATGACCAGCTGGGACAACGGTTAGCGGAAGTCCTGATCAAGAAAGCGAAAGAAAATGTAGAAGTTAAGCTTCTATATGATGATATGGGATCGAGGACATTGAGTCGCAAGTTCATTAAAAAAATTGAAGAAGCGGGCGGCATGGTTGAATCATTTTTTCCACCTCTTATCCCCAAATTGAATATGAAGATTAATTATCGGAATCATAGAAAATTAGCTATTATCGATGGGAAAATTGGGTATATCGGCGGCTTCAACATAGGCGATGAATACTTGGGGTATAACAAGCGATTCGGGTACTGGAGAGATACACATTTGAGAGTGAAGGGTGGAGCCGTTCATAACATGCAGACCCGTTTCATTCTCGATTGGAACCAAGCTTCCCGCGATGATATCTACTATAATGAACGATATTATCAAGCGGAAGCCGAAGGAGATGTCGCGATGCAGATCGTATCAAGCGGACCTGATTCGGAATGGGAGCAAATTAAACATGGCTACATAAAAATGATTCTTTCAGCCAAAGAGTATGTTTATATCCAAACTCCTTATTTTATTCCTGATGACAGTCTTCTGGATGCACTGAGAATCGCTGTATTATCAGGAGTAGACGTACGGATCATGATACCCAAAATGCCCGACCATCCCTTTGTGTATTGGGCTACTTTTTCAAACATAGGGGATATGCTTAAAGCGGGAGCAACGGCCTACATCTATCAAAAAGGCTTTCTGCACGCCAAAACAATTGTAGTTGATGGAAATATCGCTTCAGTTGGGACAGCAAATATCGATGTGCGGAGTTTCAGATTGAATTTCGAAGTGAATGCTTTTCTGTACCACCCGGATGTCGCTCGTGAATTAGCTGATCGGTTTCATGAGGACATTATAGATTCTACACAATTGACATCCAAATTATATAAGAAGCGATCCCTTTGGATTCGATTTAAGGAAGCAATCGCTCGACTGCTTTCCCCGATTTTGTAGAAATGTCGCTTAATAGGATTACGAACAGAAAATAAAATGCTACACCATTAGAAGGCCTAAATCACATATGATTTGGGTCTTTTATTATTGAATAGGTGAAGAAATTACTGCTAATGTCAGGCGTGATGATAATGGAACGTCAGGCAAAAAAAGTGTTCTTAAAGCCATAGCTTTAAGAACACGTCAGAAAGAGAGGTTATATTTAAATTATTGGGAGGAAAGCTTGAGCGAAGCTTCCATAGGTTCACCATCACGGTAACCTGTAACGTTTATGTCATCACCAGTTTCTACATCGCTGTATAGATACTGGCGAAGGCTCATAAGTGAGTCAACGTCTTCGTCGTCAATTTTAGTAATTACATCATACTTTTGTAAGCCGGCGTCAGCGGCAGGAGAGCCATCTTCCACGCTGCCGACGAGTACACCCTTCGTTGCATCGCTCGGCAGGTTCAGTTCCCCTTCAAGAACTGAACGAGGAATTTGGCTGACGTCTTGCAGTTCAATCCCCATGTAAGGTCTCTGCACTTCTCCTGATGTTTCTAAATCGTCAATGATCGGTTTAGCAATATCCATTGGAATGGAAAAACCAATGCCTTCTACTTCTGCTTGAGCTATTTTCATAGAATTGATTCCTATGACTTCTCCTTGCAGATTGACCAGCGCACCCCCACTGTTGCCAGGATTGATGGCCGCATCGGTTTGAATAACTTCAGTTTCCCAGTCTGGCTGCTGGTCCCCGTCGATATCCACTGGTATGTTACGATTCAGGCCGCTTATAATCCCTTGTGTCGCTGATCCGGCGAATTCCATGCCGAGCGGGTTACCGATAGCTATGGCTGTTTGACCAACTTCAATGTCTTGAGCTGATCCTAGCTTCGCAACCTTGTCCACATGTTCACCATCTATTTGTAAAACGGCTAGATCTGAAAGCGGGTCGCTGCCCTTCAATTCGGCGTCCGCTTTTGTACCATCATGTAAAATCACTTCGAGGGAGGAGGCGTTTTCAATCACGTGATGGTTTGTTGCCACAAAAGCCTGGTCGCCGTCTTTTTTATAAATGACCCCAGATCCAGTACCGGCTTCTTGGCTGCCCTGTATTCCATTCTGGCTGTTACTAATTCCTACGACTGCTTCTGATGTTTCGTTGATTGCCTGCGTCACTTCATTCTGATCATCCTGACTGATGTTGAGCTCATCAGCCTGTGCAGAGGGTTCATTCGTTTCTACGTTAATCGTAATACCCTTCCATTGAAAAACAGCAGTGATCAAAAACGCAGCGGCGATAGCACCGAGAACACCGTAAGCAAATCCCGACCGTTTCCGACTTTTTCTAGCCTTGTATTCTTCATTCATAATCGATGTCTGACCCCTTTCATAACAACTGATCATGTGCTATTGTTCAATGGATTTCCTCTGTACAATTCATATTCTACTCATCAGATATGGAATGACTTCGGAGTAATTGTGGAAAAAGTATGTAATGTACATGGTAGCTTGTAAAATATGCGAGAATAGATATAAAATCCTTAATAAAGAGGAGGAAGAGTCTATGAAACGGTCAATAGGTGTTGTGGAAGATGATCCGAACATTCGCGACATCGTAAAAGCATACTTAGATAAAGAGGGATATCACGTAGAAGCTCTTAATAGTGCGGAGAGAGCCTGGGAGTTCTTTGAGGAGTCGCCTCCTGATCTCTGGGTGCTTGATATTATGCTGCCTGGAATGGATGGATATGAATTTTGCAAAAGAATCCGCCAAACGTCTGAAGTACCTATCATCATCATTTCTGCAAAAGACGATGAAGTCGATAAGATTCTGGGACTTGAGCTTGGAGGGGATGATTATTTAACGAAGCCTTTTAGTCCAAGGGAATTAGTGGCTCGTGTCAAAAGGCAGCTGAAAAGGTGGACCGTAATGAAACCGGAAGAGGAAGAAACTGCCGATATGATAATCGAAGCTGGACACCTATCCTTGAACGAGGCTGAACGGAGTGCTTATTTCAAAGGGGAAGAAGTGGAAGTGACGACAAAAGAGTACGATCTTTTAAAGATTCTTGCCCGAAAGGAAAATCGAGCATACAGCCGGGAAGAGCTGCTTATTAAAGTGTGGGGCGAAGATTACTTCGGCAGTGACCGGGCGGTGGACGATCTTGTGAAAAGATTGCGGAAAAAAATGAAAGAGCTGCCGCTTGAAACCGTTTGGGGTCACGGCTACCGTCTTAGGGCCCACCGTGATAACTTATGAAATTACAGTACCAGTTGAACGCGGCATTTGCTGCGGTCATATTATTTGTCATGACGCTGACCGCATTTTTTATATATTCCTTATTAATGGACATGTTGATTCAGGATGAGCGAGGACAGCTGGAGGAAAGAGCAAAGCTGCTGTCACAAATTACTACGGAAGAGGACGCATCTGTTCGTGTTCCTCAATTGACTCGTCTCGTCCAGGACCAGGATTACCCTTTATTATTATTTGACTTAAGACAGGAGGAAGTTTTATTCAGCACTCTTCCAACAGAGACTGCCCTCGATTGGATGGAGAGATTCGAAGATGAATTGATCAACGAGGAAGTATGGGAAGGTCAGGGAGAAAGTTACGTCGTCTACAACATAGGGTTCGCCCCGAACAGTTCGCAGAGAATTCTAGTCATGGCTACCCCGCTGGATGATTTGCAAATCGTCCAAAACCAGTTCGCCCAGCGGATGGTGTTCGTATTCGTCGTCGGTCTGCTATTGGCACTTGCTGTCAGTTACTTTATGACCAATCGCTTAGTGACGCCGTTAAGCCGCTTGCAAAAAGAAGTCAATAAAATCGAGAAACGGCAGTTCGACCAGGTCCAGCCTGTCAAATCAAGCGGTGAGATCAAGGAAGTGGAACGTAGCGTTCGTCACATGGCGGAAGAGCTGGAGCGTTACATTAACACTCAAAAGCTATTCTTTCAAAATGCTTCCCACGAATTGAAAACTCCTTTGATGTCGATACAAGGGTATGCTGAAGGAATCAAAGACGGGATTTTTACAGGAGCTGATGCCGACCGCGGTTTAGAAGTGATGGTCAGTGAAACAGAACGCCTCAAAAAAATCGTCAACGAAATGATCCTTCTCGCTAAATTAGACAGTAGTGAAGATGTGTATCACCCTGAGCACGTCAACTTGGTGGAGCTTGCGAATCAGGCAAAGGACAGGCTCTTCCCACTCGCTAATGAAAAAGGTGTGGAACTGAATCTTTATCCTGATGAATCCTTTTATAGTTTCGTGGACAGGGAACGAGTTCTGCAAGCTCTCATTAACATAGTGGGAAATGCAGTGCGGCATGCAGAGAGCAGAGTGGATATTGTTACGGAAACAGACAATGAAACGATTTCCATTCAAGTGATTGATGATGGCTCAGGTATCCCGGAAGAATTGTTGTCCCAGTTATTTCAACGTTTCATAAAAGGAAAAGAAGGGGAAACAGGATTGGGTCTGGCAATATCAAGAGCCATTATTGAGCGAAGCGGCGGCACGATCGACGCCAGAAATAATGTATCTGCTCAAGGGGCGACTTTTGAAATAAGTTTGCCACAAAGAATGCAGCAGCAAAATAAATGATATACTAACCAGAGAACGATTCCATATGAAAGCGAGGAGACACAATGGACGCTAAAGCATGTATAGATTCATTGACCGTTAAAAATTCACACGTCTTACCCCCAGACACCAACAGCCACGGTACCCTGTTCGGCGGGAGACTTATGGCTTATATAGATGATGTGGCTGCTATCGCTTCTGTACGTCACTGTAGAAAGCCGGTGGTCACCGCTTCTACAGACTCTGTCGACTTTTTACATCCAGTGCTTGAAGGAGATACCATCTGCCTTGAAGCTTTTGTCACATGGACACACAACACTTCTATGGAAGTTTTTGTTAAAGCCGTGACGGAAAATCTGCTGACAGGAGAGCGCAAGCTTTGTACAACAGCCTTTTTATCGATGGTAGCTGTTGATGAAGATAATCAGCCTGCACCCGTTCCTGCGGTTTATCCGGAATCTGACGAAGAAAAGTGGCTTCACGAAGGGGCCGCTAAACGTCATGAGTACCGAAAAGCCAGAAGGAAAGAATCCAAAGAACTGGCGGAAATGTTCGGAACTGACCTTCCTTGGAGAAAAGATAAGAGTATTTAATTGCAGCAGCAAAATGAGATCCTGTTCTACTTGTAGTTGAGATACTTGTTGTAAAGGGTCTTCTTCAGATAATGTTGTAAAAAAAGGGCCATCGGGGACTTTCAGCTCCCGATGGCTTTTTTTGGCGACTCTGTTGAATTTCCAAGTTGATCGTCATATAAGCTCCCTTATGTGGAAGACTTAGTTTCGAGCTCATAGCAGGAGTATGGGGCTGCAGGTAACGATTCACTTTCCGTGGAGCGGGCGCTGAGCCTCCTCGAGCTTCGCTCATAAGAAATCAACAACTACGTGTAACATAGCTTTTTTTATTTGCCTTAGAAATAAGCTAGTTGCGTAATAAAAGGCTTGAAATTGTGAGGTGGGACTTGAGCATAGCTTCTGAGAACAAGAGCAATCTTAGATGTTTTATATGAAAACCATCAAATGAATTCCCAAACGATTACTTTATTGATAAATTATTAGTTGGGCTTTTTTTATACTGTTTAATTGAAAGACGAATGGGGAAATGACTAGCAATTGTAAAAAAATTACTAAATTGGAGGTGCACGTTATGGAAAGTGTGGTAGGTTTTTTAAACGATATTATTTGGGAATACATACTTGTTTATGTGCTGTTGGGGCTGGGATTGTTCTTTAGTATCCGACTTAAATTCGCTCAATTCACTTATATTCCTGAGATGTTCCGTGTTTTGTTCGATAAGCGGGCGATTTCTGCTAAAGGAAAAAAAGGGACTTCTCCGTTCCAGGCCTTTGCCATTAGTACGGCTTCCCGGGTAGGGACAGGGAATCTGGCTGGTGTCGCAGCTGCCATTTCTATCGGAGGTCCAGGCGCCGTTTTCTGGATGTGGATGGTTGCCGTGTTAGGCGGTGCCTCAAGCTTTATCGAGAGTACGCTGGCGCAGATTTACAAAACACCTGAAAAAAATCAGTACCGTGGTGGCCCGGCATATTATATGGAGAAGGGTTTGAAGAATCGTAAGCTGGGGATCGTTTTCGCTATTGCGATAACGTTCACGTACGGGCTTGTCTTCAGTTCTGTCCAGTCCAATACGATCCGTTTAGCGTTTGAAGAATCATTTAATATCGGAAAATGGGCACTGGGTTTCATACTTACTGTTATCGTCGCGCTCGTTATTTTCGGTGGTTTGAAAAGAATCGCTCAAGTTACGCAGTACGTTGTACCAATAATGGCTATTTTCTACATTATTCTAGCACTCTATGTATTTTTCGGGAACATCGGTCAAGTTCCAGAAATGTTCGCTATGATCTTTCAGGGCGCTTTCGGTTTCAGGGAATTTGCAGGGGGCACATTCGGCGGGATGATCCTGATCGGGATACAGCGTGGTTTGTTTTCTAACGAAGCTGGGATGGGAAGTGCGCCAAACGCAGCAGCGACTTCTGAAGTCACCCACCCTGTAAAACAAGGTTTAATCCAAACGTTAGGTGTATTTACGGACACATTGATGATTTGTAGTGCTACCGCCATCATCATCTTGTTTTCTGGTGAGTATATGGATACCAACCTGGAAGGTATTCAAATCACCCAATTGGCTTTTGAGACAGAGTTAGGTGCATGGGCAGCTATTTTTATTGCAGCAGCGATTTTCTTATTCGCCTTCAGTTCGATTGTAGGAAACTATTATTATGGTGAAACGAACCTTCAATTTATTAAAGAAAGTTCGGGTAATCTCTTCATCTATCGTTTAGCCGTGCTGGCGATGGTCATGTTCGGTTCCGTTGCGGAATTCGCTTTCGTCTGGTCTCTAGCGGATCTATCCATGGGAATCATGGCTCTCATTAATCTATATGCTATCTTTATGCTGGCAAAAGTGGCGTACGCTGCCTTGAAGGATTACACGATCCAGCGTAAGCAAGGTAAAGACCCGGTCTTTTACCAGGATCACTTGCCGGGAGTGGAAGGAATGGATTACTGGAGACGTGATCAATCGAACGAGAACCAGGCACAATCTCGCTAATCGGTGTAGAAACTACGCTCCCCCAGAGGGCAGCGTAGTTTTTATTTTGAACGTGATGATAGGGGCGAAAGCCTCACATATGATACAGTAGGATTAGATTGATAATAAGAGGTGGGCACGATGAGTATTTTGTCTGTTGAAAATATGAGTAAGAGCTATGGAGATAAAACGTTATTTGATAACCTTTCATTCACAATTTCCACGTCACAGAGAATCGGGCTGATCGGCGTAAATGGAACAGGTAAATCATCACTATTGAAAATTATAGCTGATTTGGAAACGGCGGACACTGGCAATAAGCAGCATGCGAAGGATTTTACGATTGAATATCTGCCGCAGGAACCGCAGCTCGATGGTGATTTAACCGTGCTCCAACAAATCTATTACGGTGAATCAGAGGTTATGACCGTCATCCGCGAATATGAGCAAATATTGCAGGAACTTGAAGCCCAGCCCGATGATACGGCTGTGCAAGAACGGATGATTAAACTACAGCAGCGAATGGATGAGAAGGATGCGTGGGAAGCCAATACAGCTGCAAAAACGATTTTGACCAAGCTCGGCATTGAATCTTTTGATAAAAAGGTCAGTGAATTATCAGGCGGCCAGAAAAAACGGGTAGCGATCGCGAAATCTCTCATTCAGCCTGCGGATCTGCTGCTGCTGGATGAGCCGACCAACCATCTCGATAATGAAACGATAGAGTGGCTTGAAGGCTACCTGGCTCAATACAAAGGTTCGTTGATTGTCGTCACTCACGACCGCTACTTTTTGAATCGAGTGACGAACTTTATATTTGAATTGGATCGCGGGACGTTATATACGTACGTTGGAAACTATGAAACCTTCCTTGAAAAAAAAGCAGAAAGAGAAGAATGGGAGCGTCAGGCTGAAGAGAAACACCAGAATGCTCTAAGACGAGAACTGGCCTGGCTGAAAAGAGGCGCTAAAGCAAGGACGACGAAGCAGAAAGCAAGAAAGCAGCGCGTCGAAGCTATGCAGGAAGAGGACTTTGATACGAAGAAACAAGACGTTGATATGGCAATTGGTTCTACCCGCCTTGGTAAACAAGTGATCGAATTAACAGGAATCTCTCATTCCTTTGGGAGCCAGCAAATCATTAATGATTTCAATTATTTGATGGTTCCTGAAGAAAGAATAGGGATCATAGGACCGAATGGTTCAGGAAAGACGACGCTTCTTAATATCATGGCTGAACGGATCTCTCCTCAATATGGAGAGGTTGCCGTAGGTTCGACTGTAAAAATAGGGTACTACACGCAGGATCATGAAGAAATTGACGGTTCTCTAAAAGTCATCGAATATATCAAAGAGGTGGCTGAGGTCATCTCGACTGCTGATGGAGATGAAATAACAGCCGAGCAGATGCTGGAACGTTTCTTATTCCCAAGAGCACAGCAATGGACGTACATCTCACGTTTATCAGGGGGAGAACGTCGTCGATTATACTTGCTGCGTGTTCTCATGAAAGAGCCGAACGTGCTGTTCTTGGATGAGCCGACGAATGACCTGGATACTGAGACGTTAAGTGTATTAGAAGATTACTTGGATCAGTTTCCCGGCGTAGTAGTCACCGTTTCCCACGACCGGTACTTTTTGGATCGGGTCGTCGATAAGCTGCTCGCCTTTAAAGGTGGAGGGAAGATTCAGCGCTTTTTCGGGAATTACTCTGATTTTCTTGAGAAACATCAGCAGGAAAAGCAGGAGAAAGTTGCAAAAAACACAGCTCCTTCAGAACAGGAAACGACGCGCAGGTCTAATCGCAAGCGAAAACTCTCCTATCGTGAAAAGCAAGAGTGGGCGACGATTGAAGATGAAATTGGTGAACTTGAAGAAAAAATAGAAGAGATAGATACACAAATGGCTGCCGAAGCCGCAAATTATAGTAAAGTAGAAGAATTATCAAAAGATAAAGAAACGCTGGAACAACAGCTTGAACAGAAAATGGAACGTTGGGAAGAGCTGACGTTGATTGTGGAAGAAGTGGAACAATGATTTCACATGGGACCCGGGTGAATATGCCTGGGTTTCTTTTTTTGTAATTGATGGAGAGTTATGAAATAATTGAGAGCGGATACATGCACTTAATCAATGAAAGAAGAGAGGTTTTTCCCATGAATTTTCCTAGCCAGGATCAATTAGAAAAGTATGCGGAACTTGCTTTAAAAACGGGTGTCAACTTGCAAAATGATCAGCGGCTGATGATTAATTCGTCCGTAGAAGGCGCCCCTTTTACACGGGTGGTCGCTAGAAAAGCTTATGAAATGGGAGCGAAAGATGTCTACATAGTCTGGGCGGACGATGAGCTTACTCGGTTGCGCTACGAACATGCGGATGTAGAAGTATTAAAAGAAGTGCCTAGCTGGCAGCAGGATATGTTCGATTATTTTGGGGCAGAAGGGGCTGCGATTTTATCCATACGTTCGACGGATCCAGACTTGCTGAAGGGAATTGACGCAGGAAAAGTCGCCGCAGCTAACAAAGCTCGAGCGGAAGCTATGACGAATTTCAGAAATTATACAATGAATGACCGCATTCAGTGGTCGATCATCAGTATCCCGATTCCAGCATGGGCTCAAAAGATTTACCCGGGTGAATCGCAAGAGAACGCCGTTGATAAGCTTTGGGAACAAATTTTCAGTATTGTCCGCGTCGATAAAGAAGACCCAGTAGCCGCGTGGGATGAACATAACCGGACGCTGCGACAGGCGCGTGAGTTTTTGAATAAAAAGCAATATCAGAAGCTGGTTTACTCAGCTCCAGGCACGGAACTTGAGGTAGAGCTTCCTAAAGGCCATGTGTGGAAAGGCGGCTCGGCGAAAACGGAAAAAGACAACATTCGTTTCAATCCGAATATGCCGACAGAAGAGGTTTTTACAGCTCCTCATAAATATGGAGTGAATGGCCACGTCTCCAGCACAAAACCGCTCAACTATGGCGGGAATGTAATCGACAACTTCACGTTAACGTTCAAAGATGGAAAAGTCGTAGATTTTAAAGCAGAAGAGGGAGAAGAAACATTGAAGCACCTCCTGGACACGGACGAGGGATCCAAGCATTTAGGGGAGCTTGCTTTAGTGCCGCACGAGTCTCCTATTTCTCAGTCCGGTTTGATTTTCTATAACACGTTATATGATGAGAATGCTTCGTGCCACTTAGCGTTAGGAAAAGCTTATCCGAATAACGTGGAAGGCGGTTCGACGATGAGTGACAAAGAATTGGATGAAAATGGAGTGAACCACAGCTTAAGTCATGTAGACTTCATGATGGGCTCTGGGGAACTTGATATCGATGGAGTTCTTGAGGATGGAACGAAAGAGCCGGTCATGCGAAATGGAAGCTGGTCTTTAAATTTTGAATCGTAATATGCAAAAGCGCTGAGATGCTCAGCGCTTTTTTTGTTGTGTTTTGAAGTTTTCCCTCCATTCGCATGGATTTCTTATTTTTTGTGTTTCAACCATAAAGGACGATAATTCCTCCATTGAAAAACTTTTTCGACCAAACCGACTCATACCTTTAACATGGAGCGGAAAAGGGAATATCAACAGAACAGAAATGGGGGGAGAATCATGGAAGTTTATGATGCAGCTATTGTAGGGGCAGGATTCGGCGGACTCGCTGCCGGAGCAAAGTTAAGCCAGCAGGGGTACAACGTTGCAGTGTTTGAAGCCTCCAATGAACTTGGAGGGAGTGCTGGAAAATACGAACGGCAAGGCTATCGCTTTCAATCCGGAGCCACGTTAGGAATGGGATTTGAGGAAGGCGGTGTATTTGACTCTCTCTATGATTCTTTAGGGATCGAAAAACCACCGATGACTTTACTCAATCCAATTATGGATATTCATTTACCAGATCGTACGATCCACTATTATCGGGATCGTCACGAATGGTATTTAGAGATTGACAGGCATTTCCCTGATGTGAAAGAACAGGTGAAGGCATTTTATGATGAGATTTTTCGTGTAGGAGCAATAGTAGATAAGCTCGTTGTAGAGCTGCCGATCTTTCCGCCGCGGACGATAAGCGATTGGCTGGGTATGCTGCCTGCAGTCAATATCAATTCCAGCAAGCTGATCCCTTACTTAACACAAACCATTCAGCAAAGACTTAAGAAATTCGGTCTGGCGGACCATTCTTTATTCGTTACCTTTCTTAACGGAGAATTAATGGACAGTGTGCAGACTAGCGTCGATCGCTGTCCGGCATTTTTAGGGTATGCTGCGCTGCAAACCTTCCATAAAGGGGCTTATGCTGTTCATGGAGGGTTAGCCACTATTGCCGAGCAGCTCGCTGGATTCATCCAACAGCAAGGCAGTACTGTTTTTATGAGACACCCGATTTATGGGATCACTGAAGAGGAAGGCAGCTTCAGATTGAAAACGAAGCGGGAGAAAGTGTTTAAGAGTAAGCAAGTCATTCTCAACAATTCTGCTCACAATTTACACGATATATTGTCACCAAAGTTAGCTGAGCGCTCTTATATAAAAAAGGAAAAAGAAAAATCGAGGGAAGCGTGGGGGGCTTTCATCATTCACGCTGGGGTAAAGGAAGAGGTATTCTCCGATACATCAAGCCTTTACCATCAATTCATCGATCCCGGAAACCCTGAAGGCCTGCACGATGGCGGCCAGTTTTTACTTTCTTTATCGAGCGGGGAAGACAACGGAATGGCTCCTCCGGGCATGCGTTCACTGACTCTGTCTACTCATACTGATCTGGCAAAATGGTGGGACAAAGAACATTATGATTCCAGAAAGCAGTTGATGCATGACCGGTTGATCAGTATTGTCGACCACTATTTCAAAGGATTTTCAGACGGGCTTGATTTAGTTCTTCCAGGAACCCCTGTCACTTTTCAAAAATGGCTGAGGCGTAACAGCGGTAAAGTAGGAGGCTACGCTCCAACCGGCAGATTCAGCTGGTTGAACAGCTATTCCGTCAGAACAGGAGTGAAAAATATTTATCAATGCGGGGATACTACTTTTCCCGGCGCTGGAACATTAGGTGTAACAATATCTGGTCTCATGGCTGCAAAATTAGTTTCTAAACAGGGTTGAGCCTAAAAAATGAGGGTATAAATAATTAGATAGATAAGTGAAGGAGGAGGTAGTATGAAAGGTCCAGATAGTGAACTACCGGGCTTTCAATCGAACCCGAATGATCTAGGGAAATGCAGCAGCTGTGGTGTGATTTTAACCTCTAAGAAGGATGCGAAGGTAGGCATGTGTAAAGATTGTCGGGAGCGTCACAGAGATCGTGAAGACATAGCAGGAAAGAATAAATAATGAGGAAAGACTATAGTTTTAAACTATGGTCTTTTTAGTGTTTAATAAAATGTGCGAAAGGCGGGAATGTTAAAACTATTCAACTTCAGCTTCCTTCTACATATTCAGCTGAGGGTTTAGCTTTACATACCTATCACATAGATGATAACTTTGTAATTCGTGTGAAAAATGAACTTTCAAAAAGGAGATTATTATGAATAAACAACATCAGAGCCGGGTGGATTGGCCCGTTTTTGCAATAAGTGGAGGAGCTTTGCTGCTTTTTGTAATTATTGCGCTCGTAGATATTAACTTGATAGAAACATTTGTGAATACAACATTTGGCTGGTCTGCAACATACTTTGGAGCATTCTGGCAGCTGTTGATGCTTGCTACGTTCTTTGTAGGGATTTGGCTCGCTTTTTCTAAATATGGGAAGATTAAAATGGGGCACTTGGATAAACCAGAGCTTAGTTTAGGTAAATGGTTGTCCATCATTATGGCAACACTTTTGGCCGGCGGAGGCGTATTTTGGGCTGCGGCAGAGCCCATGTACCATTTCTTGACTGTACCTCCTTATTTATCGGAATTAGGAATTGAAGCGGGAACAGAAGCAGCGGTCAATCCTGCTTTAGCTCAGAGCTTTATGCACTGGGGATTTTTAGCGTGGGCTATTTTGGGAACCATCAGTGCCGTTGTTATGATGTACGGCCATTATGAAAAAGGCATGCCGATGAAGCCGCGGACTCTGCTTTATCCGATTTTCGGGGAAAAGCTGCGTAACCATTGGCTTGGTACGTTAGTCGATGCTTTTTCCATTATTGCCGTTGCCGCAGGAACGATCGGGCCGATCGGGTTCCTCGGATTACAAGCAAGTTATGGGCTGCAGACGATTTTTGGAATACCTGATAATTTAAGCACTCAATTTACGATCATATTTGCGGTCGTCTTGATTTCTACTATTTCAGCAGTTACTGGACTATATAAAGGCATTCAATTCCTAAGCAGTCTCAATGTACGGATTGCGATCGGGTTGATGGCATTCATTCTTATTTTTGGACCTGGAGGATTTATCATCAACCATTTCCTTCCTGCATTCGGGCATTACGTTCATCAGTTTGTTCCGATGAGTACATTCCGAGGAGATCAAGATTGGCTATCGCTTTGGACAGTCTTCTTTTGGGGCTGGTTTATAGGATATGGGCCGATGATGGCTATTTTAGTCAGCAGGATTTCCAGAGGGCGTACCATTAGAGAAATCATTGTTGCCGTTTCTATTTTTGCACCTGTCATTTCTACTTTCTGGTTTACGATTCTCGGTGGTTCCGGGATTTTCTTTGAAATGCAGAACCCTGGTTCTGTATCGGATGCTTTAAACGCAGCGGGGAATCATGCGGCGATGTTTGCGATCACCGAGCAATTTCCTTTCGCTTCCGTCATATCTCCGTTGTTCTTGATATTGACGATATTATTCGTAGTTACGACAAGTGATTCCATGTCTTATTCTATTGCCATGGCGGTGATGGGAGAAGGGAATCCTAAGAAGTGGCTGCGTATCTTCTGGTCGGTCATTATGGGGGCGATCGCGGCAATTTTACTGATTACGGGAGACAGCGGGATTACGCAGTTACAGAACTTCATTGTCGTTACAGCGGTTCCGGTATCCTTGATATTACTGCCAGTCGTATGGCTTGCTCCTAGAGTAGCTAAACAAATGGCCGTGCAACAAAATATTATGAAGAAGTAAATAAAAAGTGAGGTGTCCTGGCAACCAGCCGGAACACCTCACTTTTATTTTTGTCGTAAAACAGCCCGAACTGGACTGCCGTCTGCTTCATCCATTTTTAAAGGGAAGGCCATTAATTCATAAATTCCAGGAGCTGCATGCTCAAGCAGGAGCCCTTCTAATATTAAAATATCCTGCTCGTATAAAGAATGATGTGCAGGGAGATCTTTGCTCGTTTCTGGATCTACTGATGGAGTGTCCACTCCGATCATATCAATCCCTTTACCTTTTAGAAAAGGAGCAACATCTTTATCAATAACCGTATACTCTCCCGGAAATACGGAGCGATCGCTCCAGCTCATTGATCGGAATAACACTATTGTTACCCCTTCAAATTGAAAAGGTTCAAGGTCCTTAGCAGAAATCGTGGATTTGCCTTCCATATTCACAATCAGTGCTGATCCTATGAACCGTTCAAGGGGAAGGTCAGCTATTTTCGCCCCATCGCTGTCGTAATGGAACGGGGCATCTACATGAGTCCCGAGATGGTTGCTGGATTGAAATTGCCCCACGTTCACTGACCCGGTATCTTCCATTGACCACGTCACTTTATATTCAAACGGTTGATCGCCAGGCCACGGGGGTGTAGATGAATTCAATGGCATGGATATATCAATCACTTTCATGATCTGCCTCCTTACGCAATAGTGCCGCGTTGATTGGAAAAGTTCTTATGCTTCTTGTCCTTCATAATCTCCTTTAGAATCATTACCACGTCGTATGCATCTTCAAACGACACATACAAGGCTGCCGGAGCAAGGCGAATGACGTCAGGGGATCGGAAGTCAGGGACGACACCCTCCTGTTTCAGGGCTTTACATATACTCGCAGCTTCAGAATGGACAAGGCTTACATGGCCGCCTCTTCTGTGATCTTCTAAAGGGTTAGTAATTCTGAAACCATATTCGTGGAGCTCTGATTGGACCAAGTCCATCAGCAGCTGAGTAAGCTGTAAAGATTTTTTGCGGATAGTTTCGATTCCAGCCTCTTTGAAAATCTCGAGTGATCCGAGTAAAGGAGCAGAACTGAGAATATGAGGTGTGCCGATCTGATAGGCGCCCGCTGTTTCAGCAGGCGTCAAGTCATGCTCCATATCAAACTGTTTATCCTTACTGGAACTGAACCATCCTGCTAATCCAGGCTTCTGGCCTAAATGCTTTTCATGCACGTAGAGACCGCCTGTTCCTCCAGGTCCGCTGTTTAAATACTTATACGTACACCATACCGCAAAGTCGACTCCCCAGTCATGAAGGTGGTGGGGAAGAGCCCCGATGGAATGCGCTAAATCAAAACCTACAATGATCCCGCGCTTATGAGCGTTTAATGTTATTTTTTCAATATCAAGCAGTTGGCCGCTTCGGTAAAGCACAGAAGGCAGCAGAAGGAGGGCCGTCTCATCGTCCATGGCGGAAATGATATCATCTTCGGACAGAGTATATCCATTACTGCTTTTTATTTGGACCAAATTCTCGTTTACATCCAACCCCTTGAGCTCAATCTGGCTTTTAAGAGCATAAATGTCAGAAGGGAAGTTGAGAGTGTCGGCAATAATTTTCGTCCGTCGTCCTTCCGGTTTATAAAAGGTGGCCAGCAGCTGGTGGAGGTTGGTCGTGATCGATCCAGTATTAATGACCTCGTAAGCTTTTGCACCGATTAAAGGAGCGGTCATTTCTCCAAGCTTCTCTGACATGTAATACCAGGGTTGCTCTCCTTCCGTCCACCCATCGATTCCGTGCTGCTTCCAATCTTCAAGAGATGTAAGTAAAGCCTGTTCTGAACGTTTAGATAGTAAGCCAAGCGAGTTACCATCCATGTAATATGTATGGGGAGTTGTATAAAATTCACTTTTAAAAGAGAGGAGTTCATCCTGCTCGTCGAGCCTTTTAGCATCCTGGCGTTCACGTTTCATTTCTATCGCCTCCTCTCATAAGTATATCGCGTGGTGAGGCGAAAAGTAAAAAAGGGAGGTGCGAGTCAGCTTATTCATTTGTGCAAAAATCAAAGCGGCCTTGCCTTTTGCACAAAAAAACAGGCGGAATCAAAACAATGAAGTGATTTTGAAAATCGCTTTAATGGCGAAATAAACCCCAAGTCCAGTTAAAAACAGACTGGAACCCAAAGAAACCATTCTCAGTATAACCGGGTTCAACAGTACTTTACTAAAATGCACGGTCAGTGCCAGATTCAAATTCCATAAGCCTATTCCGATAAAGACAGCACTGTTTATGTAAAAGGCCTTCACCAGGTCGTCCCCGTGAAAAGAATCACTGAGTACGGATCCGTAAACCCCCAGCCAGAACAATATATTCATAGGGTTAAAAGCTGCAATAGATAAACCGGTGAGGTAAGGACGAATCAAGCTTGTCTGACGATGGTCACCTTCGAAACGAGCTTCAGTCAGCGTCTCTTCCTTACTCAGGAAGCTTTGGATGCCGGTATAAGTTAAAACGAGGGAACCGAATATCAATAATGAAAGCTGCACCCAGGTGAGCGTCATGTATTCAGAAAGACCCTGATACATGAGATACATCAAGGCCAGATCAGCTGTCATACCTCCTGCTCCGACGAGTAATGATGGCCATAATCCTTGATAAATTCCTCTTCTGATGATCTCAATATTAATTGGTCCAAGAGGTGCAGCAATTGATAAACCAAGAATAATTTGTCTGATCAAGAGTAAAAACAATTCCTGTTCCTCCTTGCATGCTTGTCCCTTTAGTAATTAGAGGGCCATGTGTAAAATAGGGAAGTGGCCATTCTAGTGAGGGTACGCTGGAATCCTGAAACGAATCTAAAAGAAAAGCTCAGACAAGTGCCTGAGCTCAAATTGTCGTTCTGTTACTTATTAGGGCTTTTACCCCGAAAAAGATTATGACGCATGAAAATAACAGAATCGTAAGAACGCCTACAACAAGTGCTAACGGTTCTACGGGTTCAAAAAATCCTTCGAAAGGAATTCTGAGTAGTGCAAACCCTGCAAGGATACAAGATAAATATAAAAGCGGAAAACTATTCATTATCATCACCCCTTTTAACAAATAAATATGCTTCAAGAGGCAAAGGTATTCACTATATATAATTTTACAAACAAAAATAACAGCCGAGGATCGAAGGATCCTCGGCTGTTTGACGGTATTTTATGAACTGGTTCTGTTTAATTTCCGAGCTGATATTTAGATAAGCACCCTTATGTTGAAGACTCAGTTTCGAGCCATAAAGAGAATTTAGGGGCTCCGGGAAACGGATCGCTTTCCGGGGGGCGGACGCTGAGCCTCCTCGAGCTTCGCTCTCCGGGGTCTCACCTGTCCCGCTCATCCCCCAGGAGTCTCACCGTTTCCCTCCGCCCCTATGCCATATAAGTATCTCGAAACCGCTTCAAGAAAAAGCAAACATTTCCTGATTTTCATAACAAGGGTCCTATGTTAAAAACCTTGATGTAAAGCACTATCTTCTCACCCGACAGGCATATACAAGATTTCTTTCTTGATAAGAGGGTTCGTTTTTCACCTCTATCGAATGGGGTAGTTGGAAGCAGGAGGCTCTTTTTGTAAAAGCGGAAGTGTTTTCGGCAGCTGCGTATGGACTGGACTGAGCTGGCGGAGATAAAGGAAACACGAAGAACGGAGGGATTGATGTTTACTTATCGCACAGAAGTGAACAAAGCCTCTTCTGTCGCTGTGTGTTGAGAGAGCATGGATTGAAATATCTCCATCTTTTTATCCACCTTGCATAGGAAGAGACGTAAACTAAATTAAAATTGTGGGAGTACATTTTAACCGTTGCCTCAGGGTGTGATTCTCCCTCTTAAATTAAGAGTTTTCTTTTTAAGTGGACTTCGAGAAGCACATATCTAGTGAAGGGCGGCGGGGAATGGTGAAGACTCCTGTGGGAAGCTCACCAAGCTCCCACGGAAAGCGAGCCATTCACCGCCGCCCTGACCCACTAACCCAATGTCTCGAAACCAAGCCTTCCACAATCCTGCCATATATGAAAAATCAACAACGACGTTTAAGATAGCTTATGAATTACATATATCCGTGTTTAACAAGAACAGCTTTGATCATGCGGTAAGAATAACCTTCAGGAAGGGAATCTTTTAAAAGCTTCAACTTCTTGTCTTCGAGCTGGCTGTGGGCCATGAGCACGGTTTCTTCCTGTTCATCGGAAAACCATTCACCCCACTCGATGTCTGCTCCTTCTTTCATGCAGCGGAAAATATGATTTTCAATCGTTTGAACGCTGTAATCGCGGGCTTTAGCAACTTCTTCAATGGTCATATTTTTGTTCTTCCACATGTCGAACGATTCTTCATGGCTTGGACCTGCAGAAGAACTCCGAGGCTTTTTCTTACTGAACTTAGGCTGCGATGGGGGAGATGGACGATCTTTCACATCCTCCGCCCAGGGAGCCAGAATTTCCAAAAAGCTTGGTCCGTATTGTTCGAATTTTTGTTCACCTACGCCTTTGATTCTCAACATTTCTTCCCGATCGGCAGGCAGATAAATCGTGAATTCCTTTAAGGTCGCATCAGAGAAAATAACGTATGGAGGCAGCCCGGCTTCATCAGCAATGGATTTCCTCATCCTGCGAAGCTCTTCGAATTTTTCTACATCATAGTCTACTTCTGCGGCGGCAGTCGTTGTTTCTACCAGCATTTTGACCGGACGTTCACCTTTTAACACACCGACAGACTGCTCTGTCAGCTGAAGAGCTGGATAGCGTCCCTGGCCCGGACTCAACAATCCTTCCGCCGTTAAAAAGTTGATGAACTGTGTAAGGTCCCGTTCTGTATAGTGGGATAGAATACCATACGTGGAAAGGTTATGAAACTTGAATTGCTTCACCTTCTGATCATTTGACCCCCGTAGAACTTTAGCGGTCAATCCGGCACCGAAACGTTCACCCATCCGTTTTACACAGGAAAGTACCATTTGAGCTTCCTTCGTCAAGTCCTGTTCTTCACCCTCATGCAGACAGTTTGAACATTTTCCGCAAGGCTCGGTTTGAAAAGGGTTGTCAAAGTAGTCGAGTATGTACTGCTGTAAGCACATATGCGTATGACAATAATTCACCATAGACTGCAGCTTGCCGAACTCCTCCTTCTTTTTCTCTTCATCCATCATCGATTGATCGATCAGGAATCGCTGAAGGTGGATATCCTGCCCTGAAAACAACAAGACACAATCACCTGGCTCGCCATCACGACCGGCACGCCCAGCTTCCTGATAGTAGGATTCCAGGTTCATCGGCATAGAATAGTGGATGACGTAACGGACGTTAGATTTATCAATACCCATCCCGAAAGCATTAGTTGCTACAATCGTTGTAATTTCATCCTGTACAAAGTCGCTTTGAACATTTTTTCGCTGCTGCTCACTCATTCCCGCATGATATTTGCCGATTGAATATCCCTTTTTCTCAAAAAAGTTCTGAAGCTGATCGGCATCCTTTCTCGTAGCGGTGTAGATGATGCCTGCTTCCTGGGGACGTTGTTTCAAGTATTCAACGAGGAATTCACGCTTGTCACGACCTTTTATAAGGCGGAAAGAAAGGTTCTCACGCGAAAATCCGGTATTGACCACAGAGTCGTCGGCTACATGAATCAATTGTTTAATATCGCGGATAACCTCTTGAGTAGCTGTAGCAGTCAACCCCATTACCACGGGGAGGTTAGGGATTTGGTCAAGCGTTTGAACAATAGAACGGTAGCTGGGGCGGAAGTCGTGCCCCCACTGAGAGATACAATGAGCTTCATCAAAGGCGATGAGTGAAAGGTTGATGTGTCTTAACGTTTTAAGAAAAGATCCCGAATCAAATCTTTCAGGAGCTACATAAACGAACTTATAGCGCCCCTGTTCCATATCGTTTATTCGCTCTCTTTGCTCCTCGAAAGTCAGGGAGCTGTTTATATAAGTAGCTGCAATACCATAAGAGGTGAGTGCATCTACCTGATCCTTCATTAAGGAAATGAGGGGTGAAATAATAATAGCTGTCCCCTCTAAAGTGAGACCTGGGATTTGATAACATAATGATTTACCGCCGCCAGTCGGCATGACGGCTAACGTATTTTTTTGGTCAAGAACGTGTTGGATGGCTTCTTGTTGTCCAGGACGAAAAGAAGCGAATCCATAATATTCTTGAAGCAGATTTTGAGCTTGTTCTATCATGTTTGGATCATCCTTTACAAATGCTTTCCCTATCTTATCATGTTTTAAATGATTGGATAGGGGAAAAATATGAAGAGATTTATAATGAGGAGTGTTTACTATCAAAGCAATAGTCATAGAACAATACGGTGATAAAGAACAATTAGTAGAAAAAGAGGTATCCCTCCCTGAAATAGAAGAAAATCAAGTTTTAGTCGAGCTTCATGCTACATCGATTAATCCGATAGACTGGAAGCTTCGACAAGGGTACTTGAAAGAAATGCTCGACTTTGATTTTCCAATAACGCTTGGATGGGATGCGGCTGGAGTCGTTAAGAAAGCAGGATCCAATGTGCAGAAGTTTAAAGAAGGGGATCGCGTGTTTGCGCGTCCGGAGCTGTCCCGCTTCGGCACATATGCTGAATATGCGGCTGTAGATGAGCATGTATTATCTCATCTGCCGGAATCCATTTCCTATAAAGAAGCAGCTGCTGTGCCACTTGCGGGTTTGACAGCAAGACAATGTCTAGTTGATTTTGCTGAAATAAAAGAAGGAGACAAGGTGCTTGTACACGCTGGATCTGGCGGAGTCGGCCATTACGCTATTCAGATCGCTAAATCATTTGGCGCGTATGTGGCTGCTACAGCCAGCGGGAAAAACGAGCAGTGGGTAACACAGCTTGGGGTAGACCGTTTTATCAACTATCAAGAGGAAGATTTCGCTGATGTTTTAAGTGAGTTCGATATTGTTATTGATACTCTTGGAGGAGAAATTCAGGAGAAAAGCTTCAGCGTTCTTAAGAAAGGCGGGCGTTTAGCCTCAATTGTCCAGCCGCCTGATGAAAAAGTGGCGGATAAACATGAAGTGAAGGCTGGTTTTGTATGGTTGGAGCCGGATGGAGAGAAGCTGGCTCAATTAGCCAACTTGATGGTTAAGGGAGAAATGGTATCTAAAGTAGGCCATGAATTCGATTTAAGCGAAAAAGGCCTGAGAGAGGCTCATGAACTTAGTGAAACACATCATGCAACCGGGAAAATCGTTATTAATATTAAACCTTAAAATGAAGTGATGAGCAACCCTGAGCGTTCCACCGCTCAGGGTTTTTTATATCTTTTTCCATAATACGGTGAATAAATTTTTAAATTTTTCGACTATTACTCCCTTGAATAGGGTATAGTTTTCTACATACACTCACGAGGGGGAGGCACACGTATGTTAAATAAATATCAGGTCGGGTCATTTTATGACGAAATGATGAATGAGGATGGACAGCCTAAGAATCATTACGAATCTTTTTACGACTTAATTAGGCAATTATCAGATGAGGAACTTCGGGAAAAGCATGAAACCGCTCAATTGAGTTTCCTGCGGCAGGGAATAACGTTTACAGTCTATAATGATGCTGGCGGTACTGAACGTACCATGCCTTTCGATTTCGTTCCGATCATTATCCCTGAAGAGCAATGGGCTAAAATCGAGAGAGGCATGAAGCAGCGCATGAAGGCACTCAATTACTTTTTGGATGATATTTATAATGGGCAGGAGATTGTGAAGGATGGAATCGTACCTGAAGACTTGATCCGGGATAATCCAAATTACTATGAAAAACAGGTGACGGGTCTTGAAATCCCTTTAAGAAACCACATATTTCTAGCGGGAATCGATTTGATAAGAGATGAGCATGGAGAATATCGCGTGTTAGAAGATAACTTACGGAATCCTTCAGGCATGTCTTACGTATTTCAAAATCGTTATGTCATGCGCCAGGTTTACCCGGAACTGTTTTTTAAACATTCCATTCGAACACTTGAACATCAATTCAAAGAGCTTCACGGTGCGCTGATCAGCCATGCACCTAAGAACACCTTGGCCGAACCCTGCGCTGTTCTTCTTACTCCGGGGATGTACAACTCCGCTTACTATGATCATGTATTTCTTGCCCAGCAAATGGGGATCGAACTCGTGGAAGGACGAGACTTGATCGTCAAGGACGATATCGTTTATATGAAGACCATCCGTGGTCTGAAAAGAGTGGATATCATATATCGGAGAATTGATGATGACTTTTTGGATCCAGAAGCGTTCAGACCGGATTCAGCATTGGGAGTCACCGGACTGTTGAGAGCATATCGTAAGGGCAACGTAGCTATTTTAAATGGAATAGGGAACGGTGTGGCTGATGATAAAGCCATGTATGCTTATGTGCCTGATATGATCCGTTATTACTTAGATGAAGATCCGATTATCAAAAATGTAGAAACATATTTCTTAAGAGATCCAGAGCAGCTGGAATATGTTCTGGAAAATCTGGAAGACCTTGTCGTCAAAAATGTAGGAGCTTCGGGCGGATATGATATGCTGATCGGTCCACATTCTACGGAAGAGGAAAGAAGCGCCTTCCGCAGAAAGATCATTGAAACACCTAGTCAGTACATCGCTCAACCTACAATTAAACTATCAAGGGCGCCGGCATTCCAGAATGATGAGTTTTATCCGTGTCACGTAGATTTAAGGGTATTTGTCATGAATGGTGCTACTTCTCATGTGCTGCCCGGAGGCTTGTCACGAGTAGCCTTGAAGAAAGGCTCGCTCGTAGTAAACTCTTCCCAGGGCGGCGGCGGAAAAGATACATGGGTATTAGCTGGAGGAGGGATGAATCATGCTTAGTCGAGTAGCAGATTCCTTATACTGGATGGCCCGGAATATCGAGCGTTCGGAGAACAATGCCAGAATCCTGAGTACACAGCTTATCCATATGCTGGAGGCATCCGACCAACAGGTTATGGACCGGGACTGGGAAGAAATTTTGGATATCTGTGCTTCCAAAGAAGAGTATTACGAGCGTTATGCGAGGATGGATCGTGAAACCGTGATACAATATATTACGTTGAGCCCAATGAATTACAATTCTCTGCAAAACAGTATGATATATGCTCGTGAGAATGCGAAAGCTACTCGCGATAGTATTCCGGACGAACTATGGCAGCTTATTAACAGGTTCTACCTGGACGAAAAAACACAGCAGGATCAGGCAATGACAACTCAATCTACTCAAGCCTATCTTAAAGATATCATCCAAATGTCCATGACGGCCCAGGGCATTATCGAATCGACGATGACCCGAGGGATTCCTTACGCGTTCATAAAGATTGGGAAGTGGATTGAACGTGCTGAAAAAACAGCGAGGATTTTGAATGTAGTCTGTGAAAAAACGTTAAGAGACAGCTCGGATACAGAGAATTATTATTATTGGCTGACTGCTTTGCAAATCGTAAATGGATACGATTCTTATATAAAGGAACACCCGCCAACAATGGATCCAAAAGATGTCCTTACCTTCCTTATCGAGAATGAGCAATTCCCGAGATCTATTCAATATTGTGTGGATCATATCATGAGGGCGACACATAAACTGGAATCAGGCAAGATTTCTCATTACTCTGAGGATCTCTTTGAACTCTTGACAGGTATTCAGAATGAAATCAGGCAGACTGATATTTCAGAAATGACAATGGAAGAACTAATGGAATTTTTAGACCACTTCCAAAACTCGTGCCATCAGGTAAGCCGCACGTTCTCTGAAACCTATTATTTAGTTGAGCCTGTTCACGCCAACCATTGAAAGGGTAAGAAGGAGAGAAGTATTATGAAGTACCAGGTTGAGCATACAAATTCTTTCTACTATGATAACGATGTCGATCAAAGTATGAATACCGTCCGATTGAAGCCGCGTACCGATGAGTGTCAGCGATTATTGTCTTACCGGACGGAAATCACTCCCGCCTCTTTAATAAAAGAGCATACTGATATTTGGGGTAATCATGTAGAAACGTTTTTTATTGCTCATAAACATAAAGAACTTACCGTAAAAACCATTTCGACTGTAAGTATACAAAAAAGCCCGTTTCTTCACTTACTGCAGTATACAGATGGAATGCGTAATATTTTTCATTCAGAGCTTTTCCGTGAACATTACCTTCCTTACTTAAATGATACGGCCTACACGTTTCTGTTTAAGGAACAAGTAGATGAGATCGTTGAGGAAATAGGAGAGGCGGACGATCCGATCCAGTTTTCTATTAACTTGATGGGGTATCTGCATCGCTCTATTATATATGATGGCATGGCGACCCAGGTAGGTACGAAAGCGTTTGAATCGTGGCCGTTAAAGGCTGGGGTTTGCCAGGATTACGCCCACATTATGCTGGGTGCTTTAAGAGCCAAAGGGGTCCCTGCCCGTTATGTGAGCGGGTATTTGTATGTAGGAGAAGATTCAGCGCTGATTGGTGATGGTGCGACACACGCCTGGGTAGAAGTCATGGTGCCCGGTATTGGCTGGGTAGGACTTGACCCGACGAACAATGTGGAAGCTTTAGAACACCACATTCGAATAGGTACGGGAAGAGATTATGCTGACGTTAGCCCTTTACAAGGTGTGTATCGCGGCGGCAATCAACGCTCTGACGTCAAAGTGAGCGTTACATTATTAGAACAATGAGCGGCAAATGAGAACGGGGCTGTCCCTAAGGTCTAAGAAACGACTATTAGGGGCAGCCTCGTTTTTTTTTAGACTTTGTGGAATCTCTGAATCGGCTCAGTTATATTTAATGCTCAGAATCGAGTTTAAAAATTATTCTTGTAATGATAGTTGGAACGTCTCATGGAGAACTTTACGTGAAAAGGAGCTGGTTTTGAGTGAGAACCGTTTCGAGACTTTTGAATGAGTAGATGGCGGATGGGAAAACGGATCGCTTTCCGTGGGCATGTGGTGAGCTTCCTCAGGGTTCGCCTTCCGGGAGCTCACCGATCATGGACATCCCACAGGAGATTCCTGTGGGATTAATTTTGTACCTCTTGAATAAAAAGAAGCCCTCCCGTAAGATGCATTTGTACAACCAAATACAAACATCAAAAGGAGGACTTCCCTTTGAATCATAAGCG
>NZ_JAIZEN010000050.1 GCF_024189295.1 Halobacillus sp. A1
TAATGACCGTGAGGGATATACAGAAGCAAAAACAGAATTTATAAATAAGGTGCTATTTAACTAAAGGGTTCGTTAGTTACCATTTCCTACAAAATATCTCGAAATCAAGTCTTCCAGTAATTGGGGCAATTATGAAAAAGAAGAATTGCCCTCTTCTTAATGTTTTGGGCAGGTTAGTTGAAGACTCAGTTTCGAGATAATGATCGTTAATTGAAACTATATCATTATTGTTTCGTAGATTAAGTAAGGTACTACAAACGATGGGAAGGTGATAATTTGCATTCTGCAAATACTATCATAAAACACTTTGAAGCATATAAAGAAGCATTATTTCAAGAAATAATTACACTTAATTCTTTTCTTGAACTATACGTACATATAAGAAAAAGAAGAAATGACCGTTTAGAAATATTGAATAAGTCACCTGCTTTTTTCCAGCTTGTCCAAGAATCATTATTATCCAGTGTTATTATAGGCATTGCTAAAATCTATGAGAAAAGAAACCGAAAAGGAAGAACTATCTTTAATTTTCTAAATTTCATTAGTGCAAATTACCAAGTTATTTTCAATAAACCAGCTAAAGAAAAGGGTAAAACATCAGACGAAATAACAGAACAACTATTTGAATATCAATTGGTACAATTAACAAACCAAGAACCTTTATTGAATAGAGTATTTGCTTGGAGAGATGGAAGCTTTGCACATGCAGATAAAAAATACTTCGAGGATCGAAACATTTTAGGGGGAGAATTTCCAATAACAATAAGTGATTTAAGATTTCTTATTGAGTTAGTGGCAGAAATTTTAAATAAATATGAAGGAGCTTACAATAATAATTATCAATCAATTATTGCAACAAATGTTACAGACATAGATAATATTTTAGATTGGTTATACAAAGTAGAACCTTATAAGAGCGATATAAACAAAATGGTGAGAGAGCAAGCATACAATAGACACTAGCTGCAATTCTTAATAAGCTAATGGGGGCGATTCTTAAATAATAAAATCGCTATCTTTTTACTGGTTAGGGTAGTTTATTGAAGACTTGTAAAGATGATGTGAGGAAGGATAATATGTTGACTATATTAAAAATAATAGGACCGCCTATTTTTCTTACCGGGGCAATTTTAGTGTTGGGACCAATTTTTGATTATAGTTTAGCAGAACAGATAAGTGCGGTTGTTATAGCTACCTTATTTTGGTACTTACAAATTTACTCTTCACGGAAGAAAAATAAAGAATAATTTTTACATAAAGTTAGCCCATTTGTTTAATTAATCTCGGTTTCAAGTCTTAATGTATAGGGGGCGATTGCTCAATAAGAACAATCGCTTTTTTTACTATCAAAGCAGGATAGTTGAAGACTTAGTTTCAAGAGATAATATAAAATAACGTTGTCCAAGAACCTGTATAAAAAAGGGGGATGAATGATGGAGTTTGAGCTTAGTTTTAGAAATAAAATAGTTAGAATGTTTTTTATTTGGGTTATTCCGGTATGGTTATTAACGATAATTTTATTTTTCACCTTACCTAACCACTATCAATGGATACCATCTTTTCTTCCAATAGTAACTGTGATTATCTTTTATCTATGGGCTAAATTTTATAGTAAGACGGAGAAAAGTTAATTATTTTATCTCGAATTCAAGTCTTCCTTTAACTGTGGCGTTTGCTGAATAAAAACAAAATTTATTAGCCGGAAACAAATGTATTGGAGTGATTTAAAGTGAAACGAGTTGACGTAGCTTACGCCTTTATCTTTAATGAAATTGCACAGAAAGTTTTGATGGTGAAGAATAAAGATAGTGGTTGGTCTCTTCCAGGCGGTGCGGTTGAAAGAGGTGAAACATTCGAACAAGCAGCAATGCGAGAGAGTAAGGAAGAAACAAATTTAACAATAAAAACTGAAAACATAGTCGCAGTAAATGAAGCGTTTTTTGAAAGTAAGGGCCATCATGCTCTATTCATTACGTACAAAGCGAAAATTGTAGAAGGTGTTATACAAATAATACATAAAGATGAGATAGATGATATTAAGTGGCTGGATATAAATACCGCAAACCAACTAATGCCTTACCATGCTGCTGGTGTAGAAAGTTTGCTTGAATCGTCTGCTCCATATACCTTCCAAGGTTAAGTGTACTTTGGGGAATCTTAATATGAACGGGTGAAAGTATGGAAGTTTGTGGAGAAACACTTTGTCAATCGTCCACCACTACATTATCTACTTGTACAATAAGATATTTACTTCCATTTATATAAAATAAACTGAAATGATTAAAGAAGAATCTCCAGGAAGTGATGAAATCATAGAAAGCTTGCTATTTATAACCAATTAATTATGACACTTGTCAATGCTAGTGGCACTTGGGCTAGTAAGCCATTTAGATACTTCGAAAATCGCTTGGTAATAAGATATTAGTTAGTGTAAAAGATTGTATATATTTCACTTAAACTAAACCTATTTCCTTATGAACAATGCTGAGGAGAAATGGTCCCTGAATTTTATAAAGGGATACATGGGAAGAAGTATCGATTACAGTACCCAATAATTATGTTAGAAGAGAAAAGGACCGGGCGTACTTTGTTCGGTTTTTTTTATATTTTTGTAAGATATTTGAGTTTATCGCGTCTTATGTATAAGGAGGTGAGATGGTGACACAGCTTGAGGATATTTATAATACATATTTTAAAGATGTATTTTTATATGTGTATAGTTTATTGATTATTGCATACGAATTGAGCCATCTGTGCGGAGTTTTGAGCCACTCAGTGCGGACGATAGAGCCGGTAAATGCAGGGATAAAAGCCACCCTACTAAATAATTAACCTCTTGTATAATAAAATTT
>NZ_JAIZEN010000051.1 GCF_024189295.1 Halobacillus sp. A1
TGTGACTGCTAGACTAAATGAGACAGTTCTTGCTAGATAAGATAATACACTTTGAGGCCATAGTAATGATTGTTTTCTGGGGGAGGCCCCGGGGCCTCCCCCAGAAAACAATGCCAAAAATGTACACCTCCTTCATGTATGATAGATATAAATGTCGAAATGTGTTGGAGGTCGGAAGGTGGATAAGTGGAAAGTGTATATGGAAATTAATCAATTATTAAAACAAGGGTTTAGCAAATCAAAGACAGCCGAAAAATTAGGTGTTTCCAGATCAACATTATATCGTTATATCAAGAGACAACCGAAAGATATGGGAGAATGGACGGAGTCCCTTCTTACAAGGCAAAAGAAGTTAGATCCAAACAAGACACTCATTTTGAATTGGCTCAGAAAGCATCCTGATATGAGTGCATCTCAAGTTTCAGACTGGTTAGTAGAGAAGTACCCTTCTCTACATGTGGGCGAAAGTACTGTCCGATCTTATGTACAAGCATTAAGGAAAGATTACGATATACCAAAAGAAACGACGAAAAGGTCTTACGAAGCAGTCCCTGAAGGCCCTATGGGACATCAAGTTCAAATTGACTTTGGACAAGCCTCCTATGAAAAGGCAAGAGGTGGACATATCAAGCTTTATTTTATAGCGTTTGTCTTGTCGCATTCCCGTTACAAATATATGTATTGGTTAGATAGACATTTTACGACGAAGGATGTGATATATGCCCATGAATTGGCATTTAAGTGGTTTGAAGGTGTTCCTGATGAGTTAGTGTATGATCAAGATAATCTCATAGTGGTTAGTGAAAATGGTGGGGATTTAATCCTAACGGAAGAGTTCCAATCGTATAAGGAAACGATGAAGCTGAACTTACATGTATGTCGAAAAGCAGATCCAGAAAGCAAAGGGAAAATTGAAAATGTCGTGGGGTTTATCAAGAAGAACTTTGGTAAACATAGAGTCTTTCATACCCTTGATAAGTGGAATGAGCAATCTATAAATTGGTTGAACCGAACAGGCAATGCCAGGCTGCATAATACCATAAAAAAAAGACCAGCCGAGGTGTTCTCCCTAGAAAAAGAACACTTAAGACCGATCCCGAACAAAGAAATTGTTCCATATAACGTTAATACTAGTATAGCAAGGTCCATCAGAAAGGACAATACCATAAGGTATTTGTCCAACCGATATTCACTCCCTTTAGGGAGTTTTCACAAGTATGATGAAGTCTTTCTTACCTTAACGGATGAGCAAGTGTTAATCATCTGTTGCCCAGATGGTGAACTATTAGCTAAGCACAAGTTGTCCATAGAAAAAGGGAAATTAGTACAGGAGCGAACGCATACGCGAGATCGCACAAAAGGGATTGATGCATTCTTAGAATCCGTTAGTAGATGCTTCAAAAATGAAGCGTTAGCTGAAACATATTTGTCGCAATTGAGAGAGAACTACCCAAGGTATATACGTGACCAATTACAAATAGTCTCAAAGGTAGCTAAAGCCACCACCAGGGATATCCTTGACCAAGCCCTTGAGGAATGTGTGAAGCGTAAACTCTTTAGTGCGACAGATTTCAGCGATGTCGTTGACTATATCAAACGCCAACGCTTGATACCTGATACAACGACGAATCAAGAAGGTGGAAATCTTTCCTCTCCTTCCAAGGAACATCATTGGGTCATGACGACAAGCTCACAGAAACGGGACATGGATCAATATTACGCCATACTGGAAGGTGAACTGTCATGAGCCAACCCAAAGAGTTACAAGCATTGATGCGCTCTTTGCGTTTCGTCGAAACGTCTCATAACGTCATGGACATAATCAATCAAGCCGAAAAGCAAGATGTATCTTATACACAATTCTTATGGTCAGTTATGTTAAATGAGCAAAAACAAAGAGAACAAAAACAAATGGAAAAACGTTTAAAGTGGGCTACATTCCCTAGCCATAAGACGCTTCAAGAATTTGATGTAACTGAGCAACAATCTCTAAGTAAAAAACAACTTAACCAGCTTTCAGACTTGAATTGGCTAGAGCAAATATACAATTTAGTCTTACTTGGTCCTCCAGGTGTCGGAAAAACACACCTGGCCATTGGATTAGGTATTCAAGCGATCTCACTGGGATATAAGGTGATATTCATATCAATGGGGGATTTGGTTCATGCGTTGAAAACGGAAGAAATAGCGACCAAGTCTAGAGTTCGTTTGAAACGTATTCGAGATGCAGATTTAATCATCATCGATGATTTGATGTTCATGGCTATGGACCAGCAAGAAGCAAATATATTCTTTCATTTAATCAATGAGCTTCATGATCAAGCTTCTATTATATTGACTTCAAATAAGGCTCCTAAAGAATGGGGAGAGCTTTTAGGTGATCCAGCTATTACGACAGCAATTCTGGATCGAATATTGCATCGAGTCGAGATCGTTCACCTAAATGGAGATAGCTATAGAATGAAAAATCGAACAACGATATTTGGCCAAGAAAGTGTTTCAAATTAATAAGCAAAAACTGTGTCTTTCTACTTGACGGTCACA
>NZ_JAIZEN010000052.1 GCF_024189295.1 Halobacillus sp. A1
TGTAACCGTCAAGTAGAAATTAACAGTTTTCAACAAATGGAATTCAACAGTTTTCGTTAATTAAGATTCAACACTTAATTCTTCAAATAACACCTTTCGGTATTTCATCCGAATACTGTTCTGCTTCTCGCTAAATGTCAAAATCTCACTTCGGTGCAGCAATCGGTCTAGTATAGCTGTAGTTAAGGTCTTATCACCTAAGAATTTTCCCCATTCATTTGGACCTTTATTAGATGTTAAAATGAAAGCTGTTTTGTCATACATATCGTATATAAATTGGAAGAACAGATGAGCATCCTGAGGTTCGTATGCCATGTACATTACATCATCTATAATCACTAAATCCGAGCTAGTTACGCGCTTATATCTCGTCTTAGATTTGTTGATATACTCTCTTGATTTTAGAATATAAATCAATCGCTCCATAGATAGGAAAGAGACCTGGTATCCACGCTCAATAGCATGAATACCTAGTGCAGTAGATAAATGTGTTTTTCCTACTCCAGTCGGGCCCATCATAATTAAAGTAAAACACTCTTCGATCCAAGAACATTCTTTTAATACACTTAGCTGCTTTTCTCCTATAGCTGATTGCTCCTCTAAATCGAATTGTTCAAACGTCAACTGTTCAGGAAACTCTGCCCATTTCATTAATTTCTCTATATTTTTACGCTCACGACATTGAGTCTCATAGGTGAATATTTCATGTAGAAGTTCGTGGTATGTCCAATTTTTAGACTCAGCTTCTCTCAGAAACAAAGGGAGCTCTTTAGCTGTCTCTGCGAGCCGTAAGGCTCGACATTGGTCTTGCAATGAATTGTACAACTCGCTCATTTTTTTCCACCTCCTTGCAAAACATGAAGGTAGATATCTTCTTTTCTTTCAGGGGCTACGAAATCCTTGTATTTTTCGTTCTCCACACCTACATTTTTATAATTTTTTGCTTTTTCTATTTCTAGTGACGTAGCAATATCCCTCAATTCGTGAGCGCTATTCATTTTAAGTCTTTTCATTGTCTGTATAGCCTCTTCTATAGTGAAGGGATGGTGTTCTGTGACGTTTAAAACTACTTTTAATTGGTCAATTAGATGCCTAGGATACTGTTTAGTTAACTCTTCTACCAGCCAACTTACAAGGGTTGGATTAGAAACATTCTGATAGATCTTCTCGATCATTTTGTCGCGTGTAGTACGACTACGCTGCCGATGTGCAGGAAGAGTCACGATAACTCCTTTATCCTTTGAAAGAGTGTGTTTAGCAATTATAGGACCACTTTTTCTTTGTTGAATATATAGGTGGTCACCTTCCACATACACATCGACTAAATTATCTTCTCCATTTTTGAAGGTACCTAACGGTACACTATAGCGATTTCCATCAAATCGAATAACATTGTCCTTATGTATCTTTCTTGTTATAATATTCATAGATACATTTTCGAAAATGTAAGTTCCAGAGACCTTTTGAAGATGCGGCTTTTCCAGGGCGTGCATCTCAAGGGGTCTTTTTTTCGTATTATGGTGTACTTTATAGTTTCCTGTTCTTTCTAACCACTTTAGACAAGAGGATTGCCAGTTTGAAAGGTTACTAAAGGTTCGATTCTTTGCGAAATTATGTTTCACGTATTTCACTAACTGCTCTACTTTTCCTTTTGATTGAGGATCTGATTTTCTGCATAGATATACTATAAATTTTCTTGTTTGCTGATACTTTGTAAAAGCTTCAGTCATTATAAGGTCTCCTGCATTTTCACTGACGGCAAGTAATCTGTCTTGATCATAAACTATTTCTTCGGTTACTCCGCCGTAATATCGAAAAGCATTTTCCTGCATGTGTATTAAATCAGTAGTTTTAAAAGGACGATCCAACCACTCTATATACTTAAACCTTGAATGAGAAAGGATAAAACCTACGAAATATAGCTTAATAGATTTATCTTGTGTATTTAAAACTTTTACTTCGCCAAAGTCCACTTGCATTTGTTTCCCCGGCGGAAGCTCATCTACAGCTCCAAAAGTTCTGGAAATCACTTGTTTGGGGATGTGGTAAACCTCCCTCATCTCATTTACATAGTTCCTGACGGTCCCTTCCGTGATATTTTTAACACTTAGTTTTTCTTGTAACCAATCGTACACTTGAGCACTACTGAGATCATTGTGTTCTTTCAACCAAGACAAAATATGGTCCCGATAGGGATCTAACTTCTTCTCTCTTGTTTGAATTGAATACATAAAATCAGAAAACTCTTCCAAGGACATTTCTAAATAACCAATAACTGTGTTTCTAGAGATCGCCAATTTCCTAGCAATTGCGCTATTTGAGAACCCCTCATTCTTCAACTGGTGAATTTTGTGATAGTTCATTTTTCTTTCCACTCCTAAGCCCTCACTTTCAATTAACTAAAATAAGTATATTGAAAGTGTTTTAGTAATAGCCAGAACTGTTTAATCTTATTTGTGGAAATCTGTTGAAAGTTAAATGTTGAAAACTGTTAACTCTAGTTTAGCGTTTACA
>NZ_JAIZEN010000053.1 GCF_024189295.1 Halobacillus sp. A1
TGTAAACGCTAGAATAAAGTTGACAGTTTTCGCTTGAATAGATTTTACACTTTTGCTCTATCAGCCTATTCTTTTAGTAAAATAGTTGATGACGTTATTTTACTGGAGGTTGGGATTTTGGAGGAGAAATTAGTGTTGTATTTAAAGATTCAGGACCTACATAAACGGAAGTTTAAAGTAGCTCAAATTGCTAAGGAGCTTAAGATCTCAAGACCAACTGTCTATAAATATTTAGAAATGACATTTGAAGAAGCAAAAGCTTATACTGAACAGCCTCTTGGGAGGAGCAAGAAATTAGACAGCTACAAAGACTGGATACTGGCCTGGTTAGAAGAGTATCCTCACTTAAGTGCTGCACAAATACATGATTGGCTTTTAGAGAGGTACCCCGACCTAACGGTCGGTGGAAGTACGGTGAGATCTTATGTGAAAGAAGTCAGGGAAGTCTACCAGATTAAGAAAAAGGTAATGGTTCGTCAATACGAAGCCATACCTGAACAACCAATGGGGAAACAACTTCAGGTAGACTGGGGTGAAACAAAACAAAAGACTACTAACAAAAAGGAAATCAAGCTGTATTTCATTGCGTTTGTACTCGCTCACTCCAGACAGAAGTATACGGAATGGCAGACACGTCCTTTCACCACAAGAGATGCGATACGTTGTCATGAAAATGCATTTCAATTCTATGGGGGACGCACAGAAGAAATCGTATACGATCAGGATCACTTAATTACAGTTAGTGAAAATGCAGGCGAGCTCCTTTTAACAGCTGAGTTTCAAAGTTATGTGAATGAACGGAAGTTTATAGTTCACTTGTGCAGAAGAGCTGATCCGGAGTCTAAAGGGATGATTGAAAATGTAGTGAAGTATATTAAAGGCAACTTCGCAGACAGTCGAGTGTTCAGCGATATAGAGGATTGGAATCATCGGTCGTTACAATGGCTAAAGCGTACAGGGAACCATCAGGTTCATCAGACAACAAAAAAAAGACCAGCTGAAGTGTTTCTCGTCGAAAAGCAACACTTAAAGCCAGTCTCTTCCTTACTTTCATATGAAAGTACCAATAATCAAAGTATAACAAGAAGTGTAAGCAAGGACAATACAATCCGGTACAAGTCCAATCGTTATTCCGTCCCACTTGGAACTTATCAAACAAACGCTGAGAATCTTGTTTTGATCGAAGTTTCAGGTAAAGAGCCACCGACGCTCGTGGTTCGAAAAGACGCAGAGAGTGAAATCATTGCCGAACATAGTATAAGTTTAGAAAAAGGGAAGCTCATTCAAAACCGTAATCATACCCGTGATCGCTCCAAAGGGGTTGAAGAGTTTAAGCGACGTTTGATTTCCTTTTTTAAAGATCAACCACAGGCCCTTGCTTTCTTTAATGAGATCAGCCAAAGATACCCAAGGTATCGTCGAGACCAGTTTGCGATCATTCATCAGGTCGTTCAAAAGTATCCAGCTTTAATCGATACCGTATTGGCCAAGTGTATGAGAGAAAAGTTGTATAGTGCGAATGACTTTCGTGATATGGCCCAGCACATTCATACACTGCCTCATGATTCGGTAAAAGAGATAAAGTCTTTTTATACCCATCCAGCAAAACATTCACAAATTAAGACCTCTACCCGTTCTTTAAATGCTTATACCAGCATTTTAGGAGGTCGACCATAATGAACAAGACCGTGAATGAATTACAAGATCAATTTCGTCAATTACGATTATCAGAAACTGCGGAGGAGCTCCCACAGCTTCTTCGCGAAGCTGAAAAAGCTTCATGGACTTACTTAGAATTTTTAGAATCTATTACGCGATATGAGCTAGCAAAGCGTGAAGCTAAAAGCCTGGAAAAGAGAATGAAATGGGCACGCTTCCCTTTCGTGAAGTCACTAGATGAGTTTGAACTAGAAGGTCAAAACGTCCTGACGGCCCGCCAATTAACACAACTTAGAGAGTTAAGCTGGCTAGAACATCAATATAACTTAATTATTCTTGGGCCACCTGGCATTGGAAAAACGTACATCGCAATTGGACTGGGGCTCGAAGCTGTTTCCAAAGGATTCAATGTTTATTTCGTTACAATGGGTGAGCTTGTGCAGCTCTTAAAAACGGAAGAATACCTGAATAAATCAAAGGTGCAACTCAAACGAATGAGAAATGCCGACCTGGTGATTATCGATGATTTGATGTATATGGCGATGGATCAGAGAGAGGCAAATCTGTTCTTTCATTTGATCAACCATTTATACGAACGAAGTTCGATCATCCTAACTTCCAATAAAAGTCCAGATGAATGGGGAAATTTGATTGGCGATCAAGGGATCACGACAGCTATTTTAGATCGTTTACTTCATCGTGTGGAGGTCATACATGGTGGAGAGAATGAGGAAAGTCATCGGATGAAAAACCGAAAAAGTATTTTTCAAGCAGAAGTGTAAAAGGGAAACGAGCAAAAAGTGTAAAATTCGACTTGACGTCTACA
>NZ_JAIZEN010000054.1 GCF_024189295.1 Halobacillus sp. A1
ATCCCACAGGAGATTCCTGTGGGATTAATTTTGTACCTCTTGAATAAAAAGAAGCCCTCCCGTAAGATGCATTTGTACAACCAAATACAAACATCAAAAGGAGGACTTCCCTTTGAATCATAAGCGGAATGAACGAATAAATCAAATCACAGAGGATACATTAGTCATTGGCATTGATATCGCTAAAAAGACGCATTACGCATGCCCGGTGGATGACCGTGGGCGTGAAATGCGAAAGAAATCCGTCGCATTTACCCAGAGTCGTGAAGGATTTGAATCTTTCCAAAGACAGGTTGAAGACTGGCTTAAGCTTTATGAAAAGAAACGTGTCTTGATCGGATTTGAACCGACTGGCCACTACTGGATGAACTTGGCTTTCTTTCTACTCGAAGTGGACTTACCCTTCGTTCAGGTCCATCCGATGCACGTGAAGAATACCCAAGAGTTTGATGACAATCTTCAAACGAAGAACGATTCTAAAGACGCCCGACTGATTGCGAAACTGATGGTCACCGGCAGCTTTTTCTACCCAAGGATTCCAAGGGGAATTCAAGCTGAACTTCGAAATGGATCCGCCATGCGATGGAGGTTAAAGAAAGACATTGCCCGCATGAAAAACCAGATGATCCAATGGCTCGACCAGTACTTCCCTGAATTCAAGTTGGTATTCAAGGATTTTAAACAGCTTGCCTGTATAACGCTGAAGTACACACCCCTGCCCGAAGACCTTCTTCGTCATGACGTCGAGGAACTCGCACGGATGTATAGAGAACAAGGCGGCATGTGTCGAGTGGCGAAGAAAACGATTCGTGAGGCTCAGGCCGTCGCAGGGCAATCCATTGGGCTCACCGAAGGGTTAGAGATCGCTCGCCTTGAGATGCAGTCCTTGGTTAGTCAGTTTCTTTTAGCTGAAGGTCAGTTGGAAGAGGTCAATCAGCGTATGGAAGAACTAGCGGAACAGCTCGAAGATTTCGAATACCTGGTCTCTATTCGAGGGATTAGTGAACACACTGTCATGGACCTAATCGCCGAAACCGGCCCACTCAAGCAGTACAAAAATCCACGTCAACTTATCAAATTAGCGGGATTAACACTGCGTGAGCAGTCTTCCGGTCAGTTTAAAGGACAGAAAATCATTTCGAAACGTGGCAGGAAACGGCTCAGGAGTCTTCTGTTTAAAGCGATCCTGCCTCTTCTGAGAAATAACGAGGCCTTTCATGAATTGTACCAGTACTATATCAATCGTCCGGTGAATCCTTTGAAGAAAAAAGAAGCGATGGTTGTCCTTTGCGGAAAGCTTTTAAAGATCTTTCACGGTTTATCCAAACACGAGAATTACTTTGATGAGGAACGAATGAAACAGGACCTTCACTGTCTGAACCAGGCAGCGTGACCTTTCTTTCCATCCCCTTTCATAAGATGACACGGAGAAGCTGGCGCCAAGAGAGACGACAGACCACGAGTCTATACAGGAGAAAGAAGCCGGCCTCTGCCTTATGATGAGACCAAACGAAGGAATGAAGGCGTACGACGCCAAGAGACATGGGAGGGTCCGTCCTCATAAGATAGCAGAGATCCCAAATGCATCGCTGAATACGGAAAAGCAGCTCAAATGATTCATGCGAGAAACGCAACGCGTCTACCACACTTCCAAAAATAGAAAGATAAGGATACATCTAACAGAGGAAGTGCTTAAAAAATTTTTTTTGAAAGACAAAAGACAGCTATAAACCCTGATATATCAATGTTTCCGGAGGGAGTCTC
>NZ_JAIZEN010000055.1 GCF_024189295.1 Halobacillus sp. A1
GAGGCCACTGAAGAACTGCTAACTTTTTGAGTTATATATCAAAAAAGGAAGCCGCGTTGGACTATTTTATCGTCCAACGCGGCTTCTTTGGTTGTAAGTAAGAGGGTTTTGTCCTCTTATTCCTTCATGAGTTTTATTATTCTCTTTATATTGACGGTGAAGATTGCCATCGCCCCTTGTACACGCATGCCTTTAAGACCCGAAGATGAGGCAATCTCATATCCGTGTCTATGCTTCAACTCACTATTCTTCGCTTCAATTTTATATCGTTCTTTTGCCTTTTCTTTAAAGAATTCACTGTTCTGAAACGCTACTTGGTTTTGGTGTTCCTCTGATTTTATGGAAACCGAGTAGGACTTGCTTTTAGCTCCTGGCTTATAACACCCTTCTTGAAGAGGGCATTTCTTACATTTTTCCACATCAAAGTAGTACGTGTCCGTTTGATTTGTTCCCTCATTTTTCTTTCCTTGACGAGCTTTACGAACGGCCATATGCCCAGCTGGACATACGTACATCCCGGCATCCTTATTGAACTCGAATTCATCTTCTTTCTTACGGGAACCATGAGATACAGACGGGTTTAACTTTGAAACGAGGCTCATGCTATTCTCTCTGGCATAAGCGATATTTCCCTTTTCCGAATACGCTGCGTCTCCGATGATTTCTTCAACTTCCATTCCAGCTTCTTGACTCTTTTCCACTAACGTCTGAAGTTGTTTTCCATCTGTCTTTTCGCCTGTCGTTACGGTTGCCGCAGTGATGATACGTTCTTGAGACAGCGCGAGGTGAGTCTTATATCCAAAGAACGAGGAATCTGCGGATTTGTGACCAAGACGGGCATCCGGATCTTCGGATGCCCTAAGTTCCAGTTGGTCGTCTTCAATCGTTTCCTTCAATAAGTTTAACGGTTCTTTAATCTTTGGAAGCGAAACAAGAGCCGGTTCTTTCTCAATAATTTCGACGAGACGTTGGGAATAATCCAATTCAGCCTCAAGTGTATCTTCCGTGGGCTTCTCTGGGAACTTCTCTTTCATGTCTTCATTTACAGTGTAAATCGTCTTGCGTACGGATTTTGAGCGATTGCGCAGCACTTCTTCTGGAGACGATTGGTTATAGCGTGATCGAGTGTGCGTTGCGTCTAAGATGACAGACTTGGATTGAATGACTTCCTTTTCGATCGCGATTTCAACGCTTTTCTGAATCAAGAGATCGATAAGATCATCGTCATCCAAGCGCTTTCGACGAAAGTGAGCTAATAAACTTGGGTCGATGACGTCCTCTTCAGGGGCCATCTCTAAGAAGTATTTGAAGGACATATCGACTTGTGTACGTTCCACTAAGTCGACATCGGAAATCTTATAAATGGTTTTTAGGAGAAGATATTTAAACATTCGAATGGGATGAATGGCGTTTCGACCGTTCGTGTGACAGTATTTACTTTCAAGCTCCTCGTACACGAAAGAAAAATCAACGATGTCATTAATTTTTCGAAGAAGATGGTCTTTGGGAACCACCATATCGTAAAGCCCCTCAAATTGACTGAAATTCATTGATAACTGTCGGTCTAACATCGAATCCCTCACTTTTATGTAGTTCTTTCATTATACAAGAAAACACGCATCCTTTCTTTGATTTTCAAAGAAAGGATGCGTGTTTAGTTTTATCATGGACTTTTTCAGTGGCCTC
>NZ_JAIZEN010000057.1 GCF_024189295.1 Halobacillus sp. A1
TAATGACCGTGAGGGATATACAGAAGCAAAAACAGAATTTATAAATAAGGTGCTATTTAACTAAAGGGTTCGTTAGTTACCATTTCCTACAAAATATCTCGAAATCAAGTCTTCCAGTAATTGGGGCGATTGCTCAATAGAGTAACCTGAAGAAGAGATAGTAAAAGGGGGAAATATGCAAAAGAAATTATTGGGGAGTTTATCCATATTATTGCTGTTAATAGTAGCTTGCGGACGCGAAGATGATAATGTTTATAATGCCGATTTCCAAGGTTCAATTCTTGAAGTAAAAGAAAATAGTATCATCGTAGGAGAAGATGATGTAGATCCAGAAGCATCTTATCCAACATATGAAATTTTGATCGATGATAAGACTAAGTTCAGTGGAGAAGTGGAAGCATTTAAGGATTTAGATGAATATGTAAATCAAACTGATCATCCAATTGTGCATTTATGGGTAATCGACAAAGGGCAAGATAACGAAATCGACAATAGGATAGCGAGCAAAGTTATTGTAGAAAAAGAGTAAACCACAGTAGCAGATATCTCAGTTTCAAGTCTTCCTGAAATGGGGGCAATTCTATAATAATGGGATCGACTCCTTCAAGTATTAAAAAAACCACGAATCGTCCTTCAAACACGGGGTTGGAGGCTTCTATATATGGTAAATTAATACGTAACCGGGGGAGAAAAAGCCGGCAATGGGAGCCGCGATTTATCCGATAACTTCTTTATTGAAATTATTGGTAATCAAAATGGTATAGTTCATAATTAGATATGAGTTGTATTAAACATGAAAGGGAGTATTTTTGAATGACACAGCTTGGATTACAGTTGTATAACTATAATGAATGGGCAAACCAACAAATTTTTAACCGACTAAAAGAGCTTCCGAAAGATGTTTATCGTCAAGAAATTGAAAGTGTCTTCTCCTCGATATCTAATGTATTTGCTCATGTTTATCTATCTGATCTTGGATGGATAGAGGTTTTTTCTGGTAAAAGTATGAACTATGCGTTGGAGTTGGCTTCTCAACAAAAAAGAGAAACAGAGTCAAAAGGAATAGATGAAATGGAAGCCATGTTTTTAAAGTTATCAGAGAGATACAAGTTGTTCCTAAGTAAAAAGGAGAATGTAGACAAACCTATTGAAATTGAGAATCCCTCAGGTGGTTTAATGAAAACAAGTGTGTCCGAGCTAGTGACACATGTTGTAAATCATGGGACGTATCATCGCGGGAATATTACAGCTATGTTAAGACAAATGGGTTATGTTTCTGTAGGGACAGATTATGGTCTTTATTTATTTTTAAGTCAAAGGGAAAAGACATAAAATACCAAGGAGTTGTTATTGGAAGAATATTTTACAAAAAAATAGTTTTTTTAGCATTTCAAAATGCTTCCCGCGGTGGAGAAATTGAAATGGACATCACGGGATATAAATAAGAGTTAATTGGTGATTGTGTAATTTTAATTGAAGGGCATTTTCACAAAAGAATTATTACATAATCGGGGGCAATTCTGAAACAGAAGAATGTTAGTAAAATTCTAACATTCTTTGCTTCTTCTGGTTTGGATGCTTGGAGCAAATAGGAAGCCACTCAAGAAGCCTCCAATTGCTGAACCAGTTATGGCATTC
>NZ_JAIZEN010000058.1 GCF_024189295.1 Halobacillus sp. A1
AGGCTACCCTGAAAATAAATACTGCTTTAAGGCCGCACTAAATAAAGGGGATCTTATTACTTTTTTTAAAATCCCTGAACCATTCTGATATTGATTTCACCATTCATCTAAGCCGACTGTGGCGATATGTCGACTACAAAACCTAATCGTTGGAGACTTTTTATAGCTTTTTGTTTCTTAGCTTCCAATGCTTGTTGGTTGTACTGGACGGCCCCTCGTTCTTTGTACATTTCCTTTTTTGTTAATAAGTGATACATGATTACGAGTAATGTGCGGGCAATCGCAACTCTTGCTTTTTTAGCTCCGCGACGAATTTTAAGTCTTTGGTACTTGGCATACAGATAAGTGTCTTTCTTGCGAGTGGCGCTGGTAGCTGCTTCTACTAATGCACTTCGCAGATATTTATTTCCATCTCGTGTACGTGTGTTGCGTTTTTTACCTGCGCTCTCGTTTTGTCCCGGTGCCATACCGGCCCATGAAGTCAGTCGGTCTGCTCCCCCAAATCGCCCCATATCCGGTCCTATTTCTGCTAAAAGATGCTGGGCGGTTACTCGGCCGATTCCGGGGATAGAATCTAAAAGAACGAGGTCTTCTTCAAAAGGGGCCATACGAGTGTCAATTTCTTGAGTCAGGTCTTCAATCTGTTTTTCTAGGAATTCAATATGGTCTAATTGAGTTTTAAGCATCTTACGCTGATGCGGTCCCACTAGGCCATACAAAGAACGTTCTAAGAGATGAATTTTTTTGCGAAGGCTCCCCTTTGAATGTTGGGCTAAAGTTTTCGCATTCGTATTTCCACTAATTAAACCTTGAAGGATCAACCGACCGGAAACTCCTAATACATTGGTAGCTACGGAACCAAGCTTAATATTGGCCCCTTCTAACACTTTTTGGATTCGATTGGCTTCCCGCGCTCTCTCATCAATCAGACTGCGACGGTACCGTACAAGCTCGCGTAACTCCCGTTGTTCTCGATTCGGGATAAAGCTCGGCTTGAGTAACCCATGTTTCAATAGCTCGGCGATCCATTCGGCATCCTTCACATCGGTTTTTCTTCCTGGAACTTGTTTGATATGTTGGGCGTTGACGACATAAACCGATAAACTTGCTTCTAGTTCTAAAAGGTTGTAAATCGGCTTCCAGTAGATGCCTGTGCTTTCCATCGCCACATGGGTGCAGCCATTCATCCGGATCCAATCAGATAAGGCAAGCAAGTCATCGGTCATGGTCCCGAACGTGCGAATTTCCTTCTGATCAAAAAGTAAAAGACATGCGGTAATACTCTTCTTATGCACATCCATTCCACACACACGGTCGCTTACAACATGCATAGAGGTTCGCTCCTCCCTTTATAGAGTGCACAGCCAGCACTCCATTCGGAAGCGTCTTGTGTAATCTACCCTACGTGCTTCTCAAAAGAGAGCGACAGTCCATGGTACACTTGCTTCCGAAGATCCGTCTATGTTGCGAGTTCGGTGACATCACGCCTTCTCGATCTTTGATAGGAGCCGCTGACTGTACTATACTAATACCCGCTAGGGAACCATTTTCATATGTCATGGTGCGAAAAATTAGCATGAACGTCTATGTTAAAGGTGG
>NZ_JAIZEN010000059.1 GCF_024189295.1 Halobacillus sp. A1
TGTACTGACCCCCGAAAATTGGACACGCCTATGTTATTAAGCAGCTTCTTCCAGCTTTTTTCGATAAAGTACAGGACTCGTTTTAAGGCGGGCTTTCATTCGTTCATTGTTGTAGTAGTCTATATACTCATCGAGTTCTTGCTTGAAATGGGCTACACTCGTAAAGTCTTTATAGTATAAGAGTTCCTTTTTCATGATGCCAAAGAAGTTCTCCATTACAGAGTTGTCGTGGCAGTTCCCTTTGCGGGACATGCTTTGGGTCACGTTATGCTCTTTTAAGGTCTCTTGATATGGTTTCATTTGATAATGCCATCCCTGGTCGGAATGTAAGAGGAGCTGGTCCTCTGGCTGTAATAAAGGCAGAGCTTTGTCTAACATTCCTTCCACAAGGGAAAAAAGCTGGCGTGAAGCTACGTTATAGGCTACGATTTCGCCATTATAAAGATCCAGAATCGGAGACAGGTAGAGCTTTTCGCCCAAAATTTTAATTTCCGTAATATCAGTTACCCATTTTTGATTCGGTTTGTCAGCTGTAAATTCACGGTTTAAATGATTGTCAGCTGTCTCGCCCACTTTTCCTTTATACGACTTATATTGTTTGGGAGACACCAGGCTCTTAATACCCATTTCCTGCATCAAGCGCAAGACTTTCTTATGATTGATCTTATATCCTTTGGCGTTTAAGGTATCCGAAATACGACGATAGCCATACCGTTTGTCATGCGCTTTATAAATGACCCTAATTCTTCTTTTCCATTTACGGTCGGGATCCAGTCGCTTCCTCTTGGCTATGATGTCATAATACGTACTGCGAGGAATTTGGGCGATTTCAGCTAATGCATTCACGGAGAAGGTAGGCCTTAGTTCATAAATTACTTGAGCTTTTTGTTTTTGGCTGATGCGATGTCCTTTTGAACTAAGGCTGATAACTTTTTTAAGTAAGCATTCTCCATTCTCAGTCGCTCCAGTTCTTCCCTGGTTTCAGGGTCCAGGTGAGCTAATGACGGATCCTTGGCGGGCTTTTTCTTTTTTGGCATGATAGACGTCCCCTTTCCTTGATCTTCAAGGGCAAGTGGACCTCCTTCCCGCCATTTATTCAACCATCTTCGTGCCATGGAAAAGTGAGGGATGTGGAAGAGGGCCGCTGCCTCTCGAATGGAATAATTCCGATCCTCTATACATTGAACTACCTCCAGTTTAAAGGCGGGTGGATAGTTTGTATAGGGATGATTGAATGCCTGGCAGCCATGATACTCATATAACTTAACCCAATAGCGCAAGGTGGAGTTGTCTATACCTGTGATTTTTTCTAATTCCCGATAGCTGACAGGTTCATTGAAATACCTATGGACGATAACCAATTTTTCTTCCGGGGTTAATTTTTTCAAATGACGCACCTCCAATTTTTGGATGAAGGTGTGTCCAATAATTGGGGTGCGGTACAC
>NZ_JAIZEN010000005.1 GCF_024189295.1 Halobacillus sp. A1
GACCGAGAAACTGCGTACTAACAGAATTGTTTGCTTTTGTTGAAGCGGTTTCGAGATACTTATATGGCAAAGGGGCGGAGGGAAACGGTGAGACTCCTGGGGGAGGAGCGGGACAGGTGAGACCCCGGAGAGCGAAGCTCGAGGAGGCTCAGCGCCCGCCCCCCGGAAAGCGATCCGTTTCCCGGAGCCCCTGGATTCTCATTATGTCTCGAAACTGAGTCTTCCACTAAAAGGAGCTTTAGTTTATTAAGGAAATTTTACGAACAAAGACGCTGGGATAATATCCCAGCGTCTTTGTGAGCATTAAGCCTTTATGGAATTTTCTCCATAGTATCAGAACTACCCTGAGAGAAAGCCGCGTTTTTTAATGAGCAGTTTCTCTCTTTTTCTTTGATATCCCATAACCCATCAATGCAAATCCAATTAAAAGAAAAGCGCCTGCAAGCCAAAAAACTTTCTGCCCGAGGGCGAAACCCACAGATATAAATGATAATATGACAAAAAAAGCGAGAAGTATTGAGTTCCAATTAATATTTTTCATCATTCCACTCCTAAATGTTTGAGAGACGTGTTTATTAAGTTTTTTTCCTAGTAAAGTCAGTATTCATTATAAAACAAATAACTATAGATGAAAACGGTTGAAATTTATCCTGGCGAATGTGGTAGCGTAAAATTCTAAGATTTAGTATGATATGGAGAGTAATGAAGGGTAGGGAGGCATCAAGACAATTATGTCGACTTTAGAAGTACCAACAGACTTGTGGCCGATAGCAGATTTCTTTTTCAAGGGCATGGGCAGTGAAGTTAATATGAATGATGAGAGTGAAGTAGCGTTGCTTTTTCGTTCATTTTTCTTTTTATACTTAGTCACAGTAATTCTGGCAATCATAACGTTCAAACTGGGGTTCGCGAGGAAATTACCTTTAATGAAAAATATAGTCGTCTATAGTGTTCTCATCATAGGTACGTTTCTTTTAACTTTAATTCTGGGATTAAATTTACCTTTAGCAGAAAGCCTTGTCGTAGCTGCATTAATTCTCGGGATTTATCGATTTAGACTTCATAAAGAACGCAGTAATGAGCAGCATCAGTCATAAAAGTCCCCCTGGCTTGTAAAAACAATGTCAGGGGGATTCTCTATTTAAGGCAGATGCTTCTCACGTTTCCTTTCGCGATTAAAGGTGAAGTGTCCTGAATTTACTCGTTTTTCTGTGTTCTTTTTTATTCTTTCATGACAGTCAGGACACATGTAAGTTGTGATCCTTCGGTTCCGGAGTCTTTTAGCTTGTAAGCAATAGCTGTCGATTGTATTAATTGAATCACATAATACACATTTCACTTTCATCTTGGTCACCTCTTTCAAAATGAATTCATTTAATAGAACATATATATTTCTCTGCTTATATTGATTTTTTCTTATAAAAGTTTTCTTTAATTTACATCATATCATGATTCAGAATCTCTCGCATTTTGTGGTTTAAATAAAATTCGAAAGGGAACACTTTACATACAGAAAATTTTAAGGTGTTCAGAAGGGATGATAGTGTGAAGAAGCGTTGGATTTTTACAGCAGTGGGAGCCGCGACAAGCGGAGTGGCTGCATATTTATTGAAAGATGAAACTAAGAGGCAGCAAGTAGTAGATAAAGCTAAGTCGATACAAGGGAAGTTCTCTAAAAAGGAAGATATGCCGATAGAAGAAGCTGGAAACCCTGAATTGGCTGACAGTGAAAACGCAAAAATGGTTTCAGAAGGTTCTCAGTTTGGAGTTCAGTACTACAATGATTTAACTGAAAAAGAAAGAGAAATCATTGAAAAAAGTAACAGCTAAATCCCAAGGGGTTTAGCTGTTTTAATGTGGAGCGCATGAGCATGAATGCGTGAGAGTTTTTATTGGTCCGTCGACTGTTCCTCTTGGATTTCGTCGATTTCTTTCTCTTCATTTTCAGGTATTTTTTCTTTGTTTTGATCGGTTTCTTCAGGTTCGTGTTCGACAGGACCTTCGGGTAAATATCTTGCCACGATTTGGCTCAATTCATCGGTGACTGCTTCTACAGGATGCCCTTCAGCCATTTTAGAACCTAAATCCCTAATGCGTTCAACACCATCTGCATCGGCCACAATTAAGGCTTCTCTTCCGTAAGGGTCATCTTTGAGAGATTCGGCAACAGAATATTTAATTACCCCGACGCGCGACCTATCCAGGTCTTTGTCGACGTCGATGCCGACCACAGCAAATTTACCGATGACTACTGCAGTTGCGTCATGTACATCAGGTATCTCGACAGCAAGTTTTGCAAGGTGGCGGGCCGTTTCTTGATTCGTTTTATCTTCCCGTGGAACGGGGTCAGAGTTGCTTACATATTGCATATTTGTATTGGTGTTAGACTTTTCCTGTAACAAGGAATCACTTTCCTGCTGCTGACATGCTATTAAAAAGAGTAAACCTCCAATAATTAAGATAGGCTTCATTTGGGACCCTCGCTTCTTTTTCTATAGTGTGCGAAGCTCCAGCCATTATTATGCAAAAAGGCAGCCTTTGAAAGCTGCCTTTACTCATTATTATTGAAAAATGATTCTTTTAATTCCTTTAATGGGTGTTTGTTCTTTACTTTTATCGGCAAAATATAAATGTACCGGGCCGTCTTCCTTTAAAGGTTTACCGTCTTTGGAAAATAAGAATAATCCTTCTGCAAATCGGTCGGCATCCAGTTTATGTTCTCCGGAGTCAGTAATTAGAGTTACACTTTCGACGTGGCTTTTCGGCTCACTTGTATGGATGAAAGGCTGGATCGGCATCAAGAATGATTCTTCTAAAATGCGCTCTTTTTCTCGCCGGTGCAGACTCCTGTTGACAGGTGGATTGATTTTTTGTTGATAGACTTCTCTATCAAATCGTTTGGACTGCTTTTTTAGCTCTTCATCTTTATCTTCAGGACTTGGTACAGAAGTAGGATTGAATATTTCATCGTAACTGCGTTTTCTATCATCAAAAATCCATACAGTAGGATCTAAAGTTATTGGGAATTTCACATCCCCTTGTATTTGAACGATCAAATGGAACAGCCACCTTTCTCAATTAAATAACTACACTCAAAGCATAGCAAAAAATGTAGACGATTTCACTAGGAGGAGATTGTATGAAAGATAAAATTACAAAAGATACACTGGAAAGCTGGCTGGACAACGTACGTCCCTATGCACATGATGGAAAAGTGGCTGATTATATCCCGGCATTATCACAGCAAAACCCAGACGATTTGTCAGCTGCTATTTATTATTTAGATGATGATTGTATTCATGCTGGTGAAGTGGAAACCTGTTTTACGCTTCAAAGTATTTCAAAAGTGATCGCACTGGCACTTGCCCTTATGGACAATGGGGAAGAATATGTTTTTAACAGGGTAGGAATGGAGCCTACTGGTGACCCGTTTCACTCTATATATCGTTTAGAACAGTACCGCCCCTCCAAACCGCTGAACCCGATGATCAATGCAGGAGCCTTAGCTGTATCCAATATGATTCACGGAGACAACCCCGCTGAGAAAGTGGGAAGGCTGTTGAGCTTTATACATGAAATGACAGATGATCACTCAATAGGAGTGAATGAAGAGGTGGCTGCATCAGAGTTTCAATCCGCTTATTTAAATCGATCCTTATTATATTATTTAAAGCAGCATGATGTAATTAACGGCAGTGTGGAAGAGACGTTGGATGTTTATACGAAGCAATGTTCAATAGACGTAAACGTCAAGCAACTCTCAAGGATTGGCGCATTATTCGCGAATGAAGGAAGGGACATAAAATCCGGGAGAAGAATTATTTCAAAACATTTTGCAAGAATATGTAAAACGTTTATGGTCACTTGCGGAATGTATGATGCTTCAGGGGCTTTTGCGATAAAAATAGGAGTTCCTGCCAAAAGTGGAGTTTCTGGCGGTGTCATGGCATCATTGAATGGTTTTGGCGGCATTGCAGTCTATGGTCCAGCCCTGGATGAGAAGGGTAATAGTGTTGTTGGGACAAAACTATTGGAGATTTTATCGAATCGTTACGATCTATCGATATTTTAAAATACTGCAATTCCATTGTTGCATTTTTTGGTCCAAGACGATACTATTAATAGAAGATAGACTGTAAATGGAGGGGATCTTGATGTTGTCTGATGTGGCTGTGGATCACCAGGAAAAGGCCTATGCCCTTCTGAAGGCTGATGCTGATAAAATACTGCGACTAATAAAAGTTCAAATGGACAATTTGACCATGCCTCAATGTCCATTATATGAGGAAGTTTTAGATACACAAATGTTCGGGCTCTCACGAGAAATTCATTTTGCAGTTCGATTGGACTTAATTAGCGAAGAAGAAGGAAAGTCGATATTAGATAATTTAGAAAAACAACTAAATGTCTTACATGAAGCAGCGCAAAATTCGTGACAGACAAACTCAAATTACGACATTTTATGTTGTGATTTGAGTTTTTTTGTAAGGATATGTGTTGATTTTAAACGAATTTTCTCTATTTACATAAAAAAAGCAGGAAAATGAGATGTACAACAAGAAAATATAAGTATAGTAGGGATGAATATTATGATAAAACGATTAAAGAGCTATGACTTCACCTTATTATTTGCTCCGATCGCTTTAGTGGCGTTTGGGACAGTCATGGTTTACAGCGCCAGCATGGTATATGGGCCAGTGCGCTACGATGTATCTAGCAGCCACTATTTATTCAAACAATTACAATGGGTGTTCATCGGTATAATACTGATGATATTAGCCTCAATCTTTCCGTACAGACATTTCAAAAAAATGTCCAAGTTAATCGTACTTATCATGGTGATGTCCCTCGTTGGATTATTCTTTTTTGGGACGAATGTAAATAATGCGCAATCCTGGTATAATTTAGGTTTCATGAATTTTCAACCTGCAGAATTAGCAAAACTTGGACTGATCATATATCTTTCCTCCGTTTATGCAAAAAAACAAGATTATATAGAAAATTTTTCAAAAGCTGTACTTCCTCCTTTAATTGTTACAGGATTTTTGCTTGCGCTTATTGTATTACAGCCTGATATTGGTACGGCTGCAGTTATCGGTATGATTGCCAGCCTATTAATTATGAGTTCAGGAATCAGGTGGAAACACATTTTAATTCTTAGTTCAGTTACAGGGCTAGTATTGATTTTGGCAGCGACACAAATGATCACTGATGAACGTGTTGAACGTTTCACAGGAGCTTATGAACCATTCAGTACTCCTGACGCAGATGGATATCACTTGATCCAGTCCTATGTAGCGATTGGCACAGGCGGGGTTCTAGGTGAAGGATTAGGTCAAGGAGTACAAAAATTAGGCTACCTACCTGAGCCTCATACTGACTTCATTATGGCTGTCATAGCAGAAGAACTAGGTTTCCTGGGGGTGATCATAACGATTGGTCTACTCTCTCTCATCGTTTTAAGAGGGCTGTATGTTTCGTGGAAATGTAAAGATCCATTCGGAGCATTATTAGCATTGGGTATTTCTTCGATGTTTGCTATCCAATCGGTAATAAACCTTGGAGCAATGAGCGGACTACTGCCAATCACTGGTGTACCTCTGCCTTTAGTCAGTTACGGAGGATCATCGCTGCTTATCATGATGCTGGCATTAGGCGTTCTAAACAATGTAGCTAGAAATGTAAAATTGAAAGAATCTGAGAAACAAAAAACGTATGAACCACTTAGAGAGCCCGTTCATCGTGCTGATAAACAAGGAGTGAGATCATGGCAGAATTAAAACAGATCAAAAAAGTTCTTGTAGCAAACCGTGGAGAAATCGCCATTCGAGTCTTTCGTGCGTGTACTGAATTAAATATTCGTACAGTCGCCGTCTACTCTCAAGAAGATACAGGCTCATTTCACAGATACAAAGCTGATGAGGCATACCTTGTTGGAGAAGGAAAAAAACCTATTGATGCTTATCTGGATATTGAAGGTATTATTGAAATTGCAAAAAGTGTCGGGGTGGATGCGATCCACCCTGGTTATGGATTTCTGTCGGAGAATATCAATTTTGCCAGACGCTGTGAAGAAGAGGGAATCATATTTATAGGCCCTAGCAGTGAACACCTGAATATGTTTGGCGATAAAGTGAAAGCAAGAGATCAGGCGGTGGCAGCTAACATTCCTGTCATACCTGGTACGGACGGTCCTGTAAGCGGTTTAAATGAGATCCGTGACTTTGGCAACCAACATGGTTATCCGTTAATGATCAAAGCTGCGATGGGCGGCGGCGGTCGCGGTATGAGAATTGTAAGAAGTGAAGAGACCTTAAAAGATAGTTATGATCGGGCAAGGTCAGAGGCGAAGGCAGCTTTCGGAAGTTCTGAGATGTACGTTGAGAAACTTATCGAAGAACCGAAGCACATTGAAGTTCAGATCCTCGGTGATTCAAAAGGAAATATCGTTCACTTATACGAACGCGACTGTTCTGTACAGCGTCGTCACCAGAAAGTTGTCGAAGTTGCTCCGAGTGTTTCTTTAACTGATGAATTACGAGAAGAGATTTGCTCTGCGGCTGTTCAATTGATGAAAAATATCAATTATCTGAATGCCGGAACTGTAGAATTCCTAGTTACAGGGGAAGAATTTTTCTTCATTGAAGTAAACCCACGAGTGCAAGTAGAGCATACGATCACTGAAATGATTACAGGGATTGATATCGTTCAATCTCAAATCATGATTGCTGAAGGATATGCCCTTCATGAGAAACCGTTATCGATACCTAAACAAGCTGAAATAAAAACTCACGGATATGCCATCCAATCAAGAGTTACTACTGAAGATCCTTTAAATAATTTCATGCCTGACACAGGAAAAATAATGGCTTATCGATCAGGCGGAGGATTTGGAGTAAGATTAGACGCAGGAAATGGATTTCAAGGAGCAGTCATTTCACCGTTTTACGATTCCCTCCTCGTCAAACTCTCTACTTGGGCTTTAAGCTTTGATCAAGCAGCTCAGAAAATGGTCAGGAACCTCAAGGAGTTCAGAATTCGAGGAATTAAAACAAACATTCCGTTTTTAGAGAACGTAATCCAACATACGCAGTTCAAAACAGGGGAATATAATACAACATTTATCGATCGTTCTCCGGAATTGTTTGTTTTCCCAAAAAGAAAAGACCGCGGAACGAAGATGCTGTCCTACATAGCCGATCGTACTATAAACGGCTTTGAAGGGCAGGGTAATAGGAAAAAGCCGACACTTCCTTCTCCAAGAGTTCCTCATATCAATACGCTCGAGGAAATGCCCTCGGGTACAAAACAAATTTTGGACGAAAAAGGACCAGAAGGTTTAGCCAATTGGTTGATCGACCAGCAGGATGTGCTCTTAACAGATACAACTTTTCGTGATGCACACCAATCATTACTAGCTACACGTGTAAGGACAAAAGATCTTCATACTATTGCAGAACCTACCGCTAGATTATTATCAGATCTTTTCTCTTTAGAGATGTGGGGCGGTGCAACCTTTGATGTCGCTTATCGTTTTTTGAACGAAGACCCGTGGGAAAGACTTCTTAAACTGCGTAAGGATGCGCCGAATGTTTTATTTCAGATGCTCTTAAGGGCTTCAAACGCTGTTGGTTATAAGAATTATCCTGATAACTTGATCAAAGAGTTCGTCGAAAAAAGCTCGAATGCGGGTATCGATGTATTCCGTATATTCGATAGTTTAAATTGGGTTGAAGGCATGAAGCTTACGATTGATGCCGTCAGGGAAAATAATAAAGTAGCTGAAGCTGCTATATGTTATACCGGCGATATCCTCGACTCCACCAGACCAAAATATGATTTGAAATATTATCAACGCTTGGCTAAAGAATTACAAGACTCGGGTGCTCATATTCTAGGTATTAAAGATATGGCAGGATTGCTTAAACCGGAAGCGGCTTATCAGCTTATTTCCCATCTGAAAGAGACAATTGACATACCGATTCACTTACACACCCATGATACGAGCGGAAATGGCATATTTACATATGCTCGTGCTATTGAAGCTGGAGTGGATGTAGTCGATGTGGCGGCAGGTTCAATGGCCGGTCTTACCTCACAGCCAAGTGCTAATAGTCTTTACTACGCAATGCAATATAATGAACGCAAACCGAGAATGGACATATCCGCATATGAAAAGTTAGGGCTTTATTGGGAAGATATTCGTAAAAATTATAAAGATTTCGAAAGTGGAATGATGGCACCTCATTCAGAGGTTTACATTCATGAAATGCCAGGCGGTCAATATAGTAACCTTCAACAGCAGGCACGCGCTGTGGGTCTCGCTTCTCGCTGGGATGAAGTTAAAAGGATGTACCGTCGTGTAAACGATATGTTCGGTGATATAGTTAAAGTCACACCTTCTTCGAAAGTCGTTGGAGATATGGCCTTATTTATGGTTCAGAATGATTTGAACGAAGATGATATATATGAGCGTGGTGACTCGTTATCTTTTCCTGACAGTGTCGTAGAGTTGTTCCAGGGGTATTTAGGACAGGCTCACGAAGGATTTCCTCCAGAATTGCAGCGCATTATCTTAAGAGGAAGAGAACCTTTACAGGTGCGTCCCGGTGAACTGCTGGACCCTGTCGATTTTAAAGAGTTACAAGGGACCTTATTTCATAAGCTGGGCAGACAGATTACAAGCTTCGATCTAATAAGCCATGCACTTTATCCTAAAGTTTTTATGGATTTCCAAAAGTTTACTGAACAATATGGGGATATGTCCGTTTTGGATACACCGACATTTTTCTATGGTATGCGACTGGGTGAAGAAATAGAGGTGGAAATTGAACAAGGGAAAACCCTTATTGTCAAGCTCGTTTCCATCGGTGAAGCCCAGGAAGACGGAAATCGCACTGTTTATTTTGAACTGAACGGGCAGCCGAGGGAAGTAGTCATAAAAGACCAAAATGTTGCTTCCACCGTTGAGGAGCGTCCTCAAGCCGATAAGTCGAATGAAAAACATATTGGAGCAAGTATGCCTGGCACGGTTATAAAAGTTTTATCCGAAAGTGGCGAAAGAGTAAAAAAAGGAGATCATTTGATGATCACGGAAGCGATGAAAATGGAAACAACAGTTCAAGCACCTTTTGATGGTGTAATCAAGGCCATATATATTAAAAATAATGAAGCCATACATGTAGGAGACTTGTTGATAGAGTTTGAATAACTAAAATGGAGAAAAATGCTAGTCTAGTGTTAGGAGATAATGAAACCTGGCGTAAAATGCCGGGTTTTATTTTTGTAAGGACAGTACGTTAGTTCACTATTTCATTTTATTTATGAACAGATTCGGCAGGATGTCTATTCAATTGAAAACCTTGAAATCTGTATCCCTTCAACCTTCACAATTTTGACACAAAAAAATAAAATTGTAATGTAGAAATAGATAGAAACTTGATTACATGATACAATTATTTTGATGTTTCTTGAGAATGTTACTTTTTTACAAGGAACTAAGACTGCTTTATAAAGATGAAACTATGAAGCAGGAGAAGGAGGGAAGATATTTCAATGGACAATCCTAGAACAGCTGAATCACCAGCACCCCAAGTCATCAAATCGACTGTCCGGGAAACTTCATTTCTAGCTGACATTAAAAGCTTAATTAAAGTCGGGATCATAAACTCCAATTTAATTACTACTTTTACTGGCTTTTGGCTCGCTGTTTATTTTACAGGTGCCAGCTTTACTGATCAGTGGCTAACCTTCTTACTGACAATGTTCGGAACCGCTTTCGTAATTGCCGGTGGATGTATTTTAAATAACTGGTATGATAGAGATATAGACCATTTGATGGCTCGAACAGACAGCCGCCCAACCGTGACGGGCTCCATACCAATTAACGTAATTAAATGGATGGGAGTAACTGTCTCTGTTCTTGGGATTATTATATTATCCTTTACGACAATTCCGGCGGCTCTCTTCGGCGCCTTCGGATGGTTCACTTATGTTGTTCTGTATACGATGTGGTCAAAGAGGAAGTATACTATTAATACAGTAATTGGAAGTTTCTCAGGAGCTGTACCGCCCTTAATAGGCTGGGCAGCAATCGACCCAGGCTTACAATTGGAAGCGGTCATTTTATTCCTGATAATGTTTATCTGGCAGACACCACACTTTCTGGCTTTAGCTATGAAAAAGAGAGACGATTATAAAGCGGCAGGGATACCTATGCTGCCTGTTGTCCATGGCTTTCGCATGACTAAAAGACAGATAGTTATATATGTAGCTTGCCTGCTTCCATTGCCGATATATTTAGCTTCACTCGGCAGTATATTCCTATCAATAGCTTTTGCCCTTTCTCTTGGATGGCTGATCCTTGGGATTGCTGGTTTTTTCATGAAGGATGATTATAAGTGGGCAACGTGGATGTTTGTTTATTCTCTTAATTATTTGACCATCATGTTCTTAACGATGGTGTTAGTTACATTGCCTTTCCCTTATTAGAGAAACTAGCTCATATTTTTTATGAGCTAGTTCCTATATATATTGTTATAATTCCAAAAAAGAAAGAGAGGTATTACTCAATGAGAGGTTGGATGGGAAAGCTTCGGGCATTCTTCATTTTTAGTGCACTAACCCTTCTATTAACAGGCTGTGGTGTTGATAATCTTAGTGCTCTAAAGCCAAAAGGATACGGCTCGGATTTATTGTTTGATCTTATGATGATCAGTATTGCGATAATGCTATTTGTATTTATTATCGTTATGGCCATCTATACGTTTGTACTTATTCGTTATCGTCAGAAGAAAGGCCAGGAAGATTTCATACCTAAACAAACTGAAGGTAACAAGGCTTTGGAAGTGATTTGGACAGTTATACCGATTATTTTGCTGCTTGTATTAGCTGTACCAACAGTTCAAGCTACATTTGATTTAGCAGACGAATCTACAAAAGGTGACGAAGGTGTAACCACGATTGAAGTTACCGGGAATCAATATTGGTGGCATTTCGGTTACCCGGATGACGAGATTTCTACTAGTCAGGATTTATATATTCCTACTGGTGAAAGAGTATACTTAGATATGAAATCAAGCGATGTCATTCACTCATTCTGGGTTCCATCCATTGCTGGTAAAATGGATACCAACCCTGGGGACAATGACAATACGATGTACTTAGAAGCTTATGAAGAAGGAGTCTACTGGGGACATTGCGCAGAATTATGCGGTCCATCACACTCGCTCATGGACTTTCGCGTCATCGCTGTAAGCCCGGAAGATTATGATCAGTGGAAAGAAGACATGCAGAATGTCGACCCTGAAGCAACTGCTGAAGCCCAAGAAGGTCAAGAACTTTATGAAAATAATTGCATGGGCTGTCATGCTATCGGAGACGGGGCAGCAGGACAAGGTCCTAATATGACTAACTTTGCTAATCGAACGAAAATTGCAGGAGTCATTGAACCATCAAAAGAAAATTTAATGGATTGGATCGTAAATCCTGAGCAATTCAAACCAGGAAACCAAATGCCTGCAAACCTTGTTTCTGAAGATGAGGCGAGTCAAATTGCTGACTACCTATTAGAACTGGACCATTCAGATGTAGGTGCTAGTGCTTCAGAGGCAGAAGTTGAAGAAGAATAAATAAATGTTGAGGTTTTAAAGGGAGGTTAAAGCGTGAGTACTGCACTTGCACAGAATCGTGGACTCGGCGCTATGATTTGGGATTACTTAACAACTGTTGACCATAAAAAGATTGCCCATCTTTATTTGGTCGCTGGTGGTTTCTTCTTCCTAATCGGCGGGCTTGAAGCGATGTTAATCCGTATACAGCTAATGAAACCAGATAATGATTTCATCTCTGCTGGTCTGTACAATGAAATGATTACCATGCATGGTACAACGATGATATTCCTGGCTGCCATGCCACTTATATTTGCTTTGATGAATGCCGTGGTTCCATTACAAATTGGAGCACGGGATGTAGCTTTTCCATTTTTGAATTCACTTGGATTCTGGTTGTTTTTATTCGGCGGCGTTATTTTAAATGTTTCCTGGTTCACAGGAGGAGCTCCTGACGCAGGATGGACAAACTACGCGCCTTTATCTACTGTTTCACCAGGTCACGGCGTCGATTATTATGTTATGGGCCTTCAGATATCAGGTGCCGGTACATTAATCGGAGGGATTAACTTCCTTGTTACGATCGTGAACATGCGCGCTCCTGGTATGACTTATATGCGTATGCCACTATTTACGTGGGCTGTTTTCGTAACTAGTGCTTTGATTTTATTTGCGTTCCCGGCTCTTACAGTTGGACTATTCTTAATGATGTTCGACCGTATGTTTGGATCGGTATTTTTTGATACGGCCGCTGGTGGAAACGCTATTATTTGGGAGCACCTATTCTGGATATTCGGTCACCCCGAAGTATATATTCTCATACTGCCTTTATTTGGCGCTTTTAGTGATATATTCTCAACTTTTTCTAAGAAGAGACTATTCGGGTACTCCGCCATGGTGTTTGCAACTGTATTGATTGGTTTTCTTGGGTTCATGGTATGGGCTCACCATATGTTTACAGTAGGTATGGGACCAATCGCTAACTCTATTTTCGCCGTAGCTACTATGGCTATCGCGGTTCCTACAGGGATTAAAATATTCAACTGGATGTTCACCATGTGGGGAGGAAACATTAAGATGACAGCAGCTATGCTCTGGTCTGTCGCTTTTATCCCGTCCTTTACTATTGGTGGTATGACAGGTGTAATGTTAGCTGCAGCTGCAGCGGATTACCAGTATCACGATACTTACTTTGTAGTCGGGCACTTCCACTATGTTATTGTAGGCGGAGTAGTTTTCGGTCTTTTTGCAGCCCTTCACTACTGGTGGCCGAAAATGTTTGGAAAAGTATTGAATGAAAAGCTAGGAAAATTAGCCTTCTGGCCATTCTTTATCGGTTTTCACCTGACATTCTTTATACAACATTTTCTTGGTCTTATGGGAATGCCACGGCGTTATTGGGTATTTTTGGAAGGTCAGGGGCTTGAAGCAGGAAACTTGATCAGTACGATCGGTGCTTTCTTAATGGCTATCGGTACTGTGATTTTCCTAGTGAATGTCGTCTATACAAGTGTTAAAGCTAAAAAAGTAAGCGGAGATCCCTGGGATGGTCGTACTCTGGAATGGTCTATTCCATCTCCACCTCCTCACTATAACTTCACTCAAACTCCGCTTGTACGTGGTCTTGATCCACTTTGGGTTGAGAAGAGTGAAGGCAAGAAAGGTATGACACCTGCTGAGCCATTAGGTGATATACACATGCCTAACGCATCGATATTACCGTTTCTGATTTCCCTGGGGCTATTTATAGCTGGGTTTGGATTTATTTACCAGGTAGATAATAAAGCTTGGTTGATCCTCGTATTCCTTGGTATGGGTCTTACGCTAGGTTCTATGCTGACCCGATCATTGAAAGATGATCTTGGGCATCATATTCATAAAGAAGAGCTTGAAAAAGATCTTGAAAAGGGGGCTGGTGAATAATGAGTCATGATGACGTACTCAATCCTAAGCAAATGCCACATGATCCTGAGAAAGCCACCCTCGAGGGTAAAAATAAATTTTTAGCCTTTTGGTTTTTCCTGGGAGGAGAAACTGTACTTTTCGCCAGTTTATTCGGTACTTATCTGGCTTTGAACCGTTCGACAGCTGGTGAGAATACGCCAGAAAACCTTTTTGGGTTAGAATTAGTATTCATTATGACGATGCTGTTATTAACTAGTTCACTCACTAGTGTTTATGCGATGTATCATATGAAAAACCATGATTTCAAAAAGATGCAGCTTTGGTTAGGTATAACCGTAGCATTAGGGTTAGCTTTCTTAGGATTTGAAATTTATGAATTTGTGCATTATATACATGAGTACGAATTTACATTCAGATCTTCAGCATTTGGTTCTGCCTTTTATACCTTAGTTGGTTTTCATGGCGGGCACGTATTGTTCGGATTATGCTGGATTGTAACTTTAATGATTCGTAACTCAAAACGGGGCTTGAACCTTTATAATGCGCCGAAGTTTTATATTGCAAGTCTTTACTGGCACTTTATTGATGTTGTATGGGTATTTATCTTTACTGTCGTTTATTTGATGGGAAAGGTGGGCTAAATAGTGAATAATCAATCACAAACACCTCAGCAGAAAGCCGAATTTGAACGAAAGCAGCATAAAGAAGAAATGAAGCAGCAAGTCATTAGCTTCGCTTTGATGATTCTTTTTACATTCATTGCTTTCGGAATGGTTTTACTAGATATTGGCTCTGTATTTTTAGTTCCGACTTTGCTGCTGCTTGCAGTAGTTCAAGTTCTTTTCCAGCTTTATTATTTCATGCATATGAAAAATAAGGGACATGACATGGTTGCCGTAATGATGTATGGTGGGTTAGCTGTTGCTATATTAACGATAATCACATTCACTACAATCATTTGGTGGTAGAGAGCAAAAAGACCGGAATTTCCGGTCTTTTTTGTTTGCCTTTATAGAAGGTAGAACTTTATGTCCAATTTATGAACAATAGAAAAATGTCTTAAGCAAGGCTCGTTTTTTATCCTGATATTCGTTAGAATAGAGTAGAACAAGTATAGGAAACTGGGGTGAGCTACAAATGTGGTTAGAACTTCAAATTTTTGGATTTCGTGCATTATGGAGTCCTTATTATTTAGTATTCATTATAGCTTTAGCTGCTATTTATTTTTATGTCACTGGACCTAAACGTAAAAAGGGAGAAGAACGTCCTACCGTTGGTCAGCAACTGATGTTTTATTCCGGACTACTTTTACTTTATATCATCAAAGGGTCGCCTGTAGATTTATTGTCCCATATCATGTTCACAGCTCACATGACGCAAATGGCGTTATACTATCTGCTTTTCCCTATATTGATCATTAAAGGTATCCCTGTATGGATTTGGAGAAAAGTATTTAGCGTGCCTATTCTGAGCAGCTTCCTGCGTATCGTTACCAAACCTTTATTAGCTTTGATTGTATTTAATGGAGCGTTTTCCATTTATCACATGCCTGTATTATTTGATTACGCAAAGTCTAATGAAGCTGCCCATACCATAATTACAACACTTATTTTACTTACGGCATTCTTTATGTGGTGGTCCGTTTTCACACCATTGAAGGAAATGGATCGCTTAAGTCCGATATTAAAGATAGGTTTTATATTTGCTAATGGGATATTAATTACACCTGCATGCGGTTTGATCATTTTTGCTGGTACTCCTTTATATGAAACGTATACGCAATCTGGCGCCTGGATGCAGGCGATGAGTTTATGCGTTCCTGCGGATGTATTGAATGGTATTTCCAGCTCACTTAGTGGTCCTGAATATTTTACTCCTATGCCTTTAGTGGAAGACCAGCAGCTTGGTGGAATCATAATGAAAATTACACAGGAGATTATTTTCGGTGTAATGATTGCCCGGATATTCTTTACATGGTTCAATCGAGAAAGAGACACGATCGATCCACTTCCTGCAAACATTCAAACAGAATCTTAGGTCGGAAATAATTCGTTAATAAACGTATTTCGGCTCCTTATTCTGTAAGCTTTTAAAGAGGAGAAAACATCTATGCCTTTATTGCCGACATTGAGTACATTTTTTATAGTAGTAAGCGCAATTCTTGTAGCTTTCGGTTGGGTGTTTATCGCTAAAGATAAAAGGAAAGCCCACAAACGAACTATGGTAGCTGCATCGATCAGTGCTCTTACTTTTTTTATCATATACGTAAGCCGTACAATTTTTGTCGGGAACACAAGCTTCGGAGGTCCCGACCAAATAAAAACTTACTATACCATCTTTTTAATCTTTCACATCATTTTGGCTACCACGGGCGGAGTGTTCGGATTAGTCACATTGAATTTGGCTTTAAAAAGGAAGCTCCCTAAACATAGAAAAATCGGCCCTGTCACTAGTGTCATTTGGTTTTGTACAGCTATTACAGGCGTCATGGTTTATTTACTGTTATACATTATTTATGATGGGGGAACAACAACGAGTATGCTTAAAGCTATTTTCGGCTTCTAGACAGTCAGAATCATCTGGCTGTTTTTTTTATGATTTTGTTTAATAAGTATAGGAAACAGGTATACAGGTGACTATGACTAGTATATTACATAAAGGAAAGGGAGTAAGAAAGTAGATGGAATTCTCATCCGCTCGAATTAAATTCGTCCCGATAACAGTAGAGTTGGCTCAAACGATAATGAAGAATCCTTTAGGATTTTATTACAAATACAAGCTTCCCTGGAATAAAAGCTGGCCGCACGATGGTTTGAAGGCGATGCTGCCTTTCTATGCAGAAGCTTTAGAAAAGGATTCTCAAGTACTGGGTTTCGGGCCGTGGATTATGATTGATGTCGATCAAGAACTAGTGATAGGAGATATAGGGTTTAAAGGACCCCCTGATGAAGATGGGATGATCGAAGTGGGGTATCATGTAGTAGAAAATGAGCGAAACAAGGGCTACGCTACAGAAGCTGTTAGAGCGATGTGTGAGTGGGGATTCTCACATGATAAAGTACGTAGCATCGAGGCTCAATGCGGTAAGCGGAATATTCCCTCTCAAAAGGTTTTGATTAATAATGGCTTTTCCCAAACTCTAATGAACCGTGATATGTTCACTTTTGAGAAGAAGAAACAAAAGAGAAACAATAAAAAATCAGAGTTTAATCAAGAAATGTAAAAAACCTTTCTCCATTCTAAGTATGGAGAAAGGTTTTTTCGATTCATATTATAATTTGAAGTTCAATTTAATGATCCCTGCTTCTTTAGCTGAATTAAAAGCGATGACAAGTAGAGGCCCCAATATAAAACCTAAAATTCCTATAAGTTTGAGGCCGATATACATAGCAATGAGCGTGGCAAGAGGAGACAATCCTATATGTCTTCCCATGACTTTCGGTTCAACTGTTCTGCGGATAGCCAGTAAAACAATAGCCAGCACGGCTAATTGTCCCCCCATAGTAAAATCTCCTGTAATGAACATATAAAGTGCCCACGGCCCTAAAATCACGATAGACCCGATGATAGGGATGAAATCAACAATCCATACGATCAGAGACATGACAATAGCTACTTCAGGCGATATGAATAATAATCCGATGAGACAGACGAAGAATATTATGATGCTTACTAAAAATTGTGCCTTTAAAAAGCCGAAAACAACATAAGAAAGACGTGCATTCATAAATTTTACTTTTTCTGAAGTGGCTTCCGTGAAATTACTATGCATTTTATCTTTAAGACGCGGCAGTTCCAGCATAAAAAGAAATAATGCAATTAAATAAACAAGGAAGCTCACTAAGTATTCTGGAATTTTTGCCGCAAAAGCAGCTATGTTGCTGAGCTGCAGCTTCTGGCTCAGCGTTTGTGTTGTCGAGTCGATTGTATTCATAAGTTCTAAGGAAACTTTATCGACGAATTCCTGGGGCATATTTTGTGAAAAGCTGTTCATATCATTTTGCCAATTTAGCAGCACGTTGTTGATCTGGTTGATGTACATCGGTGTATTATCTGCTAATTCAACAATTTGAGTTACTGCACGTGTAACCGTATAGGCGCCGAGCATAAATATCATCACTAAAAATAACAAAAATGCAATAGTAGCAGCCATTTTTCGATTAAGTCTGAATTTAAACTGCATCCAGCGGACTGCTGGGTTTAAGAATAATGCAGTAATAAAGGCGATGATTAATGGAACGGATACGGGAAGTATAAAATAACCCGCTATGATGAATAAAAGTGCTAAGAAGATCAGTATCCACTGACGTTTACTAAGGTAGCGGAACAATTTTTGTAAATCCCCCTCTCTATAAATTCGTTGACATTGCTCTAAAAAAGCCGCTCACCAAACAAGGTGTGCGACTTATTCTGTATGCTGATGACTATGATTTTTGATGCTGAACTACAGCTTCTTGTAGGTTGTGAACGGCTTTATTCGCTCTTTCGATTAAACTTGAGGTGAATTCCTCTTGTTCGCCATACTCAACACCGTGTGGATAATAATGTTTTCCTAGCAGAGGGGTAACTAATTGAATGACAGCGTTCCCACGGTCTACGTCCCCTTCTATGGCATAACCTTGAATTCGAATGTAGTACGTGACGTTTTTTTCTGGAGAGTCTACCTTATAATCATAAGTCACTCGTTCGTAGTCCCAAGATCCACCTAAAATAAATCCATTGCTTTCCATAATGTGGGTCAAAGGCTTTAAATCACAGACTAGTCCTTCGATCCCAGTACCTTCAAGTTTCATTCCTGTCACCTCGCAAATTTTATGTATATGCATTCATTTTAATATGAAACAGAGGAAGTAGCAATTTTTAGAATTCCTCGTATCGCGCCATTTAATTATACTATAAATTAATGGTGTTTGCATGATTTAATCGTTCTGATTCGGGGATACTAACCAGTGAAATTTGAATAAATGAGGAGGATTTTTTCATGAAAAAGGTTAGAGACATCATGAGCACTGATTTATCGGTGTGTCAGATGAACAGCAGCTTATATGACGCAGCTAATATGATGAAACAGCAGGGTGTAGGGGCTGTCCCTATCTGTGACGACAATGGTCAAATAATGGGAATGGTTACAGATCGTGACTTAGCCGTTCGCGGTTATGCAGGTCACAGCCCTGACTCAACACCTGTTCAACAAGTGATGAGTGACAAAGTTTATAATATCAGCCCAGAAGCTAGTCTGGAAGAAGCCAGCCAAATGATGGCTGAGCATCAGGTGCGCCGTCTACCTGTCGTGGAAAATGGCAAACTTACTGGTATAATTTCACTAGGTGATCTTTCGACTGAAGAAAAATCGGATCAGGCAGCTGGAGTTGCACTGCAAGAAATTTCAGAACGTCCTGAACTTCACTAAAATAAAAAACGGTCTCCTTATGGGAGGCCGTTTTTTATTTTGCCCTGTATACTCGAAACCCAAGTCTTCAACTATCCTTCCATACCGTTGTATAACTTTTCATGAAAAATCAACATTGAAGTTAAACTTAGCTTTTGTATTAACAAGTGATGAACGAACTGAAAAAAAATGCATAGGCTGTATTGTAGATAAGAGTAGTGAGGTGTGAGAATCATGAGTGGACACAATTTACAACCGAGTGTTCAGAAATTCAAGGCATTCGTTAAGCAGCATCCACATATTAAAGATCATCTAAGAAAAAATCACGGGCTGATTCAAAGTTATTATGAAAAGTGGATGATCCTCGGGGAAGATGATGCTTTTTGGGATACACTGCCCGAAGTGAAGAGTGAAGGGAAAATGTCCAAAAAAGAATGGATGAAACAGTTCGGTGTTTTACTTCAAGAGATTGACTGGGAAGATGTTTCAAAGCACATTGATGATCTTAATGGCGCCATAGGCCAGATTCAGCAGATTATTTCAAATGTTCAGCAAGATAAACAAGAGAGAAGACCCCCAGTTGAATACCCTTACTATTAAGAAACGAGGCAGATGGAAGTATATTTCAATCTGCCTTGAATTTTGTTATGATAAAGGTGGAGGTGAACGCAAACCATGTTAGCAACAATGGAAATTGTCGATCTTATAGACCGTTCAGAAACCATCGGCCAGATGATTATGGATTCAGAAGTCATGGCGCAGTACCATCAGGCTAAATTAGATATGGAAACTGATGAGGAAGCTCAAACTTTAATCCGTAATTTTAAAAATATAAAAGATCAGTATGAGGATGTTCAACGATTCGGTCGTTATCACCCAGATTACAATGATATCATGAAGCGCGTTCGCAGTGTGAAACGTGAAATGGATATGCATGAGAAAGTCGTTCAATATAAGAGAGCAGAAAGAGAAGTGCAGAAGTTACTTGATGAAATCAGTCAAAGTGTTGCCTTTAGTGTGAGTGAACAAATCAAAGTACCTCGTAACGGAATGGTATTTGATTCTGGATGCGGATGTGGCAGCGGAGGAGGCTGCGGCTGTGCCTCGTAGTTTATTTATATGAGTATGATTGATGGAATACTTATCCTCTGATAAACTAAGTCTAAACTCTTAAAAAGTAGGGAACGTCATGAGAACAAAAAGACAAGGTCTGATTGTTTATTTTCAACATATGAAAAATATAAGGCAAATCAAGAAACAAGGGCATTTGATTCACGCTTCAAAAAAGCATAAGTATGCTTTGATTTATGTTAATCAGGACGAAGTCGATTTTAAAATGGACAAACTGGAAAGGCTTCCATTCGTTTCTAAAGTTCTTATTTCACATAAGCCTGACATTAGGACAGACTTCGAAAATGCAAAGCCTGATAAAGCGAAACAATACGATTATAAAATGGGTATATAGAAAAGCGGCCGTTTAAGAACGGCCGCTTATGTTTTAACTTAGTGGAGATAAAATACGGTTTGTTCTTAAGATGCCTATTAAATAGTTATAATAAAGTTCAGTTTCCGGAAACATAGTAGAAGGCTTTACTGTGAATTCAGTCACTGTCTTCCCAGCACTTTCAGCCACAGCTTGAAATAAATCGAAGCGCTTGTTTGGTTTCTCGTGGGGATTTGGTATCCCTTCCCGGCATATATAAATAGGTTGAAATTTTTGCTGCGAGGTCGGTTTCATAATGAATGCCAGCGAAGAGACAGCCTGTCTAGATTTTTCACAATAAAAAGCAATAGCGTAATCAATTCGTTCGGGCATTTGTTCTCCTAATTCTAACAATTCATAGATATCTGCGTAACCTTCCCCTAATTCAATAAACTTTTGTCTCATAATAAGCCTCCCGTTTTTTCATCTTTTGTTACTTTATCATTTTTAATAGTTTGTCCACCACTATTTTAATGATAAGTTAAAAACGAGGTTTAAAAAAGGATAAAAAAATAGGGCTGTCCCATTATGGACAGCCCTTCTTTCTGCTTTCAATAGTAAAGCAAAAAGCAAAGGGAGAGGAGAAACCGGTCGAAAAACTTATGGGGAAATAAGTCTTCACCGTTTCCAGAAGCAAAAGTCGCTGCTTCTGTTAACATTATGACCAAAAAAGAATTTTTTATACTTGTTTCCTGTTCTTAATGAAAAATTTCCAGTGGGCGCTGAATTATGGTAGGATTATTGTGAATGTAGAGAGGGGGCCCACAATGAGAGTGATTTCAGGTGAGCACAAAGGGCGTCAGCTTAGGCCGGTCCCAAACCATAAGACAAGACCGACAACAGATAAAGCTAAAGAATCTTTGTTCCAGATGATTGGACCTTTTTTTGATGGAGGATCAGCTTTGGACTTGTTTGCGGGCAGCGGTGGTCTTGGGATAGAAGCTTTAAGCCGTGGTGTAAATGACTGCATTTTTATTGACCAGCAGCAGAAAGCCGTACAGGTTATCCATCAGAATTTAGAAATGCTGCGTTTGAAAGATAGAGCAGAAGTCTTTAAAACAGATGCTTATGTTGCCATGAAGGCAGCAAGCAAAAGAGGTTTGAAATTCAATTACATATTTCTCGACCCTCCTTACAAAAAATTCTCTTATAGGGAGTTAATAGAGAAGCTTGTACAATACGACCTCTTGGCTGAAAATGTTATTATCGTTTGTGAGCATGATGCTTCAGAAGAAGTACCGGAAAAAGTCATGCATCTCAAACTTATGAAATCGGAAAAATATGGGAGTAATATAGGTGTGTCCATTTTTCAGTAGGAGGTTAGCCATAAATGACAAGGTTAGCGATATGTCCAGGAAGTTTTGATCCAGTGACTTACGGCCACTTAGATATAATTCAGCGCGGTGCTCAAGTTTTTGACCACGTGACGGTAGCCGTTTTCAATAATCAAAGTAAAGCTCCTTTATTCGATGTAGATGAAAGAGTGGCTCTGCTTAGAGAAGTTACTAAATATTTTGATAACGTTTCTGTAGATTCATGTAATGGATTATTGATGGATTATGCAGAAGAAAAAAATGCTCAGGCTATTATTCGCGGTTTGCGTGCTGTCAGTGATTTTGAATACGAAATGCAAATCACATCAATGAACAGAAAATTGAATCAGCAAATTGAAACATTTTTTATGATGACAAATAATCAATATTCCTTTCTAAGTTCAAGTATTGTCAAAGAGGTGGCTAAATATCGAGCGAATATTTCCGATTTAGTGCCTCCTCCTGTCGAAGAAGCTTTAAAAAAGAAATATCAAAAATAAAGCAGCCTCTCAGGTCTGCTTTATTTTTTTGATTTCTAATATCAACGCCAGGACTATAGCGCTCATGGTTAGTATCGGCCCAACAACGAACATGAAATCAAAGTAGGAGTAGTTATAGATTGACGGTTCATTAAATATTTTGACAGCTTGCCGGCTGGACATGCTGCTCCATTTGAAAATCATAAGCATGATCAAGACAGCTGAACAACCGTGGATGATTCTAGCTATGAAGTAAGGTGTAAATCTAATATCAGTATCGGCAAGTATACTTGCTATTTGAGCCTGTATAGAGAAACCGTGAAACCCTAGCATGAAGCTGACAATCGAGAGTTGCGTGACAAGTGAAGCGTTTGATGAAGTAATTTCCCCAATACCGTTTGTCATCTCGAGCATCCCCGTCAATATTGGAGTTTGAAGATCTGGAGGAACTTGAACTAGCGACAGAATGTTAGAGGCGGAAGAAAAAAGAATACCGCCTTGTAATAAACCGGTTAAGACTGAGAATAATATGATAAATCCACCCACTAAAAGAAGGGTTTGTACTGATTTAATTACTGCATCGCCCAATAATTGGCCGAAGGGTCTTTTGTCTTCCAATCGAGCTAGATGGATCGCTAAAAATGCTTGTTTAAATGAAAAATTTGCCGAACGTTCATTAGAACCTTGGTCGGAAAACCCGTAGAATCTCATACAGATACCGACGATTAAACTTCCACCGTAATGTGCCACGGCTAAAAACACCCCTAACGCCGGGTCACCGAAAAAACCTACAGCAACAGCGCTTAAAATGAACAAAGGGCTTGAAGCGTTAGTGAAGGCAACTAATCGTTCAGCTTCGGTTTGGGTGACTTGTCCTCTTTTACGCAATTCTACTGTCCATTTAGCTCCAGCAGGATAACCGCTGGCCATGCCCATCACCCAGACAAATCCGCCTGCTCCCGGTACATTAAACAAAGGTTTCATAATTTTTTCAGATAATATCCCTACTCCATGGACAACACCAAGACCGAATAACAGCTCGGCTATTATGAAGAAAGGGAGCAGGGAGGGGAAAACGATTGTCCACCAGAGGTTCAAGCCGCGCGTGCTAGCCTCAAAAGCTACATCTGGCATTTGAATAAGAGAGATGGTCAAATAAAGGGATGAAATTGTAAACAATGATGTCTTGAAATACGACAGTACGATCACCTCAAAGATTTCTCGATTTCTGTACTTCTAAAATCATCCATAGTAAAATAGGGATAGATTTTGTAACGAATACTTATTAGTACGCTCATAAGTGCGGATCATATTCCATAAAATAAAAGGGAAAAGCTCATGAAATTACTAACTGGTCAACTGACTTATTGTTACCCAGGGAGAGATGCGGATTGAAACAGCCTAAGATCGGACTGGCTCTTGGGTCAGGCGGTGCACGTGGATTCGCTCATTTAGGTGTGCTGAAAGTACTGCATGAAAATCAGGTTCCTGTACATATGATTGCGGGAAGCAGTATGGGGGCTTTGGTAGGCTCCTTGTATGCAGCCGGGCAAAAAATCGATGACTTGTACAAGTTAGCCTTCACATTTAAACGGAAATACTACCTTGATTTTACCGTTCCTAAAATGGGGTTTGTTCAGGGGCGTAGAATTAAAGAGTATATCCGTTTATTTACGTTTGGGAAAACTATAGAAGATTTCACCATTCCTATGTCTATTGTTGCTACTGATTTAACAACTGGTGGAAAGAAAATTTTTCATAAAGGACCCGCTTGTGATGCAGTAAGGGCGAGTATATCGATTCCTGGCATCTTCGTACCCGAAAAAATTGACGGACGTCTATATATTGATGGTGGGGTCATCGACCGAGTCCCTGTTTCAGTAGTAAAAGACATGGGCGCCGACATTATCATCGCCGTTGACTGTTCTCATACAGATGCAGAGCCTACGATTCACTCGATTTATGATGTCATTATACAAAGCATCGATATTATGCAAGATGAATTAGCATCAGTGACCGGACGCTCTTCCTTCACTGATATTATGATTCGACCTGATGTAACGAAATTCAGTTCACGAGCATTTACAGACCTTCAAGAAATCGTAAAAGAAGGTGAAAAAGCAGCTGAGAATGAGATAGACAGCATCCTGAATAAGATTAGGGATTGGAAGGAGCCAACATAAGTATGAAGTCCAACAAAAGAATGATAATCACCGGTATAATAGCTGTGCTCATTGTAGCTTTTATCGGTGCATATCGCTTGCCATTCTATATATATAAACCAGGGACGGCTGATGCTCTTGAGCCATTCGTTGAAATTGAAGGTTCATTTCCTAGTGAGGGAGATATGCATTTGGTTACAGTGAGAGGTGGCCAAGCTACCCCGCTTCAATGGGTGATCGCTCAAATACGACCCTATTATGAAGTCGTTCCTATTGAACAGGTAAGACCTGAGGGTATTTCACAAGAAGAATATTTTCACGCACAGCTTCAGCTTATGGAATCTTCACAGGAAGCGGCCAAGGTCGTAGCTTATGAAACAGCCGATCGAGATATTAAAATTGATTATGAGGGTGTGTTCGTCGTTAATGCGCTCGAGGGGATGCCTGCAGAAGAAGAATTGCAGCCTGGAGATCAAATAGTTAGTATCAATAACCAGGAAATAAATGAATCCGCTGAACTGGTTGATTATGTGGAAGGTCTGGAGGAAGGCGAGAGTGTAACCCTGTCGATAAAAAGAGAAGATGAAACACTAGACAAAGAAATTGAAGTAGCCCCTTTCCCGAATGAACCAGATAGAGTCGGGGTTGGCATCTCATTAGTTACAGATCGTTCAGTTGAAGTCAATCCTGAAGCTGAAATTAAAAGCGGAGAAATTGGAGGCCCTAGTGCAGGACTGATGTTCTCTCTGGAAATGTACGACCGTTTGACGGAAGAAGATATAACGAAAGGTAAACAAATTGCTGGTACAGGCGAAATAGACTACGATGGAAGAGTTGGCAGGATTGGCGGAATTGATAAAAAAGTAGTAGCCGCTCATCGAGAGGAAAGTGACGTGTTTTTTGCTCCTAACGAAGGTGGAGCTGAGGGATCGAATTACGAGGTCGCTAAAGAAGCTGCAGAAGATATAGGAACTGAGATGGAAATTGTTCCGGTAGATAATTTTCAAGATGCCCTTGATTATCTTAATGAAATGGAAGCGAGTTAATTGGATATGAAAATTAAATTGAAGGGCTGTCCTGAAAGTCTAAGAATTAGACCTTCATGGACAGTCCTTTTTTCTATGTCAAGCTCTGTTAATTTTCAGTGTTACACATAAGCTCCCTATAGCAGAAGACTCAGTTTCGAGATGTTTGGACTGTTTCCGTTATGTTCAACAGAGGTAAGAGCTCCGGGAAATCACTCCCTTTCCGTGGGAGCGCAGTGAGCCTCCTCGAGCTTCGCTCTCCGGGGTCTCACCAAGCACTCTCTTCCCACAGGAGTCTCGTAATTTCCCGGACCTTCTTGCTTTTGTGAGGATAACGGAAACATCTTAGTTGGTGCTTCACATAAAAAATAACTGGTTTTAAGTGATAACCACCGGGACTTCTGTATGCAAGAAAACGCTTGGAACTACCTCGAAGTGCAGGAAGTTTTAAAACTAAAATGCTATAACCAGAGCACTGGAGTTTAACGCTCCCACTATAAGTGTGAAAGTTCTTATCCAGGCGATTTCGAGAAAGCACATCTATAGTGAGGGGCGGCGGAAACGTTGGTACAAGAGATTTTTTTTGCTTCTCTTTTCTTAGTTCCGTCTCTTAATATAAGTTAGGTGGTTTTAGGAATGGGCGAGACTCCTGTGGGATGAGAGTGAATGGTGAGATCCCGGAAGGCGACAGCCTGAGGAAGCTCACCGCACTCCCACGGAAAGCGAGTCCATTCCTAAAACCACCTTCTACTCATCAAGATGAAGGAACAGCAGATACCCCACAGGAAAGCGAGTAGCTTCCCAACCACACCAGACTCTCATTACAGCCACGAACCCTGGTTATCTCGAAACTGAGTCTTAAAGTATCCTGCCAAATAGTTTAATAACTACCACAAGGTGCGCAGCTTATAAAAATATGAACGATTAAACTAGATGATGGAAAACGAGCAATAATTTTTATGAGCACTTCTAATTTTAAAGTGTTTTTTCTCAATAAGGGTTTTTGCTAAGTCATCATTCAATCAAGTTAAATGCGGACAGGCGCACCGAATTCCCTATGATAATGATTGTTTCTACGGTCATTAGGAAGCGGATTATAGTAAGCAGCTGAAGCTCTTTCTTCTATCTCAAGCATAAGGTGATTAGCCTTTTGCGGCTGCGTAATGAGAGGGACTTCCATTTTTTTCTTGCGGTGACCAAGGTATTCTTGACCCGTCTGGTTCATGCCAAGGACGCGTACATACGGGACGGTGTTCTGATCTAAGTATAGGTCAGCTTCTTCTTTTGAGAAATTTGTAAGAATATGTGTACACACACGCTGAATTCTCGTCCACGTATATCGCTTCGTCTTAACTTTTTCCATAAAGTCGCCAAAAGAGACCGATGTCTTAATGGCTTTTTTCAATCGGTATTCCAATCCTTCGTCCACTCCGTGAATAGCATGGAGTTCTTTAAGAGAGCTAACAGATAGCTTATAGTGGAGCAGGGGGAAATACAGGTTCCAATCATGCCATAAATCCGCTCTTTCGCGATAAAGTGTTAATTGGTCTATGGTTTCCTGAGGAAGAGCCTGCCTGGCATGTTCAGAAATTCTACCTTCTTTTAATATCTCTTTACGAATACTAGTTGCGCTTGCCATCCGTCCTGAAAGATGTTCATCATGGAATTCACTTTCCTGACGTTTTATAGTCAAAGGCTTGATCGATTCATCGTATGTCAAAAGTTGTTTTATATAGCTGAAACCTAATATATTATTAGGAGCTGAAAAGTCGAATGAAGATGTCGATATGCCGATCGCCTCGTTGGCTATTCGAGCAGCATCAGGATAGGAATGCCCAAGGTCCAGAGCTTGTCTCATTTTTACTTCATAGGAGGTTTTATTTTCTTTTAAATCATCATAAGCCTTCATAAACGGAGGGATTTTTCCGTTTTCACTGCCGAAACATAACGAATCAATGCCCAAAGCTGACAGGGAAAGGACCGCCCCTTTACTGAAATAGTCACTATGCTGTACCGCGTAGACGTAGGGGAGTTCTAAAACCAAATCAACTCCGGATTGTAAAGCAGCTTTTGCACGGTGCCACTTATCTATTATGGCCGGTTCTCCTCTTTGGAGAAAATGTCCGCTCATTACCGCGATCATGCAGTCTGCACCTGACTGTTCTCTGCTTTTTGATACGTGGTATTTATGACCGTTGTGAAACGGATTATATTCCACTACTATACCGCAAGCATTCATCTTAGTTACCTCCTTGCCGCATTAAAAAGCGGCATGATAATTACTACTGTTCTCCATATTTTATCATGATGGTAGCAGTTAGTTGAGATTCTGTTCAATTTTATATAAAATATAAGTATTGGAATTCGTGAGTCAGTGTGTGTAAAGAAAATATATTGACAAAACACGAAAATCCTTTTACAATAACTCTTGTTGCCATGAGGTGAAAAAATGAAATTTCCTCTACAAAAACTTAATCAATCCGGTGATCAGCCGTTTGAATTTGAAGAAGATGTAGATATCCGCGAATTAGAGAACATGAACAACGACATCCGAAGAATTTCTGATGTGCATGTGCAAGGTCAAGCTACAAAGCGTGGTGACGACATTACTGTCACTTTTACAGCTGAAGGTGAAATGATTCTTCCATGTGCGAGAACACTTGTTGATGTTCCTTACCCTTTTCAAATTGAAGGACTTGAGCAATTTAATGTGTCTTCCTTCTATAAAGAAGAAGATGAGAGCGAGATTCATCCGGTTCGTGGAGAAATTCTTGACTTAACCCCCTTTATAAAGGAAAATGTTCTATTAGAGGTTCCAACTCGTGTGTTTTGTAAGGACGATGAGGTACACGCTCAAGCTCTAACTGAAGGAAAAGGGTGGCAGGTGGTTACAGAAGAACCGGAGGAAAACAAAGTAGATCCTCGCATGGCTAAACTGCAATCATTATTAGATGAAAAAGAAAATAACGAATAAGGAAACAATCTGATTTCCTCTCGTAAAATAAAAGGAGGTGTACAACATGGCAGTACCTAAGCGCAGAACTTCAAAAAAGGTTAAAAACCAACGCCGTACTCACAAAAAACTACATGTACCTGGCATGGTAGAATGTCAGAACTGTGGGGAGTACTCAAAACCACACCATGTTTGCAAATCTTGTGGACAGTATAATGGAAAGCAAGTCATTGCAAAGTAAATCTAAGTGTTAAAGGAGCCTGAATTCCATTCAGGCTCCTTTTTTACATCCGATAGAAGTACTTAGCAGTAGAAAGGAAGAAGTGGATATGGAACAGGTTAGAATTGAACAGACTAAAAGTGGATTGGCTAAGGTAACATTAAACCGAAGCGAAAAGATGAATGCGGTTACCCAACAAATGAGTCGTGAGCTATTACAAACGCTCCGAAAGTTAAAAAATGATCCGAGTGTCAAGTGTCTTGTCATAACGGGAGCCGGTCACCGGGCTTTTTGTTCTGGAGGCGATTTGATGGAATTCCACGGAGGGTTAAATGAGCAGGAAGCTTACGTTAAGTTGAGTCTGATGAAAGAGGTTTTGTATGAGTTGTTCACATTTCCAATGCCGACTGTTGCTCTTCTTAACGGACAGGCCCGGGGGGGAGGATGTGAGATAGCTACAGCATGTGATTTTCGTTATGGGAGGTGTGACGCACAGTTCGGCTTCGTACAAGCAAGTTTAGGAATTATCCCTGGATGGGGAGGCGGCGAACTGTTATATAGACGTATAAGACCAGAAGCAGCTTCTCAGTGGTTGATGGATGCGATTATGTATGGAGCGGAGGAAGCACTTCGCATAGGCTGGTTACATAAAATTATAGAGGCTGAGAACTTTCAGGATGAAGATATATTTAGTTCCATTATGAACAAATCTAATGAGCAGTTACGATGGTTTAAGAAACAATACTTAAGCAAACTATCTATTGAAGAAGTATTGGAAGACATGGAACTTGAAGTTGAGAATTGCGCTCGTCTTTGGGAGTCGTCTGAACATAAAGAAGCTTTGCGGAGATTCAAGGAATCACGAAAAAAATAATGAAGTATAGTCTATCAACCTCCACATTTGCATAACTATAAGCAAACTATAAAGGAGGGATAGAATGGATGCTCCAAGACAAGATGCTTGGAAGATAGATGAAGATGAATTACTAGCACACACTGTTTTGCAATACATTAAAGAAGGCCATACCCAGTTGGAAGCTTTTCAAGAAGTTGCGAGACAATTAAATCGAACACCTGCTGCTTGCGGATTCCGGTGGAACGCAACGGTTAGAAAAAATTATCAAAACGACATCCGTGAAGCTAAGCAGGAGCGTACTTCCTACCGAAACACGGTGAACCCTGCTGCATTGCAAAAAAACTCATCTATATCTCTTGATGATGCCATACTCTTTTTAAAAGAGATGAAGCAGCATTCCCAGCATGATCAGGAAGAGTTACAATCTAAGCTGTATCAGCTGAGCGAAGAAAATGTACGCTTGAAAAATCAAATCAAACAATGGGAAGATGCCTGGTCTGAGATTGATAAATTGACGAATTGGGTGAAGAATCGTTATCAGACGTCTTCTTAAATAAAAAAGGCCCTACACATAAAATGTAGCGGCCTTGTGTTATTTTATTCACTTATATCTCTTTCCTCGACTCCCGAAGGCAGCCAAATGAGCGGGTTTTCGCCCAGGTCACGTTCTACCTCATAATGAGCTTTATGGAAATCCATTCTTTCCCAAAACCCATGTGAGTTAATTCTTGGGTTTGTTTTTATTGGTAACTTGAAGCTTTTAGCGAAATCCACTAAAGCTTTTCCATATCCCTGATTGCGATAGTCCGGGAGAACTTCCAATTTCCAAAGTTCTAAATAGTCTTGAGGAGGTGTGAAATAATAATCGTATTTTTTTGAGACGCGATATAAACTCATTCTTGCCACTAAAGCGTTTCCAAAATAGATTCCAAAAAACGGTGACTCACTGTCATTCTCGACGATGTTACTTTCTAAATCCTCAAACATAGCTAATTCTTGATTCCCATATTCTTTAAATCGTTTGAATTCCTCTAACGTTTTATAATTTACCAAAAGAGGCTGAACCTTTATTTTTGTCATCATTCCAGATTCCCCTTTCAAATATCTATCTAATATACCATTATAATATAAAAATATTCAGAATGAAATAACAATTACCTATGGAAAAATCTTCTCCCTTATCTAAATGAATTTTGCTACAATAATAAAAAAGGCTTTAGAACGGAGGTGTAAAACTCGTGAGAATAGGAATTATAGGCGGAGGTTCTATAGGGTTACTTCTTGCAGCTCATTTAGGGGCTGTTCACAAGGTGTCCCTCTATGTCAGAACGGAAAAGCAAAAGAGGGCATTGAATGAAAATGGGGTCATTTGCGACAGAATGATGCGTAAAATTAAAACTTATTCTAATAATGAGCAGATGAATGAACAGGAGCTTTTGATTGTGGCTGTAAAACAGTATCACCTGCAAAGTTTAACTCTGCCTTCAAATCCTGATTTGCTATTTATTCAAAATGGAATGACCCACTTATCCTTCATTCAGCATTTGCCCAATAATTGTGCCCTGGGCATTGTTGAGCACGGAGCACTGAAAGCCTCCGCATATGAAGTCTTTCACACGGGAAGGGGTTCCATTCGGCTTGCGAATCATCATGGGAAGGAAATTGCAAGTCAGCTTGTTGATCTTCTTGGATCAGAAAAGTTCCCGATTTACTTTCATGATGATTACTGGAACATGCTTTCTGAGAAATTGATTATTAATACAGTGATTAATCCGTTAACAGCAATATTTAGAGTGAAAAATAAACACATTTTAGAAAATGACCATATCAGAAAGCTGGCAGAACTATTGTGTGAAGAGGGTTCAAGAGCTTTGGGACTTATCCATGAAGAACAATGGCGACGAATCTGCCGAATTGCACAGTCTACGGGTGAAAATCAATCCTCTATGTTAAAAGATCTCAATGAGGAACGGAAAACAGAAATAGACGCGATCTGTGGATTTATCCTTGAAAAACTGGAAGGGGAGGCTCCATATCATAATTTTGTCATTGAATCCATTCATGCATTGGAGGCAATAAATTATAAAGGAGAGGCTATATGAGTGAGGTATTTGTATATATTTTAGCTTTTATAGTCACCGTGCCTTTTTTATTTTTATTTTTGCTTTATTTTATAACTCGTAAGCTGTATCGAAATAACAGGAAAGCCGTTCATCAGACGGCTCAGCTTATGGTACCGATTCTAGTTACAGCTGTACATACCCTTTTCATCGTGTTGTTCGATTTAAACGCTTTAGCATGGATCATTGTATTTCTTCTGTTTTTACTGAGCGTAGCAATTATCATTCAATATAAAATATCTGAAGAAATCCTCTTGTTCAAAGCCTTTAAAAGCTTTCTGCGATTGAGTTTCCTAGTATTTACAGCTGTTTATATAGGGTTGACCGCTTTTGGGATTGTGGACCGTCTATTTCTGTAACAAACAGATTAGGTGAACTTCGCGGCGGTTTTTTGTACAATACATAGTGGTACATAACAACCTATGTATAGAAGGAGAAGTTCATAAATGCGCATCGATCCAATTAATTTTTCGGATGCTAACCCTCTCGTTGCTGATTATAAAGCGGATAACAAAAGTGTGCACGATAAATTCGATTTTAATCCTGCCAATGAAAGTGATTGGCTTAAAAGAGCTGAGGACATTCAAGATAACCATTATAAACGGGAAGAATTAACTGAAGTACTTACACAGTTGAATGATCGCTGGAATGCTTCAGCACCAACTTTTCAGAACATTAAAAAGTTAGAAGATAAACGCACGACAGCTATAGTAGCCGGCCAGCAGGCAGGGCTTCTAACAGGCCCTTTATATACTGTGCATAAAATCATTTCTGTCTTACAGATGGCGAAATTGAAAGAGAAGGAATTAGGGAGTCCTGTTGTACCTGTGTTTTGGATCGCAGGGGAGGATCATGACTTTGCGGAAATCAATCACATTTATATGAAAAACAACCAGTCTATGGAAAAACTACAGGTGGATACTGAAGTGAATGAAAAGTCATCCGTGTCAGATTTAATATTTAATGACCACGATGTGATAGCCTGGCTGGATAAGGTCTTTAACCACCTTCAGGAAACGGAGTATACCTCCAGTGTTTATTCAAGCTTCAAAGATGTGATTAAAACGTCGAGCAGCTTTACGGACTTTTTTGCAAAAGTGATTCATAAATTGTTTCCTCGTGAAGGTTTGATTTTACTCGATGCTCATGACCGAGAAATTCGCAAGTTAGAAGGATCCTACTTCAAGGAAATGGTTTACCATAATGAGCAGATTGCTCAGAGCGTATATTCTTCCGAGCAGAAAATCAAACAGGAAGGCTACCCGATATCTCTGTTCAGCTCAGCAAATGACGCAAACTTGTTTCTTCATAAAGACGGGGAGCGGGTTCTGTTAGTCAGGGATGAAGATGGATTCTTCAAAGGGAAAAAAGGAGAAGTTAGCTTAAGTAAAGATGATCTGCTTTCCCTTGCTGAACAGGAGCCATGGCGGCTTAGTAATAACGTAGTTACTCGACCGCTTATGCAGGAACTCCTTCTTCCCGTTCTCGGTTTCGTCGGAGGTCCTGGAGAAATAAATTATTGGGCAGCGCTTAAACCAGCTTTTCATACTTTAAATTTACGAATGCCTCCAGTAATTCCAAGGTTATCATTTACATTACTGGATCGTGCATCCGATAAAAGACTTCGTGATTACGAAATTGATGTAGGGGCTGGAGTCCAGCAAGGCACGGGTCCTAATAAATTGAACTGGATAGCGACATTAGGTGAACAGCCAATAGATAAGCTGGCAGAAGAGATGAAAAAAGAAATAGAAAACATCCACAAGCCTCTTAGAAACAAAGCTGCGGATCTGGGGCCGGACATGAAAGCACTAGCAGACAAAAACTTAGAATATATTCATCAGTCAATTGGCTTCCTTCAAAAACGGATGCTGAAATCGACCGAAGAAAATTACGAACGGGAGTTGCGAGTATTCGATGAATTGAACCTGTTGCTGCGCCCAGGCGGAGCTCTGCAGGAAAGAATGTGGAGTATAGTCCCATGGGTTAATATGTACGGTATAGACGTATTTGAGAGAGTGTGCAGCAGAGAATTATCATTTGATCACACCCATTTTGTCGTTAGATTTTAAATAACCCCCCACCATCTCCCACTATAAAAAACAGTAAGAATCCTGCTTAAATAAGCAGGATTTTTTTTGCGTCAGTAGAATATTTAAAAATGAGTGGTGAAAAGTGGAGTGATGTGGTAGTCTGAAAATAGAAGGTGGGGTAAACTCTATGTTCATGGGCGAATTTCAGCATAACATCGATATGAAAGGACGGATCATCGTCCCTTCGAAATTTCGTGAAGAACTTCAAGAAGGCTTTGTGCTGACAAGAGGTTTAGATCAATGTTTATTCGCTTATCCTATGAACGAGTGGAAATTATTAGAGGAAAAGCTGAAAAAGCTTCCCCTTACTAAAAAAGATGCGCGAGCCTTCACTAGATTTTTCTTTTCTGGAGCTGTCGAATGTGAAGTAGATAAGCAGGGAAGAGTAAACATTCCCCCACCGCTGAGAAACCATGCGAAGTTAGATAAGGAATGTGTAGTTATTGGTGTATCAAATCGTATTGAATTTTGGAGTAAAGATTTGTGGGAAAGCTACTTCGAAGAATCAGAAGAGTCTTTCTCAGAGATTGCTGAAAATATGTTGGATTTCGATATTTGATAGGTAGAGAAACGGGTGAAGAAATGTTTGAACATTATAGTGTATTAAAATCAGAAACAATAAAGCAGATGCATATTAAGCCTGATGGTGTATATGTAGACTGCACTTTAGGAGGCGGAGGGCATTCCATTGAGATTGCATCAAGACTTGATAAAGGAAAGCTCATAGCTTTTGATCAAGATGAGCATGCGTTAGAAGCAGCAAAAGAAAGGTTAGCTCCCTACGCAGAGAAAGTTACGTTAGTACATGCTAATTTCCGCCAATTAGAAGAAAAACTGAACGAACTTAAAATCGAGCACGTAGATGGGGTTCTTTACGACTTAGGTGTTTCAAGTCCTCAGCTCGATGTAGCTGAGAGAGGGTTCAGCTACCATAACGATGCTCCTCTGGACATGAGGATGGACCAGTCGAATGAAACATCAGCATGGAATGTTTTAAATGAGTGGGCGTATGAAGACCTTGTCCGAATATTTTTCAAATACGGGGAAGAGAAATTTTCAAAGCAAATCGCAAGGAAAATTGAGGCTGCCAGAGAGGTACAATCGATTGAAACAACGGGACATCTCGTTGAATTGATAAAGGATGCCATACCCGCTCCAGCGAGAAGAAAAGGTGGCCACCCTGCAAAAAGGATCTTTCAAGCGATCAGAATTGCTGTCAATGATGAGCTGGGAGCATTTCAAGACACTCTCCACCAAGCGGCCAGAACGGTAGCTGTAGATGGGAGAATAGCGGTGATCACCTTTCATTCATTAGAGGATCGACTATGTAAGCAGGCATTTAAGAAATGGAGTACGAATCCGCCTCTTCCGAAAAACATCCCGATGATTCCTGAAGATAAACAGCCACCATTTAAAATGGTTACACGCAAGCCGATTGTTGCAGAAGAAGAAGAGTTAGAAGACAACCGACGTTCAAGGTCAGCAAAATTAAGAGTGGTAGAGAAAATTAAACCATGGTCAGATTCATTCACATTTGAAGAAGGGTGGAAGCAAACTTGAGTACAGAGAGAGTAAAAAAAATGCAGCAGCCAATCGAACACCAACAGCAGCAAAAGCAAGTCAAAGTCAAAATTCAAAAAAAGCAATGGGTAAGTACAGGGGAGAAAGTTTTATATTCTGCAGCTACAGGCGTCATAGCGTTGGCTTCAGTTTTTATGGTGCATTTTTCTTCGACTACTGATACACTAAACCGTGATATTCAACAAGCTGAACAGAAAATCAGTCAACAAGAGGCGGTTAACGACAGTCTGGCTTATGATGCTAAAGAACTAAGTAACCCTGACCGTATTCTTCAGATTGCAAAAGACAATGGCTTGGAAATGCAAAACGCAGAAGTCAAACAAGCAGGCTATGCTGGAAACTAAGAGAAACTAGGTGAACTTCTTATGAAAAGCTCAAATACACATAAGGGTGCCGCGATCCTGATTTTGCTTTTTTCGGCATTCTTCCTCATCATCACTGGACGGTTCCTATATATTCAGTCCACTGCTGAAATTGAGGGTGTGAATTTGAATGAATGGGCGGAAAAAGCCAGAACTAGTTCCTATTCTTTAGACGCGGATAGAGGGAACATTTATGACAAGAATGGAATGCTCTTAGCGTATGACCGCCCTACATACAAGGTGTATGCGGTGGTGGACCCGGAATTTTCTCAATCTGAAGAGGAGCCAGCACATGTGACGAGTCCGGATGAAACGGCGTCTGCGCTGGCTCCTTTGTTAGATATGGAGACATCGGAAATCGAAACTCAAATAAACGACGCTCAAGAAGACGGAAGGTTCCAGGTCGAATTTGGCAGTAAGGGAGCAAATCTTTCAAAAGATCAAATGGAAGAGATTGAGGAACTTGATTTGCCAGGGATCGATTTCGAGGAACAATCCAAACGCTACTATCCAAACGGTACATTCGCTTCTCACATTATCGGCTTCGCTCGTAATGATGATGGGCTTATTACGGGAGTGACCGGTGTTGAGAAACAGATGGAAGATTACTTGCAAGAGCAAAAGGGTGAAATCTCTTATGAAAGAGATAAATATGGCTCTAAATTATTGAACCCTAATGAAGTACTGACGGAACCTGATAATGGAGATAATGTCCATCTTTCTATTGACCAGAAGATACAGACATTTTTAGAAGATGCTATGGCAACAGTCGATGAGGAATATGAACCGGAAAAGATCATGGCAGCGGTTATGAATCCTAAGACAGGAGAAGTCGTAGCTTTGGGGAACAGGCCAAGTTATAACCCTAACGATCTAGGCGAAGTGGATAATTGGTATAACGACATTATTGCTGATTCTTTTGAACCTGGGTCTACTATGAAAATGTTCACATGGGCTTCGGCCATAGAAGATGGAGTATATAATGGGAAGGATACGTTTGAATCCGGTTCATATGAAGTTTCTGGGAGTACCATAAGGGATCACAACCGGGAAGGATGGGGAGAAATCACGTATGATGAGGGGTTCGAAAGGTCATCTAACGTGGCGGCTTCCAAACTTGGTTACGAACTGCTTGGCCCTGAAAAATTCAGAGAGTACCTTTCAGAATTTAATCTCGATGAAAAGTCAGGAATAGATCTTCCTGGAGAGGGTCAAGGCAAGATCCTTTATGATTATCCCATTGAAAAAGTGACAACTGCGTTTGGTCAAGGTTCAACAAATACTCCATTGCAGCTTATGACAGCGGCCACTGCAATAGCAAATGATGGTAAAATGATGAGACCTTACACGTTGTCAAAAGTCACTTCCAGCGAAAACGGGGAAGTCATAAGTGAGAAAGAGCCGGAAGTTATTGGAGAACCAATTTCAGAGGATACGGCAATTAAAATGCGTGAATTATTGGGACGAGTCGTTTCAGGAGAAAATGGAACGGGCTCACCTTTTGAACTAAAAGATTATTCTCTTGGGGGAAAAACTGGAACAGCACAAATACCGAAAGAAGGAGGAGGTTACCTTACTGGAAAGGACAACCACATTTTCTCTTTCCTCGGCATGGCTCCAGTGGAAGACCCGGAGTTGCTCATGTATGTTGCGGTAAAGCAGCCGAATCTTGATGTGACTGAAACAGGATCAGAACCTTCTTCTTTTATCGTTAAATCGGTAATGGAAAACAGCCTTCACTATTTGGATATTGATCCTGATCAGGAGAAAGAACCTGAAGTAAAAGAAAAAGAAGTAAAAGATTACGTTGGAAAATCTACAGAAAAGGCTGAAAAAGACTTGAAGAAAGATTTCAAAAACGTAACTGTAGTAGGAGCAGGGAGTGAAGTGACGGCTACTTTACCCGAAGCAGGCACAAACGTTATGACAGAGCAGAGGATGATTCTGGTTACAGATGAACCTGTGATGCCTGATATCCAGGGTTGGTCTCTGCGTGATGTACAGGAACTGGCTGAACATTTTAATCTTGAACTAGAAACCATGGGAGATGGTTATGTGAGTAACCAGAACATGGAAGAAGGTACTGCGCTAAGAGAAGGCGGCTACCTGGTAGTGGAACTTACTAAGCCAGAGTGATCAAAACCAACAGTGTTCTAATCGTTTTCCGATTGCATATAGTGATACAAGCTTACTCTATCGACTTTAAAGGAGTTATGGATATGAGAAGGGTATCGCAAGTAATCGTAAGAAAGCGGTTAGTCGCTGTTTTTTTTGTGGGGTTAATTATCTTTACTGTAATCATTGGCCGTCTAGGCTATGTTCAATTCGTGTTAAGTGACTTCCTAGTGGACAAGGCTGAACAATCCTGGGGGAGGGATATAACATTTGAGCCGGAACGAGGGAAAATTCTAGATACGAATGGAGAAGTTTTAGTTGGAAATCAATCGGCACCAACTGTTATGGTCGTCCCAAGACAAATAAAAGAGCCCGAAAAAACAGCAAAACAGCTTTCTGACATTTTGGAGATGAGTGTAGATAAAGCATTCTCACACCTTACAAAGCAAGTATCAATTGAAAAAATCCATCCTGAAGGACGAAAGATTTCGGACGAGCAAGCGAATGCTATTCAGATGCTCGATATGCCAGGGGTTTACGTAGCAGAAGATTCATTGAGATATTACCCGAACGGTTCTTTTCTTTCTCATGTACTTGGTTTCAGCGGAATTGATAATCAGGGACTCCTTGGACTTGAATCGGTGTATGACGAGCAACTAAAAGGAGAGCAGGGGGCACTGTCTTTTTTTTCTGATGCAAAAGGGAAGAGGATGCCTGATATAGCAGATACTTATACCCCTCCTGTTGATGGGAAAGACCTTCAGCTTACGATTGATTATAACGTTCAATCGATCGTGGAAAGGGAATTGGATATGGCGGAAGCTAAATATAAACCTGATGGAGCAGTAGCTATTGCAGTCGATCCGAAAACGGGACAGGTAAAAGCGATGGCATCAAGGCCGAATTTCCATCCTGGAAATTATCAGGAAGTGGATGCATCCACTTATAATCGGAATTTGCCTGTTTGGAGCACGTACGAGCCAGGATCCACTTTCAAAATTATTACGTTAGCCGCTGCTTTAGAGGAGGGGCTGGTGAATTTGGAAGATGAACATTTCCATGACTCGGGTTCAGTTAAAGTTGGAGGGGCAACACTCAGATGTTGGAAAAGGGGCGGCCATGGTGATCAAACTTTTCTAGAAGTCGTGCAAAACTCTTGTAACCCAGGTTTCGTCCAATTAGGTGAACGATTAGGTAAAGAAAAATTATTTGAATACATTGATCGTTTTGGATTTGGTGAAAAAACAGGGATTGACTTAGAAGGCGAAGGCAGCGGGATTTTATTCAGACCTGAACAAGTTGGACCAGTAGAACAAGCGACAACTGCATTTGGACAGGGCGTTTCAGTCACGCCGATTCAACAAGTTATGGCAGTAGCTGCTGCTGTGAACGGGGGTTATTACTATGAACCTTATGTACAGGAAGCATGGCTGGACCCTGTGGACGGTGAAGTATTAGAAAAGAAAGAGCCGAATTTAATTAAGAGAGTGATATCAGAACAGACTTCAAAGGAAGTAAGTAAGGCTTTGGAAAGTGTGGTAGCGAAAGGTACAGGTCGCGGCGCTTACGTGGAAGGGTATCGTGTGGGTGGAAAAACAGGAACAGCACAGAAAGTGGGCAAAGACGGAAAGTATATGACGGATAATCATATTGTATCTTTCATCGGGTTTGCCCCTGCAGATGACCCGGAATTGGTCGTTTACTTAGCGATTGACAATCCAAAAGGGACTGTGCAATTTGGCGGGGTAGTAGCAGCTCCCATTGTTGGTTCAATCATGGAAGATAGTCTCCGTTCACTCGGTGTAAAACCTCGTAAAGACGGATTAGATAAAGAATATTCCTGGCCTGAAGAACCACTTGTAGAAGTGCCGGACGTCACAGGGATGGAGAAAAAAGATATCAATAAGCTAATGACGACATTAAAAGTAGAAGTAAGTGGAAAAGGAGAATCTGTTGTCGCTCAAGCTCCTAAAGCAGGAGTGAAAGTGCCTAGTGGATCAACCATCCGTATTTATTTAAATGATGATTGAGTTTTCTAAATTTATGTCAAAACCATACAGTGGGCTTGATTTTTGCTATAATAGTAAAGAATGTCGACAGTTAGGATGGTATGTATGAAATTAAATAAACTATTAGAACTAATTCCTTTTTACAAAACAAATCAACATGTGGATGATATAGAAATCACCGGTGTGTCCATGGATTCTAGATCTGTGGGTCTGGGTGAAGCTTTTGTATGTATCATAGGCAGTGAATCTGATGGACACGACTTCGTAAATTCAGCCATCGATCAAGGGGCAGCATTGATTATTGCTGAGAAAGAATTGGCCATTGATTTTCCTGTAATAACTGTTAATGATACGACGAAAGCATTAGCTATGATTTCTTCGACTTTTTACAATTATCCAACCGAGAAAATCCATACCATAGGCGTGACAGGTACAAATGGTAAAACGACAATTACTTATTTACTTGATGAAATTTTCACTCTTGAACAGCACATAACCGCAACAATAGGAACGATTCAAATGAATATCGCAGGAAGGTCATATCCTGTGAAAAACACAACACCTGATGCTCTTTCGCTTCAGCAAAGTTTTCAGCAAATGGTGGAATATGGAGTGGATACAGCCATAATGGAAGTGTCATCCCATGCATTGGATCAAGGCCGTGTTTATGGCTGTGATTTTGATGTGGCCGTTTTCACCAATTTGACCCAGGATCATTTGGATTATCATGAAAGCATGGGCGACTATCTTCGTGCTAAGTCCCTATTGTTTGCCCAACTAGGAAATGGGTATAATTTGAAACGGGAGAAGTTTGCTATCATCAATGGTGATTCACCGGTAGCTGGGAAACTCATCCGTGCCACCTCCCAACCCGTTTTGACTTATGGTATAAATAAGCCGGCTGATATCATGGCAAGAGAGATCAGACTTCACGAGAAAGGGAGTTCCTTTGTATTGAGCACCCCTAAAGGTGAGGTTACCATCGAAAGTCCTTTAATGGGATTGTTCAGTGTATATAATATGATGGCTTCCGCAGGCGCTGCTCTAGTTTCAGGAATAGATCTGTCCGTTATCCAAAAATCTTTCGAACATACGAAAGGGGTGCGTGGAAGATTTGAACCTGTATTAGAAGGGCAGCCATTTGGAGTGGTCGTCGATTACGCGCACACACCTGACTCACTAGAGAATGTGCTGAAAACTATGAGCGAATTTTGTAAAGGTGAAATCCGGGTAGTGGTTGGATGCGGAGGCGATAGAGATCGCAAGAAACGACCACTGATGGCCGATGTAGCTATGAAATACGCTGACCAATCAATTTTTACATCTGATAACCCAAGAACAGAGGACCCGACTGTAATTTTAAATGATATGACTGCCCACTTGAATGGCAACTTCGTAATAGAAGAAGACCGCAAATCAGCGATCGACCTTGCGATTTCCAATTCTGAAGAAGGAGATATGGTTCTCATTGCAGGCAAAGGACATGAAACTTATCAGGAAATTAATGGCGTGCGTTATGAGTTTGATGATTGTGAGGTAGCGAGAAATATCTTATCGAAGGTTAAGGGGAGTCGCACGTAATGTTTACAATAAATGAATTAACATCAATTTTTCCATCCTATAGAGGTGCCGCTGATGACCAAATCTTAATCCGCGGTGCCATGACGGATACTCGTTTGGAAAATAAGCAAAGCTTATTTGTACCGATAGTCGGTGAAAATCACAATGCACATAAGTTTATTAACGAAGCAATTAAAAAAGGTGCTGTTGCTGCATTGTGGCAGAAAGATCACGAATTACCCAGGGAAATTCCTACTGAGTTTCCTGTTTTTTTCGTCGAGGATACTCTCCAGGCACTTCAGGAGACATCCTCGTTTTACTTGAAAAAAGTAAATCCCACCGTTATCGGTATCACAGGTTCTAATGGAAAGACGACAACTAAAGATCTCGTTGCTTCTGTGCTTCAAGTGAAATTTCGTACTCATAAAACCGCTGGGAATTATAACAATCATATCGGTTTACCTTTAACGATATTATCTATGCCGAGTAATACAGAGGTGGCTGTCCTTGAAATGGGGATGAGTCAAGCAGGAGAAATTTCTTTATTATCTAAACTAGCAGAGCCTTCTCATGTAATTATCACGAATATTGGGGAGTCTCATATTGAATATTTAGGGTCGCGTGAGGGGATTGCTAAAGCAAAGCTGGAAATTCTTAACGGATGGCATGATGGTACGTTCATATTTGACGGGGATGAAGATCTGCTAAAGTCTTATATTGGGACAGATCGATCTGTATCATGCGGCTTTCTAAGTCAATCTTCTGTCGTCATTAAAGTCCAGGAACTTCTAGAGGACCGAAGTCATTTCGAAGTGCTTGCTCACAATTACACGTTACCTATTGCAGGCAGGCATAATGTTAAAAATGCTGCTTATGCCATCTCTTTAGCCCAAACACTAGGTTTGACTCCAGATGAAATACAGAGTGGGTTTGATAACATAGAGCTCTCAGGGATGAGGTTTGAAAAAGTAGATGGTATCAATGGATCTCTTCTTATCAACGATGCCTATAATGCTTCGCCTACTTCAATGAAAGCAACCATTGGAATAATCGAAGAATTGCAATCGAGATCCCATAAAATACTTGTTTTAGGTGATATGTTTGAATTGGGCGAATTTGCAGGTGAGCTTCATGAAGATGTGGCCACTGTAATTACAGATCAAATCAGCTCTGTGTATACGATCGGGGAGCATGCAAGTAGAATAGTGGAGTCTGTAAAGGTTAAACATCCAAATATAGAAAGTATTCATTTTAAAGATAAAGAATCATTGAGTGATCACCTAAAAAAGAGATTAACTGACAATACGGTCGTCTTAATCAAAGCCTCCAGAGGGATGAAGCTTGAACAATTATTAAACGATCTTACAGAGAAATAAACAGGCGATGACAATCATGATTGCACATAAGGAGGAATTTCATTGAACGACTATATCTTGCTGCTGACTATGGCGCTATCTTTCATTCTAACAGTCGTAATTTCGCCTATTACGATCCCTTTTCTTAGAAGGTTGAAATTTGGCCAAAGTATTCGTGAGGAAGGACCGAAATCACACCAGAAGAAATCAGGGACACCAACCATGGGCGGTGTCATGATCCTGATCGCTATCACATTGACTACGATTATTTCATCTATATGGTTTATCCCGAACCCCAGTCAAGTCCACCTGTTCATTGTTTTATTCGTACTAGTTGGATATGGACTTTTAGGTTTTTTAGATGATTACATTAAGGTAGCACTGAAAAGAAACATGGGTTTAAATTCTAAACAGAAGATGCTCGGACAAATCATTATTGCAGTTATCGTCTATTTCATTCTGGAGCAAAATGGTTTTTCTACATACATAGAGATTCCAGGAACCTCGATGGAACTTGAACTTGGATTCGGCTATGCCCTCCTAATCCTTGTGATGCTGGTGGGCGGTTCAAATGCTGTAAACCTGACGGACGGTTTGGATGGTTTATTAGCAGGTACAGCTGCGATTGCTTTTGGAGCCTTTGGAATATTAGCTTGGATGGAGGAAGGCAATGTAGAAGTAGCCGTTTTCTCTTTAGCTGTTGTTGGTTCATTATTAGGCTTTCTTGTTTTCAACGCACATCCGGCCAAAGTATTCATGGGTGATACTGGTTCATTGGCATTGGGCGGAGCTATAGCAATGGTAGCCATTCTGACAAAGTTGGAATTACTGCTTGTTATTATTGGAGGGGTTTTCGTCATCGAAACTCTGTCTGTCATCCTTCAAGTTGCTTCTTTTAAGACGACAGGAAAACGCATTTTCAAAATGAGTCCGCTTCACCATCACTATGAATTGAAGGGATGGACTGAATGGAGAGTTGTCACAACCTTTTGGACGGTCGGCTTCCTATTTGCGGTTCTCGGAATTTATATAGAGGTGATGTTCGGATGAAATGTTTAGACCCCAAGACTTTCCGATATAGAAATGTCCTTGTACTAGGCCTGGCTAAAAGTGGGAAAGCAGCTGCTGAACTTTTATTAGATAGTGGTATTAAAGTTACCATAAATGATTTAAAAGCAGATGAAAATAGTATAGACATTACGAAGTTCAAAGAGCGAGGCGCTCGCGTAGTGACGGGGAGTCATCCTTTAGAACTGCTCAATGACATTGATCTGATTGTGAAAAATCCAGGGATTCCTTATGAAAACCCGATGGTGGCTGAAGCGGAAAAACGACAGATCCCTATCGTGACGGAAATCGAGTTAGCCGGATTTCTTCATGAAGGCAATTTAATTGGAGTGACAGGGTCCAATGGAAAAACGACCACAACAACTTTAATCCATGAGTTTTTGAAAGAGGACGAACAACCTGCTTCAATTGCAGGGAATATCGGGGAAGTCGCTTGTGAGGTGGCTCGAAGTACCGCAGATGAAGAGACAATGGTTGTAGAGCTCTCATCTTTCCAACTGTTAGGGACTGAAACGTTCAGCCCTAATGTAGCGGTATGGCTCAATTTATTTGATGCGCATCTTGACTATCATCACACAGCTGCAAATTATCATAAAGCTAAAGCTAAAATCGCTGCAAACCAAAGTGAGAGTGATTATCTAGTTTACAATGCTGACGATAGTGCAATCTTGAACTTCCTTCCTTCGTTTGCTTCTCAGTTGGTGCCTTTTTCACTTCAAGGAAAAGTCGAGGGAGCCTGGAGTGATGAGGAGTGGGTTTATTTTAAGGACGAACCCGTCGTAAAAAGAAGTGACATTGTATTAGTGGGTGAGCATAACCTTGCGAATATATTAGCTGCCGTCGCCGCTGTGAAAGTGAGTGGAATAAAAAACGAAGCGATTGTTAAAGTCTTAACTTCGTTTGGCGGGGTGGAGCATCGTTTAGAATTTGTAACGAAAAAAAATGGTGTCTACTTTTATAATGATTCAAAGGCTACTAATATTCTAGCGACTTCCTATGCTTTAAAAGCTTTTGACCAGCCGATCATCCTTCTTGCAGGAGGGCTTGATCGTGGCAATCAGTTTGATGAGTTGGTTGAAAAGCTCGGGAATGTTAAAGCTATGGTTCTATTCGGTGAAACAGCTGAGAAAATTAGTTTAGCCGGCACGCAGGCAGGGGTCCAGCACATTTCAACTGTGAATAACATGAAGGAAGCTGTCGAAGACGCTTATCAAATATCTACGAGTGAGGATGTTATCTTGCTGTCTCCTGCATGTGCAAGCTGGGACCAGTATCGCACGTTTGAAGAAAGAGGTCATATGTTTAAAGAGGCTGTGCATAAGCTGTAGTAGGGGCATATGTACAAGCATTCAAAGCCCTGGTTTCCAATATTAATGGAAGGTAGGGCTTTTTTATGCGGGCTAATGAACAAAAACCTGATATATGGTTGACTTCAGCGATTCTCAGCTTACTACTCATTGGAATCGTAATGGTGTACAGTTCATCAAGTATATGGTCAGAGTATAAATTCGATGATCCCTGGTTTTTTGCAAAACGACAAATACTTTTTGCTGCTTTAGGTTTGATCGCTATGTTTACACTCTCGAACATTCCTTATTATGTATGGTTCAAATACGCAAAAGTGATTGTCCTCATTTGTTTAGTTTTTCTCCTTCTCGTGTTAATACCCGGTGTCGGCATGGTACGAGGAGGAGCGCAAAGCTGGATAGGTATCGGTATGTTTAGTATTCAGCCCTCTGAGTTCATGAAGTTGGGATTAATCATTTTCTTAGCTAAATTTTTTTCGCAGAGGCAGAAGAGAATGGCATCATTTCAAGAAGGTTTCCTTCCAGGACTTGCCATCATTCTTGTTCCATTCGCGTTGATTATGCTACAACCCGATTTGGGTACAGGGGTCGTCATGGTCAGTACTTGTCTATTAATGATGTTTGTTGCAGGAGCGAGAGTTGCTCATTTCATGCTGATCGTTGCAGGGGGAATTGCGGGTATGGCGGGCCTCATTGCATCAGCTCCTTACAGAATACAAAGAATTACTGCTTTTCTCCATCCATGGGAAGATCCACTTGGAAGCGGGTTTCAGATCATCCAATCACTCTATGCTATTGGCCCGGGAGGATTGCTAGGTTTAGGATTAGGCAAAAGTATGCAAAAGTTCTTCTACTTGCCTGAGCCACAGACTGACTTCATTTATTCTGTGCTAGCTGAAGAGCTCGGATTCATAGGCGGTACTATTGTGTTAATCCTCTTTTTTGTCATATTATGGCGGGGTGTACGAACAAGTCTGCATGCCACCGATTTGTTTGGAAGTTTACTTGCGCTAGGAATTGTAGGAATGATATCCATCCAGGTAATGATCAATGTGAGTGTAGTGACGGGGCTTATTCCTGTAACTGGAATCACGCTTCCCCTTATAAGTTATGGGGGGTCCTCCCTGACTTTGACTTTAGGGGCTTTAGGCTTGTTGCTGAGTGTGAGCAGATATTCAAATGAATAAGTTATTCAACCGTACAAACCGAGTGTGCGGTTTTTTTGTGACTATAAAAAGTAAAGGTGTTTGGGTTAGATTTATATGTTTTATATAAACAATAACGTGGTATAATTTACAGGGTTCTTTATAATATGGCTTAGACCTTTTGAACTCTTTTGATTTTATAAGTAATAACTTGATAAACAATTGAATTCTTGTACATAAATGGCGCAATATCTATGATATAATAGGAGATATGTAAAATCCTATATTTGTTTGCGTAACTTAATAATTTAAAGTAGATGAAATGGAAATGGCAACAAGGAGAATTGATGACTATGCAAGAAAAGAAAGTTGTTTCCATAGAGGATCGAATACCAAAGTTAAAACAAATACGAAAGAAAAAAGCAAATAGAAGGTTGATACAATATTTGTCTATCCTTTTTTTGTTAATTGCAGTCGTAGTATATTTACAGTCCCCTTTAAGTCATGTTAATGAAGTAAAGGTGGAAGGCGGCACATTTGTCAGCTCTGCAGAAATTGAAGAATTGTCGGAAATCGAGTCGAATACGAATATTTGGCAGGTGGAGGCTGGAGCTGTTGAAGATAGGGTGTCCACTCATCCGCAGGTGATGAGTGTAGATGTGAAAAGATCACTGCCAAGTACCATTGTGGTAGAAATTGAGGAAGCTGAACGTATCGGGTACATACAGACAGAAGGTCAATTTCAACCTATATTAGAAAATGGTGCCCTAATCGACGCCACGACACAGCTTCCTGGCGGTGATGCTCCTATTTTAAAAGAATTCAGTGATTCAAGCTACTTGGAAGAAATGTCTAAGCAGCTGAAGGAAGTACCTGACAGTATTTCACGCCTTATTTCCGAAATTCACTATACCCCTGACGAAGATAATCCATATCTCATTACCTTATACATGAATGATGGATACGAGGTTCAAGCTTCGATCCGCACTTTTTCTGAGAAAATCACAGCTTATCCTTCTATAACTTCCCAAATTGAAGAGGGAGAAAGAGGAATTATTCATATTGATGTGGGAGCCTATTTTGAGGCTTACCCGAAATCAGAAGATGAAAGCGAAGATGGTGAAGATGAATCGGATCCGATAGGGGAAGAAACTGAAGAGAGTGAAAGCATCATAGAGGATGAAGGTGGAGTTGTAGAAGATGAGAATGAAGGTTAGAATGTGAATGTAATGATTCTTGGTAAGAAGCTGAGGTATTCCTAAAGATGAACAATTCAAAATAGGGACTCCTTAAGCAAAATGTGGAAACTCACAAATATTAAAAAAACAAAGGAAATAACCATGTCATGTTGAAAAACTAGTTAGTAGGAAATTTATCACGTGACTAATTAACTAAGTTTGTCATTTCATTTACGTTTTTATTGCAAAGATTGTTTTTTAATAGTAAAAACGATATGATTTTAGTACTTATATGGTTTGTTACAGGAGGTGCGTCACAGGTGAATCAGAACGAAATTTTAGTAAGTTTGGATATAGGTACGAGCAGAATCAAAGTAATTATCGGTGAAATAATAAATGACTCATTAAATATAATAGGTGTTGGGTCAGCTAAGTCTAATGGCATGAAAAAAGGTGCCATAGTTGATATTGACCAAACCGTCCACTCGATAAAATCTGCGGTTGAACAGGCAGAACGTATGGTAGATATGAAAATCGAACGTGTCGTAGTCGGAGTAAACGGAAATCATATTCAACTCCAGCCTTGCCATGGAGTAGTGGCGGTTTCTAGTGAAACGCGGGAAATCGGAAATGAAGATATTTCAAGAGTGATTGATGCAGCGCAAGTAGTGTCTGTGCCGCCAGAACGCGAGATTGTAGATGTCATTCCAGAACAATTCATCGTAGACGGTCAGGATGAAATCACTGATCCTCGTGGTATGATTGGGGTTCGTCTAGAGATGGAAGGTATGATCATTACATGTGCCAGAACTGTTTTACATAACACACTTAAATGTGTTGAGCGAGCTGGGTTGGAAGTGCTGGATGTTTGCCTCCAGCCTTTAGCTGCGGGAACAGTTTCTCTCTCTAATGATGAAACCAACTTAGGTGTAGCCCTTGTAGATGTAGGGGGAGGTTCTACAACTGTTTCCATTTTTGAAGAAGGATATTTGAAAGGTACAAGCATGTTACCTTATGGTGGCGACAATATCACTAAAGACCTTTCGATCGGTATGAGAACTTCAACTGAAGAAGCAGAAAATATAAAAGTAGAATATGGTCATGCGTTTTTCGATGACGCAAGCGAAGAAGAAACATTTTCTGTTACTATTATAGGAAGTAATCGGCAACAATCATTCAATCAGTTGCAAATCTCTGATATGATTGAAGCAAGACTGGAAGAGGTCTTTGTGTTTGCTGCAAAAGAATTACAACGAATGGGAGTAAAAGATTTGCCAGGCGGCTTCGTTTTGACAGGAGGAGCGATGAACATGCCTGGAGTACTTGAGTTAGCTCAAGATGTATTCCATTCAAATGTCAGACTAGCTATTCCGGATTACTTGGGTGTTCGAGAGCCGCAATATACTAGTGGAGTAGGAATATTGCAATTTGCCTACCGTAATGCGAAAATACAAGGAAAAGAATTATTTCCGTCTATTACAACTCAATACGAACAGTCGACTCAGCCAAAACAAAAGCGAGTCTCCAAGCAGTCAAACGAACAATCCAGTAAATCAAAAGAGAAGAAAGAATCAGGTTTTTCTAACTTATTAAAGTACTTTTTTGATTGATAGTTCAATCATGAAATTGTAATCTTGTAATCTTGTAGAAATAGGAGGAACGGATGATGTTAGATTTTGATACGAGCATGGATCAATTAGCAACGATTAAAGTAATAGGTGTTGGCGGGGGAGGAAGTAATGCCGTCAACCGTATGATCGAGCACGGAGTACAAGGGGTAGAATTCATCGCAGTGAATACTGATGCCCAGGCATTGAATCTATCGAAAGCTGAAGTGAAGATGCAAATCGGAGGGAAGCTTACTCGCGGTTTAGGCGCTGGTGCCAATCCGGAAGTAGGTCGCAAAGCTGCGGAAGAAAGCAAAGAGCAGATCGAAGAAGCATTACAAGGTGCGGATATGGTTTTCGTTACTGCAGGAATGGGCGGAGGAACAGGTACTGGAGCTGCACCTGTCATCGCTAACGTCGCAAAAGAACTAGGCGCGCTTACTGTAGGTGTTGTGACACGACCATTCACGTTTGAGGGCAGAAAGCGTGCAACGCAAGCAGCTACTGGAACAGACAGTTTAAAAGGCAGTGTAGATACTTTAATTGTCATTCCTAATGACCGACTGCTTGAAATTGTTGATAAGAATACACCGATGCTTGAAGCTTTCCGTGAAGCGGATAACGTATTGCGACAGGGTGTACAGGGAATCTCTGATTTAATTGCTGTACCTGGTCTGATTAACGTCGACTTTGCTGACGTGAAGACGATCATGGTCGATAAAGGTTCTGCATTGATGGGGATCGGAATCGCTACAGGTGAAAGCCGTGCAGCTGAAGCAGCTAAAAAAGCTATTTCATCTCCATTGCTGGAAACATCTATTGATGGAGCGCACGGGGTACTAATGAACATCAGTGGCGGATCGAATTTGAGCCTTTATGAAGTTCAAGAGGCTGCCGATATTGTAACATCAGCTGCTGATCAGGAAGTAAACGTAATCTTTGGTTCAGTAATCAATGAGAACCTAAAAGATGAAATTGTCGTAACCGTTATTGCTACAGGGTTTGATGAAGCTCAAATTGCTCAAGGCAAACAGAAGCCTCGTCAAAATCCTGTCAATCAAATGAAGCCTAACCACGTGGAGAGGACACGCGAAGAACAGCCGCAGTCCACTAGAGAGCATAAAGCACCTCATTCACAACCAAAACCTAATGCTGGTAATGAAGAAGACACACTAGATATTCCGACGTTTTTAAGAAATAGAAATCGTCGCAGATAATTATTAAAGTCTTTTATCCAAATGGATAGGAGTGGCACCCCAAAAGTTAGAGTCAAACTAACTTTTGGGGTCTTTTTTTGAGAGAAATACAGTGGCTAATAATTGTGAAGGAACATCTTAAAGGTTTCCTATCATGTTAACTATAGGCTGAGAAATTTGGAAATTTGAGCAGTACTCCAAAAATAGTATGTCTAGGAAAAACACCTTATAAAGAAAGTGCCTCTACAGTGAACTTTTATGGACTTAAGAAATAAGGTGTATTATGGTGAGAAATTATTATCTTAAGGGGAATTGAAACAAAGTTTGATATTAAAATTGGCTGGTTTCAGTTCAGTGCAATACCGAACTAAAGCCAGCCAATCAGGTGAAGAGAACTCTAGTTTATAGGGAGTCCAACCTTTTTCACGCCTTTTTTATAGGCTTTGTTAAAGGTGGTTGTTGATAGATATTGATAAGTGAGTTATTCAACAATATGGCAGGAGGGCGGAAGGCTCGGTTTCGAGATATTGGGTAGGTGGATCAGGGCGGCATGGAATGACTCGCTTTCCGTGGGAGCGCGCTGAGCTTCCTCGGACGTCCCATCATACGGGATCTCACCAAGCACTCTCTTCCCACAGCTTACCCCCCCCTAATACTTATGAATAATAACTATCACATAAACCACAGGGGGGATTATCCAGCCCCAGCGCTTAGCGGCTACTGAGACTTCCTTCGCTTCAATGAGTGTTTTCGAGCTGTTACATTGGATTGCTTCTTTCTATTCCGTATGTGTGTACTACAAAATTAAAATTGATTCAGTTCTTAGCTTCGTACTTAATATTCATTATGATTCCTTGCTCGTAATTACCGAATTTTGAACCGAATAAATTCATGCCGCCCTTATTTTGGGCATCTTCTTTAATGCCTAATTTAAATGCAACGTAGGGATGCTCGCTTAAATTAAGGTCTCCTATGGTTACGTCAGAAGCTTTTTCATTGTCAATAAAACAACCATCTTCATTGATTTTCCATTGTTTCAGTAAACCAAACTGGGTCAGGTTTGTTCGCCACCAATCTGGAGTAAGGGACCCTCGCTCCCCTCCGAAGTCACCTGGAGAAGTCCATGTGGAAGTTTCTGTATGATTGACCCAAGTTGTTATATCAGATGGCCAGTCAAGCTTATAGTTGGGAGCTTCGGAACAAACCTCTGCGCTAAACGAAATTTCCTTTACTTTGTACCCATAAGGAATTCGGTTAGGAAATCTGTATTCTACATAGCCATCCCTAAAGAATAAAAGTTGAGCCTTCTTTCGTTCTGTTTCATAGAAAGAACGAGGGTCGTCCTGGATGCCAATGTATTCCCGGTCGCTAACGAGTCCACAGTTCGGATAAACATGACAGTCAAGATAATCCCCAATATTCATTTCAATAGAAAGTTCATGTTCATTAGTCTGCTCTTCCATATTGAATAAATCGATGATGATTCTATCGTAGTTAATGGCACTTACTTTCTGAGTACCTCTTCCAGGAACTAGTTCCGTCACAATGAGATCAACTTTTTCTAATTTATTTACGTGGGAAGCGGTAGTGGAAAAAGGAAGATTCAATTTCTCAGATAACTCGTTGACGTTGTGCGGCTTTTCGCTTAATAAATCCAATATTTTTACACGGGTCGGATTAGATAGTGCTTTATTGATTGGGAGCATATTTTCAAAAGTTAATGGTAATTTTTTCACAAGGGAAGCCTCCGTATACGAGTGTGTCTTTTATTTAAGTATAACAAATTAATGCAAAAATAAGGGACGCAAGCATGACTGTTGAAATTATGTAATGGAAAAACGAGCAGGCACTGTTAATGTACTTTCATATGGGTAAGGTGTGCACGAGATCTTTTTCTACATGTTTATAATTTGCATTAGCTCCCTATAGTGGAAGATTCAGTTTCGAGATGTTTAGACGGTTTCCGTTATGTTTAACAGAGGTAAGAGCTCCGGGAAATCCCTCCCTTTCCGTGGGAGCGCAGTGAGCCTCCTCGAGCTTCGCTCTCCGGGGTCTCACCAAGCACTCTCTTCCCACAGGAGTCTCGCGATTTCCCGGAGCTCTTAGCGATCATTAGTAGAACGGAAGCTCTTATGACAGTACTTCTGTACCTAAGAACACTGAAAAATTAATTATGAATTTTTTCACTTAGACATAGCTAGTGATAGTGTGAAACATCACCTCCGCCCATGGAGTGTGCCATACCCAAACGGAAGTGATTTCTTTCCTTAATTAATAAATGAAAACGTGAGAGATGAGTACCAAGCATCTTCCAATTGTTTACGGCATTGCACCTTCAAGAAAAGCGAACTTTGATGGCAGCACACTGATTGGTCTAACATAGGTCTCTTATTAATAAACTTGAGGCAGAGTACAATATATTCATTGGGCAGGGATATGAAATTTTAACGGTAGGGTTCGTTTCTCACTTTTATCGAATGGGGTGTTGGGAAGCTGCGAGACTCCCGTGGGAGAAGGATGTAGGCGAGATCCCACAGGGCTGAAAAGCCCGAGGAAGCTCGCCACTTCCCCCACAGGAAAGCGAGTAGCTTCCAAAACACCCCTGACTCTAAATACGGCAACGAACCCAGACTATCTCGAAATCAAGTCTTACACTATCCTGCCATATTGTTTAATAACTATTAATGACAACGAACTTTAAAATAACTTTCAAAAAGGAGTGCAAACCTGATTTGGTTTTGCACTCCTCATTAACCTATTGTGTTTTCATAGTACTGTATCCGTTCGTTCCAATCAGCATGATTAGAATTAACTTTGAGGAGCCGTTTCCTCCTTTTGTTTTCTAAGGTGTATCTTCTCAACAGTTTCCTTGTACTCTTTCTCCGTATAGGAATAGAAATACATGATAATGAAGCGAATGATCGATCCGAGCGCAGGGAGCAGGGCTATGACAAAGAAAAGCATGTTCAGCGTAAACTCACTTTGGGCCTGATTTGATTGATAATTAATCGCGGTTAAGATCAGCCCCGTAGCCCCTCCAGAAACAGCCACAGACAACTTCCCTGTAAACGTTTGTCCTGAGAAGATAACAGCTTCATTACGTTTTCCGGTTTTCCATTCTGTATATTCTATTGTTTCTGCGAGCATTCCAGAAATTAAAGGTCCTGTAGTTGTGTACAATAGCATTGTGATTCCTATGAAAATGAATGAAACTACAACACTAGAGTAACCAAGACTAAACCAAATGATCCTAATGACTACATCTGCAGCTACAATCACCATCAGCATATGTTTTTTCTTATACTTCAAGTTCAGCTTAGGGATAATGAAAAAGCCGATACAGCTGGCAAAACTAATGATCCCAAAAATGGTCATGAATGAAGCGCTTCCAAGATTATACGTAAAAAAGTATATGTTCAAGGCTTGCGTGATGTTCATAAAGACATTACAAAAGAAGACAACCAGTATGGCAAACATCGGCTTGTTGGCTCTAATTGCACGTACGCCATCTGAAAATTTCACTTTTGTTTTAGGAGGTTTGACTCGTTCTTTCGTATTTTTGAAGCCATTTAACATAATAGGGAGTGCAATTGCCATTAATACAATGGTAGCCAGCAAGTAGCCTTGTCCCAAGTCACCTCTACCGAGTAGTTCGGTAAGAGGTGTAAAAATAGTTGGTGACAATGCGATTCCTGTAAAAACACCCATGTTTGCGAAAGTAATTAACTTTGTTCTCTGTTCGGCCTGCTGACTCATAACGGACGATAGGGACCAAAAGGGAACATCAGAAGCCGTATAAATCATTCCCCATAAAATATAAGTTCCCCCGGCATAAATGACTTTTGCCGTCATACTAAGCCCATCCAAAGGGAGAAAACAAAGGATAGTAGATATCACGATAAGAAAGGGCATGTATTTAAGATAGGGTCTGAATTTTCCATGTTTTGAATGTAACGTATCCATCATCGAGGCCATAAGCGGATCATTTACAGCATCCCACGTTCTTGCGATAAGAAAGATGATACTTGCCGCAGCTGCAGAAATTCCTAGAATGTCAGTATAGAAAAATAAGATATATGAACCTATTAACCCGAAGCTGATACATTGTGCAAAACCATATCCAAAATAGGAAGCGATTTCTTTTTTTCGAATGTCCTCTTTCAATTCCACATCAGTTTGTGAGTGATTTTTAGCTGATTCCATTTTTTCTCCTCCTTTTGTTATTCAAAAATAAACCCATCAGATTTTTTAGCTGATAAAACTTTACAGATTTGACTTGTATCAAATTTTTCCTCATGGTCATGATTTAAAAGGCCGTTAACCTCTTGCTCTACGTCAGATAACTGAGTGTAACAAAAGCCCTGAATAGAATCAGTGTCCATAATGGCTTTCATTAACTTTTCGAAACGTATTAATGCATCCTCTTTCGTTTGAGGTCTAGATCCATAACCCCAATCATTTTGATTTAAATCAGGAGCAAAAGCGATTCCCCCAAACTCACTCATTATAATGGGTTCTCCACCATATCGATAACCTCGGGCATAATTTTGTTTTCTGCTTGTTTTAGAGGGGCTTCCATTTACGTACTTTTCTTTGTTTTCATAGCTTCTAGCAAGTTGCTCTGCATTGGAATTGTAATCATGAATTGTAAGAATATCTGTTAACGTGTGTTCCCATCCGTCATTTCCAACGATGAGACGAGAGGAATCCAGTGCTTTTGTTTGATAATAGAGAGCGTTTATAAAACTCTGCTGATCTTTTCGATGGTAGATTTCATTAACTCCCCATGATTCATTCATTAATGTATATACAATAACGGATGGATGATTAATATGCTTGTGGACCATTTCTCTGCTTTCTTGAAGCATGGCATTCATTGATTGATCAGTAAATCGGAAGATGCTCGGCATTTCTGCCCACATGACTAGTCCCAGTTGATCGCACAGGTAAATATATCTGCGATCGGCAATAGTTTGATGCCGCCTCACTCCGTTAAAGCCCATGTCTTTGACTTTTGTGAGGTCATTTTTCATTTGTTCGTAGTCAGCAGTCATCAATGCGTCTTTATAGTATCCTTGATCGAGAATTAGTTTTTGATAAAAAGTCTCACGGTTTAGCAGTATTTTGTCATCAGTAACCTCAATACTGCGCATACCGAAGTAGCTGTCTACCTCGTCCATTACTTCATCCTCACCTCGTAAGACAAAAGAAATGTCATACAACTGTGGTGAATCCGGACTCCAGTAAAATACCCGAAAGTCAGCTTGATCCGATTCAACATCCACGGTCATCTCAACACGGGTTTGATCTTTTTTCACTGCGGCTCCTACGGTATTGATCCATTCTCCCTGAAAATAGACATGAGCTTCCACATAAGCTTCTGATTGATGATGGGGGAGCCATGTTTCAAGTTGAAGAGTAGACTGCTCGATGTTTGGTGTCATTTTTACATGTTTAATATGAAGGGGTGAAACTTCTTCAAGCCACACCGGCTGCCAAATTCCTGTGGTCCGTGTATACCAGCATAAAAAGTTAGAAGATTTCCAGGATTGTTTTCCTATAGGCTGCTCTACACTATTTCGATCTTCCACTCTTATTACAATCGAATTATCCCCGTGTTGAACAGCTGACCCGATTGAGAAGCTAAACGGTGTGTGTCCTCCTGTATGCTCACCAATAAATTGACCATTGACCCAAACTTTGGTGTAATAATCAACTGCTTCAAAATGAAGGAGTAAGTCCTTCTCCATAGGTTTATCCCAATAAAAATTTCTTTTGTACCATACAATTTCATGATTCTCATTTAAATGGATGCCGGACATTTTACTTTGGTAAGCATATGGAACTTGAATGTTTTGAGAAAGTTTTTCCGGAGAGTTAGGCCAACCATTTTGTTCGCCAATATCACGATCATCAAACGTGAATTCCCATTCTCCATTTAAGTCGTACCAATAACCTCTTTTAAACTGTGGTCTAGGGTATTCCATTTCTGTGGATTGCTTTTTTACTAATCGATATGCAGAGCTCACGACCATTACTATCGCTCCTTTTCTAATAAAAAAAGTAAGGGCTTTCATTTATTAAGTACTATTATTACATATAAATAAGTTTCATTACAATAAAAATAGTAATAAAAAATAAATTTCTTTGAAAAGCTACTACAAAATTAAAAGCCCCAGTCGAATGACTAGGGCTTTTAAATTATTGTTAGGGTTATTACTCTCAAGTTATAAACTTCCGTTATATAGAATACATACTATTCTATAATGACCAGTGTCAGGATGATTTTTTCGTTTCATTACTTATGAAATAATTACGAGTTCCACTTATATGAGGGGAAGGAGGTAGACGAGATTCCATCGTTAAGACTGAGGAGGAAGCTCATCACTTTCTCCCACAAGAAAGCGAGTAGCTCTTAACTCTTTATACGGGAGCAATCCATAACACCTTCAACCTACTCATATAAAAAAGCTCAAAAACCTATCCTCTTTCCGACAAAAATAGCTTCTTAGCAGCTCATGTTTTGACAGACTTTTTAATGGTACACACTTATACTGATTAATAAATACAAAAGAGAGGTGGGGAGAATTTATCTAGATGCTGTATGGATGCTGAATTTGTTGATGGATGGGATGATTCTGTATTTAACCCAAGGGTTGACAAGAGCAAAAACTTCAAACTTTAGAATCTTTGCAGCAGCACTGATAGCTTCAAGTATTGTTCCCATTACCGTACTGCAGCCCGATTTATGGCTGGCTTCGACTTTAGGCAAAACGTGCTTTTCCATCCTCATAATTTTTGCAGCTTTCTCTTTTGTATCTTTTCGATCCTTGCTGATCCAATGGCTGACATTTTATTTCGTAACTTTTGCAATTGGAGGAACTTTAGTAGGCATTCATTTTCTCTTCAGCACCCCTATTGAGGTGAACGGGGGTCAAGTCATAACGTATTCCACAGGTTTCGGTGATCCATTCAGCTGGCTTTTTGTATGTATTGGCTTCCCAGTGTCCTGGTTATTCACGAAATGGAGAATGGAACAAATTCAAGCCCATCGTCTAAAAACGGAGGATCTTTATCGTGTGAAAGTTGTCTTTAACAACAACTCTATAATGTGTACAGGCTTAGTCGATAGCGGCAATCATCTTTTCGATCCTATTAGCAAGAGAATGGTTTTTTTAGCAGACCGTAACTTATGGAGAAATTTTTTACCTGATGAAACTTTGAATCAGCTCGTTGGTGACGAAATGTTAGACGCTTTAGAGCAGCTGCCTGATCCATTCAAATCTTCAGTTCAGCTTATACCTTTTCAAGGTGCCGGCAGCAGCGGTCAGCTTATGGTCACCTTTTTAGTGGATTCTATTATTGTGTTTACGGAAGAAGGGGAATTGCGAATTGAGAAACCGTTAGTGGGTATTCAGGATCATGATCTTACTTTTGATCGGATGTATCAAATATTGATTCACCCGCACGCTTCTTTAAAAGGGATTTCTGCATAGTCGAGGGGGGAAAATAGCGGTGAAGTTGTCATTTAAGTTGAAGTTTTGGCTTTATAAAATAGCCATTAAATTAGGAATTAAACAAAAAGAAATTTATTACATTGGTGGAAGTGAAGCTCTGCCCCCGCCATTATCAAGAGAAGAAGAAAAAGACCTCCTGGAGCGGCTGCCTACTGGAGATAAAGCAGCAAGAGCGATGCTCATCGAAAGAAATTTACGCCTGGTCGTTTACATTGCTCGTAAGTTCGAAAACACCGGGTTGAACATAGAAGATTTAATAAGCATCGGCACCATCGGATTGATTAAGGCCGTGAATACATTTGACCCTGAGAAGAAGATTAAATTAGCTACCTATGCTTCAAGATGTATTGAAAATGAAATACTGATGCATTTAAGGAAAAGTAATAAACTGAAAACAGAAGTTTCTTTTGACGAACCTTTAAACGTGGACTGGGATGGAAATGAGCTGCTTCTTTCAGATATTCTGGGCACAGAAGAAGATCTCATTACGAAAGGAATCGAAAAGAAGGTAGACAAAAAGCTTCTCAAGTCAGCATTGGAACAGTTGAATGATCGGGAAAAAGAAATCATGGAGCTCCGCTTCGGCTTAATAGGAAAAAAAGAAAAAACTCAAAAAGATGTAGCGGACATGTTAGGGATCTCACAGTCTTATATCTCAAGGCTTGAAAAGAAAATAATTCGTCGATTACAAAGAGAATTTGATAAAATGGTGTAAAATTTTAATGACAATTTATGCATAATTTTACCTTCCAAGGAGATACTGAAAATGGATTAAAGCTTCTTGGGAGGGTCTTACGTTGACACGACATAAAGTAGAAATATGCGGTGTAGATACATCAAAGCTTCCTGTACTTAAAAATAAGGAAATGAGGACCCTATTTGAGCAACTGCAATCAGGGGATCGAGAAGCAAGAGAGGTCTTAGTCAATGGAAACCTCAGGCTCGTTCTTTCTGTGATACAGCGATTTAATAATCGCGGAGAATACGGAGACGACTTGTTCCAGGTCGGCTGTATCGGTTTAATGAAATCGATTGATAATTTTGATTTAAGTCATAATGTTAAATTTTCAACTTATGCCGTACCTATGATCATCGGAGAAATAAGACGGTATCTAAGAGACAATAATCCCATACGGGTCTCAAGATCGCTTAGAGATACAGCTTACAAAGCTTTACAAATGCGCGAGAAAATGATCAGTGAAACATCCAAGGACCCAGCACCTCATGAGATAGCTGACAAAATGGGGATCCCCCATGAAGACGTGGTTTTCGCTATGGATGCCATACAAGATCCAGTGTCATTATTTGAGCCTATATATAATGATGGAGGCGATCCTATATTCGTGGTCGATCAGTTGAAGGATGATCGTGAGAAAGATTCGAATTGGCTGGATGAACTTTCTTTGCGTGAAGGAATGAAAAAATTAAATGAACGCGAGAAAATGATTCTGACAAAACGATTTTTTCAAGGGAAAACCCAAATGGAAGTCGCTGAAGAAATCGGAATTTCTCAAGCACAGGTCTCCCGGTTAGAAAAAGCAGCTATTAAAGAAATGAATTCATCTATGTTCCAATAATATGAAAAAACATCACTGACTATTCAGTGGTGTTTTTTTGTGTTTAGAAATGGTCGTCAATCTTGTGCATATACATATAAGGAGGAGGGATCTTTCAATGAAAATTTCTGAGCTTCAAGTGAAGGATGTCATTGCAATGGAAACGGGAGAAAGGTTAGGATATATAACTGATTTAGATATAGACAGTCAGCGTGGTCAGCTTAAAGGGCTAGTATTGACATTGAAAGGCAAGGCAATGGGTCTTTTTGGAAAAGATGAGGAAATGGTGATCCCATGGAACCAGATCGTGAATATCGGAGCCGACGTCATACTAGTCAAAAAAACAGGGTTTAGTAGTAAAAGTGAGGACCAAAAGTTCGAATAACAGGATTAGGTTAGGAAAAAAGGTGAATAATGTGGTAAAATGAAGGGAAATTGAGGTGTTATTATGACCGAACCCTTCCAACGTAAGTCAAAAAAATACTATACCTGTGTCGAGGCTAATCAAGTCATTGCGGGAATATCAAGCAGGGAAGACGGATACAGCGAAGTTCCGTTTTCATCATTGAATATGGGACTTCATGTATCAGACAATGAGAAAAGTGTGATTCAAAATAGAAAAGCTTTAGCAGAAGAACTTTCTATTCCTTTAGAGAACTGGGTTATGGGTGAACAGGTTCACGGAACTAGTGTTGCCGTCATCACACCAGAAGATAAGGGGAAGGGGGCCTTTTCTCAAGGCTCAGCAATCACTGGTACAGACGGAATGATTACGAACCATAAAGATATTTTATTAACGGCTTTTTATGCTGACTGCGTCCCTTTATTATTCGTGGAACCAGATAGCGGATGGATTGGTATAGCGCACGCAGGATGGAAAGGCAGCGTTCATGAGATAGCCAGGCATATGGTGGAAAAATTATCTGAACAGGGTATCGCACCCACACAAATTCATTTAACGATTGGTCCAAGCATTAGCCAAAAGAATTATGAAGTTGACGACCACGTAATGAGTCATGTGAAAGACGAGTTGAAATCCAAGGTCTCTGAACAAATTTCTAAAAATAAGTTTAAACTCGACTTAAAAGAGCTAAACAGACAAATAGCGATCAATGCTGGTATCTTAAATGAAAATATAAGACTCACAAATTACTGTACGTACGAAGATCAAGCATCATTTTTCTCCCATCGACGTGACCATGGGCAAACGGGTAGAATGCTTGCTTTTATTGGTCGTAAAAGTTGAGTAAGGAGGTTACATATGAGTGTTTCAAGTCAACTATCCAGAATAAAGGAAACCATAAATGAAGCTTGCGAAGAATGCGGCAGAGACGCTGAAAACATTACGATTATAGGTGTGACCAAATATGTTTCCATCGATCGTGCAAAAGAGACTCTCGCCGCCGGGGTTACAAATCTTGGTGAAAATCGAAAAGAAGAGTTCCTTGAAAAATATGAAGCGATAGGTAAGGAAGCTATTTGGCATTTCATCGGGTCCTTGCAGTCCAGAAAAGTGAGGGATGTAATCAATGAAGTAGATTACATCCATTCATTGGACAGGAAGTCACTGGCTAAAGAAATAAATAAACGTGCTGACCGTATTGTTCCCTGCTTTGTACAGGTGAATATAAGCGGAGAGGAATCCAAACACGGTCTTGCCCCGGACGAGGTTGAAAAATTCATTGAGTCCATGGCAAACTATGAAAATATTAAGGTGGTAGGCCTTATGACCATGGCGCCTCATGAGGATCAGGAAGAAGCACTTAGAGCGGTATTCAGAAAGCTTAGAGCTTTACGGGATATCATCAGAGATAAACAAGAACCCCATGCACCTTGTGAATGGCTGTCTATGGGGATGAGCAATGACTATCGGCTGGCGATTGAAGAAGGTGCGACTCACATCAGAGTAGGCTCAAGTCTAGTGGGTTAAAAAATAGGAAAATGAGGTGAGTGGAATGAGTATGAAAAATAAATTTAAATCGTTTTTTACTTTGGAAGATGAATATGAATATATGGATGAAGATACAATGGATGATAAGCAGGAAGAAACCACTCCTCCAGCTTATAGAAACAAACAGCAGCAGCCATCTGAGCATCAAAATGTTGTGAGCTTAAAGAGTGCGAAGAACTCCTCAAAAATGGTTCTTAGTGAACCGAAGAATTACAATGAAGCTCAGGAAATCGCCGATCAGCTAGTGAATCGCAAAGCGGTAGTCATCAATTTACAGCGTGTTGATCATCAGCAGGCAAAGAGAATTGTGGATTTTTTAAGTGGAACCGTTTATGCTATAGGTGGTGATATTCAAAAGCTGGGTTCTCAAACATTCTTATGTACACCAGAGAACGTTGAAATTTCAGGATCTATTTCTGAAATGCTGATGAATGAAGAAGAAGATATAAACAGAAGGTGGTAACTGATGGGGTTTTTGTTTCAGATTTTATTTACGGCACTTAATATTTACAGTTGGATACTAATCATTTACATTTTACTTTCATGGTTTCCGGGCGCTAAAGAATCAAGTTTCGGTGAAGTTTTATCTAGACTGGCTGAGCCATTTTTAGAGCCTTTCCGCAAAATTATCCCCCCGCTTGGCATGATAGATATTTCACCTATCGTCGCCATTTTGGTTTTACGTTTTGCGGCCTCAGGATTGCAGGAGCTCTATCGTATAATCATTACATTATAAGACCGAAGAACAGATCAGAAGCAGCAAGCGTCTTGTCTGTTCTTTTTTATCTGGAACTAATAATAGTAAAATGTCCGTTTCGTTCCTAACCAGGAAATGGCAAATGATATGAGGCAAGGTCTCGAGAGGTTCAGCTTAGGGAATGCTGCCGTTTTTCCAATAGTAAGCGAGTTATTTCCAGGCCCCAAATTCTCACGGAAAAGCTGCGAAACGATCTCCAAAAAGAGAGATTTTATGAAACAGGAAGAAGTTATGCATGTATATTGGAGGAAGAATGATGGAGATTTATCAGCATTTCAGAGAGGAAGAACGTCCTTTTATCGATCAGGTTCTTTCCATGCAGGAAGAAGTGAACATGCGGTACGAAAGGAAAGAAACGGATTTTCTGGATCCTCGGGAGATATTTATTTTTACGAGCTTAATGGGAGCACAGCCAGATCTCATATGGGATACTTTCGGCGGCTCTGAGAAGTCTGAGAGAAAGCGCGCCATTCTGGCTCCTGAGTATGAGGAAATCGGCCAGCAGGACTTTTCTCTAACCTTATTGCAAGCTTCTTACCCTGATAAATTCATCACCCTGGAACATAGGGATGTTCTGGGGGCATTCATGTCATTAGGGATTAAACGTGAAAAGCTCGGTGATCTTGTTGTTCAAGATGGAACTATTCAAATCATTGTAGCCGAAGAAATCAGTGATTACATAAGAATGAATTTTACTAGTGTTAGGAAGGCTAACGTCCAATTCGAAGAGAAGTCGTTAACTCATTTAATTGCAAGTAATGAAACTTGGAAAGTGAATGAAACGACTTTATCTTCTTTAAGGCTTGATGTCCTCGTAAAAGAAATTTACGGATTCTCAAGGAAAAAGGCAGGAATGCACATTGACGCGGGCCATGTTAAAGTGAATTTCAGAACGATAGAGAATCCTTCTTTTCAACTGCAGGAAGGAGACTTATTATCCTTGAGAGGAAAGGGTCGAAGCCGCTTGATGGAAATCCGCGGTATGACAAAAAAAGAAAAATTCAGAGTGACGATTTCGAAGCTTAATTAACGATCGGCAGGATTAGCTCACTATTTGTCGAAACTAGTAATATTGGAATTTTAAATAATGATCAGGGAGGTGGACGGTGTGCCTTTAACACCATTGGATATCCACAATAAAGAATTTACTCGCGGTTTTAGAGGGTATGATGAAGACGAAGTAAACGAATTTCTTGAACAGGTAATTAAAGACTATGAAATTGTGATTCGTAAAAAGAAAGAATTAGAACGTGAGGTCGAGCACTTAAATGAACGCGTCGGTCACTTCAACAACATTGAAACGACATTGAATAAGTCTATACTTGTTGCTCAAGAAACAGCTGAAGGAGTGAAGACGAGTGCTGACAAAGAAGCAGACTTGATTGTGAAGGAAGCCGAAAAAAACGCTGACCGCATAATCAATGAAGCTTTGGAAACGTCCCGCCGGCTTTCCTCGGAAGTTGAAGAAATGAAAAAGCAGGCGAAAGTATTCAAAATGAGATTAAGAATGCTCGTCCAAGCTCAAGTGGATATGATCGACAATGATGACTGGGATCATTTACTCGATACCCAGTTCCCCCATGGCGAAAGTCCAGCAGAGGAAAAACAAACTGAAAAAAATGCAGAAAAGGACTATGTAGAAAATAAGCCTTGACTAAATGACTAAAATTACATATAATTCATAAACACATATGAATATTTACATGCGTTGATAGGGAAAGTACTCAATGAACTAGTCAGTAACAAGCGATTCGGTGATGGTGAAAGACCGAAGCTGGACATTGTAGGAAAATCCCCCTTGAGCAGCTATGTTGAACTAGGAGTAAATATAGCCGAGTCGTTCACGATACGAATAAGATAAGTGAATCAGTTTCTTTACTGATTGATTAGGGTGGTAACGCGAGACCTTCTCGTCCCTTTAGGGATGAGAAGGTCTTTTTGTATAGATTTTAAAGGAGGAATGGCAATGGATTATAAAGACACGTTATTAATGCCAAAGACAGAGTTTCCAATGCGAGGGAACCTACCGAACCGCGAACCTGAGATGCAAAAATCCTGGGAGGAAGAGAATATATATAAGCAAGTTCAAGAACGTACAGAAGGGCGTCCTTTATTTGTTCTGCATGACGGACCTCCATATGCAAACGGAAGCTTGCATATGGGTCACGCACTGAACAAAACGTTAAAGGACTTCATCGTTCGATATAAATCCATGTCCGGCTATCATGCTCCTTATGTACCTGGATGGGATACGCATGGTCTGCCGATCGAGTCAGCACTGGCTAAGAAAAAAGTGGATCGCAAAAAGATGTCTTTAGCTGAATTCCGTGAAAAGTGTGCGGAATATGCGTTAGGACAAATCGATAACCAAAGAAATGAGTTTAAACGTATGGGTGTTCGCGGAGACTGGGACGATCCGTACATCACATTGGATAAAGATTTTGAAGCTGAACAAATCAAGGTTTTTGGCGATATGGCGAAAAAGGGCTATATCTATAAAGGGTTGAAACCTGTATTCTGGTCTCCGTCCAGTGAATCAGCTCTAGCGGAGGCTGAGATTGAATACCAGGATAAACGTTCGCCTTCGATCTATGTAAGTTTTGAAGTGAAAGACGGAAAGGACCTGCTTGAAGGCGGTGAGAAGTTCATCATCTGGACGACTACACCTTGGACTATTCCTTCAAATCTGGGTATAGCTTTAAACCCCGGGTATGATTATGCCGTTGTTAAGGTAGAACAGGAGAAATTCATCGTTGCGCATGATCTTCTTGAAAGTGTCGCCTCTTCTCTTGAATGGGAGAACTATGAGGTAGCTCAAGTATTTAAAGGAAAAGAAGCAGATCGAATTACGGCTAAGCACCCATTATATGATCGTGATTCGCTGGTAGTCCTTGGCGACCACGTTACTGTAGATGGAGGGACGGGGTGTGTACACACTGCTCCTGGTCACGGGGAAGATGACTTCTGGATTGGGCAGCAGTATGGTCTTGATGTTTTGTGCCCAGTAAATAACAAAGGTGTGTTTACTGAAGAAGCACCAGGTTACGAAGGATTATTTTATGATAAAGCCAACAAGCCTATAACAGATAATTTAAAAGAAGCAGGAGCTTTACTACATTTAGAGTTCATCACCCACTCCTACCCTCATGATTGGAGAACGAAGAAACCGACGATTTTCCGTGCAACGGATCAGTGGTTCGCTTCTATCAAAGATTTCCGTGAGCAGCTGTTAAGTGAAATCAATCGTATCGAATGGACTCCGAAGTGGGGCGAAACACGTCTTTATAACATGGTGCGCGACCGTCAAGATTGGTGTATTTCCAGACAGCGTACTTGGGGTGTCCCTATTCCTGTGTTTTACGGAGAAGATGGGACTCCGATTATTACAGATGAAACAATCGACCATGTAGCTGGTTTATTTAGAGAGCATGGATCTAATGTATGGTTCGAACGTGAAGCTAAGGACTTGCTTCCGGAGGGATTCTCTTCGGAACACAGCCCTAATGGACAGTTCACAAAAGAGACGGATATCATGGACGTATGGTTCGATTCTGGTTCTACACACCAGGCAGTCCTTCATCAGCGAAAAGAACTTCAACGTCCGGCGGATCTATATTTGGAAGGATCCGATCAGTATCGAGGCTGGTTCAATTCTTCCCTATCCACGGCTGTAGCTGTTACAGGTAAGGCTCCGTTTAATGGAATCTTAAGCCATGGTTTCGCTTTAGATGGAAATGGGCGAAAAATGAGTAAATCATTAGGGAATGTTATGGTCCCTGATAAAATTATGAAACAGCTTGGTGCTGACATCATTAGACTTTGGGTTTCTTCTGCTGACTATCAGGCCGATGTACGTATTTCGGATAAAATCCTGAAACAAGTGGCTGAAGTGTACCGGAAAATCCGTAATACGTTCCGTTTCTTATTAGGAAACCTTCATGATTTTGATCCGAAAAAGGATCGTGTAGCTGTTCAAGATCTCCAGGAAGTGGATCAGTATATGATGCACCGGCTCAACAGCTTAGTAAAAGATGTGCACACTGCTTATGAGTCTTACGAATTCTCTACAGTCTATAATAAAGTTCATAACTTCTGTACTATCGATCTAAGCTCATTTTATCTTGATTTTGCTAAGGATATATTGTACATCGAAGGCGAAGACCATCCTCACCGCCGGAGCATTCAAACGGTTTATTATGAAATCATCACATCGCTTGTCAAACTGATGTCTCCAATTCTCCCTCATACGACGGAAGAGGCTTGGAAGTTCATTCCTGGAGTTGAGGCGCATAGCGTTCAATTGACTGATATGCCGGAAGCTTCCGAGAAGGTTGATACGAACCTTGTTGAGAAGTGGGATCATTTCATGGAAGTTCGTGATGATGTATTGAAGGCTCTTGAAGAAGCTCGTAATGAAAAAGTAATCGGTAAATCGTTAGACGCAAAAATCTCAATTGTTCCTAGAGATGAAAAAACAAAAAATGTTTTGAATTCAATCGAGGAGCTTCATCAGCTTCTTATCGTGTCAGAAGCAGAATTGAGTGATGAAGCATCTAATGCGAAAGAATATGATTATGTAAACGTGGAAGTAACGAAGCATTCAGGAGAAAAATGTGAGCGCTGCTGGGTTTCTTCTCATGAAATAGGAAAAGATCCAAACCACCCAGATTTGTGTACTCGATGTGCTGCAGTTGTTGAAAAGCATTATGTCTCTTAAATGTTAGATTGCTGCTTGACACTGTGGAGCATGAGAACAGCTGGATTTTCACGCTGAAAAGAAGTATGTTTCTCACCATAGATAACAGTGTAAATAGCAAAGAAAACGCTTGGATTTTAATATCCAAGCGTTTTTCTTTGTTAATTTGTCTTGTTAAACTAAAGCTCCCTTTAGTGGAAGACTCAGTTTCGAGATGTTTGGACTGTTTCCGTTATGTTTAACAGAGGTAAGAGCTCCGGGAAATCACTCCCTTTCCGTGGGAGCGCGGTGAGCCTCCTCGAGCTTCGCTCTCCGGGGTCTCACCAAGCACTCTCTTCCCACAGGAGTCTCGTAATTTCCCGGAGCTCTTTGCGATGATTAGGGGGTACGGAAACACCGATTTCAGGATGTCAGATGCTGCGCTACAGTTATGATAAAAAATTGATATTGATCGGTTTATCCCTATAAACAACCGCTTCACCCCAAAAAAATAGATGGTCGTATGCTGATTTTCATAAACATGCGGCCCATGTTGAACAGCTGCAATATTCTCACTGGAAAGGGATAAAGAAGACGCTACTTCTTGCAAAAAGGGTTCATTTCTAGCTTACTTTCACGGAAATGAAAAGGGTTTTAGGAAATGTGCGAGGCTCCTACCTTTGAAAGCGGAAGCACTTCTTTCAGCGGCGTATGGACTGGACTGAGCTGGCGAAGAAAAAAATATTCAAAGAACGGTATAAGAGGGTTCGTTCATCTCATCGCGATTGGTGTGGTTGAGAAGCTGCGAGACTCCCGTGGGAGAAGGATGTAGGCGAGATCCCACAGGGCTGAAAAGCCCGAGGAAGCTCGCCACTTCCCCCACAGGAAAGCGAGTAGCTTCCCAACCACACCAGACTCTCATTACAGCCACGAACCCTGGTTATCTCGAAACTGAGTCTTAAAGTATCCTGCCAGTTAGTTAAAGTGCAACCCATCATAAGTTGTATCTTTTTCCATCTCTCGTATAAATAACAGCTTAAAACTTTTACGGAAGCGCCATTCTTCGAGATATGGTACAATAGCAGAGGAAAATGATACGTGGAGGATCAGTTATGTTTGTATATTATCTCTTTGCAGCAGCCTTGATTATTATTGATCAAATCACCAAGTGGCTCGTAGTCGAGCGCATGGAGCTGCGGGAATCCATATCAGTCATCGAAAACTTCTTTTACATAACGTCGCATCGCAATACAGGAGCAGCGTGGGGGATCCTTCCAGGCCAAATGTGGTTTTTCTATATTGTGACCGTCATCGTTATCGGAGTCATCATTTATTACATGAAACAATATGCGAAAAGCAGTCGGTTTGTAGGCTTCGCATTAGCTCTTATATTAGCTGGAGCGATCGGGAATTTCATAGATCGTCTTTTTCGCAAAGAAGTCGTCGATTTTTTTAATTTTTACCTCGGTTCTTACAATTATCCGATTTTCAACATCGCGGATTCTGCCTTAGTAGTAGGAGTTATTTTTGTCATGATTGCTACTTTTGTAGATGAGCGTAGAAAGAAAGGAAGTACAACGTAGTGAATGAAACTTATTTAGTAGAAGAAACGGACCAATCGAAAAGAATCGATAAACTTTTATCAGATGTGATTGAGGACGCTTCCAGATCTCAAATTCAGGGATGGTTAAAAGAAGATTACGTGCTCGTCAATGGTAAAGCTGTGAAAAGCAATTATAAAGTCCAAGCTGGTGACGAAATCACCTGGACCATACCAGAAACTAAACCGCTTGAACTTGAACCTGAAAATATTGATCTGGAAATTGTTTATGAGGATTCTGATGTAATCGTTGTAAATAAACCTTCCGGGATGGTTGTTCATCCAGCTGCCGGTCATGAAGATGGAACGTTAGTGAATGCCCTGCTCTATCATTGTAATGATTTGTCAGGAATTAATGGAGTTGAACGTCCGGGGATCGTTCATCGGATTGATAAAGATACGAGCGGATTACTGATGGTGGCCAAAAATGATAAGGCTCATGAATCACTTGTAAAGCAGCTTATGGATAAAACTGTAGAGCGTAAGTATCTGGCTATCGTCCACGGTACAATACCACACGAATATGGTACGATCGAAGCTCCTATAGGAAGGGATCCTAAAGATCGTCAGCGGATGGCTGTAGTAGACTCAGGACGCGATGCTGTGACTCATTTTCAAGTATTAGAGCAATTTGAGGATTTTTCTTTTGTTGAATGTAAGCTGGAAACGGGCCGTACGCATCAAATTCGTGTGCATATGAGATATATCCATCATCCACTGGCCGGGGACCCTAAATATGGTCCTCGTAAGACGCTGGAACTTAACGGGCAGGCGCTTCACGCGAAGTCTATCGGCTTTGAACACCCAAGATCAGGAGAATGGCTTAAGTTCGAAGTGGATCCTCCTGAGGAGTTTACAGAAACTCTGGAATATCTTCGAAGCAAAAGTTGACAAAAGCATGGAAGTCTGTGATAATCGTTAACAGAATTAAATAGTCCTTTAACCCAGTCCCGTGAGGCTGAAAAGGTAGTCGGTTTACACAACGAAAGTCTGTGTATAGTAAGCCCTTTTCTGCCTTTATGCGGAAAAGGGCTTTTCGTTTGGAGGTTTATTAATGGAAAGAAAAGCAACAGTGTTAGACGATGCAGCGATACGCAGAGCTCTTACTAGAATCTCCCATGAAATCATTGAAAAGAATAAGGGAGTCGAGGATCTTGTTCTTGTAGGAATTAAGACAAGAGGGGTACCGATTGCAGATCGTCTCAAAGATAAAATCGAAAGCATTGAAGGCCAGGAGATCTCTGGCGGTGAACTTGACATAACGCTATATCGCGATGACTTGAAGAATAAAAGTTATCAAGAAGAGCCGGATGTTAAGGAAACGAATATTTCAGTGAATATCACCCATAAAAAAGTCATATTAGTGGATGATGTATTATACACAGGCCGGACGGTGCGTGCCGCAATGGACGCTCTTATGGATCTTGGCCGCCCTTCACAAATCCAATTAGCCGTCCTCGTAGATCGAGGTCACAGAGAACTACCGATAACCGCAGATTACGTCGGTAAAAATATTCCGACTTCACAAAACGAAGTCGTGACTGTCGGGTTATCTGAGACGGACAAATTAGATGAAGTCGTCATTTATGAAAATTGAACATACGAACCCTTTAATAAAGTCCAGTGAGGCTTAAAAGGTCGAAAGTAATCTCGTATCCAGGCGATACGTGTACCTCTTTGCGAACCTTTAAGCAAAGAGGTTTTTTTATGCGAAAAGGAGGAACTTATTATGAAATCAACAGAAGCAGAAGTAGGCATTCGAGAAGTACCGAAAGCACCAAAATGGCTTGCTTTAAGCTTTCAACACTTATTCGCGATGTTTGGAGCAACTATCCTCGTACCATTCTTAACCGGTTTACCGCCAGCAGTCGCATTAGTTTCAAGTGGGTTCGGAACACTTGCTTACTTGCTTATTACGAGAGGAAGAATCCCTGCATATTTAGGATCCAGTTTCGCTTTCATCTATCCGATCATGCAAGTTTCTGAAACTCACGGTGTCGCCGGTGCTATGATAGGAAGTTTTCTTGCTGGGCTGGTATACGGGGCAACCGCCCTGCTGATCACTATCTTCGGCATGAAATGGATTATGAAATTACTCCCTCCTGTCGTCGTTGGGCCAGTGATTATTGTTATCGGTCTAGGGTTAGCTTCTACAGCCATTGATATGGCTATGTATTTGCCAGGCGATGAGCAAGTGTATAGTGCTACTCACTTTACAGTCGCTCTCGTAACGTTAGGAATTACCATTCTGGCCACGATATTCTTAAGGGGATTTTTAGGCCTGCTTCCTATTTTGATCGGAATTCTAGGAGGGTATGGCTTTGCACTTAGTCAAGGAATTGTAGACACAAGTGAAATTGCAGCAGAATGGTCAAGTATCACCTCTGCCGGTTCTATAGGAGGAACATTTCAAGCCATTTTCCAAATGCCTGAATTTCTAATTCCATTCAGAGATTTTTCACCACTATCTGTTTTCAGCTGGCAAATAGTATTCCTGATGGTTCCATTTGCTCTAGTTACTATTACAGAGCATATTGGTGACCAGATGGTTCTTTCAAAAGTAGTGGGACGCAACTTTTTGAAAAATCCAGGGTTGAACCGTTCAATCCTCGGTGATGGCGTAGCTACGGTTATCGCCTCATTTCTCGGAGGGCCTCCGAATACGACCTATGGAGAGAATATCGGAGTGCTTGCCATAACGAGAGTCTATAGCGTGTTCGTAATTGGAGGAGCAGCCGTCATAGCTATATTCTTTGGATTCGTAGGTATGAGTACAGCTGTGATTGGATCGATTCCTTCCGCAGTTATGGGAGGAGTATCGATACTATTATTCGGTACCATCGCATCCAGCGGCTTACGAATGCTGATCGATAATCAGGTAGACTTCGGGGAGAAGCGCAACTTAATTATTTCTTCCGTCATTCTTGTCATCGGAGTAGGTGGAGCTTTTGTTCAATTGACAGATGATGTTCAAGTCCAGGGGATGGCTCTTGCCGCTATATTAGGTGTCCTTCTGAATCTGCTGCTTCCTGGGAAAGAGAAAAGCCAGGGTAATGGAAGCATGTTTGAAGAGCCTGAAGTAGAAGACAAGCAATCGAATGGAGCAGCATAACTAAAACCAGCACACGTTTTAACAAAGTCCTGTGAGGCTTTGAAAGGTGTGGCTAGGGCTTAGCTTATTCGTTACGAAACGAATGGAGCACCCCCGGTCACTCCGGGGGTGTTTTTTTTACAGCTATCGATAAAAAGGAGATGAACCCATGCAGCATTTACTATCTATGAACGAAGTGACACACTCACATTTAAACCGTATATTCTCAAGAGCTAATGAAATTAAAGATGGAAGTGTGGACTGTGCGGCAAAAGGTACGTTTGCAGCCAACATTTTCCTTGAAGCAAGCACACGGACGAAAAACAGCTTTTATATTGCTGAGAGGAGACTCGGCATCGATGTAGTGGATGTCAATGGTTCAGACTCCAGCCTGACGAAAGGTGAAAGTTTAAAAGATACATTAAAAGCGCTCGAGTCCATTGGAGTTCAATTAGTGGTTCTTCGTCAGCCTGATCAGGGAGTTCTTCAAGATCTTTCTGAAGGGTTGAACTTATCCATCATAAATGCAGGCGATGGAACAGGAGAGCACCCAACGCAAAGCTTACTCGACCTTTACACGATTTCAAAAGAATTCTCTTCATTTGAAGGTCTTCAAGTAACAATCGCTGGAGATATTAAACACAGCAGAGTTGCTCGATCTAATGCACATGCGTTGAAGAAGCTTGGTGCAAAAGTATCGTTCGCAGCTCCTGTAGAGTGGCAGGATGAGTCTTTATCTAGTGAGTACATATCGATGGATGAAGCGGTGGAGGTGAGTGATGTCCTCATGCTGCTTAGAGTGCAATGCGAAAGACATGAAGAACAGCATGTATCCAATAATGACTACTTGCGTCTATACGGTCTGACTGTGGAGCGTGAAGCGAGGATGAAACGAGGCAGTATCATTCTCCATCCTGCGCCTGTCAATCGGGGAATTGAAATTGACGATGCTCTAGTAGAATGTGAGCGCTCAAGAATTTTTGACCAAATGGCAAACGGAGTTGCCGTCAGAATGGCGATCATCCAAAAATTGTTGGAGGGGGATTTGTAAATGTCTATAAAAATTATAAACGCTAAACGAGTAGTCGAAGGTGAGCTTATAGATTGTGAGCTTTTCATTGAAAATGGGGTCATTCAAGAATGTTCTAAAAAAGCAGCGGGAGATGCCGAAAGGACAATAGATGCAGAAGGACAGCTTCTCTCCCCAGGTTTTGTCGACCTTCACATCCATTTAAGAGAGCCTGGTGGAGAAAGTAAAGAAACGATCGCTACAGGAACGGAAGCAGCAGCCCGCGGAGGTTTTACTACAGTATGTGCGATGCCTAATACCCGTCCAGTTCCTGATTGTCAAGAAACGATGGAACAATTAAACGATAAGATTAAAAACGATGCGGTCGTCCGCGTCCTTCCTTATGCTTCCATTACAACTCGTCAGCTTGGGAAAGAATTAGTGGATTTTGATACATTGAATCGCTTGGGTGCCGTAGCTTTCACTGATGATGGAGTAGGCGTCCAGACCGCAGGTGTCATGTATGAGGCTATGGTAGAAGCCGCTCGCTTAGGACAAACGATTGTGGCTCACTGTGAAGATAATTCACTTATCTATAACGGTGTAGTGCACAAGGGCGATGTCAGTAAAAGGTTGAACGTTCCTGGTATTCCTAACATTGCGGAATCAGTTCACATCGCGAGGGATGTCCTACTTGCAGAAGCTGCTGATTGCCATTACCACGTCTGTCATGTGTCAACAAAAGAGTCTGTCCGCGTCATCCGTGATGCAAAGAAAGCAGGTATCCATGTAACTGCTGAAGTAACCCCTCACCACTTACTATTGACAGAAGATGATATTACAGAAAACAATGCCTTTTTCAAAATGAATCCGCCTCTTCGTTCTAAAGAAGATCAGCAAGCGCTGATCGAGGGGCTGCTAGATGGAACGATTGATTGTATTGCTACAGACCATGCTCCCCATACAGAGGAAGAAAAATCAGAAGGTCTGGTTAAAGCTCCTTTTGGAATTACAGGACTTGAAACTGCATTTCCATTACTGTACACCCAGTTGGTTCAAAAGGATGTCATTACATTGGAACAACTGATTAATTGGTTGACCACAGCACCTAGCCAATTGTTTCGGTTACCTTATGGATCGCTGGAAGCAGGTGCACCTGCAGATATCACATTAGTCAATATCGACGATGAAAAACAAATAAACCGTCATGATTTCGCTTCAAAAGGAAAGAACACACCCTTTCACAAGCAGGAAGTAAAGGGATGGCCGGTACTTACAATCGTCAATGGAAAAATTGTCTGGGAGGGAACTACAAATGAAACAACTCGTACTTGAAGACGGCACTACATTTATCGGAAAAGGATTCGGCAGTGACCGGGAAAGCTTTGGAGAAGTAGTTTTCAACACTGGGATGACCGGATATCAGGAAGTTATTTCAGATCCTTCTTATTGCGGACAGATTGTGACCTTTACGTACCCTTTAGTAGGGAATTACGGCATAAATCGTGATGACTTTGAGACTGTTAACCCGGCTATTTTAGGGGTGGTCGTGAAAGAGCATTGTGAACAACCTTCTAATTTCAGAAGTGAAGAAACGCTTGATGAGTTCCTTAAGGCTAAAGGGATACCTGGTATCAGCGGCATCGATACAAGGAAATTGACAAAAATCATTCGACAGCACGGAACGATGAAGGCAGTGATTACGTCTGCAGACCGTTCTGTAAGTCAAATATTGAATATGATGAAGGATACACCACTCCCTATAGATCAAGTAAGGCAGGTCTCAACGGTTAAGCCATATGTCGTTCCGGGACGTGGGTATCGTATAGTCCTGGTGGATTATGGAATGAAGCATGGAATTTTAAGGGAGTTTACGAAGCGCAATTGTCATGTAACCGTAGTCCCTTATCATACATCTGCTGATGAAATTTTACGATTGAAGCCTGATGGCGTCATGCTGTCTAACGGGCCGGGAGACCCGAAAGACGTACCTGAATCCATTCAAACGATTCGTTTATTAATGGGACAAGTACCTATCTTTGGAATTTGCTTAGGTCACCAGCTGATCGCGTTGGCTGCTGGGGCCGATACGAGTAAGATGAAGTTTGGACACAGAGGAGCCAACCAGCCTGTCAAAGATATAAAATCCAACAGGACGAAGATTACTTCACAAAACCATGGCTATGCAGTTGATACTCAATCGGTTCAAGCCACTAAGCTCAGGTTGACTCAAGTTTCTTTGAATGACGATACCGTGGAAGGTCTTGAGCATAGTACACATAATGTTTTTAGTGTCCAATACCATCCGGAAAGCTCCCCTGGACCGGACGACACATCGTATTTGTTTGACGATTTTCTACTTCGTATCAAACAATCTCAACAAAAGAACAAGGAGGCTACTTATGTCTAAGCGTACAGATATCCAGAGAATACTTGTGATCGGATCAGGTCCGATCGTCATAGGGCAGGCTGCTGAATTTGATTATTCCGGCACCCAGGCATGTCAGGCACTGAAAGAAGAAGGTTATGAGGTGATCCTGGCGAATTCAAATCCAGCTACGATAATGACAGACCATACATTCGCGGATAAAGTATATATGGAGCCTCTCACGTTGGAATTTTTAATGAAAATCGTCCGTAAAGAACGCCCTGATGCTATATTACCAACATTAGGCGGACAGACAGGCTTGAACTTAGCGGTTGAATTGAGTGATTCAGGAATTCTTGAGCGTTACAGCGTAGACTTGCTGGGAACTCCACTTGAAGCTATTCAAAAAGCGGAAGACCGCGAAAAATTTCGTTCCCTTATGCATCAGTTGGGCCAGCCTGTACCAGATAGTGAAATTGTGAATTCAGTTGATCAAGCGGTGGATTTCGCTGACAAAATCGGTTATCCCGTCATCGTTCGTCCAGCCTATACAATGGGAGGCGCAGGAGGCGGCATGTGTGACGACGAAGAGCAGCTTCGAGAGATTGCTAGGAGCGGCATCTCCCTCTCACCAGTTAGTCAATGCTTAATTGAAAAGAACATTGCAGGTTTTAAAGAAGTAGAGTATGAAGTTATGCGTGATTCTAATGATCAGGCGATCGTTGTATGTAATATGGAGAACTTCGATCCGGTCGGCATTCATACCGGTGATTCAATCGTTTTTGCTCCGTCCCAAACGTTGAGTGACCGAGAATATCAAATGTTACGTAATGCTTCCTTGGAAATCATCAGAGCGTTAGAGATCGAAGGGGGATGTAACGTTCAGCTCGCTTTGGACCCGAACAGCTTCCAATACTATGTAATTGAAGTAAACCCGAGAGTCAGCCGTTCATCGGCTCTAGCCTCTAAAGCCACAGGCTATCCAATAGCAAAAATGGCAGCGAAAATTGCGGTAGGTATGACCCTTGATGAAATAAGAAATCCGATAACCGGAACCACATACGCTTGTTTCGAGCCCGCTTTAGATTATGTAGTGGCAAAAATTCCGAGATGGCCGTTCGATAAGTTCGCCAAAGGAAATCGTAAACTGGGTACTCAGATGAAGGCGACGGGCGAAGTCATGTCGATAGGACGTACAATCGAGGAGTCACTGCTTAAAGGAATTCGTTCACTTGAAGGAGAAAAAGAGGATTTATATGTCGATTCAGTTGCTGAGTTAAGTCTCGAAGAACTATTTCTCCGCATGAAAAAAGCTGATGATGAACGGATTTACATTTTAGCCGAAGCATTGCGTAGAGAAGTTTCTTTAGAAGATATTCATCACACGACGCAGATTGATTTCTTCTTCTTAAACAAATTACAACGGATCATTAATCTGGAGCAAAGAGTAACGGAGAAAAAATGGGATATTGATGTTATAAGAGAAGCGAAAGAAAGCGGGCTTTCGGATACCCAGATGGCACGTTTACTATCTGTGCCTGAGATGGATGTAATGGAATTCCGAAATAAACATGACATCACACCTGTTTATAAAATGGTCGACACTTGCGCAGGCGAATTTGTGTCAGAAACTCCATACTTTTACAGCACTTATGAGGAAGAAAATGAATCAGTTGTTTCGGAAAATAACAAAGTGTTAGTCATTGGCTCTGGTCCTATACGCATCGGCCAGGGTGTGGAATTCGACTATGCGACCGTTCACTCTGTCCTAGCGTTGAAAGAATTAGGGTACGAAGCTATCATTATGAACAATAACCCGGAAACGGTATCTACCGATTTCAGTGTCTCAGACAAGCTATATTTCGAGCCGCTGACCCTGGAAGATGTAATGCACGTCGTAAATTTAGAAAAACCAGCAGGAGTCATTGTTCAATTCGGCGGTCAAACGGCAATTAATCTTGTTGAGGGTCTAAGCCGCTGTGGAGTTGAGATCCTTGGCACAACTATGGATGCAATTAACCAGACGGAGGACCGGGATCTTTTTGAACAGTTGTTAAATAAACTCGATATTGCGAAACCAGGCGGCGAAAGTGTGATCAGTGAAAGAGAAGCTATTCACGCTGCCAAAGAGATCGGCTATCCAGTGGTCGTTAGACCATCCTATGTCCTAGGCGGAAGAGCAATGGAAATTGTCTATTCTGAAGATGAACTGAAAACCTATATGAAAGAAAATGTTCGTGTTCATAACGGTCACCCTATTTTAATCGATAAGTATTTGACAGGTATGGAAATTGAAGTCGACGCGATCACGGACGGAGACGATGTCGTAATACCAGGTGTTATGGAGCATATCGAGCGAGCTGGGGTACACTCTGGAGACTCGATGGCCGTTTATCCGACACAGCGTCTAACAAAGGCTCTCGAACAGCAGTGTGTAGATGCTACCGTGAAGATTGCGAGAGAGCTCAATATGAAAGGGTTAATCAATATCCAGTTCGTCGTATTGGATAATACAGCCTACGTATTGGAAGTCAATCCCCGGGCAAGCAGAACCGTTCCTTTCTTAAGCAAAATAACCGGGGTTACGATGGCACAGATCGCTACAAAAGTCATTATGGGGGAAAGCTTACAATCATTGGGTTATACCTCAGGGATGGCAGAGAAGCCAGATGGCGTCTATGTGAAAGTCCCCGTCTTTTCTTTTGAGAAGCTTAGAAGTGTAGATACGACGCTTGGACCAGAAATGAAGTCTACCGGTGAAGTGATCGGATATGATCAAAGTTTAGAGAAAGCTCTGTTTAAAGGAATGACAGCTGCAGGTTTGAAAATTCCAACGGAAGGCTCTGTACTATTAACCGTAGCAGATAAAGATAAGGATGAGATGCTTGGGATTGCGAAGGTCTTCCATCAGCTTGGTTTCCATCTCTACGCGACGAAAGGAACTGCGAAAACGATTGAGGCAGCGGATCTACCCGTTGAAACTGTAGGCAAACTGGGTTCAGATCAACGCGATATTATCGATCTAATAAGAAACGGAGACGTACAATTCGTAGTCAACACCCTTAATAAAGGTCTACGCTCCCGTTCAGACGGATTTCTTATTAGAAGGGAAGCTGTGGAACATGGAATTGCCTGCTTAACGAGTCTCGATACTGCAAAAACAATTGTAGAAGTCATTGATGCGATGACATTTACAGCACGTACAATTGATAAAAAAGAGGCGGTGTTATCTTAATGCTCAGAGAATGGATGACGATTGTAACCCATCAGCAGCTCGCTCACCAAACTTATCTGTTAGAGCTGCAAGGAGAAATCGCAGGACTAGTCGATAATCCAGGCCAATTTGTACATCTTCAAATTAGTGAACAATACTTCCTGCGCCGCCCTGTCTCTATAGCAGATGTAAGTCCTATCAAAGGGACCATCACCTTACTTTATAAGGTGATGGGAGAGGGTACAGAGGCTTTGACCAAAAAAGAGGCAGGCGAAAAGATGGATGTAGTAGGACCGGGTGGGAAAGGGTTCCCTATGGATGAAATAAATTCCAAGAAAGCCCTCCTTATTGGAGGGGGGATCGGCATCCCTCCGCTATATTATCTGGCCAAGGAACTGACTGCGAAAGGCATCGAAGTGGAGAGCGTATTAGGTTTTCGATCTGAAAATGACCTCTTTTATTTAGAAGAGTTTAAATCCTTAGGAGAGGTTCATATTACCACAAATGATGGAAGCGTAGGTACGCAAGGTTTTGTTACCGATGCCCTCCCCGCCTTGGATACGATTGAAACTTACTTTACGTGCGGACCGACCGTCATGTTGAAAAATGTAAAAGAAAAGCTGGACGGAATTCCAGGATATATTTCGATCGAGGAAAGAATGGGATGTGGAATAGGAGCCTGTTTTGCGTGTGTACTTGAAACACCTGGCGGATGTGGAAAAGGATACGTTAAAGTATGCAGCGATGGCCCGGTTTTCCGCCCGGAGGAGGTCATCTTATGATAGATACTACTGTAAAACTGCCTGGCATCCACATGAAAAATCCGATTATGCCGGCGTCAGGATGTTTTGGCTTCGGTAAAGAATTTTCACAGTTTTATGATCTATCTTTGCTTGGAGCCATTATTATCAAAGCATCGACTGGGGAGCGGCGCTTCGGTAATCAGACCCCAAGGGTTGCGGAAACTTCAAGCGGCATGTTGAATGCGATCGGGCTGCAAAACCCTGGAGTAGACGGCGTGATAACGGATGAGCTTCCGTTTCTTTATCCTTACAAAACCCCGATCATTGCTAATGTAGCAGGAAGTACACTGGAGGAATATTCACTTGTTGCTGAAAAGTTGTCAAAAAGTGGTGTGGATGCTCTGGAAATTAATATTTCCTGTCCGAACGTTAAGGAAGGCGGCGTGCAATTCGGCACGGATCCCAAACTAGCTTACGAAGTCACAAAGCAAGTGAAAAAAGTCAGTAGTCTTCCCGTTTATATTAAGTTGTCACCTAATGTCACTGATATCGTTGGATTAGCTAAAGCGGTCGAAAAAGCGGGGGCTGACGGCCTTTCCATGATCAATACACTGACAGGAATGAGGATTGATCCCCACACTAGAAAACCAATTATAGCTAATCAAACGGGAGGGTTATCTGGACCTGCTATAAAACCTGTGGCCATAAGGATGATTCATCAAGTATATCAAGAGGTTGACCTGCCGATCATCGGCATGGGAGGCATTGAAACCACAGATGATATTGTTGAATATTTACTTGCCGGGGCTAGTGCGGTAGCTATTGGCAGTGCGAACTTCAAAAATCCTAACATTTGTAAAGAATTGATTCATGAACTGCCTGAGACATTGCAAAAGTTTGGGTTTAACTCGGTAAAAGAAGCGGTAGGAGGGGCTCATCATTAACCAATTGGAAGAAATTTATGTGGCGCTTGATTTCGAGAGTAAAATGCAAACTATATCATTTTTAGATGAACATGAGCTTGATGGAGTACCCGTGAAGGTAGGTATGGAACTTTTTTATAAAGAAGGGCCAGCTATGATCCTAGAACTGAAAAAAAGAAACCATCCTCTGTTTCTTGATTTGAAATCACACGATATACCAGCTACGGTCAAACGAGCGATGCGAAGTATATCCTCTCTTGGGGTGGATGTTGTAAATGTCCATGCCGCTGGTGGAAGCCGTATGATCGAAGCGGCAAAAGAAGGCTTAGCTCAGGAAAGCAGCTGTGATACTAAATTATTGGCTGTTACTCAGTTGACGTCCACAGACCAGGATACCCTCAAATCTGAACTTCTGATTGATCGTCCGCTGAATGACGTTGTGACTGAGTATTCTAAGCTTTCTAAGCGCAGCGGGGCTGATGGAGTCGTTTGTTCAGTGAAAGAAGTTGAAGCCATCAAAAAAGCCTGCGGCAGGGAGTTTTTAGCTTTGACTCCGGGAATCAGGCAGGCAGAAGATGACCGGCATGATCAAAAAAGGATAGCTACTCCTTTTGATGCTGGATTCCAGGGAAGCGACTCGATTGTAGTTGGAAGAAGTATTACGCAGTCCAAAAACCCACGGGATACATACGAACAATTCAAGGAGGCTTTCAGTAATGGAAAACAACAAAATTGAAGATTACTTGCTTGAGATTGGTGCAGTGCAAATTCAGCCGAACGACTTATTCACATGGACTTCCGGATTGAAATCCCCTATATATTGCGATAATCGCCTGACTATGTCTTATCCCCATGTAAGAAAACAAATCATTGACGAAATGGTAAGATACATTGAGCAGCTCGATGAAGAGGTCGATATGATTGCTGGCTGTGCCACGGCTGGAATCCCTCATGCAGCGTGGGTAGCAGATCGACTGGACCTGCCCTTAGTTTATGTAAGGGGAGAAGCCAAAAAGCACGGAAAAGGAAATCAGGTGGAAGGCGACTTAAGTCAAGGCAGCCATGTGGTAGTCATCGAAGATCTCATATCTACAGGAAAGTCTTCGATCGCATCCAGTGAAGCCTTAAGAGAAAGTAATAAAGAGGTGGTGTGTATTTTATCTATTTTCAATTATAATTTACATGCAGCTGAAGAGGCATTTGAAGCTAAGAGGTATAAAACACATTCCTTGGCGACTTATAATGAATTGATCCATATCATGAAAGAAAAAGATCAATTAAATGAAGAAGAATATGAAAAACTTCAAAAGTGGAGTGCTGATCCTCAAATTTTCACAAAAAATTAAAATACATTATATTGCGCTTCATGTAAATGGTTAGTACCATAAGAGTAGATACGGAAAGCTATGGTGATGAAATGAAATCAAGAAAACATTCTTTTTTCATTCTAATTAATGCAGGCTTAGGGTTAATCACTTGTATGGTTTTTCTATATACTTGGATGGCTTTCACATTTATGGAGCCGATTTGGTCATTTGAACCCTTACTAAGCTTAGCTGGGTGTTTGACTTTCTTTATATTATGGAATAAATGGTTCCTTAGAAAAGAACGGCCAAGATACTGGGCGCAGGCTATATTCTCTTATGTTGCAGCAATTATTCTTTTTGTCTATTTTTTGAGTAGATAAAAAATCCACTATCTTTAATAGTGGATTTTTTTCATTTAACTTTTCAATTTTTTTACTTCCTCTTTGTCTGGAGTTACGAACAAAGTTTGCTGTTGATCGTAGGTTACGTACCCCGGTTTAGCACCAGAAGGCTTTTTCACATTTTTAATGAGTGTAAAATCGACCGGTACAGAAGAGGACTGACTATATTTGCTATAATATGCTGCAAGTCTTGCCGCTTCAAAAAGAGTATCTTCTGACGGTTCTTCACTTTTTATGACAACGTGGGAGCCGGGAATATCTTTTGCGTGAAGCCAAATATCTTTTTTACTTGCAAGGCGATTGGTCAAGTATTCGTTTTGCTTATTGTTTCTGCCGACATAAATAGTAGTGCCATCCGTGGAAGTGAATGATTCCGGAGATGGCTTAGACGATTGGTTCTTTTTCTTGCGAGACGCCGGCTTTTTCTTCATATACCCTTGCTCTCTTAACTCTTCGCGAATATCTTCAATGTCTTCTTCACGTGCTGTTTCAACTTGCTGGATCAATCGTTCGAAATATTCGATTTCATCTTTTGCCTTCTCAATTTCGATTAGTACGACTTGTTTAGACTTTTTTAGCTTCTGATACGTCTGAAAATAGTTTTGAGCATTCTCGCTGGGTGTTTTATTTGGGTTCAATTCAATCGTCATTTCAGATTGATCTGGGTCGTAATAGTCTGCGACAGTTACATTTGAATCTCCCAGCTTCACTAAATGCATATGGGCAGTGAGAAGCTCCCCCATTTTTTGATAATCATCTGCTGCATCGGATTTTTTTAAAGTAGTTTCATGCTTTTTAATTTTTCGTTTGTTCTTATCACGTTCGTTTTTTAAGAACCGATATAAGTCCCCGGCCTGCTGTTTTACACGGTCGCGCTCTGCTTTGCCCGAGTAGTAGCTGTCCAGCATTTCACTGACAGTGGAGAAGTTTTTAGTCTCCTCATTCTTATGCTGTAGGTTGAATACATAAAACTGTTCGCGATCCCCAAGGAATAAAGTTGGCTGATAATTATTCTGCAAAATGCTTTGTCTGAAGTCCTCGTACTCTTCTTTATAATTAGCAGCTGAACCTAAACTTGCCCGATAAGCGATTTCTTTAGTGATCATGGGGGAAAAGCCCATCACTTTTTTCAGTATCTGCTGGTCAAGCTTCCCAGAATTGAAATCCAATTTCGCGATAAGAGCTTCTCCAGTAAGTTCGATCGGACTAGTTTTGCCTTGTTCAGGAGGCAGGATATACGGCTGGCCAGGCATAACCGTCCGGTGACGGTTTTGGGAAGGTGGCAGGTGCTTTATACTGTCTAAAATATGACCGGCTTCCTCATCTACTAGAAGGATATTGGAGTGTTTCCCCATTACTTCTATAATTAAGGTTTTAACTGTTTCATCACCAATTTCATTTCTGGACCGAATGTGGAATTTTACGATTCGCTCCATTTCCACCTGCTCGATATTTTCGATGAAGCCTCCAACGAGATGCTTTCTTAAAAGCATGCATAGCATCGGAGGCTCTTTCGGATTGGAATATTGATCTTCGGTCAAATGAAAACGCGCATAAGTTGGATGTGCTGATAATACGAGCGTATGCTTTGTTCGTTTTTTTCTAATTGTAAAAACTAATTCTGTATCTGTAGGTTGATAAATTTTCATAATTCTCCCGGATTGGATAGGCTCATGGAGTTCATGAGTAATCGCCCGGGTCACAATACCATCAAATGACATGGTTCTCACCTCTCTAGTCTTGTCAGTATAGCAATGATTCGCACGGTTGTGAACATTTTTGGTACACTTAAGACCGGTCAAAAAATATAAATGGACGTGGTAACGATGATAAAAAGCATGACGGGTTATGGTCGAAAGACGGTTGCAGGAGAACAGCTTAAAGTGACAGTCGAAATTAAGAGCGTCAATCACCGCTTTCTTGATTTCTCTCCAAAGGTACCTCGAGCGTTTTTGTATATGGAAGATCTAATGAAAAAGAAAGTGGCCGAATACATTCACCGCGGGCATATTGATCTGTTCATAAATATTGAAGGAAACAACGCTTTAAACAAGAAGCTTCGGGTCGAAGATGATTTGCTCGGTCAATACATAGATGCGCTTCACTCCCTTAAGACTAAGCATGAGTTGACGGGAGATATCTCTATTGATATGGTTACTAAGTTAGAGGATATTTTTTCGATAGTCGAGAGTGACGATCCTTCTCCCGAGATCGAATCAGCTGTACTTACAGCCTTAGAAGAGGCTCTTCAAACCGTTGTAAGTATGCGTTCAGCAGAGGGAGAGAAGTTAGACAGCGATTTACGCAAACGTCTTGAAAGCCTTTCTGTTCTTATTGATGAGGTAGAGTCCAGGCGATTTCAAGTAATCGACGAACATAAAGAAAAAATTATCTCAAGAATACAGGAAACTATGAAGGATCAATTTGAGTATGATGATCAAAGGCTACTTCAAGAAGTTGCCCTTTTAGCTGAAAGAGGGGACATTACGGAAGAGATCGTACGTTTTCGCTCCCACTTAAAGCAATTCCAGTCTACTATTGAAAGTCATGGAGCTGTTGGAAGAACATTAGATTTCATCGTACAAGAGTTTCATCGTGAAATTAATACGATCGGGTCTAAGTCAAATGACCCATTTCTCTCTAATAATGTAGTAAAATTAAAAAGTGAGATAGAAAAAATGAAGGAGCAAATACAAAATATCGAATAACGATTGAGATTCGCTCTAGTTTTTTCATATAATAAAGAAAGATAAGGTTATTAGAAGGAGGAAGTGTAGTTGAGTTTAAAGTTAATCAATATAGGGTTCGGTAATGTGGTTTCCGCTAACCGGATCATATCCATCGTCTCTCCAGAATCTGCACCGATCAAACGTATTATTACCGTTGCGAGAGACAATAATAAATTAGTAGATGCTACATACGGACGAAGAACTCGTGCCGTTATCATAACAGATAGTGACCACGTTGTACTATCTGCTGTTCAGCCGGAAACGGTAGGTCAGCGAGTGTTGAGCAATGATGAAATTTCAGATGATAACTAGGAGGATCCACTGGTGATAAAGGAAAAAGGTATTTTATTTATTTTATCCGGACCCTCTGGTGTCGGTAAAGGAACTGTTAGGAAAGCCTTGTTTGACCAATCCACTGACTTAAGGTATTCCATTTCCATGACTACTAGAGAGCCGAGAGAAGGTGAAGTGGATGGTGTAGACTACTTCTTTAAATCAAGAGAAGAATTTGAACGTTTAATCGAACAGGGACAATTGATTGAGCATGCTGAGTATGTCGGCAATTATTATGGCACACCAAAAGAATATGTCGAACATACACTAGAACAAGGGAAAGACGTCTTTCTTGAGATTGAAGTACAAGGAGCTTTAAAAGTACGTGAGAATTTTCCGCAAGGTGTATTTGTTTTCCTAATCCCTCCTTCTCTTGAAGAATTAAAGGATCGGATTGTCAGCCGCGGTACAGAAACAGAAGAAAAAGTAAAAAACAGATTATTGGCCGCAAAAGAAGAAATTGAAATGATGGACGCTTATGACTATGTAGTCGTCAATGATCAGGTTGATTCTGCCGTTAAAAAGGTACAGGCGATCGTAGCAAGTGAACATTGTAAACGTGAACGCGTTTCTAATCAATACAAAAAAGCATTGGAGGCTGATCAATCATGATGTTAGAACCATCAATTGATTCACTGCAGCAGCAAATTAAATCAAAGTATACTTTAGTAACTCTTTCAGCAAGACGCGCCCGTGAGCTGAAACAGGGGAGCGCTCCTATGATCGATAAACCTACATCCAGTCAGCAAGTCGGGGTGGCTTTAGAAGAAATCGATTGTGGAAAGCTGACTTTTTCAGAGTCAGATGTCATCCAATCCAGAACTGAAACTACGTAAACAAGTATAATATACCATCATCAAAGCCGCGCTAACTTAGTCATAAGGCGCGGCTTTTCCTTATCATCGTCGGGAAAGGATAGGATTCTATGCTTACAAATAAAAAGATTGTACTAGGCGTATCCGGTGGGATAGCTGCGTACAAAGCGGCTGCCCTGACTAGTAAATTAGTTCAGGCTGGAGCAGTCGTCAAAGTGATCATGACAGAAAATGCTCAAAACTTTGTGGCACCTACGACATTTCAAGCTTTATCACGTCAACCTGTTTATACCAATACATTTAAGGAGCAGGACCCTTCTCAAATCCAGCATATTGACGTAGCCGATTGGGCTGACATGTTTCTTATAGCCCCGGCAAGCGCCAATACAATCGGAAAATTAGCTAATGGAATTGCCGATGATATGCTTTCAACAACCCTGTTAGCGACAGAAGCACCTGTTTATATTGCACCAGCTATGAATGTCCATATGTACAGCCACCCTTCCGTCATGAATAACCTTAAACAGCTCGACGAGTGGGGATTCAAATTCATCGAGCCCGGTGAAGGCTATTTGGCGTGTGGTTATGTAGGCAAAGGAAGACTAGAGAACCCAGAAACGATCGTCGAGCTTTTACAGAAGGAATCAAATAGATCAGCTGTCTTAAAAGGAAAGAGAGTTTTGATCACTGCTGGACCGACCCATGAAAAGATCGATCCTGTTCGGTACTTCACGAATCCATCTTCAGGAAAAATGGGATTTGCGCTGGCACGTCAGGCTTCTCTCATGGGGGCAGATGTGACTTTAATTGCCGGACCTGTTCAATTGGACACACCTCAACATGTCAAAAGAATTGACGTCACTACAGCAGAAGACATGTACGAAGCTGTCCTGTCTAATTTTGAAAACAACGACATTATCATAAAATCGGCGGCAGTGGCTGATTATCGACCAAAATATCAATTCGATCAAAAAATGAAAAAGTCTCCTGGGGATTATTCAGTTGAAATGGAACGGACGCGAGACATACTGCAGGAATTGGGAAATCGCAAAACTTCGCAGTATTTAATAGGCTTTGCCGCTGAAACAAATGACCTCGAACATTATGGAGAAGACAAATTGCGCAGAAAAAATTTAGATGCAATTGTCATGAACAATGTTGCAAAAGAAGGGACAGGATTTGCTCATGATACGAATTCATCCATTTATTTGACTAAAGAAGGAAAAAGGGTAGAGCTTCCTTTAATGACTAAAGATGAATTAGCTGAAAAAATTCTATTAGATGTGGCTGATAATGTAAGTGGTGGCGCGTTTTGAATATTGCAAAAGTAATAGTGGATGTACCTTCTCAAAACACAAATCGCCTTTTTGATTATGGCATCCCATCTAAATATTTACACGTTGTCCAGCCTGGTGTTAGAGTGATTGTTCCATTTGGGCCGAGAAAAATTTTAGGATATGTCATCTCCATGACCGATCATAGTGAATTTAATAAACTGCGAAATATAGAGGATGTTCTTGACATTACGCCAGCTCTTACTCCTGAACTTTTACAAGTAGGAAAATGGTTATCCAATCAAACGCTCAGCTACTATGTTTCTTGTCTTCAAGTCATGCTGCCTCAAGTGTTAAAAGCTAAATACCGTAAAGAGCTGTGGAAACTGAATGAAGAAGATTTTCCTGAAGAGCTTGAACAGTTATTCGCTGGACGCGGTGTCATTGATTATTCAGAATTTGAGAATTCCGGTATCACTTATCAGCAGTTGAGAAAATACGTGGATGAAGGCGTAGTCGATGTTCATTACGAAGTGAAGAGCAGAGAGACGAAAAAAACGACGACAATTGTTGAGCCTTTGTTAGACCCTTTGCAGCTTGAAGAGTCATTAGAGGATTTGCCTAAACAGGCGACTAAGCAGCGTGTCATCGTCGGATATTTTGTAGAACATCAGGAGCCTTTACCTAAAAAAAATCTCCTCTCGTTAACGAACACGTCTGCAGCATCACTGAAACCGCTCGTGGAGCAAGGGATTTTGAAAGAGTACAAACAGGAGATTCTTCGCGATCCCTATGGACATCGTGAGTTTGAGAGGTCCGCTCCATTTCCGCTGACTGAAGAACAGCAGGAAGCAATACATCCGATCCTACATAGTCTTGCCGATCGAAAACACGATGTATTCCTTCTTCACGGAGTAACAGGCAGTGGAAAGACGGAAATTTATCTTCAGTCGATTCAGAAAGTACTGGATGAAGATAAAGAAGCTATTATGCTCGTTCCTGAAATTGCTTTAACTCCACAGATGGTCGAGCGGTTTAAAGGCCGCTTTGGCTCAAAGGTCGCTGTACTGCACAGCGGGTTGTCTGCTGGAGAAAAATATGATGAATGGCGTAAAATTCAAAGAGAAGAAGTTCATGTTGTCGTAGGCGCACGTTCAGCCATATTTGCCCCTTTCAAAAATCTTGGAATCATTATAATAGATGAAGAGCATGAATCCAGTTATAAGCAGGAAGACAGGACGAGGTACCACGCTCGTGATGTAGCTATAGAAAGAGGGAAGATCCATTCTTGTCCTGTCGTACTCGGAAGTGCCACTCCTGCTTTAGAAACATACGCACGTGCAGTCAAAGGTAATTACCACATGCTCACTCTTTCAAAAAGAATGAATAATGCTTCGATGCCTAGTACAGAATTAATAGATATGAGAGATGAACTGCATCAAGGAAACCGCTCGATGTTTTCCCGTGTCCTGCTTGATAAACTCAAAGATAGAATAGACCGTGGAGAACAAGCTGTTTTGTTTCTTAATCGAAGGGGCTATGCAACGTTTGTTATGTGTCGTGACTGTGGCCATGTAAAAGAGTGCCCTCACTGTGATATTGCTTTGACTTATCATAGAAGACAAGAGAGGTTGAAATGTCATTACTGCTCACATGAAGAGCCTATGCCAAATCAATGCCCAGAATGTGAAAGCAAGACAATCAGGTATTTTGGAACGGGTACTCAAAAGGTAGAGGAAGTACTGCAGGAGTTGATCCCTGAGGCCCGCGTGATCCGGATGGATGTGGATACAACCAGGAAAAAAGGGGCACATGAACGCCTTTTAAATGATTTTGGAGATAAAAAAGCGGACATCCTTTTAGGTACGCAGATGATTGCTAAGGGGCTCGATTTCGGTAACGTAACCCTTGTCGGTATCCTGGCAGCCGATGCATTGTTGAATCTTCCCGATTTCCGGGCTTCAGAAAAAACATTTCAGCTGATTACACAAGTAAGCGGCAGAGCAGGAAGACATAAATTAGCTGGAGAAGTAGTTGTTCAAACATATACACCTGAACATTACAGTATCCAGTTAGCAAGCGAGTATGATTATGAGAGCTTCTTCCAAGAAGAAATGAAACTAAGAAAAGGATTCCATTATCCTCCTTACTACTTTTTGACTCTATTTACTGTGTCTCATCCTAATCAGCTTAAAGTTCAGGAAGTGACTCAGAAGATTGTCCAGTTTATGAGGAAGAAGTTATCCGAAGAGGCTGATGTGTTAGGGCCAACCCCTTCCGCACTGACCCGGATCAATAATAGATATCGCTATCAATGCATGGTAAAATATAAAGATGAGCCAGAACAGCGGAAATTAATTCAACGAATCCTTCATTATTATGAGGATGAAATGAAAGAAGAAAATGGATTACAAATAACGGTAGATTTTCAACCGTATCAGTTAATGTAAGGAAGGAGTTCATTCCATGACAAGAATCGTATTTATGGGAACACCAGATTTTGCAGTTCCTGTACTCGAACAACTGGTTGGCCACAATTATGATGTGGTCCTAGCCGTTACGCAGCCTGACCGTCCTAAAGGTCGAAAGAAGGTATTGACTCCTCCTCCCGTAAAACAGGCAGCAGAGCGACTTAATATCCCTGTATTCCAGCCTGAAAAAATTAAATCTGAATATCATAAAGTGCTAGAATATCAACCTGACTTGGTTGTCACTGCTGCCTTTGGACAAATACTGCCTGAAGGACTTTTATCTTCTCCCAGCTATGGCTGTATAAATGTGCATGCTTCTCTACTGCCGGAGCTTAGAGGGGGCGCTCCCATCCACTATTCCATTATCCAAGGAAAGAAAGAGACAGGTGTCACTATCATGTATATGGTGAAAAGACTGGATGCTGGAGATATCCTGAGTCAGGTTAAAGTATCAATAGACGATGACGACCATGTGGGAACACTTCACGATAAACTTTCAAAAGCAGGTTCGCAGTTGCTCCTCGAAACATTGCCGAGACTTTTATCTTCTGAAATTACACCAATCAAGCAAAATGAGGAGGAAGCTACGTTCGCCTCTAATATCAAACGTGAACAGGAACTTTTAGACTGGGATAAAGATCAACAGTCCATTTATGATCATGTCCGGGGTATGCACCCCTGGCCGGTGGCTTTCACTTTTTGGAAAGGCAAGCCTCTAAAAGTTTGGTGGAGTGTAAAAGTGGAAGGGACTTACGATCAAAAGCCAGGGACTATTGTAGGGTTTCATGAAGATGGATTTTTAGTAGCGACTGGTGATAAAAAAGCTATAAAAATAACTGACCTGCAGCCCTCGGGCAAGAAGAGAATGGATGGACAGGCCTTCTTAAATGGTTCAGGCCAGTCAATGCAGCTTAATGAACGGCTTGGTGAACAAAATGGCTAAATATGAGTTAAGAGAAGCAGCGCTAGAGTTATTGACCCGAATAGGAGAGCAAGGCGGCTACAGCCACGTGCTTTTAGACCAGGAGATGAAAAAACGCAGCCTATCATCAAAAGATGGCGGTTTATTGACTGAAATTGTTTATGGGACTCTGCAAAACAAACTGAAGATTGATTATCAAATCGCACCGAATATTTCTAAACAGAAAAAACTCAAGCCCTGGGTGAAATGGCTGTTGTATATGTCTGTGTATCAAATGTTATATTTGGAACGAGTGCCGGATCATGCGGTCATACATGAAGCAGCAGAAATTGCCAAAAATAGAGGTCACAAGGGCATTTCTGGTCTCGTCAATGGAGTTTTAAGAAATATTCAAAGAAATGGTGTTCAGGATCCTTCAAAAATTGAGGATCCAGCTGTAAAATTGTCGGTTGAGACCAGTCATCCCGAATGGCTGATCCACCGCTGGATCGATCAATACGGTTTTGAAGTGACCAGAGGGATTTGTTTTCAAAACCTTAAACACCTGCCTATGGCTGTCAGGGTACAGCCGCTTCGAATTTCCAGAGGTGAAGCGGCTGCGGAACTTGCTGAACGAGGGATTCAAACAGAGAATAGCGAATTCTCCTCTCAAGGCCTTATAATAACCGAAGGCAATATTTTAAACGACCCTCTTTTTAAGAGAGGTCAGCTGACTGTGCAGGACCAAAGTTCTATGCTAGTAGCAGAAATGATGAGTCTCGAACCTGGGCAGGATGTACTGGATGCTTGCAGCGCTCCAGGAGGGAAAACCACTCATATCGCAGAAAAACTGAAGGATCAAGGCACCGTTTACGCTTATGATTTACATAAGAAGAAAGCGAACTTGGTCAATGAAAAAGCGAAATTGCTGCACCTTCAATCTATTGAAACTAAACAAGCTGATTCCAGACATCTATGTGACCTCCATGAAAAGGAATCGTTCGACCGCATTCTTCTCGATGCGCCTTGTTCAGGCTTAGGCGTTTTAAGAGGAAAACCGGATATTAAATACCACAAAAAAGAAGAAGATATCTATGCGTTACGAGGCATCCAAGATGATCTGCTGGAAAGTTTGGCTCCTTTATTGAAAGTGAATGGGAAGCTCGTATACAGCACTTGTACCATAGACAAACATGAGAATATGCAAGCAGTACAGCATTTCTTAGAGAATCATTCGGAATTTGAAATTGATGAAGAGTTTCACAACGAACTTCCAGCGCACCTTCAGAATTCACAGGGTTGGAGTGAGTATGGACTGCAAATATTCCCGCAAGATTGGGATACGGACGGTTTTTTCTTAACTAGAATGGTGAAAAGTAAGCCATCGTTTTAGAGAAAATGATGTACAGAAAACTATCATCTAGGCAGTGTAATGAAGAGACGGGGTGATGACCATGAAAGGCAGCTTTTTAACAGATCAAGGGAAAGTACGACAGCATAATGAAGATGCAGGCGGCGTCTATTTGAATGAGCAGAACCAATTGCTCGCTGTTGTTGCTGATGGGATGGGAGGACACCAGGCAGGTGATATAGCTAGTCAATTAGCTGTATCAACCTTACATAATCAATGGGAGGAAACGTCAGCAATACAAGGTCCTAAAGCAGCGGAGAATTGGCTGAGAGAAGCAATCCTCGAAGTTAATCAAGTCATACTGCAGCATTCCAGGGATCATGAGGAATGTCGGGGGATGGGGACGACAGTGGTGGTCGCTGTATGTGACCATCAATTTGCAACGGTCGGGCATATCGGCGACAGCCGCGTGTATATTGCTAATCATTATGGATTCAAACGTGTAACGGAAGATCATTCATTGGTCAATGAGCTAGTAAGATCTGGTCAAATCTCTGAAGAACAGGCGGAATCACATCCGAGGAAAAATGTTTTATTAAAAGCTCTTGGAACAGATGAGAATATATCTCCTGACATCGTAACCTTTGAATTCGAGGAAGACGACCGGTTGCTGCTATGCTCAGATGGATTAACGAACAAAGTTAGTGAAGACGAACTTTCCAGAATCAAAGAGTACAATGGAGAGTGGCAGCAACTTTGTCAATCATTGGTCGATCTCGCCAACGAACGCGGTGGGGAAGACAACATAACTTTGGCTATTGTTCATCATCACGAAGCCCCAATTGTGAAAGAGGGTGCTGATTAATGTTGAATAATCGTCTCCTCAACGATCGCTATCAAATAAAAGACACGATCGGCGGAGGAGGGATGGCCAACGTTTACCTTGCCCATGATAATATTCTTGATCGTGAAGTGGCTATCAAAGTGTTACGACTTGAATACGGGAATGATGAAGAGTTCATAGCAAGGTTCCATCGAGAAGCACACTCAGCCACAAGTTTATCCCATCCGAACATTGTAAATATCTATGATGTTGGAGAAGAAGACGAAATTTATTATATGGTGATGGAGTACGTCGATGGTATGACCTTAAAACAATACATCCAGCAGAAAAGTCCAGTTGATGTCGCGGATGCTATTGATATCATGAGGCAAGTAACCTCTGCAATATCATTGGCCCACCACAATGAAATCGTTCACAGGGATATCAAACCTCAAAACATATTGATCGACCATTACGGCCATGTAAAAGTAACAGACTTCGGCATAGCCATGGCATTAAGTGCAACAGCACTCACCCAAACCAACTCAGTGCTTGGCTCAGTCCATTATTTATCACCTGAACAGGCTCGTGGGGGCATGGCTACAAAAAAGTCTGACATTTACTCGATGGGGATCGTGTTTTTTGAATTACTGACGGGCCGGCTGCCGTTCTCAGGTGAATCGCCGGTTTCTATAGCGTTGAAACATTTACAGCACGATACGCCTTCATTAAAAAGATGGATACCGGACCTCCCCCAAAGTGTTGAAAATATCGTACTTAAGTCGACAGCCAAAGATCCTTTCCATAGATATGAATCTGTCATTGAAATGGAACATGATTTAGAAACGTCGTTAGAACCGTATCGTTTGAATGAGCCTGTTTTTGCTATTCCTGATGAAGAAGACGAAAAGACAAAGGCGATTCCAGTCATTACCGAAGAAGATTTCGACGGTCAGGACGAAGATGCCACCATTGTCCATGATACCAACCATCATCACGACAGCAAGGCTTTAGAAGAAACTAAAAAAGGCGTCCCCACTAAAAAAGAGAATAAAAAGGCTAAAAAACAAGCAAAGAAAAAAAGTAAAGGTAAATCAAATAAGAAGAATAAATGGCTTATTTGGCTTACGATCATCTTTTTGCTTCTTGCTTCTGCAGGGGTGGCTGCAGTCTTCGTCGTTCCTATTATGCTGCAGCCTGATGATGTGGAAATGATTGATGTTGAAGGTATGGAATACGGAGAAGCTTATACTGAATTGTCCGATTTGAATCTTAATGTAAGCCGTGAACAAATATTTTCGGACACGGTTGAGGAAGGTTTAGTTGTACGCTCAGATCCTGAAGCAGGTGACACCATAAAGGAAGAATCGGAAGTCACTGTATACACTTCACAAGGAAAAGAGAGAGTAGAATTCGAGGAATACATTGGTCAGAATTATGATAGTGTCAAAGAGGAATTAGACAATGAAGGTTATTCTACCGTCCTGGCGATTGAACAAACCTCCGAGAGACCTAGAGGAGAAATCATTGAGCAAATACAGCCGCAGCCAGGAGATCAAGTAATTGTCGACGAGACTCGCGTCATTTTTCAAGTAAGTACAGGACCTCCTACAATAACGCTGAGACCTTTAGAAGGACAAACGGTGGAAGAGGCTGAAAATTACTTGGGCGATAATGACTTGGAATCTTCTATTTCGGAAGAACATTCAAACGAAGTACCAGAAGGACAAGTCATCAGTCAGGATCCGGACTCCCTTAGTGAGGTTGAAGAAGGTTCTACAGTTAACCTCGTTGTATCTCTTGGTCCTGAAGAATTACAGCCTCGTGAGGAAACCGTTCAAGTTGAGGTCCCTTTCAATGAAGAATTGGGTCAAGAAGAACAGCGGGTTATCGTTTATGTGGATGATCTAAATAATAGAATTTCAGATGTGTTTTTAGAAGAAACCATCACTGAAGACACAGTTATTGATATAGACTTGACGGTTCCTCCTGAAAACGATGCCACCTATAAAGTTTTACTTGAAGATGAAGTAATTGAAGAAGAGAATGTTCCCTATGAAGCAGGTGATTAAATGCCAACAGGAAAAATAATTAAATCATTAAGCGGATTTTATTACGTTCTTCACGAAGGAACGGTTTACCAGTGTCGTGGCCGAGGCAACTTTCGTAAAAGAAAAATAACCCCCCTTGTTGGTGATGTTGTAGAGTTTCAAGCCGAAACCATCAAAGAGGGATATATTTTATCTATTGAGGAGCGCACGAATGAATTTGTTCGTCCACCGATTGCTAACGTGGATCAGGCCTTAATTGTAACGTCTGGAGCTCATCCCGACTTCAATCCGCTCCTTCTCGATCGATTTTTAGTTTTAGTCGAAGCTAAACGTCTGCAGCCGATCATAGTAATCTCTAAAATGGATCAGATAGATGAACAGACGGTTATTCGCATGAATGAATACAAGGATATTTATGAAAAAATCGGGTATACCGTACTTTTGACTTCGGTTTTTGATAAACACGCATTGGATCGTATCCAGTCCCACCTGGCTGACCGAACAACTGTCATCGCCGGGCAGTCGGGTGTAGGCAAGTCTTCGATTTTGAATTCCATCAATCCTATGCTGAATTTGGATACCGATGAAATTTCGGAAAGCCTTGGTCGAGGTAAACATACAACAAGACATGTCGAGCTTTATGAAATTGCCGGCGGGCTGGTCGCGGACACTCCGGGCTTCAGTTCGCTGGAGTTCAATGATCTGGAGCTGGATCAATTAAGCGAATGCTTTCCTGAATTTGTAGAAGTTCAGGACTATTGTAAATTCAGAGGTTGTCAGCATGATAAGGAACCTAAATGCGCGGTGAAAACAGAAGTTGAGAAAGGTACAATATCCAACCAACGATACCAACATTATTTACATTTTGTTGAAGAAATCAAGAATCGAAAGCCGAGGTATTAAATTATGACAAAAATTGCACCATCCATACTCGCTTCAGACTTTTCCAAATTGGCTGAAGAAATAAAAGAAGTGGAAGACGGAGGGGCTGATTACATTCATGTAGATGTGATGGACGGCCATTTTGTCCCTAATATTACAATCGGATCTTTGATCGTCGAAAGCATCCGGCCGAAGACCGAATTACCATTAGATGTACATTTGATGATAGAACACCCCGATCAGTATATCGAACAATTTGCTAAAGCTGGATCTGATATCATAACAGTGCATCAGGAAGCATGTCCTCATTTGCATCGGACGATCCAGCTCATCAAAAGTTTCGGTGTTAAAGCTGGAGTCGTTCTTAACCCCGCTACACCGATTGAATCGATCGCACCCATTTTAGGTGATGTAGATCTCGTGCTGCTCATGACGGTGAATCCTGGTTTTGGAGGACAGTCCTTCATTGACTCTGTGCTTCCAAAAATAGAAAAGGCAGCGCAACTAAGACGAGAAAACAAGTACAACTTTGAAATTGAAGTGGATGGCGGAGTGAACAAAGAGACGGCAAGACTTTGTACACAAGCTGGTGCAGATGTTTTAGTTGCAGGCAGTGCTATCTTTAATGAAACCAATCGTAAGACAGCAATAGATCATATCAAAGACTCGATTTAGTTAAAAAAGGGCTCAAATAGTAAACCTATTTGTCAGCCCTTTTTTTATAAGGTGAACGATGTAATTGCCTTTTACTAATAGAGTGATTCTCTGCTATATGTTCGACTTGATCCGTTTGGGAGAAGGGGCATTTGGGGAAGCCCAGCGTACCGCGGGAGTGGGCTGAGCCTGCTTCCCCGAGGAAAACGAGCTGTTTTCAATTTTATAAAAATTAAAACTGAATAGACGTAGCGGAGTCATAATTGATATTACTTTTTATTTGTTTAGGGGGTGGGATTGGATGAGGAAGAAATATGCTATAGTCGGCGGTGGACCTAAGCGTTATATACCTGATTTAACAGAATATCAAGAAGACGTCATGACCTGGGTAGGTGCAGATCAAGGAGCTGTGGTCATATTAGAAAATAATATGCCTTTACACAAAGCCATCGGGGATTTCGATTCGGTTGATGAACAATCTTTTCAGCGCATTAAAGAAGAAGCGAAGGACTTCAGTATCTATCCTAATGAAAAGGATGAAACAGATTTAGAACTAGCTCTACAATATGTGAAAAGTCTTCAAGCATCAGAACTGTTCCTGTTTGGCGTAACCGGAGGCAGACTTGACCATGCTCTTATTAATATCCAGTTACTATATCCTTTATGGAAAGAGGGGATAAAGGCTGCGATCATCGACGCTCAAAATAAGGTGGAATTAGTTGGGGCAGGCTCGCATAAGATACACAAGGACAGCGACTACCAATACGTATCGTTTCTCCCCGTGACCTTAGACATCCGGAAGTTAAGTTTATCAGGCTTTTCATATCCACTGAATGAAGCTGATTTATCCTATGGATCTACGAGGTGTATTTCAAACTATTTGATTGAAGATGAAGGTACTTTTTCATTTACCGAAGGCATACTGTTAGTAATAAGAAGTAAAGATATTAATTACTAGAGGGATTCTGGCACTCATAGTTTTATATGTTGAGGAGGAGGCTCATGAAATTTTATACGATCAAACTTCCCCGTTTTCTTGGCGGCATGGTACGGGCTCTCATTGGAACATTCAAAAAGGATTAACAAAAAAAGCACCCAGCTGTGGGTGCTTTTTTTGTAACGCTTATACGCGTTCGACTTTGCCTGATTTTAATTCGCGAGCAGATACATAAACTTTTTTAGGTTTGCCATCCACTAGAATACGTACTTTTTGTACGTTAGCTTTAAATTTACGTTTATTAGCATTCATCGCGTGGGAACGGTGGTTTCCACTGCTTGTGCTGCGACCTGATACGACACATTTACGTGACATGTAAATCCCTCCTGTTACATACATAGATCTTAAAATACTTAATTAATGTACCATATAGAGCGTTCAATTGCAATAAACACCTATCAATAATATCAAGAATTTTCTCTTGACAGATAAGAGGAATTGATACAAAGTATATGAAGGGTTTCTGTGTCAGCGGAAAGCTCTGATTATTCTATGTTATAATAAATTCACGAATAAGACGAGTTTAAAGGAGGATTCTTATGTCTATTGATCTTCAAAATAAATATGGTCATATTACAATTAACAATGATGTTATTTCCACCATAGCCGGCGGGGCTGCCGTCGAATGTTATGGTATAGTAGGGATGGCTTCTAAGAATCAACTTCGTGATGGCTTAGCAGAAATGCTGAGGCGTGAAAACTTCTCAAAAGGTGTAGTTGTTCGACAAGAAGAGGAACTTCTGCACATAGACATGTATATCATTGTAAGTTATGGCACAAAAATCTCTGAAGTGGCGCATAACGTGCAATCCCAGGTGAAATATACATTGAACAAAAATGTCGGGTTATCCGTTAACTCCGTGAATATTTTTATTCAAGGAGTGCGAGTAACGAACGAATAGAGCCCGTTATGTAGTCAAAGGAGGAAAATAGAGTGACTTTAAGTAATGTAAACGGTTCAAAATTAGCTGAGATGGTGTTACAAGGTGCACATCATTTAAAAAATAATTCTCAAATGATCGATGCCTTGAATGTTTTTCCCGTCCCTGATGGAGACACCGGTACAAATATGAATTTATCGATGACTTCGGGAGCAGAAGAAGTCAAAAAGATAAGCGAGGATCATGCAGGCATTGTGGCACAGGCCCTCGCTAAAGGTCTGCTTATGGGGGCTCGCGGGAACTCGGGAGTCATCTTATCTCAATTGTTCCGTGGTTTCTCAAAAACAATCGAAAATAAAGAAGTCTTGACCACTAAAGATTTAGCTCAAGCCTTCCAGGGCGGTGTAAATACTGCTTATAAAGCTGTAATGAAGCCTGTAGAAGGAACTATTTTGACGGTAGCCCGGGAGTCTGCTGAAGAAGCAGTACAGATCGCTGAACAAGAAGAAGATGTAGTGGCCTTTATGGAAGGCGTTACAAAAGCTGCACATGATTCATTAAAAAGGACTCCGGATTTGCTTCCCGTTTTAAAAGAGGTGGGCGTAGTAGACAGCGGCGGTCAAGGTCTTCTTACCATTTATGAAGGGTTTCTGGCCAACTTGAAAGGGGAAGAAGTCCCTGAAGCTGCCTCGCACGTTTCCATGGATGAAATGGTTAATGCGGAACACCATAAATCTGCTCAAGATTTTATGAACACTGAAGATATTGAGTTTGGGTACTGCACGGAATTTATGGTTAAATTTGATGAAGATAAATTGAAAGAAAACCCTTATGATGATGAGAGTTTTCGTGAAGAATTAAGTAATCATGGGGATTCATTGCTCGTCGTATCGGATGAAGATTTAATTAAAGTCCATATACATGCTGAATATCCGGGAGAGACGATGACTCTTGGACAAAGATATGGAAGCTTAATTAACATGAAGATCGAAAATATGAGAGAACAACACACTTCAATCGTTGGTGAAAAGCAGAAGACGAAATCTAAGGAAAAATCCAACTATGGTATCGTAACGGTCGCGATGGGTGAGGGGATAAAGAGATTGTTTGAGAGTCTTGGCGCCAATATCGTCATTCAAGGCGGTCAAACGATGAATCCAAGTACAAAGGATATTTCAGACGCCATCGATCAAGCTCATGCTGAACAAGTTCTCATTCTGCCGAATAATAAAAACATTACAATGGCAGCTGAACAAGCTGCTGAATTAGCAGATGTAGACGTTAGAGTAGTCCCTTCTAAAACAATTCCTCAAGGAATAAGCGCCCTATTAGGGTTCAACCCTGAAGCGGCTCTCTCTGAAAATGAAAAAGAAATGACCGACCTAATGAGCCAGGTTAAAAGCGGTCAGGTAACTTATGCTGTACGCGATACGCAAATTGATGGAATGACGATTGAAAAAGGTCATTTTATGGGGATTTTAGAAGGAGATATCACTTCTACTCAAAAAGACCAATTAGAGACGGCAAAAGAACTTTTAAAAGCTATGATAGATGAGGAAGAAGACGAAATCATCACTATTATCAGCGGCGAAGAAACCTCTCAAGAAGAACTGGATAAGCTTGAGGCTTTCCTGGAAGATCAATACGAGGATCTTGAAATTGAAATTCATAACGGTGGCCAGCCTATCTACTCTTATATTTTTTCAGTGGAATAAATAATTTAAAAAAGCACTTCCTTTTTAAAAAAGGAAGTGCTTTTTTGATTTCTAGAACCAAGCTTCAGCTTAGAAGATCTAGCGGCTTAGCTATCAGAATACATGGCGTGAAAACGCAGACCATTTTAGTATTGCTAATACGTATCCTCCAGATCTTCGCTTTTGCCTTTTTAGTGACCGATTGAGCGGATGATAAGTTCAACGAGAAAAACCATGGCAATTAATACGACTGGCGTCGATAGCTCTCTTTGTTTCCCTAACGCAAATTTAACGATTGGATAGGCGATGAAACCAAACGCCATACCGTCAGCAATCGAATACGTGAACGGAATCATTACAATGATTAGAAAAGCTGGCATCGCTTCAGATAAATTATCTAAAGGGATTTCTTTAATGTTTTGAACCATAAGAGCTCCAACTATAATTAAAATCGGGCTTATTGCCGTGGAAGGTACCATTGAAATCCAAGGAATCAATAAAATGGTCGATAGAAAAAGTCCTGCCATCAAAAGACTAGCTCTCCCTGTTTTTCCACCTGAAGCAATTACGGCTGCGCTTTCGGCTGATGATACAGTCGGGGACGTGCCGAAAAAGCCGCTGGTCAACGCAGTGAAAGCAGACGCTTGATAAGACTTTTTGAATTTACCTCGCTGCTCCAACATATCGAGCTGGCCATGGATCAGTCCCATGTTTTCAAATATAAGGACAATGGCTAAAGGGAAGACAGCCATCCAAAAACTGAATTCAGTGACTCCTTCAAAAGAAGGCAGGAAAACCCATTGTTGTTCTGTCACGTTAATGGACTGTCCTGGTCCGTCCAAAAGTCCGGTGAAATGGGCTATAATTGTGCCCACGATCATCGTGATCAAAAAGTTGCCTGGTACATTTTTTGCGAATAAGAAGATAGCCACAAATAACGTAAGCAGACTAGTGATCACAAGAGCTGAGGAAGGATTCCCTAAGGCAATCAATGAATGTTCTCCCTTTACGACAATTCCGCCTTTCTCCAGTCCGATCAGAGTAAGGAACATGCCAAGCCCGACGGTTATCGCTATTTTTAACGATTCTGGGATGGCTTGTTTAAGCCAATCACCTAGTTTGGTGAACGCCGTAATTAAAAAAAGTATCGCAGCGATAATGACGACAGCCAATCCTTCTTGAAATTCCATTCCTTTTCCTTCCACTATGGAATAAGCGAAAAGTGCGTTCACTCCCATTCCAGGAATCAGAACCATTGGAGCGTTCGCGTAAAGAGCCATGATCAAACAGCCAACGGCACTGGCAAGGATAGTTGCAACCATTCCATTTTCCAACGGAAGACCTGCATCTTCTAGAATTTGACTATTGACGGCTACAATATATACAGTCGTAAAGTAGCCGATCAGCCCTGCAACTAGATCCTTGCGTAAGCTATGCTGAGAATTGTGCTGGTTAAGCATCGTATTCTCCTCTATGAAATTATCCCTCTCCCACCCGGTTATCCGATAACCCACAAGTCTTAATTCTACTCGGAACCGACCATATAATCAATACAGAAGATAAATATTGATATTAATTTTAAATAAATATGGTAAAATATAATCGGTAATAGAAGAATAAGAAAGCGATTACGTTTTGAATGCTTTCATGGGATGGTGATCTTAATGAAATATAGATCGGTTTTTGATATTATAGGTCCGGTCATGATTGGACCTTCAAGTTCACATACAGCTGGTGCGGCGCGGATAGGACGGGCGGCCAGACATTTATTCGGCAGAGAACCTAAGTATGCGCATGTCTATTTTTATGGTTCATTTGCTGAAACATATAAAGGACACGGAACTGACGTCGCTATTATTGGCGGATTATTAGATTATGACACGGACGATACCAGGATCAGGTCTTCGCTTGAGACTGCGAGCAATCGCGGGATTGACGTTAATTTCTATGAAGAGGCTGCCCAGACGGACCACCCGAACACTGCTCGCATTGTTATAGGGGATGATGATAGAGAAATCGAGCTGGTCGGAATATCGATCGGCGGCGGAAAAGTAGAGATAACTGAGCTTGATGGATTTGAATTGAGGCTGTCGGGAAGTCACCCGGCCATCCTGCTTATTCATAATGACCGTTATGGTGCCATAGCATCTGCAACAACTATTTTGGCTAGTCATGAAATCAACATAGGACGAATGGAAGTGTCTCGAAAAGCTCAGGGTGAACAAGCATTAATGGTAATTGAAGTTGATCAAAACATTGAAGATTATGTATTAAATGAACTGGAACGAGCAGATCATATCACTCAAGTTGCTCGGATTTCCGATTAGATAGAAGAAAGGGGCGCGCTTATGTTTAAAAATGCAGCTGAATTAGTAGAGCTTGCAGAAAAAGGGAACATTCCCATCTCTGAAGTGATGATTCGCCAGGAAATGGAAGTCAAGCAAGTGACAAGAGAGCAAGTCTATACACAAATGGAGCGCAATTTAGATGTAATGGAAAAAGCTGTTGAGGATGGTTTGAAGGGTGTCAAATCGCACAGTGGACTTACAGGAGGGGACGCTGTGCTGATTCAAACATACATGAAAAATCACAAACCATTATCAGGCCACCTGTTAATGGATGCTGTCAGTAAAGCTGTCGCCACTAACGAAGTGAATGCCGCAATGGGGACTATATGCGCTACGCCTACCGCAGGCAGTGCAGGTTGTGTACCGGGAACACTTTTTGCGGTCAAAAACCAGTTGAATCCAACTCGTGATCAGATGGTCCGTTACTTGTTTACGTCAGGGGCTTTCGGATTTATTGTAGCGAATAATGCTTCTATTTCCGGTGCAGCAGGTGGTTGTCAGGCGGAGGTTGGATCTGCCGCAGGGATGGCTGCCGCAGCTATTGTAGAAATGGCAGGAGGTTCCCCTTCTCAATCGGCTGAAGCTATGGCGATCACTTTAAAAAATATGATCGGATTAATCTGCGATCCAGTCGCTGGATTGGTAGAAGTACCTTGTGTAAAAAGAAATGCGATGGGAGCTTCTAATGCGGTAGTTGCTGCCGATATGGCGCTTGCTGGAGTCACGAGCAGAATACCGTGCGATGAGGTTATCGATACGATGTATAAAGTAGGTCAAAGAATGCCTACTGACTTCAGAGAAACAGCTAAAGGCGGCCTTGCAGCTACAGCGACTGGCAAGAAGCTCGAAGCACAAGTTTATGGGAATGTGCAGAAATCATAATGAATCAGCGATTGAAACTTCCGATCAGTCAAGTGACAGGTATTGGCGAAAAGCTTCAAGCTCACTTAAACGAGCTGGGGCTTTTTGATGTTGAAGATTTATTATTTTATTTCCCTCACCGCTATGATTCTTACGAAGTAAAGCCGTTAACTGAGTTAGAGCACCAGGAAAAAGCAACAATTGAAGGTCAACTTACCGCAGATCCTACAGTTCAATTTTACGGTAAAAAGAAATCCCGCTTGACGATGATGCTTCAGGTCAGCCAATTTAGTGTGAAAGCAGTCATGTTCAATCGGCCATTTGCGAAGAAACAATTGAAGGCTGGTGATACAGTCACTGTCACTGGGAAGTGGGATCAGCATCGTTTGCAAATTACAGTCAGCCAATATAAAAAAGGGGAAGCCAAAAGCCAGGAACCCATTCAACCCGTCTATACCCTTAAAGAAAGTGTAACACTGGTAACTTTAAGAAAAGTGATTAAGGCTGCTCTGGAGGAATATATAACTGACGTGGAGGAGATTCTCCCCGAACATACGACCGTTTCCTACAAACTCCCTGGTCGACAGCAAGCTCTTCACCAAATGCATTATCCGGAGAGCCGGGTTTTACTAAAGCATGCCAAGCGCCGTTTCATTTATGAGGAATTTTTGATTTTTCAGCTCAAGATGCAGCTGCTAAGAAAATTACAAAGAGAGTCAACGACTGGCAACGCTCAAAATTATGATAACGATCAATTGACGAATTTTGTACAAACCCTTCCCTTTGAGTTGACAGGAGCACAAAAAAGGTCACTTGCAGAAATCTTGAAAGATATGAAGAATCCTTATCGAATGAATCGCTTGCTGCAAGGGGATGTAGGCTCTGGCAAAACCGCCGTAGCTGCTATCGCGTTGTATGCCTCGATTACAACAGGGAAACAGGCTGCACTGATGGTGCCGACAGAGATTCTTGCTGAACAGCACGCAGCTTCACTTAAAGAGCTTTTTGGTGATTTATTGTCTATCGTGTTATTAACCGGCTCTGTCAAAGGTAAAAAAAGAAAAGAAATGCTCGAGCAGATTAAAAATAACCAAGTCGATTTGATCATAGGGACCCACGCGCTCATTCAGGATGAAGTCAATTTCAATAATCTCGGTTTTGTCATTGTTGATGAACAGCACAGGTTCGGTGTGAATCAAAGAAGAACCTTACGAGATAAAGGGCTGAATCCTGATGTGTTATTCATGACCGCAACACCTATTCCTCGGACATTGGCAATTACTGCGTTCGGAGATATGGATGTGTCGGTCATTGATGAAATGCCTGCGGGACGAAAACCTGTAGATACGTACTGGGTAAAAGGCCAAATTACCGACAAAGTACTCAGTTTCATCCAAAAAGAAATCAATCTTGGCCACCAGGCTTATGTCATTTGTCCTTTAATCGAAGAATCAGACGAACTCGACATTCAAAATGCGATCGATCTTTATCATCAACTGGCTCATGTTTATGAACCTAAGGTCCACGTTGGTCTTATGCATGGACGTTTGTCCAATGAAGAAAAAGAGGAAGTGATGCAGAAATACGCTGCCAACGAAATACAAATCCTAGTCTCGACGACAGTTGTAGAAGTCGGTGTCAACGTCCCTAATGCTACCGTCATGGTCATCCATGATGCTGAGCGGTTCGGGCTTTCTCAACTTCATCAGTTAAGAGGTCGTGTCGGGAGAGGACAGCATCAAAGCTATTGTATTCTACTAGCTGACCCGAAAAATGAAGTAGGAAAAGAACGAATGAGAATTATGACCGAAACGACGGATGGTTTTGAATTATCTGAACAGGATTTGAAATTGCGTGGCCCAGGAGATTTTTTCGGCAGAAAGCAAAGTGGTATGCCTGAATTCAAAGTAGGGGATATGGTCCACGATTACCGGGCCTTAGAAACTGCCAGACAGGATGCTGCAGATATTATTTCTAATAATGCGCTTGATACAGATAGTCGATATAAGAACTTGAAAGAAATCATAGAACAAGATGAACACATTTTAGGGAAAGTACTTGACTGATACAAGCCTGCTCAGTCAGCAGGCTTGCTTACTTCTCTACTGGACTCTTTTCTTGCGTAATTGATAAAGGTATTATATATTACTGTTAGTACCTAGTCTTAACTCGTGTGGACAGAGGATCGGTGGGAAGATAAATGAAGCTATCTAAACAAGCTAGACAACATGAGCTGAAAAACACCATTGAAGATACACCTTTTATAAGAGATGAAGAACTGGCCCGGAGGTTTGGTGTAAGCATCCAAACGATTCGGCTGGACCGCATGGAACTATCTATTCCTGAACTTAGGGAGCGTATCAAATCCGTTGCGACGCAAGAATGGAACGAAACCGTCAAAGCGCTGCCCATAGAAGAAGTCATAGGTGAAGTCGTTGATTTGGAGCTTGATGTTCGAGCGATTTCAATATTAGATATAAAACCTGAACATGTATTTTCAAGAAATAATATTGCAAGAGGTCATCACTTGTTTGCTCAGGCCAACTCCTTGGCTGTAGCTGTTATTAATGAGGATTTAGCCTTGACTGCTGGTTCGACTATCCGATTCACCCGTCCAGTCAAGTTAGGAGAGCGTGTCATAGCCAAAGCACGGGTGAAAGGTGATGACAGCAAAGGGAGAACGATCGTTGACGTTCACAGTTATGTGGACAATGATGAAGTATTTGCAGGATCGTTCGAAATGTTCCGGGAAAATGAACCAAAGGAGGTGGGAGAGGAATGAAATTAGCCATTGATGCTATGGGAGGAGATCATGCTCCTGAAGCAATCGTTAAAGGTGCCTTACTCGCTGTGTCTTCCATAAAAGATCTTGAAATCACACTCGTGGGAGATAAAGAAAAGATCTCTCCTTTCTTAAATGATAACTCCGCTAAAATCAACGTTTTACATACAACGGAAGTCATCACTGCGGAGGATGAACCCGTGCGTGCTGTGCGAAAGAAAAAGCAAGCATCGATGGTACTCATGGCTAAGGAAGTCAAAGAAGGAAGGGCGGATGGCTGTATATCTGCCGGAAATACAGGTGCTTTAATGAGCGCAGGATTATTCGGAGTCGGCCGTTTGGATGGCGTGGAGCGGCCAGCTTTAAGTCCCACTCTGCCGACTGAAGATGGCAGAGGCTTTTTAATGCTTGATGTAGGCGCTAATGTAGATGCGAAACCTAGTCATCTGCTGCAATATGCTATTATTGGATCGATATATTGTGAAAAGGTAAGAGGGGTTACTTCCCCGAGGGTAGGTCTTTTAAATGTAGGGACGGAAGACGGAAAAGGCAGTGAGCTTACTAAGAAAGCTTTTGAATTGATGAAAGAAGCCCCTATCCAATTTATTGGTAATGTAGAGTCTCGCGATTTACTAAACGGTGCTGCAGATGTCGTCGTCACCGATGGTTTTACAGGGAACATCGCCCTAAAAACTATAGAAGGCACAGCTATGACGATGTTTTCTATGATAAAATCAACGTTCATGTCGAATTTGAAAACAAAGTTGGCTGCAGTTTTAGTGAAAAATGATCTTAAAGGCCTGAAAAATAAATTAGATTATTCTGAGTATGGCGGCGCAGGTTTATTCGGACTGTCAGCACCGGTGATCAAAGCTCACGGATCCTCAAATGAACGAGCAATTCACAGTGCGATCAAACAAGCGTGCCATATGATAGAAAAAGATGTCACTTCAACGATTCAAAGTACATTAAATGAGATGAAAAACGAAGGAGGAGAATCATGAAGAGAGTAGCGTTTATTTTTCCAGGACAAGGCTCTCAGGCTGTCGGAATGGGACATGAGATGTATGAAGCGTATCCTGTCGTTAAAGAATTATTTGACAAAGCCGATCAGACTCTTGGATACTCATTAACGTCCCTTATGTTTGAAGGACCTGCAGAAGAGCTTACAAAAACTGAAAATGCCCAGCCTGGTTTATTGTTGAACAGCGCGGCAATTACTGAGGTTTTAAAAAATGAAGGCATTAAACCTGAGATGACTGCAGGACACAGTCTGGGAGAGTATAGCGCACTAGTGGCAGCGGAAGCGCTTCATCTGAATGATGGGCTTCACCTTGTGCACCATCGAGGTAAACTCATGGAAGAAGCAGTACCTCACGGACAGGGCGCTATGGCAGCAGTACTAGGGCTGTCGAAAGAGGAGATTGAAAAAGTTATACAAAAATGTGATGAGGACGAGCCTGTAGACTTAGCTAATATTAACTGTCCAGGGCAAATTGTCATCTCGGGAACTGCCCGAGGTGTTGAACAAGCTTCCAACAATTTGAAAGAAGCTGGGGCAAAAAGGGTTATGCCTTTGAATGTCAGCGGTCCATTCCATTCTCGTCTCATGAAACCTGCAAGTGAAAAGTTCAATGGTTACTTGAAGGAAGTCGTAATAAACCCTGCTGACTGCCCGGTGTATGCGAATGTAACAGCTGAACCGGTAAAAGACGCAGCACACATTGAACAGCTGTTAATTGAACAACTATATTCGCCAGTGAGGTTTCAGGAAATTTTAGAAGAGTTTGTACAAGCTGATTTAGATGCAATCGTCGAAGTCGGACATGGGAAAGTGTTGAGCGGACTCGTGAAAAAAGTGGACAGACGAACAAAGACCTTTTCGGTGCAGGATCCGGAAACACTTAACAGCTTCATACAATGGTTCAAGGAGGATTCTTAATGTTGAACGAAAATGTCGCGCTTGTGACTGGTGCTTCAAGGGGAATCGGCAGAGCAATCGCTTTAGAATTAGCAGCACAGGGAGCGAAAGTCGCTGTGAATTACGCAGGCAGTGAGGATAAAGCAGAAGCCGTAGTTCAGGAAATCAAAGAAAATGGCGGCGAGGCTATTAAAATTCAAGCCAATGTCTCAAATTCAGGCGAAGTGAAAGATATGGTAAAAGTAGTGGTTGAAACATTTGGTAAACTTGATATTTTAGTTAATAATGCTGGAATCACCCGCGATAATTTATTGATGAGAATGAAAGAAGAAGAGTTTGACGATGTCATTGATACGAACTTAAAAGGTGTGTTTGTCTGTACGAAAGGCGTAACCCGTCAGATGATGAAGCAGAAGTTCGGACGTATCATAAACATTTCATCAATTGTGGGAGTTTCAGGTAATCCTGGCCAAGCCAATTACGTAGCTGCTAAAGCAGGAGTGATCGGTTTGACGAAATCCAACGCAAAAGAGCTGGCAGCTAGGAATATCACGGTGAATGCGGTCGCGCCAGGATACATTACAACGGATATGACCGATCAGTTGACGGAGGAACAACGGGAGCAAATGCTCTCCATGATTCCTCTCGGGCGTCTTGGAGAGGGCGAGGATATTGCGCGTGTCGTTCGTTTTCTTGCTACTAAAGATGCAGATTATATTACCGGGCAGACCATTCACGTCGATGGCGGAATGGTAATGTAAAATTAATCTGGTTTTCCCTATTGAAATTTACTATAATTATTGAAGGGAGGTGAAGTTCCTATGGCAGATACATTTGAACGTGTAAAACAAATCATTGTCGATCGTCTTGATGCAGACGAATCAAAAGTAACAATGGAAGCTTCCTTCAAAGAAGACCTTGAAGCAGATTCTCTTGACGTTGTAGAATTAGTAATGGAGCTTGAGGACGAGTTTGATACGGAAATTTCTGACGAAGAAGCTGAAAAAATTAATACAGTTGGCGACGCTGTTAACTACATAAACAGCCAGTCGTAAACCTGGGATTGCTGTCTGTTACATACAGGCAGCCTTTCCTATATTGCAGATTAAAAGTAAAGGATTAGGTGAATTATGGAGGATTTTTCCAGTTTCCAAGAAAAAGTCAATATACATTTCAAAGACGTTTCGTTACTGGAACAAGCTTTTACCCATTCATCATATGTGAATGAGCATCGAAAGACAGATCGGGATGATAACGAACGCCTTGAATTTTTAGGTGACGCTGTTCTTGAATTGGGAGTATCTCAATACCTTTACCGCGAGTTTCCTAAAATGGCTGAAGGGGAATTGACAAAATTCCGTGCTTCCATCGTTTGTGAAGTATCCTTAGTGAAATTTGCGAACGATTTGAACTTCCAGGATTTGATTCTGCTTGGAAAAGGAGAAGAAATGACGGGAGGGCGCAATCGTCCAGCTTTATTAGCTGATGTATTCGAGGCATTTATCGGTGCGATCTATCTTGATAAAGGTTTTGATGAAGTGGTGCAATTTCTGCAGAAATATGTGTACCCTAAAATTAAAAGTGGTGCTTTTTCTCATGCGATGGATTTTAAAAGCCAGTTGCAAGAATACATTCAACGGGACAGGAACAGCAGGATTGAGTACGAGATTGTTGAAGAGAGAGGACCAGCCCATAGCCGGGAGTTTATTGCTCATGTAAGCGTGCAGCAGGAGACAGTCGGTATAGGGATTGGAAGAACCAAAAAAGAAGCAGAACAAAAAGCGGCTCAGCAGGCACTCATTAATCAAGGAGCTATATAAAAAGGACCGTATAGATGGTAAGGAAACATCTGTACGGTCCTTTTTGTTATGGCTGTTTACGATAAGCTCCTAATTCTTGAACGAAAGCTTGAATTTCAGAAACGCTCAGTTGGCCTTTTGATTGAATAATATCGTGAAGAGATTTAATTTCACTATACTTGTCTAAGTCATAATCTTCCGGGTCCATAATAGACCGGTTCACGACTTGGAGACGATCAGCCATATCGCCGATGATAATACTCAAATTATCGCGCGTAGGTTCTTGAAGACTCACAGTTTACCTCCTCGAAAAAAACTATATATAAGTAGTAAAACTCCTATAGGCGCAAAGCCTTAAGTAGAAAAGAAGCTTTTCTTAATTACTTATGATAAATTATTTCCTGGCATTTTTAAACCTTTGTTTTAGGAATTATAGTTAGTAAATAGCCCGATACCTACCGAAACCGCCTCTTTTATGATAAAATAGACGAGTTAAATTAGGAAGATTCGTAAATAAACAGGAGGATGAGTATGTTCCTCAAACGACTTGATACAGTAGGATTTAAATCATTCGCAGAGCGAATTACAGTAGATTTTGTAGAAGGTGTCACTTCAGTAGTTGGACCTAATGGCAGTGGAAAAAGTAATATTACGGACGCTATAAGGTGGGTGCTCGGGGAACAATCAGCACGCTCTTTGCGCGGAGCAAAAATGGAGGATATTATTTTTGCAGGCAGTGATACTAGAAAAGCTTTGAACATGGCTGAAGTCACCTTGACATTGAATAACGAAGAACAAACACTGCCTCTTGATTATCAAGAAGTTAGTGTAACGAGAAGAGTATTTCGATCAGGTGAAAGTGAATTTTATATAAATAATCAATCGTGCCGGTTAAAGGATATTGTTGACTTATTCATGGATTCTGGGCTGGGAAGGGAAGCCTTCTCGATCATTAGTCAGGGAAAAGTGGAAGAGATCCTAAGCTCTAAGGCGGAAGAACGCCGTTCAATATTTGAAGAGGCAGCCGGAGTACTTAAGTATAAACAACGTAAAAAGAAAGCAGAAAACAAGTTATTCGAAACACAGGAAAACTTAAACCGTGTGGAAGATATTATTCACGAAATCGATGGACAGCTTGAGCCTTTGAAAGAGCAGGCCTCTGTAGCCAAAGATTATCTGGATAAGAAGAAAGAATTGAAACATATAGAGATTTCGCTGCTTGTTACACAAATTGAATCGCTTCATAGTGAATGGGATGGATTATTGAACGAGCTTGAAGGCATTAAAGGTCAAGAGTCCGAGCAGCGGGCTGTCATGCTTGAGAAAGAAGCTGATATTGAAAAGAAACGTGATCATATCACAGCGCTCGATGAATCATTGGAAGATTTACAGGAAACCTTGCTTTCCCTTACTCAAGAGCTTGAAAGCTTAGAAGGAAAGAAAGAGCTTATGAAAGAACGCCATAAGCACTTTTCTGAAAATAAATCAAAACTTGAAGCGGAATATAAAGACCTTTCTTCTCAGGTTCAAGCGAAAAAGGAAACTGTTCAAAGAGAAAAGGAAAAGCTGGACGAATTCAAGCAGGAAAAACAAGTGGCTAAGTCAGAGATGAAGCAAACGACTGAAGCTCTTAATCAAGGAGCAGAAGATTTAGAAGCTCAAGTTGAAGACTTTAAAAGCGATTACATCGATCTTTTGAACGAACAAGCAGCTAAAAGGAATGAAAAGCAATCGCTTGAACAGCAGCTTATACAAATCGATAACAAAAAAGGATTACAGAAGAATAAATTTCAAGAATTGGATAAAGAGCGGGTGAAGCTTCAACAGTCGATTAATCCTCTGACTGAAGAAATCAAACAGCACCAAAAGCAGCGAGGCGAGCTGGAGCAGGGATTAACATCCTTGCAAAATGACTTGAAGGAAAACGAAGCTTCCTATGATGAATGGCAGCAGAAGCTTTATCAAGGGTACCAGCACTTAGAAAAACTCCGCTCCAAAAAAGAAATGCTAGAGGAAATGAAGGAAGATTTTTCAGGCTATTACCATGGGGTAAGGGAAGTGCTGAAAGCTCGTGAGAACTCTAGCCTTCAAGGTATCGAAGGTGCAGTGCTTGAAGTGATAGACATCCCCTCAAACCTGATCACTGCAATAGAAACAGCATTAGGAGCTCAAGCCCAGCACGTGATAGTAAAAGATGAACAGGCGGGAAGAAATGCGATTCACTGGCTGAAGAAAAACAATAAAGGCAGAGCGACATTACTGCCTTTGACTACAATCCAGCCTAGATATATACAGGGACAAGCTGCACAAACACTATCCACACTAAAAGGGCACGTAGGCATTGCCGCTGATTTAATACAATATGATGCGCTTTACAATCCAGCAATCAAGCATTTGCTGGGTCATATAGTGATTGCGGAAACACTGGAAGACGCAAACACTATTGCCGCTAAACTTAACAGGAAATTCCGTATTGTAACGCTGGATGGCGACGTTGTAAATCCGGGCGGATCCATGTCTGGGGGAGCTCAGAAGAAGTCGAACCAATCCTTGTTTACACGCGAAAAAGAGCTGCAGGAATTAACTGAAAAGATCACGACTTTCGACTCAAAGGCAAAAGGAGTCGAAACCAAGGTCCAAAATTTAAAACAAACAATCGCGGTTCAAACAAGCGAAGTAGAAAAGCTTCACAATCAACTTGATCAAATAAAGAGTAAGGAATTCGAAAACCAATCTTATAAACGAGAGCTTCAAATCAAATTGGACCATCTTAATGACCAACTGACTCTGTATGATCAGGATCAATCCCAATTTAAAGAAGACAAACAAAAAATGGACGAGCGCTTGCGTTTCCTTGATGAGGGTCTTAATGAGCTGAACACAAAACTTGAGGAAGTACAGCTTAAGATCGACGAATTAAATGTTGCCAAAGAGCAGCAAAAAGAAGATGAAGCGAATTTAAGAGATCGTCACCAGCAGCTTCATGTGAAATTGGTGGAAAAAGAATCAGCTGTAAAAAATCAGCAGGAAAAATTCAGCCGGCTTCAATCTGAATTAAGAAAACTGCAAGATTCTCTGAGTCAAACTCAGAAATCATATGATCAGCTCATTGAAGTAGTTGATTCCAATCAAACGGAAGAAGAAGTTACAGAAAACATTCAAATGGCCAAACATAGAAAAGAGAAAACAACGAACCATATTCAAGACCGTCGAAAAGAAAGAAACAGCCTTTCTCAATTCGTTCACGACGAGGAACAGGTGTTGAAAGAGGTCAAACGCAGGCATCAAAACTATGTACAGGACATACAGCAAAAGGAAGTAAGGGCTAACAGGCTGGATGTAGAACTAGAGAATATGCTTCAATATTTGCAAACTGAATATACAACCACCTTTGAAAGAGCTCAAAGCGAGTATCCGCGAGTCGAAAACGTAGATCAAGCTTCAACTCAGGTTAAGTTGATTAAGCGCGGTATCGAAGAACTGGGTACGGTTAATTTAGGGTCCATTGATGAATATGACCGGATTGTTGAGCGTTATGATTTTCTTACAGGTCAGCAGTCGGATCTGATAGAAGCAAAAGAAACACTGCATTCTATAATTAACGAAATGGACCACGAAATGAAAAGGCGGTTTGAAGATACGTTTACTAAGATCAGAAGTGAATTCGGGTCTGTGTTCAAAGATTTGTTTGGCGGTGGGCAAGCGGATTTGAAGCTTACTAATCCAGAGGATATGTTAGAAACTGGAGTGGACATCGTTGCACAGCCTCCTGGCAAAAAGCTGCAGAACTTAAGCTTGCTTTCAGGTGGTGAACGAGCGCTGACTGCTATTGCGCTCTTATTCTCAATATTGAGGGTTCGTCCAGTTCCTTTCTGTGTTCTCGATGAAGTGGAAGCAGCTTTGGACGAAGCGAATGTGGACCGTTTTGCACGGTTCTTAAAAGAATTCAGTCAGCAGACTCAATTCATTGTCATAACTCACCGAAAAGGGACAATGGAAGAATCTGATGTTTTATATGGAGTGACTATGCAGGAGTCGGGGGTTTCCAAACTCGTATCTGTGAGATTAGAAGAAACCCCGAGTTTAATAGAGGCGTAGAAAGGAAGATTGGATGGGTTTTTTTAAGAAACTTAAAGAGAAATTTGTAATTGAACCGGAAGAAGTAAAGGAAGAGAAAGATCAGATAGAATCTGGAAAGGAAAAGGATGATGAAGAGCCCCTTGAAACCGACTTTGAAGAATTAAAAGGGGAAACTACTCACGAAGACGATTTTAATAGTGAATTAGAGGAATCTGAAATAGAAGACGAAGAAAGTGTAATTGAGGTTGAAGAACCCCTTGACCCTGAATTGTTATCAATGCCTGAAGACTACTTTAATGAACCTGAAGTTGAGGAAGAGATGCCTTCAGAAGATTTGGTTGAAGCAAAGAAGGAAGCCTCCATTGCAACGAAATTCAGAGATGGACTAGCTAAGACAAGAAATTCTTTTTCTACAAAAATCAATGATCTAGTTGCGCGTTACAGAACAGTGGATGAGGACTTCTTTGAGGAATTGGAAGAGGTATTGATATCAGCAGATGTCGGCGTAAGTGCGGTAATGGAAATAATCGAAGAGCTGGAAATGGAAGTAAAACGACGTAATATTAAGGATACTAAACATGTAAAGGAAGTCATTTCTGAGAAACTTGTTGAATTGTATTACGGTGACGATCAAGAGGACATTGAAGAGCTGAAAGTAAACGATGGTAGTCTTACCGTTTATTTGTTCGTCGGCGTTAATGGTGTTGGGAAAACGACGACGATCGGAAAGCTTGCTCATCAACTTAAATCTGAAGGCAAGCAAGTGACTCTTGCAGCGGGCGATACTTTCAGAGCGGGGGCGATTGATCAGCTGGATGAATGGGGTAAACGTGCCGGCGTTCACGTTGTCAAACATAGTGAAGGCAGTGACCCGGCAGCAGTTATTTTTGATGGTATAAAATCGGCGAAGTCTAAAGGCTCAGATATCTTGATTTGTGATACGGCCGGCCGACTGCAAAATAAGGTCAATCTTATGAATGAACTGTCCAAAGTCAAACGCGTCATTGAACGAGAAATCCCTGATGCCCCTCATGAAGTGCTTCTCGTACTGGATGCAACGACTGGACAAAACGCGATGAGCCAGGCGAAAACATTCGCAGAAGCTACTGATGTATCCGGCATCGTTCTCACGAAGCTTGATGGAACAGCTAAAGGCGGAATCGTCTTAGCAATACGAAATGAATTAAAAATTCCAGTGAAGCTCGTAGGACTTGGTGAAAAAGTGACTGACCTGGAGAGATTTGATGCCGATGCCTTTGTGTATGGTCTTTTCGCTGATATAATCGATGAAGAGGAATCTTCAGAACTGGAGTCTTGACACAGCCTGAACATCTCAGGTAGTATTTTAATGTAAAGGCAATTCACTTAACAAGGAGTGATAAGAACGTGCTTGAGAAAACGACACGAATCAATTATTTACTTGATTTCTATCAATCCTTACTCACTCCAAAGCAGCGCAACTATATGGAGCTCTATTATTTAGAGGATTATTCTTTAGGCGAGATTTCGGAGAACTTTGATGTTTCAAGGCAGGCTGTTTATGATAACATTAAACGGACAGAAGCCATGCTAGAAGAATATGAAAATAAGCTCCACTTGTATGATAAATTCGAAAAACGCCAGAAAGTTTTTCGTGAAATCGAGAAAACCTCAGACAAGCCAGTCGAGCAAAAGAGTATCCAGAAATGGCTTCAACAATTACAAGACTTAGAATAGGAGGGTTCCTTCGATGGCGTTTGAAGGTTTATCCGACCGTTTACAACAATCGATACAGAAGATCAAAGGAAAAGGAAAAGTATCTGAACAAGATGTAAAAGAAATGAGCCGGGAAGTAAGGCTTGCCCTTTTAGAGGCGGATGTTAATTTTAAAGTTGTAAAGGACTTTGTTAAAAAAATCCGAGAGCGTGCGGTAGGACAAGAAGTCATGGGGAGTTTAACTCCTGGACAGCAAGTTATTAAGATAGTTAAAGAAGAACTGACCTATTTAATGGGGGAAGAAGAAAGTAAAATCGCCGTAGCCAAACGTCCACCAACGGTCATCATGATGGTAGGACTTCAAGGTGCAGGTAAAACAACTACCACTGGGAAACTAGCTAACCTTTTACGTAAGAGTTACAATCGTAAGCCTTTACTTGCTGCAGCAGATGTTTATCGACCTGCAGCTATTCAGCAATTAGAAACTCTTGGACGTCAATTGGATATGCCTGTTCACTCTCAAGGCACTGAAGCCGATCCGGTCGATATTGCTAAACAAGCAGTAGAGCAAGCTAAGGAAGAACATCACGACTATGTCATTATCGATACAGCCGGCCGTCTTCATGTCGATGGAGAATTAATGGGAGAATTACAGCGGATTAAAGAAGCTGTAGTCCCAGATGAAATCTTCCTTGTTGTGGATGCCATGACAGGTCAGGACGCCGTAAATGTTGCGGAAAGTTTTGATGATCAGCTCGATATAACCGGAGTTCTGTTGACTAAACTTGACGGCGATACGAGAGGCGGCGCAGCTTTATCAATTAAAGCAGTGACTGGTAAACCAATTAAATTTGCTGGTATGGGCGAAAAGCTGGATCAGCTGGAGCCGTTTCACCCTGAAAGAATGGCTTCCCGGATTTTAGGTATGGGTGATATGCTGACGCTTATAGAAAAAGCTCAGACGCAGGTGGATGAAAAGCAAGCGAAAGACATGGAGTCAAAGATGCGCAATGCCACCTTTACGTTCGAAGATTTTCTTGAGCAGATGGACCAAGTTAAAAACATGGGGCCTTTAGACGAGCTGATCAATATGATCCCAGGAGCTAATAAAATGAAGGGGCTGCAGAACGCATCTTTTGATGACAAACAGATCGTACACGTCGAAGCCATTATTCAATCGATGACTAAAAAGGAACGTCAAGACCCTTCTCTTATGAACGCAAGCCGTAAGAAACGGATAGCTAAAGGTTCCGGCCGTTCCGTATCAGAAGTGAACAGGCTGCTTAAACAGTTTGAGGATATGAAAAAAATGATGAAACAGATGAGTAACACCAAAGGGAAAAAGGGTAAAGGAATGAAATTTCCTTTTATGTAATGTAAAAACCCTTTACACACATCGAAACATCTGCTAGAATCTAAACTTGTGTGAAACATTTATGAATTATAATGGAGGTTGTTAAATATGGCAGTTAAAATTCGCCTGAAGCGTATGGGGTCAAAACGTAACCCATTTTATCGTGTAGTAGTAGCTGATTCACGTGCACCTCGTGATGGACGTTTTATTGAACAAATTGGAACTTATAATCCTGTAGCTAACCCAGTACATGTTGATATCGATGCTGAAAAAGCTATGGATTGGATGTCTAATGGTGCAAAGCCAAGTGACACTGTTCGTAACCTGTTTTCAAACGAAGGAATCATGAAGCAGTTCCACGACAAAAAAAACAATAAGTAAAGTAGTGTGATACCATGGAAGCCTTGATTCAAACGATCGTTACACCGCTTGTAGATCATCCAGAAGAGATCAAAGTTAACGTTAAGGAAGAAGATCATAAGATTGTTTACCACTTAACAGTTCACAACGAAGATGTTGGTAAGGTGATTGGAAAGAACGGTCGAATAGCAAAGGCTATTCGGACGGTAGTTTATGCAGCAGGCTCTGATTCAAAAAAAAGAATCTATTTGGATATCATGTGAAGAGAGAGGGAGAGGGCTAACCTTTCCCTTTTTTTAATCTATATTACACCTTAAATTTTAAATAAGTTACTCAACAGAGACTGATCTGAGTCTGTTTTTAAATAAAATTAATATGAGGCAGGAATTCCATGCAAATTATCAAACGAATACCCGTCAAGCAGATCTTAACGGAAACGAGCAGACAAGCATTGAAGGATCGTTTTAATAAGAAGTATGAACAACTAGAGAATGAATGCCAGCAATTGATGTTTGAACAGAAAAAGGTAGAACGTAACAAAGAGTATAACTTAACGGAAATTCGTCAAAAATTTAATAAAGAAATCCATCTCCGTAAGGAAAGAATGAAGAGATTGCAATATCAGACGTCTCAGCTAGAGACATTGCAAGATGGCCAGGAATTAAAAGTTGACGAAGTAGAAACCGTTGTAAATATAGAAGAAGGCGATCATTACGATGAACTGTTAAAAGATCGTCAAATTGTAATTAAAGATGGAATTGTCATACGAGCGAGGTAGATTTAAAATGAATGATCCATTGTATAATGTAGGACAAATCATTAATACTCATGGTATTAAAGGGGAAGTGAAGGTTCGTCGTATCACAGATTTCGATGAGCGCTTCCGGCCCGGACAGCAGTTATATTGGGTAAGCGAGGACAAGCCGCTGGTAGAACTTGTAGTAAAAAGCCATAGGGTCCATAAAGGATTCGATTTGGTAACCTTCGAAAATCATCATTCTATAAATGATGTAGAGGGTTATCGTAATGGCTATTTGAAAGTGTCTTCTAGTGTTCATGAGGAACTGGACGAACATGAGTTTTACTTTCATGAAATTATAGGTTCTACGGTTTATTTGACTTCAGGAGAAAAGCTTGGAGTAGTAAAAGAAATATTAACCCCGGGTGCTAATGATGTATGGGTCGTGCAGCGTGAAGGTGCTAAAGATCTTCTCATTCCTTATATAGAGGATGTCGTCAAAGATATAGACACTGAATCTAAGGAAATTACAATCGATCCAATAGAAGGGCTGCTAGACTGATGCATATCGATATCCTAACGTTATTTCCTGAAATGTTTTCTGGGGTGATGGATGAGTCGATTATGAAGCGTGCCAAAGAAAAAGGTGCCTTCACTTACAACACAGTCAATTTCAGGGAGTACACAGACAATAAGCATCAAAAAGTGGATGATTACCCTTATGGCGGTGGAGCAGGACTGGTGTTAACGCCACAGCCGATTTTTGATGCAGTTGAGCAGACAAAGTCTAAGCAGCAATCAAACCCGAGAGTTGTGCTCATGTGCCCTCAAGGCGAGCCTTACTCCCAGAAAAAAGCTGAGGAGCTTTCAAAAGAAGATCATCTTATCTTTTTGTGCGGTCATTATGAAGGTTATGACGAAAGGGTTAGACAAGAGCTTGTAACTGATGAGATTTCTATTGGTGACTATGTATTAACAGGCGGCGAATTAGGAGCCATGGTAGTGATTGATTCAGTTGTCAGGTTATTGCCCGATGTATTAGGAAATGAGCAATCAGCACCACAAGACTCTTTCTCAAACGGATTGCTGGAGCATCCGCATTACACGAGGCCGCGGGAATTCAGAGGACATAAAGTCCCCGACGTACTTCTTTCTGGCAATCATGCCAAAATAGATGAATGGCGTCATTATCAGTCTCTAAAAAGAACATTCCTCAGGCGTCCTGATTTGCTTAGGGATCGGGAATTGACCTCTAAGGAAAGAAAGTGGCTGGACGATTGGAAATGATCTGCAACCTGTTGCAGAATTTAGCTTTCTATGATATATTATCAGTTGTGCTCAAACGTACGGTTTGTGCCTAGAACGATGTTCCGCTTTCTCATAGAAGATATGAGCATTAGTTAAGAAGGAGTGAAGAAAATGCAACAATTAATTCATGACATTACGAAGGAACAGCTTCGTACAGACCACCCGAACTTCCGACCAGGTGACACTGTTAAAGTACACGTGAAGGTTGTCGAGGGTAACCGTGAACGTATTCAGGTATTCGAAGGTGTTGTTATCAAGCGTCAAAACGGGGGAATCAGTGAAACATTTACAGTACGTAAGATTTCTTACGGCGTTGGTGTTGAGCGTACATTCCCAGTACATTCACCAAGAATCGCTAAAATTGAACGTTCCCGTCGTGGTAAAGTACGTCAAGCGAAGCTATACTACTTGCGTAATCTACGCGGTAAAGCTGCACGTATTAAAGAAATTATCTAATTTAGCAGAAAGGAGCTTGCATTCGTCAAGCTCCTTTTTTCTAAATTTCTAATTTAAAATATACATATTTCTCACTGTAAAGCGTGTCTTGGCCGTCAAGACGCCTCCGCATTTCGATTGTCCAGCTGCGAGGGGCAGGCCTTCGTGACATAAGCGATCTCCCTGCGTGAAGGAAGAGCGCTTCACTCCGTGAGCTTGCTTATGCATGTCAGGCCTGACCGCCCCTCTCCGCATTTCTTTTAAAGGAGCTACTTGTATGAAGAAACAATGGTTAGAATGGGTGAAGGCTTTAGCGATAGCTGCGTTATTGGCTATTGTTATTCGTGTATTTTTATTTGCGCCTGTTATTGTAGAAGGTCCTTCGATGTCGCCTAATTTGCATGATGGTGATCATTTAATTGTTAGTAAAATCAATTATTCTTTAGGGAAACCTGATCGGTTTGATGTGACTGTTTTCCACGCCAGTGATCAGCAGGATTTTATAAAGCGTGTGATAGGGCTGCCTGGTGACGAGGTGGCAATGCAGGGTGATGAGCTTTATATTAATGGTGAGGTAGTTGAAGAGCCTTACTTGGAAGATAGTAAAGAAGAAGCCGCTGAGGGTGAATTAGTAACTGAAGATTTCACAATAGACGAGCTTCCCGGAGGACACTCTGAAGTCCCTGAAGACCATGTTCTCGTATTAGGAGATAACCGTGATAATTCCACTGACAGTCGCGCAATCGGAATGGTGTCTTACGATCAGTTGGTAGGAGTCGGGTTGTTTACTTATTGGCCTTTCAACAGAATCGGCCTCGTGAACTAAGGAGGAAAAGTATGGCGATTCAATGGTATCCAGGCCACATGGCCAAAGCAAGAAGAGAAGCTGAGGAAAAGCTGAAACTGGTTGATTTTGTGATTGAACTAGTTGATGCAAGGGCTCCTCATTCTTCAGAGAATCCAGTGCTTCATCAGCTGCTTCAGAATAAACCGAAAATGGTCGTTCTGATGAAAAAGGATTTGGCAGATGCGCGGATTACTGAACAATGGATTCAATATTATAATGAACAAAATATAGCAGCATTAGCTATTGAAGCTAACAATAAAAAAGATATTCAGCGAGTGATTCATCTTGCAAAGGAATTAGGTAAATCTAAAATGGAAAAGCTGCAAGCTAGAGGGGTAAGACCCCGTGCCCTCCGTGCTATGATATTAGGTATTCCTAATGTAGGGAAATCCACTTTAATCAATCGTCTAGCGAACAAGAAGACAGCAATCACCGGAGATAAGCCAGGAGTAACTAAGAAACAGCAGTGGATCAAAGTGAAAAAAGACTTTGAGTTACTGGATACACCAGGTATTTTGTGGCCTAAGTTCGAGGAAGAGGAAATTGGCTATCGTTTAGCTGCGATCGGTACAATCAAAGACACCATACTTCCTAAAGAAGATGTGGCTGCCTATATTTTAGATTACGTGAGCAGCCATTACCCTGAATTGCTGGAACAAAGGTATGGATTTCAATCATATGATGACATTATGTTCGCTTTTGAACAAATCGGAAAAAAACGAGGGTGTCTTGAATCAGGTGGAGTGATCAATTTTGAACAGACCTCTGATGTCATTCTCCAGGACTTGCGGTCCGGTAAAATTGGATTGATTAGCTTTGAAAGACCAGATTAAGCTGGAAAACGCAATGTGGAAAATATCCTCTTGCGTTTTTTCTTATTTACATATGTTATTGAAAGACCGATATAACTAACGTGGAGTGATACTGTGGAATTTACATATACCATCAAGGATCTTAAGAATAAATTTGAAAATGAATCTCTTAGTGAAGAAGAGTTGAAGACTTTTCGGGAAGATGAAAGAAAAGGTGTGCAAAAACTAATTGCCCAATACGATAAAAAAGCGGAGCAGCAGCAATTGCTGAAGCGAAAATTTCAAGAGATGATGCATCACGAAAACGTAAGTAAACAACAAGGGAAATTGTGTATTGCTGGAATTGATGAAGCTGGAAGAGGTCCTCTTGCAGGACCTGTAGTTGCCTCCGCAGTAGTCCTGCCAGATAATTTTTACCTGCCTGGAATTAACGATTCCAAACAATTATCCCTATCTAAAAGAGAAGAATATTTTATCCATATCAATCAGCATGCGGAGGTAGGAGTGGGTATTGTATCAAGTCAGGAAATTGATGAAATCAATATTCATAATGCAACAAAACTGGCGATGAATAGAGCAGTAGAGAATCTTACCCACCGCCCTGATCATTTGTTAATAGACGCCATGAGTTTAAGTGATGCAGGCTGTACTCAGCAGTCTCTAATAAAAGGGGATGAAAAGAGTGTCTCTATCGCTGCTGCAAGCATTATCGCTAAAGTAACCCGTGATCGTATGATGCAGGAATTAGCCGAGACATATCCATCTTATGATTTCCATTCGAATCAAGGATATGGTACAAAAAACCATCTTGATGCGTTGAAAAAGCATGGGCCTACCCCTCATCACAGGAGAAGCTTTTCTCCTGTAAAGGCAAGCATGTCTTCTTAGGAGGAAATGTATATGAATCCAACAGTGAGTGCACTTTTCAAATCTTTACATCAATTGCCCAATGCTGGAAAAACACCTTCGATGAAAAAAGGACAATTGATTTCTGCGAAAATCAGTAAGATTTTGCCCGAAAATCAAGCGATTCTAAACATGGGTGGTACACAAGTGAAAGCTCAATTGGAAATGCCATTGATTAAAGGAGAGCGCTACGTGCTGCAAGTAAAGGAGACGAATGAACTACCTCATCTTAGCTTAGTATCACAAAAGCCTTTTTCAATTGAATGGATACGCTCTCTAATTAAAGAAGCAGGGGCAAAACCCTCTGAAAAGAATGTGGAGCTGCTTCGTCATTTGTTTCAAAATGGCGCTTCTTTAACAAAAGATGAGGTTTTTCAAGCTTTAAATTTATTCAGGAAATTTGGAGGACGATCGCAAACTAAAGATGTCCTCACTCACATACTTCGAAACCAAATGCCTATGAAAGAAAGTGTTTTTCTAGCATTGTCCTCACGTGAAAGCCTATCTTCGGCACTTTCTCAAGATAGGAATTTAGTAAACACCGGAGATCAACGCCTTAAAGAAATAATAGGAATCCTCGGAGGGAAATCCTCTCCGGTCACTTTGCTGCAATCGCTGAGTAGTCGACTTCTTCATGAAACAAGTATCAATAAGCGAAACACATTCCTTTTTTTGCAAAAAGCTGAGATAATCTCCCCTGAACTCAGTTTTGAAAAGTTCCAACAAGAGGTTGCCAAGTGGAGAGGACAGTCCAACGGTGCCTTAACATTGGATGAAGCTTTACAGTCTATCAAAAAGGGTAGTGAGTCTCCATTTCCTGCTTTGCCATCACCACGATTACTACCTACAATGGTAAACAATGTATTTAAAGAGCAGCTCCCTATTTCAAGCAGAGAAATGTTTTCATTGAAAGATTGGCTGACTCAAGCTGAGAAAGCGATGAACCTTTCTTCGGCAAACCTCTCTTCCGATTTTGTAAATCGATTTCAAGCTTTACATCAAAACCTTGCAGATACTCTAGTATTTAAGAAATTGGATCATCACATTGGTCAAGATTTTACAATTCTACGAAAGCAACTCGATCAGCTTCTTTTACATAACGGGTCAAGGCCTGTTGAGTTATCAAGAGAAATAGTCGGCAAGCTTCAAACCCTTTTAGATAAACAAATGCCAGAGAGTGTCCGACCGCAATTGGTAGAATGGGCGTTCAAAGCTCAACCTACTGCTTCAGAATTTACGAAGGAAGCTTTTCTATTGAAAATAAAAGCAATGCTGCACCTGTCAGGAATCAACGATGAGGCCATCATACATAGAGATGTTCAACAAAATGCAAGCGTTCAAAGAGAATCGACTTTAAAATCCTTAGTTGTACAAAGCTTACAAGATGACTCTGTGGTGAACACAAAACCTGAAGTTCTAAAGCAGTTGCTGAACATCTTGAATGGAATGCAATTGACTTCCCAGCAAGATCATGGGCAAATGCTGCAGCTGGCTTTTCATATTCCTTCAATTTCTCAGGATGCATACGTAAATATTGAAGGAAAAAAGAACAATGAAGGAATAATCGATCCTGACTCCTGTCACATACTTTTCTATTTAGATTTAAAGCATTTAAAAGAAACTGTCATTGATTTAATGATTGTGAAGCGGCAAGTTACTTTGACGGTTTATAATGAAAACGAAATGACACCTATCCTGACCAAGGAACATAAAGGGAAGTTGGAAATAGGATTGGAAAAGCTGGGATATTCGTTGCTCTCCATTAATGTAAAAGGGGGACATCCATTAAATCAAGCAGCGAGTTTTGTGAATTCAGAACACACAGGAGTGGATTTCCGGATATGAATCAGAAGAGAAAAGAAGCGATAGCACTAGGATACGATTCAACTAAACATACGGCACCTAAAATCAAGGCAAAAGGAAAAGGGTTTGTCGCTGAAAAAATATTAGAGAAAGCTAAAGAAGAAGGGGTTCCCGTACAGGAGGACCCAACTATGGTTGAATTACTGTCCCAGCTTAATATTAACGAGCAGATTCCCGAAGAACTTTACCATGTGGTGGCAGAAGTTTTCGCCTTCATATATCAAGCAGATCAAAAAGCAGGAAAAAATTAATGGTTTGTTTACATAATGTTGTGTAAGTGAACTAGTTTGAATTTTTCGACAGATGAACAGCTTACTGTGGACAATTGATGACATTTTTTTATACAATGAAAATGCAGTGAAATTTGATGGGAGGATGAAACATGAATATTCATGAGTATCAAGGTAAGCAAATTATGAGCGATTTTGGTGTACCAGTGCCAAAAGGCTTTGTGGCATATTCTGTAGATGAAGCTGTAGAAGCGGCTAAGAAGCTGGATAGCAGTGTCACTGTAGTGAAAGCGCAAATCCACGCAGGCGGACGAGGCAAGGCTGGTGGAGTTAAGATTGCTAAAAATCTTGACGAAGTGCGTACATACGCTGATGAAATACTGGGTAAAACGCTTGTAACCCATCAGACCGGTCCTGAAGGTAAAGAAGTTAAGCGCTTACTAATCGAAGAAGGCTGTGACATTAAAAGTGAGTACTATGTCGGCTTAGTATTAGACCGTGCAACTAGTAAAGTGACAATGATGGCTTCTGAAGAAGGCGGTACAGAAATCGAAGAAGTCGCTGAGAAAACTCCAGAAAAAATCTTTAGAGAAGTCATTGATCCAGTCACCGGAATGACTCCTTACCAGGCACGTCGTCTAGCTTTCAACATTAATATTCCAAAGGAAGCAGTAGGTAAAGCGGTTAAATTTATGCTTGGCCTATACGATGTTTTCGTTCAAAAGGATTGTTCCATTGCGGAAATCAACCCGCTGGTAACTACTGGTGACGGAAATGTATTGGCATTAGATTCTAAATTGAATTTCGATGATAATGCTCTATATCGTCAAAAAGATATTGCAGACCTTCGTGACTTTGATGAAGAAGATCCAAAAGAAGTGGAGGCTTCTAATTTTGACTTGAGCTACATTGCTCTAGATGGAAACATCGGGTGTATGGTCAACGGTGCAGGACTTGCTATGGCTACGATGGATACGATCAAGCACTATAGCGGTGATCCGGCAAACTTCTTGGATGTCGGTGGTGGAGCAACTACTGAAAAGGTTACAGAAGCCTTTAAAATCATTCTTTCTGACGATAATGTTAAAGGAATTTTTGTGAACATTTTCGGAGGAATTATGAAATGTGACATCATTGCGGAAGGTGTAGTTGAAGCGACAAAACAAATTGGCTTAACACTGCCGCTGGTCGTTAGATTAGAAGGTACGAATGTTGAAGCCGGGAAGAAAATTCTCGATGAATCCGGATTGAACATTACTTCAGCAGACTCCATGGCAAACGGTGCTCAAAAAATCGTAGAACTAGTAAAGTAGAAAGGCGGGGAATGGAATGAGTGTATATATTAATAAAGATACAAAAGTAATTGTGCAAGGGATTACTGGCTCAACAGCCCTTTTTCACACGAAACAAATGGTCGAATATGGTACACAAATCGTAGGTGGGGTAACACCTGGTAAAGGCGGTACAGAAGTAGAAGGGATTCCTGTGTTTAATACAGTTTCTGAAGCCGTAGAAAAAACAGGTGCCAACGCTTCCGTTATTTACGTTCCAGCACCATTCGCTGCTGATGCCATTATGGAAGCGACAGATGCGGAGCTTGATTTGGCAATCTGTATTACTGAACATATTCCGGTACTTGACATGGTGAAAGTGAAACGGTTTATGGAAGGTAAGAAAACTAGACTTGTAGGACCGAACTGTCCGGGTGTCATTACTCCTGATGAATGTAAGATTGGAATTATGCCTGGCTACATCCACAAAAAAGGCCACGTAGGCGTAGTTTCCCGTTCTGGTACTTTGACTTATGAAGCTGTACATCAGTTGTCAGAAGCAGGTCTTGGACAGTCTACGGCTGTTGGTATCGGCGGAGATCCAGTTAACGGTACAGATTTCATCGATGTCTTAAAGGCATTCAATGAAGATAGTGATACTGAAGCTGTCATTATGATCGGTGAGATTGGCGGAACAGCTGAAGAAGAAGCTGCAGAGTGGGTGAAAGCCAATATGTCTAAGCCTGTCGTAGGGTTTATCGGCGGACGCACTGCGCCTCCAGGAAAGCGTATGGGCCATGCAGGCGCTATTATTTCCGGTGGTAAAGGAACAGCTGATGAGAAAATCCGTGTCATGAATGAGTGTGGAATTGAAGTGGCTGAAACTCCTTCCGTTATGGGAGAGACGTTAATCGATGTTTTGAAAAAAGAAAACTTATATGAAAAATGTAAAACTCATTAATAGCTTGAAAACCGTGTCTAATCAGGCACGGTTTTCCTTATAATTTATGGAAATGAGGATGGTACATGAACTTGCAAAAAGAAGCATTAATTACATTGCACGATTGCCCATACGTCACCAGATCTATGCTTAAAAGAATGATGAAAATTGAAGGACTTCTTACATCTCTCCCCAGCTTGACTCCTGCTGAAATCACAAAAGAGACATCTCTCCCCCTGGAACGTTCTGCGGCTATTTTCAAATACATCGAGAATCCCAATATAATGAAGAAACTCGACATAAATCGATCCCAATATAAGTTTATTACACTATTTGATAAAGAATATCCAGCTGTTTTGAGAAATATCCCCGATCCCCCTCTTGTTCTTTATGCTTCAGGCCGCATAGACCACCTTCAGATTCCATTAAATTTAAGTGTAGTCGGTACTCGAACACCCTCTCAATACGCTTACCCTTCCATGAGAAAGATCATTGATCCGCTAGTCCAATCAAAATTTAATATAGTCAGTGGAATGGCGATGGGTATCGATCAATTTGCACACAAAATCGCCATAATGAATAAAGGGACGACAATCGCTGTCATCGGTTCAGGTTTCCATCACTTATATCCGAGAAATGATATGAATTTATTTGATAAGATTGCATCAGAACAGCTTTTACTAAGCGAATACCCGCCTGACCGTCCAGCCCGCAAGCACCATTTTCCTGAGAGGAACCGTATCATTTCTGGCCTTTCGGAAGCCGTGTTAGTAATTGAAGCGAGGTTAAAAAGCGGTTCTTTAATTACCGTCGATCAGGCGCTGGAACAGGGAAAAGATGTTTATGCTTTACCAGGGCCGATCGGATCACCTACGAGTGAAGGATGCCATCAAATTATAAAGCAAGGTGCACAGTTAGTTCATAGCTGCGCTGACATTATAAAAGGATACTGTGAGAAAAATTAAAATTTTCCTAAAATAGTACGTATGATTAGGTGCAGAGCAGCTTATTCTATACAAAAATGGGGTAGTCAGTTTGACAAACGGTTTCATTGTATTTAATAATAGGGAAGATTTGTGATATATATAAACAGAGAAACCTCTATGGGAGGAAACTACATGGCAGATTATCTTGTAATCGTTGAATCACCAGCCAAAGCTAAAACGATTGAACGTTACCTTGGAAAAAAATATAAAGTGAAAGCATCATTAGGACACGTAAGGGACTTACCAAGAAGTCAAATGGGAGTCGACGTTGAAAATGAATTTGAACCGAAATATATAACCATACGCGGGAAAGGTCCCGTTTTAAAAGAATTGAAAACCGCAGCGAAAAAAGCAAAACGCGTCTACCTCGCAGCTGACCCCGACCGCGAAGGGGAAGCTATTGCCTGGCATTTGGCACACAGCTTGGATATAGATGATAAATCCAAATGCAGAGTCGTATTTAATGAAATTACAAAAGAGGCAATTAAAGATTCATTTAAACAGCCTAGAACGATAGATTCTGATTTGGTCGATGCTCAGCAAGCCAGGCGGATACTAGATCGGCTGGTCGGATATAATATAAGTCCGATTTTATGGAAAAAGGTGAAAAAAGGATTGAGTGCCGGACGGGTTCAATCTGTAGCTGTAAAAATCATAATCGACCGTGAGAATGAAATTAAAAATTTTCAGCCGGAAGAATATTGGTCCATTGATGCTGAGTTTTTAAAGGATCAGGAGCTTTTTGAAGGGTTTTTTTATGGGATCGACGGCAAGAAAAAAGAATTGAAAACGGAAGAGGACGTCAAGAAAATTCAAAGTCAAATGAAGGGTGACGATTTTTCTGTTGATAAAGTCAATAAAAGAGAAAGAAAGCGTAACCCATCACAACCCTTTACGACGTCCTCCTTACAACAAGAAGCCGCACGTAAATTAAATTTCAGGGCTAAGAAAACGATGATGGTTGCCCAACAACTTTATGAAGGAATCGATTTGAAAGGAAAGCAGGGAATTACAGGCCTGATCACTTACATGAGAACTGATTCCACCAGACTTTCCAACACTGCTAAAGAGGATGCAAAACAATATATTGAAAATAACTTCGGTAATGAATTTCTAGCAAATCCAAGTGGTGGCAAAAAGCAGGGCGGGGCCCAGGATGCTCACGAAGCAATTCGACCTACTGGCGCGGATAGAGATCCGAAAGCTATGAAAAGCCTTCTTTCACGAGATCAATATCGTTTGTATAAATTGATTTGGGACCGATTCATAGCAAGCCAGATGGCTCCAGCTATATTAGACACCATGACCGTACACTTGTATAACCAGGGTGTAGAGTTCAGAGCCACTGGATCTAAAGTGAAGTTTAAAGGTTTTATGAAAGTGTACATCGAGGGAACAGACGATGATAAGAAAGAAAAAGATAAGTTGCTGCCTGATTTAGAAGAGGGAATGATCGTCAAGGCTCAAGCGATTAAACCCAATCAGCATTTCACCCAGCCGCCACCAAGGTATACGGAGGCACGTCTTGTAAGAACTCTCGAAGAATTAGGGATTGGCCGGCCTTCGACATATGCGCCTACGCTTGACACCATTCAGCGACGGGGATACGTAGCATTAGATAACAAACGTTTTGTACCAACTGAACTTGGAGAAATCGTTTTGGAGCAGCTGAAGGAGTACTTCCCTGAGATCATTGATGCTGGTTTTACGAAAGACATGGAAGATGACTTAGACTCGGTGGAAGAAGGAAAACAAGACTGGGTCTCGATTATCTCTGAATTTTACCAGGGTTTTCAGCCAAGACTTGAAAAAGCTGAAAAAGAAATGGAAGAAGTTGAAATCAAAGATGAACCTGCAGGCATCGAATGTGAGAAATGCGGGCATGAATTGGTATACAAAATGGGGCGTTACGGAAAATTCTTAGCTTGTTCTAATTTTCCTGAGTGCAGAAACACGAAACCTATTTTGAAAAAAATCGACGTCACTTGTCCTAAATGTAACGAGGGTGAAGTCGTTGAGAGAAAAAGTAAGAAAAACCGTAAGTTCTACGGATGTGAAAGATATCCTGAGTGTGACTTTATTTCATGGGATAAACCGATCTCAAGACCGTGTCCTAAATGTGAGCAATTGTTGGTAGAGAAGAAAGCGAAAAAAGGAACACAAATTCAATGTACAAATTGTGATTATAAAGAAGAACAACAATCGTAAAGACCAAAACGCAAACCTATGGTAAGCAATATACCATAGGTTTTTTCATTTAACCTATGGTAATAATAGGTGTCTAATTTACATAAAATTATTATTTAATGATACGTCAGGATTATTAAATACTCGATTTCGAAACATTTGGCGGGTAGATCGGTGTGGATGGGAATAGCTCGCTTTCCGGAAGACCGCAGTAAACATACCTGGATTGGAATGAAAAGGGTTTGTAGTGGGAGGTTTCTTTAAGCTTTTTTCTGAAGAATTCGTAAGTTATCTTCCCAAACCTAAGAGAACACAGAAGGATCCTTTGGAAAGAGAGTATATGCTGAGATCCCACAAGGCATTAGCCTGGCCCGTCTAAGAAAGAGGTGAGTACCTCAGCAGGCGAGTACCTAGGAAGCTCACCCCATGCCCATGGTAAGCGAGCCATATGAACAACACGGAAATTTAACAAACCTTCATTTAAAATAATTGACACCGTTCGACATGACGGCTATAATTACCGTTTGGTAAGAGTATTTACTTGACAGTTATTTCAAAAAGATATGTTTATTTTCCATTGACTCAGCCGTATAATAGGTTAGGTGAATATAAAACAATTCAGAATTTTATTACAATTGGTTTAAATTCATTGTTATAATAGTGAATAGTGTGATAGAATTTAAACGCTTTAAGAGGTGAACTATGACAACGCTTCTTCATCAAAAAGAATTGTTTGTGGAATATTTGCAAATAGAAAAAAATGCATCATCGTTAACCATTGAACAGTATAAGAACGATATTGAAGGATTTTTCGGTTTCATGACAGCAGAGAATATACATTCCCTGACAGACGTAGATTTTTCCTTCATCAGAGTCTATCTATCCACTCTTCATGATAAGGAGCTGTCAAGAAGAAGTATCTCAAGAAAGCTTTCATGTTTGCGTAGTTTTTATAGGTTTCTTGAAAGAGAGAGGTACGTAACCAATAATCCATTTTTGAATGTTCGGATGCCGAAAAGTGAAAATCCTATTCCTGAGTTTTTTTACGAGGAGGAGCTTGAACATCTATTTGAAGTAAGTGACTTATCATCTCCTCTAGGTCAACGAAATCAAGCCATTCTTGAACTGCTTTATGGAACGGGTATGCGAGTAAGTGAGTGTGAGCAGCTTGAAATAAAAGATGTCGACTTTTCATTAACTACTTTACTCGTTCGAGGTAAAGGCCGCAAAGAGAGGTTCATCCCTTTTGGAAGTTTTGCAGAAGAAGCATTGAAACGCTACTTAAAAGACGGACGCAACACTCTTATAAAAGAGGAAAGTGCTTCATCCCGTTTATTCTTGAACAATAGAGGCGGTCCATTAACAGCACGAGGAATCCGGACGATATTGGATAAGATGGTTAAGGATGCCGCATTAACGATAGACATTCACCCTCATAAATTAAGGCATTCGTTTGCTACTCACCTGTTAAACGGGGGGGCTGATCTTCGTTCGGTTCAGGAACTATTAGGACATGAGCACCTATCTTCGACTCAAATATATACTCACGTAACGAAGGACCGGCTGAAAGACGTATACATGAACAGCCATCCGCGCGCAAATAAGTAATGAGGTGATCATATGGATCAACAGTTTCATGCTACAACGATCTTTGCTGTACAGCATAACGGCCAATCAGCGATGAGCGGTGACGGGCAAGTAACTTTAGGAAATCAAGTGGTCATGAAGCATAAAGCGGTCAAAGTCCGCAGACTATACAACGAGCAAGTTCTCGCTGGATTTGCCGGCTCTGTAGCTGATGCCTTTACACTCTTTGAAAAATTTGAAGCTAAACTTGAAGCTTATGACGGTAATTTAGCTCGCGCATCTGTAGAATTAGCTAAAGAATGGCGGAGTGATCAAGTCTTAAGAAAACTTGAAGCGATGTTAATTGTCATGAATAAGGAAAAAATGTTTCTAGTCTCAGGAACTGGGGAAGTTATAGAACCGGATGACGGCATATTAGCCATTGGCTCTGGCGGTAACTATGCGCTGAGCGCGGGCCGTGCATTGAAAAGATACTCACCAGAGAAGTCGGCCAGACAAATCGCCCATGCTGCGCTTGAAATAGCTGGGGAAATATGTGTGTTTACTAACGACCAGATCACTTTAGAGGTCCTGGAATGAGGAGGTTTGTATCGTGTCTATTGATTTAACTCCAAAACAAATAGTCGAGCGGTTGGACAAATATATAATAGGTCAGACAGATGCGAAGAAATCCGTTGCTGTAGCTTTGCGAAACAGGTATCGTCGTATGAAGTTGACGGATGATTTGAAGAACGAAGTCGTTCCTAAAAACATTTTGATGATGGGTCCTACAGGAGTAGGTAAAACGGAAGTAGCAAGGAGACTGGCCAAGCTGGTAGGAGCTCCTTTTGTAAAAGTGGAAGCTACTAAATTTACCGAAGTCGGGTACGTCGGCCGTGATGTTGAATCAATGGTGCGTGATCTCGTTGAAATGGCTGTAAGAATGGTAAAGGAACAGAAAATGGAATCTGTGAAGGGCAAAGCTGAAGAGCAGGCGAATAAGCGATTAGTCAAATTGCTTGTTCCTTCTAAGAAAAAGCAGGGCAACACAATGAAAAACCCTTTTGAAATGCTTTTCCAGCAAAACGAAAACGAGTCAACACAGAAGGAAAATGCGGATGAGGAAACGGAAGTAGAATCGAAAAGAAAACGTATCAAACAGCAGCTGGATTTAGGTGAACTTGAGGACCATATGGTTACTGTAGAGATAGAGGAGTCACAATCTTCCATGTTTGATATGATGCAAGGATCGGGAATGGAGCAGATGGGTATGAATATGCAGGATGCCTTCAGCCAATTCATGCCAAAGAAAAAGAAAAAGCGCAGACTCCCTGTCAATGAAGCTCGTAAAGTCCTGACTCAGGAAGAAGCTCAAAAACTCGTGGATATGGATGAAATTGGCCAGGAAGCGGTAGAAAAGGTCGAACAATCAGGCATGATCTTTATCGACGAAATCGATAAAGTAGCTGCCAAGGGAGAAAATCAGGGCAACGTTTCAAGAGAAGGTGTCCAGCGTGATATACTTCCAATCATCGAAGGGTCGACCATCGTCACAAAATATGGGCCGGTTTCCACCGATCATATTTTGTTCATCGCTGCAGGAGCCTTCCATATGGCTAAACCTTCCGACTTGATCCCGGAATTGCAAGGACGATTTCCGATTCGGGTAGAGTTAAATAAATTGACTGTGGAGGACTTCAGAAGTATTTTGATCGAGCCTTCCAATGCTCTAATCAAACAATATAAAGCCCTTCTTGAAACAGAAGGTATAAAGGTGGAATTTTCTGACGATGCTATTACTAGGATTGCGGAAATCGCTTATGAAGTGAACCAGGAAACGGATAACATTGGCGCCCGAAGACTTCATACGATCCTTGAAAAGCTTTTGGAGGATCTATCGTTCGAAGCTCCGGATGTTACACTGGAAACAATTGAAATAACCCCTCAATACGTAGAGAGCAAGCTTGCTACTATTGTTAAAAATAAAGACTTAAGCAGATTCATACTATAACGTACTCGCAAGGAGGAACAACAATGGAATTATTAAACCGTGCAAGAAGAATCAACGCAATGCTGCAAAAAACTACTGGAAAATCGGTGGATTTTAACGACATGTCTGCCACTTTAAGAGATGTCATCGGAGCCAATACTTTTATTTTAAGCAGAAGAGGTAAATTATTAGGTTTTGCCATTAAACAGGAAATTGAAAACGAACGTATGAAAGACATGCTTTCTGAACGTCAATTCCCTCAGGAGTACACTCAGAATTTATTCAACATTCAAGAAACTACTCCGAACCTGGATATCGAGAGTGAATATACAGCGTTTCCTGTAGAAAACAAAGAGTTGTTTGAAGAAGGATTGACTACCATCGTCCCTATTATCGGTGGAGGACAGCGTCTAGGAACCTTAATCCTTAGCCGCTTAAATGAAAGTTTCAATGAAGATGATCTATTACTTGCAGAGTACGGGGCCACCGTAGTCGGAATGGAAATCCTTCATGAGAAGACTGAAGAAATTGAACAAGAGGCTCGTAACAAAGCGGTAGTACAAATGGCAATCAGTTCTTTATCATATAGTGAATTAGAAGCCATCGAACACATCTTTGAAGAACTGGAAGGTAATGAAGGACTGCTAGTTGCAAGTAAAATTGCAGATAGAGTAGGAATTACGCGTTCAGTGATCGTCAATGCACTTCGTAAACTTGAAAGTGCCGGCGTTATTGAATCACGTTCATTAGGCATGAAAGGGACGTATATTAAAGTCCTTAACAATAATTTCTTAGTTGAATTACAAAAACTTCGATCTAATTAATCAAAGTAATGTTCATTGAAAGATACTTTTTTACTAGAAACACGTCAGGCTGTTGAGAATGAGCTCAACAGCCTGATTTTTTTTGGGAGGGAAGTGACCAGATCGTCCAGCAGGCGCCTTGTATTTGGATGGATTGAGTTTTGGAAAATTAAAGGAATGTAAAGAGTGTAAGTGAATCTTCATTAAGCGATCGTAGAGAATTAAACAAGTCTAATAGCTTCCAACGAAAGCTGGAGAGTGTTCCGCTAACTTTCTTTTTTTGTGTGCAAGATATGAGAAAAAGAATGAAGGAGGAGTGGAAACAAGTCTTAAAATGTGTCCGGCTCTCACTCTGAACAGTGAGTTTTTCTTCTGTAGGATTCAAAAGGGTATAAAAAAGTTGCAGCTAAAAAACAGTTGATCTATCCCCCGAATAATGGACACGATTAAAAAAGTGCCCCTTATTCGGGGTTTTTGTGTTTCACGACCACGAATATCCCTTTATAATCAAATTAACTATGAAGAGCGAGGTTAGAGACATGTCTAAAATTATGTTTACGGAAACACAAAGGAAAGAATTAGAATCCAACCCAAACGTTATCAAGGTATCTGATCGTTCTATCACTTATGCACCGGCATTCAAACTGAAGGCTGTAAAAGAAAACGGTGAAGGCAAAAGTCCTTATCATATCTTTGTTGACCATGGATTTGATCTGTCTGTGATTGGTTCCAAGAAACCGAAACAGTGTGTGAAACGATGGCGCGAGATATTTCAAAAATACGGAGAAGACGGGTTCTATACAGAGCGAAGAGGAAAAGGCGCCACAGGAAGACCTTCGACGAAAGACCTGTCTTCCGAGGAAAAATTGAAAAAAGCAGAAGCACATATTGCGTACCTGGAGGCAGAATTGGACTTCGTAAAAAAGCTCGACGAACAAGAAAGGCAGGCGAAGAAGAAGAAATAACGACATCAGAGAAATTTCAACTCATTGAACAAGTGGTAAGGACTCATGGCTTCCCCCATTTGATTCAGTATTTTTGTGAGTTGGCCAACGTAAGCCGTTCGGGGTATTACAACTGGTTGAAAGCAGAAAACACCCGCCAAAAGAGAGAACGAAAAGATGAGGCAGACTATGAAATCATCAAGAAAGTATATGATCAACGTCACGGTAAAGTAGGAGCTCTTCAGATCAAAATGATGGTAGAGAACGATGAACATATCGTCATGAACCATAAGCGTATTCGGCGTATCATGAAAAAATATAACCTGATGTGTAAGATTCGCAGAGCGAACCCTTATAAACAAATCGCTCAAGCGACGCAAGAACATAAAACATGTGAAAATAAGCTGGAGCGTCAGTTCGATCAACAAGAACCACACAGAGTCCTCTTAACAGATATCACGTATATCTATTATGCGAAGGGACAGAAAGCTTATCTGTCCGCCATTAAAGATGGAGCGACCCGAGAAATACTGGCTTACTATCTCTCGACCTCTTTAAAGATGGATATCGTGTACACCACACTTGATAAGTTAATGGAACGCGAGGACTTTCTCCCTCACCCCGAATGTTGGATTCACTCGGACCAGGGCGTGCACTACACCCACCCGGATTTCCAGAAAAAAGTGAGGGACCTGGGCTTGGATCAGTCGATGTCTAGGAGAGGGAATTGTTGGGACAATGCCCCAATGGAATCTTTCTTTGGACATATGAAAGACGGAATTGACTTCAAAGCGTGCTCATCTATATTTGAAGTCAAGCAAGCGATTGAAGCCTATATGGAATATTACAATAACCATCGATACCAGTGGTCCCTACAAAAAATGACCCCGGCTCAATACCGAGGTCATCTCATAGCAGCTTAGCGCTTTTTATTATACTGTCCATTTTTAGGGTTACAGTTCAAGTTCTTATTTTAAGAACTGTTTTTTTGACGTTTTTAGACCTACTTAATTGGATATTATTAACAAATTTAATGTTCAAAAGTAGGTATTACCACTTCTTTAGTAGTCTTTTTAATATGTTTTAAAATATAATTTATTTTATTACATAATTGTGTGATAATGTTCTTTATAGTAGTGTTTTCGACAAAGAAGTATAAATTGCTCTATTTATGATCGAAAAGTACCGGGTTAAAAGTTTCGGATTATCGAAATAACAGTAAATTATCACTGCCTTAATAGGTAATTCATCTAATTCATTTAAGATTAGATTTATTATTTGTGGATTCTTGTCAAATAAGGGAGGTATTACGCTTTGAAACTGTTTAATGATACATTTACCACTTTAGAGAGCTCTTTAAACCATTCCAGTAAAAAAAATCGGGCAATTTCCGAAAATATTGCGAATGTAGATACGCCGGGGTACAAAGCCAAGGACGTCGTCTTCAAGAATGTTCTCAGCGAAGAGATGGGGGTCAGCGCTAAGCGCACGAACGAAAGACATCTCAACTTTGGCAATGGTCAGCCAACTGCTCATCATACAGTAAGGAAAGAAGGTACTACATATAACCATAATGGCAACAACGTTGACATAGACAAGGAAATGAACGATCTGGCTAAAAATCAAATTCAATATCAAGCTCTGGTTGATCGTTTAAGCGGGAAGTTCAATAGTTTAAAAAGTGTCATTAGGGGAGGAAATTAAAAATGAGTATTTTTAATGCTATGAACGCAAGCGGCAGTGGGCTGACGGCTCAGAGGCTTCGAATGGATGTAGCGTCATCCAATATGGCAAATGCAAGCTCAACGAGAGCCACTGTCAATGAAAATGGAGAGTTGGAGCCCTACCGCAGAAAAATGGTGCAACTGCAGCCTGAAGATCAATCTTTCAGCTCTTTTTTACAGAAAGCGAAGTCTCAAAATTCGGAGTCTGGTCAAGGAGGAGTTAAGGCGGTAGAAATTCAGGAAGATGATGAGCCGTTCAAGCAAGCTTATAATCCAAGCCACCCTGACGCTAATGAAGACGGATATGTTGAAATGCCTAACGTAGACCCTTTGAAGGAGACAGTGGATATGATGAGTGCCACCCGCTCCTATGAAGCGAACGTTACTGCGATGAACGCTTCAAAAGGCATGCTTATGAAAGCATTAGAAATCGGAAAATAAGGAGGCATCTTACTATGAACATCACACCAATTTCCAATGATCAAATTCAAGTGCCAATGGCACAGAACGCCAAGGACATTTCACCTGGAGAAGCCCATTCAAAATTCGCTGACAATTTAAAGTTGGCGATTGAGAATGTCAATCAAACTCAGGGGGTCTCAAATGATATGACGAAGGCTTTGGCGAATGGAGAAATTGATGATCTTCATGAAGTCATGATCGCATCAGAAAAAGCTAGTGTCACAATGCAAACCACCGTAGAAATGCGTAATAAGGTAGTCGAGGCCTACAAAGAAATTATGCGTATGCAAGTATAACTACAGTTCAATTTAATTAAGGTACCATACTTATTCTCTTAAATTGTGCTTTTTTTGGGGGCAATCATGAAAGAAAAATTAAATGTATTAACGAAAAAAACTTCAACGTTCTGGAAGGAACGAAGCGCAAAGCAAAAAGGACTTTTACTAGGTTCAATCATTGGGTTTGTGATTCTATTATCTTTAGTTAGTTTTTTTGCTGCAAGTTCCAAAATGGTTCCCCTGTACAGTGATTTATCACTTCAAGAAGTGGGGCAGGTCAAAGAAGAACTTGATGTCAGAGGAGTTTCTTATGAGTTGGATAGTGGGGGAACGACTATCCGCGTACCTGAAGAACAAGCTGAAATATTACTCGTCGACCTTGCCGCAGCAGGATTACCTGATAGTGGGAATATAGACTACGGATTTTTTAGCGGAAATGTTTCCTGGGGCATGACAGATAATGAATTTGATGTCATAAAGCTCGACGCTATGCAGTCAGAACTTGCCAGCTTAATGTCCGGCATTTCAGGGATTGCGAACGCGCAGGTTATGATCAATGTTCCTGAAGAAGAAGTTTTCATGTCTGAAACAAATCAAGAAGCATCCGCTTCGATCGTATTAAATGTTGAACCTGGTCATGATATCCAAAATGAGGAAGTGGAAACACTTTATAATCTAGCATCAAAGTCAGTTCCTAATCTTCCTACAGATAATATCGTCATCATGGACCAGAACTTTAATTATTATGATAAAAATAATTCAGAAAATGCTAATAATACGGATGCTTATACATATCAACAAGGAGTAAAAGAGGACATTGAGAAAGATGTTCAGCAGCGCGTTCAAAAGATGCTGGGGACGATGATGGGGCCGAATAAGGTTGTAGCCACAGTCACTGCTGATATTGATTTCACCCAAGAACAGCGCACAGAGGAATTAGTGGAACCTTTTGATGAAGAAGCGTTGGAAGGGCTGCCCGTAAGTATAGAACGAATTGAAGAGACTTATGAAGGCGGAACTCCGGCTGGTGGAGTAGCTGGGACAGGAGAAGAGGACGTACCTGGTTATGAAGCAGAAGAAGGTGAAGGAAATGGCGATTATGAAATGTCTAAGGAGACTATCAATAATGAATTTAATCGCATTCAAAGGAATATTGAAGAAAGCCCATTCAAAGTTCGTGATTTAGGTATCCAAGTAGCTGTTGATAATACGAAAGGTGAAAATGAACAAGGCGAAGTACAGACTCTCAATGAGCAAGAACAGCTGACGGTGGAAGAAAGCATCCAATCTATTTTGGATTCAATGATCACCACTTCAATCGATGGCAGTTATGGAGAAGTAGATGCTGAGGAGAAAGCTTCGATTGTATTTCAGGAATTCGACGCTCAGCCACAATTTAATGAAGAACCAGCTGGTATTCCGTTATGGGCCTATATCGCAGGAGGTCTTTTGCTGTTAGTAGTGATTTTCCTAATATGGAGACTTCTAAGAAGAAGCGAAGATTACGAAGAAGAAGAGGTTTTCGAAGAGTCAGCTGAACCACAGCCGATTTCAATTCCAGATTTAGAAGAGAAAGAAACAGATGCAACTGTAAGACGTAAGCAGCTAGAACGAATGGCCAAAGAAAAACCAGAAGACTTTGCGAAACTACTTCGTTCATGGATTGCAGAAGATTAAGGAGGGACCAATATGGCCTATCAAAAGAACGGGTTAACAGGCAAGCAGAAGGCAGCTCTTCTGCTTATCTCTCTTGGTCCGGATGTTGCAGCTCAGGTATACAAACATCTGACAGAAGAAGAAATGGAACGACTCACCTTAGAGATTTCCTCCGTTCAAAAAGTAGATTCGAAGCAAAAAGAGGAAATATTAGAGCAATTTCATCAAATCGCTATAGCACAAGATTATATTTCACAGGGTGGTATTGGCTATGCCAGGACCATTCTTGAGAAAGCTGTAGGTGATGAGGAAGCTTCTAACATTATCGGGAGGCTGACTTCCTCCCTGCAAGTAAAACCTTTCGATTTTGCAAGGAAAGCAGATCCCAGTCAGATTCTTAGCTTTATACAAAATGAACACCCTCAAACAATTGCATTAGTATTATCGTATTTAGATGCATCGCAATCAGGTCAAATTCTATCTGAACTCCCCCAGGAACTGCAGGCAGATGTAGCAAGACGGATAGCAACGATGGACTCTACTTCTCCTGAGGTTATCAGTCAGGTGGAAAACATATTAGAAAAAAAACTTTCTGCTACTGTCACGCACGACTATACAGAAACCGGAGGGATTCCTGCAGTAGTCGAGGTGCTTAACGGAGTAGACCGCAGTACAGAGAGAACTATTCTTGATGCTTTAGAAATACAGGATCCTGAACTTGCTGAAGAAATTAAAAAAAGGATGTTCGTCTTTGAAGATATTGTTTCATTGGACAATCGAGCCATTCAACGTGTCATTCGTGAAGTTGAAAATGATGACTTGCGGTTATCGCTTAAAGTCTCTAGCGACGAGGTGAAAGATCTAGTCTTCAGCAATATGTCAGAGCGCATGTCTGAGGCATTCAAAGAAGAAATGGAAGTCATGGGACCTGTCCGCTTAAGAGACGTAGAAGAGGCACAAACAAGAGTAGTTTCCACGATAAGAAGACTAGAAGAAGTAGGAGAAATTGTCATAGCCAGAGGTGGAGGAGATGACATCATTGTCTAGCCATAGTTCTTATTCTGAAAATCGGGTCATTGGAATAAAGAAGATTCGGTTGAATAAAGAGAAAACGACACTCTCTGATGATAACGACATCAAAGCTAATGAATTGGTTGACCAAGCAGAAGAAAAGGTTCGTAAAGCTGAAGCTCAATCTACACTTTTAATGAAGGAAGCAGAAGAGGAAATTCAGAGACAGAAACAAGACTGGGAAAAACAAAGAACAAACCTTATAAAAAACGCAGAAAATGAAGGGTTTAGAAAGGGTTTTGAACAAGGAAACAAAGAAGGCTATGACGAATACTTGAACAAAATCTCTCAAGCTAACCAGCTGATCGAACTTGCTAAAAAAGATTATCTTTTGACGGTGGGATCTAGTGAGGAGACGATCATGGACATTGCTATGAAAAGCGCAGAGAAAATAATAAATTGCGAGCTGAAAGAGCATCCTTCGATTTTTGTGGAAATTGTAAAAAGAGCTCTGGAGGAAGTGAAGAGTCAGACGGAAATTATCGTGTATGTCCATCCTGATGATTATCCGATTTTGCATTCGCAAAGGGAAGAACTTGATTCGATCACAGAATTCAATTCTACGTTAAGTATTTATATAAAGGACAGTGTGGAGCGCTCTGGATGTATAATCGAGTCGTCCTTCGGGCAAATAATTGCGGGTGTTGACCCTCAGTTACAGGAAATAAGGCAGAAGCTGTTCCAAATCGTGCATGAGGAGAAATCTGATGAATAAACAGCTATACATGGATAGCATCGAGAGGGCGGATACATATAAACGATTTGGTAAGGTGCACCGGGTTATAGGATTAATGATTGAATCGAAAGGTCCGGAAGCATCGATTGGTGATTTATGCTACATCCATACGCCTTCAGGTACAGCAAAAAAAATCGAAGCTGAAGTTGTTGGCTTCCACGATGAAAACCTGCTGCTCATGCCATACCATGAGATTAAAGAAATCGGACCGGGCAGTTTAGTTGAAGCGACAAATGGTCCATTGAAAATTAAAGCGGGTCTTGGATTGATCGGTCAAGTGTTAGACTCTTTAGGCCGTCCGATGAATAATCAAAAGCTTCCAAAAGGCTTAAAGGCATTCCCCACCGACCAGAACCCTCCTAACCCGCTAGAAAGACCGACGATAAAATCACCTATTCAAGTTGGAGTAAGAGCCATAGACTCCTTACTGACCGTAGGGAGGGGACAACGCGTAGGGATATTCGCTGGAAGCGGGGTAGGGAAGAGTACGCTGTTAGGTATGATTTCGAGGAATAGTTCGGCTGATATCAACGTGATTGCTTTAATTGGAGAGAGAGGACGGGAAGTAAGAGAATTTATCGAAAACGATTTAGGGCCTCAGGGGCTAAAGCGCTCGATAGTCATAGTAGCTACTTCTGATCAGCCGGCATTAATGAGAATGAAAGGAGCCTATACAGCAACGGCTATCAGTGAATATTTTCGAGAAAAGGGCTATGACGTAAATCTCCTAATGGATTCAGTCACCAGGTTTGCTATGGCACAGCGGGAGATCGGCTTGGCGACAGGTGAACCACCAACTACTAAAGGGTATACACCTTCAGTTTTTGCTACTTTACCTAAACTTCTCGAAAGGACAGGTACGAGCAAAAATGGGTCGATTACCGCATTTTATACGGTTTTAGTAGATGGCGATGATTTGAATGAGCCGATATCTGATACGGTAAGGGGAATTCTGGACGGGCATTTTGTTTTAGACAGAAGATTAGCAGAACAAAATCATTTTCCTGCCATTAACATATTGAAATCTATAAGCCGAGTAATGAACCAGGTGACCGAGAACAAACACAAGCAATCAGCTTCTCGTTTACGTTCATTATTAGCTACATATGAAGAGAATAGTGAATTAATACAAATTGGTGCATATAAAAGAGGGAGCAGCCGTGACATTGATGAAGCGATTAAATACCATCCTTCGATCATTGACTTTTTAAAGCAGGATGTACATGAGCCTTCAACAATTGAGAAGTCGACCGACATTCTTTCACAGTTATTTTCTTAAGGAGTTTTTGAATGACAAGTTTACAAGCTTTTCATAAGATTAAAGATTTACAAGACCGAGATAAGATAGCTAAGCAGAAAATGTACCAAGAACAAGTAGACCGTTTTGAGTCTGTGGCTACTGAACTTTATGAAGTCCTAAAAGAAAAAGAAAATGCCGAAGAAAAGTTTCATGAAGAATTGAGGAAGACGAAGATTCGAGCGCAAAACTTCATACTTCATGAACAATATATTGATCAGTTGAATAAAAAAATCTCAAATCTCCAGCCCAGAGTACAGCAGGCAAGGTCAGTTATGGAAACAGCACATGACAACCTGTCGTCAGCGCATATTGAAGTGAAAAAATTTGAAAATTTGATTCAAAAAAAATTGACTCAGCATGAGGATTGGCTAAAAGCAGAAGAAAGCAAAGCTATGGATGAGGTATCGACAAGACAATATCTAAATTATAAGAACAGGTGATTAAATGGAAAAAAGCAGGGAGAAAAGCCAAAATCGTTTTCAATGGTTTTTCTTGGTCATTGTAGTACCGACAATATTTGCGCTGACTATTATGTTAATTGTAATGAGCATGATGGGAATCAATGTTTTGGATAAAGGTGAGGAGTTTGCCAATAAAATACCAGGTGTATCAAGCCTGGTTACGACTCAGTCAGAAGAGAATGAACAGAGGACCACAGACCACTATGAATCGGCCATTGCGGATTATCAAGCAGAAATCGAACAGCTGGAAGGTGATAACAGTAGTAAAGACGCCACAATAGATGAATTGAATCAGACCATCATAAAGTTGGAAGCTAATTTAGAATCAGCTTCTGATGCAGCAGAGACTTCTGATGAAGAGACTGGAACCGATGATATTTCTGAAATGGCCAAATCTTTCCAGGAGATGGACGAGGAAGCTGCTGCACCTATCCTGGAAAATATGGAAGGTGCTCTTGCTGTCTCCCTTCTATCCGAAATGCAAAGCGATGTGCGTGGAGCTGTATTAGGAGAAATGTCTCCCGAAGCTGCTGCACAATTAACGAGTTTAATGACGGAAGAGCAGTAAATAGAATGCTTTGAAAGGAGGTGAAATATTGGAAATGATGCAGTTATTTAATGCAATGCCAGGTCAGTTTCTCTCATCCTTAAACAACGTCCAGCGTAAAGGTGAGCAATCCGACCTGATGACAGCTTTTGAGGATTTACTGCAGGGAGAATTAGTAGGGGAAGAAAACATTGAAAGTTTAATCGAAATGGTTAAGAAAGAGTTGAAGGGTTTCGGGATTACTATGAGCGGTGCTTCAGGTGATTTAAATCGGAAGAGGTTGTTTGAAAAAATTGAGAATACGGACTTATCTAAAGCAGCCCTCTGGAAAGGTGATGGTATGCCAGGAGAATTTGTACAGTTATTCAATATGACTAGCAAAGAACTTTCTTCATTAAATGAAAGGGAGCAAGTTAAGCTATCGGAATTCCTGAAAGACCTTCATAACGAAATAGCTTCGGCCTCCATATTTGACAATAAAAGCGTCATGATGTCTTTTATACAGCCTCCTATGGAATGGGACTCCGGTAAACCACTATCTGGAAATAGTGATGGATCATCGAAGAAGCAACTCCAGTCACTATGGGGTAAATTTGAACAGTTGACGGGGAAGCTGTTTTCACAAGGGGATGCAGTGCCGCAAACGAAAAATGTGCCAATAGATCAGAAAACGATCATTGAATTGAAGCAAATTGTCGAACAGGTTACAAAATTGGCAGCAGCTTCTAAGGATTCAGGCGTTTTTACTGAAACCTTGTCTAGAGCAAGTAAAGCCAGCAGCCAAGAGCAGCAACAGCTTTTTTCTGATTTAGTGAAGAATTATGCTGACCGGAAATCAATGGTTGTTAATTATGCTCAACAAGCTCAAGTGACATCAAAAGATATGGCTAAGTGGCTTTCACAGTCAATAACTAAACTCACTCAGTCTGAACAGGCGCCCGCTCCTCATTTATCTTCTGCTCATCTCTCAATGAATATGTCAAAAGTAGAGCAGCATGTAATCCACTTGAATTCAAGCCAATCTCAACCTATGATGCAAAGCCAGTTCATGGAACAGTTTAACCAAATGATGAAGTCTTCTCGTATGTTTTCGAATTCTTCTGGTATGACAGAAATGAACATTCGTCTTAACCCCCAGCAACTAGGAGATATGACGGTACGACTCATGCAGATGAATGGGGAAATGACGGTGAAGATTCTAGTAACTTCACAGGCAGCCAAAGATATGCTCGATAGCAACATGAATCAATTAAGGCATATGTTCTCACCACAGCAGGTAGTGGTTGAAAAAACGGATATGACTTCAGGGGAGCAGTTTTTGGCGGAAGATGACAAAGAGGCTGGAGATTTTGGACATCAAAAAGATACCAGTCAGGAGGAACAAGAATCTTCAAATGAACCACATGCTGAAGGAGAAGGAATATCCTTCCATGAAGTACTTATGAATGAGAAAGTGTAGGTGATTAGTTATGACGAGTATCGATCCGTCTTATTACTTGAATAATCAGCCGCGGAAAAGTACAGGAAGCAGTGATTTAGGAAAGGACGACTTTCTAAAGATTTTAATGGCTCAATTACAGAACCAGAATCCGCTTGATCCGATGGAAGATAAGGAATTTGTTTCTCAGATGGCTCAGTTTTCAAGTCTGGAACAAATGACGAATATGTCTCAAATGATGGAAAAATTCACAAATAACCAAAGCCCTATGCCGGTTATTCAGTACAGCGGACTTATTGGGAAAGAAGTGACTTATCCGGAGTACGATCAAGAAACTGGAGCAGTTTCCAAGTATAATGCCGGCAAAGTTCAGTCAGTCAGCCAGGCGGATGGAGAAGCTTTTCTGACACTGGATAACGGAGCAGAAGTGGCAATAGAAGACATAAACAAAGTTGCAGAAGCAAATGTTTAGAAAGAAGTGATCCATGATGGACCCTCGTATTCATCAACTGCATCAATCAATGCCTGTACCCACTTATAAAAAGGTACATAAAAATTCTCAATCTTCTTTCAAGGATGCCTTGCAGGAAGCAAGTGGTTTAAATGTCAGCAAGCATGCGCGGCAAAGGCTGGAGGACCGAAACATTAAAATTGATGACTCTCAGTGGCAAAGGATTTCCAAAAGGATGTCTGAAGCAAAATCTAAAGGTGTTACCGACTCCTTAGTCGTTCTCAAGGATGCTGCACTTGTGGTCAGTACTAAAAACAATACAGTAGTCACCGCCATGAATAAAGAGGATACGGATTCTCATATTTTTACGAACATTAACGGCACGATTATTTTGAATGACTAGGCTGGACCCGAGCGAGGGAAGCCTTGAAAGCTTATGGACTGAATGAAGTAAGCTAAACAAAAAATGGAAGGAATGATAGCGCTATGCTACGTTCAATGTATTCAGGTATTTCAGGTATGAAAGGTTTTCAGACATCTTTAGATACGATTGGAAATAACATCGCAAATGTAAACACTAGTGGGTTCAAAAAAGGCCGTGTTTCATTTCAAGATATGATGAGCCAGTCTGTTTCAGGTGCTCAGGGCTCTATAGAAAATCTGCGCGGAGGGGTCAACGCTGCTCAAGTAGGTCTTGGTTCTCAGATGGGTTCGATTGACAGCATACACACTCAGGGAAATCGCCAAACAACGGATCGTCCTCTGGATATTTCTATTGAAGGAGACGGAATGTTTGTTTTAGCAGAAGGGACGGACGATGCTGCAATTGATCCAGAAGCTAAAACATTTGATGACCTCGGAGCCATAGATACGACGTTCACTAGAGCAGGTAATTTTTACTTGGATGGTGATGGTGCCATCGTTAACGGTGATGGTAAATATTTAGTAGGAGAATCCTATAATACGCCTGATGGAGAAGATTCTTCTCCTAGTGGACAAGCGGGACTTATCACAATACCTGAAGATGCTCAAAGCTTTAATGTTCAGTCGGACGGAACAGTAGGTTACGTAGACGGGAACGGGAACCCGCAACAAGCCGGGCAAATACTGCTAGCTAATTTCTCTAACCCGGAAGGACTCGAGAAAGTTGGCGGAAGCACGTATAGAAATACCGATAATGCTGGTTTATTCGGCGATGACGAGGCCGGTCTGAATGGACTTGATGATTTATCTGCCGCTGGTGAGAACGGCACAGGCCAAATGGTTTCCGGCTCCTTAGAGATGTCAAACGTTGACCTGGCGGAAGCATTTACAGAAATGATTTCAGCGCAGCGAGGATTTCAGGCAAACACCCGTATTATCACGACCTCAGATGAAATTTTACAAGAGCTTGTGAATCTAAAACGATAATAAAGGAGGGAGGGGGCTTTTTCAGCCCCCAAAACCTATATGATTTCATTAACGAGGCTGAATGGAGAGACTTTTTGGTTTAATCCTATTTACATAGAAAAGATCCAGTGCAATCCTGATACGACAATTACGACAATACAAGGAAAAAGCTTCGTTGTGAAAGACGATCATGAGAAGGTTATGAAAGATATGAAGCGGTTTTATAGAGAGGTCGGATTGGTCAGAATCGTAAACAAGGCAGGTGAGGAAAATGAAAAGTAATGTATTTCGAACCATGCTTATTGTGCTGGGAACGATCAGTGTGCTTGGTGTTGTAGCTCTTGTTCTTGTCATGAATATAAAAGAATCCGAGGCTGATGGGGAGCGGTCGATTGATGAAATGGTAGAGGCTTCGCTTGTGACGGACGAGATTACAACAGACCTTGAGAATGGTGATTTTGTCCGTATCAGTTTTCAAGTAGTAACTGACAGTAAAGAAGCACTTGAGGAACTGGAGAAAAGAGATTTCCAAATGCAGAATATTCTGTTGAAGGAACTAGCTGTAATGAACACAGAAGACTTTAAATCTGGGCTTGCAGATCTTGAAGAAAAGCTGAAGGTGAAGCTGAATGAGCTTATGAAGGAAGGACAAGTCACAGATGTGTACACGATCGATAAAGTACTTCAATAATAAGAGTGGTCTTGATGAGGTGGAGGTGAGATTTTGGCAGAAGAGGTATTATCACAATCAGAAATCGACTCCTTGCTATCCGCACTGTCCACGGGAGAAATGGATGCAGAGGAGTTAAAAATAGAAGAAAAAGAGAAAAAAGTGAAAGTGTATGACTTTAAGAGGGCTTTAAGGTTCTCGAAAGATCAAATACGCAGCTTATCTAGAATTCATGAAAACTTCGCCAGGTTATTGACTACTTATTTTTCAGCCCAGTTAAGAACTTACGTGAACATAACTGTCGCATCTGTCGATCAATTACCATATGAGGAATTCATCCGGTCCATACCGACAATGACTATTTTAAATATATTCAAAGTACCTCCTCTAGAGGGACGTATTCTCATGGAGACTAATCCGCAGATTGCTTACGCCATGATGGATCGCGTTTTAGGAGGAAGAGGAAGCGGCGTCAACAAGGTTCAGAATCTGACAGAAATTGAAACTACGATATTGACACAGATTTTTGAGAACTCACTAGGAAATTATCAGGAAGCCTGGGGTTCAATTGTTGAAATTGAACCGATTTTAGAAGAAATGGAAGTGAATCCTCAGTTTCTGCAAATGGTTTCCCCGAATGAAACTGTCGTTGTCGTATCATTAAATACGTCGATAGGGGAAGCCAGTGGAATGATCAACATTTGTATCCCTCATGTGGTGTTGGAGCCTATCATCCCTAAACTGTCTGTTCATTATTGGATGCAGAACCAGCAGCAAAAGGAAAGTGACCCTGAGGAGTACAAAGCTTTGTCAAATACGTTGAAACTGGCGGAAGTTGATGTCAGTGCGGTTCTAGGTGAAGCTGATATGTCGATCGAAGAGTTTCTGAGGCTTAATGAAGGTGACGTTATTAGACTGGATCAATTGATTGATGAGCCGATGAGCCTTCGGGTTGATGAAGAAGAAAAGTTCCAGATTCAGCCAGGAAAAATCAAAAATAAGCTGGCTGTTCAAGTATTAAGTGAGTATCAAGGGGGTTCAGACTATGATGAGTGACGACATGCTTTCGCAAGATGAAATAGATGCACTGCTTAACGGCGGTGGAGAAGATGAAAAAAAAGAAAATAGTGCAGAATCCTCTGAAGTAGAAAAATATATTTCTACACTAGAAGAAGATGCTTTAGGCGAAATCGGGAATATTTCGTTTGGAAGTTCAGCAACTGCCTTGTCCTCTTTACTGAATCAAAAGGTTGAAATTACGACTCCGTCCATATCAACTATCAAACGCTCCCAGTTAACCGATGAATTTCCTAAGCCGCATGTGGCCGTAAATGTAAACTACACGGACGGTTTTTCAGGGGAAAACCTGTTAGTTATAAAAAGTAATGATGCTGCTGTTATCGCAGATCTCATGCTGGGCGGGGATGGTCAATCGCCCATAGAGGAATTGAATGATATCCACTTAAGTGCTGTACAGGAAGCGATGAACCAAATGATGGGTTCTGCTGCCACAAGCTTATCCACAGTATTTAACAAAAAAATCGATATCACACCTCCGACGATTAATGTATTGAATTTAGTAGAAAACAAGGGTACTGAACAAATCCCTGAAGATGAAGTGTTAATAAAGGTTTCATTCAAGTTGAGAGTAGGCTCATTGATAGACTCGAATATTATGCAGCTGCTATCGATCCCTTTTGCCAGATGTCTAGTGGATGAACTGCTAAATCCTCCAGAAGATGATCCAATGCCGTCCCTAGAGGAGAAAGTTGCTGAGCCGGAGGTTGAGGAACCGATAAATTCAAATGAACAGGAAAAAGACAAGCTTGAAAAAGAGCCAGAGCTGTTAGGTGGTGCCGGCGGCCAGGGATTGAACAATTCAAACGTTCAGAATGCTCAATTTTCCGATTTCGAACATGTGCAGTTGAATACAAATGAACAGCATAATTTGGACATGCTCATGGATATTCCATTAAAAGTCACGGTTGAATTAGGCCGCACGAAACGGACAATTAAAGAAATTTTAGAATTGACATCAGGCTCTGTCGTTGAATTAGACAAATTAGCTGGTGAACCTGTAGATATCCATGTCAATGAGAAGCTAATGGCTAAAGGGGAAGTTGTCGTAATTGATGAGAACTTCGGAGTTCGCGTGACGGATATATTAAGTAAGAAAGATAGATTGAAAAAACTTAGATAGAGCTTAAGGAGGAGATTGGAATGGGAGAAAGAATTCTGATTGTTGATGATGCAGCATTCATGAGAATGATGGTTAAGGATATTTTGACAAAAAACGGGTATGAAATTGCAGGGGAAGCGGAAGATGGTCAAAAAGCTGTGGAAATGTATAAGGAACAAAATCCTGATTTAGTCACAATGGATATAACTATGCCTGAAATGGATGGAATTACAGCATTAAAAGAAATCAAAGCGGTCAACCCTAACGCGAAGGTCATCATGTGCTCGGCAATGGGACAGCAAGCTATGGTTGTAGATGCGATTCAAGCAGGAGCTAAAGATTTTATCGTCAAACCGTTTCAAGCAGAGCGAGTCATTGAAGCAATACAAAAAGCACTAAACTAAAGAGTAGGGATTTAAATGATGCGAAGAACGATTCAAAGTACAGCACTGTTATTTATGGCCGGGGCAATCATTTTATCTTTCGGGTCTATTGTGTCAGCAAGTCCGTCAGTTACTGATTGTGCCGAGAACCCTGAGATGCAGGGATGTGGTTCTGATGAAAGTGGAGTGGAATCGCCTGGGCAAGAGATACCTTCAGCTGACTCAGAAGAGAACCCCTCTATGATTTGGAATATCATTAAATTAATTTTTGCTTTACTTTTAGTACTAGCACTTATTTATGGTTTACTAAAGTTTTTCAACAAACGAAGTAAAATGTTCCAAAAAAATCGAACGATGGAAACATTGGGAGGAGTTACCCTTGCACCTAACAGATCTCTGCAAGCCGTACGTATCGGAAACGAAATTTACGTAGTCGGTGTTGGTGATTCTATCAATCTGATTACAGAGATCACAGATCAAGCGACGAAGGATACCCTCGTAAAGCAGGAGGAACATCCGGATATCATTCAAAAAGGGTTCGGAGAATTTCTGAAAAATAGAGCGAAATCTAACCAAAACCAAAGCGGGAAATCATCTACCGTTCAGTTCCAGCAATTATTTGAAAAGCAGCTGAATGAAATGAAAGAGAATAGGCGGAAATCGATGAATAGGAAGGATGATCAATCATGAGTGAATTTGTTGATATCTTTTCCGGTTCAGATCCTGAAGACGTAGCAACGTCTGTCCGCCTTTTGCTTTTATTAACTGTTTTATCGCTTGCTCCTGGTATTTTGATTCTTATGACGAGCTTTACAAGAATACTTATCGTTCTTTCGTTCGTAAGGACATCACTGGCTACTCAGCAAATGCCGCCTAATCAAGTGCTCATAGGTATCGCTTTATTTATGACCTTTTTCATCATGGCTCCTACATTTCAGGAGGTCAACGATCAAGCGCTGACTCCTTTATTTAATGAGGAAATCACGTTAGATGAGGCTTATGAAGAAGCGAGTATCCCAATGAAAGATTTCATGGCTAAGCATACAAGGCAGAAAGATTTGGCTTTGTTCATGGGGTATTCCGAAATGGACCAGCCTGAAACTATACAGGATGTCCCGATGACAACCCTTGTACCAGCCTTTGCGATCAGCGAATTGAAAACAGCCTTTCAAATGGGATTCATGATTTTTGTTCCTTTTCTCGTCATTGATATGGCAGTTGCAAGTGTATTGATGTCGATGGGGATGATGATGCTCCCTCCGGTGATGATTTCATTACCATTTAAAATATTGCTGTTTGTTTTAGTTGATGGATGGTATTTAATTTCAAAATCATTATTGGAAGGCTTCTAAATGGGTGAAGGAGGTTACATAAATGACAACTGAATTAGTCCTGGAGTTCGCCAAAGAAGGTATATATACTGTTCTGCTGATTTCAGGTCCCTTGCTGATATTAGCTTTAGCGGTCGGTTTATTGGTCAGTATTTTTCAGGCTACGACACAGATTCAAGAGCAAACATTAGCGTTCATTCCAAAAATCGTTGCCGTTCTAATAGGAATGATTTTTTTCGGCCCATGGATGTTGACAATTATGGTGCAGTTTACAGCCAATGTTTTTGAAAACTTGAACATGCTGGTCGGATAGAGATGCTCGATTACATAAGTGCAATAAATCTTCCAGCATTTTTACTTATATTCGTAAGGGTCACTTCATTTTTCGTTACACTGCCGATCTTTTCATATCGTAATCTTCCTACCCAGCACAAGGTTGGATTCAGCTTTTTCTTAGCGGCGTTAATGTACTTTACAGTTGATATTCCAGACTTGGCAGTGGATGAGAATTACTTTTTACTCCTATTCAAAGAAGCGGCTGTAGGAATTTCCGTTGGTTTATTAGCTTATATTATTTTAGCAGCGATTCAAATTGCTGGAGGGCTGATAGATTTCCAGATGGGTTTTGCCATAGCGAACGTGATCGATCCTCAAACCGGAGCACAGAGCCCTTTGATCGGTCAATATATGTACATTATCACTCTGCTTTTCATACTAGCTGTTAACGGCCATCATCTCATGCTGGACGGTATCTTCTACAGTTATGAATTGATCCCTTTGGACAGGCTCATCCCCCTGCAGGAAGAGTCGTGGATTCTCTACGTCGTGGATTCATTCAACCAAATGTTTGTCATCGCTTTTTTAATGGCTGTTCCTATAGTCGGATGTCTGTTTCTGGTCGATGTCGCTTTAGGGATTATCGCTCGGACGGTCCCGCAGCTTAACGTATTTGTAGTAGGGCTGCCTTTGAAAATCTTTGTAGCATTGTTTGTACTAGTAATTGCCATGACGTTTTATATCATGCTTATCCAAAATCTATTTGAATTGATGTTAGAAACGATGCAGGGGCTGATGCAGCTGTTTGGAGGAGACGAACCGTGAGTTACATGAAACTGGATCTGCAATTTTTTGCGGCCGATGAAAAAACAGAAAAAGCTACCCCTAAGAAACGTGGCGATTCCAGGAAAAAAGGTCAAGTTCCTAAAAGTCAGGATGTTAACACAGGTTTTTTACTCTTAATGGTTTTTGGCGGATTATATTTATTTGGCGGTCAGATGCAGGTGTCGTTAACAGAGATGTACAGTAAAACCTTTCAGGAGTACATTCACTGGGAGCTTACAACAGAAAGTACAGCTGCCGTCTTCCTGGAAATAACCGTAGAAATGGCAAAAATTCTTGCTCCCATCATGGGGATAGCGATCGTTGCCGGTATTGCCTCAAACCTGGTTCAAATCGGGATTTTATTCACTGGAGAGCCTATGAAGTTCGACTTAAAAAAAATGGATCCGATCAAAGGGGCCAAAAGAATCTTTTCGGCAAGAGCGATCGTTGAGCTTATTAAATCATTATTGAAGATCTCAATTGTAGGTTTGATCACATTTGCGATCATTTGGGTCAATAAAGACCAGATGATGCTTATGTCTCAGAAATCTGTTGAAGATGCTCTCGTGTTTTTTGGAAACATAACAATTATCATGGGTCTGGCATCGGGTTTAGCTCTCCTGATGCTTTCCACATTGGATTATGTCTATCAACGATATGATCACGAGAAAAATATCAGGATGTCCAAAAAAGATTTGAAAGATGAGCATAAAAACATCGAGGGTGACCCGTTAATTAAATCAAAAATCAAAGAGAAGCAGCGTCAAATGTCCGCAGCCAGAATGATGAGTGAAGTTCCAGACGCAGATGTCGTCATTACGAACCCCACTCACTTTGCCATTGCGGTCAAATACGATGAGAAGGTGTCGGACGCGCCTATCGTCGTAGCAAAAGGCGTGGATTTTGTCGCTCAAAAGATCAAAGAGGTAGCAAAAGCTAACGAAGTGATGATGGTTGAAAACCGCCCATTGGCACGAGCTCTGTATCAGAGTTCAGAATTAGATCGACCGATAGATGAACAATTTTTTAAAGCGGTAGCTGAAATATTAGCTTACGTGTATCGACTGGAGAAAAAAGTGTAGTACTCAAGGAGTGACCCAAATGTCAGCAAGAGATTTATCCGTATTATTAGGCGTAATATTAATTATCATTATGCTTGTTATACCACTTCCTGGGTGGCTTCTTAGCTTTTTAATTTTAATCAACATTACTTTAGCTCTTATCGTCATATTAGTATCTATGAATATGGAAGAAGCGTTACAATTTGCTGTTTTCCCTACATTATTATTGTTGTTGACTTTGTTCCGTCTTGGATTGAATGTGTCGACCACAAGATCGATATTATCTGAAGCTGACGCAGGAGGAGTAGTAGAAACTTTCGGTACTTTTGTAATCGGCGGAAATCCTCTAGTCGGTTTTGTTGTATTCATAATTCTTGTCATTATTCAGTTTCTAGTGATTACAAAAGGAGCCGAAAGGGTGTCGGAAGTCGCCGCTCGTTTTACTCTTGATGCTATGCCCGGGAAGCAAATGAGCATAGATGCAGATTTGAACGCTGGTATGATAAATGAGCACCAGGCAAAAGACAGAAGAGAAAAAATTGAAAATGAAGCGGATTTTTATGGTGCGATGGATGGCGCAAGTAAGTTTGTTAAAGGTGATGCGATCGCCGGCATCATTATCGTTCTTATGAATATCATTTTTGGACTGATCATCGGTATGGCTCAGATGGGAATGTCTTTTAATGAAGCTATTGATACATATATGAGGCTGACGGTAGGGGACGGACTTGTCAGTCAGATTCCGGCACTGCTTATTTCAACTGCTACAGGGATAGTTGTCACTAGAGTTGCTTCACAAGGAAACCTTGGTTCAGATGTGACAAGCCAGCTGTTAAGATACCCTAAGTTACTTTATATAGCGGGCGGTACGATATTTCTACTCGGCCTTACACCTATTCCGTTTTTCTTAACCACTTTAATAGCTTCTGTTCTTATATTCGGAGGGTTCTGGTTATCTAGAGAAAGTCAAGAGCCAGAACATGAAGAACCGGAGGAAGAGGATGAAGCTCAAAGCGATCAAATGAAGTCTCCTGAAAATGTAGTTAATCTAATCAGTATGGACCCGGTAGAATTTGAATTCGGCTATGCTTTGATTCCCATAGCTGATACTAGTCAAGGAGGCGACTTGCTTGACCGTATTGTCATGATCCGTCGTCAGCTGGCGATAGAGCTCGGAATAGTGATTCCTGTTGTGAGAATTCGAGACAACATACAATTGGGGCCTAACGAATACCGATTAAAAATAAAAGGGGAGCAAGTGGCAAAAGGAGAACTGCTCCTCGATCAATATTTAACGATGAGTCCTGGAATGGATGATGGAGAAATTGAAGGGATCGAGACGACAGAACCTGCTTTTGGGTTACCGGCTAAATGGATTACAGAAGATCTTAAAGATGAAGCCGAACTGTCAGGATATACGGTAGTTGATCCTCCTTCCGTTGTTTCCACACATATTACAGAAGTGATTAAGAGGAACGCTCATAAACTCTTAGGGCGCCAGGAAACACAGCAATTGATCGATCACCTTAAGCAATCCTATCCGATTCTCGTAGATGAAGTCACTCCTGAACAGCTTTCTATCGGTGATGTGCAAAAAGTTTTAGCGAAATTACTAAAAGAAAATGTCTCCATTAAAAATTTACCCGTAATTTTCGAGACACTCGCAGACTTCGGGAAAATGACAAACGATTCGGATCTTCTGGCTGAATATGCCAGGCAGGCATTGGCTTCGCAAATTACGAACCAATATCAGAAGGAAGACCAAAGCATGAGGGTCATAACGATATCAGGTAAAGTTGAAAAGTTAATTGCAGATCATATTCAGCAAACAGAACATGGCAATTACTTATCTTTGGATCCCGATTCACAACAAACCATCTTAAAGGCCGTTTCTGAACAAGTAGATCAAGTATCTCTTCAAGAAGAACATGCCATTCTGCTTTGCTCACCAGCCGTGAGAATGTATCTAAAACAACTGGTGGAAAGATTTTTTCCACAGGTCATTGTTTTATCATATAACGAGCTCGATCCAAACGTCGAAGTAGAAAGTGTAGGGGTGGTGAACGGTTAATGAAGGTTAAAAAATTCCAGGCTTCAACGATGCCGGAGGCTGTGAAAAAAGTGAAGAAAAGTCTAGGGCAGGATGCCGTGATATTAAATAGTAAAGAAATTAAAGTGGGCGGCTTTCTTGGGATGTTTAAAAAGCGGAATATTGAGGTCATTGCTGCTATTGACTCCGTTCAGCCGGTAACTTCAGATTCCGAGCGAAAACCAGCCATCGATATAAAAAAGAAAGAAGTTCCTTCACATAATGATAGTGAAGTTATGCGAGAGCTTAAACAGTTGAAAACGATGATACAGCAACAGTCAGTGAACGATTTAACGATACTGGATAAGCTGGCTGCTCATTTGATTAGTCAAGAGATAGACAGTCAGATAGTAGATGATCTCGTAAGTACTTTAAAAGGTGAAGGCTTACAAGAGACTGAAGGATTGGATGCTTCTAGTCTTGAGTTAAATATTAAGGAGTACTTTGAGAATAAAGTTGCACATCTACCGGTCGGAAGCCCGGCTTTTGTTAAAAAGTATGTCCACTTAGTCGGCCCCACAGGCGTAGGGAAAACCACTACTTTGGCTAAACTAGCTGCAGACGCTGTATTGAATAGAAATCAAAAAGTAGCATTCATAACGACTGATACTTACCGGATCGCTGCTATCGATCAATTGAGAACGTACGCTAAACTATTAAATATTCCTTTAGAGGTCGCATATAATTTTGAGGATTATATGAGTGCACGGGAGAAATTCGCAAGGTATGATCTCGTATTGATCGATACAGCAGGCAGAAACTTTAGAGAGGCCCATTATATCCAAGAACTTGAAAGGGTTTTACAGTTCAATGAAGATACGGAAACCTACTTAGTTCTCTCTCTTGCGTCAAAATATGAGGACATGAAAGAAATATTCCTTCAGTTCAACAAAATACCAATTCACCAGTTTATTTTTACGAAAAAAGATGAAACAGCTAAAGTGGGTGCAGCCCTCAGCCTGTCGATTAACAACCAGATAGGAATTGCGTATGTAACCTACGGTCAGGACGTACCTGATGATATTTCTCAGGCGGATGTCAGCCAGCTGATTGCATCGGTAACAGAAGGTCTGCCTCATGAATGATCAAGCTGCCAGTCTCAGGAGACGTTTAAAACATCAAACCGTTAAGGCTGAAGCTAAAACTATTGCCGTCGCCAGCGGTAAGGGAGGCGTAGGTAAGTCGACTCTCACAATTAATTTCGCATTAAAACTGATCAAGCAAGGAAACAATGTATTAATTATAGATTTAGACATCGGAATGGGAAATATAGATATCCTGCTTGGTGTTACGCCCAAATACTCGTTTACAGACTTGTTCGAAAGTCATATGACAATCTTTGACATTATTGAAAGAGGGCCACTGTCGGTGTCCTATATAGCCGGAGGGTCAGGTTTAGCCAGTATTTTTAGTATGGGCGATGAGAAATTTTCTTATTTTCAAAGTGAGTACCAGCAATTAGCCAAAGCTTTTGACTACATTCTTTTTGATATGGGAGCCGGTGTGACCCCTGACAGTCTCAAACATATGATAGCTGCTGAGGAAGTTATTCTTGTGACCACTCCTGAACCTACTTCGTTGACGGATGCCTATTCCTTGCTTAAGCATTTAGTGCGCGAAGATCCAGATGTTGAAGTGCAGGTACTCACCAACAGAGCTATGAATGAACAGTCAGCTATTCATACATATGAACGGCTGGAAAATGCAGCAAATAAATTTTTAGGCAAAAAAATAAACCTTCTGGGAGCTATTCCAGAGGATCGGCACGTATTCGATAGTGTACTGAAACAAGTTCCTTTTACCCTTGAAAGTCCTAAATGCAAGGCTAGTAAGTCTATGGATGAGTTGGTCAATCAATATTTGAAAATCCCCTCCAGAAAAAATGAATCCTTCTTGGAGAAGCTTAGGCGTTTGGTTCAAGAGAGGTGAATGAACTCATGCATAAAATTAAAGTTTTGGTTGTAGACGATTCAGCTTTCATGCGAAAAATGCTGTCAGAGATTCTGAACGCAGATATACGTATTGAAGTAGTAGGGACAGCGAGGGATGGTTCTGATGGGATTTCAAAAGCTGAAGCTCTAAAACCGGATGTTATGACGTTAGATATTGAGATGCCTAAAATGGACGGCTTAGAAGCTTTGAAAATATTGATGAGAGAAAACCCTCTTCCAGTTGTGATGGTTTCCAGTTTAACGGCGAAGGGAGCAGACAGCACAATAAAAGCTATGGAACTTGGTGCCGTCGATTTTGTACTTAAACCGTCTGGTTCGATTTCACTGGATATACATAAAGTTGAACATTCGATTGTAAGAAAAGTGATTGCCGTCAGTAAATCAAAAATGACTGCGACTGTCACACCAGCTTGTCCCCCCTTGTTAACAACTAAAATTAAGAATAATAAGGATTCGATTATAGCTATAGGAACATCGACTGGCGGTCCGCGTGCGTTACAAAAGGTTATAGGTGGATTACCCGCAGATTTGAATGTACCGGTATTGGTTGTCCAGCATATGCCGGCACGCTTCACAAGCTCTCTGGCAAAAAGGCTGAACGGGATTTCATCGGCTATTGTAAAAGAAGCAGTTCATGCAGAAGTCTTAGAGAATGGTGTTGTATATATCGCTCCAGGCGATTTTCATATGGGAGTCATCTATGAAGCAGGCACTTATAAAGTCCATCTTGAAAATAGTGACCCTATTATAGGGCATCGGCCTTCTGTGAATCACCTTTTTGAATCCCTCTCTCATTTAGATCTTCATACCGTTGCCGCAGTGATGACCGGAATGGGAGCGGATGGGACAGAGGGTTTAATTAAAATGAAAAAACGAAATTCTTCATGCTATGTCATTGCAGAATCAGAAGAAACTTCTATTGTATTTGGCATGCCTAAGGCTGTAATCAAATCTAAACTTGCTAATGAAGTAGCGCCCGTAAATAAAATAAGTGAAAGTATTATGCAAGCTATTTCCAGGCAGGAGGGTGCATCATGGACACGAATCAATATTTAGAGATTTTCATTGATGAAAGTAATGAACATTTACAATCCATAAATGATCAGCTGTTGGAATTAGAAAAAAATCCGAACGATCTTGCTATAGTTGGTGAGATTTTCAGGTCAGCACATACGTTGAAAGGCATGTCCGCGACGATGGGTTATCAAGATCTTTCCAATCTTACTCATAAGATGGAAAACGTACTCGATGGCGTTCGAAATGATCAGATTCAAGTGGATTCTGATATGCTCGACATTGTTTTTGACTCAGTCGATGATCTAGAAGCCATGGTACTGGATATCTCCAAAGGAGGAAACGGGGCTCGTGATGTTAGTCGTGTAGTCGATCTTCTGCAAGCAGTTGAGCTTGGTCACGTCCTTAAAGACCGTGAAGAGCAAGAAGATCATAGTGGGAATTCTGATGACATTCAGCTGGATGAATTTACAAGAGCGGTATTAGAGCAATCCGCAGAGCAGGGATTAAACAATTTTCAAGTGGAAGTCTATTTAAATGAAGATTGTCTTCTAAAAGCTGCACGTGTCTATATGGTTTTTGACGTTTTGGAACAAATAGGAGAAGTAGTCAAATCCCAGCCTTCAGCAGAAACACTCGAAAACGAAGAGTTCGATCATAGCTTCAAAGTACTTTTTGTTACCGAAGAAGATGAGGAAGAAATTGCGGGAAGAATAAATAAAATTTCTGAAATCAAACAGGTGAAGGTATCGACCTATTCTATAGATAAAGACGAATCTCACTCAGAACCTGAAATTGAACAAAAACAAAATATAAATGAAGACGAAAAACAAGAGATTGCAGACAAAGGATATAAAGGAAAGCAGACTGCCAATAAAACGATCAGAGTCAATATAGACAGACTAGATGTTCTCATGAATCTATTTGAGGAACTCGTGATTGATCGTGGGCGGTTGGAGCAAATTGCTGCTGAGATTAATCATTTAGAATTGAATGATACCGTGGAAAGAATGACCAGGGTCTCGGGGGATTTGCAGAATATTATCCTGAATATGCGCATGGTACCAATCGAACAAGTGTTCAATAGATTCCCGAGGATGGTACGACAGCTTTCAAAGGATTTAAACAAAAATATAGATTTAAGAATCATAGGTGAAGAAACGGAGCTTGATAGGACCGTCATTGATGAAATAGGTGACCCGCTCGTCCACTTAATACGAAATGCCATCGATCATGGTATAGAACGCCCGGAAGAAAGGTTAGCACGAGGAAAAGAAGCTAAGGGGAATATCGAATTAAGAGCGTACCATAATGGAAATCACGTGTTTATAGAAATAGTAGACGACGGAGCGGGGATTGACCGCGAAAAAGTTTTGGGAAAAGCTTTATCGAACCAGGTAGTTACTAGGGAACAGGCTGAAAAACTGACCGACAAAGAAGTGTACGAATTAATAATGGCTAGTGGTTTTTCAACAGCAGACATTATTTCTGACGTTTCTGGTCGAGGGGTTGGTTTAGATGTCGTGAAGAACACAATTGAATCTTTAGGAGGAAATATAGCGATAGACTCTGAATTAGGGAAAGGCAGTATGTTCTCAATTCAGCTCCCGCTGACTTTATCCATCATCTCAGTCATGTTGGTGGAAATTCAAAAAGAGAAGTATGCCATTCCTTTATCATCAATTATAGAGACAGCGATCGTAAAAAAAGAGGAGATCCTTAGAGCACATAATAAAGAAGTCATAGATTTTCGAGGGAAATTAGTTCCGCTTGTTTTTTTGAAAGACATCTTCAACGTTCCTCTTGAGTTAGAAGATCGAGATTACTATTCACTTGTAATTGCGAGGAAAGGCGATAAAATGGCGGGTTTTGTCGTAGATTCGTTCATAGGCCAGCAAGAAGTCGTTCTAAAGTCCCTTGGAGGTTATCTGTCGGGCGTTTTCGCTATTTCAGGGGCGACAATTTTAGGAGATGGACAAGTTGCTTTAATTTTAGATTCTAATGCTTTGATCAAGTAATCGCGTTCTATATTTATAGAAGGAGGTAAAGTAATGACTCAAGAACCTGATAAGACGATAAAGGTGATCGTTTTCCAGTTGGAAAATGAAGAGTATGCCATTCCTGTGCATCAAGTGGGATCCATAGAACGGATCATGCCAATTACGAGAGTCCCCGGAACTGCTGAATTTGTGGAAGGGGTCATTAATCTACGAGGTGTAGTTACGCCGATTCTTGACCTTAGAAAAAGATTCTCCCAGAAAAACTATGAAATGGAAGAAAGTACTCGCATAATCATTACAATCATTGACGAAATGGATGTCGGACTAATAGTAGATTCAGCTAATGACGTACTTGATATTGAAGAGGAATCAATAGAACCTCCACCTCAAGTTATAGGAGCTGTGGAAGATGAATATGTGAGCGGAGTTGCAAAGCTTGATAAGCGTCTATTAATTCTATTGAATTTATCCAGGGTGCTTTCTTCTAGTGAGGTAAGAGAACTTTACGACATGGAAGGATGATAGCCGCAGTAATCATATGGCACATATGGAGGAGGAACGGTCATGTTAAAGTTGTTTCCTGAACATCTTCAGTGGATGTATTTCGACTTTTTCAAGAAACCATCTGCATCTCGTTTATTCATAGCTTCCTCTGCAGTTGTATTTTATGAGTAAGACAGCAGGCATCGTAAAAGTAGGTATAGCTGAGTTGAAGATTGTGGAAGGTCCCTGTGTATTGAGAACTTCCGGTTTAGGATCTTGTGTAGCGGTCGTACTTATTGACTCTTCGCAATCAATTGCAGCCATGGCCCACATTATGCTTCCGAACTCCAGATTTGCTAAAAGCGGCGAAAACCTTCCGGCGAAATATGCAGATACTGCTATTGAGCTCTTAGTAAGAGTAATGCTGGATAAAGGAAGCCAATTAGCTCGTCTAAAAGCCAAAATTGCAGGAGGAGCGCAGATGTTTCAGTTTAACAATGCTATCAGAACGATGAGTATAGGCGATCGTAATGTCACAGCTGTCAAAGAGAAATTACAAAGTATGGGGATTCCTCTTGCTGCTGAAGATACAGGTGGTAATAACGGCAGAACGGTTGAATTCGATCCACTTACCGATTTTTTGCATATACGAACCGTACATAAAGGTGAAAAGAAGATATGATCGGCTCTCATAAGTGGAACGTAAGCAGCGGAACTCTAGCTTTTATTTTGACTTTTCTACTATCTACAACGGCTAATCCATGGGATACGTCTCTATTCAGGGGCGGGATCTACTTCATCATTTTTTTCCTTATCGCTTACGCATTTAGGCTGATCGGTTATTTCATCGTTAAGAAACCGAAAAAGCAGAACATTGGAAAAAATGAAATAAACCGAGCTGATCAGGTTAAGCAACAGGTAAAAAAGGATTCAATAAAAGAGACGACAGAAAAAGTCCGTACGCTGTTAAATGAACAGGAATAAATTGGTTGATTACAAGAAGAGGAGGAATTCGATGAGTGGCTCTCTATCTTCAGAACAACTAGAGCTATGGAACAAATGGGCAAATGAGAAAGACAGCGAGGCAGCTAATGAATTAGTGCGGATGTACGATTACTTAGTGAGCTTCCACGTGCAAAGAATTTCTGCTCATTTACCTAAAAGTGTAAGCAAAGAGGACGTCAGGAGTTTAGGATTGCTCGGATTGTATGATGCTTTGCGGAAATTTGACATGTCACGGGACTTGAAGTTTGATACATATGCTTCTTTTAGAATAAGAGGATCTATAATTGATGGGTTAAGGAAAGAGGATTGGCTGCCGAGATCAGTACGAGATAAATCAAAAAAAATCGATGGTGCAGCTGAAATTCTGGAGCAGCAGCTTCAGCGTCCACCTACTTCCGAAGAGATTGCAAAAGAATTAAGGATGAGTCCATCCGAGGTCGAAGAAGTTATGAAAGACTCCCTATTCGCTAATGTCTTATCTATGGAAGAAAAACCGAAAGAAGGTAAAAGCGATCATAAAGAGGGGATCGGTTATTCCATACCTGACCAGGAGACGATTTCCCCCGCTGATAATATAGTGAATCAAGAGAATTACCAGGAGTTAACCGATCAAATCAAACAATTGAATGAAAAAGAACAGTTAGTAGTAAGTTTGTTTTATACAGAAGAACTGACACTTACTGAAATTGGGGAAATCATGGAACTTACAACTTCCCGGATTTCACAAATACATGCGAAAGCTATCTTTAAACTGCGTAATTCGTTAATGGAGACGGTCAGCTGAATGAAGAGCTATTGTTACAAAAGAATGAATTAGACCATGTGGGGTGACAAATGATCTATTTTCTATTGATTATTGGGTTTATCATTGATGGCGTTATCGTCCTCGGGCTGATGACTCTTTTCACTAAAATGAAAAAGACGGAAGAACTGGAGTTAAGGCAGAAAGAAGTTGCTGCAGAGATCGAAGACTTGTTTTCCTCCTATTTACTAGAGTTAAAAGAAGAAAATAAAAGGCTGGAAGGAAAGCTGGTCCAACCTGTGAAAACAGAGACTGTATTTCGTGAACATGAAACTGCTTATGAAAGGGAAGACTATCATCCGCCAGAACCGATGGAAACAGAAGAATTATATAGGCCTTCCCGTTCCTCTCAAGTGATCTCAAGGTACAATAGGGGTGTTCCTATCGAGCTTATCGCAAAAGAATTAAATATAGGAAAAACAGAAGCTCAATTAATCCTTAAGTTCCAGGAAAAAAATTAGGGTCACTACTTGATTGAGGAGAGGGATTGTGGTATATTTACTGACGGTGTCAATACACACACCTTTTAATTTCCACTCAGGTTGCTCTAGTTAAATAGAGTTGAGATGGAAAGATGATGAAGGTGGAGGATACTAATAAAACCACAACAGGAGGAAATTTAAATGTCTGTAATTTCTATGAAACAGCTTTTAGAAGCTGGTGTTCATTTCGGACACCAAACTCGTCGCTGGAACCCGAAGATGAAGAAATACATCTTCACAGAGCGTAACGGGATCTATATCATCGACCTTCAGAAAACCGTTAAAAAGGTGGATGAAGCGTATAACTATGTGAAAGAGGTAGCTGCTGACGGCGGAAACATTCTTTTCGTAGGTACGAAAAAACAAGCACAAGATACTGTACGTGATGAAGCAGTCCGCTGTGGAATGTACTATATCAACCAACGCTGGTTAGGTGGAACGTTGACTAACTTCCAAACAATCCGTAAGCGTGTTAACCGTCTAAAAGACATCGAGCGCATGGAAGAAGACGGAACGTTCGACGTACTTCCTAAAAAAGAAGTAGTTGACCTGCTTAAAGAAAAAGATCGTCTAGTTAAATTCCTGGGCGGAATCAAAGAAATGACTTCAATTCCTGACGCAATGTTTGTCATTGACCCTCGTAAAGAGCGCATTGCTATTGCAGAAGCTCATAAATTAAATATCCCGGTTGTCGGTATTGTTGATACAAACTGTGACCCGGATGAAATCGATTATGTCATCCCAGCAAACGATGACGCTATTCGTGCCGTTAAATTGTTGACTGCTAAAATGGCTGACGCTGTTTTAGAATCAAAACAAGGTGAAGAAACAGAAGTGGCAGAAGAAGCAGAAGCAGAAGCTGTCGAAGAGTAATTATCGTGTCAAGAGGTGATAAGGGGGTATACCTTTTATCACCTTTTTTAAAGCTATGATATGAATGTTTGATTAATAAGGAGGCAATACAATGGCTATTAATGCAAAGATGGTAAAAGAACTTCGTGAAAAGACCGGTGCTGGTATGATGGATTGTAAAAAAGCACTTACAGAAACTGATGGAGATATGGAAAAAGCTCTTGAATGGCTACGTGAAAAAGGTATTTCCAAGGCTCAGAAAAAAGCTGACCGTATTGCAGCGGAAGGTTCTGCTCACATCGTAGTGGAAGGAAATGCCGCTGTGCTGTTTGAAGTGAACTGTGAAACTGACTTCGTAACAAAAAACGATCAGTTCAAGAACTTGCTTCAGGAACTTGGTAAGCACTTAGTGAGTCAAAAACCTGCTACTGTTGAAGAAGCACTTGAGCAAAAGCTTCACGGAGAAGGAAATACTCTAAATGAATATATCACAGACGTTGTAGCAAAAATTGGAGAGAAGATCTCACTTCGCCGTTTTGTCATTAAAGAGAAAACGGATAAGGATGCATTCGGTGCATATACTCACATGGGCGGACGCATCGGCGTATTGACTGTACTTGAAGGTTCTACAGATGAAGCTGCTGCTAAAGATGTAGCTATGCACGTAGCTGCAGTCAATCCACGTTATGTATCCCGCAATGAAATTCCTGAAGAAGAAGTGAATACTGAGCGTGAAACGCTTAAAACACAAGCATTGAATGAAGGTAAGCCTGAGAATATCGTTGAGAAAATGGTAGAAGGCCGTCTTAACAAATTCTTTGAAGAAATTTGCCTGCTTGAACAAAGCTTTGTTAAAGACCCGGATCAAAAAGTAAAACAATATGTAGCTTCCGCTGGCGGTGAAGTGAATGGTTTCGTTCGCTTTGAAGTAGGCGAAGGTATGCAAAAACGCGAAGAAAACTTTGCTGATGAAGTCATGAGCCAGGTTAAAAAATAATAGAGAATAACGTAGGGGACACGTAGTGTTCCCTATTTTAAAACAATGATATTGCAAAGATAAGCTACATAGATAATTCATAAAATGGGTAGCTTTCGTATTAAAACAGGGAATAAATGGAGGTTTCTATGACTACAGCACACTATCGACGTATTGTTTTAAAACTAAGCGGGGAAGCTCTCAGCGGGACCAATGGATATGGAATCGAACCTCGTGTCATTCAATCGATCACTAAACAGGTGAAGGAAGTTGCAGAGCTTGGAGTGGAAATCGCCGTAGTTGTAGGCGGTGGAAACATTTGGCGTGGAAAAGTAGGCAGTGAAATGGGAATGGACCGAGCCAATGCTGACTATATGGGCATGCTTGCCACTGTCATGAATTCATTAGCTCTTCAGGACAGCCTTGAAAATATCGGCATTCCGACACGCGTCCAGACTTCAATTGAAATGAGGCAGGTAGCGGAACCTTATATTAGAAGAAAAGCCATCCGCCATCTTGAGAAGAAGCGCGTCGTTATTTTCGCAGCAGGTACAGGGAATCCTTACTTCTCAACGGATACTACTGCAGCATTAAGAGCTGCTGAGATAGAAGCTGATGTCATACTGATGGCGAAGAACAATGTAGATGGTGTTTACAGTGATGATCCTAAATTGAATGAAGATGCTAAAAAGTATGATAAAGTTTCCTACATGGAAGTTCTTAACGAGGGTCTTGGAGTCATGGATTCAACTGCCTCATCATTATGTATGGACAACGATATTGATTTACTGGTATTCTCTATTACAGAAGAAGGTAATATTAAGAAGGCTGTTATGGGCGAAAACATCGGAACAATCGTAAGGGGGAAATAAACATGTCAGATTCAATTATCAACGAAACAAAGCAGCAAATGGAACAAGCCGTTCAAGCTTTTTCACGTCAATTAGCAACAGTTAGAGCAGGTAGAGCAAACCCATCACTACTAGATAGTGTGTACGTCGATTATTACGGTGCAGCAACTCCGTTGAACCAGCTGGCTCAGGTGTCTGCTCCGGAGCCGCGCATGCTTGTTATTACACCGTATGATAAATCAGCTATTTCTGAAATTGAAAAAGCTATCCAAAAGGCTGACCTTGGTTTGTCTCCATCAAGTGATGGAAATATTGTCAGAATCAATATTCCTTCACTTACAGAAGAACGACGCAAGGATCTTGTGAAAGTTGTCGGGAAATATGCAGAAGAAGCTAAAGTTCAAGTTCGTAACATTCGCAGAGAATCTAACGATCAACTGAAAAAACTTCAAAAAGACGGAGAACTTACAGAGGATGATCTTCGTTCTTCACAAGAAGATGTACAAAAAGTGACGGACCAAAACATCGCTGAAGTGGACAAGCTCGCCAAAGCCAAAGAAGCGGAAATGATGGAAGTTTAAAATCGTTTATTAAAACAGCCTTTTATTTAATATTCCTTATGAGGATTAAGCCGCACTGTTGCTGTATGGCAGTGCGGCTTTTGTTTTGCCGCTCGTAATGTAATAAGCTTGAATGTATCTTTGACTTCTGTTGTATTAAAGTCTTCTCTCGTACATCAAGCCCCCTTTCTGCTTTTCTCACGTTATCCTCTTTAAGTGAATGGCGGCATGTTGTAGGATAATAGTATATAATAATATAGTGGAGCCATATAACTGGAGGATTTACGATGCAAATCAAGATTCCATTTACTAAAAGTAAAGTACAAACTATAAATAGACCCCCGGGGTTAGATTACGACCATATTCCAAAGCATGTAGCCATCATTATGGATGGAAATGGCCGTTGGGCTAAAAATAGAGGGATGCCCAGGATAGCCGGTCATAAAGAAGGTATGGGTGTCGTGAAAAAAATTGTGAGGCATGCCTCAGATTTAGGGGTGCAGGCACTTACTCTTTATGCGTTCTCTACTGAAAATTGGAAACGGCCAAAAAACGAAGTAGAGTTTCTTATGAAGCTTCCTGTAGATTTCCTAGGTACATATCTTCCAGAGCTAATCGAAAGAAATGTCCAGGTTCAAACGATAGGGGATGTAAGTCTGCTTCCTCCTCATACAAGAAATGCTATAGAAGAAGCGATCGAACGAACGTCTGAGAATGATGGGCTCATACTAAATTTTGCATTGAATTATGGAAGTCGTTATGAAATGGTGAATGCGGTCAAAGAGATTGCCGCAAAAGTCGAAACTGGAGAAATCTCAGCTTCAGAAGTTACGGAAGAGATGTTTTCTTCCCATCTTTATACTTCGGATTTGTTAGAGCCAGATCTGCTTATTCGTACGAGTGGTGAACAAAGGCTGAGCAACTTTTTGTTATGGCAGCTCGCTTATTCAGAATTTTGGTTCACAGAAGTATATTGGCCGGATTTTGATGAAGCTTTGTTTGAAAAGGCTCTCTACGATTATCAAAATAGGAAGCGTCGATACGGCGGGATATAAGGTGTGGATGTATAATGAAACAAAGAACAATTACAGCAATAGTCGCAGCATTAATTTTTCTGCCGATTGTGATGCTGGGTGGCTTACCCTTTCAACTTTTTGTATATTTAATTGCGAGTATAGGTATTTTTGAACTTATGCGAATGAAAAAAATAGCCAGATATTCTATCGCATCAGGGATCACGATGTTACTGATGTGGTCTTTAATGTACAAACAGGATATGTTCGGAGGTTATGAATTACCCATCACAAAATCTGAAATAACGCTTTTAGCCGTGTTATTATTGTTGAGCTATACGGTACTAGTTAAAAACCGCTTTACATTTGATGATGCAGGTTTTCTTATCATTTCGGCAATTTATGTAGGGATGGGTTTCTATTATTTGATTGAAACGAGAGCCCACGATTTAGAGTATATATTTTATGCTTTGTTCGTAGTGTGGGCTACAGATACAGGTGCTTATATATTTGGAAGAGCATTTGGCAAGCATAAACTTTGGCCGCAGATAAGTCCTAAGAAAACAATAGAGGGATCAGTTGGAGGCATATTACTAGCTTGTGTCGTTGCATTCGTCTTTCAACTGGTTGAGCCGGTACACCCTTCCATGATCGTCGTCCTGCTAGTTACGATCCTCATTTCCATGGCTGGTCAAATCGGTGATTTAGTGGAGTCCGCGTTCAAACGCCATTACGCAGTGAAAGATTCCGGAAAGATTTTACCTGGTCACGGCGGTGTACTGGACCGTTTTGATAGTTTAATTTTTATGCTGCCGATTTTACATTTGATCGGGTTTATACAGGTGTAGTCAAGGGGGATGGAGTATGAAACAAGTTTCATTGTTAGGAGCTACCGGCTCTATCGGGTTGCAGACAATAGAAGTGTTACGCCTGCATAAAGATGAATTTTCACTATATGCTATGGCTTTCGGAAAAAATATTGACAAGGCTCTGCCTTTGATAGAAGAGTTCAACCCTGCCATTATTGTCGTACAGGATGAAATGACGAAAGATAAACTTGAAAAAGAAGTGAACCACTCTAGAATTTTCTCTGGAAGTGGAGGTTTAATTGAAGCAAGTGTTGCCGATTCTGTAGATGTAGTTGTAAATGCTGTGATGGGAAGTATAGGGCTTCCAGCTACTTTAAAAGCAATCGAGGCTAAGAAATCCATCGCGATCGCGAATAAGGAGACATTAGTAACAGCCGGGCATCTAGTCATGGATGCCGCGCGTAAGCATGATGTTGAACTATTACCGGTGGACAGTGAGCATTCTGCCATCTACCAATCTTTAAATGGGGAAAGCAGCAAAGATATTAGTAAGCTGTTGATTACGGCCTCTGGAGGCAGCTTTCGTGATAAAACGAGAGATCAATTAAAAGGAGTTACGGTCGAAGACGCCTTGAACCACCCAAACTGGAGTATGGGAGCGAAAATCACCATAGATTCAGCTTCCATGATGAATAAAGGTCTGGAAGTCATAGAAGCCCACTGGCTCTTTGGTATACCATATGACCAAATACATGTTATTCTTCATAGGGAAAGCGTCATTCACTCCATGGTTGAATTTGTAGACCGCAGTGTCATGGCTCAGCTTGGGACCCCAGACATGAAAGTCCCTATCCAGTATGCGCTCACATATCCGGATCGGATGGAGCTTCCAATTACTGAACAGCTCAACCTGGAACACATAGCTGCTCTACATTTTGAAAAAATGGATTTTGAAAGGTTCCCTTGTCTTCGGATGGCTTATGAAGCCGGACGGGAGGGGGGATCAATGACGACTGTCTTGAACGCAGCGAACGAAGAAGCGGTTCAGCTGTTTCTAGAAGGCTGCATTGATTTCTTGGATATCGAGTACTTGATTGAAAAAGAGCTCTCTAAGCATCAAGTTATTCATAGCCCTGACTTATCAACCATATTATCTATAGATAAGAGGACAAGAGAACAAGTCCGCAGCCATTTAAAATAAAGGAAGGTGCTTCATTTGACTACAGTGATTGCATTTATACTCATGTTCGGATTATTAGTGTTTGTGCATGAGTGGGGGCATCTCATTTTTGCTAAAAGAGCCGGCATGCTCGCTCGAGAATTCGCGATTGGTTTCGGTCCGAAAATATTCGCTTTTACTAGAAACGAAACCCTCTATACCATTAGGTTATTGCCTATTGGCGGCTATGTGAGAGTAGCTGGAGAGGACCCTGAAATCATTGAATTGAAAGCAGGTCATCATATTGGACTTGAATTCAATGAGTCTGGTAAAGTGAATCGCATCATTGTGAATAATAAGTCTAAACACCCTCATGCACGCGTGATTGAAGTCGAAAGAGCTGACTTGGACCACCGTTTGATTATCGAAGGTTACGAAATCGATGAAGATGAGAAGTTATATTTTGAAGTCGATCCAAAAGCAATGTTCGTGTTAGATGAGAAGGAAACGCAGATTGCTCCTTATGATCGTCAGTTCGCATCGAAATCCGTTCCTCAACGTGCTATGCAATTATTTGCGGGACCGTTGATGAATTTTGTGTTGGCAGTCATCTTGTTCATGATTCTCGGTTTCATACAAGGTGTTCCCGCTGATGAAGCCTTGATCGGTGAGGTTCAGCAGGATTCCCCTGCTGAGGAAGCAGGACTTCAAAACGGGGATCGGGTATCCGCAGTAAACGGGGAACCAGTTGATACGTGGGAAGAGTTTACAACGATTGTTAGAGAATACCCTGAAGAAGAAGTAAGTCTTACTGTGCAGCGTGATGGTCAGACCGAGGAATTGAATGTCACTCCAAAATTATTACAAGAAGGCGACATGGAGATTGGACAGGTCGGGGTAGCTCGTGCGTTCGAGGATTCATTCGTTAAAAAGTTGACATTCGGTTTTACTCAGACGTATGAGTGGGGTACACTGATTTTAACGAACTTAAGCATGCTTGTTACCGGTCAATTCTCACTGGATATGCTTTCTGGTCCAGTCGGTATTTATGATGCTACCGACCAGGTTGTACAAACAGGCTTCACCAACTTTATGATGTGGACAGCGATTTTAAGTGTAAACTTAGGGATCGTCAACCTGCTTCCGCTTCCTGCTTTGGATGGTGGACGTCTATTGTTTGTAGGCTTAGAAGGATTACGTGGAAAACCAATAGATCCGCAAAAAGAAGGAATTGTTCATTTTATCGGCTTCGCTTTGCTGATGCTACTCATGTTAGTCGTTACTTGGAATGATATTCAAAGGTTATTCCTATAAACTTTGAGCGGGGAGCAGTGTGGGACGGTAGCTCTCACACTTGCTTCTGGCTCCTTTTTAATTTAAAAACTATGTAAATTGACTTTTCATAAAAAGTGATTTGTCGATATGTCATGGTGGTTGAAGACTTAACTTCAAGATAATGTGGTCTCGTTGCCGCAATGAGAGTCAATAGTGACTGGGAAACTACTCGCTTTTCAGACCCCAAAAAAGCAATTGATTTGCTGGATCTCCAATGGAGGCGGCCCCCCGTGCGTTTCTAATCTTGATGGATAGAATAGCTAATTCAATAGAAATTAGAGGTGGAAATAATGAAACAAAGCCAAATGCTTGTCCATACGTTAAAAGAAAACCCTGCAGATGCAGAAATCAAAAGTCATCAGCTCCTCGTAAGAGCTGGATATATTAGACAGATTGCTTCAGGAGTGTACAGCTTTTTACCTTTAGGAAAAAGAGTGTTACGTAAAGTTGAAGAAATCGTCCGAGAAGAAATGGATAAAGCAGGAGCACATGAAATGCTGATGTCTGCGCTGCAGCCTGCTGAACTTTGGCAGGAAAGCGGCCGGTGGAATACATATGGAGCAGAGTTGATGCGATTGCATGACCGTCATGAACGCGAGTTTGCCCTGGGTGCCACCCATGAGGAAGTAATTACAAGTCTTGTCCGTGACTCTATCAAAAGCTACAAACGACTTCCTCTCATGGTGTATCAAATTCAAAATAAATTTCGTGATGAGAAGCGTCCTCGTTTCGGCCTGCTCAGAGGACGCGAATTTTTAATGAAGGATGCTTATTCATTTAATGAATCATTTGAAAGCCTGAATGAAAGCTATGAGAAAATGTTTACCGCTTATTCGAATGTCTTTACCCGCTGTGGTCTTGATTTCCGTGCTGTGATCGCCGATTCAGGACAAATGGGCGGTAAAGATACGCATGAATTTATGGTGTTATCAGAAGTCGGCGAAGACGTCATTGCTTACTCTGATACTTCTGATTATGCAGCAAATGTAGAAATGGCACCTGTTATCACTCAGTCTCCGCCTTCTGATGAAGAACCTGAAGAGCTGGAAAAAGTCGCGACTCCCGATCAAAAAACGATGCAGGAGGTAGCTGATTTTCTAGGTCATAGCCTGGCTGAAGGTTTGAAGTCTATCATGTTCAAGGTAGACGATCAGTTTGTATTAGTGGTGACCCGCGGAGACCATGAAGTGAATGATATTAAACTCAAGAACCTTTATGACGCTGATATCGTAGATTTAGCAACAGAAGAGGATACTCATTCATTAATGGGAGCTGGTTTCGGCTCCTTAGGACCAGTCAACGCGCCGGATAGTGTCGACGTCATCGCGGATTTTGCAGTCGAACCGCTCGTAAATGTGACCTGCGGGGCAAATGAAGCAGGCTTTCATTACACAAATGTCAACCCAGACAGAGATTTTCATGTGAAAGAGTATGCTGATTTACGTTTCATAAAGGAAGGCGACCCATCTCCAGATGGTAATGGTCAAATAAAGTTCGCTCGTGGAATAGAAGTAGGACACGTATTTAAGTTGGGCAGGTTCTATGCAGAAAACATGAATGCAACGTTTTTAGACGATCAAGGTAAATCGCAAACGATGGTCATGGGTTCTTATGGCATTGGAGTGTCTAGAACTCTGGCAGCAATTGTTGAGCAATACAATGATGAACGCGGGATTACCTGGCCGGCTAATATTGCTCCCTACCAGGTTCATCTTTTGTCTCTTAACCCGAAAAAAGAGGAACAAAAAGAATTGGCCGATCAACTATACGAGCAATTACAAGCGGCAGGCATTGAAGTTCTGTATGACGATCGAAAAGAGCGTGCGGGTGTTAAATTTGCAGACAGTGATTTATTCGGTATTCCAATCAGAATAACAGTTGGTAAACGCGCTTCTGAAGGGGTAGTTGAGGTAAAAGAGCGTACCAGCGGAGAACAAGCTGACCTGAATCAAAATGAAGTCATCGACCATGTTCAAACATGGTATAATTCAAAATAGAAAATATAATATACCCTTGCTTATGATATTCAGCAAGGGTATATTTATATCGCCAGTGAACTGATTATTAATTTTAGAAATACCCGCATAGGGAGGAATCACATTGAGTGTGAGCAACCGGGAGAAGATGCACTATCTATTGGAACAAATCCAATTTCCTCAAGAACTAATACAACCTCATTTTGATAACAGCTCACTTGAAAAGCTGACAGTATTCAAAGCTGATAAAAAGTGGCATTTCCATTTCATTTTGGAAAAACCATTGCCGCCTTCGGTCTATCAATTGTTCACAAGTAAATTGCAGGCCGCATTCCGCTCTCTGGCTGCTATAGATTGGACCGTGGAAGCGAAAGAAAAAAACCTGTCTGAAGAGGATGTTATAGAATACTGGCAAGGCTTCATTCAAACGATTACGAATATTACACCTGGATATAAAGATTTGCTTCTTGAACAACTCCCTGAAGTTAACGGGAATAAGATTATGTTAACTTGCAGAAATCTGGCAGAAAGCCACGCAGTGAAGAAGAACTTGGAAGCTCCATTGCAAATGTTCTGCACAAGATCAGGAATTCCTCCTTACATGCTTCAAACCCGTGTCAAAGAGGAACAGGAAGAAATCAAGAAATTCAAAGAAGAACGTCAAAAGGAAGATAAACTCGTAGTCCAGCAAGCAGTGAAAGACCAGGAAGAACGTGCAAAAGTGAAAGAGGATACTAAACCTAAAGGACCGTTAGAAGTAGGGTATAAAATACAAGATGAACCCGAACCGATGGATTCGATTCTTGAAGAAGAGCGGAGAAAGACCGTGCAAGGTTATGTATTTGATGTAGAAGTAAAAGAACTTCGTTCAGGACGCCATTTATTATTACTGAAAGCTACAGATTATACAGATTCTTTCTCTATTAAAATGTTCTCGCGCGGTGATGATCATGCCGAGATGTTCAAGCATGTACAAAAAGGCATGTGGGTCAAAGCGAGAGGTAGTATTCAAACGGATAACTTCACCAGTGAACTGACGATGATGGCTAACGACATCAATGAAATCACCCCGGTAGTCCGAAAAGATGAGGCGCCAGAGGGAGAAAAAAGAATTGAGCTTCATGCCCATACTACAATGAGTCAGATGGATGCGCCTGTCTCTGTGTCCCGATTGGTAGCTCAGGCTTCCGATTGGGGGCACGAAGCGATCGCTATTACCGATCACGCAGTAGCTCAAGCATATCCTGAAGCTCATGCTGCCGGGCAGAAACATGGCGTGAAAATCATTTACGGATTAGAAGCTAATTTAGTAGATGATGGGGTGCCGATTGCTTATGAAGAACAGGACAGAGACTTAGCCAGCGACGTATATGTAGTGTTTGACGTGGAGACGACAGGTTTATCAGCAGTGTACGATAAAATCATTGAATTGGCTGCTGTAAAAATTAAGGATGGGGAAATCATCGACCGGTTTGAATCTTTTGCCAACCCTCATCATCCGCTGTCGCAAACGACGACGGATCTGACGGGAATCACAGACGATATGGTGAAAGATGCCCCGGAAATAGACGAAGTTCTAAAAGATTTCCATGCCTGGATGGGCAATGATATTCTCGTAGCTCATAACGCGAGCTTTGACATGGGATTTTTGAATGCAGGATTACAACGCATTGATTTTACAAAAGCAGCTAATCCTGTAATCGATACACTTGAATTGGCAAGGTTTTTAGTCCCTGAATTGAAGAACCACCGCCTTAATACGTTGTGTAAACATTTTGATATAGAACTTACTCAGCACCACCGGGCGATCTACGATGCGGAAGCGACTGGCTATTTGCTTTGGAAGCTCGTTAAAAAAGCGATTGAAAAAGGGATAACGAACCATAAGAATCTAAATGATTACATGGGAGAAGGAAAAGCTTATCAACGATCACGCCCTTCCCATGTGACGCTGCTTGCGAAGAATACAACCGGCTTAAAAAATATTTACCGTCTCGTCTCTGAATCCCATATCAATTACTTCTATCGTGTTCCTAGAATTCCTCGTTCGAGATTGTCTAAGCTTAGGGAAGGTATTCTTATTGGGTCGGGATGTGACAAAGGTGAAGTGTTTGAAGCGGCGATGCAGAAGTCTGAAGAGGAAGCAGAGAAAATCGCTCAGTTTTATGACTATATAGAAGTTCAGCCGCCTGGAAACTACTATCATCTATTAGAGAAAGACTTAGTACAAAACGAAGCTCAAATCTATGACATTTTGAAAAAAGTCGTTAAGATCGGGGAACGTTTGAATAAAACAGTGGTGGCTACGGGGAACGTCCATTACCTGGAGCCTCATGATAAGCAATATCGGCAAATCCTTATTTCATCGCAAAACGGAAATCCTTTGAATCGCCAGACTTTGCCTGATGTCCATTTTAAAACGACGAATGAAATGGTAGAAGAGTTCGCATTTCTAGGGGAGAAAAAGGCTCGTGAAATTATAGTTTCTAATACGCAATCCATTAATGAAAGCATTGATGAGGTTACTCCTGTTAAAGACGATTTGTATACACCTAACATAGAAGGTGCGGACGAAGAAATCAGGCAGATGTCTTATAACAAGGCGAAAGGTCTTTATGGCGATGAGCTTCCAGAGCTCGTTGAAAAAAGACTGGAAAAAGAACTCGATAGTATTATAGGCCACGGATTTGCGGTTATCTATCTTATTTCACAAAAACTTGTAACTAAATCCCTTGAGGACGGTTATCTTGTAGGTTCCCGTGGGTCGGTAGGATCCTCCTTCGTTGCCACCATGACGGATATCACTGAGGTGAATCCCCTACCGCCTCATTACGTATGCCCGAACTGCCGCCATCATGAATTTTTTACGGATGGTTCAGTAGGTAGCGGTTTTGACCTTGCTGAAAAAGATTGTCCAGAATGCGGTACGGCTTATAAGAAAGATGGACAGGATATTCCTTTTGAAACTTTCCTTGGTTTTAAAGGGGATAAAGTTCCCGATATCGACTTGAACTTCTCGGGGGAATATCAGCCTAAAGCCCACAACTATACAAAGGTTCTATTTGGTGAAGATAACGTGTATCGTGCCGGCACCATCGGAACGATAGCTGAGAAAACAGCTTATGGCTATGTAAAAGGTTATGCAGGAGATAATCAACTTCAATATAAAAATGCGGAAGTGGATCGACTCGTCCAAGGTTGTACAGGGGTGAAGCGGACAACCGGCCAGCACCCCGGAGGGATAATCGTTGTACCGGATGATATGGATATTTTTGATTTTTCCCCTATCCAATTTCCGGCCGATGATACGAAATCGGAGTGGAAAACGACCCACTTTGACTTCCACTCGATTCATGACAACCTTTTGAAGCTGGATATACTCGGCCACGATGATCCAACCGTAATCCGTATGCTTCAAGACTTAAGCGGGATCGACCAGAAGGAAATCCCCGTCGATGACCCCGAAGTGATGAAAATCTTCAGTGGCCCCGAAGCATTGGGTGTCACTGCTGAACAAATAAATTGTAAAACCGGTACGCTCGGTGTACCTGAATTCGGTACACGCTTTGTTCGGCAAATGCTTGAAGATACAAAACCGAAAACCTTTGCTGAGCTTGTTATCATTTCAGGTCTTTCCCACGGTACCGATGTATGGCTCGGGAACGCAGAGCAGCTGATTAATGACGGCATATGCACCCTTCCGGAAGTTATCGGTTGTCGAGACGACATTATGGTATACCTCATGCATAAGGGGTTAGAGCCATCCTTAGCCTTTAAAATCATGGAGTTTGTCAGGAAGGGACGAGGTCTTCAGGATGAGTGGATAGATGAAATGAAGAAGAATGGAGTACCTGACTGGTATATCGATTCGTGTAAAAAGATCAAGTACATGTTCCCTAAAGCGCACGCAGCAGCTTATGTACTGATGGCAGTGAGGATTGCATATTTCAAAGTGCATTATCCGATTTATTTTTACGCTGCTTATTTCACTGTACGTGCTGGAGATTTTGAACTTGAAACGATGATCAAAGGTTCTGACGCCATTCGTAAACGGTTAGAGGAAATACAATCTAAAGGTCTTGACGCGACACCAAAAGAGAAAAACTTGATGACTGTGCTTGAGATCTCTTTAGAAATGTGTGAAAGAGGATACGGCTTTAAACCGGTTGACCTTTATGAGTCCAGCTCCACTGATTTTCTAGTCGAAGGAAATGAGCTGATCCCTCCATTTAATGCAGTCGACGGGCTTGGTACGAACGCTGCGATAAGCGTGGTTGAAGCCCGGAAACAAGGCGAGTTCCTTTCTAAACAGGACTTAAGAGAGAGGAGCCGCATTTCAAAGACGGTTCTTGAGTATTTGGATACTCAGGGTTGTTTGGAAGGCATGCCTGACGAGAACCAACTTTCACTATTTTAGGTTCTATTGCATTATAACGGAAACTGTGATATATTTTTTATGGTGAGAAGAGCGATAAGAACGGCCGAAAGAGTGGGGAAACCCACTCTTTCGTTATATTTTAAGCTCACTTTTCAACTATTGATGCGTCACGTAATGATTTGATTTGCATGTACACCGCTATGATTTTTTCATAGCGGTTTCATTTCGAGTTTAATTTATGTATAAAATAGCTGAATGAACAATTGCACGGGGAGGGATTCCAGTTGAGTAACCAAGTAGTAGAACTTACACAAAAGTTAGTCGAACCTATTTTAGCCGATATGAACTTAGAACTTGTCGAAGTTGAGTATAAGAAAGAAGGTAAGAATTGGTTTTTGCGTGTTTTTATTGATAAGCCTGGCGGCGTAGATATTGAAGAATGCGGGCAAGTTTCTGAACAGCTTAGTGAGAAGCTTGATGAAACTGATCCAATCGAAGCAGCCTACTTTTTAGAGGTTTCCTCTCCAGGAGCAGAAAGACCTCTAAAAACGCAAGCTGATTTTAAAAAGTTCGTAGGAGAGCATGTATACATGAAATTGTACGAACCTATCGATGGAGAAAAAGAATTTGAAGGGACGCTTCAAAGTTTTGAAAATGAAATTGCAAGCGTCGAAATTCGAATCAAAGCACGCAAAAAGCAACTAGAAGTGCCTTTTGATAAAATTGCCAAAGCCAATTTAGCTGTGACTTTTAACTAAAGGGGGATATACTGTTGAGCAGTGAACTATTTGATGCCATGAACTATTTAGAGAAGGAGAAAGGCATTGACAAAGGATTGTTATTGGAGGCACTCGAGGCTGCGCTTATTTCAGCCTACAAGAAGAACTTCAACTCCGCTACAAATGTAAGAGTGGACATTAATGAACAAGAAGGAAGTATGAAAGTTTTCGCAAGGAAAGAGATTGTAGAAGAAGTTATGGACCCGCAGCAGGAGATTTCTCTAGAAGAAGCAAAAGAGAAGGACCCGAACTATGTAGCGGAAGATGTAATTGAAGTGGAAGTTACACCTATGGATTTCGGAAGGATAGCTGCGCAGGCAGCGAAGCAGGTAGTTACTCAGCGAGTGAGAGAAGCCGAAAGAGGTATTATCTATGGTGAGTATGTAGACCGTGAAGAGGATGTTATGACGGGAATCATTCAAAGAAAAGACCCGCGTTTCGTCTACGTTAATCTTGGTAAAATTGAAGCAAGACTGCCTGATGGCGAACAGATGCCTACGGAATCCTATGAAGTGCATGATCGACTTAAAGTTTTCGTTACGAAAGTAGAAAACAGTAATAAAGGACCGCACATTTACGTGTCCAGAACACACCCTGGATTACTGAAGCGATTATTTGAAATGGAAGTTCCTGAGATTTATGATGGAACAGTCGAAGTCCGCTCTGTTGCACGCGAAGCAGGAGACCGTTCTAAGATTTCTGTGTTTGCTGAGGATCCCGAAGTAGATCCGGTCGGCTCTTGTGTAGGCCAGAGAGGTCAGCGTGTTCAAGCCATCGTCAATGAACTTAAAGGTGAAAAAATTGATATCGTTCAGTGGTCAGAAGATCCTGTTGAATACGTATCTAATGCGTTAAGCCCTTCAAAAGTAGTTGAAGTCTTAGTCAATGAAGAAGAAAAGGCTACAACCGTGATTGTTCCTGATTATCAATTATCACTGGCAATTGGCAAGCGCGGGCAAAACGCTCGCCTGGCAGCTAAGCTGACAGGATGGAAGATTGATATCAAAAGCGAAAGCGAAGCTCTTGATGAAGGAATCATTACCCAAACGGAAATTGATGAAGATCCAGAAGACCACATGGAAGAATAAGGAGGGGTAGCGATGGCCCGTTCTAAAAAACAACCTTTAAGAAAATGTGTCGTTACGCAGGAGATGAAGCCTAAGAAAGAGCTCATCCGTGTTGTACGAAATAAGGAAGGACATGTGTTCGTTGATACGTCCGGCAAACAGAATGGGCGAGGTGCCTACGTATCCAAAAGTCTGGATGTCATTAACCAGGCGGAGCAGCAGCAGTCTCTCAACCGTCATCTGAACGCGAAAGTAGAGGCGGAAGTCTATGATGAATTGCGAAAGACTGTTGAAGGTAGATCGTCATGAAGAAATATTTAAATATCCTTGGACTTGCTCACAGAGCTGGAAAGCTTACTCTCGGTGAGGAACACATCGTTAAGGATATCCAAAAAGAGAGAGCCAAGCTGGTTCTCATTGCTGATGATATCGGCAAACAAACAAAGAAAAAGCTTACAGATAAATGTAGCTTTTATCATATACCCTGCTATATGGTGGATGATCGTGAAACTCTTTCACACGCCATAGGTCAGTCAGGGAGAGTCGCGATCGCAGTTCTTGACCAAGGATTTGCGAAAAAGTTGCAATCGCTGCTCGATGAATCTATTCGGGGGTGAAAGAATGAGTAAAATGCGCGTATATGAATATGCCAAAAAGAATGAACTATCTAGTAAACAGGTAATTGATAAATTAAAAGAAATGAATGTAGAAGTTTCGAATCATATGTCCACAATCGAAGATGATGTAAAAGGAAAGTTGGACCAATCCTTAAATAAAGGGAAAGCACAACCAGCTGCCAAGCAAGATAACTCTAAAGCAGCTTCTAAGAAGCCTGCTCAAAACAATCAGAATAAAGCTAAAAACAATCAACAAAATAAAAAACACAACCAAAAGCCGCAGCAAAATAAACAGCGTCCAGCCCAAAAAAATCAAGGGAATAACAACCAAAAACCTGCAGCCAAAAAACAAACGCCCGAGAAAATTACTTATGCAGGAAGTCTTACTGTCGGAGAGTTAGCTCAGAAATTAAACAAAGACTCTTCAGAGATCATTAAGAAGCTTATGATGCTCGGTGTAATGGCTACAAAAAACCAGGATTTGGATGCTGATTCAATTGAACTTATTTGTGCAGAGTTCAATGTGGAAGTGGAAGAAGAAGTCATTGTAGATGAAACAGATATTGAAAATATGACTTTTGACGATAACCCTGAAGATCTGCAAGAGCGTCCTGCTGTCGTAACGATTATGGGCCACGTAGACCATGGTAAAACCACTCTGCTTGATTCCATTCGTAATACGAAGGTCACCGAAGGAGAAGCTGGAGGAATTACGCAGCACATCGGAGCCTATCAAGTTGAAGAAAATGATAAAAAGATTACGTTCTTAGATACCCCGGGACACGCCGCTTTTACAAGCATGCGTTCACGTGGCGCTCAAGTTACAGACATCGCGATCCTTGTCGTTGCAGCTGATGATGGTGTCATGCCGCAAACACGTGAGGCTATTAATCATGCTAAAGCTGCAGAAGTTCCTATTATCGTCGCCGTTAATAAAATGGATAAAGAGGGCGCCAATCCAGACCGCATTATGCAGGAATTGATGGAGTATGAGTTAATCTCCGAAGATTTTGGGGGAGAAACGATATTTGTTAAGATGTCCGCTGTGAAAGGTGAAGGAATTGACGAGCTTCTTGAAATGATCGTTCTCGTTTCTGAAATGGAAGAATTTAAAGCCAATCCAGACCGCCCTGCATACGGTACAGTTATCGAAGCTGAACTTGATAAAGGCCGTGGTCCTGTGGCCACCCTGCTTGTGCAAAATGGCACACTGAAAGTCAGTGACTCTTTAGTTGTAGGTAACACTTATGGTCGTGTGCGTGCTATGGTGAATGATTTAGGACGCAGAGTAAAAACCGCTGCACCATCTACACCAGTAGAAATTACCGGCTTAAATAATGTACCTCAAGCAGGAGACCGCTTCCTCGTTTTTGAAGATGAGAAGAAAGCACGGAGTATCGGTGAAGCAAGAGCTCAAAAGCAGATTGAAGCTGACAGAAGTGCTACAGCCAGAGTGAGTCTTGATGATTTATTCGATCAGATCAAACAGGGTGAAATTAAAGATATTAATTTGATCGTTAAAGCGGATGTTCAAGGTTCACTAGAAGCACTCTCAGGATCTCTTGAGAAAATCGAAGTCGAAGGCGTCAAAGTGAAAATTATTCATGCGGGCGTTGGAGCGATCACAGAATCAGATATTACTCTTGCTTCCGCTTCGAATGCCATCGTAATTGGTTTCAACGTACGTCCAGATGGGAATGCTAGAAAAGCAGCAGAATCTGAAGATGTTGAAATCCGTTTGCACAATATCATTTACAAAGTGATGGAAGAAATTGAAGCGGCTATGAAAGGCATGCTTGACCCTGAATATGAGGAAAAAATCATCGGTCAAGTCGAAGTACGCGAAATCTTCAAAGTTTCAAAAATCGGTACAATCGCCGGTTCTTATGTAACCGAAGGTAAAATTACGCGTAATTCAGGAATTCGTGTCATCCGCGATGGTGTAGTAATTAACGAAGGTGAAGTTGATGCACTGAAACGCTACAAAGATGATGCAAAAGAGGTAGCTAAAGGTTATGAATGTGGAATAACTATTAAGAATTTCAATGACTTGAAGGTCGGTGACATCATCGAGCCTTACGAAATGCAGGAGATCGAACGCACATGATTTTAAGTGCTGAGGTGGAATGTATATTATATGACGCCCAGTCCTTGAAGGAAAAACGTTCAGTGATCAAGCGAATTCAAAAAAGGCTTACAAATGAATATAATGTAGCCGTCAGCGAACTGGATTTCCAGAACTTATGGCAGCGTACATGTATAGGCATTGTAACGATCGCGAGCAGTAAAGTGATCGCTGAGCAGACGATTCAGCAAGCTCTGAGTTTCATTGATTCGTTTCCTGAAATTGAACGGACAAATACAGTAACCGAATGGCTGTAATGTTGTGGTTGAAGAGGTGATATAATGAATGATTTACGTGCAAACCGCGTTGGGGAGCAAATGAAAAAGGAATTGACTGATATAATCAGTAAGAAGATCAAAGACCCTCGAGTGGGGTTTGTCACTGTTACTGAAGTTAAAGTAACCGGTGATCTTCAACAAGCCAAAGTATTTATTTCTGTGTTAGGTGATGAAAAGCAGAAACATGATACACTTGTAGGACTTGCCAAGGCTAAAGGGTTCATCCGCTCTGAAATCGGTCAAAGAATTCGCTTGCGTAAAACACCTGAAATTACGTTCGAGTTCGATGATGCAATTGAGAGAGGAAATCGGATTGAAACCATCCTTAAAGATTTAAACGATACGGAAAGCTAAAGGAAGTCAGTTCTTATTTCTTCATAGAATGATGAATGGGCATATTTTAGCTGGACGTTTGCATTCACACTCCGTGCTGCTCTGGCACGGAGTTTTCTATGACCAATTTTCATTAGGATAAGGAGTGTTACCGTCATGCATGGTATTCTTCCATTATGGAAAGAAAAAGGCTTTACTTCACATGACTGTGTGAGTAAAGCGCGAGGTATGCTGAAAACGAAAAAAATCGGACATACTGGGACGTTAGATCCTGATGTTGAAGGGGTCCTCCCTCTTTGTATAGGCAAGGCCACGAAGATTGTTCCATTCCTCACGGATACAGAAAAGATATATGAAGCGACTGTAACACTTGGGTGTGCTACTGAGACAGAGGATGCATCGGGTGAAATCATAGATCAGAAGCCGGTGAATAACGTGCCTTCTGAAAATGAAATTCTACAAATAATAAAACGGTTTGAAGGGCAGATCAAGCAGATCCCGCCCATGTATTCAGCTGTGAAGGTAAACGGCAAACGCTTATACCAATATGCCCGGGACGGGGAAACAGTACAGCGGCCGGAAAGAACAGTCCATATAAAACATATTGAGCTAGTTGATGCACCAGAGGCCGCAGTCAATGAGCAATATTCTTTTACATTAAGAGTTGTTTGTTCCAAAGGTACGTACATAAGGACCTTATGTGTGGATATAGGTAAAGCGCTCAGCTATCCTGCCCATATGTCAGCTCTTGTCAGGGAACAGACGGGAAGTATCAGTAAAGAACATTGTTATACTTTCTCTGAAATTCAGCAATTTGTTGACGATGGAAATGTTGGAAATGTAATCCTGGCTTTAGATAGAGGTCTAGATCATCTGCAGGTGCTGACAGTGTCAGAGGACCAAAGGTTTGCGATAGAGCACGGTCAAGTTCTGCCGATGCCTGACCATTTATTTCAAGAGCCTTTTGTAATAAAATGTAATGGAGAGGTGCTTGCGATCTATCAGCAGCACCCCGGAAAACCCGATAAAATTAAACCGGTACGAGTATTTTGAGTTAAAGCAGGTGAAATAATGAGAACTTTTCATTTAAGTTCAGAAAGCCCGATTGTTTCCGAAGATCTATCAGCGAGTTCTTTAGCTGTAGGTTTTTTCGACGGCATCCATAAAGGGCATCAGCAGGTTATCAGAACAGCTGTTCAACAAGCAGATAAGTTAGGTATAGATACGGCTGTCATGACGTTTACGCCTCACCCCTCCGTTGTGTTGAATAAAAGTGTGCAGCACGCACGTTACATCACTCCTCTTCCTGAAAAAGAGCGCATATTAGAAGACATGGGAGTCGATAAACTGTTTGTCGTCCATTTTGATCTTGCTCTAGCTTCTTTATCTCCTGCCGAATTTGCGGAAAAATTTTTCGTAGATTTGAATATTCATCATGTAGTAGCTGGTTTTGATTTCAGCTTTGGTTATAAAGGCAAAGGATCAATGAAGGAGCTTCCATCCTACGCAAAAGGAAGATTTACAACTACAACCGTAGCTAAAGTCTCGCAGGGAGATGAGAAAGTCAGTTCTACTCGGATTCGCGGACTATTAAATCAAGGGGATATGGCAGAGATCAAAACTCTGTTGAATCGGCCTTATAGCATCCAGGGAGAAGTGGTCGAAAGCCGAACAAGCAGAAAAGCTCCCGGCCCTCCGATGATCCCTATTCACATGAATGAAGCATATTATCTGCCAACCTCTGGTATATATGCGGTAGAGGTGGAATTTAAAGGGGAAATCCATAAGGGAATGGCTGTTTACAGTATGAGTTTGTTAAGGAGCGAACAGAATGAAGAGGGCAGTTTAGAAGTCCGCACATTCGACAGTGAGCAAGACCTTTACGGGGAAAAGGTAAGGATCTATTTTCATGAATTCATACGGCCCGTGATCGAGTACCAAAACCGGGAGCAATTGATGGAGCAGCTTCAGAGTGACGAACGGGAATGCCGGAGGATCCTGACTGTATTATAAGTTTCCCCTTGCATTTTACTCTCAAAAATTGTACTCTTTAATATGGAACCTTCGCTTGGCGGCGCGTATCTCCGACGCCCGCTCGGGGTAAGGGAATCTTTCAAAAACTATAGGAGGTGTAGCTATAATGGCTATCACACAAGAACGTAAAAATGAATTAATCAATGAGTACAAAACTCATGAGAAAGACACTGGATCTGCTGAAGTACAGATTGCTGTCCTTACAGAGCAAATCACGAACTTGAACCAACACTTGCGTACACACAAGCAAGATCATCACTCTCGTCGTGGATTGCTTAAAATGGTAGGTAGACGCCGTAACTTGCTTAACTACCTGCGTAATAAAGACATTACACGTTACCGTGAGTTAATTAAGAGTCTTGGCCTACGTCGCTAATGTATTTAGGAAAAGCGGGAGTTTATCCCGCTTTTTCTGTATGTTTACATAAATAAAGTGTAAACTGTGAGATAGATTCTATTTTTTTATTGTGAATGAGAGGAGTAATTAATTTATGGCAGAAGAAAATCAAGTGTTTTCTATTGATGTAGCTGGCCGTACATTCTCCGTTGAAGTAGGAGAATTAGCTAAACAAGCAAGCGGCGCTGCAATGATCAAGTATGGCGATACATCTGTTCTTTCTGCGGCAACAGGCTCAAAAGAACCTAAAGATCTGCCTTTTTTCCCGCTGACGGTGAATTATGAAGAGCGTCTTTACGCCGTTGGTAAGATTCCTGGAGGTTTCATAAAGCGTGAAGGACGCCCAAGTGATAAAGCTGTTCTTGCCTCTCGTCTAATTGACCGTCCAATTCGACCACTATTCCCCGATGGTTTCAGAAATGACGTGCAAGTAATCAGCACCGTAATGAGTGTGGATCAGGACTGTTCCTCTGAAATGGCAGCTATGCTTGGATCTTCTATAGCATTAAGCATTTCTGATATACCATTTGGCGGACCTATCGCTGGCGTAGTTGTGGGACGAGTAGATGGAGAGTTCATTTTAAACCCTACGATTGCACAGCAGGAGCAAAGTGATATTGATCTGACGGTAGCGGGTACTAAAGATGCCATCAACATGGTTGAAGCTGGCGCTAAAGAAGTATCAGAGGAAGACATGCTTGAAGCGATTATGCTTGGTCATGATGAGATTAAGCGTCTTGTAGCCTTTCAAGAGGAGATCGTTGCAGCTGTAGGTAAAGAAAAAATGGAAGTGCAGCTTTTCGACTTGGACCAAGAGCTCAAAGATAAAGTTGAAGCCGAGGCAACTGAACCAATGGTGACGGCGATACAAACAGAAGAGAAAAAAGCTCGTGAGGATGCCATTGATGAAGCTAAAAAGTCGATTGTCCAAGCTTATGAAGAACTTGAAGCTGATGATGATACGATTAAACAAGTGAAATCAATCCTTGATAACATCGTTAAAGAAGAAGTTCGACGCCTTATTACTAAAGATAAAATCCGTCCAGACGGCAGAGGCCCGGATGAGATTCGTAAGCTTTCCTCCAGAGTGGGTATTTTACCTCGTACTCACGGATCAGGATTATTCACTCGTGGACAAACTCAAGCCTTGAGCATTTGCACGCTAGGCGCTCTAGGAGATGTTCAGATTTTAGATGGTCTTGACTTAGAGGAATCGAAACGCTTCATGCACCACTATAATTTCCCTCATTATTCTGTCGGTGAAACAGGCCCGATCCGTGGTCCAGGCCGCCGGGAAATCGGACACGGTGCCCTTGGTGAGCGTGCTTTGGAAGTAGTGATTCCATCTGAAAAAGAATTCCCTTATACTATGCGTCTCGTTTCAGAAGTGCTAGAGTCCAATGGTTCTACTTCTCAAGCTAGTATATGCGCAAGTACGCTGGCTATGATGGATGCAGGGGTTCCTCTAAAAGCACCTGTAGCAGGTATTGCCATGGGGCTTGTGAAATCTGGAGAAGATTATACCATTCTGACAGACATTCAAGGAATGGAAGACTTTCTAGGAGACATGGACTTCAAAGTTGCAGGAACTGAACAAGGGATTACAGCACTACAAATGGATATAAAAATTGAAGGATTGTCCCGTGCGATCCTGGAAGAGGCTTTAGCCCAGGCTAAAACAGGACGTATGGAAATCTTGAGTTCTATGCTGGCGACAATTCCTGAATCAAGATCAGAACTTTCTCGCTACGCTCCAAAAATTATGACGATGAAGATTAATCCTGACAAAATTCGTGACGTTATTGGACCAAGCGGTAAACAAATCAATCAAATTATTGATGATACCGGAGTCAAAATCGATATTGAGCAGGATGGTACCGTGTTCGTCTCTTCCACAGAAGCGGAAATGAACAAAGTAGCTATGAAAATCATCGAAGACATCGTTCGTGAAGTGGAAGCTGGAGAAGTATATGACGGCAAAGTTAAACGAGTCGAGAAATTCGGAGCTTTTGTCGAATTGTTCAAAGGGAAAGAAGGACTTGTGCATATTTCCGAGCTTGCTGAAGAACGTATAGGCAAAGTCGAAGATGTGGTCGATGTCGGTGACACACTTAAAGTGAAAGTCAAAGAAATCGATAAGCAAGGCCGAATCAATCTATCACACAAAGCTATTCTTGTAGAAGAAAAGAAACAAAAAGAAAAAGAAGCAAGTGAGTAATGAAAAAGAGAGACTGGTAAACCAGTTTCTTTTTTTATGTCTTTTTTTTAAGCTGTTGATAAAAGCATCTTCTATGGCTGTCCTACTTTGCATATATTGCTAACAAGGGGTGAGTGCCATTGCATGCGATGATCAGAGTCACAGCCTTTATATTTCTAATTGCCATTATTGCAGGAGTACAGGATAAACATACAGTATCAACTTCTGCCGATGCAACGCTTTATGAAACGATAAAGGAAAAACGACAAGATTATTATATAGCTCCACAAAATGCAAAGATTGATAAGGTATGGAAAAAAACACCTGGACTAAACGGACGGGACGTGAACGTAGATAAATCTTATCAAAATATGAAGGAAGATCGTAAATTCAATGAAAAGAAACTTGTGTATAACGAAATTTCACCTGAGATTTCACTCGAAGACTTACCAGCTGCCCCTATATATAAAGGACATGTTGATAAAAAAATGGTGAGTCTGCTGATCAATGTTTCCTGGGGCGAGGAATATATCCCATCCATGCTGAAAACTTTCGCTTCACACCGGATCAAGGGGAATTTTTTTATAGATGGTGCATTCGCTAAAGATAATAAACAGCTGATGCAAATGATTGCAGAGGATGGTCATGTAATTGGCAGCCATGGGTATGGCCATCCAGACTTTTCTAAATTAGATGCATCTTCTGTTGAGAAGAACTTAGAATCGACTAATGAAATTCTCGAGGCGTTTACGGATGAAAATATAAAATGGTTTGCCCCTCCTTCTGGCAGCTTCTCCAATCAAACGGTAGAAACTGCGTATGCAATGAACATGGAGACTGTATTATGGTCTGTAGATACCATTGACTGGAGGAAACCCACAAAAGATGTGCTGATTGAAAGGGTGGTCAGTAAACTCCACAATGGAGCGACTATTTTGATGCATCCGACTGAAGTCACATCTGAAAGCCTCGATGATTTAATTAAAAGGATCAAAGAAGACTACAAGATTGTGGAATATCCTCGTTTGATCAGTGAGAAAAGGTGAAGGGTGGCACATACGTTGAGACTCAGACATTTAGCTTCTAAAGAGGTTATTGATGTACGAGAAGGTAAAAAGCTCGGCATACTTGGCCAAGCGGATTTGACGATTGATCCTGACAGCGGCCGGATCCTTTCTTTAATCGTTTTGAACAGAGGCCTCTTTCATTCTAAAACAGAAACTGTGATTGAGTGGGATTACGTTGAAATTATAGGTGAAGACACAATTTTAATAAGTAAATGAGCTGTGACTCCATGTCACAGCTTTTTTTATGGAGTCATAAGCTACTTGAAGGTAGAGGTTCGAGCACACTTAAAAAGGTGAAATGCATACGATACAAGGAGATGAAACCTAATAAAAAGGAGACTTCACGGCATGCTAACTGGACACCATGTGGCCGTCATAGGGGGCGACGCCCGCCAAATTGAAATTATAAGAAGATTGCATGAGTGGGATGCTCATGTATATTTAGCTGGTTTTGATCAATTAAACGGTAGTTTTACTGAATGTATCGAGCTTGATTTTAGTGGTCCTCAGGCAGAACAGCTTGATGCTCTCATTCTTCCCATTGCAGGTACGGATGAAAATGGAAACATTGATGGGATATTTACGAACAAGATGCTCAGCCTAACCGCCGAATGGCTCAAAAGAACACCTTTCCACTGCCAAATCTATACGGGTATCGCTAATCAAACATTAAAAGACTTAGCTGCTAAGGCAGAGAGGGAACTAATTTCATTGATGGATCGTGACGATGTAGCCATATACAACTCCATTCCTACTGTCGAAGGAACGATTATGATGGCCATACAACATACGGATTTTACAATTCACGGATCTAATGTCATTATCCTGGGTCTCGGAAGGGTAGGAATGAGCCTGGCTCGTGCTTTTGATCAATTAGGGGCTAAAGTGACGGTAGGAGTTCGTTCTTCGGCTGGAGCAGCCCGGGTACACGAAATGGGGATGCAGTCACTTGATATGAGGAGCATGGAAAACTTGGAATTTAATTGTGACTATTTGATAAACACAGTACCTGCCCCTGTGGTAGATGCATCAGTGATCAAAAAGTTACCTTCTCACTGTCTCATTTTAGATTTAGCTTCTAAACCAGGTGGTGCAGATTTTCGTTATGCTGAAAAGCGCGGAATCAAAGCGATTTTGGTTCCTGGACTTCCCGGAATCGTAGCCCCGAAAACGGCTGGGAAAATAGTTGCGAATGTCATTTGCAGAAAACTTCAGGAAAATAACCGAAAGGCGGATGAATAATGACTAGTTTAAAGGGAAAAACAATAGGATTTGGCCTTACCGGTTCTCATTGTACGTACCATGAGGTTTTTCCTATTTTACAAAAATTAAAAGATTTAGGAGCTACTATTGTTCCAGTGTTATCAAATACTGTGCAAAAAACGGATACACGATTCGGTGAAGCTAAAGAGCATATTGAAACGATTGAGAAGATTACGGGGGAAAAGATCATCATGACGATTCCAGATGCAGAGCCTTTAGGACCGACAAGGCCATTGGACTGTATGGTCATAGCCCCTATGACAGGGAACTCCACTAGTAAATTTGCAAATGCATTAACAGATTCGCCCGTATTGATGGCAGCTAAAGCTACATTACGTAATGGGAAGCCGGTAGTACTTGCGATTTCTACAAACGATGCGTTAGGATTAAACGGAGTGAATGTTATGAAATTAATGGCTGCTAAAAACATTTATTTTGTTCCATTCGGGCAGGATCATCCATACAAAAAGCCAAATTCATTGGTTTCTGATATGACGCTGATTCCAGAAACGATTGAAGCGGCTTTAGATGGAAAGCAGAAGCAGCCTGTCTTAATTGAAAGGTACAAATCTTAAATCTCTTAAATTCGTTCCAGTTTTTACTACACTTATGGTAAAATAAGAAATAGTGACTTTAAGCGACAAACCAATTTCAACAATCAGGAAAGGGGATACATTATGACACAATCAAACCAATATAACATAGCCGTAGTAGGTGCCACAGGGGCGGTCGGACAAAAAATGCTGGAAACGCTGGAAGACCGAAGCTTTCCTATTAAAGAGCTGAAATTATTGTCGTCCAGCCGTTCAGCAGGGACAAAAATGACGTTCAAAGGAACAGAGTACACTCTTGAAGAAGCAACGCCTGAGAGCTTTGAAAATATCGATATCGCGCTATTCTCAGCAGGCGGATCTGTTTCTAAGAAACTAGCACCTGAAGCAGTGAAACGCGGAGCACTCGTAATAGACAATACAAGTGCTTACCGAATGGATGAAAGCGTGCCGTTAGTTGTACCTGAAGTGAACGAAGCGGATATCCAAAACCATAACGGAATTATCGCAAACCCTAATTGTTCCACGATCCAAATGGTTGCCGCGCTAGAACCAATCAAACAAAACTTAGGTCTCAGCCGCGTAATTGTTTCTACTTATCAGGCTGTGTCTGGTGCTGGAAACGAAGCAGCAGATGAACTGCGTCAACAATCTCAATCATTTTTAAATGGTGAAGAATTAGAAGCTAACATCCTTCCTGTGGGCGGTGATGAGAAGCATTACCCAATCGCTTTTAATGCCCTCCCGCAAATAGATAAATTCCAGGAAAATGGATACACTTTCGAAGAAATGAAAATGATCAATGAAACGAAAAAAATCATGCATGCTCCCAAACTTCAAGTTGCGGCTACTTGTGTACGTCTGCCTTTCTTCACTTCACATGCAGAGAGTGTGTACGTTGAGGTAGATCAAAAAGGAGTGACTGTCGATCAATTAAAAGCTTTGATCAGTAAAGCAGAAGGAATCGTACTAGAGGATGATCCTGCAAACCAGTCTTACCCTACACCTTTAAGCTCAGCCGGTAAGCGTGATGTTTTCGTCGGACGTATAAGAAAAGACCTTGATCACGAAAATGGTTTCCACCTTTGGGTAGTCTCTGATAATTTACTTAAAGGAGCTGCTTGGAATTCTGTGCAAATCGCTGAGAGAGTCATAGCCAATCAGTGGTTGTAATCTGAATAGTTGAGGTGTGAACATGAAAATACTTGTACAAAAATTCGGTGGTACATCCGTGCGGGATCATGATGGAAGATCCCGTGCGATCACCCATATTAAATCGGCAATCAATGATGGATATAAAGTCGTTGTTACAGTTTCAGCGATGGGGCGAAAGGGAGATCCTTACGCAACAGATACTTTGCTCGGACTGGTAGAACATCCGTCATCTAAAATAACGTCACGAGAGCAGGATATGCTGATGTCTTGCGGTGAAACGATATCTTCGGTCGTGTTCGCCCATGAACTTTTAGATTCCGGAATCCGTGCGGCCAGCCTTTCAGGAGCTGCCGCAGGTTTCTTGACGAACGATGATTTTACAAGGGCGAAAATTTTGCGGATGGATACGAGTCGTCTATTATCTGAACTGCAACAAAATGATGTCGTCGTTGTCGCTGGCTTTCAAGGGAAAACTGAAGGGGGAGACGTGACGACGATCGGCCGCGGAGGAAGTGATACGAGTGCAGCAGCTCTTGGTGCTGCCCTTAAAGCTGACTATATTGATATCTTTACAGATGTCGATGGAATTATGACAGCTGATCCTCGTATTGTAGAGTCGGCACGAGCTCTTCATGCTGTTACTTATAATGAAATTTGTAATTTAGCATATCAGGGAGCAAAAGTCATTCATCCTAGAGCCGTTGAAATTGCGATGCATGCTAAGGTACCTATGCGTGTTAGATCCACCTATTCAGACTTGCCAGGTACGTTGGTTGCCGCTTCAAGAGAGGGCGAAGCGGGGAATGACATTCCTGATCGTCTAGTTACGGGAATCGCTCATATGGCTGGTATATCGCAAATCAAAGTTCAATCAAAAGAGGACTCTTCCAAGTTGCAGTCTGAAGTGTTTAAATCGATGGCAGAAGCAAACATATCCGTCGACTTTATTAATATTTCTCCAAGTGGCGTAAGCTATACCATAGACAGCATTTATACTCACCAGGCGTTGCAGATTCTGACGGACTTAGGGTATGAACCTGATATCAGAGAGGGATGTGCCAAAGTCTCTACAGTAGGTGCAGGTATTACCGGGGTACCCGGTGTGACGGCGAAAATTGTGCAGACACTTATTGAACGAGGCGTGCAGATTTTGCAATCAGCAGACTCGCATACCACTATATGGGTACTTATCAAAGATGAAGATTTAATTCAGGCTGTAAATGCTTTACACGATATTTTTGAATTAAATGTGGAAAAATGAAAGGGGATTTAGGTCGTGGATTTCGGAAAAGTACTAACTGCTATGGTCACTCCTTTTGACCAACATGGCAATGTGGACCTAAAGAAAACTTCCAGCCTTGTGGAGTATTTAATAGATCACGGAACAGATGGATTAGTTGTAGCAGGAACAACAGGAGAATCTCCGACCTTGACTACGGAAGAAAAGCTGGCTCTATTCAGCCACGTCGTCAAAGCCGTTAACGGCCGGATTCCGGTTATAGCCGGAACCGGCAGTAATAATACACAACAATCCATTGAGCTGTCAAAAAGAGCAGAACAAACAGGCGTAGATGGGATCATGCTTGTTACCCCTTATTACAACAAACCCAATCAGCGTGGTATGTATGAACATTTTAAAACCATTGCCGAATCGGTCTTGAAACCCGTCATGCTCTACAACATTCCTGGGCGGTCTGCTGTACGGCTGGATGTATCAACTATAATTGAGCTTTCAAGGGTTCCTAATATTGTCTCCGTCAAAGAGGCTACAGGCGATTTGGATAGTATGGCTCAAATTATCGATCAAACCGATGAAACGTTTTCTTTGTATAGTGGAGATGACAGTTTGACTTTGCCTATCTATGCTATCGGAGGGCATGGGGTAGTATCTGTTTCCGCTCATGTGGTAGGGAAAGAAATGAAGGAAATGCTGCGTTTATTTGATGAAGGAAAGAATTCTGAAGCGGCAAAGCTGCACAGAAAACTGATTCCATTATTCAAAGGGATGTTCAGCGCTCCTTCTCCAGCTCCGGTGAAGGCGGGCCTTCAAATGAAAGGACTGGATACCGGCGGCGTTCGACTCCCGCTTGTACCACTCACTCAAGAAGAACGACTCGCCATCCAATTTTTAATGGAACATTTCAAACAAGAAACAGCAAAGTGAGCTTTGCTGTTTTTTTACTGTTATAAAAGAGTAGAAACGGTTCTGTTCTTCATTTAGAATGCTTGGAAAAAACTTGCATTTCGCCAGCGTTCTTTCAATGTTGTCCGTAAAATGCACCTTATAAATTAGTCGCATTAAAAAGTTGAATTTCAGTTGTTCCACTAACGCTCCGCTCCCTTTAGTGGAAGACTCAGTTTCGAGACATAATGAGAATCTAGGGGCTCCGGGAAACGGATCGCTTTCCGGGGGGCGGACGCTGAGCCTCCTCGAGCTTTCGCTCTCCGGGGTCTCACCTGTCCAGCTCCTCCCCCAGGAGTCTCACCGTTTCCCTCCGCCCCTTTGCCATATAGGTTTCTCGGAACAGCTTCAAGAAAAGATGAACAGCCATGTTAAAAAACTTGCTGCAGAGCGCTATATTCTCACCGGACAGTCCTATAGAAGACGCTGCTTCTTGGTAAAAGTTTTTTTCATTTGCTGTGATTGAGGTGGTTAAAAAGCTGCTTGAATTCTTAATTAAATAAGCGCTGAAGCTTAATAGTACTCCAGTGGTCTATGCCAATTGTTCAGGTAGCTTACTTATTTAATTTCTCCGAATGTTGGTCCATGAGAACTAATTTCTTAGTTCCGTCTCTCACATTTAAATAAGGTGGTTTTAGGAATGGGCGAGACTCCTGTGGGAAGAGAGTGATTGGTGAGATCCCGGAAGGCGAAGCCTGAGGAAGCTCACTGCACTCCCACGGAAAGCGAGTCCATTCCTAAAACCATCTTCTTCTCATTACGATGACGGAACAGCAAAGATCCCACAGGAAAGCGAGTAGCTTCACAACAACCCCTGACTCTCAACACGGCAACGAACTCATACTATCTCGAATTCAAGTCTTCAACTATTCTGCCCGTTTGTTTAAGAAGGCTCTTTCACAGTTTTTGTATCAAATGACTTTGAATACAGCTTTCATGGTAGGAGATTAAACAAGTGAAGGTAATCTAATTTACAGGTGGCAATGTATTACAACAGGAATGGATACTCCAAGCTATGTAATATACCATTGATAAATATCTATACACCTTCCAAGATGTCTAACAAGTTATATTGGCAACAGCAAAGTGAGCTTTTCTGTTTTTTGTATGAATCTTTTTTTCTGTCTCATACTAAAGAAAAGACAGAAAGGGGCATGAAAAAGATGAATGATTTCCATGAACATGAACAAAACGAGCCCTCCAAGGATCCTTCTAAAGAAAAAGATCAATCTTCCGTAGTAGACAAAATTCAACAGCTCGGCCAGTCAAATGTACCCCAAGCTGGAGATTCGAATATTCACGTCCTGCCGATTATTGGTCAAGTTGAAGGTCATGTACAATTACCCGCTCAAAACAAAACAACGAAATATGAGCATTTGATTCCCCAGTTGATAGCCATTGAGCAAAATCCTAAAATTGAAGGACTGGTCGTACTGCTCAATACTGTAGGAGGAGACGTAGAAGCAGGCCTTGCCATATCTGAAATGATAACCTCTCTGTCAAAGCCTTCTGTATCCATCGTATTAGGAGGAGGACATTCTATAGGAGTCCCAATTGCCGTTGCAGCTGATTATTCATTTATTGCTGAAACAGCAACGATGACCATTCATCCTATTCGTTTAAATGGACTAGTCATTGGGGTGCCCCAGACTTTTGAGTATATGGATAAAATGCAAGATCGCGTCGTTAACTTCGTGACGAGGCATTCGAATGTGGAAGAAGAAAAGTTCAAAGAACTCATGTTTGAAAAGGGTAACTTGTCCCGGGATATCGGCACGAACGTTGTCGGACAACAGGCTGTGGATGTGGGACTCATTGATGCAGTAGGCGGAGTTAAAGAGGCTATGAAGAAGCTGAATGAGTATATCGAGCAAAATAAAGGTCCTAATGAAGAGAAGGTAGTGCAATGACCATTTTATATACTCCTTTGAGTGAATATGACATCTTTCCGCAAACTAATACGGATTTTTCCATCGTCTACGAGAATCGCAATAACTGCAAAGTGAAATGTCATGACTATGGAGATGGAAAAAGACAGATCGTTCAATTGCTTTCGACGGATCCACAAGATTTCATGGATCCAACTTTACAGCCAGGACAATGGCTGGACTACTAACATTTATCTTCCTGTGATATAATGAAGTGAGCCGTACACTAGGATGTCGCCTGCTGAAAATCAGCGTCGGCATCCTATTCTTTTCAACTGAGGAGGTGTCACTTGTGGCACGAAAGAAAAAAACTACTTCAAAATCTCGCAAGAAAAAATCGAACGTCAAACAGCATATTAAATATGAACTTATAGGGTTATTATTTATACTTTTAGCCGTATTCGGAAGTGGAGCCTCGATGATCAGTGAGGGTGCTATACCCGGAGGTCTGGAACATATATGGCAATTCGCTTTTGGTGTCTGGTATTTTGCTGCATCTATCTTTTTCTTAATCGTTGGTATTTATCTTATGATTAAAAGGAAGTGGCCGAATTTTTTACATAAACGCTTGATCGGCATTTATATCATGTTTACTGCTTTATTACTGTTCACTCATGTGCAGACGCTTTCAAGTGACCTGCAAAGCGGCCAGGGAGGAGTTTTTGGACTGACCTGGGATCGTTTCATCAGTATGATGAGGGGTGAAGCACCTACGACGAGTATCGGCGGCGGGCTCATAGGGGCTTTTTTACTGTTTATTACTTACTATTTATTTTCAGCCACTGGCTCCATTATTTTTTCAATCTTTCTGTTTTTGATTGGCTGGTTGTTTTTGACAGAGCGCTCAATAGGTGAGGTCCTTGCTTTCATAGTGGATAAGACGAAATCTTCTTTCGCGAATGCCAATAAGAAAATAAAAGAGAACAGAGCGAAGAAGCCGGCGAAAGCGATTGAAAAACAGCAGACTGAAGATGTACAGATTATCGAGCATGAAAATAAGCAAAATGAACAAGTAGAGGAAGAAGAATATGAACCAATTATTCAGGATTTCACAGAACAGGCGTACCAGAAAACAGCTTCCACGAAAGAGAAGCCAGCAGCGAGTGATGATCATACGTTAGATAAGTCAATGAATACAGCTGAGCTTGAGAATCCTGATTATAAACTTCCAGGCTTCGATCTTCTTTCAGAACCGAGTTCAAGCCCTCAGAGTCAGAACCGATCCCATATTCAGGCGACGGTAAAAAAACTGGAAAGAACGTTCCAAAGCTTTGGTGTAAAAGCTAAGGTGACAAAAGTGCATGTCGGGCCATCGGTGACGAAGTATGAAGTGTATCCCGATGTTGGAGTAAAAGTAAGTAAAATTGTTAATTTAAGCGACGATCTAGCTTTAGCCCTGGCAGCGAAAGATATTAGAATAGAAGCACCGATACCCGGTAAATCCGCAGTAGGTATCGAAGTACCGAACCAGGAAGTTTCCATGGTTACTTTACGTGAAGTGTTGGAACAAGGGAAAGCTCACCCCGATGCCAAACTAAGCTTTGCGTTAGGGCGGGATATTTCTGGAGAAGCCGTTATGGCAGAGCTGAATAAAATGCCTCACCTTCTTGTAGCAGGGGCGACCGGAAGTGGTAAAAGTGTTTGTATTAACGGAATTATCACAAGTGTTTTAATGAGGGCGAAACCTCATGAAGTTAAAATGATGATGATTGATCCGAAAAAAGTGGAGTTGAATGTTTATAACGGTATTCCTCACTTACTGGCACCTGTAGTTACAGACCCGAAAAAAGCGTCCCGTGCATTAATGAAAGTGGTATCTGAAATGGAACGGCGTTATGATTTATTTTCAGATTCAGGTACGAGAAATATTGAGGGCTATAATGAGTATATTAAAAGGCATAATCGTGATAATGAAGACGATCAGCCATTTTTGCCATATATCATAGTACTTGTAGACGAATTGGCTGACTTAATGATGGTAGCTTCAAATGATGTGGAGGATGCTATTACACGTCTGGCGCAAATGGCACGGGCTGCAGGTATACATTTGATCATAGCTACCCAGAGGCCGTCTGTAGATGTTATAACAGGAGTAATAAAAGCAAACATTCCTTCAAGAATCGCTTTCAGTGTTTCTTCTCAGACAGACTCAAGGACCATTCTTGATACGGGCGGAGCTGAAAAACTGCTCGGTCGCGGAGATATGTTGTTCACTCCTGTTGGATCCAATAAACCGACGAGGGTACAGGGAGCTTTTCTTTCCGACGATGAAGTGGAACGGATTGTCAACTTCTGTGTAGAGCAGCAAAAAGCGCAGTATCAGGAAGAAATGATCCCTGATGAAGAGAGCGAAGTAAAGAAAGAAGTGGATGACGAGCTTTACCCTGAAGCAGTTCAAATGGTAATAGAAATGCAGAGCGCTAGTGTTTCAATGATTCAGAGAAGATTCAGGGTAGGATATACGAGAGCAGCTAGGTTGATAGATGCAATGGAAGACAACGGAGTGGTCGGTCCTTATGAAGGAAGCAAGCCAAGAACCGTACTAGTTTCGCAAACGGTAGAAGAAAGTTAAACTGGTGCTTTTAAAGCGCCAGTTTTTTTACATTATTTTAATAATAGGAATATTCCAACTTAATAAAAACATGAACTATTTTAGATAAATATGTCCTAATTCTATTTATTTATTTGTAGATAAGTGTTATATTATTCTCGAATATGATGTGTCAAACGTCAGATGTCAGATCTCTTACCTATAGGCAAATAGACTTGGAGTGAAGGTTATGTCGATCAGACAAGATACTCGTCACTTGTACCTTCAAGTGATCGAGCAAATTAAACATGATATAGAAAAAGGGTTATACTTAGAAAAAGAAAAACTTCCTTCAGAATTTCAGCTTTCTAAATCTTTAGGAGTCTCAAGAGCTACTTTAAGAGAAGCATTAAGAATTTTAGAAGAGGAAAGCATAGTGACAAGAAGACACGGTGTAGGGACATTTGTAAACCCTAAACCAGTGTTTACTTCAGGTATCGAAGAATTAGATAGTGTGACAGGGATGATTAGTAAATCAGGGATGACTCCCGGCTCACAATATTTATCGGCCGAACTTATAGAACCCACAGAAGATGAAAGAAACCGATTTTCCCCAGTCTCCTTACATAAACTTGCTAAAGTCGAACGCGTAAGAACTGCAGACCAGCAGCCAGTAGTTTATTGTAAGGACCGAATTCCAGATGGACTTATTCCCCTAGACCAAGTACGAGAAGCAGATTCATTGTTTGGTATATTAGAAAGATACACAGGCAAATCTATCAGTTATGCAGTAACAGACATTGAACCCATTGGTTATCACGAAAGAATTTCCCCCATTTTAAATTGCGAGCCAGACCAGGCTTTACTATTACTTAAACAAATGCATTATACAAAAGAAGATGAACCTGTGCTTTTATCTTCTAATTATTTTCGTGCGGACAAGTTTAGCTTTCATGTTTTAAGAAAAAGAGTTTAAATTTTTTCTTGAATTTTAAGGAGGTGAGTTTGGCTGTTAGAAGTCTAAAAAATTTTAGATTTTTGAATTTTTTTAATATTAACAAATTTAGGGGGAGTTGTTTTTGAAAAATCGTCGTTTTCTATTAATGTTAGCTTTATTGTTGTCAATCGGTTTTGTGCTCGCTGCTTGCGGATCTTCGGATGATGGGGAGTCAAGTGGAGATGGTGGCGATAGTGAAGGGTCTAGTGAAGATGGAGAAGAATCGTCTGAAGACTTTTCTGTAGCCATGGTCACAGACGTAGGCGGAGTCGATGACAAATCTTTCAACCAGTCTTCATGGGAAGGCTTACAAGCCTTTGGGGAAGAAAACGGTCTTGAAGAAGGCGAAGGTTATGACTACGCCCAGTCGGACAGTGAAGGTGACTACACTACAAACATAAGCCGTCTTGTGCGTCAAGATTATGATCTTATTTATGGTATCGGATACTTACTGCAGCCAGCTCTGGAAGAAGTGGCTGAACAAAACCCGGACACAAACTTCGGTCTAGTTGATTCCGTTTCTGAAGTTGAAAATATCGTAAGCATCACTTTCAAAGAACAAGAAGGTTCTTTCTTAGCTGGTGTGGCTGCTGCTCTAAAAACTGAAACTGACAAAATCGGTTTCGTCGGAGGAGAAGACGGAAGTTTAATCAGAAAGTTTGAATCAGGTTATGTGGCTGGCGCTAAATCAATTAACCCAGATATTGAAATTGATATTCAATATGCGGAAAGCTTTGCTGCAGCTGATAAAGGAAAGCTGATTGCTTCCGACATGTATAACAATGACATTGACGTCATTTATCATGCTTCAGGTGCAACTGGTAACGGTGTGTTTGCTCAAGCTAAAGATATTAAGCAGAACAATCCAGATGAGCAAGTCTGGGTCATCGGTGTTGACCGTGATCAGCATGAAGAAGGCGCTATTGGGGATGACAACGTAACACTAACTTCAATGGTTAAACGTGTAGATGTAGCTGTAAACGAAATTGCTACACAAACGATGGAAGGCGACTTCCCTGGTGGAGAAGTAGTGGAATATGGTCTTGAAGATGATGCTATCAGCATTGCGCAAACGAATGAAGATGCGATGACCGAAGATATTCTTTCAGAGATCGAATCTTGGAAAGAACAGATCTCTAATGGTGATATTACAGTGCCTAGTACTGATGAAGAATTAGAAGAGTACGAAAGCTCTCTATAAGAAAATCATGCTCTATAGGGTTAGTTTGGCTAACCCTATAGTTTTATGAAAATCATCAAATGAAGAGAAGTATTCCGGACCTCTTCATTTGATGATTTTTTACGACAAATGCAAGAGAAAAAGATGATAGTAAAAGGGGCGGGTGGGAAAATGGATTATATTATTGAAATGTTGAATATTCGAAAAGAATTCCCGGGTATCGTGGCCAATAACAATATTACTCTCCAAGTTCAAAAGGGAGAAATTCATGCGTTATTAGGTGAAAACGGAGCGGGAAAATCCACTCTCATGAACGTTTTATTTGGCCTTTATCAGCCGGAAAAAGGTGAAATAAAAGTTCGAGGCGAGAAAGTGAAGATCAACGATCCTAATGTGGCAAATCGCCTGGGTATCGGAATGGTCCACCAGCACTTTATGTTAGTAGACACGTTTACGGTTACCGAAAATATTGTACTTGGCAGTGAGCCTCGTAAAGGTTTATCAGTTGATATACGGAAAGCAGAAAAAGAAGTAGCTGAGTTATCTAAAAAATACGGTTTAAATGTCGATCCTAAAGCTAAGATCAGAGACATTTCGGTGGGCATGCAGCAAAGAGTAGAAATATTGAAGACTCTTTATCGAGGTGCGGATATCCTAATCTTTGATGAGCCGACGGCTGTGCTGACCCCACAGGAAATAAAAGAACTGATCGTCATTATGAAGAGCTTAGTCAAAGAAGGAAAATCCATCATTCTCATTACGCACAAACTTAAAGAAATTATGGAAGTCTGTGACCGCTGTACCGTCATACGGAAAGGCGAAGGGATAGGCACGGTAAAAGTAAATGAAACGAACCCTAACGAACTTGCTTCACTTATGGTAGGCCGTGAAGTCAGCTTTACAACAGAAAAGCAGCCTTCAACACCACAGGATACGTATCTATCGGTCAAAGATCTCTATGTAAAAGACTTCAGAAACGTCAATATGGTGAAAGGATTAAACCTTGAAGTAAGAGCCGGGGAGATCGTCGGAATCGCCGGAATAGACGGAAATGGTCAGTCAGAACTTATCGAGGCTATTACTGGTCTTAGAAAAACAGAGTCCGGCACCGTCTCCCTTCACAATAAGGTAATATCCAACCTTTCTACGAGAAAAGTGACGCAGTCGGGAATTTCTCATATTCCTCAGGATCGTCACAAATACGGGCTCGTTCTGGACTTTCCAATCGGGGACAATATGGTTTTACAAACCTATTATCAGAAGCCGTTTTCTAATAAAGGAGTCATGAGCTTCAAAAATGTCTATGAAAAAGCTAAGAGTCTTATTAAAGAATATGATGTGCGTACCCCAAGTGAAATGACGAAAGCTCGTGCTTTGTCTGGTGGTAATCAGCAGAAAGCAATCATCGGCAGGGAAATAGATCGTTCGCCTGACTTGATCGTTGCCGCACAGCCTACCCGCGGCTTAGATGTCGGAGCGATCGAATTCATTCATCGCAAGTTGATCGAAGAAAGAGATAAAGGAAGAGCTGTTTTGCTGCTTTCCTTTGAATTGGATGAAATATTAAACTTGAGCGATCGAATAGCCGTCATGTTTGATGGACAGATCATTGCAGAAGTGAAACCTGAAGAGACGAATGAACAGGAATTAGGCTTGCTGATGGCTGGTAATTCAACTGAGAAGGCGGGTGCAGAATAGTGTTTACAAACCGAATGATTAATATATTGATCCCAATTATATCGGTGATTCTCGGGTTGCTTTCCGGAGCGGTCATTATGCTTATTTTTGGTTATAATCCCATTGCCGGTTATGGGGCATTATGGGAAGGGGCATTTGGGGACAGCTACTTTTTTGGAGAGACCATTCGAATGGTCACCCCTTATATTCTTTCAGGTTTAGCAGTAGCCTTCGCTTTGCGGACAGGACTATTGAATATTGGCGTGGAAGGTCAAGTATTTGTCGGATGGCTTGCTTCAGTATGGGTAGGTGTCGCTTTCGACCTGCCAATGGCCATCCACCTGCCTTTAGCCATCATTGCAGCCGCTGCAGCTGGTGCATTCTGGGGTTTTATACCCGGTATTTTAAAAGCTAAACTTGGGGTTCATGAAGTTATTGTAACAATTATGATGAACTACATTGCTCTTTACACGACAAATGCTATTGTTCGACACGTGATTACTGATGGAGAAGATCAGACAGAAAACATAGCTGATTCGGCTTCCCTGGCTTCAACTTGGCTGGCTGAAATGACTTTTTATTCCCGAATGCATTATGGAATATTAATTGCATTGTTTATGGCTTTAGTTATGTGGTTTATTCTAAATAAGACCTCACGTGGTTTTGAGCTTCGATCCGTAGGTTATAATCCTTTCGCTTCCAATTATGCTGGGATGAGCGTGAGTAAAAACATCATCCTTGCCATGATGATTTCTGGAGCTTTTGCAGGACTCGCGGGTGCTATGGAAGGATTGGGGACTTATGGATATCTGGCTTCTAAATCCGGTTTTACTAATATAGGATTCGAAGGTATTGCTGTCGCTTTATTGGGAGCTAATGCAGCTCTAGGTGTAGTGTTAGCAGCTTTCTTATTCGGAATTCTAAAAATAGGGGCTCTCAACATGCCGACAGTAGCTGGAGTGCCTACGGAGCTTGTAGAAATTGTTATTGCTCTAATTATTTTCTTCGTCGCTTCAAGTTACATGATTCGCTGGTTCATCCTGCGCTTTAAAAAGGAGGGGAAATAAATGAATCTATTTGATATATTACAGTCTATTATCCCCCAGGCGCTATTTTTTGCAGCTCCTTTAATCTTTACAGCTCTTGGCGGAGTATTAAGCGAACGCTCTGGTGTAATTAATATCGGTCTTGAAGGATTAATGGTGATGGGAGCATTTGTAGGGATTGTATTCAATTTAACTTTTGCTGATGTGCTCGGTTCCTGGACGCCGTGGGTTTCGATACTCGCTGCCATGGTCGTTTCAGCAGTATTTGCATTGACTCACGCTGTGGCTTCCGTAACACTTAGAGCGGATCAGGTCGTCAGTGGAGTGGCCATCAACTTCCTGGCTTTAGGAATCGGAGTCTTTTTGACGAAGCAGTGGTATGACAAAGGTCAGACAGATATGGTAAGCCGACCTTTTTATACGAGTGATGTTTGGTTATTAAGTGATATCCCAATAATAGGACCGATGTTTTTTTCAAGAATGTATACAACGTCCTATTTAGCTATCATCCTGGCGTTTGTCGTCTGGTTCGTGTTATTCAAGACGTCGTTCGGTCTCCGTTTAAGGTCTGTCGGTGAACACCCGATGGCAGCTGATACGAATGGTATCAATGTGTATGGAATGAGATACGTCGCCGTCATGATGTCGGGTGCTCTAGGAGGTCTTGGCGGTGCGGTTTTCGCTTTAACTATTGCTATGAACTTTTCTCAGTCGACGATTGTTGGTCAAGGCTTCATGGCACTTGCGGCAGTTATTTTCGGCAAATGGCATCCACTTGGAGCTATGGGCGCTGCGATATTCTTCGGATTTGCTCAAAGCTTGAGTGTAGTCGGTTCAGGGATTCCTCTTCTGGCTGATGTACCACAAGTGTTTCTATTGATTGCTCCGTACGTATTGACTATCCTTGCTTTGGCTGGATTCATCGGCCGGGCGGAAGCTCCTAAATCTCTAGGAGAGGCTTATGTGAAGGGTAGTCGATAATTCAAATAAAGCCCGTGCCTAGCTGCCGGGCTTTTATTTTTTACTTTTTTACCGCTTTCCCTTAGCATATTAATTAGGAGAGAAGGCATGAATAAAAACAGAAGTGTGCATAATAGATATGAAAAAATGAGGAGGATGACCATGAAGATTTCTAAAGAAACAGTAGTTGAGAAAAAAGGATACCGATTACATATTTTACCTAGTAAAAAATATAAGACCATATCCATTGTTGCAAAGCTGAAAGCTCCAATGAAACGAGAAGGAATTACAGAACGTGCCCTGCTGCCTTCTGTTTTACAAAAAGCAACACAGCAGCTTCCTAATGTAAGAACTCTCCAGTCGGCACTCGAGAACTTATACGGCACCGGATTTTCCAGTGATGGATCGAAAAAAGGTGAAAACCACGTGCTTTCTTTTCGGATGGAAGTTGTTAACGAAGTGTACTTGAAAAACCAGGAGCCTATCCTGGAGAACGCGTTACAAATCTTCAGTGATGTGCTGTTCGATCCTAAAGTTGAAAACGGTGCGTTTGATGAATCGATCGTTGCCCGCGAAAAGCAGACATTAGAGCAGAAAATCAAATCCATTAAAGATGACAAGATGAGCTATGCTAATATGAGGCTGATCGATCACATGTGCAAAGACGAGCCGTACGCGCTTCATGTGCATGGATACTTGGAAGATTTTGAGCAGATCACTGCCCAAACTTTATATGAGTATTATCAAGCGATGATTAATCGTGATTTGTTGGACGTATACATTAGTGGAGACGTGGACCAAACTGAAATCGAAAAACTGGCTGACCAATATTTCACTAGAGATTCAAGTGAAAATGCAGATGACCATAAGCATTCCGAGCTTACCGGTTCAATAGAAGCAAAGGAAATTGTCGAAGAAGATGACGTGAATCAAGGGAAGCTTCACATAGGGTACCGGACAAACATTAAATTCGGTGACCCTGATTATTATGCACTACAAGTCTTCAATGGTATATATGGAGGGTTTCCAAGTTCTAAGCTGTTCATGAATGTCCGTGAGAAGCATAGCCTAGCTTACTATGCGGCTTCTAGATTCGAAAGCCATAAAGGGTTGTTGCTCGTGTTCAGCGGTGTGGATCCAAAAGATTACGATCAGGCGAAATCAATTATTTTAGAACAAATGAAAGCGATGGAGTCAGGGGATTTCACTGACGATCAAGTGGAAGATTCTAAGGAACAAGTCATCAATCAGCTTCAAGAAACGATGGACAATGCGAATGGGCTAATCGAAGTTTTATATCACCAGACTCTATCAGGTAAGGACATACCTGCTGAAGAGCTTATCGAGAATATACGTAATGTGAAAAAAGAAGACATTATAAAAGTAGCTGAAAAAATACAATTAGATACGATTTACTTCTTAACAAGTCAAGAGGGAGGGGAATAATAATGGAAGAATTAGTATATGAACAATTGAATGAATCGGTTTTCCGAGAAAAAATGGATAATGGGTTACAAGTATTTCTTCTATCGAAGCCAGAGCTTGCAAAAACATATGGTATTTTTACGACCAATTACGGTTCCATCGATCAAACGTTTACTCCGATAGGAAAAAATGAAAAAGTTACCGTTCCGGAAGGGATTGCTCATTTTCTTGAGCATAAATTGTTCGAAAAAGAAGATCGTGACGTCTTTCAGGATTTTACGAAGCTTGGGGCTTCAGCGAACGCTTTCACTTCTTTTACGAAGACTGCCTACTTATTTTCCGCAACGAGTCAGATTGAAAAAAATGTAGAAACACTTCTCGATTTTGTGCAGGATCCTTATTTCTCAAAAGAATCGGTGGACAAGGAAAAAGGTATTATAGCTCAAGAGATTAAAATGTATGATGATCAGCCTGATTGGAGAGCGTTTTTCGGAACGATACAAAGTCTGTATGAAAAACATCCAGTTAAAGTCGATATCGCTGGAACTGTAGACTCCATTCAAGAGATTACTAAAGATGACCTTTATACTTGTTATGAAACGTTTTATCATCCGTCTAACATGGTTTTATTTGTGGCAGGAAATTTCAACCCTGAGGAAATGATGGAGCAAATAAGGACGAACCAGGACAATAAAGACTTTAAAGAAATACCCGAAATAGAACGCTCTTATCCAGACGAGCCCAAATCTGTGGCGAAGGCGGAAGGTTCTATTACAATGCCTGTAACGACAGCCAAAGCCATGGTGGGTGTTAAAGAAGATGTTTCTTCTTTAAATGGTGAGGAACTTCTGCGCGCAGAGTTGATTTCAGGTATGATCCTTGATTTTTATTTCTCGAGAAGCGGGGAGTTTTATGATGAGTTATATCAAGCTGATTTGATCGACGACAGCTTTCAGTTTGAAACGGAGCTTGACAGACAGTTTGGATTTACAATTCTCGGCGGCGATTCAAGAAAGCCTGATGAACTGGCTGCCAGATTGAAGGAAATGCTTCATTCCATTAAAGAAAAGAAAATTTCAGAAGAAGATTTCACGAGAATGAAGAGGAAGAAAATTGGTCAATTCATGAGAGCTTTGAATTCTCTTGAGTTCATAGCTAACCAATTTACTCATTACCATACGTTAGGTGTAGATTTATTCGATGTCCTACCAGTAATTGAATCGCTGTCGGCAGAAGACGCGGACCAATATGTAGAGCATTGGATCAAGGACGATAGAATTTCCGTTTTCCAAGTGAAACCACAAGAGCAATGACAAAACGATGTTTGATCATTGGCGGAAGCAGTGATATTGGAGCAGCCACAGCTTTAAAAATCGCAGAAGCAGGAATTAATGTAGCTGTTCATTATCATTCGAATTATGAAAAAGCGAAGGAATTGGAGGGGCTTATCCCAAAAGACAGATGGATTAGTTCCTATTTCGGAGATCTTTCTACAAATGAAGGTATAGAATTCTTTCTAGAAGAAATTCCTGATGAATGGGATATGCTTGTTTTTACTCCAGGTAATCATTCAGTCAAATTAATGCAGGATGTCACACCTCTGGAAATGGATGAGTACTATCATATTCACTTGAAATCATTATGGATGATAACAAAAAAACTGATTCCGCATATGGTTCAAAGAAAACAAGGGAATATTGTCGTCGTATCTTCCGTTTGGGGGGAAGAAGGTGCAAGTACCGAAGTGGTTTACAGCTCAGTCAAAGGGGCGCAGATCAGTTTTGTGAAAGCTTTAGCTAAAGAACTGGCTCCAAGCAAAATAAGAGTGAATGCCGTGACCCCTGGATTCATAGCAACTAAGATGAACCAATCGTTCACGAAGGATGAGACAATGGCCATTTTCCAAGACATCCCTTTAGGCAGAGCCGGGGAATGTGGAGAAGTAGCGGAAGGCATCAAGTATCTACTTCAGGAACAGTCGAGTTATATTACAGGCCATGTGCTTAAAATTAATGGGGGTTGGTATTAAAAAGATTATGTGCATAATTTTTGTCACCTCATCTCATACTAATGGTGAAACATCATCTTGAGGAGGTAGACGTCATGTCTGTACTTAATAACTTTGAGTCTTGGAAAGATTTTCTTGGTGACCGTTTGCACCAGGCGGAAGGCCAGGGAATGGATCAGCAAGCGGTTTCAGAATTGGCTTACGAAATTGGTGGGTATCTGGCTACAGAAGTTGAAGCTCAGAACGATCAAGAAGCTGTATTGCGTGAACTTTGGAATGTGGCTGACCAACAGGAACAGCACGCGATTGCTAATATGATGGTGAAACTCGTTCAGAACGAAGGAACACAATCATAATTTGTGAAAAAACCGTACAGGTACATTCCCTGTGCGGTTTTTTTACTAAATCCGTATCCAGCCTTTCTTATTCATAAAAAATCATTTATGATATATGAAGAGACTATGCAAGGTTAATTTTATTACAAATTTCGACATTTTCCTAAGGAGTTGTACCATGGAAAAAAAAGAATGGTATTTAGAGTATGAAATACAGTATAACCGTCCGGGTCTTCTTGGTGATATTTCATCTTTGCTTGGGATGATGGCGATTAATATCGTCACGATCAACGGTGTGGAAGACTCACACCGTGGGATGCTGCTTCTTTGCCAGGATGAAGATCAAATTGTCAGGCTTCGCTCCATCTTAAACACGATGGATACGATTAAAATAACGAAATTACGTAAGCCTAAACTACGAGATCGATTAGCTGTGAGGCATGGTCGTTACATACATAGGGATATAGACGATAAGAAAACGTTCCGGTTCAATCGTGAAGATTTAGGATTGCTCGTTGATTTCATGGCAGAATTGTTTATGAAAAAGGGGCATAAGTTAATTGGGATACGCGGGATGCCCCGTGTAGGTAAGACGGAATCTGTAGTAGCTTCAAGTGTTTGTGCTAACAAAAGGTGGCTGTTCGTTTCCAGTACTTTACTTAAACAAACCGTCCGCAATCAACTGATTGATGAAGAATACAACGAAGATAACTTGTACATCATTGACGGCGTCGTTTCAGCAAAAAGAGCCAGTGAGCAGCATTGGCAATTAGTGCGTGAAATTATGCGTCTTCCAGCAACAAAGGTGATTGAGCACCCGGATATTTTCGTGCAGGAAACGGAATATAAAATGAGCGATTTCGATTATATCATTGAATTAAGGAACAATGAGGACGAGGAAATCACTTATGAACCTGTAGAGAAAGAGGCGAAGACAACGGACGGGTTTTCAATGTTTGATTTTTAAATAATTGGATGGTGTTACAAATGGAGATAGGCTCAAAATTAAGGGAAGCCAGGGAATCGAAGAAGTTGACCCTTGAAGAGGTGCAAAATACTACAAAAATCCAAAAAAGGTATTTACAAGCCATTGAAAACAACGAATTTGGTACACTACCTGGAAAGTTTTACACCCGAGCTTTCATTAGAGAGTATGCTTCTGCTGTAGGATTAGATCCTGAGCAAGTAATGGAGGAACATAAAAGTGAACTTCCGTCTAATGAAGAAGAACAAGTGATCACCTACAGCCGGGTGCAACAGTCAAAAAGTGAAAAAAACCCTTCAAGCGGCGGGGGATTCGCCAAATCTTTCCCTACCATTTTGACCGTTTTCTTAGTTGTAGGATTATTATTTGCCGTATGGTTTTTCATCTTGCAGTTGTCCAATTCCAACAATAGCGCAAATGATGACGAAATGAGTCAAGATCAAGTAAACGTAACGGACCCTTCCGTGGAAGACGATCAGAGTCAGGACGAAGAAAATAGTTCGTCAGGCGGAGAAGAGGATTCATCAGAAGAGGAAGCGGATGAAGAAAACAGTTCTGAAGAAGTTGCAGAAGAAATTGAAACAGAAGATAATCAAGATCAAGAGTTGGAATTTTCTTTAGAAGAAACAGGTGCAGGACAATTTCCTGAGCATGTGTATAATGTGTCGGGAGCTGAAGAAAGAGAGTTAACAATTGAATTTAATGCAGAAACTTATTTAGAATTAAATGCACCTAAAGACGGGGAGAGCCTTGCGGATGCAAGAAACTATTCCCAGGATGATGAAGAAATCAACATGGATATAAGTGATTATACTGAAGTGTATGTTCGTACAGGTTCTGCCCCTGGCATGACGGTGATGGTGAATGGAGAAGAAATCGAGTTCCCAACCGATAATCTGACCCAGAAGCTGCTTATCCAATTTGAATAAATGGAAAAAGTGAAGCTGTCCTTTCATGGGGCAAGGAAGGGATACTTCCTTATTCCGTAAGGGCAGCTTTCTACATGGAGCCTAAGGAGTGTAATGAAAAGATGAATTTACCTAATAAGATAACGATTTCCAGAATATTGTTGATACCCGTATTTATTATATTGATGAGCGTCCCTTTTAACTGGGGAGAAATTCAAATGGGGGATAGGGAACTCCCTGTCGCTCACTTAGCTGGCGCGCTATTATTTATCATTGCTTCTACGACAGATTGGATTGACGGATATGTAGCCAGAAAGTACAACCTGGTAACAAACCTCGGTAAGTTTCTCGATCCTTTAGCCGATAAGCTGCTCGTCAGCGCAGCGCTGATTCTACTAGTTGAGATTGGTCTTGCCCCCGCATGGATTGTCATTCTGATAATCAGCAGAGAATTTGCAGTAACTGGTCTTCGTTTAGTAGCAGCAGGTGACGGAAGCGTGTTAGCGGCAAGTCAAATGGGTAAATTGAAAACGTGGATTCAAATTATCGCTGTTTCTTTATTGCTGCTTCATAACTGGCCTTTCGCCTATCTTGATTTTCCATTAGGGCTCATCAGCTTATATGCAGCTTTAATTATAACTGTTTACTCTGGTTATGATTATTTCGCGAAAAACTGGCACGTGATGAGAGATTCAAAATGAGAACAGAAATTATCGCTGTAGGAACAGAGCTTTTATTAGGACAAATTGCAAATTCGAATGCCCAGTGGATTTCTAAGGAGTTAGCACATTATGGCGCCTCCGTTTACTTTCACAGTGTAGTCGGGGATAATTTCGATCGAGTGGTTGCTGCGTTCGATCAAGCGAGCAGTAGATCAGACGTAGTTCTGGTCACAGGGGGACTAGGACCGACAGAAGATGATATGACTAGAGATGCAGCCAGTCATCTTTTTGGTCAAAAGTTGGTAGAAGACAGAGCTACAATGGAAAAGGTTGAAGGATACTACATTAAAAACAATAAAACGATGACAAGTAATAACCGCAAACAAGCACTTGTGCTTGAAAATGCTGAAGTTTTAGAAAATAATGAAGGAATGGCGCCAGGGCAAATCGTTCAGTATAACGCCACGACATTTGTATTTCTTCCTGGTGTGCCGTCTGAAATGAAATATTTGATGGCCGCTCATGTTTTTCCTTATTTAATAAAGAAGTACCATTTAGAAACTGAAATCAAATCCGAAATGCTCCGGTTTATCGGTATCGGTGAATCTACTTTGGAAAGCGAGCTGTCAGATTTGATTTCCAATCAATCAAACCCGACGATCGCACCATTAGCAGGAGAAGGAGACGTGGCGATAAGAGTCACAGCGTCAGGAACTGATGCCGAGGTGAAAATCGCTTCTATGAAACATACTATTCTCGAACGTGTAGGGGAATATTACTTTGGCAGTGATACGATTACGATAGAGGAAGCCGTGCAAGATCTGCTCGTTCAAGGCGGTGCGAAGCTGGGTTCGGCAGAAAGTCTCACCGGCGGAAAATTCATCGAGCGTATGATTCAACTAGAGGGAGCCTCTGCCGTATGTGAAGGTGGATTGGTAGCCTATACGCCTGCTGCTAAACAATCGATCATCAAAGTTCCTGCACATGTAATCGAACAATATGGAACAGTGAGTGAAGAATGTGCAGCTTCTATGGCAGCGCAGGCACAATCCCTGTTAAATGTAGATATAGCGGTCAGCTTTACAGGTGTAGCAGGACCTAGTCAAAGTGAAGACCATGAACCAGGTCTCGTATTTATCGGGGTGAAAATAGGCGGGAAAGCACCTGATGTCCACCGTTGCCATTTCGATGGGAGCCGGGATAAGATACGGAGCCGCGCGGTGATCAAAGCGTATGAACTTCTTTTCCATAAACTAAAATTACAAAAATGATCTCCTTTTATAGGAGATTTTTGATTTTTTTAAGAGGCGATTCTTCATTTCTTATTATAATAGGTCTCATAAGAAAACGGGAACATTTATTCGCTTTTTAGTTGGCAAATCATCAAAAACAAGTTATGATTAGATTAGTAATTTTTGAAAGGGGAATATTATGAGTGATCGTAAGCAAGCGTTAGATATGGCATTAAGACAAATTGAAAAACAATTCGGTAAAGGTTCTATAATGAAACTTGGAGAAAACGAAGGACAAAGGATAAGTACGGTCTCAAGTGGATCGCTCGCCCTTGACGTAGCACTAGGAGTGGGTGGATATCCGCGCGGAAGGATCGTTGAAATATATGGACCAGAATCATCAGGTAAAACAACAGTAGCGTTACATGCTATCGCTGAAGCGCAGAGCAAGGGTGGCACTGCAGCATTCATCGACGCAGAGCATGCACTTGATCCAACATATGCCCGTGCACTTGGAGTAAATATTGAAGAGCTTCTGTTATCACAACCTGATACGGGAGAGCAGGCTCTTGAAATCGCTGAAGCACTTGTGCGTTCAGGTGCCGTAGATATGGTAGTCATCGATTCTGTAGCTGCTCTTGTACCTAAAGCAGAGATCGAAGGGGAAATGGGTGACGCTCACGTTGGTTTGCAAGCTCGTTTGATGTCCCAGGCCTTGAGAAAACTTTCTGGAGCCATAAGTAAATCAAAAACAACAGCAATCTTCATTAACCAGATCCGTGAAAAAGTCGGCGTAATGTTCGGAAGCCCGGAAACTACTCCTGGCGGTCGTGCGCTGAAATTCTATTCATCTGTCCGTTTAGAAGTACGCCGTGCTGAAACATTGAAACAAGGGAACGAAATGGTAGGGAACAAAACAAGGCTGAAAGTTGTGAAAAACAAAGTGGCCCCTCCATTTAAACAAGCGGAAGTGGATATTATGTATGGCGAAGGAATTTCTAAAGAAGGAGAGCTTCTTGATATTGCTTCCGATCTTGATTACGTCCAAAAAAGCGGCTCATGGTACTCTTACAATAATGACCGTATGGGACAAGGGCGTGAAAACGCTAAGCAATACCTGAAAGAGAACAAAGAAGTATACGATGAAATCAAAGGATTGGTTCGTACGCACCATGGTATGGATGAAGCTCCGGCTGATAAACAATCTAAGGAAGAAAGCCAGGAATCCTTAGACGTTTAATCGTACTCATTTTTTAAAGAACAGGGGCCTTTTCTATAATTCTTAAAAGAATTTATGAACAGGCTGCTGTTTTTTTGCATTGCGCAATGGACGTATTTTTCAGAATTTTCTTTCTCAGGCTCTGAAGACTCTGATGGTTCCTTGACATTAGCACACTTCAAGCATAAAATGAATGTGTATCATTTTCATATTTATACCTTTTTTATTTCAATGTAATGAAACTGAAAATGAATCGTTTGTACATGCCGACAAGCGGACCAAGTTTATAGCAAGAGGAGGTGAAACTATGGATATGTTATCCATCATCTTCATTTTGCTTGCCCTTATCATCGGTTCTGTTGTTGGTTACCTTATTCGGAAATCTATTGCGGAAGCAAAGATATCAAGTGCTGAAGACCTTGCGAAACAAATAGTCGAGGAAGGTCGTCGAAATGCAGAGTCTGCTAAAAAGGAAGCTCTGTTAGAAGCGAAAGATGAAAATCAGAAATTCCGGCAGGAAGCAGAGAATGATATTCGAGAGCGCCGCATGGAGCTGCAGAAGACCGAAAATCGCTTAACACAGAAAGAAGAGAATCTTGATCGTAAGAGTGGAACACTCGACCAACGTGATTTATCACTCGAAAAGAAAGAGGAGACTCTTGCCGAAAGACAACAACAAATTGAAGAAATGGAAAGCAAAGTGAAAGCTATGCTTCAAGAGCAACAAGCTGAACTTGAACGCATCTCGGGCTTAACTGCTGACCAGGCTAAACAAGTTATACTTGAACGGGTGGAACAAGAGGTTTCTCACGAATCAGCCTTAAGGATCAAAGAAGCTGAGAATCGCGCCAAGGAAGAAGCGGATAAAAAAGCAAAAAGTATTCTTTCACTTGCCCTTCAGCGTTGTGCGGCAGACCACGTAGCTGAAACAACAGTTTCAGTAGTGAACTTGCCGAACGATGAAATGAAAGGCCGCATTATCGGTCGTGAAGGAAGAAATATCCGTACGTTAGAAACATTAACTGGTATTGATCTAATTATTGATGATACCCCAGAGGCTGTTATCCTGTCAGGATTCGATCCCATTCGTAGAGAAACAGCTCGTATGGCTTTAGAAAAACTCGTTCAGGATGGCCGCATCCACCCGGCTAGAATCGAAGAAATGGTCGATAAGTCTAGAAGAGAAGTCGATGATTATATTCGGGAAGTCGGTGAAGAGACGACATTTGAAGTAGGAGTCCACAGCTTACATCCTGACCTTGTTAAGATTCTAGGTCGATTGAAATATCGTACGAGCTATGGGCAGAACGTCTTGAAACATTCAACCGAAGTAGCTTATCTATCTGGCTTGCTTGCGGCTGAGCTCGGTGAAGATGAAAATCTGGCACGACGAGCAGGGTTGCTTCATGATATTGGAAAAGCCATCGATCATGAAGTTGAAGGAAGTCACGTAGAAATTGGTAAAGAACTTGCTACCAAATACAAAGAACATGAGGTTGTGATCAACTCGATCGCTTCCCACCACGGTGATGAAGAGCCGACTTCTGTTATTGCTGTCCTTGTCGCTGCAGCGGACGCGTTATCAGCAGCCCGCCCTGGCGCCCGAAGTGAAACGTTAGAGAATTATATCAAACGTTTAGAGAAGCTAGAGGAGATATCTGAGTCTTATGAAGGCGTAGAAAAATCTTTCGCTATTCAAGCAGGACGTGAAGTGAGAATCATGGTACGCCCTGATGAAATTGACGATCTGTCAGCTACCAGTTTAGCTCGGGATATTCGTAATCGAATAGAAGATGAACTTGACTACCCGGGTCATATAAAAGTGACAGTTATACGAGAAACACGTTCAGTGGAATACGCGAAATAAATTGAAGCGGTCTTAAATGGCCGCTTCATTTTCGTTTCATCCCATATTAAAGGAGACACACAAATGAGAGTATTATTTATAGGAGATGTCGTAGGTTCACCAGGCAGAGATATGGTAACTGAATATTTACCAAAGCTAAAGAGCAAATTTCAGCCTTCCGTAACGATCATTAATGGAGAAAATGCGGCTGCAGGTAAAGGAATAACAGAAAAAATCTACCGCAAATTTTTAGAGCAGGGTGCTCAAGCAGTTACTTTAGGCAACCATGCTTGGGACAAAAAAGAAATTTTCGATTTTATCGATCATGCTGATTACCTCGTACGCCCGGCTAATTTTCCAGAAGGTACTCCAGGAAAAGGTTTGACATTTGTTAAAACCCCGAAAGCTGAAATTGCTGTCATCAATTTACAAGGCCGCACTTTTCTCTCCCCAAATGATGATCCCTTCCGAAAAATTGATGAATTAATTGAGGAAGCTAAAAGAAGAACTCCGGTTATTTTCTTGGATTTCCATGCGGAAGCGACGAGCGAGAAGCAGGCGATGGGCTGGTATGTGGATGGACGAGTGAGTGTGAATGTAGGCACTCATACTCACATTCAAACTGCAGATGAGCGGATATTACCAAAAGGGACAGCCTACATCTCGGATGTTGGAATGACAGGTCCATATGACGGGATTTTAGGTATGGAGCGTGAAGCCGTTATGAAACGCTTTTTAACCAATCTTCCGGTAAGGTTTGAGGTCCCGAAAGAAGGGCGGACTCAACTAAGCGGATTTTTAGTAGATATTGATGATCAATCTGGACAAGCAACTAGCGTAAAGCGAATTCAAATCAATGATGATCGACCGTTCTTCGAGTGATTATTTGAATTTTGCGAAAAGTTCCTTCATAATGAAAAGGGAATATTCTACAACTCCAAGAATATAGTGGTTATGGAACAACTATAGTGAATGAAGGAGGAGCTAGTAATGGAAGTATTAAAAGTATCAGCTAAATCCGTACCTAATTCAGTAGCAGGAGCCTTGGCAAACGTTGTAAGAGAAAGAGGATCGGCCGAAATGCAGGCCATTGGAGCAGGTGCACTTAACCAGGCTGTTAAAGCTGTAGCGATTGCTAGAGGGTTTGTAGCGCCCAGTGGAATTGACCTGATCTGTATACCCGCCTTCACAGATATTATGATCGATGAGGAGGAGCGTACAGCGATTAAGCTGATTATTGAACCTCGTTGAAAAATTTTTAATAAAGAATGAAGTCTGCCGTATTCTTATATGATAAGGATGCGGCATTATTTATGTTCAATTGTTTATATACAGTGGACAACTAAACTTGCGCATAAAATATATCATGATAAGATATTATTAAACATGGATTTTCAGTATGTTATTAAAGTTGAGGTGTTCACTGTGAACGGAAAAATGAAAGCTATCGTTAAACATCATCGAGGAGAGGGTGCCCAGCTGCAGGTAGTTCCTATTCCTGATGTGAAAGACGATGAAGTGTTGATCAAAGTAAAAGCCACATCCATATGCGGGACGGATGTACATATATATAATTGGGACGAATGGTCCGCGAGCCGAGTGCATCCGCCTTATGTGTTCGGGCATGAATTTTCTGGTGAAATCGTGGAAACAGGAAAAAAAGTCACCCATTTCAAACAGGGTGACTACGTGAGTGCGGAGACTCACCTTATTTGCGGGAGCTGCCCACAATGTTTAACAGGACAATACCATATTTGTGAAAACACAAAAATTATAGGTGTAGACACACAGGGTTGTTTTGCTGAATATGTGGCGCTTCCAGCAGCTAATCTATGGAGGAATCCTGAAAATATGCCTGAGGATATCGCTTCCGTTCAGGAGCCGATGGGTAATGCTGTCCATACAGTTTTAAACGGCGATGTGGCTGGCAAATCCGTGGCTGTCATAGGTTGCGGCCCGATCGGGCTCATGGCGGTTGGAGTGGCAAAAGCTGCCGGAGCTTCGCAGGTCATAGCCTTGGATTTGAATTCATATCGTTTGAACCTCGCTGCAGAAATGGGGGCTACCTCAACGATTAACGCTGGGGAGCTTAACCCTGTAGAAGAAGCGAGAAAACTCACCGGCGGCCATGGGGTAGATGTCGTGTGCGAAATGAGCGGTCATCCTATAGCAATGGACCAGGGCTTCAAGATGATTACAAATGGAGGCAGAGTTTCAATTCTAAGCCTGCCTGTTCATCCGGTCACCTTGGATGTTACAAACGATATAGTATTTAAAGGAATTACAGTTCAGGGTATAACGGGACGAAAAATGTATGAAACCTGGCAGCAGGTATCTCGTTTGCTTGACTCAGGGCAGGTTGATGTGTCACCGATCATTACCCACCATTTTAAGCTCGAAGAATTTGAAAAAGGCTTTCAATTAATGAATGAAGGAAAATGCGGTAAAGTAGTATTACATCCGTAAGAATTTAAAGGAGGATTTCCATGAGAGGATTTGAATATTTACAAGATCAATTAGATGAAATGAAAGAAGAAGGTACGTTCAGAAATCTAATTCCACTTCAATCGGCACAAGGCTCCAAAGTGACGATAAAAGGTAAGGAAGTGATCCAGCTATCTTCTAACAATTACTTAGGTTTAACGTCCCACCCAAAGATGAAGGAAGCGGCTGACATCGCAAATAAAGAATATGGTGTCGGTACTGGCTCCGTACGCACGATCGCGGGTACGTTGAAAATGCATGAGGATTTTGAAGAAAAGTTAGCCAAATTCAAACATACCGAGGCGGCACTTGTTTTCCAATCGGGCTTTACGACTAATCAGGGAATCTTGTCTTCTATTTTAACGGATAAAGACGTAGTGATTTCCGATGAATTGAACCATGCTTCCATCATCGACGGGATCCGATTAACGAAAGCTGGAAGAAAAATTTACAAGCATGTGGATATGGAATCTTTAGAACAGGCTCTAAAAGAAAGTTCCGATTACCGTACGCGGCTTGTTGTGACCGATGGTGTATTCTCTATGGACGGTAATATTGCACCACTGCCAGAAATTGTAGAGCTTTGTGAGAAATACGATGCATTAGTCATGGTGGATGATGCCCATGCCAGTGGAGTGTTAGGTGATAATGGACGAGGGACCGTTAACCATTTCGGTTTGGATGGCAGAGTTCATATTCAAGTAGGTACGCTAAGTAAAGCTATAGGCGTCCTTGGCGGCTACGCAGCGAGTACGAAGACATTAAGGGAATATTTAATCCATAAAGGGCGACCGTTCTTATTCAGCACCTCTCATCCCCCGGCAGTGACAGCTGCAAATGATGCGGCAATTGACGTTCTGTTAAATGAACCAGAGCTCATTGATAAATTATGGGATAATACGAAATTTTTCAAGAAAGAACTAGAATCGCTAGGCTTTGATATTGGTATTAGTGAAACCCCTATTACTCCTGTCATGATCGGCGACGATGCCCTCACTCATAAATTCTCAGATGAATTATTCGAGGAAGGCGTATTCGCTCAAGGAATCGTTTTCCCGACCGTACAAAAAGGGAAGGGCAGAATCCGTACAATAGTGACCGCTGAGCACTCTAAAGAAGAGCTTCAGGAAGCTTTGAAAGCTTTTGAAAAAGTCGGTAAAAACTTAGGAATTATTTAAAAAAGAAAGCTGCAGTGAATGCGGCTCTCTTTTTTTAGTTAGAATGAAGAGGGAATCATGACAATTTCTGCATTTCCCTTAAAAAATGACCAGAATATTGATATAATAAGACAGTTAGAAAGCTCTGCTTGAAAGGAGATTACAATGAACGAACAACAGCGTAAAGAAATGTCCCAAATTCGACAGGGAGAGCCATCGGACGTAAAATCCGACCAGGATAACCTGAACAGAATAAAGGAAAAAAGCAGCGAAGATTTCATGAAATATTTTGAAACGACATATCAGCCTCCATCTCTCAGGAAGGCTCAGAGGCGGAGAAAAGAAGAAGTGAAGGTCCATTACGACTTTAGAATCCCTGAAGATATGGATGGGGTCGGAGTAGGCCGTAAATACATGATTCGTACGTATGGTTGCCAAATGAATGAACATGATACAGAAGTCATGGCAGGCATATTTGAAGACATGGGCTATGAATCAACCAACGATACGAAAGAAGCAGATATCATATTATTAAACACGTGTGCGATCCGAGAAAATGCGGAAAATAAAGTGTTTGGCGAAATCGGACACTTAAAGCCTTTGAAGCTTGAGAATCCAGACCTCATTATTGGTGTGTGCGGATGTATGTCACAGGAAGAATCCGTAGTCAACCGGATCCTTAAAAAACACCCATTCATCGATTTGATTTTCGGTACGCATAATATCCATCGTCTTCCACAGCTTGTGAAGGAATCGATGTTCAATAAAGAAATGGTCATCGATGTATGGTCCAAAGAAGGCGACATCATAGAAAACCTTCCGAGATCTCGAAAAGGAAAAATCAAAGGCTGGGTAAACATCATGTACGGCTGTGATAAGTTCTGCACGTACTGTATCGTCCCTTATACTCGAGGGAAAGAAAGAAGCCGCCTGCCGGAAGATATTATTCAAGAGGTTCGCCACTTAGCTGCTCAAGGCTACAAAGAAATTACTTTACTCGGTCAGAATGTAAATGCTTATGGTAAAGATTTGGATATTGGTTATGGATTGGGCGACTTGATGGATGAACTAAGAGATATCGACATTCCTCGTGTCCGCTTTACAACTTCTCACCCACGTGATTTCGATGATCGTTTGATTGAAGTGTTGGCGAAAGGTGGAAATATGCTTGATCATATTCACCTTCCTGTTCAATCCGGCAACTCGGATATCCTGAAAATCATGGGGCGTAAATATTCCCGTGAAGAATATTTGAAGCTCGTAGAAAAAATTCGCACGGCTATGCCGGGAGCGACCCTCACTACAGATATCATTGTAGGTTTCCCGAATGAAACGGAAGAACAATTCGAGGATACGCTGTCGTTAGTAGAAGAAGTAGGGTTTGAAGCGGCTTATACGTTCATCTACTCTCCTCGTGAAGGAACTCCTGCAGCCCGGATGACGGATAACGTCGACATGGATGTGAAAAAAGAACGTCTGCAGCGTTTGAATAAGCTCGTTAATCAACAGGCGGCCGATTCCATGAAAGAGTATGAAGGTGAAATCGTTGAAGTGTTAGTCGAAGGTGAAAGTAAAAAAAATAAAGAAGTTCTCGCCGGTTATACGAAACGGAACAAAATGGTCAATTTTACTGGACCGCGTTCTTCTATCGGCAGCATTGTAAAAGTAAAAATAAACGAAGCGAAAACCTGGTCTCTTAACGGAGTCATGGTCGAAGAAACGGCAGAGGTGAAATAAGATGGCTCAATACACAAGAAAGCAAGTCGTTGATGAAGCTCATAAGCTGGCAAAAATGATGGCGGACATTGAAGAGATCGATCGCTTTAAACAAATCGAATCGAAACTCAACGAGAACCAGAAAGTACAGTCTCACATTAAAAAAATTAAAGCTTTACAAAAACAAGCCGTCAATTTTCAGGCCTACGGAAAAACCGAAGCGCTGCAGAAAATTGAAAAGGAAATCGATCGTCTTCAGGATGAATTAGATGAAATTCCGATTGTGGCTGAATTCAAAGATACCCAGATGGTAATTAATGATATTTTACAAATGGTTTCCAGCACGATTTCTCGTGAAGTCACCAATGAAGTTATCCGCTCAACAGGCGGAGATGTCCTCAGCGGAGAGACGGGAACTAAAAAAAGTAATGGCTCTTGCAGCCGTTAAATAGAGGAATCCGGCAGACAAGAAATTATCTGCCGGATTTTTTTTGTACAATTTCATAGGCTGATGCATAGAATGGAATACAAACGTCCTGAAGCCATCGAGAATATTGTTCACCATTTGCCCAATTCCGCATAGGATGAGTGGTAGAATAAGGAGGAGTGTTTCCTATGTCATTTTTCGAACGAGAATACAGAGAAATTATTACGAAGGCGGTTTGTGGAAAAGGAAAAAAATTCGTTGAAGCCACGAACACAATCAGTCCTTCACATCGGCCGACGAGTATACTGGGTTGCTGGGTCATTAATCATATCTACAATGCAAAGAAAAAGGGCGAACATGTAGAGGTTTCTGGCAGCTACGACATCAACGTATGGTATTCGTATAATGATAATACGAAGACAGAGGTTGTTACAGAACGTGTGAATTACTGTGACCATGTCCCGTTAATTGTAAAAGATGAAAATTGTATCAGCGATGATTTCGAAGTCATTGCCAAAGCAGTCCAACAGCCGAACTGTCTGGAGTGTAAAATTGCAGCTCAAGGTCAAAAAATTATCGTGGAAGTGGAACGAGAATTTGTTGTCGATGTGATTGGTGAAACAAAGTTGTGTGTCCGAGTGGATCCAGACGGTTGTAATAGTCACGAAGATTTCGATTATGAATTATCATCCGATGACTTTTCAGGTATCGAAACAGATTTTCTTCCAAGCAGCAGCAGTAGCAGCAGCAGCCATCATAAAGATTAATACTCATGTCCTTGCTGACTCAGCGGGGCATTTTTTTTGTGCCCCTATGTTTTTAGGTGTTGTTAATCTTTCCTAATGAATGATTGAAAATATAGCTGGTCGTTGCAAGATTCGATGCTAAGTTATTAATGAGAGTGAGTAGGGAAAGGGAACGATTCGCTTTTAGAAAAGGGAACGTATATAAATTCTGAGATTTGACAGAGTCTTTTGTATAGTTGACTTTCGTTCAAGGAGGCTTGGGTAATGTGATATAATATCTCTATCTGATGAAAACGTATGTGTTTCATCAATTTTGTTCGTTTTGGAGGATTTTAGAATGGCACAATATACACCTATGATGCAGCAATATTTAAAAATAAAAGCGGAACAGAAAGATGCTTTTCTATTTTTCAGACTTGGAGATTTTTATGAAATGTTCTTTGATGACGCTCTTTCTGCTTCTCGTGAACTTGAAATCACTCTGACGAGCCGCGATGGTGGTGGAGAAGACCGCATACCGATGTGCGGAGTACCTTACCACTCGGCTGAAAACTACATAAAGCAATTGATTGAAAAAGGATTCAAAGTAGCGATTTGTGAACAAGTAGAGGATCCCAGGACGGCCAAGGGCGTAGTGAAGCGCGAGGTAGTCCAGTTGATTACCCCTGGGACAGTAATGGAAGGCAGTATGTTAGATGAAAAAGAAAATAATTATTTGGCCTCCGTCTCTAAATTTTCAGACGGGACCTATACAGTCAGCTATAACGATTTGACAACAGGAGAGAATAGCATCGCTCTCGTTACAGATGGATTTGACGCTGTTTTAAGCGAATTGTTCAACAGGCCTGTTAAAGAAGTTGTGGTTGATGAATCGTTTGACGAAGCCAAACAGCAGATGTTTAAGGATCGTTTAGGTTTTACGATATCTTATAGTAATAACACCGAGATTGATGAACAATTTTATCCGTTGGTCGAATCGATTCATTCCGATAAGTTTATCGAAGGCTTTGGACGGCTGCTTCAATATATCAAACATACGCAAAAGAGATCACTGGATCATCTCCGTCCCGTTCAAACGATCGAACTTAAGAAATACATGTCATTGGATATGTATTCTAAACGAAATTTAGAGCTGGTTGAAACTCTTAGAAAGCAAGGTAAAAAGGGGAGTCTGTTATCCGTAATGGACCATACGATCACAGCCATGGGTTCGCGAACGTTAAAAAAATGGCTCGAACGCCCGCTGCTCCTCAAAGAGGATATTAAAGGGAGACACGATCAGCTTGAAGGACTGCTCGAACACTTTTTTGAAAGAGAAACAATCAGGGAGCAATTATCCTCAGTTTATGACTTAGAAAGGCTTGCCGGAAGAGTAGCGTATGGGAACGTGAATGCAAGAGATTTAATTCAGCTTAAACATTCGCTTTCTTCGATACCAGAGATTATGGAAACACTGAAACAATTTAAACACCCTGCTGTAGATGACCTGTTCCGGTCTATAGATCCCCTGCCGAATTTAAGGTTGCTTCTTGAAGAAAGCTTAAACGAAGATGCGCCGATCACAATTAAAGAAGGCGGTATGATCCGTGATGGTTATCACGCCCGACTGGATGAGTATCGTGATGCGTCAAGAAACGGAAAGAAATGGATTGCTGAGTTGGAAGCTGAGGAACGTAAGCAGACGGGGATCAAATCGCTGAAAATTGGTTACAACCGTGTGTTCGGCTATTATATTGAAGTGACGAAAGCGAACATTGCTCATTTACCTGAAGGAAGGTACGAAAGAAAGCAGACGCTTACAAATGCGGAGCGCTATATTACTCCGGAGCTTAAAGAAAAAGAATCGCTCATATTAGAAGCTCAGGACAAAAGCATGGAGCTTGAGTACCAGCTATTTCTTGAGGTAAGAGAGCGTGTGAAGGAGTATGTGCACCCCTTGCAATTACTTGCAGAACAAATCAGCAGAATTGATGTATTGCAGGGATTCGCTCAATTAGCTGATGAAGAAAGCTATGTTCGGCCACAGTTCAATGAGAACCGGACGATCGATATTAAGCAGGGGCGACATCCGGTCGTCGAGCAAGTGATGAAAAACGAGTCCTTCGTTCCTAACGACGTATTTATGGATCAGTCAAAAGACATCTTATTGATTACAGGACCGAATATGTCAGGTAAGAGTACGTACATGAGGCAGTTGGCTCTTACATCCATTATGGCTCAAATCGGGAGTTTCGTCCCTTGTGAATCCGCCTCACTGGCGATTTTCGATCAAATTTTCACGAGGATCGGAGCTGCTGACGACTTAGTATCTGGTCAGAGCACATTCATGGTAGAAATGCTCGAGGCCAATCATGCATTAAGTCATGCAACAGAAAACAGTCTGATTTTATTAGATGAAATCGGGCGTGGCACAAGCACATATGATGGCATGGCGCTTGCTCAAGCCATAGTAGAGCACATTCATGAAAATGTACGGGCAAAAACATTATTCTCTACTCACTACCATGAGCTGACGACACTGGAAGAAGAGCTTGTGCGTCTTAAAAATATTCATGTGCGAGCGGAAGAGTACGAGGGTCACGTTATATTCCTTCACCAAATTCAAGACGGGGCAGCGGACGAAAGTTATGGTATTCACGTAGCCAAACTTGCTGAATTACCAAATGAACTTATTGAACGCGCAACTTATCTTCTGAACACACTTGAAAGTGGGCGTCAGGAAGTGAGCGCAGCGAAAGAACAACAGCAGCTTAGTTTATTTGAAGAGGAAAAACCTGTTCAACAAAAAAACACCTCACCGGTGGAAAAACGAGTAGGCAGCTTAAACTTAATGGAAATGACCCCAATGGATGCCATGAACGAGCTGTACCAGCTGCAGAAGCAGATTAAATCGTAAAAAAGGAGGTCTATCGATGGCGCTGATTCAATTAATGCCTGATCACCTCGCGAACAAAATTGCTGCGGGAGAAGTAGTGGAACGTCCTGCGTCTGTCGTGAAAGAGCTCGTTGAAAATAGTATTGATGCTGGCAGCGGCTGGGTGGAGATCGAGCTCCATGAAGCAGGGCTGCAAAGGATAAGAATTACAGATAACGGTAAAGGGATGGAAGAGGAAGATGCTAAGAAAGCATTCTTCCGTCATGCTACAAGTAAAATCAAAGATGAAAACGATTTGTTCCACGTACGAACATTAGGTTTCAGGGGAGAGGCGTTAGCAAGTATTGCAGCAGTCAGCCGGCTCACTATGCAGACTTCACAGGGGCAAGCTGCAGGTACGAAGATAGAGCTTGAAGGCGGGAAGGTCATCCATGAGGATAAAAGTGATGCACGTCAGGGTACGGACATTATTGTGGATGAGTTGTTTTTTAACACACCTGCCCGCTTGAAATATATGAAAACCATTCATACTGAGCTTGGCCACATTACAGACTTGCTGAATCGTATGGCTTTAGCTCATCCAGAGGTGAAATTCGTTTGTAAGCATAACGATAAAGAATTATTTCGCACGAACGGCCGTGGTGATGTTCTCCAGGTAGCTGCCAAGATTTATGGTATGAATGTCGCCCGAAAAATGGTGCCGATAAAAGCGGAAACGAAAGACTTTAAAGTGAGTGGTTACATTTGTAAACCAGAAGTCTACCGGGCGCAAAGAAGTTATATTTCCACAATCATCAATGGAAGGTATATTCGTAATATAGCTTTGAACAAAGCCATACTCCAGGGCTACCATACGCTTTTACCGATCGGTAAATATCCGATCGTCGTCCTTAACATTGAAATGGACCCTATCTTAGTCGACGTTAACGTTCATCCGGCTAAGTTGGAAGTACGATTCAGCAAAGAGAAGGAACTGTTTGATCTGTTGGAGGCAACGATCAAAGATGCGTTCAGAAAACAAACACTTATTCCGGAGGTTGAGCATAAACAGCCTAAGCCCAAAAAAGAGTACAATAAACAAGAAACATTGGACTTGTATGAACGTGAGAGGGCTGAACCGCGCCCTGAACCTGAAATTTCTGACGGGGGAAAGTCCGCAGGAATAGGGGAGTCGGTCGGTGAATATAAAAGCGAGCAAAAAGAAGTCGTTCAGCAAATGGAGCAACCTTTGGATGAACCGATTGAGCCTCCGATTGAAAATCCTGTTGTAGAAGAAAAGCGTGTTCCGACGATGCATCCAATCGGTCAGCTGCACGGAACATATATCCTCGCTCAAAATGAAGACGGCATGTACATTGTCGATCAGCATGCAGCGCAGGAACGTATCAAGTATGAGTTTTTCAGGGATCAAATAGGAGAAGTGGAACATGAGGTGCAGGAGTTGTTAGTGCCTATGACCTTTGACTTTCAAAGGCGTGAAGCTTTGAGAATTGAAGAAATGAAAAGTGATCTGGAGAAAGTTGGGTTGTTTTTTGAGCCTTTCGGTGGTCATAGTTATATTATCCGATCGCACCCTCAGTGGTTTCCTAAAGGTTATGAGGAAGAAGTCATTCAGGAAATCGTCGATCAACTGATGGCAGAAGAAAATATTAATATTTCAAAACTTCGTGAAGAAGCAGCCATTCTCATGTCTTGTAAACGATCGATCAAAGCCAACCACCATTTGAATCATAACGATATGTTCAAATTGTTAGAGGACTTGAGGAGCTCGACGGATCCATTTACCTGTCCTCACGGAAGGCCGATCATCGTTTTTTTCTCAGAATATGAAATGGAAAAAATGTTTAAACGAGTCATGTAATCGTTCAAAAAAATATAAGCATGCTCCCTTCGATAGGGGGCATGCTTTTTTATGTTTACATAATTAATTTATGAAGGGTGTTTTTGCTGAAGTAGAAAGCGAAAGTAGTTTTCTATCTGGTTGATTTCATCAGCTTGCACTTTAAGCCAAGACTGTTTGTCAAAAATGACTGAACGGTCAAACCCTTTATCTTTAAGGAATTGTTTGATTTCTCTCATTTCATCTTCTTTTTCATCACTGAGTCCAAGTAAATAATCGGCCGTTGTATGAAGGGCGTGGGCAATTTTAGACAAATCTTCAAGATCGGGTGAGGTATATTGTCTTTCCCAGTTCGATACGACTTGCGGAGAGACCCCAACTTTTTCAGCTAACATCGTTTGAGTCAGGCGGCGTTTTTTTCGCAATGAACGAATTCTTTGATTAACCACTTCATACTCCTCCTTTTCTCTATATTACCACAAAACTAACGAATGTCGATACACAAACTAACGAAATCTTTTAGTTGTACTAACGGAATTCGTTAGTTAAGGTAACGGAATCCGTTATTTTAAGCCTTGAGGTATGATTCCAAAGCGGTTCATGTATAATGGGAAGTGAATAAAATAAAGGGGGGATTTATTTGAAACCTTCAGTAGTCAGCGTAGTCGGTCCAACAGCCGTCGGTAAGTCAGAGTTAGCTGTGAAAATAGCTGAAACATTCAATGGAGAAATCATTAGTGGAGATTCTATGCAGATTTATCGAAGGATGGATATAGGTACGGCTAAAATCACCAAAGAAGAAATGCGTGGAATCCCTCATCATATGATTGATATTAAAGATCCAGAAGAATCTTTTTCAGTGGCAGAATTTCAACTGAACGTTCGGTCATTGATAGAGGAAATAACAAATCGCAATCGTCTGCCTATCATAGTGGGCGGCACTGGTCTTTACATACAGGCAGCATTGTACGATTTTAATTTTTCTGATCATGAAAGGGATCGGACTATATATCGAGTACTGGAAAAAGAGGCAGCTGAACGTGGAATAGATGCAATTTATCAACGGCTTAAGGAAGTGGATCCAAAACAAGCGGATAAGATTCATCCAAACAATGAGCGAAGAGTATTGCGTGCGCTCGAAGTTTATGAGAAGACAGGCCAAACGATGAGCGATTATCAGGCGGATCAAAAAGGAGATTCTCCTTTTACCCCTATACTGATAGGATTGGAAATGGGGCGAACGGAGCTATATGAAAGGATTAACTACCGTGTCGACCTCATGATTGAACAGGGGTTAGAAGCGGAAGTACGCTCCCTTTTCGAGGAAGGTTTGGAAAACAGTCAATCGATGAAAGCGATAGGCTATAAAGAGTTCATCCCTTATTTTAAGGGTGAGTACACTTATGAGCGTGCCATAGAGCTGTTGAAGAGAAACTCCAGGAGATATGCAAAGCGTCAGTTCACCTATTTTAGAAATAAGCTGAATGTCAATTGGTATGCGGTGCAGCCGAACGAAAAAAATGATAAAATTGAAAAAATCTTGCGAGATTTAGCAGGAATGCTCGAAGAAACCTAGAATGGTAATACTATAGATAGATATAGAGGAGGAAGATGTATGGCTCAGTCAGTTAATATCCAAGACAATTATTTAAATCAACTAAGAAAAGAACGGATGCAAGTGACCGTCTTTTTGCTTAATGGCTTCCAATTAAGAGGAGTTGTTAAAGCTTTCGATAATTTTACGGTTCTACTAGAAACCGATGGAAAACAACAGTTAATCTTCAAACATGCGATTTCGACGTTTGCACCCGCTAAAAATATTGCGCTTGATAAAGAACAATAGTCAAGAAAGCGAGCTCCTAACATGGTGCTCGCTTTTTTATTGAGAGAGATCCCTCCTTATATCCAACTTGGGCTTATGTCACGCATTTATCATTTCAGCGTATGATACATGGAAGCAAGGAGGGATTTCTGTGAGTCAGCAAGCAAGGATAGCCCGCCAGGGGACGATCAATATAATTCTTAAGGATAGTTACCGTCACTCTGATGCGGCCGCGCTGGAGAAAAATCAGGAGAAGGTTCAAGCTCCTTATTTCCGTACAATAGATGGCTACTTTTCTTCTATAATTGGAATGGAAGGTTTGAAGCTTCAAATGAAAGAAATCTATGCCCAGCTCTTTATTGAGCAGAAAAGGCAAGAGGTGGGTCTGAAAAATAATCGCCAAGTGCTGCACATGATTTTTAAAGGAAACCCCGGTACAGGGAAGACGACAGTGGCCAGAAGAGTAGCTGAACTATTCAAAGAAATGAATGTCCTCGAGAGCGGTCATTTCATCGAAGTCGACCGCAGCGAGCTTGTTGGGGAATATATTGGTCATACCGCCCAAAAGACGAAAGAATTGATTAAAAAGGCGATGGGTGGAGTGTTATTCATCGATGAAGCTTATTCTCTTGCACGGGGCGGGGAAAAAGATTTTGGTAAAGAGGCAATTGATACGATTGTTAAGTGTATGGAGGATCATCATGATCAATTGATTATCATATTAGCTGGATACCCATATGAAATGGAAGAATTCTTAGGTACCAATCCAGGTTTAGCTTCTAGATTTCCAATTCAGCTTGAATTTCAAGATTATTCGGCTGATGAACTTAGGGACATTGCCAAAGTGATGCTCCTTGAAAAAGATTACAGACTGACACCAGAAGCCGAGAGGAAACTTTGCCACCATCTTTCGCTTCTCCATCATGACCCTCCCAGAAATTTCTCCAATGCCCGATATGTGAGGAATGTTATAGAAGAAGCCATAAGAAAGCATGCTTATCGACTGGCTAATCGGGCAGACTGGGATAAAAAGGACTTAATGTTACTTGAGCCTGGCGACTTTCATTTAACGTTTGATAAATAATCTGACAACACGGATATATATAGATCGTAATTTTTTTGGTAAGATAAGAAAAGTCGTCTCAAGTAGAAGGTGGTAGAAATTTTGGAAAAAGAACAAGTTATCTTAGTGGCAAGAAAAGACCCGAGGCAGGACGAAACTCGTTTTGATTCTTCTTTAAACGAGCTTCGGTCACTTGCAGAAACGGCTGGAGGAGAAGTGTGCAGAGTAGCTGTTCAGAATCGGGACCGTATCCATCCAGCCACTTACATTGGTGAAGGAAAACTTGCGGAAATTAAAGAAATGGCTGATCAAGAGGATGTTCAGCTTGTCATATTCAATGATGAGCTATCACCTGGTCAGTTGAGAAACATAACTGACAAACTTGAACGAAGAGTCATTGACCGGAGTCAGTTGATATTAGATATTTTCGCGGGCCGGGCACGAACGAAAGAAGGGAAGCTGCAAGTAGAGCTAGCTCAGCTTCAATATCTGCTTCCAAGACTCGCAGGTCAAGGTACTGAACTTTCTCGTCTGGGTGGCGGCATTGGGACGAGAGGACCAGGGGAAACTAAGCTTGAAACAGACCGACGTCATATCCAGCGAAAGATTGATGATATTAAACGACGTCTAAAAATTGTCGTGCGGCAGCGAGACCAATATAGAAAACGCAGGGACGAGAACTTTGCTTTCCAAATAGCGATTGTAGGGTACACGAATGCTGGGAAATCTACTTTCTTCAACCGTGTGACTCAAAGCGATACCTTTGAAGAAGATTTACTGTTTGCTACCCTTGATCCATTGACAAGGCAGATCAGCCTCCCTTCTGGGTTTGAAGCGTTAGTTTCAGATACAGTAGGCTTTATCCAAGATTTACCGACAACACTTATCGCTTCTTTCCGTTCAACACTCGAAGAAGTAACCGAGGCTGATTTTATTCTTCATATGGTGGATGCTTCTCACCCGGATCATATTGAGCAAGAAAAAACGGTGACTAAGCTGTTAGAAGATTTGGGGGCGAGCCATCTGCCCTCCCTGACTGTGTATAATAAGAGTGATTTGGTGGAGGGGGATTTCATACCACATGCCTTTCCTTCGATAACAGTAAGCGTGAAGCGGCCAGCTGATAATCAAAAAATCAAAACTAAGATTGAAGCCGTCTTAAAAGACGAATGGCAATCCTATGATGTTTTTGTACATGCATCAGAAGGCAAAAAGCTTCAAAGTCTAAAAGCGCAGACCATCGTAACCCTATTAGAATTTTTGGAAGAAAAAGAAGGGTATATCGTTAAAGGTTATATCCACCCGCAGCATCCGATTAGATCAAGTTTACAAAGTTAGGAAGAGGCGTCGTTATGGAACAGCTCATTCATAAAGTGGAAGAAACAATACAACCCCAGCATAAACAAGTACAAGCTATTGTAGAAACGAACCAGGAAAAAGTGCTGGATGCTTTTCAAAAACTGAAAATATCTGACTCTCATTTCAACCCGACCACAGGGTATGGATATGATGACTTCGGTCGAGATGGTTTAGAAGCTCTGTACGCTGAAATTTTTAAAGCGGAAGATGCCATTGTAAGGTCTCAGTTGATCTCTGGTACGCATGCGATTACAACTGCACTATTCGGAGTCCTCCGTCCTTCAGACGAACTGCTCTACATCACTGGTAAACCATATGATACGCTCGAAGAAGTCATCGGTGCCTCTAGCGATCGAGATAAAGGATCGTTAAAGGATTTTGGAGTCACGTATAGATCTGTACCTTTAAGAGAGGGTGGGCAGATAAACAGGGACGAAGTGGAAGAGGCTGTAAATGATCGTACCAAGGTGGTGGCCATCCAGCGCTCTAAGGGCTATGCGGATCGCCCGTCCTTCACGATTAAGGAAATTGAAGAAATTATCGAATTCATTCGTTCCATTAACGAAAAAGTGATTATTTTTGTAGATAATTGCTACGGAGAATTCGTTGAAACGAAAGAACCTTTAGAAGCGGGAGCAGACCTGATTGCCGGTTCGTTAATAAAAAATCCGGGTGGTGGGTTGGCTAGAGTGGGCGGCTACATTGCCGGCCGTGCAGACCTGATTGAATTATGCGGTTATCGTTTGACTGCTCCAGGGTTAGGAAAAGAAACAGGCCCAAGCTTAAATACATTACAGGAAATGTACCAGGGGATTTTCCTTGCTCCTCATGTAGTAGGTGAAGCTTTGAAAGGAGCGGTGTTTACGGCTAAATTGCTGCACGAATTAGGATTCAACACATCACCTGCTTATGATGCTTATCGAACGGACCTTATTCAGTCAGTCAACTTCAATACGGCCGAGCAGATGATCAGCTTTTGTCAGTCGATCCAGGCAGCTTCTCCGATTAATTCACATGTAACGCCTCATCCCGGCCCTATGCCGGGCTATGAGAGTGAAGTAATTATGGCAGCTGGAACCTTTATTCAAGGTGCAAGCCTGGAGCTAACAGCGGACGGGCCGATCAGACCTCCATATATGGCATTTGTACAGGGGGGATTAACTTATGCTCATGTAAAATTGGCTGTAACAAAGGCTGTCATGAATTCGGTTACATAAACTCCCATTATTCAAGTTGGAATGTTTGGAAAATTCGGATGTAAACTTTCGTCACATGTGTTGACATATGACCTCCTTGCCGTATAATTAAGTTAGAATTTTGTTATTGGGGGTGGCTAATCGATGAGTGATGAAATTCGTCGTTCTATGCCGTTATTCCCGATGGGGATTGTCCAATCTTTGACTGATCTTTCAGCCCGGCAAATCAGATATTACGAGCAGCATCAGCTAGTTACACCAGCTCGCTCTGAGGGTAACCGCCGGCTTTTTTCTTTCAATGATGTAGATCGTCTGCTTGAGATCAAAGCTTTGATTGAAAAAGGCGTTAACATGGCTGGAATTAAGCAAGTGTTAGCGATTTCCCAACAGCCGGAGAATGACAAATACGATGAGAAGCAAGTGGAAGAGGTTCGCAGTGAGCTTACTGATCGAGAGCTTCGTCGTATGTTGCAGCAAGAGTTGTTCACCGCAGGGAGACAAGGGAAGATGAGTTTAAGACAGGGAGAAATGTCAAGGTTCTTCCATTAAAAGTTGTCATAGGAGGAGTAAATATGGGATTAACTAGAGAAGAGATTTTTAAAAAGATTGATGAGGAAAATGTGAAATTCATCCGCCTGCAGTTTACTGACATGTTAGGCACTATCAAAAATGTAGAAATTCCGTTGAGCCAGCTGGATAAAGCACTTGATGGGATGATGATGTTCGATGGTTCTTCAATTGAAGGATTTGTCCGTATAGAAGAATCTGATATGTACTTAGTACCAGACCTCGATACGTTCGTAGTCTTTCCCTGGACTTCAGAAAAAGGGAAAGTTGCACGATTCATTTGTGACATTTATAACCCGGACAAAACACCATTCGAAGGATGCCCTCGTTACAACTTAAAGCGGAATCTTAAGAAAATGGAAGAACTCGGATTCTCAGCATTCAACATCGGTACAGAACCGGAATTCTTCTTATTTAAATTAGATGAAAAAGGCAACCCGACAATGGAACTCAATGATAAAGGCGGATATTTCGACTTAGCACCAACGGACTTAGGTGAAAATTGCCGTCGTGACATCGTACTTGAGCTTGAGGAAATGGGTTTTGAAATCGAGGCTTCCCACCACGAAGTTGCTCCAGGACAGCATGAGATCGATTTTAAATATTCGGATGCAGTGAAACACTGTGATGATATTCAAACCTTTAAATTAGCTGTAAAAACCATCGCCCGTCAGCATGGACTGCACGCTACTTTTATGCCGAAACCACTCTTTGGAGTGAACGGTTCAGGAATGCACGCCAACATGTCACTGTTCAATGAAAACGGAAATGCGTTTTTCGACGAAAATGGCAAAGAGCAATTATCGGATGTAGCTTATCAGTTCACAGCTGGTATCATTAAGCATGCGACGAACTTTACGGCTGTAACGAACCCGACGATCAACTCTTACAAACGTCTCGTACCTGGTTACGAAGCTCCATGTTACGTAGCCTGGTCTGGTCAAAACCGTAGTCCGTTAGTACGTGTACCTACTTCTCGCGGACTTAGCACCCGTATAGAAGTACGTAGTGTAGATCCGGCAGCAAACCCATACATGGCTATGGCCGTGCTGCTTGCTGCAGGACTGGATGGCGTAGAGAACAAACTAGAAGCACCAGCACCAGTAGACCGCAATATTTATGTGATGAACAAGAAAGAACGAGAAGCTCACGGCGTTCAGGATCTACCTGCAACTCTATACGATGCACTCGTAGAGCTTGAAAAAGATGAAATTATGGTACAAGCCCTTGGTGAGCATTTATTCGAACACTTCGTTGAAGCGAAAGAAATCGAATGGGATATGTTCCGTACGCAAGTACACCCGTGGGAAAGAGAGCAATATCTACAGACGTATTAATAACCAAAACCCTTGGAGCTTTGAGCTTCAAGGGTTTTTTTATATTTGATAAAGGAAAGGTTTCGATAGCCTTTAAGAGAGTAATGATTTTATTTTACTAGAATGTACGTATGAAGGATCTAATAAAGCTAATCGTTGATTTTGAAATAAGAAAAAAACAATGTGCGAGTGGTAATGACAATGGAGCTATAGATATACTTACTGACTTTTGATAAGCATGAGAAAAACACCTCTATCAAAATAAAAGCCCTGGCGAATAGGCGCCAGGGCTTTTATTTTGAGAATGGATCAATTTAATGGACAGTACGGTATAAACCGACTACTTTACCAAGTATGGAAATATCATTAAGAATAATGGGTTCCATTGTAGCGTTCTCAGGCTGAAGCCTGATATGGTTGCTCTCTTTAAAGAAACGTTTGACTGTTGCTTCTTCTTCCTCTGTCATAGCTACAACAATGTCCCCGTTATTGGCTGTCGTCTGTTGTCTGACGATAACCATGTCTCCATCAAGAATTCCAGCTTCAATCATACTCTCGCCCTGCACAACAAGCACAAACGTGTTGTCATCCGTACCGGCTAATGAGTCTGGAAGAGGCACATACTCCTCAATGTTCTCGATTGCAGTAATAGGCGAACCTGCGGTTACTTTACCGATTACAGGGGCATAGGACGCTTCTGATCGAGGAATACTCGTATCATCCTCTAATTCCATCACTTCTATAGCTCTTGGTTTCGTCGGGTCTCTACGAATAAACCCTTTCTTTTCTAATCGTGAAAGGTGGCCGTGCACAGTTGAACTCGAAGCTAAGCCTACGGATTGGCCTATTTCTCTTACTGAAGGCGGATACCCTTTTAAAATGACTTGTTCTTTTATGAAATCTAGTATTTCTTGCTGGCGTTTAGAAAGTTTACTCATATTTATACACCTCGAACATAGGATTATAGTAATTACATTCTATCATGCCGAATTGAAAAACACAAACAAGCGTTCGAAAAAAATGTTGACAAGAACTTGTGTTCGTATATAATAATAACCAGACAAAGCGAACAAACGTTTCCGAGAACATTTGTTCCAATAATTGGAGGAGTGGTCCTATGTTCAATAAAATTTCTATGTTAGATGTGACTTATATTATTCTATTTATTGTCAGCCTGGCTTTTCTATACTTTTCTATGGTTACGAGCGTATAGTAGTCTAATAGGTGAGTTTTAATAGTTAGAGGGGTTATTGTGATGAGAGGAATCATTTATTGTCGCGTAAGTACAGAAAAAGAACAGCAGGTAAGCTCACTGGCACGCCAGAAAGCTGAATTGATGGACTTGGCTGATAGGAAATCAATTGAGATTGTGCAGTGTATCGAAGAACAGGAAAGCGGCTATGATATTGAAAGAGACGGCGTTTTTCAAATGCTTGATCTATTCTCTAACGATGAAGCTGACATGCTGATGGTTCAAGATGAAACAAGGTTAGGGCGGGGAAATACAAAGATTGCGCTTTTTCATCAGCTTCAAAAACTGGGTGTCAGCATTTACTCGTTGACAGATGATGGAGAAGTGAAAATGTCAGAATCGGACTCCATGGTACTGCAGATTGTCGGGATAGTAGAAGAGTATCAGCGTAAAATCCATAACATGAAGATCAGAAGAGGGATGCGGAAGGCTGTTGAAAATGGCTATAACCCTCAAGCGAATTTAGCAAATCAGCACTTGGCCCAGGGGAGGGAAAGACTCGAATTTCCTGTTGAAGAAGTCGTTCGCCTCAGAAGGAACAAGCTTACTTTTAACGAAATTGCTGCTACGCTTAGAGGACTGGGTTACGATGTCTCTAAAGCTACGGTACATAGACGGTATCAGGAGTTTGTATCACTTGAAAAAAATGAAGAGGAGCGTTAATATATTACATGAGGCAAGCGTCAAACAGACACTTGTCTTTTCATGTATTCTATTAAAAAGGAGGTCTAGCTATGATCTCAAACGAAAAGTTGAATCGTATTAATGAACTTTCTCATAAATCAAAAGATCAGGGGTTGGATGCTTCTGAGAAGAAAGAACAGAAGCAGCTTCGTGAAGAATATTTAAAAAATGTCAGAAAATCTTTCAAGAATCAACTGAAAGGCATGACTGTAGTAGATCCTAACGGAAAAGACGTCACTCCAAAGAAACTTAGGGATATGCAGGAAAAAGAAAAAAAACATTAATCATATTTATTCCGCACCGCACTTCGGTGCGGATTCTTTGTTTAATTATTTATTCAAAGGGAAAAGTAAGGGATATTGGTTTATATGTTAGCCAATGTGCCATGATTATCAATATTTTTCGACAGTTAAGCAATCACGATCCGCACCGACCTAATTGTTGAAAAATTCACTGATAAAAAAGTGAAATGTGAAAAAATTTATGACATTGCTTGTCACTTCCGTATTTTCATTATACGATAATACATGGTACATAGACGTTATTAGAAAGGGGAACTTTTTATTATGGCAAATAGTCTTGAACAATCTTCAATTAATACCATTCGTACTTTAGCAATTGATGCAGTAGAGAAAGCGAATTCAGGTCACCCTGGGATGCCGATGGGGGCCGCTCCGATGGCTTACACGCTATGGACGAAATACATGAACCACAACCCTGGAAATTCCAATTGGTTCAATCGTGATCGTTTCGTATTATCAGCGGGGCATGGTTCCATGCTTTTATATGGTTTACTTCACCTTTCAGGGTATAACGTGACGATTGATGATTTAAAATCATTCCGTCAGTGGGGTTCTAAGACTCCTGGACATCCTGAATTCGGACACACAGATGGAGTGGAAGCTACAACTGGACCTTTAGGCCAAGGACTGGCTATGGCGACGGGTATGGCTATGGCAGAGGCTCACTTATCTGCAAAGTATAATCGTGATCAGTATAATGTTGTGGACCACCATACATTTGCGATTTGCGGCGATGGTGACTTAATGGAGGGTGTATCTCAGGAGTCCGCATCACTTGCCGGCCACTTAGGTTTAGGGAAGCTTGTGGTTTTGTATGATTCCAATGACATTTCTCTGGATGGCGATTTAAACCGTTCCTTCAGTGAGAGTGTTGAGAAGCGTTATGAAGCATATGGCTGGCAGGTTATCCGTGTTGAAGACGGAACGGATACGGATGAAATCGCAAAAGCGATTGAGAAAGCTAAGCAGAATACAGAACAGCCTACAATGATTGAAGTGAAAACGGTAATAGGCTATGGTTCACCTAATAAATCAGGTAAATCCGCCTCCCATGGTGCCCCTCTTGGAAGCGAAGAAGTAGAAGCTACCAAAGAGTATTACAAATGGGGTCATGAGCCATTCCACGTTCCTGATGAAGTATATGAAGATTTCAGCAAGAAAGTGAAAGATAACGGATCCCAAAAAGAAGCTGAGTGGAATGATCTATTCCAGCAATATAAAGAAGCGAACCCTGAATTAGCTCGTGAACTTGAGCAAGCTATGGAAGGAAAGCTGCCTGAAGGATGGGAGAAAGAACTTCCTTCATTTGAACCTGGTGAAGATAATCCAGCTACTCGTGCAGCTTCGGGCGAAGTCATCAATGCCCTTTCAGAAAAGATTCCTTATTTCTTCGGTGGAAGTGCGGATTTAGCAGGATCTAATAAGACGGCAGTGAAGGATCAGGAAGATTTCTCTCGCAAAAATTATGCCGGGCGTAATATTTGGTTCGGTGTTCGTGAGTTTGCGATGGCAGCTGCGTTAAATGGGATGGCGCTTCACGGCGGCTTAAGAGTTTATGCAGGTACATTCTTCGTATTTAGTGATTACCTGCGCCCTGCGCTGCGTTTGTCTGCTCTCATGAATCTGCCTGTAAACTATGTGCTGACTCATGACTCCGTTGCTGTAGGTGAAGATGGACCAACACATGAACCAGTTGAACAACTGTCTTCATTGCGTGCGGTGCCTAATTTATCTGTGGTTCGTCCTGCAGATGGAAATGAGACTAGCGCAGCATGGAGACTAGCTCTTGAGTCCAATACGACTCCAAACGCTCTCGTATTAACACGTCAAAACCTGCCTACATTAGAGGGTACGAAAGAACTTGCTTATGAAGGCGTTAAGCGTGGAGCTTACATCCTGAGCGATTCAGATAAAGACACTCCAGATGGTATTTTGCTTGCTTCAGGGTCTGAAGTTCAATTAGCCGTTAATGCGCAAAATGAGCTTAAAACGAAAGGCTTTGATGTACGAGTAGTAAGTGTTCCATCATTTGATCGTTTTGAAAAACAGGATCGAGAGTATAAGGAAAGTGTGCTGCCTAACGAAGTAAGACAACGACTAGCCATTGAAATGGGAGCTTCCTTCGGATGGGAACGCTACGTTGGTCTTGATGGAGCAGTCATCGGAATCGACAAATTCGGAGCGTCAGCACCAGGAGATACAGTAATTGAGAAATATGGTTTTACTGTTGAAAATGTAGTGAAACATGCTGAAAATTTAATGAAGTAATGATATTTAAGGCTACTGCGCATTTTGCGCAGTAGTTTCCTTATGCAACTAGTATTTTGACAAAAGTTATGCACCGCTATGGACAAAAAGTGACAAACTAATTCTTCCTTGCTCGGTATAATACTAGCAAGGAGGGGTGGTTATATGAAGTTTGCGATCTACGCCATCAAAAGGGATGTAACTGAAAAATACTATTATAAAGTAGATTTGTTAAAACGTTTTTTTGAAGAATGTTGGACATTTTCAGATTCTTCCATTTACAAGAAGCAATTAGATTACATCACGAACCATTTCTCTTTTTACGAATGGTTGAAGAAAATACAAGGAAATCATTCAATTTTAAGCGATAGAATATACGATTGTGAAATGAATTATGATATAATAGAAGGCAAGAACTGCTGTTGTCTATTTCAGTGTGACAGCCTCTGGCAAGCAGAACGGGTATTATTTCAACCGCTACGAATGTGCAATCAAACTTTTTTTATCATAGAAGAAAGCGGCGAGCATTACGGATGGATTTCCCCTCTTTTAAGTCAGCGTCTGTTATCGTAAAAAGCTCTATTGTATTCCTGTGAGCATTTTACTATACTATTATGGGAGACAACACGAAGGAGGAAGACGTTGATATGACTTTGGGCATCGTATGGGTAATCATCATTGCTGTTTTAGCTCTAGTTGGTGGTGTAGCTTTAGGCTTCTTCATTGCTAGGAAATACATGATGAACTACTTGAAAAAGAACCCACCGATAAATGAGCAAATGTTACGTACATTGATGATGCAGATGGGGCAGAAGCCTTCACAGAAGAAGATCAATCAAATGATGCGTGCTATGAACAATCAAAATCAAGCAAAATAAAGACAATGCCAGTTTAACTACAGGCGCTGAAATCTTTCAGATAACCACTTTTCCTATTGGGTTTTAACCTAATCCAATAGGAAAAGTGGTTTTTTGTAGTACAACCGTTTAACTGAATAGGGCAATCCGACTTGAGGTAAAGAAAAATGTAAAATAGTGAAGTATATTCGTTTATTAGTGTCATATTTTAAAAAATATGGTATTATTTAATACAACAATTGTTTTAAATGAGGGGGTTCAGGATGCAGTATAATGTGGATCAGGCTTTTGAACAATTAAAACAATACAAAATAACGACAAATAAAGAAAGTCTTCGCAGATGGCTTAGAAATGGCACGATTAAAGGCATTGAACCGACATCAAGGAAAGAAGGATGGAGAATAAATGAAGAAGATTTATGGGCGTTTATTCGACAGCGAGTTCCAGAAGTAATCAGAAAAAAACCTATTACAACAAACGTTGCGAAAGAAGAGAAGAATCGTGAATTTTTCCGGGCGGAAATGTGGTGGGAAATGACCCGGAAAAACTTGTTCGAAGGATCTGTTCCAGTTAAGAAACAGGATCTAGAAACTTGTATAGCTCATTTGAAGTATCCCGAAGAGTTTGAAGAACTTGTATGGGCACGAATAACTGAGCATACTTGGCAAGCTGTGCCGCGCATTTTCTATTTGCATGACGCATTCCTATTTAACAGGAAGCGCCTTAAATTGGACCCTGGCTACGAAAATATAAAAGACCAAATTTTATTTTCATTGATTGAACATGTGCGGATATCGGACTATGAAAGGGAAAAATAGCACAGAATTTGGAAGTGGATAAACATCGTTCAGTTAAATGAGTAAATTTGGTCCCTCTTGCATATAATCTACTAATGCGGTCTTTTCGGACTATGACATAGAATCGTCATTAGATGTTCACTGCCAAGGTTCGTATTTTACTATTTCGTCTGCTACAATAAGGGACGAGTGTGTGTAGATGGAGGGATCATTAATGACAGATGTGAATATTTTCTTAGCTTTTGGAGCAGGTTTTCTTTCGTTTATTTCACCCTGCGTCCTTCCCTTATACCCGGCTTTTCTTTCCTACATAACTGGAATGAGTGTCAGCGAATTACAGAATGATAATGGAATGCTGAAAAAGCGTAGTTTGATCCATACTATACTGTTCTTACTCGGCTTTTCTACGATCTTTATTATTTTAGGGTTTTCAGGCTCTTTCATTTCTCAAATGCTTATACAAAATGACGATATCATTCGCAGAATGGGTGCTGTTTTAATCATCTTTTTCGGGTTTGTCATTATCGGTGTGTTCAATTTTCAATTTCTGATGAAAGATCGTAAAGTTCGATTCAAAAATCGTCCGGCTGGATATGCGGGTTCTTTTCTTATTGGATTGACTTTTTCTCTAGGATGGACCCCCTGTACTGGACCGATTCTTTCTGCGGTGCTCGTTCTGGCTGCTGATCAACCAGATTTATTCATGGTCATGATGATTGCCTATTCTCTAGGTTTTTCACTGCCTTTCTTAATTCTTTCTTTCTTCATTGGTAAAATGGGATGGATCAGACGAAATAGTGCAGCCATAGTAAAAGCTGGCGGATATATAATGATTGGGATGGGAATCGCCCTTTATTTTGATTGGATGACGATGCTGACTTCATATTTAGCAGGACTCTTCAATTTCCAAGGATTCTAAGCCGTGGATTTTCTATGCGATTTATATTATGATGGTCACAATGAAAAAGGTTAAAAGGAGTTTACTTATGCGAGGGACAAATGATTTGATTTTACGAACAACGACCGCATTTATTGCATTTATTCTATTAGGTTTTTCTGTCTATTTATTTTTTGCAGGACATAATAAACCTGGTGGAGGCTTCATTGGAGGCTTAATGGCTTCAGCAGCTCTTATTCTCATGTATATGGCATATGGACATGAAGCTATGGGGAAAGTGATACGCGTCAACTTTTTGTATATGGTTTTCACGGGATTGCTTATAGCTGTAGCTACAGGTATTGGGTCATTTGTATTCGGGGCACCGTTCCTGACTCAGAATTTTGGATATTTTCAATTGCCGATTTTAGGAAGGACAGAGCTTGCAACGGCTTTATTGTTTGATTTAGGAGTCTACTTGACCGTAATCGGGGTAACGATGACGATTATTTTGACGGTGGCTAAAGATCGTCCAGAAGTAGATAAAGCGAACGCATGAGAGAGTGAACACTATGTTCTGGTTAATTTCAAGCACGGTTGTTGCATCCATAATGGCTGTCGTTATGATTTTTGTACGTCTGCGAGCTGCTAAAAGGCCAGCAAGTGTAAAAAAAATCATTTTACCGCCGTTTTTCATGAGTACAGGAGCACTTATGTTCCTTTTCCCGGTATTCCGAGTTGAATGGACACAGGTTGCAGAAGCTGTTTTGATAGGTGCGTTATTCTCGATTTTCCTCATTCGTTCTTCGAAGTTTGAGGTGCGAGACGGCCAAATCTACTTAAAGCCTTCAAGGGCTTTCGTATTTATATTATTCGGTTTATTGGTTCTAAGGATCATTTTAAAAATCATCATTGGAGCCACGATATCGTTCGGGGAAATGAGCGGAATGTTTTTCCTGCTTGCTTTCGGCATGATATTCACATGGCGTATAGCGATGCTTATGCAATTCCTGAAACTCGATAGAAATTATAAACAAGCATAAAAAGATCGGTCCTATCTTAATAGGGCCGATCTTTTTACCGTTCAAATAATGGTTGATATGGTGTAATGTCAATTTGCTTTTCTTCGAGTTTTTTGATCAGAAATTTATGGTCTCTTTTCGGAGTTGCTAAAATATATCCTTCTATAATAATATCTTCGGTAATTTCAGAACTCTCCTTCTCCAAGGCGACCTGCCCGATTCGACCGGCTATTTTCTGTTTGGCTATATCTCTGAAAAGCTCTGGAACAGGCGAAACCAGCTCTTCAAGGAGAGCTTTTTGTTCTTTATTCCACATATGGATAGTTTTCTCGATATAAATTTCTTCCCAGTCTATCGTTGATTTTCCATCTTCTTTCGGAAGACGTTTCAAGAATTTGCGGAACATGAAAAATCCGCCGATCCCCATCAATACGACCATTAGGACAATCCACCCGACGATAAAAAAGGCAAAGCCGCCCGACATATGATCACCCGTTTCATTTTGAATTATCTCTGTAATTATTATAAAAGGAATGCCCTGGAAAGACAAGCTGAATTGGGAAGTGTCGAATCAGCAAAAAATATGCGTAAATATTTTACTTATAAATCGTTTTCATATACAATAAAGGATGCATATTTGTGGACTTTTCTGAAAAAAGAAAGCAAATGAACTATTGGGGAATGGGAAAGCCGATTATGGCAAACCATTTAAATTTGATGAGGGGGTAAAAGGAAGTATGGCTAGCAATGCATTTAATGCTCGCAAACATTTTGACTTAAATGGCAAAACGTACAACTATTATGATTTAAAAGCCTTAGAAGATGCGGGACACGGAAAGATATCCCGACTGCCTTTCTCCATCCGTATTTTGCTTGAATCTTTACTGCGCCAACACGATGGTCGCGTTATTAATAACGATCATGTGGAGAGTCTAGCAAACTGGGGAACTAACAAATCTAAAGGGGAAGACGTACCTTTTAAACCATCACGCGTTATCCTGCAAGACTTTACAGGAGTACCAGCGGTTGTAGACTTGGCGTCACTCCGTAAAGCAATGGTTGATCTAGGAGGAAGCCCTGATAAAATCAATCCGGAAGTTCCAGTTGATCTTGTCATTGACCACTCTGTGCAGGTAGACAAGTATGGTACGGCGGACTCCTTAAACGTAAATATGGAGCTTGAATTTGAACGTAACCAGGAACGGTACGAATTTCTTCACTGGGCTCAAAAAGCCTTTGATAACTACCGTGCTGTACCGCCGGCTACAGGAATAGTGCACCAGGTTAACCTTGAATACATCGCAAACGTCGTTCATGCAAAAGAAAACGACGAAGGTTCTTATGATACTTATCCAGATACTCTTGTTGGAACAGATTCTCACACAACGATGATCAACGGATTAGGTGTACTAGGCTGGGGTGTTGGAGGCATCGAAGCTGAAGCGGGAATGCTTGGCCAACCATCCTATTTCCCTGCACCAGAGGTTATCGGAGTGAAACTGAACGGAAGTTTCCCTCAAGGTACTACAGCAACTGACTTAGCTCTCAAAGTTACACAGAAGTTAAGAGAGCAGAATGTAGTAGGGAAATTTGTAGAATTCTTTGGTCCTGGCCTGCAGGAAATGCCGCTTGCTGATCGTGCAACAATTTCAAACATGGCCCCTGAATATGGTGCCACGTGTGGATTCTTCCCAGTCGATGGAGAATCTCTGGAATACTTACGTTTAACAGGGCGAAGTGAAGAGCAAATTTCTCTTGTAGAAAAATACTGCAAAGAAAACAGCCTTTGGTACGATCCTTCCTTCGAAGATCCAGAATTCACGAAATTGGTTGAGATTGATCTGGATGAACTTGAACCTAACCTTTCAGGTCCAAAGCGCCCTCAGGATTTGATACCACTTTCTCAAATGAAGAAATCTTTTGAGACAGCCATTACTGGTCCTGCAGGAAACCACGGATTCGGTCTAGGTGAGCAAGAATTTGATAAGGAAGTTGAAGTGGAGTTCGCTGATGGTAAGAAATCCATTATGAAGACAGGGGCTCTTGCAATCGCCGCCATCACTTCATGTACGAACACTTCAAACCCTCACGTTATGCTTGGAGCGGGTCTGGTAGCGAAGAAAGCAGTCGATCAAGGTCTTGAAGTACCTGATTATGTAAAGACTTCACTTGCGCCTGGATCTAAAGTTGTGACACGTTACCTTGAAGATTCCGGTCTGATGCCGTACTTGAACAAATTAGGGTTTAACCTAGTAGGATACGGGTGTACAACTTGTATCGGTAACTCTGGTCCTTTGCTTCCTGAGATTGAAAAAGCAATTGCTGATAGTGATTTGACAGCTTCTTCGGTACTATCAGGTAACCGTAACTTTGAAGGTCGTATTCACCCGTTAGTAAAAGCGAATTACCTGGCATCTCCTCCACTTGTTGTAGCTTATGCACTTGCTGGAACAGTAGATGTTGACCTTAAGACTGAGCCTTTAGGTACTAATAAAAATGGTGAACCGGTTTACTTTGACGATGTGTGGCCGACTCAAGAAGAGATTAAGGAAGAAATTGCACGCGCAGTTACTCCTGAAATCTTCCGTAAAGAGTATGAGAACGTCTTTAACTCTAATGAGAAATGGAATGAAATTAATACAACGGATGAGCCTCTATATGATTGGAATGAGGATTCTACGTATATCCAGAATCCACCATTCTTTGAAGGTTTATCACCTGATTCAAATGCCGTAAAACCGCTGAACAATTTACGTGTGATTGGTAAATTTGGTGACTCGGTTACAACCGACCACATTTCTCCAGCAGGTGCAATCCCTAAAAACATGCCTGCAGGTGAGTATTTAATTGAAAATGATGTTTCTCCTCGTAACTTCAACTCGTATGGTTCCCGCCGAGGTAACCACGAGGTAATGATGAGAGGAACGTTTGCGAACATTCGTATTCGTAACCAATTAGCTCCTGATACTGAAGGTGGTTATACAACTTATTGGCCGACGGAAGAAGTGATGCCAATTTATACCGCTGCGATGAAGTATAAGGAAGACGGTACCTCTCTAGCTGTAATAGCTGGAGACGATTACGGTATGGGAAGCTCCCGTGACTGGGCTGCTAAAGGTACAGACCTTCTAGGTATTGAGACTGTCATTGCACAAAGTTTTGAGCGTATTCACCGTTCTAACCTGGTCATGATGGGTGTGCTGCCTTTACAGTTCAATGAAGGGGATACTATTGAATCACTAGGATTAACTGGACGTGAAGCACTTGATATTCATGTCGATGAATCCGTTAAGCCGCGTGATCTCATTAAAGTTACTGCAACTGCAGAAGATGGAACGAAGAAAGAATTTGAAGTCATTGCTCGATTCGAAAGTGAAGTTGAAGTGGATTACTATCGTCATGGCGGAATTCTGCCGATGGTACTTCGTAATAAATTAAGTTAATCCCTTCGTTTATGAAAAGCCTGCTGTTATGTACAGCAGGCTTTTTCTAACTGTTGAAAAAGTACTGTTCTTCTTGTGGAATCCCGGGGGTAGCTGGAACCTCCTGCAGGATCTGAGAACAGTGCGAGTTCCCGCAGGTCAAGGAAGCTTATGGATGTCTGAGGAATGGGGGTCATTCGCATGGCCTGTCCTTTCATCTCATCAGAAGCGGAAGATGCTCTCTCTACAGTCTTGAAAAACCTGCTGGGCATAACGGTAGGTTTTTCCTTTTTATAGAAGTTAATCCTAAGTAAAACTCTCTTTATCTTTACAAATAGCGCGGAGGATTATAATGTAAGGGGAGAAGGTTGGTCAACGTTAAGCTTGAACAGAGCTATGTGAAGAGTAGCGGACTATAATAAAATTTAGATTAGATACATAAACATGTCCATATAAAGACAACAAAAAAGAAAGACTGGTTAGAAAGGAATATACAAAATGCTAAAACAAATAAGCGCAGGGTTGTTTCTTCTCGTTCTCGTCGGTTTTATCGTTTACAGTGAAGTTGGTCAGGGTACCGAAAAAGATAATTCGTCTGAAGAGTTGACTAAATACGATGTATCAGAAGAAACCGATCAAGAGGGCACAGCGATGACAGCCCCCAATGCTCCTAAAGGATTGGAAGTAGGAGATGAAGCGCCTGATTTTGAGCTCGAGACGTTAGACGGTGATAAGATAAAGCTTTCTGAATTAAAAGGTAAAAAAGTCATGATCAATTTTTGGGCGACATGGTGTCCTCCTTGTAAAGTGGAAATGCCGGAGATGGAGAGGTTCCATGAGAAGTATGGAGATGAAGTGGAAGTTCTTGCTGTAAATGCCACCGGAACAGAAAGTAAGCTTGGTAACGTGGAGGAATTTATAGAGGAAGAGGGATATACATTCCCCATATTATTGGATCAGGAACTAGAAACGAATGATGACTACCAAGCTGTTTCATTGCCAACTACCTACTTTATTGGAACTGATGGGGTGATTCAGCAGCCGCGAAAGGTAGGACCGATGACGTATGATTTCATGATTGAAATGAAAGATTCACTGAAATAAGTATATCTTTATTGAACATGGGAATCCTTTAATCTTAAAGGAGTGATTTCCCGTGAGACAGAAGCAGAAAATCAGTTATCAAGAACGGATCCAGCAGAATATCAAATCGATAATGGAAGACCCCAAATTGTTAGATCAAATTGAACAGCGTATTGATGAGCGGCACCACCGACGTCTTAAAAAGATCCCTTCCTAAACAGGAGGGGATCTTTTTAATTGCGTGTTGATACTCATCGCTTTTGGACTGGACTGAGCTGATGGAGATAATAAAACACGAAGAACGGAGTGATTCAACGTTGACTTATCGTAAGAAGTGAAGGAAGTCTCAGTATCCTAAGCTCTATAGCTTAAGCACGAGGCTTAGATGAGTGCTCAAAATTCTTTTCAACTCCAATGCCAAGAGGATTCGTACAATCCATTTCGCACGGGTAGCTTCCCAACCACCCCGGACTCTCAATATGGCAACGAATTGCCGTTATCTCGACACCAGGCTTTCCACTATCATGCCATATCGTCGAATAACTTTTATGAAAAAGTAAGGAATATTATTCACAAGCGGGAACAGGCTAATTAGAGATATAACTAAGGAGGACTTTATATGAATAAGAACAAGCCAGATAATCGGGCAGACAACGTAGAGAAATTACAGGAAGCTGTACAACATACTATTGAAAATATTGAAGCTTCCCACGAAACAATGCAGATGGCCGGGGAAGCTGATCGTGGCGCTATCGAAAAGAAAAATAAAAAACGAGAAGCATCTCTTGAAAGTATGCGTGAGGAAATCAAAGACGAAGCCCGTAATGAGCAAAAAAGATAATGGTTAAAAGTCCGTACCTAACATAACTGGCACGGGCTTTTTTCATTGGGCAAGTTCGTCTACATAGCGAAAAGATTGTGATAAAATTAAACACGATGATGGAAGGACGGGATACTTTGACTATTAATACGATAAAACAATGGATGAGCCTGGAACAAGAACCACCATTATCTGAAGTGGAAGCACTTCGTATTCTTGATCACGGCAGTATTGACGATAAAGAAGTTCAAGCTTTACTTTACGTCACATTAGCTTATTACCGGATTAAAAGGCATCCGGAAAAAGATAAAATCGCTGATCAGTTTATGGACGAAGCTCGCATTATGGAGCCACAGCACCGCCTTGTTCGTGAGCTTGACGAATCTGTCCGGATGATGAGGGCTTATACCATTTTAAAGGATACTCCTTTCGAACAATGGGTACTCCACGAAACCGATCATACATCGGCAAAAGCTAAAAAAGTTCACGCCATATATAAAGAAGCCGAGTGGATAGCAGAGCAGTGGGATGAGGAGCTGGCGACTAAAACTCTTGTTGACGCGGCAAACTCAAGGCTCAAGCTTTATCAGGAAGTTTACGAACATCTAGGAGAGTTAAAAGATATTTTAACAGAAGCCATCGACTCGATTGAGCATCGCCGTATTCATGTTCCTGTCAAGGAAGTGAATATGAAAATTAGGAAGCTGACGGATTATCAAGACGAATTATACAAGCGTCTACCTGACATTCTTACGAAAAATAGAGCTGAGGATCCATTGGCTTCTTTTCAACAGATGATCGGTTTGCGTGATGTGAAATCTTACATTAACCGGTATTATCACTTCTTGAAATATCAACAGCAGCGAAAGAGTTACGGCTTTTCAATGGTGGATGATCCTGGACTTCATATGATTATCACAGGTAATCCCGGTACAGGTAAAACGACAATCGCACGCTTGCTGGCAAATATTTATTATGACCTTGGAATATTAGATACTAGAGATGTCGTAGAAGTGAATCGGTCCCACTTAGTAGGCTCGTATGTCGGTCAAAGTGAAGAGAATACGATGAATTATGTTAAGCAGGCCTCCGGCGGCGTATTGTTCATCGATGAAGCGTACAGCTTAAAACGTGAAGGCCAGACAGGGAATGATTACGGGCAGGCCGTGATTGACACGCTAGTCTCTGCTATGACAAGTAAAGAATACGGCGGAACTTTCGCCTTGATTTTAGCAGGTTATCCAGAAGAAATGAGACAGTTTTTATGGTCCAATCCTGGATTGCGTAGCCGTTTTCCAGAACAGAACCACATCCAATTGCCGGATTATCAGATGAACGAACTACTGCAAATCGCTGAATATGCAGCGATTGAAAACGACTTCTTTTTCACAGAAGCGGCACTTAAAGAGTTGGAAACTCTTATTGATAAAGAGAGGGTTGATGATTCCTTCGGTAATGCACGGACGGTAAGAAACCTTGTCCTTAAAATCATTTTTCATAAAGGTGCCATAGAGAATTGGGGAGAGAAGCAGCACTGGCTGGAACACATGAGGATCGATGAAAAAGATATGAATGTCGATGAAAGTGCGTCCGAAGAGGAGCGCTCACCTCTGGAGCAATTGCATTCTCTCATCGGATTACAGCATGTAAAGCAGGAAGTGCGTAAGCTTTCCTCTTTCGTACAGGCGCAGCAAAAAAGAAAGGAAAGTGGTTATCCTGTCGTCCCTATTCAATTGCATTCCGTGTTTTCTGGCAATCCAGGGACAGGAAAGACGACCGTTGCGGATATTTACGCTAAAATTCTAAAAGAGTGCGGGTTGTTAAAAAGAGGTCATGTCGTCGTAGCTTCCAGAAGTGATCTCGTTGCGGGATACATTGGCCAGACAGCAATAAAAACGAAAAAAAAGATTCGAGAAGCTCTTGGCGGCGTATTGTTTATCGATGAAGCTTACGCTTTGAATGGTGGATCACATGATCAATTCGGAAAAGAAGCCATCGAAACCATCGTCGATGAAATGACGAAGCATAATGAAAACCTTGTCGTCATTTTAGCAGGATATGATAAAGAGATGTCCCAGCTGATAGAAAGTAACCCTGGTTTGTCTTCAAGGTTTAAAAAATATCTTAAATTTCCTGATTACTCGGAAGATGAATTATTAGAAATGACGATCTTTCAAACGGAGCAGTATGAGTATCGGTTGGAGGAAGAAGCCAAGGGTTATCTCATCGATAAGTTTCATGAGCATAAAATCCGTGGAAATGGGCGGTTCATAAACAATTTAATTAATGAAGCCATTCAGTATCAGGCTTTAAGGCTGATTAAAGGGGATACGGAAGAATTCAGTACGTTAACAAAAGAGGATACTTTACTAGCATGGCAAAGTGTACGGGGGGAAAACTGAGATGAAAATTAATGAGCTGCCGATTAAGGTGCGTTATCAGGAAACGGATATGATGGGGGTCGTTTATCATGCGAATTATCTTGTATGGTTTGAAATGGGGCGTACGTCTCTAATAGAAGATCTCGGCTTTAAATACCACGAGATTGAAAAACAAGGCGTCGTTTCTCCTGTTGTCGATGCTTCTGTAAGTTTTAAACAGCCGGTAAGATATGGTGATGATGTTTATGTGAAAACATGGGTAGAAGACTATGATGGTTTACGAATCACTTATGGCTATCAAGTTTATCACGCGGACGGAAAAGTGGCTGTGGAAGGTGAAACGAAACATGTCATCGTCAAAAAAGAAAGCTTCCGCCCTGTATCGATCCGTCGAAGCTTTCCTGAATGGCATGAAGCTTATGTTCACGCTATGGAGGAACAATAAGTGGCCTTCGGTGTAAAAAGAGAAGAGTTAGTGAAGTGGAAAAAGAAGGTGAGCCGCGGGGAGATTGCATTTCTCACTCATTTTTGGCTGGATGATCGTTTTCCTGGGTGTGATACGGTTACGAAAGTAGGCTGTTCAGACCTGGATAAGTTAAAGGCGTGGGGGGAAAAGCACGGTTTGAAGGGGCAATGGATCCACCATGATCCCCGTTACCCTCACTTTGATTTATTTGGCCATCGTCAGTATGAGATATTAAAAAAGGAAGGCCAGTGGAATCAAATTGAACATTTTTCCCTGCATAAAAAATGACCGTCGCAGTTATGCGGCGGTCATTCGTATATAAATTCCGGTTCATTGAATTTCTCGTGAAGCTGGACTTTTAAAGAATGTCCATCAAAATACCATTCGTCATTCGCTTCAATAAAGTAAGTGACCAAATTAATTTTATCCTCAGCGATCGGCTCTGTCGCTTCATCTTCTTTTATAGCTAATGATAATCCTGGCAAAAGCCCGCCAGTTCCACCGTAGCGGACAAAGAAACGTATCGACGTTTCTTCTTTTATATCCAACTCATCTTCATACCAATTTGCGGCTTCTTCCGTCACTTTTAATTTAATAAGATCATCTCCTCCATGTTCTCTAAATATAGTGCATAGATCAGCAAGATTCATTTATTCCTCTTGATCAGAGTGGTACTTATTCTTTAAAGGAACAGGGTCGAACCCGCCTTTATGGAAAGGGTGACATTTGCTTATTCTTTTTACTGTTAAAAAAGACCCTTTCAAAAATCCAAATCTCTTAAATGATTCTATTCCGTATTCTGAGCAAGTGGGCTGGAAGCGGCAGCTCGGGGGAGTCATCGGGCTGATCCATTTCCGGTAAAATGATATAAGTGCAATCATTACGTGCTTCATGACGACCCCTTATTGTGCTTCTGATTTTTTATCATAATTTAATGAAGCTACTGCATCGTGCAAGTGAATGGATTCTTCGTTCCTGCATTCAACGGAAAAAGCTTCCACGAAATCATATTCATACAGGTCTGCTGCGACAAGACGTACGATATCCTCAACAAAACGAGGATTTTCATAAGCTTGTTCAGTGACCATTTTCTCATCAGGACGTTTAAGAACAGGGTGGATTCTGGCACTTGCATTACTTTCTGCTGCTTCAAGCAGTGCGGCTTTCCAGTCAATCGTTTGTTCATCGAAGTCTTCGGTCAGTTTGACGCTCATCGTTACATTACCACGCTGATTGTGGGCGCTGTATTCACTGATTTCTTTGGAACAGGGGCAGAGCGTCGTAATTTTTCCTGTAAGAGTGACGGTAACATCAAATCCTGTTTCAGCATCGTACAGGACTTTGATTGTTGCATCGGCATAATTCATCCCTGCTAAATCAGAGTAAGGCCCCTTGCGCTCGAAAAACCATGGGAAGGATACTTCTATTTCTGAGTCACTCTCGTTTAAACGGCCGGCCAGTTCTTCTGTGAATTTTTTTAAAGTTTCAATATCCACTGCAAATCCCTGACGGTGATAATGATCGAGCTGCTCCGTGAATCGGCTCATATTCGTCCCTTTACTGCCCTGGGAAATAGAAGACCCAAAGGAGAAGGTACCTATAGTTGTCTGAATTTCAGGTGTGAGCTGACTCGGTATAGTGATCGGATGCTTCACATTCGAAATACCGACCATATCTATGTCGAAGAGGAAGTCTTTTTTCGAATTTTGTAAATCTGCCATCTTGCTTTTATCTACAGGTTTCGTGCGCGGCCCGGGTGTGACGGAGCCGAATAATTTATGACGTTCTTCTTTATTAGGAAGCTGTTTGTTTTTATTCAATTCTGTTTGATTCATAATGAGGACTCCTTTCAGACCTGCTTATACGTCAAAGTATACAATATGTAGAATAGTTAATAAAATTTATTGCTTTTATAATGCGCTGTATGAAATTGATTATACACACACAAAGAAGCCTACGACAATAGAATTGCCGCAGGATTTACATCCACGTGATCTTAGGCTCTGTTTTGTTCATTATTCGCTTGATGTTCGAACGATGACGGTAGATGACAAAAACAGTAAATACAGCAATGATGATAGATAAACCGTACTCTCCTAAAAGAAGCGTAACGATGAAGGTCACAATTCCCGTCACCATAGAAGCTAATGAAACATACTTACTCAAGTATAGAAGGAGGAAAAAGGTCCCAAGCAAGATCGCAAACACAAGAGGATTGACTCCGAGCACTACACCTGCTGATGTAGCTACGGCTTTTCCACCTTTAAAGCCTGCAAAAACGGGATACATATGTCCGATTACTGCAAAGACTCCAATTACAAGCGGAATCACATCTGCACCAAACAGGACAGGTATAACAGTGGCAGCCGTTCCTTTCAAAATATCGGCGATTGTTACGATCAGGCCCGCCTTTAAACCGAGTACTCTAAATGTGTTGGTGCCTCCAAGGTTTCCGCTTCCATGCTCTCGTATATCTATACCATAGCCCATCTTACCGACAATAAGACCAGAGGGAATTGCTCCTAATAGATAAGCAATTATAATAAAAATGAAATATTCCATGATGTACAACTCCTTACGTCTTTGTTATTAGTTTATCATTATATCTGGTGTTAAAGAACAAAAAAGTTATAGGCAGATAGATTTTGTATGGAAAAAAGAGAGGCGGGAAAGAAATATTCTATATACTTTTAAATTATATGGCTGTTTCATTTACATAATATTTTATCGCTTTAAAGCCTTTTACCTTTGACATATGATTTATATCATTTAGAATATTGAATTAGTGGCGAATGAATAAGATTAATTACGATCGTTAATGCTTGAGAGAAGGTTCGGAATCAACGTTCCATTGTGAAATCGATCCCAGGTTTCCATGGAACGAATAACTCTCTATCATGCTGTATTAACGGGAAAAGTGGAGGAAAAACTATTGGATTCTATATCGTTTATTTTATTTGGCTCGACTGGAGATCTTGCTAAGAGAAAAATTTACCCTGCTTTATATAATTTGTTCATTGAGAAATCTATGCCTCAATCCTTTTCAGTCATCGGATTAGGCCGCAGGGATTGGTCTCACGAAGAATTCCAAAAAAATGTAGAGGATGCAGTGTATACATTCTCCAGAAGTTCTGTCGATAAAGAGACGATGGAACAGTTTCTCCAATCTTTCAGATACCATTCATTGGATTTGACGGAGCGCGAAGGATATGACCAACTTCTAAAGGTCGTTCAGGAGCGGGAAAACGAGCTGAACATAGTAGAAAACAGGATGATTTACTTATCAGTCTCACCAAAGTTGTTTGATATTGCGATATCAAATATAGAGAAAAGCGGACTGACAGATACTAAAGGCTGGAAGCGCCTGATTATTGAAAAACCTTTTGGTCACGATCTTGAGTCGGCAAGAGAATTGAACCGGAGAATAAGTACGGTGTTCGAGGAGAAAGAAATTTATCGTATCGATCATTACCTTGGAAAGCCAATGGTTCAAAATATCGAAGCACTCGAGCATTCAAATCCAGTACTTCAAGCCCTATGGAATAAAGAATATATTGCCAACATGCAAATTACGGCAAGTGAAATCGTCGGGGTCGAGAGCCGGGCGGGTTATTATGATAAAGTAGGAGCTATTCGCGACATGGTCCAGAACCATATTTTACAACTTTTGATGATGACTTCTATGCACTTGCCGCATGAAATGAATGCCGAAAATGTCCGGAATCAAAAGAAAAAAGTGATGGAGTCTCTTCGCCCTCTAACGAAGGCGAACGTAGCTAAAGAAGTCATCCGCGGACAATATGGTCCTGGGGTTATTAATGATGAGAATGTACCTGGATATTTGGACGAAGAAGGCATCCCGGCTGGCTCACGAAATGATACATTTATCGCAGCGAGGCTCTGGATAGACAACGATTTCTGGGAAGGTGTTCCATTTTATATTAGAACAGGCAAGCGGATGAAGGAAAAGTCTACTCGCATAGTGATTGAATTCAAAAGCCCTGAGGGTAAGAACCGTTTTGAAGATGAAAACCTGGCTCCGAATTTATTAATCATCGAAATCAGTCCAAATAAAGGGGTCACTTTACAGTTGAACAGCAAGAACTCATTGAATAATGGGAAGCTTGAACCTGTGCACATTAACTTTTCCAAGGATCAGAGCGACCTGCCGGAAGCCTATGAACTACTTATAGCAGATGCCATAAAAGGTGATCAGACTTACTTTGCCCATTGGAATGAAGTCGAGTTGTCCTGGCAATGGGTCCAGCCAATTCTGGAAACTTATGAGGAAGACACTGCTCCTCTTCATATTTACGAGGCAGGATCAATGGGACCAAAAGCCGCCAATGAATTGATTAATAAAGAAGGTTTCCGTTGGTGGTAGAAAAAGATGACCTAATCATGGAATAATTAAAGTGGAAAAATAAAAAGGAGATGAAGAATTTGACGCAGGAAATTGGTGTAATTGGATTAGCTGTAATGGGAAAAAATTTAGCTTTGAACATTGAAAGCCGAGGGTACTCTGTATCAGTGTACAACCGTACAAAAGAGAAAACGAATGATTTTCTTAACAATGAAGCTGAAGGGAAAAACTTCAATGGAACTTCATCTATTGAGGAATTTGTGAAATCATTGGAAAAACCTAGAAAAATCCTTTTAATGGTAAAAGCTGGTCCAGCAACTGATGCTACGATTGAATCGCTTTTACCACACCTTGATCATGGAGATATACTTATCGACGGAGGTAACACGTTCTATCAGGATACAATCCGCCGAAATAAAGAATTAGAGGAATCAGGTATCCATTTCATTGGTACTGGAGTTTCAGGCGGGGAAGAAGGAGCTCTGACCGGCCCATCAATCATGCCTGGCGGACAGAAAGAAGCGTATGAACACGTACGTCCTATTCTAGAAGCCATAGCTGCAAGAGTCGAAGATGTTCCTTGTACGACCTACATCGGTCCTAATGGAGCCGGACACTATGTGAAGATGGTTCATAATGGTATTGAATACGGTGATATGCAGCTTATTTCTGAAGCTTATTTCATTTTGAAAAATGTAGTAGGACTGACTGCTCAAGAACTTCATGAAGTATTTTCAGAATGGAATAATGGAGAGCTGGACAGCTACTTAATTGAAATTACGGCTGATATTTTCACTAAAATTGATGAAGAGACAGGCAAACCACTTGTTGACGTTATTTTAGATACGGCAGGACAGAAAGGGACAGGGAAATGGACAAGCATCAGCTCCCTTGAACTAGGAGTGCCTCTTCCTGTCATTACAGAATCGGTGTTTTCCCGCTTCCTTTCAGCTATGAAGGAAGAACGTGTGAAAGCCAGCAAAATTTTGAGCGGCCCGGACGTGAAGCCATTTACGGGTGACAAAGCAGAAGTGATTGAGTCTGTACGCAAAGCTCTTTACTTCAGCAAAATCGTTTCTTATGCTCAAGGATTTGCTCAGATGCGTTCTGCTTCAGAGGAGAATGAGTGGAACCTTCAGTACGGGGACATCGCTATGATTTTCCGCGGTGGTTGTATCATCCGTGCGCAGTTCCTACAAAAAATCAAAGAGGCTTACGATCGTGAAGCTGACTTAGATAACTTGCTGCTGGATCCGTATTTCAGCAATATTGCTGAGAACTATCAGTCAAGTCTTCGCGAAGTCCTTTCGCTGGCGATTGATCGCGGAATCCCAGTTCCGGCTTTCTCAAGCGCTATCGCATATTATGACAGTTACCGAACAGAAACACTGCCAGCGAACCTTCTGCAAGCCCAGCGTGACTATTTTGGAGCTCATACGTATCAAAGAATTGATAAAGATGGAATTTTCCATACAGAATGGCTGAAGTAATAGATACAAAAAGGATGACGTGCACTGAGCACGTCATCTTTTTTAATTGTTGAAAAAGTGTGGAAACAGTTCAGTTTTGCGTTAAGTATACAGGATGCTGGAAAACAACTCGCTTTCCACAGGGAACGCCCATCCTTATCGCTCACTACGCTCGCTGTGGGTAAGTGAGTTAAGTCTAAAAGGTATAACCACCACGGTATATCCATTTGCTAATTATCTCGAAACCATATCTATTACAATTTTGCCAGTTCGTTTAAAAATATTCGATCTTAAGTTATCGCATGCCTGGTTTCAGTATTAGGGAGTATCCATCATCAGCGAAATGAAGTCACGATGAATGATATGATGGAAAACAGGAATTTATTAACAAGTGTCGGAACCTATGATAACCATAGATGGTCCATTTTCAAGATGTAACCATTGAATCTTGTTCCTCTAAGGGGATATTTATCTCGAAACTGATTCTTAAAGTAAAGGGCAGGATAGTGGAAGACTCAGTTTCGAGATATTCAATCTTTTTTACATAATGTTCTGTGGTAAAATGTGGTATATGTTAAGTTTTTTAAGATTTAAGGAGGATTATATGATTAATGAAATTAC
>NZ_JAIZEN010000060.1 GCF_024189295.1 Halobacillus sp. A1
TGATTATTGCATACGAATTGAGCCATCTGTGCGGAGTTTTGAGCCACTCAGTGCGGACGATAGAGCCGGTAAATGCAGGGATAAAAGCCACCCTACTAAATAATTAACCTCTTGTATAATAAAATTTGCATGCCAACAGGCATGACAATCTTATACAGGAGGTTTTTTTATGATTAATTGTCGTAAAATCCTCGAGCTGTATTTCGACGGGGTCAGTCAACGTACCATTAGTTCAAGCACTGGTCATTCGCGAAATACAGTTTCTGAGGTCATTCGGCGGGCCAAGAAACACGGCTTAGAAAATTTGAACGACACCACGACCAACCGATGGTTGGAGGAGCTTCTCTTCCCCGAGAAGCAGGCTAGCGAAAAGGGGTACTTTCCTATCGAGTGGGAGAAGGTTCATAAAGAGCTGCAAAAAAAGAATGTCACTTTGGCATTATTGCATCATGAGTATGCGGCAGAAGCACGCGAAGGCGGGAAAATCCCTTACGCTTACAGGACGTTTTGTGAACAGTATGGGAAATATGCGAAGAAGTACAAATTGACGATGCCTATTCGCAGAAAGCCAGGAGAAATCTTGGAAGTGGATTGGGCAGGTTCCACCTTACATCTAATTGATCGTTCTACGGGGGAACAAATTCCAGCCTATGTCTTTATTGCGACTTTACCTTACAGTCAATTAAGCTACGTAGAAGCATTTTTGGATATGAAGTCACCCAATTGGTTGTCCGCTCATATTCGAGCTTTTGAATATTTTGGTGGGGTGCCTGAAACTCTGGTACCTGACAACCTAAAGACGGGAGTGATTAAAGCCAAACGATTAGATCCCCTCCTTAACGAAGCCTATCGTGAACTGGCAGATTACTATCGTACCATCATTGTTCCCAGTCGGGTTCGAAAGCCAAAAGACAAGGCCAGCGTGGAAGGAACGGTCGGCTACATTTCACGTCAAATCATCGCTTCACTACGAAACTACCAATGT
>NZ_JAIZEN010000061.1 GCF_024189295.1 Halobacillus sp. A1
ATCACGCCTTCTCGATCTTTGATAGGAGCCGCTGACTGTACTATACTAATACCCGCTAGGGAACCATTTTCATATGTCATGGTGCGAAAAATTAGCATGAACGTCTATGTTAAAGGTGGTTGTTGATATTGATAAGTGAGTTATTCAGCAATATGGCGGGATAGTGGAAGGCTTGAATTCGAGATAGTCTGGGTTCGTTGCCGTATTGAGAGTCAGGGGTGGTTGGGAAGCTACTCGCTTTCCTGTGGGGGAAGTGGCGAGCTTCCTCGGGCTTTTCAGCCCTGTGGGATCTCCCCTACATCCTTCTCCCACGGGAGTCTCCTAACTTCCCAACCCCATGCAAAATAAAATGAACGAATCCCCTGGCACTCGAAAAGACTTAACCTCTCATCTAAGCTGCGTATTCCGGCTATAGTGCTTAACGACTATCGATACTGACAAGTCAACATCGAGTCATTTTGTTCTAGTTTCCTTAATCTCTCACAGCTCAGTCCAGTCCATATACATTTTTCGAAACGGATTACAATTAATCTTATCCAAGAAGACAAAAAGCGATTAAGCGCCTGAGACATAGCCTACTAGACAATAAACATATAGCCTGAAAAGACCAATTTGGTGTAATGGGGTATTGGAAATGGTGCTACTTGGCGTTGGCACTCGAAAAGAGCTGTACTTCACTTAGAGCACTGTCTCAGATGTTTCCGTCAACCTGACAAACGCAAGGAGCTCCGGGAAATCGCGAGAATCCTGTGGGAAAAGAGTGCTTGGTGAGACCCCGGAGAGCGAAGCTCGAGGAGGCTCACTGCGCTCCCACGGAAAGGGAGTGATTTCCCGGAGCTCTTACCTCTGTTAAACATAACGGAAACAGTCCA
>NZ_JAIZEN010000062.1 GCF_024189295.1 Halobacillus sp. A1
GATAGCTGACAGGTTCATTGAAATACCTATGGACGATAACCAATTTTTCTTCCGGGGTTAATTTTTTCAAATGACGCACCTCCAATTTTTGGATGAAGGTGTGTCCAATAATTGGGGTGCGGTACACTTGCAGCCCTGTGGGATCTCGCCTACATCCTTCTCCCACGGGAGTCTCCCATCTTCCCCACCACCCCATTCGATAGAATGACAAACGAACCCTTCCCTTAAAAATGAGAGTCTTTCCTTAAGCGTTTGTTTTATTCATTCTGCTATTCACCTGGTTATGAATCCCTGCATGTGAAGAGTTGATATATGTCTACTACTGGCCAGGTGGAAAGTAACCTTTATGATAGGCTATTCTTGCTTCTTACGTGCTGCATTCCCTTCATTGGGGTTTCCGTTTTACTCATAATTGTAAAGAGCTCCGGGAAATCGCGAGACTCCTGTGGGAAGAGAGTGCTTGGTGAGATCCCGCAGGACGGGACGTCCGAGGAAGCTCACCGCGCTCCCACGGAAAGGGAGTGGTGGAAAGGTTACACTTGTTTGGACAGTTTCGTTAAGGTTAGTTACACTTTACTAAATATTTCAATCAAGGAGACTAAACATGACCCCAAGGAATCGCCGTAACTTTACTGATGAATTTAAGAAGCAAGTGGTGCAGTTAAATGAAAACGGAAAACCGAGAAAAGAA
>NZ_JAIZEN010000063.1 GCF_024189295.1 Halobacillus sp. A1
AGATTCCTCAGAGACGATGAGGTCAATAGGTCCGAGGTGGAAGCGTGGTGACACGTGCAGCTGACGGATACTAATCAATCGAGGACTTAACTATATCAACCTTCGTGAAAAAGGTTACGTTTGTGAAGATGTCCGATGTCTTATCCAGTTTTGAGGGTTTTCAAAAAAACTCTTGAAATTTTCATAAAAGGGTCATATAATATATCTTGTCCCTAAAATATAAGGTTTGGTGGCGAAAGCGAAGAGGTCACACCTGTTCCCATGCCGAACACAGAAGTTAAGCTCTTCAGCGCCGATGGTAGTCGGGTTTACCCCCGTGAGAGTAGGACGCCGCCATACCTTACATAAAATCCGGAGGATTAGCTCAGCTGGGAGAGCACTTGCCTTACAAGCAAGGGGTCGCAGGTTCGAGCCCTGCATCCTCCACCATGTTGCCGGCCTAGCTCAACTGGTAGAGCAACTGACTTGTAATCAGTAGGTTGGGGGTTCAAGTCCTCTGGCCGGCACCATTGATTTTACTAGAGCTTCAACAACAAAATCACCAGAACTTTTATTTCATTAAGAGCCATTAGCTCAGCTGGTAGAGCATCTGACTTTTAATCAGAGGGTCGGAGGTTCGAGCCCTCCATGGCTCACCATTTATTTGCGGGTGTGGTGGAATTGGCAG
>NZ_JAIZEN010000064.1 GCF_024189295.1 Halobacillus sp. A1
GCATATCGGTGTTAGTCCCGTCCTTCATCGGCTCCTAGTGCCAAGGCATCCACCGTGCGCCCTTATTCACTTAACTTTCTTCGTGAAAAGACGTTTCGTTTGTTTGATGTCTTGTCATCATCTACGCATGGAATGCGTAGTGATTATCTTATCCAGTTTTCAAGGTTCACAAACCCATTTAAGGGTTGCATATAAAACACAAAGGTATCGTTGTGTTTTAAGAAAAGACTTATGGTGGAGCCTAGCGGGATCGAACCGCTGACCTCCTGCGTGCAAAGCAGGCGCTCTCCCAGCTGAGCTAAGGCCCCGAAAGTGAATGGTGGGCCTGAGTGGACTCGAACCACCGACCTCACGCTTATCAGGCGTGCGCTCTAACCAGCTGAGCTACAGGCCCATTCATTAAGGGATATATTTAATCTCTCAAAACTGAACAACCAACCAGGTACGTCTTCCGAAGGAGACGGCTTTTTGTGTTCGAAAACACGTCCAGCCGGTCCTTTTTCCTTAGAAAGGAGGTGATCCAGCCGCACCTTCCGATACGG
>NZ_JAIZEN010000065.1 GCF_024189295.1 Halobacillus sp. A1
CGGGCGCTGAGCCTCCTCGAGCTTCGCTCTCCGGGGTCTCACCTGTCCCGCTCCTCCCCCAGGAGTCTCACCGTTTCCCTCCGCCCCTCTGCCATATAAGTATCTCGAAACCGCTTCAACAAAAGCAAACATTTCTGTTAGTACGCAGATTCTCGGTCCAAGTGTCTCAGGCTGCAAAACCTTGCTATAAAGCTCTATAATCCGAAAGAACAGAGGGATGAAAAACACTTCTTCTGAGTAAAAGCGTTTTTTTATCGCTTACTTCGCATGGAGGAATGGGAACTGCGATGCTCCTTTTTAAATGCGAAAGCGCTTCGTCCAGCGGCGTATGAACTGGAATGAGCAGCCAGAGATAAAGGAAACAAGAAGACCATAGTGATTCGATCTTGACTTACAAAAATCGTTAGTTGCTAATCGTCGGAGCTTGTACGCAGCTTTGATGAAAGATCAGAAGTCTTTTCCAGTGCCAGGAGGGTTCGTTCATTCCATTTCGCATGGGGTGGTTGGGAAGCTAGGAGACTCCCGTGGGAGAAGGA
>NZ_JAIZEN010000066.1 GCF_024189295.1 Halobacillus sp. A1
TGGATTGTCAACACAAAACTAGACAATTTCATTAAGGTGTTTCTTCTTGAATTCTATAGGACTAAGGTAGTTGAGAGTGCCATGAATTCGAATATAATTGTACCAGTGGACATAATCAAATAAAGCCAGATCTAATTGTTCTTGAGACTTAAAGGTTTCTCCATAAACAAATTCTGTCTTAATCACCTTATAAGTAGCTTCAGCGACTGCATTATCATAAGGGCACCCTTTCATACTTAAAGAACGATTAATTTGAAAGGTTTGAAGTAAATCTTCAATGGCTTGATTCTTAAATTCACTTCCGCGATCCGTATGAAAAAGAGCTAATTCATCAAGGTTTCCATCAATCGAAGCGAAGGCTTTTTGAACTAAGGCTGCATCTTTTTGCGGACCGGAGCTATAGCCGATAATCTCACGGTTATACAGATCCAAAATCGTACAGATATAATGCCATTTTGTATGAACGCGTACGTAAGTTAGGTCACTAACCACGACTTTACGAGCCTGGTCTTGAGTGA
>NZ_JAIZEN010000067.1 GCF_024189295.1 Halobacillus sp. A1
TCGAAACCGCTTCAAGAAAAAGCAAACATTTCTGTTAGTACGCAGATTCTCTGTCCAAGTGTCTCAGGTTGCAAAACCTTGCTATAAAGATCTTAATCCGAAAGAACAGAGTGATGAAAACCGCTTCCTCTTAGCAAAGCGGTACTTTTTCTCGCTTACTTCGAATCGAGGATTGGGGAACTGCGATATTCCATTTTTAAAAGCGAAAGCGCTTCGTTCAATTTCGTATGAACTGGAATGAGATTATCAACCTTGCACAGGAAGGCAAGTAAACTAAATTAAAATTGTGGAGTTTTAAAATAGGACAATTTAACCGTTGCACTGGAGTGTTATTCTCCCTCTTTAATTAAGAATTTTCTTATTAATTGGATTTCGAGAAGCGCATATATAGGGAGGGGCGGCGGGGAATGGGGAGACTCCTGTGGGAAGAGAGTGCTTGGTGAGATCCCGCAGGACGGGACGTCCGAGGAAGCTCACCGCGCTCCCACGGAAAGCGAGTCATTCCCCGCCGCC
>NZ_JAIZEN010000068.1 GCF_024189295.1 Halobacillus sp. A1
TCCATGGGCGTACGGTGAGCTTCCTCGGGCTGACGCCCTCCGGGATCTCACCATGTACTGTTCTCCCATAGGAGTCTCGCAATTTCCCGGACCTTCTTGCTTTTGTGAGGATAACGGAAACATCTTATGTGGTGCTTCACATAAACAATACTGCTTTTAAGTGATAACCAGCGGAACTTCTGTATGCAAGAAAACGCTTGAAACCACCTCAAATTGCAGGAAGTTTTAAAACTAAATGCTATAACCAGAGCACTGGAGTTTAACGCTCCCACTATAAGTATGAAAGTTCTTATCCAGGCGATTTCGAGAAAGCACATCTATAGTGAAGGGCGGCGAAAACGTTGGTACAAGAGATTTTTTTGCTTCTCTTTTCTTAGTTCCGTCTCTTAATATAAGTTAGGTGGTTTTAGGAATGGGCGAGACTCCCTCCGGAAACATTGATATATCAGGGTTTATAGCTGTCTTTTGTCTTTCAAAAAAAATTTTTTAAGCACTTCC
>NZ_JAIZEN010000069.1 GCF_024189295.1 Halobacillus sp. A1
CCTTGGATAACAGTACTTGAATTTTTGTAACACCTCAAGCCCTAGTTTAATTAGGGGATCTTTCTGAACTTGATGATAGTTTCGAGCACCTCGCTTTCCAAAGTAGATTCACCGATACCGATAAACCGGAGCATTTCGGAGACAACAAAACCAACAAGCTGCTCAGCAAAACGCTCAGCAAAATGCTCAACAATCTGCTAAAGGTCAGAACCAATACGGTACTGAATTTGGTCAGGAGCAAACTGACGCGCAACAAGTTCGTCAGCAAAACCAAAAATCTCAGGCTAAGAAAAAGTAGCATTTGATTTGATTGGTTAATCTGTACAGACTGTACAATTAGCCTGCATCAAACTCCCAGGAACATGACAAATTTTAATGATCAAGAACAAAAAGAAGTTCCGAAAGCCGATCGCCAAATGCCCTGCCTGTTCTACGGGGTCTATTATGGATCGCTATAAATTTTACGCATGCTCCGCTTATAAAGAAGGGTGC
>NZ_JAIZEN010000006.1 GCF_024189295.1 Halobacillus sp. A1
AATTTAAAGAACGAGCGAAAAGCCGTTACAAAATTGAAGCGAAAAATGGAGAATTAAAGCAACGGCACGGATATGAGACCGCCTCATCTTCGGGTCTTGAAGCCATGGAATTACAAGCAGCGATGGCAGTCTTCACCGTTAATATGAAACGAATAGTAAAATTAAAGAACCAATAAGGGAGAAATCCCATATAAAAGATGTTAAAAATAGCGGTTTTCGGAAAAAAACATTCCGAAAACCGCTATTTATTTTTCTGAGTGAGAATTACCAACAGTTTTTCAGTGGCCTCGCTTCGCTCTCCGGGGTCTCACCAAGCACTCTCTTCCCACAGGAGTCTCGCGATTTCCCGGAGCTCTTTACGATGGTTAGTATCACGGAAACGTCTTTGATAAGACATTAGAATCTACGAACCATAAAAAACTTAATTATGAATATTTTTACTACAGTTGTTTACGATACCGTGTCTTCACATGGAAATAAGAACATGGATGTTAAATACTGAGGGTCGTAACAAAGATCTCTTGTTAAAAACTTGAGGTAGAACACATTATTTTCATTTCGCAGAATACGGGAAGACGCTCTTCTTTATGTGTGGGTTCGTTTCTCACCATCATACAATGGGGTTGTTGGGAAGCTGCGAGACTCCCTTTGTAAAAGCGGAAGCGCTTCGTTAAGCGGCGTTTGGACTGGACTGAGCTGGCGGAGATAAAGGAAACACGAAGAACGGAGTGATTCGATGTTGACTTATCGTACAGAAGTGAAGGAAGTCTCAGTAGCCGCTAAGCGCTGGAGCTGGATAGTCCCCCATGACGTTTATGAACGGATTCACTCCATAGACTTATTTTGGTGTAAGAGGTGGGAGAAGGATGTAGGCGAGATCCCACAGGGCTTTAGCCCGAGGAAGCTCGCCACTTCCCCACAGGAAAGCGAGCAGCTTCCCAATAACCCCTGACCCTCAATACGGCAACGAACCCAGGTTATCTCGAAACCAAATCTTCCACAATCCTGCCATATTATTGAAAAATGAAATCAACTGTATCTGGGAACAAAGCTAATAAGCGGAGCCTGCCATAGACTCCGCTTTCCTTATAGTTTATAACGCTTTACTCGACACAATATTTATGGATAGCCTGCTGCAAAGAATTCATAAACCTTATTTGAGAAGGAATGACCATTTCATGAAGTACCTTCACTTGCTTCGGCTTAACTCCAATAATAACGATCTCAGCACCCATATAAAACAGAGAGGTCATCATGTTAGTCAGCACACGAATTCCCTCTCTGTTCATCTCTCCGACAGCGGTGAAATCGAATAGCATTCGATCAATATCGTCATTTTGAGATGATTTAAAAAGGTTATCCTCAACAGCCTGCATTTTCTCTTGAGTTAATTCTCCAAATAACGGAATCAGAGCAGTATCTTCAGTCAAACGAATAAAAGGAGCAGAAAGACGATTATTTTGACTAATGGCATTTTCCAGTTTTTCTTTTTCATCCAATAGTTCAAAGTTCGTGTCATTTAACCTTCCCCTAAGCTGATTCAAGGTTTTTGTTACTTTTGTCAACTTGTCATCTTTAGGTATTATAAGGGCTTGAGCATATAAATCGTTATCCCATGTCACATAGAGATCAACTGTCAACGGTTCTACTTCCTCAGCAACCGGCTTCAAATGAACCTCTAAAGCTGCTTTATGCAATTCGGGAGTCACCCATTTTTTAACTTTTTCTAGACTTCCATCCTCGAATACCTCTAATAAGCTAGCAGGTGTCCCACACAGTTTTTCTGCTTCTTGTGAAAAAGTCAGGATAGTAAAATTTTTATTAATCGTAAAAAAAGGTAAAGGAAATGTCCGGTCAGCTTGTTTCATTTATGGCGCCTGCCCTTCCCTCATTAAACCATTGATTCAAATGATTTAAGTCCTTTACAATCATTACTTGGTCTGATTCCAACTCTTCGAGCTCAAATTTCCTGGCCATTCGTCCTCCAATCATAATCAAAGGATTCCATTCTAACGTTCGGAAATGTTCGACAAGCTTCTTTAAAGTGGGGAGTCTATAGGAGAGCGATGCAGATAAACCGATCACATGGGGCTTATAACTGTGCACTTGCGAATATGAATGCTGTAACCCCAAGTTAGGGCCTAAGTAACGCACACGCCACCCGTGTTCTTTAAATGTGTCAGCAACCATTTTCAAACCGATATAGTGCTGCTCCTTTTCTACTCCAAAAAGCATGGCTTTAAAAGTGGTTTGATGCTCTCCACTTATTTTTTTTGTTTGTGCCTCAATTTTTGATAGAACAAAGTCACAAATGGCAGTGGCTAAATGTTCATCAGCTACTGAAATTTTATTATTTTCCCAAAGCTCCCCAACATAATACATGGCAGGAGTAATAATATCTTCATACAAATATAATCTAGGGTAATCGGTTATTAAGTTTTCGATATATTCAATTGCCCCTTCTTCGTCTCCTTCGAGAAAAAAGCGGGCTAGCGTTTTATGATGTGGAGTCAAATGAATTCACCTCTCTCATTGCGGAAGCTTGCGTAATTGATCGATTGCTAAAGCGAGATAACGGATGAACGATTCTTTTTCTATTTCATCTTCCCACTGGATTTTCTCCAAATTTTCGATCAACCGTTGAAAATTATCTATAATCAGGTTCGTACCTACCCCTCGTGATGTAAGGAGGGTATTCAACCAATCGGTATAATCAAGAAAAAAAGAGGCGCTTTTCATTTCATAAGCTGCATACAGATGGTCAAGGTGATGATGGTTATCTTCCTCTGTACGGTCTCGACCGTTCTGTCCGAACCTGGACCAGAGTGTTGGATAAGCCTCATAAATTTCTTCTGTAACTTGTTGAGCCATTTGATTCTTTTCCTTATTATTCATCGGGCTACTACCTTATATCTCTGCACTTGCGGTACAATTCCCTGTAATTCCTGGTCTGGATAATTCTTCTCTAATTCGTGGATTTTTTTAAATTGATCGCTGCGCGCCCAATTCAAATAAGAAGCTTTATCCTCCCATTCCATATGAACAGTCAATTCACCAAGCTTACGTTCATTTTGAAGTAGTTGAAACGTTAAAAAGCCTTCGGCCTCATCCACGAGGCGGGAGCGATTTTGATAAATAGAAATTAATTCATCCGCTTTATGTTCTGGAACTGCAACGGTTGAATCGACAATATACATAATACAATGCTCCTCTTCAATTATTTTTACTAAATAGTATTCTATCATATTAATAAAGAAGTTGTATAACCAGAGGGACTATCTCTCTTGACTTGGGTAAAGGATAGATGGAGTATGACCATAATTCAAAACCCATATTTAATCTTTTTACTGATTATATAAATTCCTGGCTTTTATAAGTAAATACAAAAAAAGGGAAGCTGGTACTAACCAGCTTCCCTTATATCTTATATACTGCAAGAAATGAAGTTATTTAAAGGCTACTTCATTGACAATTTTTGTTTCTTCATGATCAAGCATGTTCTTATTGACGAACTCATCTACAGGCTTGTTCATATTATCATCTAAATCCTTGAGTTCTTCTTTATCACCGACCATATAAATACGTTCCCATTCATATTCTTTGGCCAGCTTGTCGAGTTTCGGAGCTACACTCTTGTACCAGCGGTAACGGTTTTCCTCGAAACGCTCTTTATATTCGTCTTTTTTAGAGCTTTTCGCACCACCAGAGCCCATAGATGCATCTCCTTGATGAGGACCCTGATGTTGTTTCCAATCTTCAGTGTTCAAGTCCAGTTCAAACAACTGTGTATCGTTTACCATCCCTAATTGTGCATCGATACACTTGATTTGTTCCTTTTGAGTAAGAATAATACCCGTTTTAGGGAATTTTTCTCTCATTTGCTTAAGCTGATCAAGCACAGGGGATTCTTCCCAGTAAAATTCACTTTCCACTGGCATTTGGAAACGCTCCGCGAACCAAACAGTGTCATCTCCAGAAGCGATGATAACTACACTTTTAGCAAAGTTCTGCTCATTTTCTTCAATGTAGTTTTGGACTTTTTCTTTAACAGCCCAATAATTCCTTTTTTCGTCTGGATCTCCGTCTTCTTTTAAATAAGTTTCAAAATTATTTAAACCGTTCTTCAAGTGTATTTTCCACTCGCCGCCTTGCTGATCAGGATCAGAAGGATCTGTATTTAAATACATAGTAAAAACACGCTGGGGTTTTTCCAGGTGAACATTCTCTAATTTCTTAATTTCCTTGTTTAAATCCATAAGCTTCATCTACTCCTTCTATTAGAATAATATTTCTATTCTAGTCTGTATGTTTCCGCTAAAGCGGCTTGTTAAACTTATGATTTAAACAATTAGAGAAATTACATGTTTTTTATCCCTTTTCAATAGCACTTTGTTAAATATTACTTTCTTCATTAATATGCTATTAGATTAGATTTCCGCTATCTATGCATCAGCCTGTAATTCTGCCCTAACGTTGAATAACTAACTCTATTATATTTAGCTTCTTTAATTTTAATAAAACACTTGAATAAGAAAAAACCAGAGGTGACGAGAATTTCCACGTCCCTCTGGTTTTTTATGAAATCAGACCTTGCTTATTATTGAATCCATTCATCAATAACGTCCTGGTTCTCGTCAACCCAAGCCTGAGCGCCTTCTTCTTCAGAATCTGCTTCGTTAATAGAAGCCATCAATTCACCAAGCTGCTGATCATCCAGCATAAACTTATCAAACATTTCAACTAATTCTGGTTGATCATCTTCTAAACCTAAACGAGCGGCGTAAGAGATGTTCTCAGAATCACCATAGACATTTTCTGTATCTTCAAGGAACTTCAAATCCATTTCTGAAAATGCCCAGTGCGGCGTCCATAGTGTTACCACGATAGGCTCTTCATTTTCAACAGCCCCTGTTAGTTCAGTCATCATAGAACCTTCAGAAGAAGCTGCTAAAGAATAATCTAAATCATACGTATCGATAGCCTCATCCGTTAAAGACATAATACTTGCTCCTGAGTCGATACCGTAAATCTGTCCATCATCAAATTGATCAACGTTTTCGTTTAAATCTTCTATCGTATTAATATCTTCCATGTAAGAAGGGACGACAAGACCTAGTGTAGTTCCTTCATACCAAGTTTCACGCCAGTCAATATCTTCTTCATACTGTTCATAGAAAGAAGCGTCAGTATTAGGCAGCCAAATTTCCATTCCGATGTCAATATCGCCGGCTTCTAAACCTTCATAAAGTACCCCTTTTTCAACATTTTCAAGCTCAACATCGTAGCCTTCTTCTTCAAGAACAACTTTCCACATATTAGAAACTGCTATATTTTCTGCCCAGTTATTCATACCGATACTCACTTCTTTATCTTCAGAAGAACCTTCGTCAGAGGAACCCTCTTCGGAAGAATCCGATCCTCCACAAGCCGCTAGCACCAGTAATGCGCTAAGCATAAGAGCTGTGAGCCAAATACGTGTATGCTTCATAAACATTCCTCCATTTCAAAAATATTAAAAAATTACACGGGTATTGCATTTCAATTACAAATTATATCATAAATTGTCGAAAGCTCAAAATTGCACAACACATTCATCATGTACGGGAATAAAACCATCTCCATATGAAGATGGTTTTATTATACTTATCTTTTTGTTTTATTTTCGTGATTTGCTCTACGGTCTGCTGCTTCGCTTCTTCTGATTGCTTCTAAATCATCATGATCAGCCATATCCTGTGAAAATTCCACGTCAAAGCCGTCAAACTTAGCATGACCAGGAGTTTGAGACAACTTTTGTTTTTTCTTTGGATTTGAATGTTTATGTTCATCTCTTCCCATGTTATTGACCTCCTTCAAGAATTACGTTTAGGATTTGCTACAATAAAATTCTTATTCTATAATGAGCATAATTTAGCAAATGGCTCTTCTAGGGTTCCGCTCTTTCTTTGAGAAGAGGACTGGTCCGAGAGAAGACACGTAGCAGAAAGCTATGACACGGAGGGACAAAAGCCCGGGAGATATTCGTAAAAGAATATCTCCTTTTTTATGGGGGAGAGGATATTAAATTGAATAAGGAATGGATGAAGATTTTTATTGCGGCAATTTTTGAGGTTGGCTGGGTGATCGGTTTAAAGCACGCAGAGTCTTTGACTCACTGGACGGCCACTGTTATTGCTATTTATATCAGCTTCCACCTGCTGATCGCTTCTGGTAAAAAGTTACCTGTTGGTACCGCCTACGCTGTATTTACTGGCCTTGGGACGGCTGGTACCGTAGCTGCAGAAGTATTAATTTTTGGTGTTCCCTTCCAATGGCTCAAGCTATTTCTTATCACTCTCCTTTTAAGCGGTGTGGTCGGTCTGAAGCTTGTATCTGAAGGGAAGGAGGCATAAGTCCAATGAGCTGGTTTTATTTAGTTGCAGCGGGATTATTTGAAATGACCGGAGTGCTAATGATTAATATATATCACCGGGCAAAGTCCATCGTTTCATTAGCATTACTCATCATAGCTTTTCTACTCAGTTTCTTGTTTTTATCCTTGGCCCTCGAGAACCTTCCAATGGGTACTGCTTACGCCGTATGGACAGGAACAGGTGCGGCAGGGGGAGCACTTATGGGGATGATCTTTTTCCAAGAATCTGCAGAATGGAAAAGAGTGTTTTGCGTCTTCCTAATTATAGCTTCAGCAGTCGGATTAAAGCTTATCGAATAGCTATGTTAATCTCGTTGTTGATCTCTCATGAAAAGTTATTTACCAGTATGGCAGGATAGTGGAAAGGCTTTTAAATGCCTGGCCGGCCAGAAATAGCGCTTTACATCAAGGTTTAACATAAGACACTTGGTATGAAAATCACCAAATGTTTGCTTTTTCTTGAAGCGGTTTCGAGCTGCTTATTTGGCAGAGGGGTGGAAGGAAAAGGTGAGACTCCCAAGGGATTAGCCGGGGACCCCGCAGAGCGAAAGCTCGATTAGGCTCAGCTCCCGCCCCACCGGAAAGCGAACCGTTTCCTTCCGCCCTTAAACTCTCACTATATCTCGAAACTAAGTCTTCAACATAAAATAGCTTATATGAATACTAACACTGCAATTTAACAGTGCTTACCAAAAAGAAAAGCACCGCCGTCTCTAAAAAAAAGACAAAGCGGTGCTTTTCTGCTTCAATTTTTTATGAACAATTCAAATACATAACCGAAATCTTTGATATGATACTGATTCTTTGTTTCAAGAAGCCAGTTAAAAGACGTCTCATTTATATCTCTGAATTCATGAGATAAACGGGTTTCGTTGGTGCGGCTGTTCTGCAATGTAGTTGATGCCGTGTGCAGACTTTGATTCGCGTACTCAGTAAACATCTTGTTTTCCTCAGTAATCTCTGAAATTTTCAGAAGGGATTTATATAAATCCTTCACTTCTTCAATAAATTTCTTATGAACATCGATATCAAAAACTTCATTGCCTAATTGGAATTTGATTTCTACATCTAAATCAATTGTGCCTGCGGTTTCTAATTCGATATTGGCAAAATCATTCTTATGATAAGAATATCTGCGAAGTGTGCGTTTTTTGCTTGTAGCACTCGTGCCATCCACGTGAATGAGAGCTTTGTTCGTAAAGCAGTATTCATCAGCTTTCGATTTAATAAGGAAGTAGATTTTTTCGCCATCTTCATGCATGACATAATCATCAGCGTCAACTTTATCATAATCCTCTGGTTGGATAACACTTCCAATATCACTTAAACCTAGTGCGTCTGTCGCCATCTTTTTAAACATGGTTCCCCCTCCTCTTTGTACCATTTTATCATTTAGAAGAGTGGGAATCTATTTACTTGTCGGCTGTGAAAGACATCCCCTTCATGAAAAATTTATTGAAGAACATGTAGATGACTAGAACAGGTAAAGTGAACACCATGGAAGCTGCCATAATATAATTCCAGTAAGTGACGTATTGACCTTTGAACGAATTAAGTCCGACTGTCAACGTGTACATCTCCGCATCAGTCATAATGATCAAAGGACGCATAAAGTCATTCCAGAATCCCATAAAAACAAATATTGCTTGTGCAGCTAAAGCCGGCTTAGCTAACGGAAGTACAACTCTTATAAACATTCCAAAACGACCCAGCCCATCTAATGATGCGGCTTCCTCCAGTTCTTTAGGGAAATTGATAAAGAACTGTCTCATCATGAAGATGAAAGTGGCGTTAATCATTGCTGGAACGATCATTCCTTGATAACTGTTCAGCCATCCAAGCTCCTTAAGGATCAAATAATTTGGAATCATAGTAACTTGGACCGGAATCATAATGACAGCAAGGATGAGCATAAACCATATTTTCTTTCCAGGGAAGCTTATTCTGGCCAGTGCGTAACCAGCCATCGAGTTGAATATCAAATTGAGAGCTGTCCCTCCCCCGGCTATAGCTACAGAGTTGAGCAGCCATCTAAAGAATAACTCTTCTTCGATAAAGATTTGCCTATAATTTTCAAACGTAAATTCATTCGGAATGAAGCTCATTACTCCACTAGATATTTCAGCGAATGTTTTGAATGAGGAAGAGAGAGCCCAGACGAAGGGCACTAATGTAATAACTGCGTAAGTAATTAATACGACATACAGTAACTTCTTTGACCATTCTTTTTTCTTGTTCATTAGAATCCCTCCATCAATTGAATTGTTCTTCCTTAGACAACACACGCTGTAAAATACTAGCGACCAATATAATCAGAGCTAACATAAAGGCGATAGCTGTGGCATACCCCATGGTGCCTAACGATTTAAAAGCATACTGATAAATCAACAGAACTACAGTCAAAGTAGAATTTGAAGGTCCCCCAGATCCGCCTGAGAAAATATACGACTGGTCGAACAATTGAAAAGTTCCGATTAACCCCATGATGACAACAAAGGATGTGATCGGGCGCAGCTGCGGAACTGTTATATACCAGAACCTTTGTATCACATTGGCTCCATCAAGCTCAGCAGCTTCATATAAATTTTTAGGCACGCCTTGAAGAGCGGCTAAGTAGATTACCATAAATAATGGAGCTGTTGCCCAAATGTTCATAATCATGATGGAGTAAAGGGCAATATTAGGATCACCAATCCAATTGTAAGTAGGTAGATTTACAGTCTCCAGCATGTTATTAATAAGACCATTTTGGTTGTACATCCACATAAATATAAGAGTAAGTACAGCTGAAGAAGTTAAAGTCGGCAGGAAATAAATGATCCTGAATATTTTTTCTCCCTTTAATCCCGCATTGAGTGTTGCTGCCAGGAATAATGCTAAAAAAGTCTGAACAGGAACGACGATTCCAACATACAGACCTGTGTTCAGTAAAGCCCTCTGTGCCCTTGCATCATCCATTAACCTCAAATAATTGTCTACACCTGTAAAGTCTAAAACTGTGCCTCCTAGGAGAGTAACATCAAAAAAGGATAAAAAGACCGCATATAGAACCGGGCCTAAGATAAAGGTCAATAACACTAATATAGTCGGCAGCATAAATCCATAGCCTTGAATGATATCCCTCAGCAGACGTTTATTGTTTCGTTGTTTCTTTTTTCTCTCTTTCACTTTAGAAGTGCTTGAGGTTTCAGCCCGTTCCATAAGAGGCCCTCCTTTAATAATTTTCCTAAAGACCGCCTTTAAAACAGCGGCCTTTAAGCTATCCTGTCCATTCAATTAGTCACCGATTTCATCGTTAGCAACTTTTTCTCCTGTTTCAAGTGCATCTTCGAGTGATTTCTCTCCTAAGAAAGCGGACAAAAATTCATTATCGAAGTTGTTGTAGATGGTCGGCAGGTTGGGGCCGTCTGACCATGTCGTAGCATATTCAGCTCCAGTAACCAACGGTCCGCGAAGCTCATCATCTTCAAATCCTAGTTCCTCGGCAACAGACTGACGTGCTGGAAGTTCGATCCCTGTTTCGGTCCAAGTTTTCATACCTTCCTTACCTGTCAAATAAGAAATCAGCTTCCAAGCTGCTTCTTTTTTATCTGACGCTTGATTCATCACGTAAGAAACTGTATAAGCCATCGTTCCCTGCGTTCCGTTCATTTCCGGAATTTCAGCGACGCCATAATCCATTTCCGGGAACGTTTCTTCAAAGTACGGTACATTCCAGTTACCTTCCATAACCATGGCAGCACGCCCCTGGCCTAACATTTCACCGGTAGATTCAGACCCCATTTCTGACGGCGCCGCTGCTGCTTCTTCCTCTGTGCGCAGATCAACTAATGGCTGTAATCCTTGTACGACTTCCTCACTGCCAAAAGCCGCCATATCATCTTCAACCATGTCCCCGCTTCGAGATTCACCGATAAACTGGAGACGGGCCATTTGTGGAGCTACTCCTAACCCGACAGTATCCTCTGTAGTCAGTTCAATTGCGGCTTCTTCTAGTTCCTCCCAGTTTGTAGGAACATCTACACCTGCTTCATCTAACATTTCTTTGTTGTAAAATAGCCCAAGCGTAGAATATCCTTTAGGAAATCCATAAGTTTCTCCTTCTTCATCCTTGAAAGCTTCAATTAATGTGTCCTCGAAATCACCAGCATCGAACTCATCGTCCACATAGCTGTTCAACGGCTCTAAAACACCGGTTTCAATTAAAGATGGAGCTTCCACAGCATCTAAGTAAAATACATCAGGGCCTTCTCCACCCACTAATCTTGTTTTTATAACATCCATATATTGATCGGCGATTGCTTCATGTTTTACTGTAATGTCTGGATTTTCTTCTTCAAACTCTTCTAGCTGTGTATTAAGCAATTTTTCTTCTTCAGGTGAAGAGGCCCATCCTGCTAGGGTCAATTCTGTTGTTCCATCCTCTGATTCTCCACCGCCATCACCAGAAGTCGTACCGTCATTCCCTGAACAACCTGCAGCCACAAGTAAAAGAAACATTAATGCACTCCAAAACACCCATGCTTTTCTTTTCATACTTAATTTCCTCCTTAAAATTTTATTTAGATTCCACAGGTTGCGTGAAGACAACATTTAAACCTGTAGTATTTTCTAACACATCTACATCCACTTCGACTCCATTTTCTTGCTTAACTACTTTTATACTCAAATAACCCTTACCCACAGGTAATCGCTCTACCTTTAAATGCTCAACTCCCTCTGGAAGTAAAGGATTCAAGTGGATTTCACCTTGTAAAACATTAGGGAAAATTCCCAACAACGATTGCACTATCGTTAACGAAGTCCCAGCCGCCCAAGCTTGAGGTGAACACGCGACTGGATATTCGATTAATCGGCCACGCTTTTCGTCATATCCGCAAAATAATTCTGGAAGCCTGTAATGTTCGAACTGGGAAGCTGCTTTTAATAAGGCGTCAGCTGTTTTTCCAACTTCTTTAGAAAATCCTAATTTGCTCATACCTAACAGGGCGATACTATTATCATGGGGCCATACACTTCCGTCGTGATAACTCATAGGGTTGTATGCTTTCTCGGTTGCCGCCATCGTCCGTATACCATAACCGGAAAACATAGGTTCAGATAAAAGTTTATCGACAACAGCCCGGCTTCTAACAGAACTTGAGATTCCCGAAATCAAGGTGTGACCAGGATTTGATGTTATCGATCCTACTTGCGCTTTATCCTGATCAAGAGCTACAGCATAAAATTGCTCACCTTCCATCCAGAAAGCGTTTTCAAATTTGGCCTTTAGTTCACCAGCTTCGTTCCTTAAAGATTCAGCTTTCTTCATTTGATTGTTTCTTTCGTAAATTTCCGCAAGACCGGTTTTGGCATGGTATACATATCCTTGGACCTCTGATAATGCAATAGGCGGTTCAGCATAACGTCCATCCCGATGAACGATTGAATCTGCAGAGTCCTTCCACCCTTGATTGGCAATTCCTTTGGAAGATTTCTGGAAATATTCAACAAATCCATCTTTATCCCTGTCCCCAAATTTATCTATCCATTCCAGCGCTCGCTCTACATTTGGCTGTAAATGCTCGAAAGTCTCAAGATCTCCAGTCCATTTCACATATTCGGATAGTAAAACTAAAAACAATGGTGTAGCGTCGATCGTTCCAAAATAAGGAGTGAACGGAACCTGGTTCGTGTTCGCAAGCTCTCCGTATCTTATTTCATGCATGATTTTACCTGGCTGCTCGTCTCTCCACTCATCCTCTTTTTTACCTTGCTGATCAGCTAACGTATATAAAGTTCCCCGAGCAGATTCAGGATAATAAGGGAGCAGCTGCCATGCGGCAATTAGACTATCTCTTCCAAAAGGGACTCCGAACCATGGTAAACCTGCTACAGGAAACTGCCCATGACCAAGATTTGTAAGCAGCACTCTTAAGTCCTTCAGACCTTGACGAAACGAATTATTTAAAGCTTCCGAATCTGAATGTATGGTCGGCAATTGATTATTCCAGCTCTTATGCGATTGACTGAGTAGTGTAAAAGCTTTTTCATAATCAAGAGGCAGCCCCTTAAGCTGACCTTTTATTTCAACGGACGTTTTGATTATAAGTTCTTCTTGCTCCTGGGGGTTTAAGGAAATAGGGAAATGATATAACTGCTGATCAAAAGCATCTGTATCAGCCGCCTTGCTCCATTGCAATTTAGTAGACCTTTCTAGTCGATCGGCTCCCTCATAATTGAACTTCACGTAATCTTGTTCAGAATCTATTCCTGATATTTTGCCGATGTTCCCTGACTGGAATCCTCTAATTAAAAACATGTCTTTAAAGTCCGCTCCAACTTTTAAGCTGAAAGTAAAATCGATAGACTGTGGGCTGTAGTTCTTCAATATAATCTTTTCATATAATACTTCCTCATATATAAATTGTTCACGAGATATTTCTACCGATTCTCGCCATAATTCGATGCTCCCGTCCTGCTCTTGATGAGGATTCGTAAGTATCATCCTGGAAACATAGTTGCTGGACCCATCTGAATCTAACAAAATAGGTGCTTCACCATTAATAAAGATCTCTAAACTGCTTAAGAACCTCGTGTCATTTATATATAGTCCGAGCCCATTAGATCCCCCTGGGTAAATATTTCCGTCAGGGCTTGTAAGTAAAAACATGTTATTTTCTTTTATTGCTCGATAATCCATTATTGCTTTCCTCCTATCAATTACTTATTCGTTCATCCGAAACGTTTCGGATTTGTTTAAAAAAATTAAGATGTGGCGCTTGTGGAGCTTCTGATTATTAATTCGGTTTTTAAGATGCATTGCTCAGGTGGCTGCTGATATTTAAGCATTTTCACTAACATTTTGGCCGCATTATAGCCTAGAGCAAATTTATCTTGTGAAATAGTCGTTAGAGAAGGTGATATGTAGCTGGACAAAGGGATGTCATCGTAACCGATTACAGAAAGATCTTCAGGGACACGATAATTCAATTGTTTGGCTGCTGAGATCGCTCCAATTGCCATTAAATCACTTGCACAGAAAACGCTGGTCACATCGGGCTGTTCTTTAAGTAAGGACATTGTTTCTCTGTAAGCCTCTTCTTCTCCGAAAGAACCGTCTTTGACAAGTTGGTCTTTAAAACTGATGCCGTATTCTTGAAGAGCCAGTTTGTAACCTTCCAGCCTCTCCTTACTTACGAAAGCCTGCTTGTGACCATTGATCATTCCAATATTACGATGCCCAAGCTCTAATAAATGAAGTACGGCGTTTCTTGCTCCTTCAACATTATCTGTTGAGACATACCCAACATGTTTCGAACTTACAGGGATATCTATAAATACACAAGGGATATTGGAATCCATTACTTCTTTAAGGTAAGGGTCGTCTGTCTTGATCCCTTGCAGTATGACTCCATCTACCCTTCTTTCTCTACAAAGTTGTGTATATGTTTTTTTTCTTTGTTTGGAAGAATCCGTGTTGAATAGCACTAAATCGTATTGCGTTTCTGCAATATAGCTGTTGATCCCAGACATGACTTCTACTGTAAAACCGTCCTTAACACTCTCTTTATTAAACCCTGAAACTAATAAGCCAAGGGTCTCCGACTGGTTTCTAACCAGGCTCCTCGCCAGTGAATTAGGACTGTAGTTTAATTCCTTAGCAACTTGTTCAATTTTCTTACGAGTTTCAGCATTGACGTCTGAATACCCATTAAGAGCACGGGAAACAGTAGTGACTGATACTCCAGCCTGGCTTGCAATATGCTTAATTGTAGTCATGAAATTTTCCTCCAAAACGTTTCGGATCCATCTTGTACCTTAGGTTAAAACAATTCTGACAATAATGCAAGCCCTTTCATAAAAAAACAACCGGATTTTTCCGGTTGTTAATATCCCTACGAAGAATGTGACGTATTCGCAGAAACTACTCCACTTGACCTCGTAATTGAATAAACGGCTGTAACCAAAGCAAACAGAACAAAAACTCCGCCTACAGAAGCGTTATGGATCACCGATGACTGTTCAATCACTATAGCTCCAATTGTAGATCCAAATGCTATGCCAAAGTGTAAGGCTGAATTATTCAAACTTTGCTGAATATCTGAAGTCTCAGGCGCTGCAGCAATCAAGTAGCTTTGCTGAGCTGGGGTAATCGCCCAGCTTAACATGCTCCACATAACCATCACAATTAAAAACAGTGGTAACGAGAACGTGACAAATGGAATGATGAATATAGAAATGGCAAACGCAGTGATAATCACTGGAATACTGCGCTCAGCGCCCCATTTATCAGATATCAAACCTCCTGCTCCACCACCAAGTACAGCTGCGACTCCGAATATGAAATAGACTATACTGACCCAAGTTCCATCTAAGCCCATCGTCGTTTTTAAAAAAGGTGTTAAATATGCATATAAAGTTAAATGACCGGTTAGGAACAAAAAGGATGTCAACTGTGCAGTAAGAATTTTATTATCCTTCAACGTTCGGAGCTGCTGCCTTAAAGGCAGACCAGGTTTCGGTTCGATCTTTTCCAGAAATAAAGCTACTCCAACCATGGAAACGAGAGTAAGAATGGCAATTAACAGAAAAGGAGCGCGCCACCCAAACGCATTTCCTATTGTAAGTCCAATAGGCACCCCTAGCACTAATGATCCACTAATCCCCATATAAATGATACCAATCGCTCTTGCCTTGTACTCTTTCTGTACGATGGCTGAGGCCATTGTGATTCCTAAGACAACAAGAAGCGAACCACTAGCCGCTGAAATAATTCTGGCGATAAGTATAACGGAATAAGTAGGACTCCAAAAAGCCAGCAAATTCCCAAGGAAAAAAACAAATAATGCAACAAGAGTCAGTTGTTTTCTTTCATACTTCGCCGTTACTGTTAACAATAAAGGAGAGGCAATAGCGAAAACTAATGAGAAAATCGTTATCAACAACCCCGCTTGACCCAACGTAACTCCGAGGTCTTCCGCTATTAAGTCAAGGGTCCCTCCGATTATTAATTCTACAGTTCCAACTACAAACGAAACTATAGCGAGCATATATACTTTTTTATTCATTTAAAACTACTCCCTTTAATTAGGTTACCACTACAAAGGTAACCTAATTAAAGACTTTTGACAAGACATTTTACTGTTCAATTAAAAACATGTATTCTTACCTTAGAGTTTAGACGGAAGGAAGTTCAACTTATGCTGCAAAAATTCGGATTTACCCAGTATGAAAGCCAGGTGTTTGAAGTGTTGACAAGCAGTACTCTCCCTCTGGACGCTACATCTGTCGTAAAATACTCAGGTGTACCAAAATCTAAAGTTTATGAAGTCCTTAATCGACTCGCCGATAAAGGGCTGTTACTTATTACATTTCAAGAAAGAAAAAAGTTATATCACGCACTTCCGCTCGACACGACGATTGAGAAGCTTACGAAAGATTTCAACGAGAACATAAAAGATTTAAAAGAGAGAGAATATACTTTAAAACCTACAGACGACCGTGTATGGTCCTTACAGGATGGGAACAGTATTGACGCCCTTCTGAATGACAAATTAAAAGAAGCTCAGAAAACGATTTACCTTTCAGGATGGAATAACGATATAGAAGCTTTCCTCCCTCTTTTAGAAAAGAAAAAAAGCGAGGGTGTGGATGTCGAAGTGTTATCTGTAGGTAGTCTGAAGACTAAATTAGAGCCGCTGCACATATTACTGCCTGATGAGAAGCATGAAGCTTTGGAGCAGCACAGGTTGTTGATCATAGATCATAAAGACATTGTATTTGCAGGAGTAGAACAGGGGAACTGGCAGGGAATAACTACTGCATCAAGCCCTCTGGTAAAGTTTTTCATTGAGTTTTTCTACCATGATGTAGCATTGACAGAAATCACAAAGAAGTATGATGCTGTTCTGAAGCAGGACGAAGAGATTAAAGATATTCTTATGAAGTTAAGATATTAAAAAAAGGAGACCTCTTTTAGTTTGAACTAAAAAAGGTCTCCTCCCATTTACACTTTTTCCACAATGTACGCTTTCTTCTCTCGGAAGTATTTCTCTCCGTCGTTTGAAGAATGTTCAAAAAATCCGTCAAAAGCACCTGTGACTTTATATTGGCGTTCAGGATCTGTGAATAATTGGGACTCATTGTTCGATAAAACAACGACATCTGTTGTACTTACAAAACTGTCTAATTCTTTTGCAAGATAATTTTTCCCTACCTCAATATTGCTTAAACGATACTGTGACATGATTAAATTCCCGCCTTTCTTATCTTCATTACAGGACTGTTCCCATGAAAATAAAGGTTGAAACGTAGGAATTTTCTAAATGGGTAATAAACGCTTTCGGTATAGCCGTATAATTAATTCAAGGAAGATAGGAGCGAATCTTTTAGGGAAATATTTTTTCTGGTAATACGTAAAATAGGCTTTCTTTAGATCGGACCAGTGTGGACAATCTTTATCCTGGGTGAATCTGACGACATCAATAACTTTGATCTGATTATTATTTGTAAGCATGATGTTTTTTAAATGGATATCAGATGGGTTCAAGCCTTGTGATCTCGCGTAACCTAAAGCATCATCCACCATAGCTACCATGAGCGGGGTAATCGGGATACCAGCTACAAGGCACTCGTAGAATGTCATACCATTTAAATATTCAAGTACCAAATATCCTTCTCCGACTTCTACAAGTTCAGGATAATACTTATTGTGGGACAGTCTTTCATATACAGCCGCTTCTTGGTGAGCTAGCTGTTTAAATTCAGGATAAAAAACTTTCACAGCATAATCTGGTGAGCCTTCCATTCTAAATACTGCAGCACTTCTACCTTGACCAATCAAGGTGAATTCATTAGGTACTGTGTCTACTTTTTGATGAATAAAAAGGGTTTCTTCAACCAATTCTTTTATTGTTTTAGTATTCATGGTCATCCCCTCTGTCCTTAACCTAATATATAATTATTATACCAAATATTATCAAAATTCCTAAAACTTTCGACTTCAAAAATAAGAACTGCCAAAAGGCAGCTCCCTTAATCTTCATTCTGGTCCTTCTCAAATTCAATGATTTCGCCGTTTTCTCCATTTACTTTTACTTCATATTCCATGTTTCCATCTCTGAATTCAAGCTCATAGTGACCACCATCCAACTCGTCTTCCTTCAGGTCCCCCTCAGCTTCCTTTTTCGCAATAGATACAGCCTCTTCACGGTCGATCGTTACATTGAAATACTTCGATTGTTCATCATCCCGATCGACTTTCAATATCTCTGCAGTATTGGCATCAACTTCAATATTCTTCCCATCTTCATCCTAGATGTCTATCTCATAAGAAACTCGTTCTTCGTCTTCATCTTTTTCAATTTTTGTAACTTCTCCAGATATTTCTTCCTTTGCCGTCTCTTCTGCTTCTTTAGAACTTTTTTGTTCATTTGAAGAATGTAGCATTCGACGTTACTTCAATAGTTTTTTGAGCTATCGGTCAAGTCTCCAGCACTTATTGCTCCTCCCAATAAAACCGTTCCTACAATACCACCTGTTACTAATTTCTTTTTCAATGCTATCTCCTCCTTGGTTGTTAATTACACTATAACGACCAAAGATGGAACTTACCTAAAGTAAAATGAGAATAGGTTAAGAAGTTCATTTTATATGGTGGTGCATTAATTAAAATTTTAGTTCGTTAAGTACTTGCTCTCGACCAGCTACTCAGAAAAATCTCGAAAAAAACAGCCATGATGAAAAATAACCATGGCTGTTTTTTCTATTATAAATCGTGAGATGACTTACTGTTTTGCCGACTATGATTCGCTTGCTTCGATTTATGATTTCCTTTCATTGGATCGCCGTAAGGCTGGGATGGGCTTTTTGGCAGATTCGGATCTTCTTGTTGTTTAGGTCCTTTTGGCCGCACTGACATTAGATGACCTCCTTCCTATATCATAACTAGCATGTGAAAATGAGTTATAAATATCCCTTATCCCACTCACAAAAACACCTCCATTCTTGTATTATAGTCATTCGCTCCTAAATTTAGCCCGGACACTTTATCTTCCACCGAATCTTTAGCCGTGAGTAAAAGGATCGGAGTCCGATCATCATTTGATCTGATTCTCCTTAACAATTCAATCCCGCTGATCCCAGGAAACATGACATCTCATAGAAGCAAATCCCATTCATTGTCACGATATAATTGCAGAGCCTCTCTTCCATCAAAAGCTTTCGTTACTGAATACCCTTCGAATTCCAACTGGCGATTTTCATTTCGTCTTCAACTACTAGAATGGCAGGCTTGTTCAAAAGAACTCCTCCTTTTTTCGTCTTCTTTACCGTATATCAGCATGACGTGCTCAATTTTAGTATAGAGGAATCACTTGACACTGATAATCATTATCAATTAAAATGTGGATAACCAAAGCAAGAGAGGTGAATTTAATGAATCAACCTTTAATCGTTACTCAACCTTTTAGTCATGTTCAAAATGCAGCCTATGAAGAACTTAAGAAAACTATTCATTTTCATAAATTTGAAAAAATCAATTTAACAGATCCGCCACATTACATTGACCCAATGGGGTGGTATATCCCTTTAGCAAGCGACCGTTGCACGTTTAATTTATCGTCGGATACTCTCGATGAATATTATCGTAAGGGATTCATTACTACCTATGATGATTTAGTGTTAGAAAGAAATTACATTCAATATAAAATCAACCAATCACTCGATGATAATGCCAAAGAACAATTTGAATTATTAGCAGACAAATTGAATGATGTGAATCACTTGATCGATTCTTTTACAGAAAGCAAAAACCCCATCGCTTTTTAAGCGCGGGGTTCTTTGTTTACTTTTTTCGAAATGAAAGGTTATCTCCTTCATTACTTTTCAATTTACCGTCTTCGTCTACCTTGGCATCATATGTGCCTTCTGTTAATGTGTCCGTTACTTGTTCATGAGTTACAGCCAGCCCCTTGGACACGGAATCTTTCCTCTCGTAATCCTGAACGTCATACTTGCGATCACCAATTGTCTTTCCATTTTCCTTATTCATGATTGAACCCTCCTCTATCTATTTATTTGCATTTATCTTATGAATAAACATCTATATTTAAGTGGAAACTACAGTCATTCAATACATGGAGGATGGAGAAGAAATATTCGTGAAGCCCGTCCAATCTCTTATTGAATGATTGCTGAAAGAAATTTCTCATCACTAAGTGCAGCGTCAAGCTATCGAAAGAAAGAACAGCAATGAAGGTGGTGATACGATGAGCAAGAAAAGTAATGCAAATAAAAGCAAAAACCAAAAGACTGTAAGCCCCCAAGGACTGACTGAAGATATTGCAGATCAACAACCCCATTCACAATTAGAACAAAAAGCCAAGAAATCAAATAGAAAATAATAAGCTGACTTAATATGTCAGCTTATTTTTTTCCCATCATATTTTTCACAAAATCTTTGGCACATTCCATTTCATATGTTTGATAGATGGTTTGCGATAATCTCACCGGGTCCCCAAAAAAGAAGCGCTCATATAATGTCTGCCTTGATCCAAAAGAACTCATACAAAGATCAAATGCCAGACTGAAGAGCTGGACTCTCTGCTTCCCTTTCACCTCAAACCCTTGCATATAATAATCAAGTTTTTCACCTATCGCTGAATCAAATTGTTTTTCCTGCGGAAGGTTAATCATTCCGCTCGCCCCTAATAATTGAATAATTTCCGTAAATCGCGGATAATTTTCCTGAAACTGGTTAACAGCAACGTACAATGGAGTTCGGTCAGGAACCATCACGCCATTTTTATTTTTACGTGATTGAATTTCAGATACCAATAATAAAGCTTTTGAAGATTCTAATCCCTTTATAATTTCTGTAACTTTATTTTGAACGTGGGGATAATTCCCGATATTAATCGTATCAATGATAAGCTGCGCAATTCCTAAAATAAACTCTGTTTTTACAACCTGTCTGGAAACAATCTGGTGAAGCGCAAAAGGAACAAAGTTCCCATTCTTATAAAACTCGTTTGCCATGCGAATATTATTATAGAAAAAGACTCTTTCCCAGGGAACGAGTACATCATCGAAAAGAACAAGTGAATCCATTTCCTCAAAACGTGAACTGAGAGGGGAATTGAAATCTGTTCCATCACCGATCAATGGTTTCCTGCATACGAATCGCAATCCTTTAGTGTTACTCGGAATCGAAAAAGCGAAAGCATGTGATTCATCCTGGATGCCAGGTGCTGAAAAAACAATAATTTCATCCGTGATGCCGCCCTGCGTAGCTAATAATTTCGCTCCTCTAACGACAATTCCTTCTTCTGTCCTTTTTACAACCCTAGCATTTGTAGTGTCCTCTTCAAAGCAGGACAAAGAAGAACGGTTGTTTTGCGGATTGATGAAGGTGTGGGTAAAGGACAAATCATTCGAAGCCGCGTATTCATAAAAAGACTTTAAATGCTCAGGAAAACAATTCGGTTGATTTTTCAACAAGTGGACAGAGCTTGCAAAAGCAGCCAAAGCCGTATTCATATAGTCCGGGCTTCTTCCCATCAATCCTGCTGTATGTCTGGCCCATACCTGACTCATCTTGCGTCTTTTTTCAAGATCAGACCGCGATTTTGGAATTAAATACGAAGTCCCGAACTTTTCACCTTTTCCTTCTGACTGGTAATACATAATATCCTTTAAATGGTCCTGGTGCTGCAAGTCATATAACTCTGACTGACTTTTTATTACTCCTTTAAAAACAGGATGATCAGATATTTTTTCCTTAACGGTGTCTCCCTCGATCCAAACTTCCGTTTGAAGTTTGTTTATCCTATCTACATACTCCGCCCCTGTAACTATTGCCATAGGCACTCCCTGCTCTCCTAAAAATAGTTGAATACAGCAGTTTATGTTTAGGAGCGATAAAAGTGTCAAAGGACATGTAAACAAAAATTAAGCCCGCCTATCTGGCGGGCTTAAACTTTTATGATTTTACCGTTTCACTCTTAAATTGATCGGTTTCCGTTGAACCTTTCAATGCTGTAGTGGAAGAAGTTCCACCCGAAATGACTTGGGCAACTTCGTCAAAATATCCCGTTCCTACCTCACGTTGATGGCGGGTAGCAGAATAGCCATACTTCTCACTGTTAAATTCATCTTGCTGCAATTCTGAATAAGCTTCCATTCCGCGTTCTTTATATTGGCGTGCCAGTTCGAACATCCCATGATTTAAGGAATGGAAGCCGGCAAGAGTTACGAATTGGAATTTGTACCCCATTTCTCCTAATTTCTGCTGGAATAGTGCGATTGTTTCATCATCTAATTTACTCTTCCAGTTAAAAGATGGAGAACAATTATAGGCTAGCAATTTCCCAGGAAATTCTGAGTGGATAGCCTCGGCAAATTTCTGGGCCTCCTCCAAATTAGGTTCTGATGTTTCGCACCATACCAGGTCCGCATAAGGAGCATAAGCGAGACCTCTAGCAATCGCTTGATCAATACCGGCATTAGTCTTGTAAAAGCCTTCAGCCGTCCGCTCCCCAGTTATAAATTCATGATCGACCGGGTCTATATCACTAGTAATCAAATTGGCAGCATTTGCATCTGTACGGGCAATGATCAATGTCTGTACTCCCATTGTATCCGCTGCAAACCTAGCGGAAATCAGATTCCTAACGGCAGTTTGAGTAGGAAGAAGGACTTTACCGCCAAGGTGCCCGCATTTTTTCTCAGAAGACAATTGATCTTCGAAATGAACTGCTGCTGCTCCTGCTTCAATCATTCCTTTCATCAATTCGAAAACATTCAGTTGTCCTCCAAACCCTGCTTCGGCATCGGCAACAATTGGCGCGAACCAGTCGATATCTTCTTTTCCTTCCATGTAATGTATTTGGTCAGCTCTCTGAAGTGCTTGATTGATTCGTTTTACTACTTGAGGAACACTATTTGCGGGGTACAAACTTTGGTCAGGATACATATGTCCAGATAAATTAGCATCTGCAGCTACCTGCCAGCCACTCAAGTATATAGCTTTCAGCCCAGCTTTTACTTGCTGCATCGCCTGATTTCCAGTCAAAGCCCCAAGCGCGTGTACATAATCTTCTTCGTGGAGTAGTTTCCACAACTTTTCTGATCCTTTTTTTGCAAGCGTATGTTCAATATCCATCGAACCACGAAGGCGGATGACCTCCTCCGCATTATAAGGACGAGTAACCCCATTCCAGCGTTCTTTGTTTTCCCACTCATCGCGCAAATTCTCAATTCTTTCATTTCTCATTCGTAATCCCCCCTAAAGATATTTATAAGCTTTCAAAGTTAGAAACTCAGCAAATTCATCTTCTTCGATCAGTTCTTTAAATATCTGGGAAGCTTGATGGTAATGACCATTGTTATACTGTTGCTCCCCAACTACCTGCTTAATTTTCGCCATTTCCTCTTCTAAAATATCCTGCACTAGCTCTAAAGTAATGTCTTCTCCCTCGATTTTTCCTTGAGGGTGGCGAATCCAATGCCATACTTGAGCCCTTGATATTTCCGCAGTCGCTGCATCTTCCATAAGATTATGAATTGGTGCCGCTCCTTTCCCGCCGAGCCATGAGGCAATATAAAGAATACCTACATTGATATTCGTACGGAGACCATGTTCCGTTATTTCTCCTTCTGGCACTTCCACTAACTGCTCAGCAGTCACATGAACATCATTTCGCTTTTTAGATATTTGGTTCGCTTCCGGCATACCTGTGTTAAATACTTCCATCGCTGTCCCCACCATGCCCGGGTGGGCGACCCACGTCCCGTCGTGGCCATCCCTAACCTCACGATGCTTATCTGCCATCACTTTTTCGAACGCGGATTCATTTTTTTCAGGGTCGTTTTTAACAGGGATTTGTGCTGCCATGCCGCCCATCGCATGTATACCTCGCTTATGACACGTTTTAATAACGAGTTGAGAATACGCTCGCATAAACGGGACTTCCATCGTCACCTGGGATCTGTCCGGTAAGATCATGTTCGGATCCTGACGGAACATTTTCAAATAACTGAAAATATAATCCCACCTTCCACAATTCAGTCCAGCTGAATGTTCTTTCAACTCGTAGAGAATTTCATCCATTTCAAAAGCTGCCGGCAATGTTTCCAGTAAGACAGTCGCCTTAATAGTACCTTGAGGTATTTTCAAATAGTTTTGAGCCTCTATAAAAATTTCATTCCATAGTTTAGCTTCTTCGTGGTGTTCTAACTTTGGAAGATAAAAATAGGGACCAGATCCGTTTTTCATCAACGTTTTTGCATTGTGGAAAAAATATAACCCAAAATCAACAATGCTTGCTGAAATAGGTTCACCATTTACAGTTAAGTACTTTTCTACTAGGTGCCATCCTCGTGGACGGACCTTTAGTACAGCTGGGTTATCATTCAACTGGTACAGTTTTCCATCAGGGTTCTTGAAATCGATTTTTCGGTCTACTGCATCTCTTAAATTAACTTGGCCGTTCATGTTGTTTTCCCAACTTGGGGAGTTAGCATCTTCAAAGTCAGCCATGAATACTTTCGCTCCAGAGTTCAAACCATTGATCACCATTTTTCTATCTACAGGACCCGTTATTTCTACTCTACGATCTTTAAGGTCCTCAGGTATAGAAGCTACCCTCCAATCTCCTTCTCGTATACCTTTCGTGTCTTCTTTGAAATCAAGCTTTTGTCCTTCGTTCAACTGCTGTTGAATCTCAAGACGTCTGGTCAGCAGTTTCTTTCTTTTTGACTCGAATTTAGTATGAAGATGCTCTATAAACACTAGAGCATCTTCAGTTAAAATCTCCTCAAACTGTTTGTTCATTGAACCCTTGATTTGAATTCCCTTAGTTTCTGTTCTCATTTACAAACCACCCTTGTTATATATTAATAAGCCATTACACTTTATGTTATATAACAGATTTCACATAACTATTCTTCTGTTTTTGCAAGACAGCGATTACATTCCATCATATACGTGAAGTTGCTGCCTTCTACTTCTGTTCCACACTCCGGACAAGGTATCCCTGCAGTTCTTCTTGTTTGGTTGGTTTTCATTTTCTTTTCCTCCTCTTTTTATATGAGATTTAATATTTGCTTATTGTTATAAAACAGTTGTTACATAACTATTCTTCTGTTTTTGCAAGACAACGGTTACATTCCATCATATACGTGTAATTGCCACCTTCTACTTCTGTTCCACACTCCGGACAAGGTATCCCTACAGTTCTTCTTGTTTGGTTCGTTTTCATATTCTTCTCCTCCTCTTTTTATATAACAGATTAATTATTTACTAGCTGTTATAAAACAGTTTACGATTGATAATCTATAATTGCAACCCTAAATTTTAATTTTTTTGACAATTAATTCTAGAATGCAGTGATGGTGCGTTTTAAAGCAGTAAATTTTTTCAATAATTACATAGGTACTTGAAAATCGAGCCCATTACTATTCAATAAAAGAAAGACTCCATAATAAAAAGCCCGCCTGTAACAGAGGCGGGCCATATACATATATTACTTAAAAATTCCATCGATTTTTTTGATATCATCATTCGTCAATTCGACGTCTAAAGTACGCAGGTTATCTACGACTTGTTCTTTTCGTTTCGCTCCCGGAATGACAGCGTCCACTGACTCTCTGGTCAAGTACCACGCAAGCACGACATGAGCTGTTTCCACTCCTTTGGAATCTGCGATTTCCCGTACCCGTTCAACTTTTTCCAAGTTACGTTTGAATCGTTCTCCTTGGAATTCTGGATTTTTTGCACGAATATTATCAAAAGTTGTATTCTCATCATATTTTCCTGCAAGTAACCCAGAAGCCAATGGAAAATAAGGGACAAATGATATTTGATTGGCAGCTGTATAAGGCAGCATTTCCTTTTCAGCTTCCCGATTCAATAAATTGTATTCTGATTGTATAACATCGACATGACCATCTTTATTCGCTTCCTTCAATTGCTCTAAAGAAAAGTTGGAGACACCGATAGAACGAATTTTCCCTGCATCTTTTAAATCTTTCAAAGCTCCGACTGCTTCATCTTTTGGAGTCTCTTCATCAGGAAAGTGAATGTAAAATAAATCAATGTAGTCCGTTCCGAGGCGACGCAAACTTTGATCCACCGATTCCTTCAGAAAGTCTGGAGAATTGTTGAACACGACATCATCACCCTTGAATTGATGAGCTCCTTTTGTAGCAAGGACAATCTCATGTCGTCTTCCATATTCCTTCATTACTTGACCTACAAGTTCTTCAGAACGCTCCGGACCATAAATGAAAGCCGTATCAAGAAAGGTCATTCCATTCTCAAGTGCCGTTCTTACTACGCTTTTTCCCGCTTCTTCATCTAGATTCGGATAAATATTATGACCACCGACCGCATTCGTTCCTAACCCAATAGGATTTACTTCAATATTTGATTGTCCAAGAGTTGTCCGTTTCATCAAGAATCCATCCCTTTCATAAGTGTAAGTCACACAGTACCTTACCACAATATGGATATCTGAAACTACCCGGTAAATACAAGACTTAAATCTATTAAAAATAAAGATTATTTCACAATATGGCAGAATACTTTAATACTCAGATTCGAGATAACCTGGGTTCGTTGCCGCATTGAGATTTAGGTGTGGTTGGGAAGCTACTCGCTTTCCTGTGGGGGAAGTGGCGAGCTTCCTCGGGCTTTTCAGCCCTGTGGGATCTCGCCTACATCCTTTTCCCACGGGAGTCTCGCAGCTTCCCAACCACACCAATCGATAGGAGATGAACGAACCCCCTTATACAGTTCTTTGAATTATCTTTATCTCCGCCAACACATTCCTAAAATCCCTAACTTAAAACGGGACTGATCTAAGAAATGAGAAGCAGAAACTCCCTTGTACCAACGCTTGCAGAATAATTCAACCGGTTGTTTTTTAAAAAACTAACTATCCAATAGGCTTTTCATTTACATGAAAGTAAGCTAGAAATGAACCCGTTTTGCAAGAAGGAGCGTCTTCTTTATCCCTGTCCAGTGAGAATATTGTGCTCCACATCAAGGTGTTCAACATGGACCGCATGTTTATGACAATCAGCATACTAACATACTTGTTTGTTTTTTGATGAAGCGATTGTTTATGGGAATAAACCGCTCAATATCAAGCTTTTATCATAACTGTAGCGCAGCAGCATCTGTCATACTGAAATCGGCGTTTCCGTACCCCTTAATCATCGCAAAGAGCTCCGGGAAATCGCGAGACTCCTGTGGGAAGAGAGTGCTTGGTGAGACCCCGGAGAGCGAAGCTCGAGGAGGCTCACTGCGCTCCCACGGAAAGGGAGTGATTTCCCGGAGCTCTTCCCTCTGTTAAACATAGCGGAAACAACAGTCCAAGCATCTCGAAACTGAGTCTTCCACTAAAGGGAGCTTATATGATAATCAACATTGAAATTTAATAAAGGAAAAAACGAATAGACGACGCTTAAACGTTCCTCCACCTAAAAGCGAGTATTTTTCTATCTTCACGAAAATGTTTGAATTAAAGTTTTCCTCGTAAGTGATTCGCTTAAAAACCCTCAAGGAAATTTATTTTTTAAATAAAAAAGGGGGCCTCCTTATGAGGTCCCCTTGTAAGTTTATTCTTCAAGATCCGTAACTGCACCTTTAGCAGAAGAAGAGACGAGACGTGTATACTTCGCAAGCATACCTCTCTTATGTCTAGGTTCAGGTTGAACCCATTCTTTTCGCCGCTTATCAAGCTCATCGTCAGTAACATCGAAATTGATTTGCTGTGTTTCACTATCAATGGTAATAGTATCTCCTTCTTGCAGCAATCCGACTGGTCCGCCGACAAAGGCTTCTGGAGCTACGTGTCCAATGACAAACCCGTGCGATCCTCCTGAGAATCGGCCATCAGTCAATAAAGCCACTTTACCGCCCAGTCCTTTTCCTACGATCATTGCTGTAATGGAAAGCATTTCAGGCATCCCTGGTCCACCTTTAGGGCCGACATTACGAATAACGACGACATCGCCTTCTTTCACTTTGTTGTCCACAATAGCAGTGGTAGCTTCCGCTTCACTGTCGAATACGCGTGCCGGGCCTTCAAAGCGGCTTGCTTTTTGTCCGGACATTTTCGCTACAGCACCTTCAGGAGCAAGGTTACCGCGCAAGAGAACAAGTGGACCATTCGGTTTGATTGGCTCATCAAAAGGTACAATGACCTTCTGCCCTTCTTTTAACGGTTCCGCTTCCGCCAAGTTTTCAGCTAACGTTTTCCCAGTTACAGTCAAACAATCTCCGTGAAGAAGTCCTTGTTCGTGTAGCAGCTTCATGACAGCCGGAACTCCACCGCTCTCGTATAAATCCTGCATGACATATTTACCGCTCGGTTTCATATCTGCAATGTGAGGGACATTTTGACGCACTCGCTCAAAATCATCAAGCGATAGATCTACACCGGCAGAATGAGCCATTGCTGTTAAATGTAAAAATGCATTCGTGGACCCGCCTAAAGCCATGACTACAGTTATAGCATTTTCAAACGCTTGCTTTGTCATGATATCGCTTGGATAAATCTCTTCCTCAAGTAAATTAATGACCATTTCACCAGCTTGTTCACACTCTTTTTCTTTATAGTCGTTAACAGCTGGAGTTGAAGAAGAACCAGGAATACTCATTCCCAGTGCTTCAACAGCTGAAGCCATGGTATTCGCTGTGTACATTCCGCCGCATGCTCCAGCCCCAGGACACGCATGACACTCTACGTTGTGTAATTCTTCTTCATTTATATTTCCTTCATGATATTGCCCTACAGCTTCGAAGGAAGATACAATATCAATATCTTTCCCATTCAATTTTCCAGGCTGTATCGTGCCGCCATATACGTAAACGGCAGGAACATTCATCCGGCTGATGGCCATTAAGCATCCTGGTGTGGTTTTATCACATCCTCCAATTGCTACGACACCGTCCAGTCGTTCTGCGTTGGTGACCGTCTCAATTGAATCAGCGATAATCTCACGGCTCGGTAAGGAATAATGCATTCCTTCATGCCCCATCGCAATTCCGTCAGAAACGGTTATCGTACTAAAAATCATTGGAGCACCGCCATTATTGGCGGCACCAGATTTTGCATGCCGGGCCAAATCATCTATATGTACGTTACATGGTGTTACCTCGCTCCATGTGCTCGCAATACCGATCATTGGTTTCTTGAAATCTTCATCCTTAAATCCTACAGCTCGCAGCATCGAACGGTTAGGGACTCGGTTCACACCTTCACTGATGACTTTACTTCTGATTCTCAAGTCTTTTTTCTCGTCCACTATTCTCATCCTTCCTTATATGAAATGCATGGTTTAATTTGAATAAAAACATCCACTTACAATGATGATACAGATTTACGACAGGGTTCGCAATCAATTTTCTGAATATAAGGAACTTTCCTGTTAATATAGCGCTTTCAAAACAAATGTAACTTTTTTCAAAAAATCCATATAATATAATAAATTGCATATACTTGCTCTTTTATATACTTAAAATTTGTTAAAATGCTTTGATTCCTCCGCTTTTTGTTATACACTTCAATAATGAAGATAACTATTTTATAGGAATGGTGTGCATGAATAACAAACAAAAAATTTACGATACGTTATTAGAATTAGTGAAAAAAGATAATGTAAAAGTTGATGAATTACTAAAAAATCATTTATATACGAAGCTTGGAGGCAGAGCGGATTTTTTCATAACACCTACCAGTTTTGAAGAGATTCAAAAAGTCGTGAAATTTTCAAATGAAGAAAATATCCCTTTTATGCTGCTAGGAAATGGTTCGAACTTGATCATTAAAGACGGAGGAATCCGCGGAATCATTATAAGCTTGAAACAGCTGAACGACATCTCAACAGACGGAACAACTGTAGTTGCTCAAAGCGGTGCAAGAATCATTGACGCTTCTTACCATGCCTTAAATGAAAAGTTATCGGGTCTGGAATTTGCCTGCGGCATCCCCGGGACTGTCGGAGGGGCTTTATACATGAACGCTGGTGCTTACGGTGGAGAGATCAAAGACGTGCTTGACTACGCATATGTGATTGATAAACACGGTGAATTAGTCAAACGCCTCGCTTCCGACCTGGAACTCGACTATCGAACGAGTAATATCGAAAAAAATAAGGACATCGTCATTGAAGCCACATTCAGCTTGAAGCCTGCTAAGTATGAGGACATTAAAGAGGTAATGGATGACCTGACTTATAAAAGAGAATCAAAACAACCTTTAGAATATCCATCATGCGGAAGTGTTTTTAAAAGGCCACCAGGCTATTTTGCTGGAAAACTTATTCAGGATAGCCAGTTACAAGGTGCAACGATCGGCGGAGCGGAAGTATCTACTAAGCATGCTGGTTTCATTGTGAATAAAAATAACGCAACGACATCCGACTATATTTCTTTGATTGAACACGTCCAAAAGACAGTCAAAGAAAAATTCGGAGTTGATTTGGAGAGAGAAGTACGGATTATCGGCGAAGACCTTCCTTCATAATTAAAATACCCATTCCTTTGCAAGGGAATGGGTATTTTTATGTCCAATGTCAGTCAACCACCCTTTCTTTTATCCATCCTGCTCATAGTATAAATAAAAGGGGGGATTTTGATTGACTGCTTACGATAATTACAAAAAAATATATGAACTGGAAGAGGAAGTTACACGATTAAAAGAACAGCTTCAGCAGAACTCTAATAGTGTTGGAGGAAGCAATACTTCCAAAGAAGAAGATAGTAATACCGACCATTTACTTTTCTTGATCGTATTTTTGGTTTTATATAACCTGGACTCCAACACAGTTTTTAGTCTTCTCAACAATAATAATGACTTACTAGGGGAAGCATCAAAACTATTTGACACTCTAATAGATACTGACACCATCTAATTACCCGTTTTAAAAAGAGCAGCCGATACCATCGACTGCTCTTTCGTCTATTATTTAAATTCCCTTGTAGCAGCTACCGCTTTCTTCCATCCGCCATATAACTTTTCTTGTTCTGACTCTTCCATATCATTTTCAAACGTTTTTTCCACATTCCATTGCTTTGCTATTTCCTCTTTGTCTTTCCAATATCCCACGGCCAGCCCAGCTAAATAAGCGGCACCTAGAGCTGTTGTTTCTTGTATGACCGGGCGTTCTACTGGTACTCCAAGAATGTCACTTTGGAACTGCATCAAGAAATTATTTTTTACTGCCCCGCCATCGACTCTCAATGTCTTTAAGTCGATTTCAGAGTCTGCGATCATTGCATCCAATACGTCCTTAGTCTGATATGCCAATGATTCCAGCGTAGCACGGACGACATGGTCCTTCGATGTCCCTCGCGTTAAACCGAACATAGCTCCTCTAGCATCACTATCCCAATATGGAGTTCCTAGTCCGACAAAAGCCGGAACCAAATATACACCATCCGTGGATTCAACGTTAAGGGCATGCTTTTCACTTGCTGGAGCGCTTTCAATTAAATTCAAACCATCACGCAGCCACTGAATAGCAGAACCGGCAACAAATATACTTCCTTCAAGAGCATATTCAACCTTACCATCAACACCCCAGGCTAAGGTTGTCAACAATCCTCGTTCAGATTTCACACCTTCTTTACCTGTATTCATTAACATGAAGCAGCCTGTACCGTACGTATTTTTAGCCATTCCTTTTTCGAAGCATGCCTGTCCAAATAAAGCAGCCTGCTGGTCACCTGCAATACCGGCAATTGGTACTTCATGGCCGAAGAAATGATAGTCTACGGTATTCGCATACACTTCAGAAGACTGCTTCACTTCAGGGAGCATGCTTTTAGGAACAGTTAAAATATCCAATAATTCCTCATCCCACTTCAAATCATATATATTAAACATGAGAGTACGAGAAGCATTTGAGTAATCCGTGATGTGCGTCTTACCTCCGGAGAGCTTATAAACGATCCACGTATCCATCGTACCGAACAAAAGCTCACCTTTGTCTGCTTTTTCTCGTGCTCCTTCAACGTTATCCAGAATCCATTTCACTTTCGTGCCTGAGAAATATGGGTCAAGCAGCAATCCGGTTTTTTCGTTGAATAGATCATTATGTCCTTGAGAGCGGAGCTCCTTACAAATATCTTCAGTTTGGCGTGACTGCCATACAATTGCTTTATATATCGGTTTGCCTGTATTTTTGTCCCAAACAACCGCTGTTTCTCTTTGGTTGGTTATTCCTATACCAGCTATTTGTTCAGGATCGACATCTGACTTTCGCAGTACATCGGCAATACAAGCAAGAACAGACGTCCAAATCTCATTGGCATCATGCTCTACCCAGCCAGGTTTCGGGAAAAATTGCTCAAACTCCTTTTGACCGGTTTCTACGATTTCTCCTGCTTCATTAAACAGAATGGCTCTTGAACTTGTTGTCCCCTGATCGATAGATAGAATAAATTTTTCACTCATAAAAATTCTCCTCCATTATTATATATTTAGACTACTTTTTCTTCGATTTGATCGGCTGGTGTATGATCTTTTTTAAGCTCTGATGAAGCTGCTCCTAGTAGAATACCAGCAACGATAATACTCATCACCCAAAACAGCGCACTAAAGTTCCCTAGGAACAGGGCATTGTAAAATACAGCACCATAAATTCCTCCAAGAATCGGTCCTACAATCGGAATCCATGCATATCCCCAGTCGGATCCGCCTTTACCTGGAATAGGAAGAAGGGCGTGTGCAATTCTTGGTCCCAAATCTCGCGCAGGGTTAATCGCATAACCAGTAGCGCCGCCTAAGGACATCCCAATCGCTATAATCAATGCACCGACAATAAGCGGGTTCAAACCGTCAGTAAATTCATTCGCACCAATGAATAGTAAACCCATTAATAAAACAAACGTTCCGACCATTTCACTGACTAAGTTTGAAAAAGGACTTCTTACTGCAGGGTCGGTTGAAAACACTGCTAATTTCGCTCCTTGATCTTTTGTTTTCTTCCAATGTGGTAAGTAGTTGAAAAATACGATAACTCCTCCAATGAAAGCTCCAATCATTTGAGCGGTAACGTACAGAGGAACTTTAGCCCATTCAAATTCGCCGATAGCTGCAAATCCTATGGTCACTGCCGGGTTGATATGCGCACCAGAAAAATTACCTACTGCATATACACCCATCGCAACTGCTAGTCCCCATCCGATCGTGATGACGACCCATCCGGCCCCTTCAGCTTTAGAATCCTTTAGTACGACTCCTCCGACGACTCCTCCCCCGAAAATAATGAGAATCATCGTCCCGATCAATTCTGCAGCAAATTCCGACATGATTTTTTTCTCCTCCTTTTTCCCAGTCAACTATGTTACTACAAAAAAGACCCACACTAAATTAAAGTACTCCGCGCATATGCAGTACTAAATCTCGTGTGAGTCTCCGTATCTCCGTCACATAGTTAACTTGTTGTAATCAATTTAACTCATTTTGAAAACGCTGTCAATAGTAAGTAGATTATAAGGAATCGTGGAATGTTCTAATCAAGAATTTTTTAGTAATTTTGTAAGCTTTGTATATTGAGCTCGAATTTCACTCATTTGATTTTTCAATTCCTGGACTTGATTATTAAATTTGTAAACTTCATGTACAAGATTGTCTGACCTTTCAGCATTCCTAACATTATATTTCTGATCAATAGTTTCACTACCTTTAATGAGTGATTCTGTTTCAATGCTCTTCTCTTCTGCTATGCCTTGAGAGCTATCTGTACTCTCTAAACCCTCAATTAAATTGGATGCAAAATCGACTATACTATTCAGTTGAAAATTATCGTTTTTCACCTTTATTTACTCCTTTTTTATATAAACTATAAAAGCCCTAAAGAAGCTTAATTTTCAGCTTCTTTGAGGACTTGAGAATATTTTTATGCTGCTGGTCTAATAGTACCCAGAATACTTTTAATCGCATTAATTAGAATTTGTTTTTGTTCATCAGAACCTAGAAGCAGCGCTACTACCAACGCTAGCAGCAATAGCAGAATAATTACAATTGCAGCCAAAGAATTTAAAAGCATCTACATCTCCCTCCCTCTATCTTTTATTAGAAGACGTCTCTTAAATAACATATGCTGTCCTGTAGATAGGGTATAGTTATATCACCCTATCTTAGGATTAATAGAGGAAGACGACTATAAAAATAATAGAAAGTATCAAACAAAGGACTAGCTCTAATCATATAAAAAAGACATGAACAAGCCTATCCCAGTAAAAGATAGCACTTAATTCATGCCTTTATTATAAGTAAGAGTCAATTTTACAATGGTTAGTTCCCATTGTTGTAAATTGCTTTCTACTGATTCTCACCCACTATTCATCTAAACTTTCCAGCGCTTCAGTAAGTGGTTCTCTTAAAGGTTCAGCTAACGTTCTTGAGTACAAATTAGTAAGATGATGCTGATCACGATAAACGACAACATTTCCAATTACAGAATGACATGTTTCATCGTCACAAAAATACTCTGATAAATCAGCGAATGTCACATTATTCGGTATGCCCTCTGTGTTTTCCCACGGCGTCACATCGGGAAGTCCCTCCTCGCGTGAGATAGAACATTCTTCCACTGATTTTGTTTCAATGCACGAAGGTATTTTCTCTTTCATTCTTGGATTATCACGGATTGCAAATACTTCCGTTACCCCTTCTAACTTCTCCCATTGTTCGATGTATCCTTGTGGCACCTTATTTCCACGGTTCACCGTCGCTGTGCCGAACACTAAATCCGGCGGATCTTCTCGAAGTGGTTCTATCACTTTCTCATTCCACTCCATACATGATTCGTTCATAGCTCCGTCAAAATTATCGGTAGTGAACCGACAACCATCTTTATTATATACATCGATCTGGAAGTCCATTTCTTCAGATAGTTCATCCAACGCAGGGAACCAGTGACCCGTATGGGACCCTCCTACCAGCGCAATGGTATATTCAGGGTTCTCCGTTTCACCGAAAGAACAATAGCTCACCTCTGTCCCCTCTATACCAGTGAAGCATCCATCTTCCGTATAAAAATCAGGAAGATTACTTTCTGCATCTTCTGTATTAGAAATTGGCTCGACACCAGAAGGGGGGTCTGTATCTTCATGTATAGCAAGGGCACCCGGATATTCTTCCTCACTATACTCCCCACTGAGTTCATCCTGCACTTGCTCAGCATAAGCCCCCCATGAAAAGTAGACAACGAGTACAGGTAGCATTAATGAGAACAATATTGCCGTAAGCTTAAGCTTCGATTGTTTAATGTTCATTCTGCGGACTGGTGTTTCAAGTATTCTGACTGACAAAATAGACAGTATCAGTGTTAATAGCAAAATTGCCATACCCGCTGGTATCGAGGCTTTATCGGTGCCGAAATAAGCATAATAGAAGATAAGAAGCGGCCAATGCCATAAATAAAAGCCGTAAGAAATACTGCCGAAATAAAGAAATGGTTTTGAACCTAATAACCTTTCAACTCCGAAGCGGCTGCCTTTCTCAGCTGAAATGATCACTAGAATAACCCCGGTCGTTGGCAGCAGGGCCGCATAGCCTGGAAAAACACTGGATACGGGCAAAATAATTCCAGTCAAGCAGACGATCGCAAGGCCGAGCCAGCCTATGACAATACTTATGGATTTATTAATATTAACGTAAGGGATCAATAATGCTAAAATTCCTCCAAGACTGAATTCCCAAACACGAGCGAAAGTGTCAAAATATGCCCATGGCTGGTTAGCAGAAGTAATGTAGATCGAATAAATAATAGAAATAGTGAAAATGACGATTAGAACACCTAAGAGAGTTTTCCTGACAGGTGTTTTCAATATTTTTCTCGCCAGGTAGTACGCCAAGAATATAATAATCGGCCAAGTCACATAAAATTGCCCCTGGATCGAAAGCGCCCAAAAATGTTGAAACGGACTGGCATCATTATTTTGAGCCAAGTAATCGACCGCACTCGTAGCTAACTGCCAGTTCTGGAAGTAGAAAGCCGAAGCAAACGTCTCGGCTATAATTTGTTCCCACTGAGATTGCGGCATAATGAAAATAGACAACAGTGCCGTAACCAGGATGACAATGAAAGCAATCGGAAAAAGTCTTCTAGCCAATCCTAAGAGGTATTCCAGTATGTTAATTTTACCCTCTCTTACCATTCGCGATAATAAAGAGGTCGTAATTAAGTAGCCTGACACAATGAAAAAAACATCGACCCCGCCGGATACGGAGCCTAACCAAATATGATATACCGCTACTAATAATGCCGCAACAGCTCTTATACCTTCTATTTCAGGGCGGAACCTTTTCTCTGGTGCTGTTAAATCATTCATATTCACATCTCCATTGCAATAAATTCATTTAATTAGCCGATTTTATATACGACAAATTCATATGTTGAGGTCTTTTGAATACAGGTTTATCATTTCAAATAAATCCGTACAAACCCTATTTTATCTTAAGATTATAGGTAACGCTAAAATAAAATAACTATATCCCTGTATAAGGTTCGCTATACTTCTTCATTTTTTTATGGTAGCTCAAAACTTTTATTAATTGAGTTCGTTAAAGATTATTGTCGGGATCAACTGGTGTTGGAAACATTTAAAATTAGACATAAAAAAACCACCAATATGTATTGGTGGAGACGGTGGGAGTCGAACCCACGTCCGGAGATATCGGCACTCGGGCTTCTACAAGCTTAGTTGATATATTATATTTCGCTTACTCTTCTGCCTATCAACAGGCTTCCGAGCAGCTAACCTGATTAGTCTCTTCGTCCTTCCTCAGGTGGTGGAAGAACGCGTAGCTCGCTTCAGTTTGAGACCCTTCGATCTGGCACACGAGCGATGCCAGGAAGGATCAGCTATAGACTACTTACGCAGCTACAGCTAGGTTATCGTTAGATTCGCCAGTTATTTTAGGCAAATGACGTTGTACGAGTCGTCGCCTCGACCTGCAACCCGAGCTCAAACTATCCCCGTCGAATCCGTAACGTCCCCGTTAGGATTAAAATAGATAGTATAAAACTCATCTGAAACATCACTTTCGCGACAAAAACTATTATAACATAGTCACTTAAAAAATCAAGCCGGCATTATTTAAGGCTTTCTTTAATGGCACGGTCGATTTCACGATTGACTTGTTTGCGTTTCAAGTCTTCCCGCTTATCATACTTCTTCTTCCCTCGGCCTAATCCGATCAATACTTTAGCGACACCGTTCTTGATATACATTTTCAGAGGGACTAATGCATAACCTTTTTGCTGGGTAGCTCCAATCAGTTGGTTGATTTGTTTACGATGAAGCAGCAGTTTGCGGCTTCTAGTGGGGTCGTGATTGTAAATGTTACCCTGCTCGTAATGGGAAATATGCATATTGTGAATATAAACTTCTCCGTCTTTTATTCTGGCAAAGCTCTCTTTCAAGTTAACCCTTCCGGCACGAATTGCTTTAATTTCCGTTCCTTGCAGAACGATGCCTGCTTCAAACGTTTCTTCTATAAAATAATCGTGACCCGCTTTTTTATTTTGTGCTATTGTTTTCCCATGACCTCTTGGCATAACTTCTTCCTCCTAATATCCATCCACTTAATTGTATCAAAAATGATCGGGCAATCCAATTTTGAAAGAAGCAATGTAATGGACTTTTTTACAATTAATGTGAGAATATATGTTTGCATAGTTTAAATAAAGGAGCTTGATCCATGGAACAATTAGTCCAGGTCCGAAAATTGATGCTTAATGATTTACCTGCTTTAACAAAAATGGATACGGGGATTGAAGATGATTATGTCATTCGTATCTTTGATCGCCTGGTCGCCTCTCCTTCTCAAGAGCTTTATGGCTTATTCCAGCAGGAACAGCTTCTCTCGCTTGCAGGCTATAGTCTTTTTGGACAAAATCGTTTTGCCATGATCGGCAGACTCCGCAGTGATCGCAGGTACCGTTCACAAGGTTATGCGACCGAATTGCTCAAACCGGTTATTGACCAGTTAAGAAACCGTCCTGAAGTCAAATGGATTGGAGCAAACACGCACGTTCACAATCATTCAGCGAGGAGACTGCTGGAGAAATCTGCTCTTCAAGCTGATACAATATCCTACTACTTAACGCTTAATCAACCTGAAAAATTGAAAGGTCATTCTCCCGGAGACCGATGGAATGAGGTACATTCCATTTTTGAAAAGCGAGACCTTCTACACTCTTTAAATGAAAATCATTTAGGCTTATTTCCATACGAATGCTACTATTCCTTCCCCTATGATGAAGCACTTTTCACTGATGACTATTTAGATTCATCTAAAATATACATCAATCGTGATAAAACGAGGTTCGTTATCATCAAAAATGATACGAAAAAATATGACTACTCACACGTTAAATATTTCTGGAACGATCATTACACTCAGCCAGGATTCTTTGAAACGATCCTTCAACACTGGGATGAAAATCCGGACAATGTCGGATGCTGGATTGATTTTTCAAAACAGGCTTATGACCACATCACAGATCTTAGCCCCTATGATGTTCAGGAACCCTGGATTCTTTACGGACTATGGACATAAGCAAACGCGCCGGGATGCCCCGTGCGCGTTTGCTTGCTTATTTTTTCTTTTTCTTGCCTTTTTTCGGTACACCTTTATTTCGGTAAAAAGGTTTGTTCCCTTTTTGTTTTTTCTTTTTATCTTTCTTTTTTTCAGGCCCTCTGGCATCAATCTGCTTAGGCCTTGCGGGTCTTTCCTTTTGTTTTCTTGGTTTCATTCCAACAACTTCAAAATCCACGACTCTTTCATCGAGATTCACATTGGCTACACGAATCGTAATTTCGTCACCAATCCGGTACATATTTCCTGTTCGTTCACCGATCATCGCAAACTGCTTTTCCTGAAAATTGTAATAATCATCAGTCAGTGTGCTTACGTGAACAAGTCCTTCTACGGTGTTCGGTAATTCAACGAACAGACCGAAACTGGTTACAGAACTGACTACACCATCATATTCTTCCCCAATCTTATCCTGCATGAATTCTGCTTTTTTCAAATCATCCGTTTCACGTTCAGCATCTACAGACGCCCGTTCCTTTGCAGATGAATGTTTGGCAATGTCAGGAAGCTGATCCTTCCAATGTTTACGTGTTTTATAATCGAGCTGCTTTTCAACGAGATACGTGCGGATTAACCGATGGACGATTAAGTCGGGGTACCGGCGTATAGGTGACGTAAAGTGTGTATAGAATTCAGTTGATAGCCCAAAGTGACCAAGACTCTGCGGATCATACTTCGCCTGTTGCATCGAACGAAGCATTAATTTGGAAATGATCATCTCTTCCTGAGAGTCTTTGACAGTCTCCAGTACTTGCTGAAGTGCTTGCGGATGTACATTTTCTGCTGAGCCTTTTACAGAATATCCAAGGTTGGCCACAAATTCAAAGAAATTTTGCAGCTTGGATTCATCTGGATCCTCGTGAATACGGTGGATGAATGGAACTTCCATCCAGTGAAAATGTTCAGCCACAGTTTCGTTTGCGGCCAGCATAAACTCCTCGATCAGTCTTTCCGCAACAGAACGCTCCCGCAGTTTCACATCGACTGCTTTTCCTTCATCATCTACAATGACCCCAGCTTCTTTAAAGTCAAAATCTATGGCACCGCGTCCGAACCGTTTTTTTCGAAGAGTGGCTGCTAAGCTTTCCATTTCCCGGAACATAGGTACAAGCTCTTTGTACTTTTCAATCAATTCTTCATCGTTATGCTCTAAAATAGCATTGACATCAGAGTAGGTCATTCGTTCATTTGTTTTAATGACACTTTGGAAAATTTCATGACCTACCACGACACCACTGGAATCTATCTCCATCTCACAAGACAGAGTCAGTCGGTCGACTTGCGGGTTCAAAGAACAAATTCCATTAGATAAACGGTGCGGAATCATCGGAATGACACGATCAACTAGGTACACACTTGTAGCGCGTTCCCTTGCTTCTTTATCAATCGGAGAATTTTCTCCTACATAATAAGTGACATCCGCGATATGAACTCCTAATTTATAGTTTCCGTTATCTAGCTTTTTCACGGTGACAGCATCATCCAAATCTTTAGCATCCGCTCCATCGATCGTTACGATAGTTTCATCACGTAAGTCTCTGCGGCTCTCAATTTCCTCTTCAGTTATTTTCTCAGGCGTATTTCCTGCCTGCTCCAAAACTTCTTCCGGGAATTCGGTTTTGATTCCATGCTTATGAATGATGGATATGATGTCGATACCAGGGTCGTTCTTATGCCCCAGGATTTCAACGATTTCTCCCTCAGCACTCATACGATCTTCAGGAAACTTCGTAATTTCTACAATCACTTTATGCCCATCCACTGCACCGTTCACCTGGGACTTAGGGATGAAAATATCGTGAGGGATACGCTTATCATCCGCTACGACAAATCCGAAATTCCGGCTTGATTCATAGGTTCCGACTACCCTGTTAGTAGCGCGTTCTAAAATCCTTATAACAGTCCCCTCTGGGCGCTGTCCATTCTCATCCCTTTTCTCAACACGGACGAGCACCTTATCATTGTTCATGGCAGAGCTGAGATCAGAGTGATGCAGGTATACATCATCTTTCCCTTCATCATCCGGGATCAGGAAAGCAAACCCTTTCGCGTGCATTTGAATCTTCCCACGGATTAAATTCATTTTTTCAGGCAGCCCGAACCTGTTCTTTCTCGTCCGGACTAATTCACCCTCTTCTTCCAATTCGTTCAAGACTTTCACTAATACCTTAAAATCTTCTGAGTCTTTTAATTCTAGAACTTCTTCTAGCTCTTCGACTGAAAGAGGTTTTGAGGCAGCTTCGTTAAAATGCTGCACAATTTTCTGTTTTAAATCTGTATTCATTTATTTACCTCCTCAAGTGATGGACAAGACTCTGACCGATTATGACCAATCCAGTGATTCAAGAAATTCCAAAACATCTTCATGTAGTTGTTCTTTTTCTTTATCCATTGTGATCACATGGCCGGAGTTTTTGTACCATTTAATATCTTTTTGATCAGATTCAATGTTTTCATAAATATAGTTTGCACTTTCTTTGTTTATCATTTCGTCTTTTTCTGCTTGTATGATAAAAGCCGGAGTATAGATTTGATCGACTTCATCATGGACAGAGGTTATAAAGTCTCCCAATTGTGAAAACATATCTTTGGATTCTTCTAGTAATTCGTCCACTTCTCTATCGATCGTTTCCTTATCTTTTCCTTCTAACTGCTTGTATTGCCTGGCTTTAAATGTGAATCCCTGGGTCAATTGTTCCTCATTATCGAAAAACATAGGACTGCACATCGTGACAATACCCTTTATCGGTTCAGAATATGCCAGTTTTAGTCCAAGTACTCCCCCTAGAGAAAGTCCGGCTACTGCAATTTTTTTGTAACCTAATTCTCTTAGATGGTTCAAGGATGCCGTCACGTCTTCCCACCATTGCTCTGGAGTAGCGTCTACAAGGGCTTCTAGTTCTTTTCCATGACCTCTGTAAATGGGAGCGTGAGAAGTGTATCCGTGTTTTTGCAAAAAGCGGCCAAGCATGCGTACGTCAGCTGAATGACCTGTAAAACCATGTAATAGTAAAACTGCTCTTTCACCTTCACTTTCAAATGTAAATGGTTCTGGTTGTTTGATATTCATTCTGATCTCTCTCCTTACTTCATCTATTTCCTTAAATTGAAATTTCATTCGTAATTACAATGTTTCTATTTTACCAAAATCAATTTCACTAAACACAAAATCTGCACAAAAAAGCCGCGCTCGTATTAAAGCGCGGCCTTGTAAGCAGGCATGAGGTTATCCTAAGATGTAGGCTGCCGAGAAAGCAAGTACAAAGAAGAGAACTCCAGTGACAACTGTCGCTCGATGTAAAACCGCATCGATTCCACGAGCCTTTTGCTTACCGAAGAGTTGTTCAGCTCCCCCGGAGATCGCTCCAGATAAACCAGCACTCTTTCCTGATTGCAGTAGCACAAGTACGATTAAAGCAATAGTATCAATAACTAACAAAGTAATTGCAAGTGTTTCCATGATGTGCCAACACCTCCTAAAGACGCACAATAAACTATTATAAATGTAGCATAAAACATTAAAGACAGCAACATGATAATTTGTATGTGACTTTTTATAAAATGTGAATGATTTTGACACATTCATTGATAGTTTTTGAAAGTTAATGAACGTTTTTGATTGATTTTTGAAAGGGCTTACTTTAAAATAAACTTAGAGACATGAAAGGAGGGTCTTAGTCTGTTAACAGCTGAGCGTCACCAACATATTTTAGAGCTCCTTCAAAAGCATCATACAATTAAATTGAAACAACTTGTCCAGCATACGCAAGCCTCAGAGTCTACGATTAGGCGAGACCTTGATCAACTGGAACAATCAGGCAAGCTTCACAGGGTACATGGCGGTGCTTCGCTGCGCCACGCAACTAGTGTAGAGCCGACAATTGATGAAAAATACACTAAGTTCCATCCAGAGAAAAAATTGATTGCGGAAGCGGCCGCTTCTTTAGTCAGGGACGGAGAATCTATTTTCATTGATGCCGGAACAACGACATACGAAATGATCTCTTATTTATCCGGCAAAGATATTACAGTCGTAACAAATGGTCTTAACCAATTAGACGCCCTCACTGATTATCATATTAAAACATATGTACTCGGTGGATACGTCAAGGAGAGAACACGAGCTGTCGTCGGAACAAGTGCTCTGCAAAACCTGAAGCAATATCGTTTTGACCAGTGTTTTATGGGGGCGAATGGAATTAGCCTCGAAGATGGATACACTACTCCTGACCCGGAAGAAGCAGCTATAAAAAGAACGACATTGGCACTGTCACAGAACAGATATATTCTAGCAGACCAATCAAAATTTAACGAAGTGACTTTTTCTCAAATTGCGAACATTGAAGAAGCCAACATCATTACAGATTATAATGGACCCCTTCTCCATGAATTCCAAGAAAAAACGAATATAAAGGTTGTGACTCCATGATTTACACTTGTACACTTAACCCTTCCATCGACTACATCATGCATGTGGATGGATTTCAATCGGGAGGGCTGACTAGATCTAATAAAACTTTTTATTACCCCGGAGGGAAAGGGATCAACGTTTCCAGAGTAATGGAAAGACTTGGAGTTTCTACTATAGCTCTCGGGTATATAGGGAATTTCACGGGGCAATTCATTATAAATTCCCTCGAACAAGAAGGTATTAAGCACAACTTTATTGAGACGGGGGACTATACAAGGATCAATGTAAAACTAAAAGGTGAACAGGAATCAGAAATCAACGGTCCCGGCCCAAATGTTTCTGAACTACAACTTACCCAGCTTCTTGATCAAGTTCGATCATTACATGAAGAGGATTTCCTGATTCTTGCCGGCAGCGTCCCTTCATCAATGCCTAAGGACTTTTATAACCAAATAGCTGACATTTGCGCGCAGAAAAACATTCCACTAGTTGCAGACACTTCAGGGGACGCACTTAGGCAGCTATTAGGAAAAGAAGTATTTTTTCTAAAGCCTAATGAACATGAACTAGGAGAATTGTTCGATACTACGATTTCTTCAGTGGAAGATGCTGCTTACTATGCGCGCAAACTTGTCGAGCAAGGTGCAAAACACGTCATCGTCTCCATGGGAGGGAAAGGTGCCGTATATGTAGACAGGGACCATAAATTTTATGCGAACGTTCCGAAAGGCGAAGTGAAAAACTCTGTTGGCGCCGGTGACTCCGTTGTTTCTGGATTCATCGCAGGACTAAGTCAAGGGAAATCTGTTGAAGAAGCTTTCAGAGATGGTGTAGCTACAGGAAGTGCCACTGCTTTTCAAGATGACTTATGTCAAAAGGAAGACGCCGATCACTTAAAAGAAGAGATCAAGATTTCACCTATTATCTAAGGAGGGAAAGATACAATGAGAATTACAGATTTGTTGACGAAAGATACCATTTTGCTTAACATGACAGCTTCTTCCAAGCCAGAAGCCATAGATGAACTGATTGGAAAGCTGGATCAAGCCGGTAAGCTGAATGACCGGGACGGATATAAACAGGCCATTGAAGAACGCGAACAGCAAAGTACAACAGGGATCGGAGAAGGAATCGCTATCCCTCACGCAAAAACGGCTTCTGTAAAAGAACCAGCGATCGCGTTTGGCCGCTCACAGGAAGGCCTGGATTATGAATCATTAGATGGGCAGCCTACGAACCTCTTCTTTATGATTGCTGCATCAGAAGGAGCCAACCAAGCTCACTTAGAAACACTGTCCAGCCTCTCATCCTTTTTAATGGATAAGAATTTTCGCGAAAAATTAGAGACAGCTAAAACAGAAGATGATGTTATAGAAGCGATCAACGCGAAAGAAGCAGAGGAAAATGAGGATGAAGTTGAAGATTCTTCTACATCTGAAGGTAAAGTACTTGCTGTAACTGCTTGCCCAACAGGGATCGCCCATACGTATATGGCCGCGGATAAATTGAAAGAAACAGCAAAAGAAATGGGCGTTGAAATCAAAGTGCAGACAAATGGCTCAAGCGGAGTAAAGAACCGTTTGACCGCTGACGACATTGCACAAGCTTCTGCCATCATTGTAGCCGCAGATACGAAAGTAGATATGAGCGTATTTGATGGTAAACCAGTAATTGAAGTTCCTGTCGCAAAAGCGATTCACGAACCTAAACAATTGATTACTAAAGCTCAAAATAAAGATGCTCCAATTTACAGCCATGAAGGCGGAAGTTCAGATTCAGAAGATGGCGGCGGTAAAAAACGCGGTGGTATTTATAAACATTTGATGAATGGTGTTTCCAACATGCTTCCGTTTGTTGTTGGGGGCGGTATTCTCATAGCATTATCGTTCTTCTTCGGAATTAACTCTGCAGATCCAGATAGTGAACAATATAACCGTTTCGCGGAGATGCTTAACACGATCGGGGGCGGCAATGCTTTCTTCCTTCTTGTTCCTGTACTAGCCGGTTTCATTGCTTCTAGTATTGCAGATCGCCCTGGCTTTGCTCCTGGTATGATTGGCGGTTTGATCGCTACCACTTCAGGAGTCGAAGGTGCTGATGGAGGTTCAGGTTTCCTTGGAGGACTTATTGCTGGTTTCTTAGCAGGTTATCTAACGTTAGGTATTAAAAAATTGTTGGAAGGCTTACCTCAGTTTTTAGATGGATTAAAGACGGTACTTTTCTATCCCGTACTTGCCATATTTGGTACAGGAATGATCATGCTGTTGATCAATCCTCCATTGACAAGCATTTACACTGGTCTGCTTAGTTGGTTAGAAGGACTTACAGGAGCCAACGTAGCTGTTCTTGGAATAATTATAGGCGGCATGATGGCTGTCGATATGGGTGGTCCGATCAACAAAGCTGCCTATACGTTTGGTATTGCAACACTGGATGCCGATAACTTTAATATTATCGCTGCAGCAATGGCAGGTGGTATGGTTCCCCCATTAGCTATGGCACTATCAACTACAATCTTCAAAAATAAATATACAAAACAAGAACGCGAATCAGGAAAAACTGCTTATGCATTAGGAGCGTTCTTCATTACGGAAGGCGCCATTCCGTTTGCAGCAGCCGATCCTGCCAGAGTTATACCATCCATGGTTGTGGGCTCAGCCATAACCGGCGCTTTGACTATGCTCTTCAGCATTGGTTTAACTGCTCCACACGGTGGTATTGTAGTCATTGGTCTCGTTCAAGGTGGGATTACACAAGCTGCTCTGTACATTCTCGCTATTTTAATTGGTTCAATAGTTGCAGCATTTATGGTAGGATTCTTGAAAAAGGACCTAAGAAAAGCTTAAAATAAGAGAGTTAGGGTATTCTTTTTTAGAGACCTATTATTATGAGGAGGAATTAGAATGGTAGAAAAAACTTTTCACATCACATCTTCAGACGGCGTACATGCTCGTCCGGCAACTGTGCTTGTACAAAATGCAGGAAAATATGAGTCAGACATCAACCTGCACTACAAAGAGAAATCAGTGAACCTTAAATCCATCATGGGAATCATGAGCCTTGGGATTCCTTCAGGAGCGGATGTAAAGATTACTGCTGAAGGCAGTGACGAACAAGAAGCAATCGATCACCTTGCAACGACTTTAAAGAATGAAGGGCTGGGGGAATAACTTCATGACACAACTTCAAGGAATTGCAGCTTCCAGTGGTATAGCGATCGCTAAAGTATACCGTCTGGAGGCTCCAGACCTTTCTTACAGCAAGACAGATGTAGACCAACCGGAACAAGAAGTCAAAAGACTGCATGATGCATTGGATATTTCTAAGAATGAACTGGAAAAAATCAAAGCTCATACTAAAAATTCACTGGGTGATGAGCATGCCGAAATATTCTCAGCTCACCTGCTCGTCCTAAGTGATCCAGAACTTATCAAACCGATCGAGGATAAAATCAAAGCGGATAACGTTAATGCAGAAGCTGCTCTAGACGAGACAGCTAACATGTTCATCGACATGTTTAAAGGCATGGATAATGAATATATGCGCGAGCGTGCTGCGGACATACAGGACGTTACAAAAAGGGTTATGGCTCATTTATTGAACGTTACGTTCCCCGACCCTGCATTGATTAATGAAGAAGTTGTCATCGTTGCGGATGATTTAACTCCATCAGATACAGCTCAACTTAATAAGCAGTATGTCAAAGGTTTCACTACGGACATCGGTGGCCGAACTTCTCACTCGGCGATTATGGCCCGCTCTCTTGAAATTCCGGCGGTAGTTGGAACTAAGGATATTACCAGCCGTGCAGAGAAAGACGTCATGATCATTGTAGACGGTATTAACGGAGACGTGATTGTAGATCCATCAGCTGAAGAAATCAGCCGATATGAGCAGAAACAAGCTGATTTTGAAGAGAAGAAAAAAGAATGGGCTAAGCTCAAAGATGATCCTACAAAAACTGCCGATGGTGAACACGTAGAGCTAGCGGCCAACATAGGAACGCCTGAAGATGTGGCTGGAGTGCTTAACAATGGCGGGGAAGGTGTAGGCCTTTATCGTACAGAATTTCTCTATATGGGTAAAAATCAACTTCCTACAGAAGAAGAACAGTTTGATGCATACTCTTCTGTATTAAAGCAAATGGGAGACAAGCCTGTTGTCGTCCGTACACTTGATATCGGAGGAGATAAAGAGCTTGACTATTTAGACCTTCCAAAAGAAATGAACCCATTTCTGGGCTACCGCGCGATACGTCTTTGTCTAGAACGTGATGATATTTTCCGTGTTCAGCTCCGTGCTCTTCTACGCGCAAGTGTACACGGCAACTTAAAAATCATGTTCCCTATGATTGCTACTCTTGATGAATTCCGTCAGGCAAAAGCATTGCTTGAAGAAGAAAAACAGAAGTTGATCGAAGAGGGACACGAAGTCGCTGAAAAATTCGAAGTTGGCATGATGGTTGAGATCCCGGCAACTGCTGTCATTGCTCGTCAGTTCGCTAAAGAAGTTGATTTCTTCAGTATTGGTACGAATGATTTAATCCAGTACACAATGGCTGCCGACCGAATGAATGAACGGGTTTCTTATTTATATCAACCATACAACCCTGCCATTTTAGGTTTAATCAATAATGTTATCGAAGCAGCTCATGCTGAAGGCAAATGGGCTGGGATGTGCGGAGAAATGGCGGGCGACGAAATCGCTATACCGATTCTTCTCGGCCTTGGATTGGACGAATTCAGTATGAGTGCTACTTCAATCCTGCCAGCTCGTACACAATTAAAAGAACTATCTAAACAAGAATTGGCTGGCTTTAAAGATGAGATCCTTTCCTTGGGTACTTCTGAAGAAGTAGTAGCGTTCGTCAAAGAAAAAACGAACCAAACTTAAATAATTCCACCTATTCGTGACACACTATCTTTATAACTAGAAGGGAGAGCCACTGGTTCCTCCCTTCTTTAAATGCTTTAAGAAAGAAGTGACTTCATGACATTAACTATTGTGATGATCATATGTATTGCTATCGTCTTAGGCATTGCAGGAGCCTTCTGGGCAGCTATCTCCAAGGGCTACGCTTATGAGCATACGGTTGACCCTCATCCGGATGACCAATCACCGGACAATGAAACTCCACCAAAAGAAACTGACTCTCAAAAATAAGAGAGTCAGTTTCTTTTAATGAATGAATCTTTTTTTATAGTGATGGATACTGTGTCCCTATTTTTAGCCCGGGGTATTTTTTTAGGATAGCCCATTTGCAGTACCCCGACAATTTTATGTTGATCACTATTTAATCCAATATCCTTAATAAATTTCTTGTCGTGGATATAAGGGCTAGAAGTCCAAAGTACGCCTATTTTGTATGCCCAGGCAGCAAGCTGGACATTTTGGATGAAAGCACAGACTGCAGCATAATCTTCTTCGTACTTATGTTCATCGATATCTTCTTCCATATAAATAAGCGCATGGTGAGGAATATCTACCAAAAATTTTTTGATCCCCTCCATCATTCTTTTCGTTTTATCTACTGAATAGCCTTCTGTCAGACCATTTCTCACATAGCTTTCAATTACAAGACTTGCGTAATCATCACTTCCCGATTCCTGGAAAAGAAGCACCTGCCACGGCTGCTTCATCCGATGATTAGGAGCCCAGCTCGCTATATTGAAAATTTCCTGCAGGATATTTTCTTCTATTCTTTTTGGAGAGAATTCATGAATGGAGCGCCGCTCCTTAATCGCTTCAATTATATCCAACATGCACACCTCAGCTATTTAACGGAATACTTTTAAAATTTGGTTCCCTACATAATATGCCCATTCTTCAAAGAAAAATGGCAGCTTAGTTTCTAACGACTCATAAGCAGAATACTCGGTGGCTACCCCTTCCGCATCCATCCCTCTTTCATTGGCAATAGACACAGCGCGTTTTAAATGAAAAGCATCACTAACTAAAAGAAAGGATTTAATGTCCCGGTTTTCGATTAAAGTGTTAGCATTATATAAATTCTCTTCGGTTTCCAGAGACTTATCTTCCACTATGATGTCTTTTTCTGGCACTCCTTGTTCCATCGCATAACTTTTACCTACTTCTCCCTCTGAGTCTTCAGCCGAATCTATAGTACCTCCGGTTACAATTAAAAAATCGACTTGACCTTTTTTATATAATTCTATGCCTTGTTTTAAACGACCTTCAAAAACCGGACTGGGTGTTCCATTCCACTGTGCAGCACCTAAAATGATAGCTGCATCAGCATCTGCGTCTTCGTTGTTTGCACCATAGGTCCAGATCGAATACCCTGTATAAGCTACATATATGATAAATAAGATGACAATATATTTTATTAGTTTCTTCATAGTCTAAAGTCTCCTACTAATTTCAATAATCTCTTTTTCTATCATACTAGAAAACGAAAAAAAAAACCTCCCTCGAAAGTACGAAGGAGATTTTTGATTTTGCTTTTAATTCTTATTTATTCAAGTTATAGAAAGCCTGGTTTCCAGCATAAGTCGCTGTACCTAATAGCTGGTCTTCTATACGAAGAAGCTGATTGTATTTAGCTACGCGATCCGTACGGGATGGTGCACCAGTCTTAATTTGACCAGCATTTGTAGCAACTGCGATATCAGCAATAGTCGCGTCTTCAGTTTCACCAGAACGGTGAGAAATAACCGCGGTGTATCCTGCACGCTTAGCCATTTCAATAGCTTCAAATGTTTCTGTAAGGGTACCAATTTGGTTAACTTTAATAAGGATAGAGTTTCCTACGCCTTCTTTGATAGCACGGCTCAGTTTATTCGTATTTGTAACGAATAGATCATCACCTACAAGCTGGACGCGGTCTCCAATGCGATCTGTCAGAAGTTTAGTACCTTCCCAGTCGTTCTCATCAAGTCCATCTTCAATAGAAACAATCGGATACTTATTAACGAGCTCTTCGTACCAATCAACCATTTCTTCGGAAGTACGTACTACGCCTTCGCCTTTAAGGTTGTACTTACCATCTTCGTAAATTTCAGAAGATGCTACGTCCATAGCGAGTCTAACTTCTTCATCAGGCTTGTAGCCAGCTTCTTCAATAGCTTCAATGATTGTAGATAGTGCTTCTTCATTTGATCCTAAGTTAGGTGCAAATCCACCTTCGTCACCAACACCTGTATTGTAGCCTTTAGATTTAAGAACTTTTTTCAGCGAGTGGAAAATTTCAGCACCCATGCGCACAGCCTCTTTAAACGTTGGCGCGCCAACAGGCATGATCATGAATTCTTGGATATCTACGTTGTTATCAGCGTGCTCTCCGCCGTTAAGGATGTTCATCATTGGAGTCGGTAGAGTGGCAGCAGTAAATCCTCCCAAGTACTTATAAAGAGGTAGATCTAAAACATCTGCAGCAGCATGAGCTACAGCCATAGATACACCTAGAATAGCATTAGCTCCAAGCGTTCCTTTATTTTCAGTACCATCAAGTTCAATCATCATTTGGTCAATGATAACTTGCTGAGTAACGTCCATTCCTAATAGGTTTGGAGCAATTTTTTCATTTACGTTATCAACTGCATTCTGTACACCTTTGCCAAGATAACGATCTTGGTCTCCATCACGAAGTTCTACAGCTTCGTACTCTCCAGTAGATGCTCCACTTGGAACTAGGGCTGTACCGAACGCCCCTGATTCAGTGTAAACTTCTACCTCTACGGTTGGGTTACCACGGGAGTCAAGGACTTCACGTGCATATACATCAGTAATATAAGGCATTAATAATCTCTCCTCTATTTTTTAATTAATGAATGACCTGTCATTTCTTCTGGTTGTTCTACTTCTAGTAGTTGTAAAAGAGTCGGAGATAGATCTCCAAGCACCCCATCTTTACGAAGTTCAACTCCATCTTTCGTTACAATAACTGGGACTGGATTCGTTGTGTGGGCCGTCATAGCGTTTCCTTCCGGGGTCGTCACCTCGTCAGAATTACCATGGTCAGCCGTAATGATAGCATGTCCACCCTTTTCGTGAATCTTATCAACGATCTTTCCTAAGCATTCGTCAACCGTCTCAATTGCTTTGATAGTAGGCTCAAGCATACCTGAATGACCTACCATATCCGGATTAGCGAAGTTCAGGATAATGGCGTTATGCTTATCCGCATCAAGTTCTTGTAATAAAGCATCAGTCACTTCATATGCGCTCATTTCCGGCTGCAGATCATAAGTGGCAACTTTAGGAGAATCGATAAGGATGCGCTCTTCCCCATCAAATTCCTGCTCACGGCCGCCGCTCATGAAGAAAGTGACGTGAGGATACTTTTCAGTTTCAGCAATTCGCAATTGTTTCAATCCGTTATTAGCCAGCACTTCTCCGACTGTATTTTTCAAGTCATTAGGAGGGAATGCTACTTTAGCGTCAACCGCATCACTGTATTGTGTCATTCCAACAACATATAAATCTTTCGGAGCATTTTCCCCCCGATCAAAGTCATCGAAATCATCGTTAGCAAAAGAACGGGACAATTGAATGGCTCGATCTGGTCTAAAGTTATAGAAAACGATTGTATCTTCGTCTTCCATGTTTCCTACAGGGTTGCCACTTTCATCAGTTAAGACGAATGGCTCGACAAACTCATCGAAAATTTCTTGATCATAAGAGTTTTGTACTGATTGAATTGGATCGTTAGATGTAGGACCCTTGCCATAAGCGATAGCATCATACGATTTTTTCACACGCTCCCAGCGGTTATCCCTATCCATAGCGTAGTAACGGCCGCCAATTGTTGCAAATTGACCGACCCCAATCTCATCCATCTTATCTTGAGCCTGCTGGATATATTGTTTAGCTGATTGCTGACCGACATCCCGTCCGTCAAGGAAAGCATGCACATAGACTTTTTCAAGGCCATGGTCCGCTGCTAATTGAAGCAGGGCGTACATATGCTCGATATGACTGTGAATGCCTCCGTCAGATAAAAGCCCAAAGATATGAAAAGCTTTGTCGTTGTCTTTAGCGTGCTGCACAGCATTCACTAACTCTTCATTTTCCATGAATTCTTTCTCACGGATTGATAAGTTAATTCGTGTTAAGCTCTGATAAACTACACGTCCAGCTCCAATATTCAAGTGGCCTACTTCGGAATTACCCATTTGACCTTCCGGCAGTCCAACTGCTTCTCCACAAGCCTGCAGTTGAGAATGAGGAAACTGGTTCCAGTACTTATCAAAATTAGGAGTGTTCGCTTGTTTAACGGCGTTGCCTTTTTCTTCTTCCCGGATCGCATAGCCATCCAGGATAATCAAAGCTGCCAAATCTTTTTTACTCATGCTTACCTGCCTCCACGAGTTTAAGGAAAGAATCTGCTTCTAAGCTTGCTCCGCCTACAAGTGCTCCATCGATATCGGATTGAGACAGAAGTTCGTCAGCATTAGCAGGTTTCACACTGCCGCCGTATTGAATACGAACGGCTTCAGCAACTTCAGAACCGTAAAAGTCGATGATGACACGACGAATGTGTGTACACACTTCATTTGCTTGCTCAGAAGTAGCTGTGCGTCCTGTACCAATCGCCCAAATAGGCTCATAAGCGATAATGACCTGAGCAGCCTGCTCATCATTTAAGCCTTCAAGTGCGTTCTTAACTTGCGCTTCCACGTGATCCATTGTTTTGTCCGCTTCACGCTGTTCTAAAGATTCACCTACACAAACAATAGGAGTCAACCCATGTTTAAATGCAGCATGAACTTTTTTGTTTACTTCTTCGTCTGTTTCTTTGAAAATCTCACGACGTTCTGAGTGTCCAAGTACAACATAGGAGACCCCAAGCTCTTTCAGCATGACCGGGCTTACTTCTCCTGTGAAGGCTCCGCTCTCTTCAAAGTGCATATTCTGTGCACCGATTTTAAGAGAAGTCCCCTTTGTCTCTTCTACTAACTTCTGTAGGAAAGGAAAAGGTGCACAAACTACAGATTCTACTTGATCCGAAGATGGTACTTCGTTCTTCGTTGTCTGGATGAAATCTTCTGCTTCTGTATGAACTTTGTTCATTTTCCAGTTACCTGCAATTACTTGTTTTCGCATGGTATCATCACCTCTCCAAATTATTTATCGTTTAGTAAACTCACGCCTGGAAGTTCTTTACCTTCCATGAATTCCAGAGATGCACCGCCGCCTGTTGAAACGTGATCCATATCATCGGCAAATCCGAATTTCTCGACAGCTGCCGCAGAATCGCCGCCTCCGATAACTGTATAACCTTTTGTATCAGCCAGAGCTCTAGCTACATCTTTTGTTCCATTAGCGAATGTTTCTAATTCGAAGACTCCCATAGGTCCATTCCAAATTACAAGCTTGGAATCTTTTATGATTTGAGCATACTTTTCACGAGTTTTCGGTCCAATATCCAGTGCTTCCCAATCAGCAGGAATACTATCTATTGAAACTTCCTGCGTATTTGCAGAATCAGAGAAGTCATCAGCTACAATGACATCTACAGGCATGACGAAGTCCACGCCTTTTTCCTCTGCTTTTTTCATATATTCCTTGGCGAGGTCAATTTTATCTTCCTCAAGCAGTGACTTTCCGATTTCGTGTCCTTGAGCTTTAACGAAAGTATAAGCCAGGCCGCCGCCAATAATAAGATGATCCACTTTATCAAGAAGATTATCAATGACACCGATCTTGTCTTTAACTTTAGCACCGCCGACAATAGCCGTGAACGGGCGTTCCGGTTCAGTTAAAGCTTTCCCAAGAACGTCAAGTTCTTTTTCCATTAGAAAACCAGCGACTGCTGGAATATGCTCAGCAATACCAGCTGTAGATGCATGAGCTCTATGAGCGGCACCAAAGGCATCATTTACATAAAGATCTGCCATATCAGCAAATGCTTTAGCTAGTTCCGGATCGTTTTTTTCTTCTCCAGGGTGGAAACGTACATTTTCGATAAGGAGAATATCGCCATTTTCCATTTCAGAAATAGCTTTATTCACTTCCTGGCCATGTACTTCGTCCGTCTTCGTAACTGTCTGCTCAAGAAGATTACTTAAACGTTCAGCTACTGGGTCAAGGCGCAATTCGTTGACAACTTCACCTTTAGGTCGTCCGAGGTGGCTAGAAAGAATAACCTTTGCACCGTTCCCAGTCAAATGTTTGATGGTTGGTAGTGCAGCTTTTATTCTAGTATCATCTGTTACCTCTTCTCCGCTCATTGGCACGTTGAAATCAACGCGGCAAAATACGGTTTTTCCTTGTACCTCAACATCACGAATTGTTTTCTTATTCATGATTCGACAACCTCCTTCATTTTAGTCAGGATTACATCTCACCCCTGCCCACTATGTACCTTCCACATTTAGATGCCGTAGAAACCATATGAACAAGGAAAATCTCTTAAGACATGGGTAAAGGAGGAGGACATGAGACCCCCTCCTTTCCATTATACTCTATCTTATTATGAACCTAAAATTAAATGGATATTATAGGCCTTGTTTCTTAAGGAAAGCAGCAAGGTCTACGCAACGGTTAGAGTAACCGAATTCGTTGTCATACCAAGATACGACTTTAACCATATTGTTATCAAGTGTAAGTGTAGAAAGACCATCGATAACTGAAGATTGAGTGTTGCCGTTGTAGTCAGAAGAAACTAGCGGCTCATCGCTGTAACCAAGGATACCCTTAAGGTTACCTTCAGCTTCAGCTTTAAGAACTTCGTTTACTTCTTCAGCTGTAACGTCTTGATCAAGTTCTGCAACAAAGTCAACTAGAGATACGTTCTTAGTTGGTACACGCATAGCCATACCAGTAAGTTTTCCTTCAAGTTGAGGAAGAACTTTAGCAACTGCTTGTGCAGCGCCAGTTGTTGTTGGAATGATGTTTTCAGCTGCCGCACGTGCACGACGGTAGTCTTTGTGCGGGAGGTCAAGGATTTGCTGGTCGTTCGTATAAGAGTGAACTGTAGTCATCATTCCACGCTTAAGACCGAACTTGTCGTTAAGAACTTTAGCGTATGGTGCCAGGCAGTTTGTTGTACATGAAGCGTTAGAGATAACATCATGCTCGTCTTTGTTGTAATCACTTTCGTTAACACCCATAACTACTGTGAAGTCTTCACCTTTAGCTGGAGCGGAGATAACAACTTTCTTAGCGCCTGCTTCGATGTGTTTTCTAGCATCTTCACCTTGAGTGAAACGGCCAGTAGACTCAATAACAACTTCTACGCCAAGATCTCCCCAGCCAAGTTGTGCAGGGTCTTTTTCGGAAAGTACTTTGATTTCCTTACCGCCGATTACAAGATTGTCACCATTTACAGTTACTTCTTCATCAAGCTTTCCGTGAACAGTATCATACTGCAGTAAGTGTGCAAGCATGTTAGCATCAGTTAAATCGTTAACTGCAACTACTTCTACCTCATCATTTTTAAGAGAAGCACGGAATACGTTACGTCCAATACGTCCAAAACCGTTAATACCAACTTTTACAGTCATTCAAAATTCCTCCTTGAATTATAAACAATATTTATTTAAAGGGACGAATCCCTTAATAACTCTTGTGCTGCCCCTTCATCAGTGATCAAAACATTACTTTGACCTGGCTGAAAATAAGAGGCAATCGCTTGTGCCTTCGTATGACCGCCAGCTACAGCGATAACTTTATCGGTATATTTCAAGTCTTCGAGCTGCAATCCTACTGTCCTCACTTTATGGACGATTTCACCTTGCTGATTGAAATAGTAGCCGAACGCTTCGCCAACAGCCTTTTTCTGCTTAATAATTTCGAGCTGATCACTCGAGGTCTTTCTTCGCTCAGCCATCGTCATTGCATCGCCCACGCCATGGATAACGATGTTCGCATTCCGGATCATATTCAAAATCTCTTTGATAGAAGGTTCCTCAATGATGGTATGATAGGAACTTTCACTCAGCGGATCCGGTACATAAAGCAGTCGGTAATCACCCCTGGCTTTCTTGGCCATTTCAGCACAAATTGTGTTCGCCTGGTTCTCCACGCGCTCGCCTAAGCCGCCGCGTGCAGGGACAAACATACATTTCTCTGCATCTTTTAGAGGGGTCATCATGTCAGCTACAGCTGCCATTGTTGTCCCCCCCGTAATCGCCACTGTATTATGGGGCTTCAAATGTTTTTGCAAATATTCCATGCAGGCTTTTCCCATTTCATGCTTGACCCAATCGAGCTCGTCGCTGTCCCCTGGGACAACGATAACATGGTGTAATTTTAATGTATCCTTTAATCGCTCTTCTAAAACCTTAATGCCTGTAACATCTTTAATGAAGTCGGCTAACTGTTCTAAAATGTTCTGACCCTCGTAGGTTAAATGCATACCTCTTGAGGTTATCTCAACAGCACCCATCTTATTCAGATAGTCCACTTCGCTGCGGACGGTACGCTCAGCAAGCTCGACATTGTCAGATAAAGTCCTTCGGCCAACAGGCTGCATCAATTGGATATAGTGCAATAATTGATAACGGCGCTGCATGATGTCCAGTACATCAGGGAATAATTTTTTTTGAAGATCGATTAAAGCTCTCATGGAATAGCTCCTTTAATATTACAAAATACATTTGCCGGGATGGAATTGTCCCAGGTAGTCATAATTTGTCCCACTAGGAGCAAAAAATTATCCTTTTCACCTATTATATTAACAGTGAGAAAAAGCGCGCGCAAGTTATAAATTCATAAGAACTTAATGTAAACGCTCTCTTATGGAATCCAGATTAATCCTGCGGTAATCCAGTTCATATCCATTAACTACTAGGACAGGGATTTCCAAAAGATATTTTCGCTCTAACAGTATATTACCCATTATGTCGACTTTCTCAAACTCGATCTCGGAATCCATTTTCAAAAGATCGACCAGCACTTCGACCTCTTCACATAAACCACAGTTATCTTTCCTGTAAATTATAATTTTATTCAATGATTACCACTCCCGGGTTTTCTTTTATTTATGCGTCCATGAATATAAATAAGGGTTTATTGCTCCTTATTATTTTCGATTGGTGTGATTTGTTCTCGAAAATAAAACGAAAGCATTGAATTTTACTTTTATCAAGATTCTATTTAGTGTAAATATTTTTATATAAACTCCCTTATGTAGAAGACTCAGTTTCGAGGTGTTCATACTGTTTCCGTTCAGCGTTTAGAGCTCCGGGAAATCGCTCGCTTTCCGCGGCATGCTGTTCAGCTTGATTGTCCTGATTAGCTGGCAGTATCTCCTGGTCCCCACCACCCCTGACTCTCAGCCTGGCAACGGATACCAATTACTAGAATCAATTCATCCCTAACCCTACCATATTGTTGAATAACTTTTATGAACAATCAACGGCCACGTTTAACATAGCATTTATGAAAATATAAAAAGGGACGCGTTAAGAAACGCGTCCCTCTTTATCATAGTATCCATGATCAATTTTGTATTTTTTTGTGTCAAGAAACTCAGAAAGTTCTTCTTCTCCGCCTTTTCTCTGGGGAGAGCGTTTTATCGATTCATAATTGAACGATAAATTGCGTTGATTAAGCATGTCGAACACATGTATTCTACGATCATCTGCAATTCTTTCAGTAGACATAATCTTGTATCGAAGAATATCTGTCATAAAATCTCCTTTTCGTGTAAAAGCGAACAGCAGTTTCGACTACTTAAATTATTATAACATAAAGTAACCTCAAACAAAACTACATCATTATAATAAATATTATGTCTCCAAACTCCGAGTAATATCGTACTTCATGTGGTTTTTTTATTCTTTTTATAGGTGACTTTATTATTCCGATATACCTTGCACGGTATATTAAAAAAATCCTGATCGTATAAACGATCAGGACCTCTTGTAAAATTAGCGCGCCCGAGAGGATTCGAACCTCCGACTGACGTAGAACCGGAATCTACCGCTCTATCCAACTGAGCTACGGGCGCATATGAAAACGTAAAATCTATTATACTTTTTTTAATGTATAAAAGCAAGGCAACTTTTATAAAAATAAGGCTGAGCCCACGTTTATACAACTTTTTTTAGGGAAAGATGGTATAAGAAACTAGTCGAATGTTTTTGTTTGACCTTTTCTGACCATAAAGGTATGATAAAAATACATTCCATCATATAGGTATGATAATAAGGAGGAATAACAATGAATTTAATCCCAACAGTAATTGAACAAACGAACAGGGGAGAGCGTGCTTACGATATTTATTCACGCCTGCTCAAAGACCGTATCATTATGTTAGGAAGCCCGATTGACGATAACATTTCTAACTCAGTTGTCGCCCAGCTGCTGTTCTTAGCGGCAGATGACCCCGACAAGGATATTTCAATCTATATCAACTCACCAGGTGGTTCCATTACCGCTGGAATGGCTATTTACGATACGATTCAATTCATTAAGCCTGACGTTCAAACCATTTGTACAGGTATGGCTGCATCAATGGGAGCGTTCCTATTAAACGCAGGTACTAAAGGTAAAAGATTCGCATTACCTAACAGTGAAGTGATGATTCACCAGCCTTTAGGCGGTACACAGGGACAAGCTACTGACATTGAAATTCATGCTAAACGAATCATCAAAATGCGTGAGAAATTGAACCAAATCCTTGCTGAGAGAACAGGCCAGCCGATCGAAGTGATCGAACGTGACACAGATCGTGATAATTTCATGTCTGCTGAAGAAGCCGTTGAATATGGACTGATTGATAAAGTTATGGAAAAAAAACCTAATTAAAACATTTTGAAACCCGCTTGCCATTGGCAGCGGGTTTTTTCATGTTAAATTCAGATATGTAGGATTAAACATTCTCCATTTAATCCCTTCTGCTCATAGCTTCACATGAAAAGGTTTAAGGCTGCTTAACAAAATCACTCAGCTCATTAATGACTTTATCTTCATCAGATCCATCTGCAATCAGCTTAATTTCTTCTCCTTGTCCTACTGCAAGACTCATTAATCCCATGATACTTTTTGCATTGATTCTCTTACTACCTTTTTCTATAAAAACATCTGAAGAAAAACGGTTAGCAAGCTGGACGAACTGAGCAGCCGGTCTGGCTTGAAGCCCTGTGTCTAAATCAATCGTGATGGTTTGTTCTTTCATCTATCATTCTCCTTCCTAACATTTACATTAAAACTTAGAAAGCGCATTCAATCTTTTAAAATAAAGAACGCCTCTTTATTATGAGTGCGTTCTTATTTTAACTTATTTAAATAATTATACCACGAATCACGCAGCATGACATTATTTTTGACTGTTTTCTTGAATCTCACCGCGCCTCACTTTATCAGCAAATTCATCTATTTTCCTTAATCTATGATTAATTCCTGATTTACTGATTGGTGCACCTGAGACTAGTTCGCCTAATTCTTTCAAAGAAACTTCCTGATTTTCATAGCGCAGCCTGGCAATTTCGTGCAGTTTTTCTGGTAACGCCTCAAGACCTACTGTTCTTTTAATGAACTTTATATTTTCCACTTGTCTGAATGCCGCTCCGATGGTCTTGTTCAGATTAGCTGTTTCACAATTCACTAACCGGTTCACTGAATTCCTCATATCTCTAACTATCCGGACATCCTCGAATTTAAACAATGCTTGGTGGGCTCCTATATTACTTATGAGTTCGGTGATTTTTTCAGCCTCTTTCAAATAAGTAATATACCCTTTTTTCCGTTCAAGCGTTCGAGCGTGAAGTCCGAAACTGTTCATAAGCTCACATAATGATTCATTGTGATTCTGATCAGAAGAATAGATTTCCAAATGATAAGAAGAAGTCTCTGGATTATTAACAGAACCTCCTGCAAGGAATGCACCTCTTAAGTAAGCGCGTTTACAGCACGTAGTCTGTAAGTATTTATCGGGAATGTTAGGGTTGATGCTTAAGGGTCCTTTTAAAATTTCTAAGTCTTCCAGCACTTTTTCAGCATTTTCTTTCATCCTGACGATATATACGTTGTTTTTCTTCAAGCGCATTTTTTTACGAACGAGTAGTTCTACCGGGTAGGGATACAGCTTTTTCATAAGAGTATATATACGCCTCGCTATCGCTGCGTTCTCTGTTTGTACATCCAGCAAATACTTTTGATTGGAGAGTGAAAACGTCCCATTCATTCGAACTAGTGCTGCCAATTCAGATTCATTACAACATTCATCCGCTTCTACATTAGTTAATTCTTTTTTTATCTCTGAAGCAAAAGACATGAGTACACCCCCTAACACTTATTAAATCATGGAATATAACAAATGAGCCAACTTATTCGTGTCATGTCGAATCGTGGACTTGTTACGATCTAGAATATCTTCCTCTATAACTTCCAGCCCCATAGACCTTATTCGATCTATATCATAAACGACAGGCTCAGCATTCTCCTCAGCATACATCCTTTTTACTTTTGGAGCGATAGGCCGATTATGAACGATTATCGATTGAATCGTCCCTCTCCCAACATGATCATGCAGTGCCTGCACGTGATCTCCTGCTGAATAACCCGATGTCTCACCGTACTGGGTCATAACGTTACATACATACGTAACTTTAGCCTTTGTTTTTTGCATAGCTTCCCGTATTTCCGGAACTATTATGTTCGGCATAATGCTTGTGTATAAACTGCCAGGAGCTATGACGACAAGATCCGCTTCCATAATTGCACTCATAGCCTCAGGGAGAGGCTGGATAGGGAGTGGGCTGACAAAAACACGCTTAATCTTTTTATTTTGTTTCGGAATATTCGATTCGCCAGTAACGATCGTGCCATCATCCATTTCCGCATGAAGGTTCATGGAATGATTGGCCGTCGGGTAGATTTTCCCTCGGACGTTGAGAACTCTGGAAATTTCTTTGATTCCATTATAAAAATCACCCGTCATCGAGGTCATAGCTGCCAATAATAAATTACCCATCGAATGACCAGAAAGACCATTCCCATTTGAAAAACGATGTTGAAACAAATCAAGCAGCATCGGTTCTGCATCCGACAAGGCTGCCAATACATTACGGATATCCCCAGGAGCTGGTATGGCCAATTCATTTCGAAGTCTGCCAGAACTTCCTCCGTCATCAGCTACAGTTACGATAGCAGATAGGTCGATAGGGAAATACTTGAGGCCTCTTAGCAATACCGGCATTCCCGTACCTCCCCCTATAACGACTACGCGAGGCTTCGTCGAAGGATTCATCGATTACAGTCCCTTTCTTTTTTCAATATCTCGATGAGTAACGTGCGAAGTATAGTCCGTTGAGAAATAATTCGCAAGGTGTTCAGCTAAAGCGACTGATCGATGCTGGCCTCCGGTACAGCCGATGGCGATGACAAGCTGACTTTTACCTTCGCGTCTATATTGAGGAAGCATGAATTGTAATAAGTCTTTGAGCTTTTCCAAGAACTTCTGAGTATCCGACCATTTGAACACATAAGAAGACACTTCAGCGTTAAGTCCGGTTAATGGGCGCATTTGTTCAACATAATGCGGATTAGGCAAAAAGCGCACATCAAATACTAAATCCGCGTCAATTGGAACCCCATATTTAAAACCGAATGAAACCATCTGGACTGAGAACACATGCTGCTCTCTCGCTTTATACTGTTCGAGAATGCGATCGCGCAACTCTCTGGGCTTTAAACTTGTAGTATGAATAATGGTTTGTGCACGTCCCCTTAATTCATCCAACAGCTTTCGCTCCTGCTGAATCCCTTCAAGTGGAAGGCCATCCTGTGCGAGCGGATGAGATCTTCTTGTTTCTTTATAGCGAGCAACTAAAGCATGGTCATCAGCATCTAAAAACAAGATGTGAGCATCAAGCCAATCCACTTCGCTCACTTGGTCCAGAGCATCGAACAGGGCGTCAAAAAATTCTCTTCCCCGCAAGTCCATCACCAACGCTACATTACTGATATCATTTGTTGAATCCTTCATCAACTCTAAGAATTTAGGAAGCAGTGCCGGTGGAAGGTTATCCACACAAAAATACCCCAAATCCTCAAAACTTTGAATAGCTACTGTTTTACCTGCACCTGACATACCTGTAATTATCACTAATTGTGTACTTTGATCTTTCTCCGTCATTTAAAACCGCCCCCTCGTTTACTTAGGTCGAGATGGATCCATATCCTGGTCAATCAATTTGAAATCGGTTGTGTACACGAAAGTGCCATAAATTTGGTCTTCACTGTTTAATATATGTTTAAAAATATGTCGGTCGCCTTCAGCCATCGGTTTATTAAGAACATCTTCAACCTGCACCCATTCCAGCTCGCCTTCTTCACTAGTTTCAAGAAGCTCACCCTTATAGGTGGAAGATTGGAACGTAAACATCATCCACTCTTGAACAGTCTGCTGATCCTCTTTCATTATGAATGTAAAAGAACCCATAAGTTCTGGACTTTGTATATCCAATCCCGTTTCTTCTTTGAATTCCCGTATCACTGAGTCTTTAATATTCTCCCCGGCTTCCATTTTTCCGCCAGGAACAACATACCATCCTCTTCTCGGTTTTTTTAACATTAAAATTTTATTATCTACTCTTAAAATACAGTTTGCTACCCGCTGCATGACTTTCACCTCATTTTTCTATCTCGAGGACATCTTTTACCATTATACAATGAATACGCAATCCGCCACAATGTTATGTCCCCACTATATTCATGCACAAAAAAAGTGCACAGGTCATAAACACCTGTGCATAATAGAGATCTATCTATTAAAAGGGGGTCAATTAATCATTATAATTGTACCCCACAAATGTTGCGTAAGTGTTACAGGATAGTTAAAAAAACGTTACTTTTTAGTTGACAACTTTCAGCTCTTCTAACAGGTTTTCAATATAATGCTGAGCTGATTGAGCGGCAATGCTTCCATCTCCTGTAGCTGTAACTATTTGACGCAGTTCTTTTTCTCGGATATCTCCCGCTGCAAACACACCTGGCACTTTTGTTTCCATGCGTTCATCTGTTTCGATATATCCTTGCTCATTGGTTACTCCTAAGCTTTCAAACGGAACGCTTAGTGGATTCATTCCAATGTATATGAAAGATCCATCTGTATCAAATTCATATTCTTGATTCGTTTTATTGTTATGAAGAGTGACACTTCCTACTTTGCCCTCTTTTTCATTGATTGTTTTAACTTCAGTATTCCAAATGAAATCGATCTTTTCATTATCGAATGCTCTGTCCTGAAGAATCTTTTGAGCGCGAAGTTCATCACGACGGTGCACAATCGTAACCTTACTAGCAAAGCGTGTGAGGTAAACACCTTCTTCGACAGCGGAGTCACCACCGCCTACAACCACTAATTCTTTATCACGGAAGAACGCTCCGTCACAAACAGCACAGTAAGATACGCCGCGTCCGCCTAATTCTTTCTCTCCGGGTACTCCAAGTTCTTTATACTGGGCACCTGTAGTAATAATTACGCTGCGAGCTTTATATTCTTTTTTTCCTGCGACAACGGTTTTATACTCTTTTCCGTCGATGACTTCTTTAATATCCCCGTATGCATATTCAGCACCAAATTTTTTAGCATGCTCAAACATTTTATTAGATAAATCGGGGCCTAAAATACTCTCGAACCCTGGATAGTTTTCAACATCTTCTGTATTAGCCATTTGTCCGCCTGGAATACCTCGTTCAATCATCAACGTATCCAGATTAGCGCGTGACGTATATACTGCTGCAGTCATACCTGCCGGCCCTGCGCCAGCAATGATGACATCATAAATACGGTCTTCAGTCATGTAAATCAACTCCTCGCTTCACTCAAACTTTTACTGTCTATATCATAATAAATTGTCGAAAAACCGTCCATTAATGTGCTTATTGGTGATTCCAAGGACCGCCTTCCTCACTGAGGTGAGGGAATTGTTTACAACCTTTTTCCCAAAGCTGAAGCGCCTGAGACGGCTTACCTGTTTGGTATGAAGCAATACTGAACCACTTATAGTATCCTCTTCGCCCTATTACTAATTTATTTTTCAACCCGCTGAAACGTTCGACGGCTTCTTGATAGTAACCAGCTCGGGTCAGCACCTCAGCAATGGCCAGCTTCTGCTGCTCATGAAGAGGAAATACATTACGCAGTGGTTCAATGTGAGCAAAGGCCTTTTCCTCTTGTTTACTTAGTAAATAGAAAGCAGCAAGATTCACATGACTATGAATATCTTTAGTATCCTCAGTGATCCACTGACTTTCAAGCTCAATCGCTTCTTCCTCGCTGCCACTTTGGAATAAAGCATAGGCGTACTGATGTTTAGCAAGCGTGAATTCGGGAAATAACTGCATCATTTCATGAAGAACAGGAATCGCTTCTTCCCACTCCTCATTCTCTAAATGATAAAAAGCCGTCTCTTGGTAAATCAATAATTCGTCTTCATCTTCAAAAGCATAATCTTCCTCCGCCTCCTCTTCTTCAAGAGAATCCAACATTTGCAGCAGCTGGGAGGCAGCTTCTTCAAAGTCTCCGTCTTTCGCTTGTTCCATATATTTCTCGGCATACTTTTTAGCGTCATTCAGCAGCCCTAAATGGGCATAATTATTCGCCATTAAGTAGTAACAGTCTACATATTCTTCGCCATAAGTGATGACCACTTCACTCAGCAGCTGATTTGCTGCATGATAAGAGCCAACTTCCGTATATACTACAGAGAGCTGGCAAGGGTAAAGAGGTTCATCTGGCGATAATTCAATTGCTTTTTTCAACCATTTCACAGCCGTATCAAACCGCCGCTTCTTAAAAGCTTGGATCCCGTAAGTGAAATAAAAGCTTCCTGTCGGCAAAAACGGGATGACATTAGACTGTTTATCTGTAATGGTCGGATTCGGTGATCTCGTCATGACTGTCCTCCTACTTCCATATCCGTTCTCACTAATTATGCAGTATAACATAGATAGTAGAGTTGAAATAGGAGATTGACGGAATTTGTCTACTGATTTACTGGTGACGGGATTCCAACACGGAGAGCACTTGATCTAAACTGACGCCGCGATCGGTCAATAACAATAGTAAGTGGAATAACAAATCCGCAGACTCCATCGACAACTCTTCTTTATCATCGTTTTTTGCAGCAATGATAACCTCTCCTGCTTCTTCTCCGATTTTCTTAGCGATCCGGTCTACGCCCTCTTGGAAAAGTTGAGAAGTATATGAGCCTTCTGGTAATGTCGTTTTCCTCTCTGCTAATACTTGAGTTAATTGATCGAGAATAGCATAGCGTTCTTGTTTTAGAGAACCCCCAGGGTCAATCAATGAATCACTGAAACAGCTATAATCTCCTTTATGACAAGCTGGCCCTGATGGGATCACCTGAACTAAAATCGCGTCTTGATCACAATCATAATGTAAACTTTCAACTGCCTGGGTGTTTCCTGAAGTGGCGCCTTTATGCCATAATTCCTGTCGAGAACGGCTGTAAAACACCGTCTCCTTTTGGTCGATAGTCATTTGAAGTGATTCTTTATTCATATAGGCCAGCGTTAATACAGATTTTGATCGAGCATCCTGAACGATAGCAGGCACTAATCCTTTTTCATCAAAAACAACATCATCTATATTCATCGTATGACGACCCCTTTCGAGCGTAAATAGTCTTTTACGCTTTCTACTGACGTTTCTTTATAGTGAAAAATAGAAGCTGCTAAAGCCGCATCAGCATCCACTTCGTTGAAAACTTCATAAAAATGATCAGCCGATCCTGCACCGCCTGAAGCAATAACGGGGACAGTCACTACTTCTTGTACAGCTTTAAGAAGCGGCAGATCAAACCCTGTCTTCTCTCCATCCTGGTTCATTGAAGTGAGTAAAATTTCTCCGGCTCCCAGCTTAACAGCTTTTTTTGCCCAATCGGTCACGAGCCATTCCGTAGGTGTACGTCCTCCATGCGTATATACGCGCCACGTTCCAGCTTCTTCATCGTAACGAGCATCAATAGCGACAACGATACATTGAGCTCCGAAATAATCAGCACCTTCACTAATCAGCTCTGGTCGCTTAACAGCAGCTGAGTTAAGTGAAACTTTATCAGCACCATTTCTCAATGTTTCTTTCATGTCTTCAAGTGTACGGATGCCTCCGCCGACAGTAAAAGGAATCGCTAGCTGAGAAGCGACCGAACGAACCACATCAATCATCGTTTTTTTACCTTCATGAGTAGCAGATATGTCTAAGAACACAAGTTCATCTGCGCCTTGTTCATCATAAACTTTAGCCAATTCAACCGGATCACCGGCATCGCGGATATCTACGAACTGTATGCCTTTGACTACTCGACCTTCTTTCACATCTAAACAAGGTATGATCCGTTTTGATAACATTAGCGTACCTCCTCATTCAATGCGTCGGATAATTGGATACGGTCGGTATATAGTGCTTTCCCTACGATAGAACCGATGACATTATACTGCTGGTATTTTTTCAGCTCCTGAAGGTCCTCTATGCCTTTAATCCCGCCTGAAGCGATCACATCCACACCTGTCTGTTCAGCTAAACGCACGATTTCAGAGGTGTTTGGACCTTGAAGCATGCCATCTTTGGCGATATCAGTGTAAACGAACGTCTTTGCTCCGGCACTCGCCAGTTCCTTCCCGAGATCAACAGCCTGGACTTCTGACTTCTCAAGCCATCCTTCTGTTGCGACATACCCGTCTCTTGCATCCAGACCGATGACGATGCGCTTTCCGTATTTACCGAGAAGCTGCTTCGTCAACGCAAGGTCCCGAACAGCTAAAGAACCTATAATGACCCTGTCAACACCGCGGCTTAAGTAATATTCAATATCATCTTCTGAACGAATACCTCCGCCAATCTGGACTTTCACGTCAAGCTGTTGAGCTACTTTTACGACATGCTCTGCATTTTGCTTGGATCCCTCTTTTGCACCGTCCAAGTCTACCATGTGGATCCACGTGGCACCTGCTTCAGCGAACCCTTTTGCTACTTCAAACGGATTATCTCCGTAGACTGTCTGTTTATTAAAATCGCCTTGTTCAAGGCGGACACATTGACCATTTCGCATATCAATAGCTGGAAAAATCGTAAAGCTCATACTAAATGCTCCTCACTGTTTAACGATTCGCTTACAAAAATTTTCTAAAAGCTGTACACCGGCACGCCCACTTTTTTCCGGGTGAAACTGGCTTGCTACGAGGTTACCTTTCCCTACTATAGCCGGCACCTGCTGATGATAATCAGCTGTGGCATATAGTATGGCATCTTCGTCAGTTTCCACGACGTACGAGTGCACAAAGTAGACGTATTCTTCACCTACATTTTCCATTAGTAGATGGTCAGATTGATGCAGTTTCAACTGATTCCAGCCCATATGAGGCACTTTATACGTTTGACCGTCTGGACTGATACCCGGAAACCTTTCGATTTTCCCGGGAAATAATCCGAGACCTTTAGTCAAACCGCCTTCTTCGCTTTCTTCAAACAGCAGCTGCATACCTAAACAAATACCATACATAGGTACACCTTCGCTCACCTTTTGTTTTATAAAATCAATAAAACCATGTTCTTCAAGAGCTTTCATCGCATCCGGGAACGCACCAACACCAGGTAAAATATATCCTGTGCAGTTATCGATTTGATCAGGGCGATCCCCTATCTTGTAAGGAATGTCCATTCGTTCCAGCGCCTTCGAAACGCTGAATAAATTACCCATTCCATAATCAATGATTCCTATCATTTATAAACTTCCTTTCGTACTTGGCACACCTTGAATTCTAGGATCGACCGTCGTAGCCTCATCAAGTGCTCTAGCCAATGCTTTAAACATCGCTTCTATAATGTGATGAGTGTTATCACCGTGATGAAGCACAATATGAAGATTCATACGAGCTTCTACAGCCAGCTTCCAGAAAAATTCGTGAACATTTTCCGTATCAAATGTTCCAACTCGATCCTTAGGAAGGTCAGCCCGCCATTCAAGGTGAGGCCGGTCGCTCAAGTCCACGGCCACAGTGACCAGTGTTTCATCCATTGGAAGAGTCATAGATCCATACCGTTTGATTCCATATTTATCTCCCAATGCTTCCTTTAAAGCCTGTCCAAGTACGATGCCGATATCTTCTGTCAGGTGATGGTCATCAACTTCTACATCACCCTTCCCCGCTACCTTCAAATCAAACTGCCCGTGTTTTGTGAACAATTCCAGCATATGGGACATGAAAGGAACTTGGACATTAAGATCTGATGTTCCTGTTCCGTCAATCGCGAATTCAAGTTCAATATCCGTCTCTCTCGTTTTTCTAGCTATCACAGATTTACGCTCTGCCATCATTTCCAGCGCTCCTTCCGGGTTTCTACAGCCCTGGCATGGGCCTCGAGTCCTTCTAAACGTGCGAATTGAGAAATTTTCCCGCCATTGCTTATTAATGCTTGCTCACTATATGAGATGATACTGGATTTTTTAGTAAAGTCATCAACGGATAACGGACTGGAAAACCTCGCTGTGCCGCTGGTTGGCAATACGTGATTCGGCCCCGCAAAGTAATCCCCTACAGGTTCACTGCTGTATGGACCTAAAAATATTGCCCCTGCGTGTTTCACTTTCGCCATGTCCCCAAAAGGATCTTTTGTCATGATTTCCAAGTGTTCTGCTGCGATTTCATTGATGACTGCGATCGCTTCATCCATCTCCTCACAGATAATAATCGCTCCATAATCGTCGATACTTGCGCGCGCAATATCATAACGCGGGAGGTCTTTAAGCTGTACTTCAATTTGCTCTTCCACCTTTTCAGCCAATTCTATGCTCGTCGTAACGAGCACACTGGAGGAGCGTGCATCATGCTCTGCCTGTGACAATAAATCTGCAGCCACTTCGTTAGCTTTAGCAGAGTCATCGGCTAACACCGCGATTTCGCTTGGGCCGGCAATCATATCTATATCTACATCCCCAAAAACTTCACGCTTGGCAAGAGCGACAAATACATTTCCCGGGCCGGTGATTTTATCGACAGGTTGAAGGCTTTCTGTTCCATAAGCTAATGCTGCGATAGCTTGAGCTCCCCCCACTTTATAGACTTCATGAACACCTAAGAGCTTAGCAGCTACAAGTACGCCCTCAGGGACGTTCCCATCTTTCCCTGGGGGCGTCGTCATAACGATACGTTCTACTCCGGCTACTTGGGCAGGAATAACGTTCATAAAAACAGAAGAGGGATAGGCCGCTGTCCCGCCTGGCACATAAATGCCCGCAGCATCGATGGCCGTGATTTTTTGGCCGAGAATTGAACCATCCGCTGCAGCTTCAAACCAGGAATTTGTACGTTGGCGCTCATGGAAACGACGGATGTTCTGTTCAGCCTCCTGGAGAATTTCAACGAATTCACCATCAATCGATTCATAAGCCGCATCCATTTCATCTTCCGATACCCGCAACTCCTCAAGGTCAACTAGATCGAACTGCTTCGTGTAAGATTGGACAGCTGCATCTCCGCGCTGTTTTACATCATGAATGATTTTTTTAACAGCTTCTCTTTGCTCTTCAGTCCCTTGATCTACACTTCTTTTTAAAGAGTTCAGTTCGTGTTTTTGGATGATTTTCAAGCTTGTTCCACCTCCACTGCTTTGCTCAGTCCGTTCACCATCTCATCAATCTCCTCACCCTTCAGACGATAACTGACAGGGTTGACGATTAAACGAGACGTGATATCCGTAATTTTCTCATATTCAACGAGACCGTTTTCTTTCAATGTGCGTCCCGTAGACACTATATCTACTATGCGGTCAGTGAGGCCAATGATGGGAGCCAGTTCAATAGAACCATTCAACGGGATGATTTCTATTTGTTCTCCCTGTTGTCTGAAATAGTCTGACGCGATTTTAGGATATTTAGTTGCGATCTTCGGAGCGATACGGCTGAGCGGCTGATTGGGCAGCCCTGCGACAGCTACGTAGCAAGGACTGATTTTCAAATCCAATACTTCATATACATCACGGTCTTGTTCTAGAAGAACATCCTTACCCGCAATTCCTATATCTGCCGCACCATATTCAACGTACGTCACAACGTCCATAGGTTTAGCCATCATCACTTGGATGTTCTGTTCTGGAAAGTCCAATATTAACTTCCGTGATTCTTCTGCATCGGCTGATAAATGGTAACCAGCCTGTTTCATTAAACCGGCTGCCTCTTCATAAATCCGTCCTTTAGGCATCGCGATTACTAGTGGCTTACTCATCATTTTGTCCTCCTTTCGCAGTAAAATCGATATGCTCTTTCAGTTGATTTTTAAATTCTTGAATGTCCGGGATCTGGTCAACGTGCTGTAAAAGTACAGGGTATCCTTGTTGACGCAGTTCCTTCGCTTTCTGCACACCTTTGATGTGAGTATCATCATCGACGATGACCCCAAGCCTGGTTTCTCCATTTTCTTCATCATTGATTGCCTCTACAAGTCGTTCCAGATGAATGGCGAACCCAGTAGCCGACGCGTTCAGCTTAAAAGAAGGAAGCAATGTATCATACCTTCCTCCATTACATAATAAAGCGCCAAGGTTTGGAGCGTATCCTTCAAATAAAATCCCCGTGTAGTAATTCATATGGCTGATCAGGTTGAAGTCAAATTTCACATGGCTTTCAACGCCATAATTACTCAATAACTTATAGAGCTGCTTCAATTCATTTACCGCCTGCATGCACACTTGATTTCTAGCCAGGGATTTACTTTTCGCGAATACTTCTTCTCCACCGCGCAGGTCCAGCAAAGCTAGCAAAGCATTCTTTTTATCATCCGTAAGGGTTTGTGCCTTCACTTCTTCGCGGTAACCTACATAATTTTTACGATAGAGATGCTCCAGCAGCAACTCTTTAGTCGATTCGTCATTTCCTAGTAAATCTTTAAAGAACGCTTTTACATAACCAATGTGTCCTATCGTGATTACAAAGTCGGTCAAACCTGATCGTTTTAATGATTCAACTAATAAGGCAATGACTTCCGCATCACCGTGAGATGAATGATCTCCAATGAGCTCAGTCCCAACCTGTTCAAATTGGGCCGGCTTTCCGCCTTCCGCTTGTTGTGCTCTGAATACTGGACCGTCATAAGCTAAACGCAAAGGATATTCTGCATCTTTAAGCTGAGAGGCGGCCACACGAGCAATAGGCGCTGTCATATCTGGACGCAGTACGAGAGTATGTCCTTGCTGATCAAGCAGCTTGAATAAGCGCTGCTCTTTCGTGGCACTGACCTTGCCTACCGTTTCATGATATTCGAGAAAGGGGGTATCCATAAAAGAAAACCCATAAGAAAGAATAGATGACTTCAATTGTTCTCTTGCTTTTGATTTTTGGTTATAAAAAAAAGGAAGCGTGTCTCGCATTCCTAATGGTTTTTCAAACATAAGACGCTTCGCCATTTAGAGTTCCGTCCTTCCTGAATCCTTTAGTCTGCTAATATGCTAACATGATGAAGTTATACCGTCAATACTTAGGCCTATAATACCTTCTCTCTATTATCATACCAAAACCAGCATAGAGCAAACTTACTTTCTTAATAGTACTGAGATTTAACAAAGTTTCCATAAAAAAACTGATGAGCTTAATTCTCATCAGTTTTTGCTGCAGTTTCCTCAGAAAGCTGCAATATATCTTCCGCAAATTTCAATGTAAGCGGGTTCGCTTTTTTAATTGCATGATTAAAGGTTTGGTGTATAAACACCTTCGCAACGCTTAACTTTCGTTCACTTTCAGCAGCTCTTTCAATAGCATGAACCCCTTCATATATATCAACTAGTCTTTTAGCTATTTCTTTACTGTGAAATGTTTGTAAATCCTGTGATAATTGGAGCCCTTCATGGATCCAATTTTCCTGATCTGCTATTTCTTTCTGCAAAAGTGCTTTTTCCTTAGAAAGCACCGTCACGTTTTCCAGCGTAAACTTCATCTCTGTAAAAAGTTGTTCATGCGCTTTATGTTTTGTAAGCAGACGGACAACTTCCAACCCCAGGATATTTGCAGTACCTTCCCAGACCGTTAACACTTGAGCGTCGCGCAACAGACGAGGGGTTACAAAATCTTCTATATACCCATTCCCTCCATGCATCTCTATGGCTTCATGAGAAAAATGGATCGATTGCTCTGCTGTTTCTTTTTTCAGAATGGCAATGAGCAGACGGGTGACCGTTTGTTCTTTCGCACTTACTTGAGCTGGGAAACGTGCTGTCTGGTCAAAACGTTGAATCATTTTAAATAGCGCGCTCGTCTCCACTTCGTGCTTCACGATAAGCCCTCCGCATGATCCCAACTGAAGCTGCTGCATTACAAACTCTAGATAAGTTTAGTGCTTCCACCATATAATAGAAACCTCGATTTTGATCACCTATTAGGTAAGCTTCTGCACCTTCAAACTCTACTTCGGCTGATGGTACAGCCCTTACGTCAAGTTTATCTTTCAACCGGCGGATAGATATTCCGTTTAAGCCGCCGTCTTTTTGTCTCCAGGGGACAAGAAACAGACTTAAACCCTTAGTGCCGCGAGGGGCACCTTCGATTCTCGCTAGCACCATAGCTACTCCACACATTCCAGCATTACTGGCAAAATATTTTTCCCCATACAATTGATAGCTTCCATTTTCTAAAGCTACGGCCTTCACTTCATTAGCACCTACATCAGATCCACCTTGACGTTCGGTTAGAAAAGTCGCTCCCTCATACAGCTCTTCTTCTCCCGTAGAGAGCACATGAGGAAGATATTCAGCTTTTATGTCTTTAGAAGCATAGTGGTCGAGCAAATAAGCAGTAGCCATTGTTAAAGTGACTGGACAATAAAATCCAGGTTCAGCTTGAGACAACAAATACCCTTGTGCCAAAGAATAAATATAATTTCCTTTATACCCTAGTCCAGGAATTTCTTTATGCGGATAACCTGCTATTCCCTCACTATATGTTTCTTTTACTGTATTACGGTAGCCTTCATTGACCCAAACTTCTGAAATATCTTCTCCTTTTTTATTAAACTTGATTAATCTAGGCTGCCCCTCGCGATCCGTATGAATCGCTCTTTGATCAATTTCCTGAGCACACTTTCTTCCAAATTCGTTCAGCTTGCGATCAGCCCAAACAAAAAATGAGGGTTCCAGCTGTTTTTTCAGAATTTCTCTCAAGTCATCGTCTTCTTTGTAAAAATTCATAGACAGACCTCCAAGAATTTTTTACTATTTTACAAAGTTGAACTAGTCGAAAAGGTTCATCAGCCTTCCTTTTTCCGTTTTTCCAATTCTTCATTAAAGTTGATGATCCAGTCATTCATCTCTTTCTTCAGCAATTGTAATTCCTCAATTCTTGCTTCCACCTCATCCATTTTTCTCTGAGCGCTCTGGATGACGGATTCAAGCTGTTTGATACCCGAAGGATCCTGATCAAAAAGCTGTATCATTTCTTTAATTTCCTCAAGTTGAAATCCATATTTTTTACCACGAGAAATTAGACGCAGTCTAGTCATCTCCTTTTGAGTGAACACACGTTGTCCATTGTTCCTCATCGGTGAAATTAGACCAAGCTCTTCATAATACCGAATCGTTCTTGCAGTGACGTCATAATGATACGCTACTTCTGAAATTGTTTTATTTTCGATAAGAAAATCCTCCTTCTACGCACATAAATCATAGCATTTACGTTGACGTAAAGGTCAACACGTTTCACTTCACGCTAAAAAACGCTGATGCCAGGCATCAGCGCAATTATCCAGCTGTATTCGTTTGAACTAAGAATAGAAAAGCTATTAGGGAGTGGGGAATATCTTCACGTTTTTTCCATTCGACTAAATATCCAGGCATGCGGTCAAATCGTTCAGCAGCTTCATAAGGAACAGCATCCCTTTTAATTACAGCCCATAAAAGTCCTTCTTCATCTTTCACTTCCAAATGGCCGATAACCCTATCTCCTTCTGCCGTCCATTGAGTTTTTTCTCCTTCAATATAACGGAATACACTCTTGCCAGTACCTTTTAATTTTTCATGGGAAGTATATGCTACATAGATGCCATCTGGATGCTGTACATAACCGCGCCAAGTAAACCCGCCTTTTTTATCGATTTTATAAGAAGGATTTCCATCCTTATCATACATTTGATAAGTAGCCGGAATAAGACTTCCTCCATTAAACAAGCTGATGAAAGGTCTGAAAATCTTTATATCGTACTTTTCTTTTGGTTTAATTTCGCTGTATACCTCTCCATTCATATCGTATATGCTAGCATGAAAAGCATCTGCAGCTTTATGCCCGATATACATGCGCTGTGGTAAGGTGCGATAGGAATCAGCAGAAAGATCTTGAATGAATCCTTTGGACTGAGATGCATCGCGATAATCCTTTAATCCGCGATTAAATACGGCTATGCCTGCCAGACCAAAAGCTATACTATATACGCTCGAAATAAGCATACTGCTGAATCCGGTAAAAAATATAGAAATCAAAAAAAACATCATAATCGCGATTAATATTCCGCCTGTAATAAGCTGTCTTACGCCATCGCGGCGGACTAGCTTCTGTGCATTGATCATAAACAACATTCCCATTCCTAGAAAATTCAGTTAATAAAAGTATACATAAAAAATTCCATCCGCTCAATGGGCAAGTAGTTAAGATAAAGTATTGAAACTAAGTAAATAGCTGTTAAATTTTTTTGGCAAAAGCGAAAGCATATAAGTAGTTTCGTTTATCAATTATTGGTCAGTGCACTGACAGGATGTTGACTGTTCCGTCACCATAATGAGTGGAAGGTGGTTTTAGGAATAGGGGGGCTTTTCAGACGCTGAGACCGCAATAAATATATTAAAGCCTGGTTTAGAATAAGGGGTATTTAATTTTTATAAATCTGTATATAAGTAAAGCTCAGAGCTATATAGCAGCTCTGAGCTTTACTTAAGTGAATTCACGGTTGAATCATTTACTTTATTAACTGATTTGCACAGGCTCCACAGCTTCTCTTAACAATTCGTCAAGTTCAGCCGTGTACTCGTTCTTCTGTTGATCTGTCCATTTCAATTCTTGAGCCATATAATCAATCACTGGCTGCTTGTGTTCGTGCACCCAGGCGATATTGAAAAACAGGGCAGCCGTTCTTCTTACGAAAAAGTCGACTGGCTTATAGGCTCCCTCATATTCTAAAGCCATAGTTAACTGGGCAAATACTACCCGATCAATCAATGCTGCAGAAGCTTCAGCCTTTTTATCTTGGAACAGTTGATAAAATTTATCGACATTTGCTCCATATAAGTCCACCATTTCTGCCGCTTTATCATGGGTTAACCCAAGGGATTCGCCGATTTTGATTCTTTCTTCCCTGAACGTTTTGTATCCTTTGGATCCGTTGACTTCTCCCCCTGAAATAGCCATGTGCTTCGTCTCTGAATCAGAATAACGAATACCATACTCCTCTGCCAGCTGATCTCTGACTATATCGACAGCGGTCTGAGACATTTTACGGTATCCCGTCAGTTTACCTCCAGCCATGGAAATCAATCCTGAATCTGAAACGAAGATCTCATCTTTACGAGAAATTTCAGAAGGATCTTTTCCATCTTCGTGAATAAGCGGGCGCACACCAGCCCAGCTGGATTCAACATCTTCTGCCGTAACCTTCACAGACGGGAACATCATGTGTATGGCATCCAATATATAGTCGCGGTCAACGTTTGTCATTTTAGGATGATCGATTTCTTCATCAAAAGGCGTATCTGTAGTTCCGACATAAGTTTTTCCGTCTCTAGGGATTGCGAAAATCATTCGACCATCCGGCGTATCGAAGTAAATCGCTTGCTGTAAAGGGAAATCGGATTGGTCAAAGACAAGGTGGACACCTTTCGTCAGCTGCAGCGTTTTACCTTTTTTGGATCCATCAATTTCTCGTAGCTCGTCGACCCATGGTCCACCCGCATTTACTACACGTTTAGCATTAACTTGGTATGTTTCTCCGCTAATGGAATCCTCGACGATTGCTCCCTCAATTTTTCCAGAGTCACTATAGAGAAAATCCACTACTTTTGCATAGTTAAGCGATGTGGCTCCATGTTCTACAGCTTTTTTCATTACTTCTAACGTCAGACGTGCATCGTCCGTTTTATATTCTACATAGAACCCTGCTCCTTTAAGGCCTTCTTTTCTTACTAAAGGTTCGCGTTCTAACGTTTCTTTGGAATCGAACATCGTTCGGCGCTCGCTCTTCTTTACGCCTGCAAGATAGTCATATACACGAAGACCAAGGCTCGTACTGAAAGGACCGAAGTTTCCGCCTTCATGGAACGGAAGCATCATCCATTCAGGTGTAGTGACATGAGGACCATTCTCATAAACGATCTCACGTTCTTTTCCTACTTCAGCTACCATTTTAACTTCAAATTGTTTTAAATATCTTAAACCACCGTGAACAAGCTTAGTAGATCGGCTGGAAGTTCCGGCCGCGTAGTCCTGCATCTCCACTACCGCTGTCTTCATTCCACGGCTGGCTGCATCAAGAGCTATACCTGAACCCGTTATTCCACCGCCAATCACAAGGACGTCCCAATCTTCTTGATTAAGCTTGTTAAATTGTTCTTGTCGCTGATAATTAGAAAAATTCTTCATGATGATACCTCTCCTTTTATATAGTCGGAATGATTTTGATCGTCTGATAACCTTTATTCCCTATTCGGGGCAGGATTATGTGTAGGAATGAGCATTGAAATAAAAAAAGAGACCACGAACAACTTTAGCAACGTTTGTTACAAAGTGTCGTGGTCTCTCCAAATCTCCGACCAGAATCTATTAACTTAGTTTAATCTTATCAAAGGCAGCGAAAAAAATCCACTCTTAAGATTCAGTTTTGAAAACTCTAGTAGCTTCTACAGCTTTCTGCCACCCTTTATATAATTCCTCGCTCTTTTCTTCTTCCATGTCAGGGTCGAATTCTTTACCTACTTTCCATTGCTTAGCGATTTCCTCTCGGTTTTCCCAGAATCCAATAGCAAGACCTGCAAGGTAGGCAGCACCCAGAGCAGTCGTTTCCTCGACTTTTGGCCGTTCAACAGATGTGTTAAGAAGATCACTTTGGAATTGCATCAGTAAATCATTCTTCACAGCCCCACCATCGACGCGCAGTTTTTTCAGTTCAATTCCAGAATCTTCATGCATGGCATCGACCACATCTTTAGTCTGATAAGCCAGCGATTCCAATGTCGCGCGCACAAAGTGCGACTTCTTCGTGCCTCTCGTTAAACCGAACACAGCACCTCGTGCTTCACTATCCCAATAGGGAGTACCTAACCCGACAAATGCGGGTACGACATAAACCCCATCTGTCGTATCCACCTCGCTCGCGATTTCCTGGCTTTGAGCAGAGGATTCCAGCATTTTTAATCCATCGCGCAGCCACTGTATAGCTGAGCCCGATACGAAAATACTTCCTTCTAAGGCATACTCCACCTTACCGTCAACTCCCCATGCAAGAGTGGTAAGGAGTCCATGCTCAGATTGAACAGCTTCCTCTCCTGTATTCATAAGCAGGAACCCGCCGGTACCATACGTATTCTTCGCCATCCCTTTTTCGAAACAAGCTTGACCGAATAAAGCGGCTTGCTGATCTCCAGCTATGCCGGCGATCGGAATTTTTCTACCAAAGAAGTGATAGTCTACTGTATGGGCGTAAATTTCTGAAGAAGGTTTCACCTCAGGCAGCATCGATTTCGGCACTCCTAAAATATCGAGAAGCTCCTCATCCCATTTCAAATCGTAAATATTGTACATTAAAGTTCTTGAAGCATTGGAATAATCAGTCACATGAGCTTCTTTTCCAGATAATTTGTAAACAAGCCATGAATCGATCGTACCGAACATCAAGTCGCCTTTTTCAGCTTTTTCCCTTGCACCGTCGACATTATCCAATATCCATTTGACTTTAGTTCCTGAGAAATAAGGGTCCAAAAGCAGACCGCTCTTATCTCTGAATGTATCATTATGTCCTTGTTCGCGGAGTTCATTGCAGATTGGCTGCGTCTGACGGGACTGCCAAACTATGGCTTTATATATCGGCTTTCCAGTATGACGGTCCCATACAACAGTCGTTTCGCGCTGGTTAGTGATGCCGATTCCCTCAATTTGGTCTGCTTCGACATCGGCTCTCACAAGTACATCAGCTATACAGCCCAGAACTGAAGTCCAAATTTCATTCGCGTCATGCTCAACCCAGCCTGGTTTAGGAAAATATTGTTCAAATTCTTTTTGCGCTGTTTCTACAATAGTTCCTTCATGGTCGAATAAAATGGCTCTCGAACTAGTCGTACCCTGGTCAATTGATAAGATGTATTTTTCCATATTGAATTCCTCCTATGCTGTTCGTTGTTTCCCTTGCTGAGCTTTCTTCAGTTCCACCTTTAAAGATGTCCCCAAAATTAGGACTAAGACTACTGACATTACCCAAAACCATATATTCGGAGTGGCTTCAAAGATAGCTTGATAAAACAACCCTCCATAGACACCGCCTATAACAGGACCTAATACAGGCACCCAGGAATAACCCCAATTCGAATGGCCTTTTCCTGGAATCGGCAGCAAGGCATGCGCAATTCTCGGCCCTAAATCACGAGCTGGATTAATTGCATAACCTGTAGTCGATCCTAGTGACATACCGATTGCTACTATGAGCAGACCGACAATGATAGGGTTCAGTCCATCTGTAAACTCTGTTGCACCTATGAACAGTATTCCCATAACTAATACAAATGTTCCGATAATTTCACTTACTAAGTTGGAAACAGGACTATCGATCGCTGGATCCGTAGCAAAAATAGACAGCTTTGCCATATCGTCTTCCGTTCCTGCCCAGTGGGGGAGGTAATGAAAGAAGACTATCACCGCTCCAATAAACGCACCGATGAGCTGAGCTAAAATATACATCGGCACTTTTGCCCATGCAAAGTCTCCGACAGTAGCTAACCCGAGAGTCACTGCGGGATTAATGTGCGCCCCCGTAACATCTCCTACAGCGTATACCCCCATAGCTACACCCAGTCCCCAGGCTATTGTAATGAGTACCCAGTTCCCTTCTGCTTTCGTGGCGTTTAAGTTGGCTCCGGCTATTACACCTCCACCTAAAATAATGAGGATCATAGTCCCGATCAGTTCTCCCATGAACTCTGTCATTCAGGACAACTCCTTTCAATAATTAAACCCCTCAAATAAAAAAACACACAATAAGAAATAGCGGGCAGCTACTTATATTTGTGTGGATCAGCCAGCTTATATCACGATTTCACTATGTACATAATCCTTCAGCTAAAAGTTCCAAAGCTCTGAACGTGAAGTAGATACTGCCGAAGCACCTGACTCGATTGCGGAATTGACCTCATCTTCCGTACGAATCAATCCCCCGGCAATCACCGATGCTCCAATCTGATCCTTTACCTCTTTAATCATTCCCGGAACGATACCTGGTAAAACCTCGACATAATCAGGCTTCACTTTTTTTATAATGGCAACGTTATGTTCTACTGCCTGACTGTCGATTAAAAATAATCGCTGAATAGAAATCATTTTATATTTTTTTGCTTGTTGAATGACATGCGATCTCGTGGATATCACACCGTCCGGCTTAACGACTCGACCTAAAAATTCCATACCATAGTCATCAGCCTTCAGGCCCTGAATGAGATCGACATGGATCAGCACTTTTTTGCCGGCCTTTTGCGCCGCCCGCACCACTTTGTGCAGGTTTCCTAATCTGCTTTCTAAAATAATAATGTATTCTGTTGTTGTTTCAAGAAGCTTCTCAAAATCCTTCATGTTTTTTACAGCTGGTAAGACTTTTTGTTGAATGCCCATTATCCAGTCACCTCACTCCTCTTTCGGTCTTCCATTTGTGCCTTGGTGTAGATGATTTTCATAGGATTGCCTCCTACAAAAGTTCCTTCAGGGACATCTTTATGAACGAGGGTACCCGCAGATACAATGGCACCGTCACCGATCTTTATTCCTGGAAGAATAGTCGTATTTGCTCCGATCATAACTGCATCTCCGATCTCTACATCTCCCAGACGGTACTCCTGTATCAAATATTCGTGAGCTAAAATCGTTGTATTATAACCAATGATCGTATTACGTCCCACTTTAATTCTTTCTGGAAACATGATGTCAGGCATCACCATCAAGGCAAAAGCAGTCTTCTCCCCGACTTCCATTTTTAAAAAACGACGGTACAGTCCATTCTTAAAACTCAAAGATGGAGTGTACCTCGCGATTTGAATGACTAAAAAATTTTTGACCACTTTTAAGAAAGGAACCGTTTGATAAATATGCCACAGTGAATTGGCTCCTTGAACAGGATATCTTTTCGTGCGACGCATGATTTATCCTCCCAAAATTTCGATCAGATCATCCATTTTATGAAGCATGAAATCTGGGTTCAAGTCATCCAGCACTTGGCGCCCTTTTACTGACCATACAACACCAGCAGTTTTCGTGCCAGCATTTTTCCCAGCCTCAATGTCATGGGTATTATCACCGACCATAAGAGATTGTGCCGCAGTTCCATTCAAAGCTTCAAGCGCTTTAATGACAGGCTCAGGGTGTGGTTTAGCATGGTGTACGTCATCTAGTGTAACCACTGTTTCAAATACACCTTCCAACCCTGTCAGCGCCAGTCCCATTTCTACAGTATGGCGCATTTTTGTCGTGACAATACCTAAGCGATAACCCTGACCCTTTAACGTTTTGACGGTATCAACTACACCTTCATAAGCCGTGACATATTCATCATGGTTTTTAGTATTATGCTCGCGGTACGTTTCAACCATTTCATCTACTCGAATCGGATTTACTTTACTCAGGCTTTCCCTAAGCGGAGGTCCGATAAATTCCAATATCTCTTCACGCGAATAAGGCCTTTCAGCATATTGGCCGAGCGTATGGGTGAAGGAAGCAATGATCAATTCATTGGTGTCGATTAACGTGCCGTCTAAATCAAAAAGAATTGTATTAATACTCATGTGTCAAACTTCTCCTCTTCTCACGCTGTAATTTATTCCAGACAAATCCTACGGCTGCAGTTAATAATATGGCTGTCGTCAGACGAATGATTAGAAGCGGCCAGATTGGTATGCCTAAAGGAATGAAGATGAGCGTATCTTCAACTACGGCGTGACAGGATACGAGAAAGATCATTGCTAAAAACATATCTTTTTTAGAAACACCGTCTTCCTCTACTGCTTGTATCATCAATCCAGCTCCATAAGCCAGTCCAATCGTCAGACCGGCTGCTAGTGTCATAGACGTATTACGTTCCATTCCGAGAAATTTAGTAGCTGGAGCAAGCCAATCGGAAAATCGTTCAAGCCAGCCTTTTTCTCTTAAATACTGCATGACAATCATCAATGGTATGACGATCAACGCCAACTGAACGATCCCCATGGCGGCCGTTTGCAACCCTTGTAAAATGATCTCTGCCCACCCTTCTGGTGCAGATCGTTGCTCTGGAGCAAATCCGTATTGGGCTTGTTCCTGCCCGCCGCTCCACATTAAGTTGATGACGATCGCAGAGAAGAGGGCTAACCCGACACGGACTCCGATGACGAGCCACCAGCTTACGCCTACTTTCTTCGCCACAGTGGATTCAATAATCAAGTTATGGCAGAACGATAACATAACCGCAAGAATAAATACCTCTTTCACAGTAAACTCAAATGAAATGATCGCAGCAATACCTGCATACAAATTCAGAAAATTACCGAGAACAAGAGGCACTGCAGCTTCACCTGAAAGACCAAGCAGGCTCATCAAAGGAGCAAGCTGATCCATTACCCAAGGAAGTACTGGGGTGTACTGAAGAATGGTGACGATCAACGTGACAGGAAATATAACTTTTCCTAATGTCCAAGTCAGCTTCATCCCTTTTTTTAGTCCTTCTAGTAAAATAGCGGACATTCTTCACCCCTCCTTGTTATTTTTTCACTTTTTTACCGTTATAATACTTATCCGCCAGTCCCATTTTTCTACGATAAACCGCGATGATAAGCGAAACGATAATCATCACGATCGAAATGAACTGCGCAGTACGTATTTCACTGAACAGATAGAGGCTGTCAGTCCGCAGTCCTTCCACATAAAAACGTCCAATGGAATACCAAATAATGTAGCTTAAGAATACTTCTCCACGTCGAGGGTTGAATTTATGCCGCAAAACGAGAAGCAGAATGAATCCTGCTATGTTCCATAAAGATTCATATAGGAACGTTGGATGATACATCGTACCATCAATACACATCTGCTGATTAATAAAATTCGGCAAATATTGCATGTAATTATTATAAAAAGATTCCGAAACAGGGCCGCCATGGGCTTCCTGGTTCATGAAATTTCCCCACCGTCCGATGGCCTGTCCTAGAATTAGACTGGGAGCTGCGATATCAGCCAACATCCAGAAGGATAAACCTTTGACTTTTGTATAGACATAAGCCGTCAGAAATGAACCGATCAGTGCACCATGGATAGCGATGCCGCCTTCCCATATCGCAAACACCTTCCACCATGGCTCACCTATATATCGATCAAACTCAAAAATGACATAATAAAGTCTCGCGCATAATATCGCAATTGGAATTGCATATACGACGATGTCCATCATATAATCTTTCTTCAAACCTAGTCGTTCCGTTTCTCTTGTTGCTATTAGCAAACCTAAAAATGCGCCAGTTGCTATAATAACTCCATACCAATAGATAGATAGGGGACCTAATTGTATTAATACTCGATCAAGTGATTCTGCTGAACATGACACGATCTATTCTCTCCTTACTCTTCCGGTGATTGTTCTTGGTCTTCATCGATGACCTTTGTCAAACGCTCAGAAAATTCTTCAGCCGCGTTGACACCCATACGCTTTAACCGGAAGTTCATGGCAGCTACTTCAATGATAACGGCCAAGTTACGTCCCGGTCGTACAGGGATTGTAGCTTTAGGTATTTCGGCATCCATAATCTTCATCGTCTCTTCTTCAAGACCCAGTCGATCATACTGTTTATTCTTATCCCAGATTTCCAGATTGATGACGAGAGTTATGCGCTTGAAACTGCGCACAGCTCCCGCACCAAATAAAGTCATGACATTGATGATGCCCAGACCACGAATCTCTAGTAAATGTTCGATTAACGGCGGACTATTTCCGATTAACGTATCGTAGTCCTCCTGTCGAATTTCCACACTATCATCGGCTACGAGACGATGTCCTCTTTTAACAAGCTCAAGGGCTGTCTCACTTTTACCTACACCACTCTGCCCAGTAATTAGAACTCCAATACCATAGATATCAACAAGTACTCCATGAATAGCGGTGAACGGGGCGAACTTAGTCTCCAGGAAGTTAGTCAGCCGGCTGATCACACGAGTCGTCTTATGCGGTGAACGCATTAAAGGGACGCCTGCTTCTTTTGCAGCTACAGCCAGTTCTTCAGGAATATCCATGCCTCTAGTGATTACGATTCCCGGCGTGATATCCGTGCATAACTGTTCAGCTCTATGCTTTCTCTGTTCATGAGTCAATTCATTAAAATAGGAAAGTTCCGTTTTACCTAGGAGCTGCAAACGATCTTTTGGATAAAATTTAAAATATCCTGTCATTTCAACCCCAGGGCGTGAAATATCACTCATATGTATCTCACGGTGAACGCCGTCCTCACCTGCAACTAATTCAAGCTCAAAACGATCTAACAAATGCTCCGTTCTAACTTTACTCATGGTAGACCTCCTATATTTCGTATCTTCACTGTCCCTTATTGTAGCATGTTTTGAAAAATCTTGGACACAAAAAATCCTATAGGCATAAGAATGCCTATAGGATCGATATAAATATCTATTAATCTTTAATAAAACTATTCAGCACCAGGTTGAGTAACGAAATGACAAGAGCAGCAATAATCGTCATTCCAAATCCAGCAATTTCAAATGTACTGCCTAATAAGGCGTCAGTCATAGCCAGCGTAATGGCGTTGACGATCAATAAAAACAACCCTAAAGTCAGGACCGTAATCGGCAAAGTCAAAATTACAAGAATCGGACGTACAATCGCGTTCAATATAGATAGTATCAATGCTGCGATCAGCGCACCAATGAATCCGTCAATCTCTACCGAACTGAATACAAAGCTGACGATAATGATGGCAATCGCGTTAACTATTATGTGTAATAACCAGTTTTTCACAAAAATCCCTCTCTTCTACCTTACAAAATTATGACGAAGTGTCCTTCACATAAACGGACCCGGTTTTAGTGTCCGCTTCTACATGATAAACATCTTCGAATTGTTCTCTGGCTTCAAAAACCAGCTCTTTGGTCATGATTTCTTTCTTATTTCTTAAAATCTTATAGTTTTCTACCTCACAGTGAAGGCTACCCATGCTGGTTTTAATTTTTCCATCAATCCTTCTGCTCTCAGGTACGTGGACAATGACTTGCCCTGTCGTAGTTTTGAAAAAACCAGTGTGAGCTTCACTTCCATAGTTCTTCACTGTAATACTTCCTGTTACAGCGGACACATCACATTTCCCGAAGCGGCCGTCTACTTTAACGGATCCGTTGATCGTATCCGTTTCAAACGTAGAGAAGCGGCTATCACATACTGTTATCGAACCATTTCCGGTTTCTAACTTACATGTTTCGCCATTGGACCCATTCACCTTCAAAGCTCCGTTACTCGTCTTCATATGAAAGTGGTCGGACTGAACTTCACCTGAGGTGATGCTGCCATTTGAAAGTTTAGCTTTAACAAAGTCATACCGCTTTTTTGGTAAGTAAAGTTTAACATGTGTTTTTACCTTTTTAGATGGGTTGGCAAATCGCAATATCCCGTTCGTAACATCAAATTGCCCATCAGCCAAAAACTGCTCTTTCGCCTCTTTTTCATCTGCAGCTTGATAAACTTTCACCTGGCATTCCGCTTGAGCGTATGACTCCTGCCAAGGTTCCAAATATAAGGACCCGTTAGCGATAGTGATATCCAGGTCATGAAAAGATTCTTCATTGGTTTGGAGATGATATTGAAACTCTACAGACTCACCGAATAACAAATCAAAATCAGCATTTTTGATTTTTTCTACGGCTTCTCCGACAAAATCTTTTAGTCCGTATTTTTTTCCGGCTGCTTTTGTCTCCTCTTCCTTAGAATATTCAACAGCTTTGAGAAGTTTCTCTCCTTCATCTGCAGAAATGGTACCATTTTCAATCATCTTTAAGATTTTCATTCTCTCTTCATTCATCTGTCACTCGCTCCTTTATCATTTCATTCCCTGCAAGCTCCAATAAAAAACTAGGCTTTGAAAATTATTAAAAGTGATTTTTCCAAATAAGATTATATTTGGAGATGATGGATCTAGAAAACGGGTCTATTTCCTTGGGCATGTATTGAGCTTCCTCAGGCTTCGCCTTCCTGGATCTCACCGATCATGTACTCCACACAGGAGACTCACCGCGCTCCCACGGAGGACGAGCCATTCCCCGCCGCCCTGATCCCACTAACTGAATGTCTCGAAATTCCCAAAAACTCTGCCATAATAACTCTCTTATGAAAAAATCAACAACGACGTGTAACATAGCCTAAGACTAAAAATGAGTGTTAAGAGAAAAAAGACACCCCGAAGAAATGTTGAACATTCTACAAGGTGTCTAACTCATCAGGTATCACGAAGAAAGTGTTAAGCGGTAAAACTGCTCTCTTTTCAATCGTTGAATCTGTTTAGATGTTTGCTCGTGATTCTCTATTAAATTCATCATCCCATCAACTTGTGACAGATGAGCCCGGATTGCCGCTTCTTTTCTTTCCCAATAAGGCTCAATGTCAAAAATGAAGTCCGGCTCACCTAATTCATCTTCATGGTTGTTCGTAATCGCGTGCATCCATACCTCAGGCCGCTTTCCTGGCTCGATAAGCTCTACAGCTTTGACTACAGCCGCACCTAATGCATCATGATCAGGGTGTACAGCGTATCCTGGATAATGTGTAATGATTGTAGTAGCTCCGTACGCAAGAATACGCTCCTTCAAATGCTGAGCCAATTCATCAAGCGGCTCAAATTCTAAAGTTTTATCACGGTAGCCTAACAACTCTACGTCAATGTCCAGCTCTTTTGCAGCTTCAGCCAATTCCTTTTTCCTGTAAGTGTACAAAGTTTCGCGATTAGCGAATACTGGGTTTCCCATATTTCTCCCCATTTCCCCTAATGTCCCGCACAAATAGGTGACTGGCACCCCTTCTGCCCGAAACTTCGAAATGGTTCCAGAAGTACCGAAGGACTCATCATCTGGATGGGGGAAAATGACTAGAATGTGCTTATTATTCATGCTCTTCCGCCTCATGAGTAAATGGCTCTTCACTTATTTCCAACGCTACCATCAATCGTCCTTCTCGATCATGGCCTGCTAAAAGGAGACGATCCTTTTCGTCAATTTCGAAGTCACTGACTCCTTCTGCATAAACCCAGCCTATATCGAGCTTTAGTCCTACTCGGTACGAACCGCCTGTACTCACAATTTTTCCATGTTGATAATTCACTTTAGCATTGCGGATGAATGCTCCTACATTGTAGGCTGTTTCATCAAAGTGGCTGGCATACGCTCCATTCGTAGTTTCTAAATGAATGTATACGTCTTTGTTGGCAAAATGATTGATTTTTTCTTGTACTGCTGATTGATCTATCGCTTCCATTTGTATAATTCCTCCCGTTAAACGTCTCTTGTTTAACGATACTCCAAATCTATCGACAGCGTCAAAGCATCTACTTTGAAGAGACTCTTTCTCTTGATTTTAACTTCGTTTTCATGCGCTTTTCATCACGTTCAAGAACGGGTTTTAAATATTTTCCTGTATAAGAAGCTTTTTCTTCTGCTACTTCTTCCGGGGTACCGGTAGCGATGATCTGTCCGCCTTTTTCCCCGCCTTCCGGACCAAGATCAATAATGTGGTCCGCTTCCTTGATCACATCTAAACTGTGTTCAATGATGAGAACAGAATCGCCATTATCCACCAGTCTCTGCAGAACTTTCAGCAGACGTGAAATATCGTCTACATGAAGTCCGGTGGTCGGCTCATCGAGTATATAAAATGATTTTCCATTCGAACGGCGGTGAAGTTCACTAGCCAGCTTCACACGCTGGGCTTCACCCCCGGAAAGCGTTGTTGCCGGTTGTCCTAGCTTAATGTACTCAAGTCCAACATCTGCAACAGTCTGCATTTTCCGTTTGATCTTAGGAATGTTTGCGAAAAATTCCAGCGCCTCTTCAATCGTCATGCCGAGGACTTCTGAAATATTTTTCCCTTTATACTTCACTTCCAGAGTTTCGCGGTTGTACCGTTTGCCGTCGCACACTTCACATGGTACGTAAACGTCCGGCAGAAAGTGCATTTCGATTTTGATGATTCCGTCTCCACGGCAGGCCTCACAACGACCGCCTTTAACATTGAAGCTGAACCTTCCCTTTTTATAGCCGCGGATTTTTGCCTCATTCGTTTGTGCGAACACATCGCGGATATCATCAAACACGCCGGTATAGGTGGCAGGATTGGAGCGCGGCGTTCGACCGATCGGTGACTGATCGATGTCGATGACTTTTTCCAATTGATCTATGCCTTTGATTTCTTTATGCTTCCCTGGCTTTTGCTTGCCGTTATGAAGCTTCATGGATAATGACTTATATAAAATATCATTGATCAGTGTACTCTTTCCGGAACCAGAAACTCCAGTTACGGCCGTAAATAAACCAAGAGGGATATTTGCATCCACTTTCTTCAAATTATTCTCTTCAGCCTGCTTGATCGTAATATAACGCCCATCCGCTTTACGCCGTTTTGCTGGAAGAGGAATAAATTTCTTGCCGGACAGATATTGGCCGGTCAATGATTTGCTGCTTTTCATCACCTGTTTCGGTGTGCCCTGGGTAACGATTTCACCGCCATGAGCACCTGCTCCGGGTCCGATATCGATTAAATAATCAGCGGCCAGCATCGTGTCTTCATCATGCTCCACAACGATTAACGTATTATCTAAATCACGCATTCTTTTCAGCGTATTGATCAGTCGATCATTATCTCTCTGGTGAAGACCGATTGATGGTTCGTCAAGGACATAAAGGACGCCCGTCAATGCAGAACCGATTTGAGTAGCCAAGCGGATACGCTGAGCTTCGCCACCAGACAGCGTTCCCGCAGATCTTGATAGGGTCAGATAATCAAGGCCTACATTAGCCAAAAAGCTTAACCGTTCACAGATCTCTTTAAGGATCATGCGGGCGATTGTCTCTTCCTTCTCAGTAAGCTCTAGGCTATCGAAAAATTCCTTAGCTTCCGTAACCGAATATTCGGTCGTCTCTCCCACATGTTTACCTCCGATCAGCACGGCTAACGCTTCCTCATTCAAGCGGTTACCCTCACACTTCGGACATGGCTTTTGTGCCATATATTTCTCCATCTGCTCGCGAATATAGTCAGAACCGGTTTCCCTATACCTTCTTGATATGTTAGGGATGACTCCTTCATAGAAGATTTCATTCTCACGGACTTTACCAAAGTCATTTTCATAACGGAACTGGACCTTTTCATTTCCGCTCCCATAAAGTACGCGGTCCATCTGATCTTTTGATAAATCTTTGACCGGTTTGTCCATATCAATGCCATAATGATTCGCTACGCTTTGTAACAGCTGAGGATAATATTGAGAGCTTGTCGGCTCCCAGGCAGCGATGGCATGGTCCCTTAAAGATCTATTCCAATCGGGAATGACGAGATCAAGATCCACTTCAAGCTGAGTTCCCAGACCGTCACAGCGGCTGCATGCTCCATATGGACTGTTGAATGAAAACATACGCGGCTCAAGTTCGCTTACAGAAAAGCCGCAAATCGGGCAGGCATGATGTTCACTGAACTGCAATTCTTCCCCGTCAATAATATCAATGATTAGATGACCCGCCCCTAGCTTTAAAGCCGTTTCTATGGAATCGGAGAGCCGCCCTTCGACGCCATCTTTCACCACGATTCTGTCAACGACTACTTCAATCGAATGTTTCTTGTTTTTTTCCAAAGATATTTCCTCGGAAATTTCCCTCATCTCTCCGTCTACCCTCAGGCGAATATACCCTTCTTTACGGAGCTGTTCGAACACTTTCACATGTTCTCCTTTCCGCCCGGAAACTACAGGTGACAAAACCTGAAGCTTCGTACGTTCCGGCTGCTCCATAACCTGATCAACCATCTGCTGAACAGTCTGGGAGCTGATTTCAATGCCGTGATTCGGGCAGGTTGGACGTCCAACGCGAGCATACAGAAGTCTGAGGTAGTCATAAATTTCCGTAACGGTACCTACGGTAGAACGAGGGTTTTTACTCGTCGTTTTCTGATCGATGGAGATTGCTGGAGACAGCCCTTCGATCGAGTCTACATCAGGCTTATCCATCTGGCCGAGAAACTGACGCGCATATGCGCTCAATGATTCAACATATCTTCTTTGACCCTCGGCGTAAATCGTATCAAAAGCTAAAGAAGACTTACCTGAGCCAGAAAGACCGGTCATGACCACGAGTTTATTTTTTGGTATATCTATGTCGATATTTTTCAAATTGTGGGCTCTTGCCCCTTTTATACTAATGTTCTTACTGGCCATAAGGTTCTCATCCTTTCGCTTTTAATTCTAAGATGACATCCCGCAGTTCTGCTGCACGTTCGAAATCTAAGTCTTTAGCAGCCTGTTTCATCTCAGTTTCCAAATTATCCACTAATTCCAAACGCTCTTTTTTCGTCATTTCAGATGGTTTCTTATCGGTCAGATAGGTTTCTTCTTCCTCCGCTACCTTCGTTGCAGAAATGAGACTGCGAATTTCTTTCTTGATTGTTTTCGGGGTGATGCCGTGTTCCTCGTTATAAGCGATCTGCTTCTCTCTCCTACGGTACGTTTCATCTATGGCGTACTGCATGGATTTTGTGGTTTTGTCGGCATACATGATCACTCGCCCGTTTTCATTACGGGCAGCCCGTCCTATCGTCTGAATCAGCGAACGGTCCGACCTTAGGAACCCTTCTTTGTCCGCATCCAAAATTGTGACTAAGGATACTTCTGGGATATCGATTCCTTCCCTAAGTAGGTTTATTCCAACGAGAACATCATACTTACCCAGACGCAGATCCCTTATGATCTCTATCCGCTCCATCGTATTGATTTCGGAGTGAAGATAAGCCACTTTGATCCCGATTTCCTTAAGGTAATCTGTCAAATCCTCAGACATCTTTTTAGTCAGGGTGGTGACGAGCACACGTTCATTGAGCTCTTTCCGCTTATTGATCTCTCCAATCAAGTCATCAATTTGACCGTTGATCGGCCGAATTTCTATTTCCGGATCGAGCAGTCCTGTTGGACGGATGATCTGTTCCGTCATTTTCGGAGTATGCTCAAGTTCATAAGGTCCAGGTGTTGCAGACACATAGGTGATAAATTCGATTTTCTTTTCGAATTCTTCAAACCTTAAAGGACGGTTGTCCAATGCCGATGGTAATCGGAATCCGTGATCGACTAGAACTTGCTTCCTCGCCTGGTCTCCGTTAAACATTCCGCGGATCTGGGGCAGCGTAACGTGTGATTCATCCACTATGATGAGGGAGTCCTCAGGAAAATAATCCATCAATGTATACGGTGTTGCTCCTTTTTCTCTGAATGTCAAATGACGGGAATAGTTCTCGATCCCCGAACAGAAACCCATCTCATTCATCATTTCCAAATCATAATTCGTCCGCTGTTCCAAGCGCTGGGCTTCTAACAGTTTGTTTTGATCCTTCAGTTCTTTTACCCGCACGTGCATTTCTTTTTCAATATTTTCGATCGCTTTTTTCAGTTTTTGTTCTCGGGTTACGAAGTGGGAAGCCGGGAAAATGGCTACATGCTCACGATCACCGACAACTTCTCCAGTCAGTACATCAATTTCCCTGATCCGATCAATTTCATCTCCAAAAAATTCTACACGAATTGCGTGTTCCTCACGTGAAGCAGTAATAACTTCCACAGAGTCTCCGCGCACACGGAAAGTTCCGCGCTGAAAGTCGATATCATTTCGAGCGTACTGGATATCCACTAATGAACGGAGCAGTTCATCACGGTCCTTTTCCATTCCAGGACGAAGTGACAAAACCTGGCTGCTGTATTCTTCAGGAGAACCTAAGCCATAAATGCAAGAAACACTTGCGACGATGATGACATCGTTACGCTCAAATAACGACGTAGTCGCAGAGTGGCGGAGTTTATCAATCTCATCATTTATGTTTGAGTCTTTTTCGATAAATGTATCTGTCTGCGGAACATAAGCTTCCGGCTGATAATAGTCATAAAAGCTGACAAAATACTCTACAGCGTTGTTCGGAAAAAACTCCTTGAACTCACTGTAAAGCTGTCCTGCCAATGTCTTATTATGAGCAATAATCAGGGTAGGTTTATTAACCTCCTGTATGACATTCGACATCGTAAAGGTCTTCCCTGTACCTGTAGCACCTAGTAAAGTCTGGTGTTTCTGGCCATTTTGAATCCCTTTGACAAGTTCATCTATTGCACGAGGCTGATCGCCTTGAGGTTGATATTCTGAAACTAATTCAAATTGATTGTTCATTTCACAATCCTCCGTTCTACATTCGTTCATCAATAGTTTACCACAATATTTTATCATTCTAACATGAAACGAACAAACATTCGGTACTGTACTTTGATAGAATATCTTCCCAGTTCAAATGGAACGTAAAAAAGCCTAAGGATTTAATATCCTCAGGCTTTTATTTTTATTCGTAAGATTGATCATACTGGTTGACTTCGAATAAATCAATCAACTCGATGTCTTCATGTTTATCTTTGAACCAACGCAGAGAGAAGTCGTTTTTAAATAACACAAGCGGCTGTTGTTCACGATCCAATACGAGCATGTTCCGGTCATCAAACATTGACTCATCCACTTGATCTTGAGGAATCCAGCGTGGGATCCTCTCACCGATGGAAGTCAGTTCGACCTCGACATTGTATTCATTTTTCATGCGGTACTCAAATACCTCATACTGCAGCTCACCGACAGCTCCGATGATGTAATCTTCAAAATGATAATGTTTAAACAGCTGGATCGCACCTTCTTGTACAAGCTGCTCCAGACCTTTTTTGAAAGACTTTGACTTCATAACGTTTTTTGCCGTAACCTTTTTGAAAAGTTCAGGCGGGAACTGAGGCATTTCATCAAATTCGAATTTTTGTTTACCCGTCAAGATCGTGTCACCGATTCGGTAAACGTTAGGATCATAAATTCCGATAATGTCGCCTGCGTACCCTTCCTCCACAGTTCCTCGTGAAGAAGCGACGAACTGCTGCGACTGGGCAAGCTTGAACGTTTTACCTGTCCTTGAAAGAGTTACGTTCATTCCTCGCTCAAACTTCCCGGAACAAATTCTTACAAAAGCGATCCTGTCCCGGTGCTGAGGGTTCATATTCGCTTGAATTTTGAAGATGAATCCAGAGAACTCTTCATTGTCTGGAGATACTGTACCTTCAGTAGAGCGGCGGGGAGCAGGCTCAGGTGCATAATTGATAAATGTGTTAAAGAAAGTTTCTACACCGAATGGAGCCAGCGCACTTCCGAAGAATACTGGTGTTTGATCCCCTTTCATCACTTTATCGAGATCAAATCCGTCTCCTGCTTCATCCAGAAGCATCAACTCATCTTCAGCTTCTTTATATGTTGGATCTTCCGTAAGCTCAGGGTGTTGATCTAGCTCGGAATTAGGGATGTACGTTTCTTCTTCATTACCCGTATATTGTACGAATTGGTCATTTTCTCTATCGAAAACACCCATGAATCGTTTCCCCATACCTACAGGCCAGGTCATCGGGTACGTTTCTATATTCAGAGTCGATTCGATTTCTTCCATTAATTCAAGGGGCTCACGGCCTTCACGGTCCATTTTATTAATGAAAGTGAAAATCGGAATACCGCGCATTTTACAGACTTTAAATAATTTCAATGTCTGCGCTTCGATTCCTTTTGTACCATCAATGACCATGACTACGCTGTCAACGGCCGTCAATGTCCGGTACGTATCTTCACTGAAATCTTCGTGTCCGGGAGTATCGAGAATGTTGACTTGATAGCCTTTATAAGGAAAGTTCATCACACTAGAAGTTACAGAAATTCCTCGCTGTTTCTCGATTTCCATCCAGTCTGAAGTAGCGAATTTCCCTGACTTCTTCCCTTTCACCGTACCCGCCGAGCGAATGAGGTTACCGAACAGAAGCATTTTTTCAGTCATTGTCGTTTTACCAGCATCCGGGTGGGATATAATTGCAAATGTCCGGCGCTTTTCCATCTCTTTTTTTATCGTCATCGTGATATCCTCCAGTTCTATTAATGGATCATTTCAATGGTTGGATAGGATATACGTATCACATCGGCCATTTCACTCCATAACAAAGGCCGCTCACTCGACGAGCGGCCCTTCGAATTTAAAATTCTCTACCTTGAAAGTTAGCATATTAAGCGCTTAAAATCAATATGTCTGTTCCACATGTACATCAAGGCATGGATTTTCATAAACAGGAGAAAATAGCCAAAGATAAAGGAAGAAAATTACCCCGTTTACCTGTTATAATGATTAAAAAGACTAGAGTTAGGATGCAAGCTATGCAGTCATACCTTTTACAACCTAAAGATATTATAAAAATTACAGGTCAAACGTTTTATGAGCGTGGAGAGCAATACTATAAGCAAGGGAAAGTATACGCCCTCTCTCATAACAGCGCCATTCGTTCCTGGCGAGCCGTCGTGACGGGTACTCATGATTATGAAGTACGCGTTTTCTTTTTTGAAGACGACGACCTGGAAGCCCGGTGCGAATGTCCCGCTTATGATACGTACTTCAGCTGCAAACATATTGCAGCCGTTCTATGTGCAATAAGAGAGCAGGCCATTGCAGAAGCGTCTCCTAAACTGACGCAGCAGGCTGAAACGGCCCCTGAACAAACGGACCATAAAATGGACCGTGTATTTGCTATGCGATTATACGAAACGTTCCGTGACCGTCAGGAAAACCGCTATACGAACTCTTCCAAACAGGCATTGAATATTCAATACTATTTACACATCCAATCCCTGCTTGGGAGTAAAAATCTTGCGCTTGAAGTTAAGCTTGGTGAGGACTACCCATATGTGATTAAGGATATCCGCAGTCTTCTTCAACATATCCGCCAGGACCAGCCATACCGTATTTCAAAAAAATTCACATACGATCCCGCCGATCATTATTTCAAGGATGATGATTTGAAAATCATTGAAAAACTTCATGGCGCTTATGAACAGGAACTTTTTTATGACCGCCACTGGAACTCCGGAGAACAGCGTGTCCTGACGATACCTCCCGCTCTCGCCCCGGATCTAATGAAAAATTTGGCGCCACAGTACTGTGAAGTCATCGAACGAGGCAGTGCTGTCGGTCAATTAGAGCTTATGGACGATTTTCCAGAGCTTGATTTTTATATTGCTGAAGAGCGAGGCATGTATCATCTGCACATGAATCAGCTTAAGAACTTTGAATACTTAAAGGAGTACCACCTCCTTTACAACAATGCGTGCTTCTACCCTCTAGCTCCAGAAAAAGAAGAGGTGATCCGCACGCTCCATTACCTGCTTCCATACAATTCCAATGGGAACCATACCGTAGGGCAGGTTGATATGGAAGGGATCGTATCTTATGTACTTCCTGAATTAAAGTCTATCGCAAATGTAAGGCTTGATCCCTCCGCTCAAAGTAAAATCGTGCAAGAGGACTTGACTACGAAAGTGTATTTGGATTTTGAACAATGGGCTCTGACGGTCGATGTATCATTTGTTTATGGCGATCACACACTCCACCCCTTCAAAAAGCAGAGCGTAGATAATCAGCAAATTATCCAGCGTGACCGTGAAACGGAGCAGTCGATTATCCATATCATTGAACAGGCTGAGTTCAAATTTGATGGTGAAACAGTGTATCTAGAAGAAGATGAAGCGCTTGACCGCTTCTTGATCGATTATTTACCACAATTGGCTCAGATAGCAGATGTTTACACCTCAAACTCTGTAAAATCTATTATTGACAACCAGGACCGTGAGCTCGTCCCTTCAGTAGACATCGAAAGCGATGGCAGCTGGCTGGATGTTAAGTTCGGAATAGATGGCATTTCTGAAGATGATGTCAGCAACGCCTTAAGAGCAGCTATCGAACGGAAGAAATACTACCGATTATCAGATGGGGCGTTACTGTCACTAACTTCAGAATCATTTGAAAGGTTCCAGACATTAGCAGAAGAATTAGACTTGGCCTCCTCTGATATTGATGGGTCTTCTTTACAAGTGTCCAAAGCGAGGAGTCTTCAAGTTAATGATGCACTGGCTCTTGAAGAAAAAGAGCGCAATGAGCGATTCAGCCAGCTTGTTCAGAGGCTGCAATCCCCGCAATCTTTCAATATCGATCCGCCTGATACTCTAGAAGCTGAACTAAGAAGCTATCAGCTTACAGGATTCAGATGGTTAAAAACTCTTTCGACTTACGGACTGGGTGGTGTGTTAGCCGATGATATGGGACTCGGAAAAACTGTCCAAAGTATCGCTTTTTTACTTTATGAAAAAACAGAAGGTCTGATGGAGCAGCCAGCGATCATCGTCACTCCAGCCTCACTTGTATATAACTGGAAAAAAGAAATTGAAAAATTCTCACCAACGCTCACCGTACAGGTCATTACAGGAGACCCCATATCCAGGAGTGAACAGATCCAAAAAGCGAGCGCAGATATACTAATCACTTCGTATCCTTTGCTGCGCCAGGACATTACGTTTTATGAGGGGAAAACCTTCCACGCCATAATATTGGACGAAGCGCAGGCAATCAAAAACGAATCGACGAAAACTTCTCAGGCTGTTCGCTCATTAAAGGCAAAGCACCGTTTTGCTTTAAGCGGTACACCTATCGAAAATTCATTAACCGAATTATGGTCACTTTTTAGAACCATCATGCCAGGGTTTTACACAAGCAAGAAAAAATTCCTCCAAATGAAACCTGAGAAAATTGCTCGGATGACAAGACCATTTATTTTACGACGCATGAAAACAGAAGTGCTCGAAGAACTTCCTGATAAAATTGAAACTGTACAATATTCAGAACTTACAAGGCCCCAAAAAGAAGTGTATTTAGCCTATTTAGAAAAAATACAGTCTGAAGTTAAAGAAACGATTGCAACGAAGGGGATTCAGCGTGGAAAGCTTGAGATTCTGGCCGGCTTAACGAGACTGAGGCAAATCTGCTGTCACCCTGCCCTCTTTTTAGAAAACTACGAAGGAGAATCTGGTAAACTCGAGCAGTTGAAAGAACTCGTCTCAGAATTGAAAGCAGGCGGTCATCGCGTGCTCATCTTTTCCCAGTTTGCAAGCATGCTCAAGCTGATGTACGAAGAGTTAACAACTACCGGATTAGAAGCATTTTATTTAGATGGAAGTACAAAAAGCGAAGCCCGTGTAGAAATGGTTGAACGATTCAATCAAGGAGAAAATGATGCATTTTTCATTTCATTAAAAGCCGGAGGAACCGGACTGAACCTGACAGGAGCCGACACTGTCATTCTTTACGACTTGTGGTGGAACCCGGCTATTGAAGAGCAAGCAGCTGGTCGAGCTCATAGGATCGGACAGGAAAAAGTCGTTCAAGTCATCCGCATGATTTCAGAAGGTACGATTGAAGAGCGCATTTTCCAGCTTCAGCAGAAAAAACGCGACCTGGTCGATCAGATTATTCAGCCAGGAGAATCGATGCTAAGCTCATTGAGCGAAGAAGAAATACGCAATTTATTTCAATAATGAAGAAAAAAAGCTGTCGCACAGTCTTTTCTGTGCGACAGCTTTTTTGCATGCTCGTTAAATATGTTTCTTTTGAAGCTTGAACCAATAGCCGCCTAATATCATTCCACCAATAACTGTCGTTAAAGTAGATATGATCATATGCATGGAGGAAGCAAGAACAACATTACCAGTCACTACAATGACAAACCCGACTACAGCGTTCAATAAGATCGTCGATAAATAAGCCCAGGCAAGGACTTTATGATACTTGAACCTCGTCGCGTAAATCACATACCAGAGGGCTGCTACAAAAATCACGACTGTAGCCACCCAATGAAGAGAATATAGCATGTTGGCAATCGACTCACTTCGAATCAAGTACTCAGCCGCAGGAATATCCATCATGACATTACTTGCGCGACTGTGCTTGAAAAATGCACCAAGAATGACTTGAGCCATATAAACGGTAAACCCGATCACAAAAGCCCGGTAACTCATGCTTACAGTCGACCAGCTTACCTGGTCCAATTCGATTTTCGTTTCGTGAAGACTGTAACTCAGCAGCACGAGAATGAGCAGCAGCACTTGACTGAACGTGACATCTAAAGTTGTAAATCCAGGAGGTGTCCCAAGCAATACGTTCAAACCGCCAATTGCCGATTGAAACAACAGCATCCCTAAACTCAAAATCGCCAGAACTACAACAGCGCGTTTTTCACGATGCTTTAAAATCGCTCCGACTGCATTGATGAACGTTAAGATAGCAAGCAAAGGAACCATTAATCGGTGAGAATATTCGATCAGTATATGGTAATCTGTAAAGTCTGGTATAATCTGACCATTACAAACCGGCCAAGTCGTCCCGCATGCATCTCCTGATTTAGTAGCAACTACTAAATTACCAAGAATGAGTGCAATAAACGTGACGATTGTCGTTAATATCGAGAATTTTTTCATCGTCTTACCCTTCCTATTTCTAGTCATTTAATCATCTTCTCACAAATCATATCATGAAATTGCCTATAGGTTGCGGGTTCCCCTCATGAATTTTTTGTGAACTTCTTATTCTTACGCCGTTTTCCAACCCACAAATAAAGGAGAGAAATGATGATAAGGAAGATATTCACCAATGAAAAAACACCACCATAATGAGCGTCATCCCAGTAAGAAACGCCACTTCTGAAGGTGTAATCACTCACCGGATAAAAAGTCGGTACGGCATCTTCTACGTGGGTAAGCAGATCCAGAATGACGTGACCGAGCCACCCATACATAAAAGCTGTCCATTTCGTCAATTTCCTGCCTTTTATAAGAATAAGTGCAGCAAAGATCAAGGCCCATATAAATAAAGAATGCCCCGTTTGCCGGAGCACGGATACAACCGGATGCTCAAATAATTCGTGAACAACCATATAGAGGTACTCTGAAAAGTCCGTGCTGCCGAATATATGGGCTCTCTCTATAACCAAATATAGAAACATCACGTAATAGACGACGTCTGGGAATATGCTCCCCATTATGAACCAGGCTACGTAAGGACTTTTTCTCGCTGCGAAAAACGTCCAATAACCATGATGCAGGGTATTCATAGGCTCCCTCCCTTAGTCTATTTCAGTTTACCCTCCCTGCTCTTTTTTGTCATTTCTTAAAGGTTTATTGAAAAAGATGAAAGGGTACCCCAAAGATAGACAGGAGGCAGAATTAAAATGAGTTATAAAGCTTATGTATTCGATGCATATGGTACGTTATTCGATGTCCATTCCGTCATGGATGCCATTCAAGACCATTTTCCAGACAAAGGGCCGCAGATTAGCGAGCAGTGGCGCAGCAGCCAAGTCCATTATTTCATGGTGCGTCAATTAATCGATGGGTATGTTTCATTCGACCAAGTAACTCGCTGGGCCTTAAAAGATGCACTCGTTTCTTCAGGTGCAGAGGCGGATAATGAGACAATAAATCATCTGATGAAACAATACGAAAAATTAAAACCTTATGATGAAGTTCCTTTCTTGAAAGAAAATCACCCTGAGAAGGAATTAACGATTTTTTCAAACGGAACGAAATCAATGCTCGAGCCTCTGCTCGATAACAACCAGCTGTCTGAGTCTTTCCTGCTGCTCAGTGCGGATGCACCGAAAGTCTATAAACCTCATGCGGATGCTTATCATTATGCAGAAGATAAGCTGCAGGCTTCACAGGACGAAATCCTATTCTTTTCGAGTAATCCATGGGATATCGCGGGAGCTTCCCAGTATGGTTTCGATACCGCCTGGGTTAACCGTAATGAACAAAAGTGGCCGGAATTAGGAATTGAGCCAACTCATATCCTTCATGATTTGACCGATATTCCTTCTAAACCATAAGAAAAGCCTCAAGACCGTGAACCCGGACTTGAGGCTTTTTTTAGCTGACGACGGTTTGGGTCTGGCTCTGCCCTTGTGTCTTCTGTGCTTCAGCTTGAGCTTGTTTGATTAAACAACGCCCTTTGCCGTGCGGAATGCACATCGGAGTACCAAAAAGCGGATCCTGTCGTACATCACAGTTCATTTCAAACACATGCTGCATCAATTCACAAGTAATGACATCTTCAGGCTTCCCTTGATCAAAAACTTCTTTATCCTTCACAGCCACAATATGGTCTGCATATCGACAAGCCAAATTTATATCGTGAAGCACCATGACTACCGTACGTCCATTATCCTGATTCAAATCGAACAATAAATCGAGGATATCAATTTGGTGGGTCATGTCTAGATAAGTCGTCGGTTCATCAAGCAGCAGCAAATCTGTATTTTGAGCAAGCGTCATTGCAATCCAAGCCCTTTGACGCTGACCTCCTGATAAGGAATCCACCGCACGATCCTTCAATTCAGTCAAGTTCGTATCGCGAAGAGCCTTATTGACGGAATCTTCATCTTCCTTCGACCACTTTTTAGCCCAGCTCTGATATGGGTAGCGTCCTTGCTTGACTAGCTGATAAACACTCAATCCTTCAGGAGTAGTCGGACTTTGTGGAAGAATCGCCATTTTTTTAGCAACATCTTTCGTGCGCATTTTAGAAATATCAGAACTGTCCAGAATAACTTCTCCGGATTTCGGCTTCAGCAATCGAGCAAGTGAACGAAGCAAAGTAGATTTCCCGCAGCCATTCCCCCCAATTAAAACGGTAACTTTCCCTTTAGGAATTTTTATATCTAATGAATCAATTATAATTTGATCTCCATAACCTAACGTCAGATTGTTCGCCAGCAATGACTCCATCTGCTTTTCTCTCCTTTACAAACGACCCGTTCGTCTGAATGGTTTAAGTATAATATAATTTCAAGTATATTCTCAGTCAATTAATTCAAGAATGGGCTATTACATCTCTTTTAAGTTTAGAAGGTAAATCGAATTGTGTCAATGAATTTGAGAATCATTTTCATTAAAAAAAGATAGTATTCATAAAATTTTCAAAAAACAAAGACAGGCAGAAGCTCGATGTTTTGAGCTTTACCAGTCTTTACTGAGCGATTGGTTCATAAGAATTTTCTTGAACGAACAGCAATCCTAACTGGTGGTGCTCGCCTTCGTACATCGCTCTCTGCTCAAAACGGTTCTCGCCTTGGAAATCTTTCACTTCGATCTTAGTAAGCGCGCGGTTTGTCTGTAAGGCTTCATACAGTTCGTTAACAGAAGAAACATAAATGCCGTTAACTCTGATGATCAACTCGCCTGGTAAAAGGTCCATCTCATCTGCTGGGCTTCCCGGTATCGTCCCAAGTATTCGGACGCCGCGGTGGTCCTCTGTGAAATAGGGCTGATTTTTCTCCCTGCTGCTGTGAATAGAATAAATCGCTAGTCTCCCAAGGAAAGCTATAAGAACGGCAGCGGCTGCAAGTACTGGGACAAATATACTGCTTACAGCAATGAAGAAAGTGAGAACAGCTATCGCAATCGTCTGCCTTCCAAGTCTGATCGCAGATAATTTCGGAGACTGTGCTCTCGCCAGCCATTCATATCCTAATAAAACAGGAAACATCACCAAGCCATAACTGCCTTCACCTATGCTGAAAACTGGCCACCAACCGGCAATAGGTTCAATCACTCCAGCTGGAAAAAGTGTAACCATCGGAATCAATGCCAGTTTTTTTACCCGGTGTTGACCAATCTTTTTCCCACGCGGTCCTGGAACACGTTCCGGGAATGTACGCCGTGATGAAGTTTTCATAAGGAAAACCCCTTCTACGACTAGTAAAATACTTAGTATGATGGCCATTCCCGGCAGTGAAACCCCGGTCACACCTGGAATTGTCTGTTCTATGAAAGAGAGACCTGGCACATAGGATATCATAAAAATCAATAAGATTGAGATTCCTAATGTATAAGCTGGAGATAACCATGTCAGCTTCAATGGGAGACTTAAAAGGATTGTAATTCCTGATACTACCAATAACGACGCTGTAGTAAAAACCATCCCCCCGGCTAAAGCAAAAACCGAAACAAGCAACCCTGCAACTAAAGAGATTCTCCACGTACTTCTCCCCTCGGTGAAGATATCATATACCCTCGTCCCGAATCGCCTGCGCTCCTGTTTCATTCTCCGTATCGATATGACAAACAATAGTATAATAGACCAATATAATAGCGGCTGAGACATCAGCCTGATAAAACCTTGAAGAAATTCTTCGAACCAAACTTCCACCATTATTCCCCCTCTCCCTTTTCCTCGAAAAAATCCGCAGTCTGTAGACTACGGATTAACTTCGAGATTTTTTGCTTAAATCCTGCTTATTCAAACAATACATCTATGGCTTTATCCATTTGTTGATCATTCTCACCTGAACGAACCTGCTCGATAATCAACTCTTGAATTTTCCCGCCAGTTTCTTCATTTACCTTGCCTGATGTCTCAAGCCCTTGATCAGCCTGGAATTCAGAGACAGCAGCTTCTGTTTCTTTACTGAAGTACCCGTCAGTTCGACCTGGCTCATAACCTAATCCTTCTAACATGATTTGTACATTTTCAATTTGCTCAGCATTATCGTCGTAGCTTAATTCTTCCTCAATTTCTACAGGGTTTGTATAGAAATATTCAGGCTGCTTCACTTCTACCGTAGGCTCGACTCCTTTTTCATGGATCCAGTTACCTTCCGGTGTAAGCCACTTATACAGCGTCAACTTGATCGTACTTCCATCGCCCATAGGCATTGTTTGCTGCACAGTGCCTTTACCGAAGCTTTTCGTTCCGACGATATCATAGCCGCCTGCTTCATTCATAGCAGCTGATAATATTTCAGAAGCCGAGGCGCTTCCTTCATCCTGAAGCACCGTGATCGGATAGTCCTTCATGTCTTGAAGGTTCGACCGGTATTCAGATTTTTCACCCGCACTATCTTCCACTTGCACATAAGGCTGTTCATCTGTAATGAACTGCTCTAATATTTCCTGTACATCGGTGAACAGTCCACCTGGGTTACCTCTTACGTCAATTACAAGACCTTCTATATTTTCTTCCTCAAGCTCACTCAAAGCATCTTCAAACTCTTTGGATGTTTTTTCAGAGAAGGAAGTAATTTCAATGATCCCGGCTTTTTTACCATCGACCGTTTTTGTATCTTTATATACCGTTTCAAGGGGAATATCATCTCTTACAAGATCGATTTCCAAAGAGTCACTCGACCCCGGACGCTCAATCGTCAAAGTGACCTCCGAACCTTTTTCACCTCTTATTTTGGAGACCGCATCGTATAAGTCAAGTCCTTCGACACTCTCGCCATCCACCTCGAGGATTTGATCGTTAGGCTTCAAACCAGCCTCTTCAGCGGGTGATCCTTTAATAGGGGCTACTATGGTTACCTTTTCGTCCACCATGCTCACTTCGGCACCTATGCCTTGAAAGGAAGATTCAATGGACTGGTCGAACTGCTCCATTGTTTCTTTATCCATATACGTACTATAAGGGTCGTCTAATGTATCCAGCATACCTTCGATTGCTCCTTCGATCAGCTGGTTATCCTCAGCTTCGATCAAAGAGTTCTCCTGTATCATCTGGTAGGCTTGTTCAACCTTTTCTATGTCTGTATCACCTGACAAACCTTCTATGAAACTCTTTTGTTCGTCTTCTGATAAATCCGCAAAATTCTCTGCTTCTTTTTCTACATTCGCAGATTGACCAGCATTATCATTGGAGGACACCCCAAAATACTGCATCCCCACATACGACCCCGCGGCCCCTAATAGTAAAGCAAGCCCCACTATGATCGCGACGTAACGTGGTTTAACATTCATCGCATTCACCCTTCTGTGTAAAAAAATTCTACTTGATTCTTCTATACTAGCAAAAAAAGCACCACACCGTAAACGTGAGATGCTTTATTTATAAACTTATGCCACAATTTTAGTAAGAATGTCCAAAGCCTCGTAGTTCCAAACTGCCGGTGTTGCCTCTTTCCCAATAGAAAGCGCGCTCATGAGTCCGAAATATACACTTATGATAGCAAGCCCAGCAATACTCAGAGCAGCGGCAGGAGAACTGTTTTGCTGAAAAGCATAAAATACGAGAAATAAAAACACACCGCCTATGGTTATAAAAAGGAGGCTGATGACACTTGGCTGAATAACCAAACCCGTCTCAGCTCCTGCTGAAATAGAAGTAAACGTCCGAAACAGAATCGAAGGATCTTCTCCTCTTAACGTCTGCGAAATATTATGGGCAGGTTCCTTCTCTGTCAAAAATCCAGTAATCATGAATATACTGATCAGGATCACACTTTCTGCTCTCCACCAGGATCGAGGTGAAAATGAGTGGTTATGATGCATCTTTTGACTTATGAGAAAGCCGTTAATACATGCAAACAACAAAAGCGGCACATAAAGTAGATGCTTCAATAACAGTGCTTGACCATACGTTAAAATCCAGGAATCTACAATTCTTTCGTTCAGAAGGAAGGTCATGAACAAGCCTGTGAATGTAAGGATTACGATGCAGCCTAAGGCTAAAAACGTAAACCAATCAATGAACTCCTTCCATTTACGGTCACTTACTGAGAACCAGCTCACAATCAGCAGTACTCCCGCCCAGGAGCTTACGGAAACAAGATGAAAAATATGGGCGGCTGCTCCCGGGAAGCTTCCCATGTTGGCCGAGTGTCCGACTACCCCCTGGGTAACGATCATTCCTAAAGCAATCATTAGACCGGCACCAAAAATAACCGATTGCCTTACTTTTAACCTTAGTAACACGATAAAGAGCAGGGACAAAAGGGCCAGCACCAACCAGGCTTTTCCCGTTTCCAGGTGCAGCCACACATACATCAAACTAGACATGAACGACTCGTCACGGTATCCATTGATCCCGCTAGCCAGCTCCAGTACAGGTACAAGAGACACAATCGGTACGAGCAGGGTACTTCCTTTGATCAATGTCTTCGGTAATTGAAGCTCTGGCTTATGGTCTTTAGGGATGGCCGACAGGATACTGGCACCGATAATTATAGCAAAGCATATATACAAAATGCTGTTGCTAAAAGCGTAAATCATGACTTCTTCCTAATAAACATAAAGGCGATGACTGCTACTGCAGCTAAAAGAGCTACAATAAGCGGAAGCGTCCAGCCTCCCTCATTTCCTGACTGATCCTCACTGGATTCTACTTGATCACCAGATTCAGCGGCGCTTTCATCCGATGCATTTTCTGCTTCGTTTTCCGCTTCCTTTTCTGCTTCCTCTTCCGCTGCTTCTTCAGCAGCTTCTTCGTTTTCTTCAACTTCTTCAAAACCTTCATATGTGTACTCAAGTTCATCTTCCATGACATGACCGTCTTCCCCTACAATGCTGTAAAATAAAGTGAAATCTCCATTTTCCATGGATGAGGGGAGCGTAACTTCAATGACATTCTCAGGAGAATGATTGATCTCAGTGACTTCCATTTCTTCTCCGCTTGCATTTGTTACATTAATCTCGTTCGGCTCCTGGACAGGAGAGTCAAATGTCAGCGTTATCGTCGAGTTCACTTCTGAAATGGTGTCTCCAGCTTCAGGATCTGCACTCTCCAAATGAGTATGAGCACCTGCCAGCGTCGGGAAAATAAGAACCAGCATGATGAGCATTAAAACGGCTTTCTTCATATTTTAACCTCTTTCTTAATTTAGAATGAATGGTATAAAATCCTCTACACACACGATTATAGTTTAGTTATAACAAAGATCCTAGTGGTAAGCTATAAAAAATTATTAACGATATTGTGACGTCATAATACTTTCTTTGAAGTTGATACACTTGAAAAGTACAACTTTGCCAGGACACTATAGAAAGGGGAATGACTCAAGGACACGTTTATTCTAAGGAGTACAAATGTGAAAAAGAACTAACGCTTGCCGAGATCGGTAGGAAGTGGAAGATGGTCATATTATGGTCTCTCGTAAAAGAAGGAACGAAGCGTTTCAGTGAGCTGAAAAGATGGATACCTGTCACCATACAGCTTCGAGAATGAGAATCTGACTAAATTATCCACCGTAAAGTACATCCTGTAGTTCCTACTAAAGCAGAATATTCTCTGACCCCGCAAGGAAAATTACTTATCCCTGGGTTAAATGCTGATTGATGTTCTTTTAGCGAGGTACGGAAGTCTATTTGATAAATTAACAGTAAGGTTAAAAGAAAAGAAACCATTTGCTGAATACAAATGGTTTCTTTTAGCTTCATAGTTTTATAGATTTAGAAGTTGACATGTTTCCTAGGGTCTACTGCATTACTCTTGGAAGCATTCCATGCTCCTTCATGAACTTCAAAGTGAAGGTGGGGTCCGGTTGAACGGCCTGTATTTCCTACACGGCCAAGCTGCTCTCCCTTCGATACACGATCACCTGAGCTTACTTCACGATTTTGCAAGTGCGCATAAACGGTCGTGTAAACTTGTCCATCAATATAGTGAGTGACATACACTACGTTTCCATAAGAAGAGGAGTAATACGACCTCAACACTTCACCAGAAGCGGCGGCAACCACCGGTAATCCGTTTCCTCCGAGATCGATTCCCTGGTGTTCACTTCCCCAGCGCGGACCAAATCCTGAAGTGACCGGGCCACTTGATGGCCGCATGAACTTATCGCTGGAAGAAGAAGGGGCTGGAGCTGATGAACTGTCGGCCGATGAACTGGAGCCGCTTGATGAATCCGAAGAACTGCTCTTCTCCGAGCTGCTTGAACTGCTTTCTTCTTTTTCAGCTTCTTCTTCTGCTTCTTCTGCTTCTTTTGCTTCTTCTTCTCTTTGTCGCTCTAATTCACGTTCGCGCTCTCTCTCACGTTCTTTTTCTCTTTCGATTTCAGCCTGGACATTCTCTTCATCTTCTTCTGCATTTTTCATTGCTTCTTGAATAGCTGCCTCTTGTCCACTTAATAAAGATTCTTCTTCTTCAAGGGCCATTTTATGATCATGAAGCTCTTCTTCCTGCATCTCAAGTTCTTCCATCAATTCTTCTTTTTCTTCTAGTTGACTGTCCAGTTCTTCCTGGATCTCTTCAAGATCAGCTTTCTGTTCTTCAAGATCAGCCATTTTTTCTTCCACTTCTATTTGCTTTTCTTCTAACAGAGCTTTCTCTTCCATATGGGTATCCATGATATTCTTATCCTGGTCCATGATGGTAGTGACGGCTGACGCACGATCTAGAAAGTCACCAAAGCTTTGTGACCCCATGATGACCTCCAGGTATTGCACGTCTCCTCCACTCTTTTGCAAGGCACGTAACCGCTCTGTAAGCAATTCTTCACGCTCGTCGATACGTTCCTTAAGATCTTCTATATCCTTTTCGAGCTGTTCTATTTCCTCTTCTGTCTTCTTAATTTCTTCCTCTTTCAAGCGAAGATTCTCTTGAGTTTCACTCAGTTTATTATCAAGCTCTTCCATTTTGTCCTGAGTCTCTTCTTGTTCTTTTTCATTCTCAGAAATTTCTTCTTCTGTACTGTTTTTGTCGTCGGCAACATCATTTTTCTTTTCATCTACGCTGCCTTTTTCTTCTTCCAGCTCTTTTAGTTCTTCCCGAACTTCTTCCAAGTCTGCATTGGCGCTGACTTCCTTAAGAGGTGTAAACAATGCCCCCGCTGCAAGCAAAGCAGTTAATGATAAGGTGTAAAACTTTCTCATATGACCGTTTTCCTCCCCCTGAATTCCGTTAAACTTTCAAGAACTTCCTTACACTCATAACGCTTCCCCAAACGCCTATGAATGCTCCGATTACCAGAATCAAACCTGCCAGCTGAAAAGCGAAAGGGTTGAATGGAAGTAATTGGATGAAGTCGAACTGTATGCGGTCTTGCAAATTATAATATAAATAGTAATAACCACTCATCACGGCCGCAATTGGAATAATGGATCCGAGAACCCCAAGGGTCAACCCTTCCACGAAGAAAGGCCAACGGATAAACGCATTAGTCGCTCCTACTAGTTTCATAATGCCAATCTCTTTTTTGCGGGCGATGATCGTTATCTTGATCGTATTAGATATTAAAAAGATAGCTGTAAAGACTAACCCTACGATTAGACCTAACCCTATATATCTTGCATATTCATTAAACTGGAACAGCCTTTGGACGATTTCTTCTCCGAAGTCGACCTCATCTACCTGATCCATAGCTTCTGCTTCTTCCGCAATTTGAATTGCATCAACAGGATTGTCAGGTTTAATGATAAAGGCATCATTTAATGGGTTGCTCTGTTCAAAAAGTTCAAAAGCCTTCCCCTGATCTCCGAGACTATCTACTAATTCATCTAACTCTTCTTCTTTCGAAGAGTAGGTCAATTCACCGACGGCTGGTAAATCTCCCAGATTATTTTCAAGTTCAGAAACCTGCTGCTCGTCAGCTGTCAATTCAACAAGAACTTTCACTTCAACATCATCTTCTATGTTTCCTGCTATTTCATTCAAATTCAGCATTAGAGCAAGAAATACTCCTACAAGCAGTAATGTCGTTGTAACGGCTCCCACCGCTGAAATCGTCATCCAGCCATTACGCCAAACACTTTTAGTTCCTTCACGAGCATGTCTGCCGAGGGTTTTAAATTTCATAGCCGTATTCCCCCCGCGCCTCATCACGAACGATTTGACCATCTTCAATAGCGATAACACGTTTGCGGATGGTGTTTACAATTTCCTGGCTGTGGGTAGCCATAAGTACAGTGGTTCCTTTTGCATTAATTTCTTCTAAAATGTGCATGATTTCCCATGAAGTATCCGGATCTAAATTCCCTGTAGGCTCATCAGCAATCAAGAGGCGCGGACGATTTACAATCGCTCTCGCAATAGATACCCTCTGCTGCTCTCCACCGGATAATTCATCGGGAATAAAACGCGCTTTATTTTTTAACCTGACTTGATCCAAAACATCCATGACACGACGCCGAATTTGGTTTGGAGATTCTTCAATAACCTCTAAAGCGAATGCAACGTTCTCATAAACTGTCAGTCTTGGAAGCAGACGGAAGTCCTGGTAAACGACTCCTACATTTCTGCGTAAAAAGGGTACTTTTTTTTCTTTTATCGTAGTTAAATTAAAATTATTTACATTAACAGTGCCTTTTGTCGCCTTTTCTTCTCTGAACATCAGCTTCGTAAATGTCGACTTTCCAGCTCCGCTGGGCCCTACTACATATACAAATTCTCCTTGATCTATATGTACGTCAATCCCATTCAAAGCCGTTACACCATTAGGGTAAGTCTTATAGACTCCCTTCATTTCAATCATACAGATCACCTTAACTCCTTTACTAACAATATTCTAAGTTGTTTTTTAACTCTAGCTGTTTATCGTCTTAAGTCCTCGTTTATTATACCATTCAGATTCGAGTTTTTATGATAAAAAATTATTACATTTTCATTTCAGAATCTTTAATAAATATATAAAATTCGACATTTTTTTCAGGATATGTACGTATTTTCTATATTGTGTAAATGGTTTAAGGAATGTCTATGTAATAGCCCCACGATATGGAAAATGAACATATAAAAAACCCGACTATATTCTGTCGGGTTCGCTAAAAATTATTTATATATCACTCCATTGTTGCAAGCCAGCTCGCTACTAATTCAGCATCACTTTCTTCCACATTCTGCGCTGACATGGAGCCTTTTCCTTCTTGGATGATCGACTGGATCTCATCAGCAGAATATTTAGAGCCGATTTCAGTTAACGCCGGACCGACATTTCCTTCCATGTCGCCGCCGTGACAGCTTGCACAGCTTTGCTGATATACTTCTTCAGCCGCCGCAACATCCCCATCAAAACTGGACTCTTCACTGCCGGTATCTTCAGACTCACCGCCATTTCCGGATTCATCGTCTCCACCGCCACAGGCACCTAATACTAAGATCATCCCTACTAAAGCAGCCCATAATAATTTATTCATCGCGCAACCCCCAAACAGGTAATTTTTTCATAAATGGATTATAGAATAGTATAACCTAATCAACTCGTTTTAAAACCCTCTCCAAGTACTTCTGTTGCGTTCATAGCAACCACGAAAGCTCCTGGGTCAATGAGTTTGACGGTTTGTGTCAATTTAATGAATTCATTTTGCTGAACGACACACATGATGATTCTCCGCTCTTCTTCCGTATACCCTCCGGCACCACTCAACACAGTGACTCCACGATCAATTTCATGTAGAATTGCTGATCTCACTTTGTCCACGTCGTTCGTAATGATCATCACATTTTTAGAGGTGTTCAATCCCACTTGTACAAAATCAATCGTGCGACTGGTCACGAATAATCCGATTAAAGCATATAGTCCTTCTTCTACAGAAAAAACGAGAGCAGACGTAAGAACGATCATACCATCAAATAGAGCCACGCTGACCCCAAGCGGGAGATGCGTAAACTTATGTAGTACTTGAGCCGCTAAATCAATTCCACCAGTAGAAGCGCGCCCTCTAAACACAATACCAAGGCCTAACCCGACACCCATACCACCAAAAATCGCTCCTAAAAGAGGATTTTCTGAAGCCGGCTCCAATTGACTCGTCAACAAAACGAACAAAGGAAGCACCATCGTACCTACGAATGACTTCAAGCCGAAATTTTTCCCGAGGATAATGACACCTGTAATGAAAAGAGGTACATTAAGAACAGCCTGTACAATCCCCGGCTCCCATCCGAATACTCCTTTAGTTATCGTACTGATTCCTGCAACTCCGCCTGAAGCAATATTATTGGGGAGTAGAAAGATATTAAAAGCGAGCGCCACAAAGAATGACCCCAGAATGACTAGTCCGTATTCAATAATATGTCGTAATAAAGGGGGCATAGGCTGGCGCCGGTATTTTTTTGCCATCATCATACTAAATTCCTCCTGAATGAGTCGACTGCCGTTTAGGAGTATACCACTGAGAAGATCAGAATGTAAACGCGATTGTGATAACGTATTACTATGGTAAAGTGTGAAGTTATTATATTTGTAGAAGCTACCTGTAAAACAGAAAAACCCTCTCTTCATGTGGAAAAGAGAGGGTTCTACATTAATTCATTTTGGAACGCAGGAAAGCGTTAATGAACTTATCAAGCTCCCCATCCATGACGGCCTGGGAATTTCCGTTTTCTACATTGGTACGGTGGTCTTTCACCATAGAATATGGATGGAAAACGTAGGAGCGGATTTGACTGCCCCAGCCAATTTCCTTTTGCTCCCCTCGAATATCATCAAGTTCAGCCTGTTGACGTTCTATTTCCAGCTGATAAAGCTTAGATTTAAGCATTTTCATTGCTTGATCCCTGTTTTTCAACTGTGACCGCTCGGATTGACAAGTCACAACAGTTTTAGTCGGGACATGAGTAATTCGAACTGCTGAGTCTGTCGTGTTGACGTGCTGACCGCCAGCCCCGCTGGATCGGTACGTGTCAATTTTCAAGTCCTCAGTTCTCACATCAATTTCGACCTCATCATTGAATTCAGGCATAACTTCGCATGAAACAAACGACGTGTGACGCCGTCCAGATGAATCGAATGGAGAAATACGGACGAGGCGATGCACGCCTTTTTCAGCTTTCAAATAGCCATAAGCGTTATGTCCTTTTATCAGCAGAGTTACACTTTTCACTCCAGCTTCGTCACCAGGAAGATAATCCATCGTTTCGACAGAAAAACCTTTCTTCTCGGCATAACGGGTATACATCCGAAGCAGCATGCTCGCCCAGTCCTGCGACTCAGTTCCGCCTGCCCCCGGGTGCAGCTCAAGGATGGCATTATTTTTGTCATAAGGTTCACTTAGAAGCATGTTAAGCTCAAATTCGTTAAGGTTTTCAACGAGCACGGTCACTTCCTCTTCCAGTTCCTTACGAAGTTCTTCATCTTCCTCTTCTTTTACAAGCTCATAAGAGACTTCCAGGTTTTCGTGGGATTCTTCATGCTCCTCCAATGTGTGTACAAGGCTTTTCAGTCCATTCACTTCATTGATAACTTTTTGAGCGTTTTCCTGTTGATCCCAAAATCCCGGCTCTGTCATTTCTTCTTCTAGCTCAGCAATGCGGGTCTTCTTTTGTTCGACGTCAAAGAGACCCCCTGAAGTCCGCTAATCGTTTAGCTGTATTATCGAGTTCGTGGCGAATTTCTGCCATATCCATTTTCCATCACTCCTAGTAAGATTCAAGACGTCACATAAGCACAAGGGAAGACACCCTCTTATACGAGGGTGTCCTCTTCTATTAAGATCCGTGACAATTTTTATATTTTTTACCGCTGCCGCATGGGCAAGGGTCATTACGGCCTACCGTGTCTTTTTTAACATAAGGCGTTTTTCTTTTAGTTTCTTTACTTTCTTCGCCGTCACCTGAAACAGCTTTCGCACCCTGCGCAACTTCCTGACGCTGGAGGTTGTTCCGGATTTGGGCTTTCATGACGTACTTGGCCACTTCTTCATCAATGGTTTGAACCATCGCCTCGAACATACTGAAACCTTCGAATTGATATTCACGAAGAGGATCATTCTGTCCATAAGCGCGTAAATGGATACCTTGACGAAGCTGATCCATTTGGTCGATATGATCCATCCATTTCTGGTCGACCGTCCGCAGCAGGATGACTTTCTCGAATTCTCTCATTTGCTCTTCTGTGAGCTCAGCTTCTTTTTCGTCATAACGTACTTTAACTTTTTCTAAGATGAGCTCTTCCATCTCTTCAGGATCTTTACCTTTTAAGTCTTCGACCGTTACATCGCCTTCATGAAGCAGGTTGGCTTTCACGTATTCTACAATAGAATCAAGCTCCCAATCGTCATCGATTTCCTCAGACGTATGAGCCTGCACGGTTTTTCGCACGACGTTTTGAATCATCTGTTCGATGATTTCGCGCAGGTTGTCGGAAGTGAGAACATCATAGCGCTGTTTATAAATGACTTCACGCTGCTGACGAAGCACATCATCATATGAAAGTATCGTTTTACGCGCATCGAAGTTATTACCCTCGACCCGTTTCTGAGCCGATTCCACAGCTCTTGAAATCATTTTACTTTCAATCGGCTGTGAATCGTCCATACCGAGGCGTTCCATCATGTTGCGCATATTATCTGAAGCGAAACGGCGCATCAGCTCATCATCAGTAGCCAAATAAAACTGTGACATCCCCGGATCACCTTGACGACCTGAACGACCACGCAGTTGATTATCGATCCGACGTGATTCGTGACGCTCTGTACCTATGACAGCAAGTCCGCCCGCGTCACGGACGCCATCACCTAATTTAATGTCAGTACCACGTCCGGCCATGTTCGTTGCAATAGTCACTGCGCCTTTTTGGCCTGCATTTTCAATGATTTCCGCTTCTCGGAAGTGGTTTTTTGCGTTCAGCACATTATGAGGTACTTTAGCCTTAGTCAAATAACGGGAGATAATCTCTGACGTTTCAACAGCTACTGTTCCGACAAGCACAGGCTGTCCTTTTTCATAACGTTCTTTAATATCTTCTACGACGGCACGGAATTTGCCATCCATCGTCTTATAAACAAGATCTGGTTTGTCATCACGGATAATCGGCTGATTCGTCGGAATCGCTATGACACGCATATTGTATATATTCAAGAACTCTTCTTCTTCTGTTTTAGCCGTACCGGTCATCCCCGACAGCTTTTCATACATCCGGAATAAGTTCTGGAATGTGATAGAGGCAAGGGTCATGCTTTCATTTTGAATCTGCAAGCCTTCTTTAGCTTCTATCGCCTGATGCAGCCCATCACTATAGCGTCGTCCTTTCATAAGACGGCCAGTGAATTGGTCGACGATAACGACTTCATCGTCTTCAACAACATAATCCGTATCACGATGCATCGTCGTGTGGGCTTTTAAAGCCTGGTTGATGTGGTGGATCAATGATACGTTTGAAAGATCGAACAAGTTCTCAATTTTGAAGAATTTTTCTGCTTTGTTGATCCCTTCTTCCGTCAGCTGGACGTTCTTCGTCTTTTCATCAAACGTAAATTCATCATCACGTTCAAGAAGACGCACAAAGGAATTCGCCGCCTGATACAAATCAGCCGACTTGGACGCTGAGCCGGAAATGATCAATGGAGTACGCGCTTCATCGACCAGAATGGAGTCAACCTCATCAATGATCGCAAAGTGAAGCGGACGCTGCACCATCTGCTCTTTATATAAAACCATATTGTCACGCAAATAATCGAAACCAAACTCGTTGTTGGTTCCGTACGTAATATCAGCCAAATAAGCTTCTCTTTTATCATCTTTGGACATTCCATTTAAGTTCAAACCAACAGTCAGACCGAGGAATTGAAAAAGCTCACCCATTTCCTTCGCATCACGACTCGCTAGATAGTCGTTGACCGTAATAATGTGAACACCTTTCCCGGTTATAGCGTTCAAATATGCAGGCATAGTAGAAGCTAATGTTTTACCTTCACCTGTTTTCATTTCGGCTATATTCCCTTCGTGTAGGGCTGCAGCACCAAGGATCTGGACAGTGAAAGGGCGCATACCTAACACGCGTTTGGAGGCTTCACGTACGACAGCATAAGCTTCCACCATCATATCATCAAGCTTTTCTCCTTTTTCATATCGGGACTTGAATTCATCTGTTTTATTGCGAAGACCATCGTCAGACAGCTTCTCTAAATCTGATTCTAACTCATCTACCTTCTCCGCTATTTTTTCTAAGCTTTTAAGTTGGCGTGAGTTTCCATCACCAAAAATCTTTTTTAATGTTCCAAGCATTGCAACCGCTCCTCTTTAATATCCTATCTTCGGTTGAATAGTTTAATCCACACCTTATCATAACACTAAGAACAGCGAAATGACAACAAATCAGAGAACGTGAAGGACCGGTCTGAGCGAAGAAATACCGACGGAGCAGTCCGGGGGTGAACTGCCCGATCGGCGGAGGCGATTATAAGGAAGGAGAAGGGGCCAAGCGGGGTTGCTGCTCACGAATCAACTGATGCTCCATGTTCGATTGACGCTGATCGACTTCATATATACGTCGATTAGCCGTACCAATGATTTCTACGAGCTGAGCAATCGTTTCTTCTTGTTGTTTTAAACGTTCATATAAATGAACGCAATCTGAGCAAGTGTAAGTACGGGTCATGATTTCGCCTCCATGGTAGGATTGTTACTATTTATTTATATCATGGAAGCAATTGAAAGAAAAAAGGCGGAATTTCGATAATCAATCGTGAGGAAGGATATAAAAATCATTTTTGAGTAGAAGGAAAGTGGATTATAATGGACATTTTTACTAAGGTGCTGGGGATCTTCGTTATATTAAATGAATTTAAAAAGCAGCCCCATTTTACTGAGGCTGCCCTTTTCTCTAATTAAGTTTCAATTAAGCCATATCGTCCGTCTCTACGTTTGTAGACAATATTCGTTTCATCTGTATCCGCGTTAGTGAATACGAAAAACGCGTGTCCAAGCAGATCCATTTGTAAAGCGGCTTCTTCACTGTCCATAGGTTTCAGGTCGAAACGCTTCGTTTTTACAATTTCCACTTCGGATTCATCGTTATCATATTTCTCGGCTTGAGCTTCTCTTTCCATTTCAGCGAATACATATTTTGGAGCGCCCTCCTGACGGGATCTCCGGTTCACTTTTGTTTTGTATTTACGGATTTGTCTTTCTAATTTATCTACAACAAGGTCGATGGCAGCATATAAATCTGAATTGTGCTCCTCAGCACGCAATAGTAAATTTTTCATCGGGATTGTGACCTCGATTTTCTGCTCATCATTATAGACACTTAAATTAACGTGAACTTCAGAAGACGGCGGAGTCTCGAAATAACGCTCCAATTTGCCCACCTTTTTTTGAACATAATCTTTGATGGGATCCGTCACCTCTAAGTTTTCACCACGAATGTTATAATTTAACATATACAAGTGTCCTCCTTTCATCCTTATGTAGTTTATATTCTACCATACCCTTGCCCATTCCTGCATAAACTTTCTGAACTTTACAATAATCATTGTCGAACTTTTGTGGAATTGGAGGAAATACCATGAAAGTTGGTTGAATAATTCCATTTAATAGTTGAATTTTGAAAGAATATGGTCGAATTAAAACAGATGATGTAGGTATTATATTATTCTTACCTCTTGTATATGTTTTTTAAAATAGTTAGAGAATATTATTTACATAGATTATAGAAAGGATTAAGTAAGCTTTTGCAAAACTCCCGGCCCCTTTTAAAAAGAAGCTTTACCTCGAAGCCCCCCTCGAACACATGCCAGTTACACAATCATCGAAAACGACTATAGAAAATTCTTCTTCATTTATATTGGACAAGAATCACTTTTCTACTATTTAAAAACAAACTCCATGTCAAATTGCACAAGACATTCGATGTCACCTTCTCCACGTCAAAATCATGAGAGAGCTTTGCATGATTATTCTGTTTTTCTAAAATTGACCATCAAAAATAGAAATTTCCGCGAATTCTGATTTATGAAATCCTCCTCGACGGCTAATAAATTGCTTGCTTCTTTACCATTATCTGCAGTGGGAAGCACTAAAGGCCGCTTTTACCTTCTATTGAAGAAAATAATGACCGTCTCCTTTAAATGGGAGCGGTTTTGCCATTATTTCCTCCAATGACGGAATTAATTCGACCAATGAGTGAGATAATTCAACCACAAACTACGATAATTTCTTCACAACACATCATATTTCTTCTAACTTTTAAAAATATTTCAATAATTCAATGAGAATCATTGCACGTTTCTTGAATCATGGTATAATCTAAAACTACAGCTAAAACCAACTAAGTTTATAGGAATTATACATATATAGGGGAGGGATCACATGTTTCTTCAATTAAATGACGTAGGAAAAACATTCGAAGATAAGGAAAAAGGAAAATTTGAAGTTTTTTCTAACATTGATTTATCAATAGACAGAAAAGAATTTGTATCGCTATTAGGACCCTCCGGCTGCGGGAAATCCACGTTACTTTCGATGGTAGCAGGCCTGGAACATGCTACATCCGGAACGATTCAGCTAGAAGACAAACAAATTAAACAGGCAGGCCCGGACCGGGGCATGGTCTTCCAGCAGCCCTCATTGTTCCCCTGGCTTAATGTGCGTGATAATGTCACCTTCCCATTAAAATCCACCATGTCTAAGCAGGAAGCTGAAAAACGAGCCGACCATTTTTTGAAAATGGTTCACTTGAGCCGCTTCAAAAAACATTACACGTATGAATTATCCGGCGGCATGCAGCAGCGTGTAGCAATCGCACGCGCTTTAGCAATGGATCCTAAAGTTCTCCTCATGGATGAACCGTTTGGCGCTCTTGATGAACAGACTCGTCACATACTCCACGATGAACTCATCAAAATTTGGGAAGAGACTCAAAAAACGATACTGTTCGTCACTCACAGTATCCAGGAAGCAATCAAGCTCTCTGATCGCATCATCGTTATGGGCACTCGCCCTGGCCGTATTATCGCTGATTATAACGTCGATATTCCGAGACCTAGAATAAGATCTGACGAACGAGTGATTGAGATGGAAGATAAAGTGATGAATCTGCTAAAAGAAGAAATCAATAAAGTACTGAAGGAAGAATTAAACGATGAACTTGAATATTCTTATTAAACGCATCCTTTTTCTAGTCGCTGTCTTAGGTATCTGGCAATTAGTTTTCACCGCAGGCATTTTGGAAGAAATCATTTTCCCATCTCCTACAAGTGTTTGGGAAGCTCTTTATAATGGATTTACTACTGGAGACTTTCTCGGAGCATTAGGCGCCAGTTTCAGGCACTTATTCATAGGATTAGCGATGGCGATTGGTTTTGGCACAGTGATCGGAGTAATTCTCGGCAAGTCGAAGCAGGCGGATGAAACCGCCGGCATGTATTTAATTGCCATGCAGAGTATTCCGAGTATCGTCTGGGTACCGCTCGCTATTATGTTATTCGGATTCTCAGAGTTCGCTGTTATTTTCGTAGTTGTTCTCGGTGGAACGTTTGTTATGGCGTTAAACGTACGAACCGCAATCCAAAGTGTTCCCCCGCAGTTCATACGAGCCGCAAGAACTATGGGAACGAGAGGCATCAGCTCTTTTTTCAGAGTCGAAATCCCTTCAAGCGTACCTTATTTTATGACCGGGCTGCGCTTAGCGTGGGCATTCAGCTGGCGAGCGTTAATGGCTGGTGAGCTGTTAAGTAACGGACCGGGGCTAGGCTATTCACTAGCCTACGCTCAGGATTATGCACGTATGGATCAGGTCGTTGCGATTATCGTCATTATTGGCGTTATCGGAGCAGTCGTTGATCAATTCGTATTTTCAAAACTAGAGAAAAATGTAAGAAACCGTTGGGGTTTATCTTGAATATAGAAAGGGAGAGTTATATTGAAAAAATTAATTACAGGATTCAGCTTTATTATATTAATCGGAATACTTTCTGCTTGCGGAAGCAGCTCCACTTCAGGAAGTGGAAACTCAGACAAAGATGAAGTGACTATCGGTTACTTCCCTAACATCGATCATGCGGCAGGAATGGTAGCAGAAGATAAAGGGTTTTATGAAGAAACCTTACCAGACGGAACAGACGTAAATTATCAATATTTTCCTGATGGTTCAGCCTTCATGACGGCGATTGAAACCGGGGAAATCGAAGGCGGAATTGTAGGACCGGGGCCAGCAATGAATCACTTTACAAGTGGAGCGAAAATCAATATCGTTGCAGCCGGAGCGACGGGCGGTACCGTCATTATGGCTAGAAATGGCGCAGACATCGAATCTGCTGAAGATATTAAAGGAAAAACATTTATCTCTCCTCGTGTCGGTTGTACACACGATGTTCAATTTGAAACGATGATGAAAAATGAATTTGGAATCACTTCTGATCGTCTGGACGGCGAAATGAAACACGTCACAGGTAAACCGGCCACTTACAGCAGTATGTTCGAATCTGGAAAAGTCGACGTAGCAGCTGTACCTGAACCATGGGCCGCTTACATCGAAGCACAAGGTACCGGAGAAGTGCTTTTCCAAAATGACGAAGTCGCTCATAACGAAAATATGCCTGCTTCTGTTTTTGTAACTTCCGAAAAGTTGAAAGAGAAAGACCCGGGATTGATCCAAAACTTAGTTGATGCACATAAAAAAGCGACAGACTTCGTAAACGAGAACCCTGAAGAATCGAAAGAAATAGCAATCGCACAAATTAAAGAGATCACTGATCAGGAATTATCCCAAGAAGTGGTAGACAGCTCATGGGAGCGCATGAACTTCACGTATGAAGTTGAAGCGAATGAAATCCAAATGTTCGCTGACTCCTCTTATGAACTACAATTCCTTGAAGAAAAACCGAACTTGAATGGATTAGTCGATACGACATTCATTGAAGAATAAGCAAAAGAGCCTTTCCGATGTGAAAGGCTCTTTTTAATGAGAAATATAAGGGAAAATGTAAGCCTGCATCTTTGACTTCCACCTTTCAAAGGAGGGAATCAGCTGTTGGTTCAACGTCAGACTTTTCTTATCAGCCGCTTTTGCTTGGACCCATTCCTCAAACACTACAATTACATCATGGAAATCAGTCAACAGTTCCTGAGAATAGAAAGGATCATCGAGAACATCCACGATATGAGTATGAGACCGGTGCATTTTTTCAAAAGCCTTAATCGTGTCCCTGAAGACGATCTTTGGCCCCTGCTTATTCATGTTCGCTCCATCTAAGTACTGAAAAGCTTCGCTTACTCCCGTCAACACCTGCATGTATTCATAAAGCATCTCCTGCTCTTCAACTGTACGCTGTCTCATTTTTTTCTGTCCATAAACATGCCGTCAAACGAGGAGACACTTTGATAAGGGTTCATATAGCGCTGCGTACTTGATTTCTGCCTTCTCATCTGCCGAAGCTCAACCTTCAACCCGTTAAAAAGAAACTCAAGCTTCTGATTAATATCGAGGTCCAAACTCATCACAGTTTGAACAATTTCTTTTTCCTTATTGGTTTGAGGTTGAGGAAGCTGTTGAATGATCGCCGAACGCTCGCCAAGTAACCGCTGGATTTCCTGGACAACTTCCTGGCGATTATCGTCGGTGACTTTGCGATTTACTTCCTTAGATAAAAGTTCGGTGATCGTTAAAAAATGCTGCCACCCCATACTAAGCTGTTCCGCCTGCGCCATATTGAGCTTTTCTGGATTGGAGAAGCACTTGTTTCCACGTATCACGGAACTCGGTCACCAACCCCTCCACCTCATCCAAAATAGCCGGATCATTTTGAATGTTAGCTTCGATTAGCCGACGGTTCATATACTCATACAGTGGAAGAACATCCTCAGCCACAGCGTAATCCTGATTCATCGTCACCATCAGTTCACGAATGATCGCTTGCGCTTTTTGAATGACGGTATTTTTTTGTTCAATCTCATTATTTTCCATAGCTTTCTTGCCAGCGCGGATGAATTTAATGCATCCGTTATAAAGCATCAACGTAAGTTCGCCTGGAGAAGCTGTTTCTACTGAGTTGTTTTGATAGGCTTGGATTGACATCTAAACAAACACTCCTTTATATTATTACATCATACCTGCTGAAAAGTTTTGTTGAATATAAGCTGATTGTGAGTTCATCTCCTGAATTGCTTTCTCCATGGCACCAAATTCCGACCAGTAGCGGTCTTCGATTTGCGTCAGCTTACTCTCAAAGCTGAGCATACGCTGGTCGACATTCACTAATTCCCTGCCTAAAGTAAAGCTTTGATTGGTACTCGTCTCTTTTCCAGCCTTGCGTTCAATTGAAGTCCGCGTACTGCCGATAATATCTTCAAGACGGCGTACAATCCCCTTCTCATCACCCTCTCCATCATTAGAAAAAAGGGATTTTACAGAAGAAGCATCTTCGCTTAAAGCATTGCGAAGCTTTTCTTCATCGACCTCAAGCTTACCACGGTCGCGGTAATTAGAGGACGTTTCAATGCCGATTTGCGAAAGAATATTAAACTCGCCGTCAGATTCGACCTTGCTGTACCAGCTTGTCCTCATTTGAGCGAGAGCGCCGGACAAGACAGAATCTCCTTGAAGCAGGCCTTTTCTCGACTGCTCCTCCCACTTCTCAATTTCATCCTCTTCCATAGCTTCTTTCTGCTGTTCGGTCAAAGGGGGATAATCACGATTTTTTCTTTCATTCAGCTTATCACCCAGACTTTCGATGATGTCATTGTATTTATTAACGAAGTCAGTAATTTTTTCAACAGCTCCATCAACGTTATTAGTAACGTTGACAGTAGATTTCCCTACTTCGTGAAGAGTAAAGTCGACACCGTTAACTGAGTAATTATTGTCATGGGACGTAATTTCAAAGCCACTATCATTATACGTAAACTTTGCGTCACTCCCGCCTTTTTCTTCACCGGTGAGACCTAAGGTACTCGTTAAAAAGTTCGGTCCACCGCCAAAATCGATTTCATTTCCATCGGAGTTGTAATTTCCCGTCTCATCTCGCTCAATCATCACTTTATCGGCACTTTTATCATAAAAAGCCCTCACGCCGATTTGAGAATCATTAATTTCTTCTAGAACATCATTTAATGAATCACTTGAATCAATGGAAAACACATGAGATTTTTCTCCATCTTTCCCGTATGTCTTAATCTCAAAGTCACTTTCATCCAGTCCATTGGCAAAGAAACCTCTTTGAGAATCTAACGAAGCATCAGGATCAAACTCATCGTTTCCACCCGTAATCGTTCCTTCAGAGTAATTATAAGCAGCAGAGGCAAGCTGAGTAACCTCCACACTATATCGGCCTTCCCCAGCACTCGAGCTAGCTTTCGCACTTACGGCAGAATTAGAGGAAGAAGCCTCTTTTGATTGATATGTACGATCAAGCTTCATATCCAGCGCTAAATTATCAAGCTCAAGAAACTTCTTATTTACATCTCGGTACTCATCACGCTGCCACTCAAGCTTCGTCTTCTCCTGTTCCATCTTATTCAGCGGCATCCGTTCAGCTTCCATCAAATCTCTGATAATAGTATCAGTATCAATACCGGAAGCCAGCCCGCCAACTCGCATATCACTCATCAAATCACCTCTTATATTTTGTCATCTACGATGAAACCAAGAAACTCAGCCATCGCCCCATAATAATCCAGCATCTTTTTAGGAGGAATCTCCTTCACGACCTCTCTCGTCTTCATATCGACGATCGTCACATAGTACTCATCCAATTTATCATGCATCTCGAACCGCAAAGACGTCGGCTCATAATCCAACAACTCATTCATCTTAGCAATAATCTCTCCAGCATGCAGTTTATCGGGCGCACCGCCGAGATATGGAGTGCTCTTATCTTTTTCCTTCTGTATCTGCTTCAAATTCTCCTGAACAGCTGAAATATCACTAAGTTGGATTGTGCTTCTGTGCAGGAGCTGTGATTGGGTCATGCTTTTTTTGACATCCACCTTCAACAACTCCCCATGTTATATGGTTTAGTTTTTATATCGGTTATTTTTTATGATTGTTGAGTGGTTAGATGAAATGGAGGTGTCTATTGTATGGGCTGTTTTGTGGAGGGTTTCGTGATAACTGGGTTAAGGGGAGTAAATATATTTTCACGCTATTGATGAAAGGAGAAAAAAGTTAACTTAAATAACTCAGTCAAAAATTCCTCCTAGTAAAAGGACCCTATGAATAAGGTCCTTTCCAAATATATTAATGTAGTAACTGAAGAAATCATGGTGGATGCTGATTGCCTTGAGCTAACATCGCTTGAGATGCTTGCCCTAAAAAAGAATTCTTCGTTTGGGTCATCATTTCCTCGGCCTTGTCCAAGTCTTTGATACGAGTTGCTGCTGTTAAGTTCTCAGAAGACGTTCCAAAGTTGTAAATAGAAAGGACTAATCTATTTTAATAAGCTTTCACTTGAGCTCGTGAAGCTGAAACAGAAACTATAGCACTGCCAAGACTATCAATTGGACGAATTTTTCAGCAAATCTAGTAAATCCCCTGAGAATGTAGCCGCTTCGGCGTTCTCTTCCTGTATGGCCACGTAAATTTCCTGGCGGTGGATTTCTATGTGCTTAGGTGCTTCGATCCCTAGCTTCACCTGACCGCCTTCAATAGATACGACTTTCACTTCGATGTCATCACCTATGCGGACGGATTCTCCTGATTTTCGATTAAGGACGAGCATAGGTTTCACCGCCTTCATTTGTAAACAGTGGATGCTTTGTGCGATAGGTCGTTTGGTTCAGGATGATTTGCTTCGCCTGACCGTTATTGATGTTCATAATGATCGGTGCCTGCAGATTAAGGGTGGACTGAGCGAACGGCTCTTTCAATGTGACAACACTATATATGGCCACATCCTCGGGCTTAGTAATGCCAAGTCCTTCCTGTGATTTTTCGTCCAGGTCGAATTCATAATTTTTATAAAATAAATACGGATTGGTAACGATGAGCGCAACGCCTGCTTCATCCACTGATTGCAGGGCGAGATACAGGCTGGTTTCGTCTACCGGCAGCAATATGAATGTGTGATAGCTTTCAAAGCCCGGGATTCCTTTTTTAAACGTAATGCAGTCGTTTTCTTTCACTTTGATATCGCCAAAGTATTTCGTCGCAATGTTCATGATTTCCACCTTCCTTACACTTTCCAGTCAATTTGTATATCCGGGTACTGCTGCATATAGGTACTTACTTTTCCTTGTTGAAAGGAGGTTTCAGGGTTTCTTCTTTCCACATTAATGACCGGCTCGTTTCGCTGGACAGAGATATCAGCTTCGGCCGGCTGATAATGAAGATCTACTAACTCGTGGGTCGGGGAGCGTCCGAGTTGAATGTCAAAGTCAAATCCTGAGTTGCGCTCAGCTTGAGACGCGATCGGGTTGCCTCCATTTTCTATCTTCATCAACTCATCGCCTTCTGAAGAGACACGGGCTACCCCCTGCATCCACTTTTGCTCACCGACTTGTGCCGTTTCTTTTGTCCGCAGAAGTGCATTTTTTAAATCAATATTGTGCCAGGCTTTTGTCTGATCGATTGTAAGCTTGCCAGGCCGCTGCTGAATAGACAGATCCGCTTTAGGCTGCTGGATTGATTGCTGCGCTTTCGGCTGACGGATCGTCTGCTGTCCACGGTCTATAGTTAATGCCAGTCTTGCCGGTGTTGATTTTATTTGAATTTGTGAAACAGCCATCCGAAAACACCTCCTCTAAAAAATGAGACTGCCTCTGCAAAGAGACAGCCTTATCTAAGAAAGTCCATCAGCGACGGTTGAATGATCCGGGAACCTACGCCCATCGCGGCCCGGTGAACACTTTCTTGTGCTTTTAAGTCAGTAATCACTTTTTCAATGTCCGCATCTTCATTATCGGACATCATTTTAGTAGCGCTCACCTGCTGAGTGCCTAAGCGGTCCTCAATCAGCTCGACACGGTTCATTCTCGCGCCTAAATCGGCACGCTCGCCGACAAAGCTGTTCACATGATTATCCATTTGGCTCAAACTGCTGCTGAGCTCGTCTTCACTTGCGCCGCTTTCTAAATCGAAAGCGAATTTTTCTATATCAGCAAATAAGTCCTCGTTAAACACGGAGCTCGGTGTAATGTTTGCCTGGATTTTAACTCCTGAGGACACTTCGATTTCTACCGATGCATCACTGACGTTCAGCTCATACGTATCAGGATCAATCGGTTTCTCCGTCGTATTCGCTCCATTAAAGATGTATTTGCCGTTGACTTGTGTGTTGCCTACCTCAGCCAAATGCTCTTTCAATTGGCGCACTTCTTTAGCGATATTCTCCCGTTCCTCGCCTTCATACGTCCCATTGCTTGCCTGTACGTTCAGCTCTCGGATCCTTTGAACCGCCTGGGTCGCTTCATCTAAAGCGGCATCACTATTATCCATCCAATTATGAACTTCCCCGATATTACGCTGGAATTGCTCCACCTGACCAAGCTGAGAACGATAGTTCATGCCTTTCATCGCCACTACAGGGTCCTGGGAGGGTTTGCTGATTTTTTTGCCGGTTGAGAGCTGTTCTTGATACTTTCCTAAATCCCCGTAGCTGCTGCTTAAATTACGCAGCATATTATTCGATAACATTCCTTGAGTTACACGCATGTACTACTCACCTACCTTCCCACGACGCCCATTTGATTGATGATACGGTCCAACATTTCATCCACAACCGTGATGTTCCGTGCCGAAGCGTTGTAAGCATGCTGGAATTTAATCATGTTCGTCATTTCTTCATCTAAAGATACCGAGCTGACGGACTCACGCTGCTGTTGAACCGAATCTTTCAATGTAGTTGTATTGCCCTGCATGCGCTGAGCTTCCTGTGTTTCCACAGCCATGGCGCCGATCATAGATTCATAGTAATCATCTAAAGACGTTTCTTCGCCAAACAGCTCATTGGCATCATTTTGCACATTAGCTAAAGCAGATGCATTATCTCCATTACCCGACAAAGCTTCATCAGCCGCTGCAATATGATCGGCGTCTGCTTTTATCTCATCCGTAATGTCTAATTGACCAGCCAAGCCTTCGATTACGCCTTCTTCATTTTTCTCTCCCAACACTTCAAAAAAGGCAGGGACTTCCACATCGTCTGCAACACTGTTCAATGATTCTCCGCTCTTATGTACTTCGTTGAAAGCTTCGGTAAATCCTGTGGCCATTTTGTCTAAGTCACGCAGCATATTTTCATATGTTCCGACCGCACCACCGTCGTTGTTAAGATAACCTCCCGAATCCATTAAACCTTTCAGCTTTCCGATGGAAGTGAAATCCTCGACCGTCATTGCCCCGCCACCGAGCCCAACTGATGTCGTCAACCCTTCACCGTTGGAATTGACAGTTAATTCATTAGTAGAGTTGTCTGCTCCGTTTACTAGATTCGGCTTGAGGGCTGCTCCATTTTCACCGATAATGGTAATGTTCGCTTTCCCAGTAGCCATCGGATCAGCGGATGACGGAGGTTCTTCGTAGGATACGTCGATATTCACATGGCCGGAAAGCTTATCAATCAAGTTATCGCGCTCATCATACAAGTCGTTCGGAACCATACCGTGAGGCTCCACTTCCGCAATTTGCTGATTCAAATTGTTAATTTGATTTGCCATTGAGTTAATTTCTTTCGTCGTCACTTCGATTTCCGCCGAAATATCTTCCTGCACATTGTTCAACGTGTTCGACAAGTAATTGAACGTCTCCGCTACGGCCTGTCCACGCTGACGCACGACCGAACGGGCACCGGAATCTTCTGGATTGACCGCTAGATCCTGAAGGGAATTCCAGAAGCGATCCATTGTTTTGGATAATCCATCCTCCGAAGGTTCATTCATAATTTCCTCAAGGCGGCCAAGCTCATCGGCACGAGCCTCGTAGTAACCGGCTTTATTATTTTCACTCCGATACTGATCGTCAAGATAGCCTACTCGAATTCGTTCAATCGCTCCAATTTGAACACCGCTGCCCACCTGCCCCGGGATTTCCGGACGGTTTCTTGAAGCCGGCGGATAAGGTCCGGATGATTCAAAATTAACTCGCTGCCTCGTATATCCTTCTGTATTCGCATTCGATATGTTATGCCCCGTCGTATGTAATGCAGATTGCTGGGCAAACAACCCGCGTTTGGCCACTTCCAACCCGCCAAAAGTTGATCCCATAAAACCTCTCCTCTTCGATTACGCCTGTGAATCGAATACGGAGCGATTCTGCCCGTTCGATCCAGATGCATGACCATAATTTAAATTATTTAAAGAAGGCTGCAATAAATCAAGCGACATATTTATGAACTGCAGCGACTGCTTCGTCAGCTCACCGTTCAATACTTCCTGCTGCTTCAAGTCGGCCAGCACTAAAATGAAAGAGTTGTACATTTCTTGAAGCTGCTCACGATCCGGCCAACGGCTCCACTTAATAATATCAGAAACCGTCGGCACAGCATCCGCAAAGCCCTGCTTTCCAGCTGCCCATTCCTTAACGGCTGCACTGCGTTTATTTTCTAACGAATTAATCGCTGACACATGTTTCCGCTCCTGTGACAGACACAACTGCAAAGCATCCATATCGTTCGTTTTCAAAGCTTCCGTCTTTTTCCTCGAGAGGACAAGCAGACTTTCATGCAGCTGCTTCATCCGTCCCAGATGATCGATAATTAATTTAGCTGTCAACGTCATTCTCCTTTACTTCTTATCCGAAAAGAAATCCACTATATTTCCAGCTGTCCGCTGGTGGTCAACTTTATAATTCCCATTCTCTACCTGGCTTTTAATTTCATTTATATAATTTTGACGTGTCTCATTCGTTTTCCCTGAGTCTTGCAGCGCCTTACCGGCAGAAGAAATTTCTACTTTATCCTGCTGCTGTTTTAGCGGCTGCTTCACTTCGTCCTGTTTGTTCATCTGCTTTTGATATGGATTAAAATTCGAATGGTTCGGCCCATTGATTTTCATATCATTCACCTCTTTCATTCCAGCCTGTCGTTACTTTGTATATCGTCCAATTATGGAAACAGTTTAGCGGTTGTCATCATTCACCGTATAATAAGTCACAGGACCTAAGCCTTCCTTCTTATTGCAAGCCTCCAGGTAATCCAGTTCATCCTGCATTTGTACCCCAGACCTGATGGATATAGTACAGTCTTCACACAGACGTCCCACACGGATATCCGCCCCGCACCGCTCACAACCATAAGATAATGCCGGGAATTGGGCCGGGTGGAGCCGCTTCGACTTCACAAACTCACGGATCTTATACTCTTCCACACCCGTTTTCCTCACAATATCAGGAATCGCAGCCGTCCGGTTCTCCTTTTTCCTTACAAAAGAATACACCAATTGAAAGTCCTCTTCCTCTCGCTTCACACAATCATTGCAGACTATCGCCGGCCCCTTCATAAACAACGCATGACACCTAGGACAATTCGCTAATTCAGCCATCACCCAATCCTCCCATACTACTCTTTTTCTATTATATCGGCAATAATACAGAAATCAAAAGATGTACTAGCGAAAAACCGTAAACGAATGCACTCGCGGACACCCATTCGCCTTAAGCAGACGAGCCAAATGCCTCACCGTCATTCCCGTCGTATAAATATCATCTACCAGCACCACCGGACATTCTACACTGTCCATAAGCACAAACGGATTCTCCCCCATAATCCGTTCTACCCGGCCACGCTTAGACTGCTTTTCATTCCCTTTTCTTTTAAAAAAATGATGAGGAGACGCACCCAGCATTGCTATGACTGCTTCCGACTGGTTGAACCCCCGCTCCAACAACCTCTCCACACTCAAAGGAATTGCTCCAAGCTCTGCATCCATCCCGTGAAAGTGGTTTTTATACTTCGTCTGGACAGCTTCAGCAAAGGCATGGACGAGCGTAAAGTCCCCCCGATACTTCCAGCGCGCAACCAGCTCTTTTGCGAAATCGTTGTAACCAAACACCGACACATTCTCCTCAAGAACCCCGCTGTACTCAGACAGATTCCAGCGCTCACAGTCGAAGCACAAACCGTTGCCCTCCTTCCGTCCACATCCCTTGCAGCCGGGCTCATCGATGACATCGAACTTCTCCATGCAGGAAACACAGAGTTTGATCGGCTTTTGCACGGTCAAAAAGCTGGTCCAATCCACTTTGGGAAGCAATTGTTCAAAACAGATGAGGCACCTCATAGCTCCTTCCTCGCTTTTTTGTTCATGTAAATGATGGCTTCCTGAGCATCCAGCATGGCGTTTGTTTTACCAAAATGGTAGAATATTACATCTCCGTCAGGGTCTACCGGACTTCGTCCTGCCCGCCCGGCGATTTGTACTAAAGCAGCTTCATCAAATACGTGGTGACCAGCGTCAATGACAAAGACATCGACGGAAGGAAATGTCACTCCGCGTTCTAAGATGGTCGTCGTCACAAGAATGTCGATTGTCCGATCGCGGAAGCGCTGGACTTTTTCGCCCCGTTCCGGGTCTTCTGCATGAACTGAGGCCACATTAAAGTCATTTTCAAGAAAGGCTTTGACCGCTCCTGCATAGGTAATCGTCGAAACGAAAAGCAGCAGCTGGCGGCTTCCTTTTTGCTGAATCTGAATTGTTTTTATTATAGATTGAGGCAATCGCCCTTTGGATAAATGGCGTTTTAAGGTAAGAATGAGCTTAAGTCTTGGCACAGGAAGAGGATGACCGTGGAAACGCTGCGGGATGAAGACTGCGGGGAGCGTTCTTTTTCTAATTTTAGCCTTTTCTTTTTTTCGAGGAGTAGCCGTTAAATATAGGCGTGCAGCGTCGGTTTTAGCAGCTCTTCCTGCAGCGAATTGAAGAGAGTCATCGTTATGGTACGGGAAGGCATCAATCTCGTCGATGATGACTACATCAAAAGCCCGCGAGTATCGAAAGAGCTGATGGGTCGTGGAAATAAGCAGTTGGGCGTCTCCCTGCTTTTCTTCAGAATCTCCGTACAACGCCTGAATCCGGACTTGCGGGAACGCCTGTTGAAAGCGCGGAAGCAGCTCACGCACGACATCAGTACGTGGAGTAGCCAAGACGATTCGTAAGCCTCTCTGAAGAGCTGCAGTAATGCCGGGAAACAGCATTTCCGTTTTCCCTGCCCCGCAGACAGCCCAAACGAGAAGCTCGCTTTTTTGTTCAATGGCTGAAACAATTCTTTGAGCAGACGCCTCTTGACTGACCGTCAATTGTCCATCCCACTTGCACGGATCTGCGTGCTGAGGCCATATGACAGCAGCTCCCTCATATAGCGGCTCACACTGAGTGACCCGCCCCATCATGATACAGTTTCTGCAGTATAAGCAGGTATTATTTTTACAAGTGGAGTGTGGAAAAACGGCGAACAAATAGGATCGATCATTGCCGCAGCGCTGACAAACCGATTTGCCTTTAGTCGTGACGATCGAAGGTATTTTGTTGAGGATGGACTGACGTACAAGCTCATTGACGTCTTCCGGTGAAAAGGGGAGTTCTTGCATTGTGAGCAGCTTTCCTGCCAGCTGTTCACGGGAGAAAGATATCTTTTCTTGAAGCACTATGATCACCTTCTTATTAGAGTAGAGCCTATTCGAGTCTCACAAATAGGCTCATGCTCAACAGTTAAGATTCGCGATACCAGCCTAATCCCATCGCACCTTCACCGAGGTGCGTGCCGATGACGGGACCAAAATAGCTGATCGTCACTTCGACTTGATCGAACTCTGCTTCAATCTCCTGTTTGATCTGCTCCGCTTCTTCAGGACGGTTTGCATGGATGACGCTTGCTTTGTAGCGGCCCTCGCTTGATATCGATTCTTCGAACAGCGCAAGTATGCGCTTCAGCGCCTTTTTACGTGTACGGATTTTTTCAAACGGAACGATTTTCGTATCCACAAAATGAAGAACCGGCTTCACCTGAAGCAAACTCCCTACGAATGCCTGAGCTCCGTTCAAACGTCCGCCTCGCTGTAAGTGACTTAAATCGTCCGCCATGAAGTAAGCCTGCATAGATTCTTTCATTTCATCAAGACGGGTCATAATCTGTTCAGGCAGAGCTCCATTATTCGCAAGCTCCGAAGCTTCAAGAGCATAAAACCCTTGCATCAGACAGCTGGTTTCAGAGTCGAAGGCATACACTTCTATATCGTCCACCATGTCACCCGCTGTAATTATCCCCTGGAACGTTCCGCTTATGCCGCTCGACAAGTGGATAGCAATTACGGCGTCGTATTCTTTCGCAAGCTCCTCCAGCTTTTCAGTCATCAGACCGATCGAAGGCTGTGATGTTTTAGGGAGCTGCTCATATTCCTTCACCATGTCGTAGAAGTCATCTGTCGTAATGTCTATTTCTTCCTGATACGATTCCTGGCCAAATACGACATTTAGCGGAACCATATGAATATTATTCGACTGCCTTGTTTTTTTAGGAATGTAGGCTGTACTATCGGTAAGTACCGCTGTTTTCATAGAACCATTCTCCTTACCTATGTATTTTTTATAGCTCTTTTCGTTTATCTTCATTGTACTTGAATAACAATCTTGTTTTTATAGCTTAAACTCCTATCTTATTTCTCACTCAAATAAAATTAACAACTCTTCTATTTTCTAATGTAACACTTTTCACTTCTACTTTATATAAAAAACAGACAAGCGCTCGATGCACTTGCCTAATCCTACTTATTATCATTGTAATGCCTCTTCGATTTTATTTATCATATCATCAGCTGAATACTTTCCATGTCCATTAATTCTTTTTAGTTCGAACACGGACTCTTCTCCGTAAGAAACATCTCCGTTTTTCGTAGTAAAGCCTATTTTATATCCAACTTCTTCAGCAATCCTTATCGTATCACGACTATAATTACCATAAGGATAGGCTATAGAAACAACGCTTACATCTAACTCTTTTTCTATAATCTCTTTGGATTTTGAAAGGTCGCTCCGTAATCGATTTTCAAAAGATGCTTGTGTTTCCAATTTATCACCAACGTACATTCTCTCAGTAATAACCCCTCTTTTAGTACCAACTGCAGTCTTCCCTTTATAATGAGAATCCCACGTGTGTCCTTGAAAAGTGAAAACATCTAAACTATCTCTAGATTGATCCCACGTCATCTTCGGTATTTCATTCGGAAAAGCATTCACATCATTACTCATACGGCTGGCAATCAAATTAATAGAAGCTTTCATCCCCAATTCTTTTAAAATGGGGTAAGCCAAATCATAATTACTGCGATACCCATCGTCAAATGTTATTAATATCGGCTGGTCTGGAAGTTTCTTGCCTCTCTCTAAGTAATCAACTAAGTCATGATCTGTAATTGTGTTGTACCCTTTATTATGTATAGCTTTCATATGTGATTCGAACACTACAGGGTCGATGGTTGCTCCAGTAGAAACACCATTCTCCAAATGATGATACATCAAGACTGGAACATCCACTTCGTATGGATTGAACCCTACTCCATCAGAATCAATGAATACAGTACGTGTGCTATGATCCCAGTCCACACCATACCCGAAATTCTCTGAAAGGAACCTAAGAGGCACGAGTGTACGCTTCCCCTTAAGCACAGGAGCTGCATCGTTAAGTACTATCTCACCGTTCTTTGAAGCCTCTTTCTCCCCAATCGTTAAACTGATTACATCCTCTCCTCGAAACACCTTCACTTCTCGCTTAGTATGACTCCATTCAATGTCAGCTCCAAGCTTTTCCATAGTTAATCGAATAGGCACCATTGTCCTCTTGTTCATGAGTTGAGCCGGGGTATCATACTTCACTTCTTTCCCATCGAGCATGACTTTAACCTCAGCATGAAGGTTCCAGCTTCCTAAAAACATTACTGCTAAAATAATACATGCGCAAACAACCAACATCCCAAACTTCTTCTGCACATTCAACTACCCCAATCCCTTATGTACAAGTTACATAGATATTTAACAGGTATTATTTTACATGAATGACATGAAATTTGCACTATATATTTGGAAATTAAATATTCTTTTATACCTATAAATTTTTTCTGTCAGTTGTTTTAAAATGTTATTTTAGACCTATACATCATGACATGTCATTGTATGACCTATTACTTATGGATCCTGCAAATATTAACTACACCAAAAAAGCCCTCACGTCCATAGACGCGAGGGCTTTCTATCAAGCTATTATATGACTTCTACCCAGCCATTTTTTATTGCTGTAACTACAGCTTGCGTACGATCATTCACATTCATTTTCTGCAAAATATTACTCACATGGTTTTTCACCGTTTTTTCACTGATGAAGAGAGCCTCTGCTACTCCGCGGTTGCTCTGCCCGTCTGCTAATAGCTGCAGCACTTCGCATTCTCTGCGGGTAAGGAGATGGAGCGGTTTACGGTACTCGATGGCACGGAACGCTTCATTTGAACTCGTATCCGAAAGTCGGCGATATTCAGCCACTAAATTATGAGTTACTTTAGGATGAAGGTAAGAACCTCCGTTTCCTACTACCTTTATAGCTTCGATTAATGCGTTCGAGTCCATTTCTTTCAATAAATAACCTTGTGCTCCCGTTTTTAAGGCGTGAGTGACGTAGTTTTCATCGTCGTGAATAGACAGGATGATAATTTTTAGACTTGGATGTCTTTTCGTTAGTTCGGCTGTTGCTTCTACACCGTTCATGCTCGGCATATTTATATCCATTAAAACAACATCAGGATTATGTTTATCGATTATATCTAGCGCAGCTGAACCGTCGTCTCCTTCGGCAACGACCTCAAAGCTGGATTCAAAATCAAGGATTCTTTTTACTCCCTCACGAAACAATTTGTGGTCATCAATTAATACGATTCTGGTCATATTGAGTCTACCTCCTAAATTTTTAGCATCCGAATCTCTTTTTTTAAATCGAATGCAGTGGTTCTCTAAATTCTATTTATCTATTTTAGTCGATCGACCCTAATCCTAATTCCTATTATAAACGATTCACGCCTTTTTACATAGTTTTTCAACTATTTAACTATTTAATGGCATTTTAATCGTTACGATGGTCCCTTCTCCTGGTACAGAATGGATATCCAAGTCACCATTCACCATTTCTACCCGTTCCCGCATCCCTACGAGCCCGAAAGACTTTTCTTTCTTCACAGAAGGGTCGAAGCCTTTCCCATCATCTTTAATGACAATGGTCGTCGAACTGGCTTTGAGCTCGAATTTCACTTCAATCGTACGTGCTTCTGCATGCTTTAATGCATTTTGGACGGCTTCTTGAATTAGCCTGAAAATGGCAACCTCATACTTACTGTCTATCCTCCGGCTGCTCCCCATGGAAACAAATTCAATGGTTGTCTGATTGTAATCTTCTACCGTCGCCAAGTATTTTTTCAAGGTCGGTACTAATCCAAGATCGTCTAACGCCATCGGCCGTAAATCGTAAATAATACGGCGCACGTCATACAACGCAGAGCGGACTAGCTTTCGGACGTTGCGCATCTCTTCTAATGCTTCATCTATTCCCCGGGCATTAAACGTTCGTTCTACCAAGTCGGATCGAAGCATAACATTTGCGAGAGCTTGAGCTGGGCCATCGTGGATTTCGCGGGAGAGGCGGCGCCTTTCTTCCTCTTGGGCTTCAATAATCTGCAGACCGAATTGCTGTTTTTCTTTTGCAGTCTTTAGAGTTTCAGTTACGTCTTTAAGATCTTCCGTCAAATAGTTCAATACGACCGAAATTTTACCAGCCAGTCCTTCAGCTCTTTCTATCGTTTCATCTATGTTTCTTAATCTTAATTCGATCTCATGTCGCCGATCGCGTAACTGCTTCTCTTTCTCTCTTGTCATCGATAAATCCATTTGTAGTCCATGAGTTTGTTCATACACTTTTCGTATTTCGTCTTCCGAGTATTGCAGGAATTTCTTACTGACTTCTGCCAACCTGAGTCTCGATAAACGGACTTTGCGCTCCAGTTCATCTCCATCGTCTATCAAAGTAGCTACATTAACCTTAATAGTTTCCAATTCCTTGCTAAGCTTCTCAAACTCGGTACGAGAATCTTCTCCAATCTGGAAAATCTCATCTTTACTATTGGAAACGGTCGAGACCATATCCTTGATAATATAGTCAAGCGCTTTATTCCCAGACTTAGAATCATCCATTTTAAGTCTCCTCCATCAATGTTCACAATAATCATTCGTAGGACCTAAGTCCATTTATGGGGGTGGTTGTTCATTTGACAAATTCCATCAATAAGTTGCCCCAATTACTCTACCCATTATATAATAAAAATTTAGGAGGTTAAATCACGATGCTAGAATGTTATACAACTGTAATGAAAGAAGGACATCATGAAATAAACATACAAAAGTCTCGGTTTATCGGATTTGTTAAAAGATGTGAAACTGAAGAAGAAGCTCAAACCTTTATACAATCGATCAAAAAGAAACACTCTGATGCTACACATAATTGTTCAGCCTATTTGATTGGCGAGCATGATCTAATTCAAAAAGCGAATGACGATGGAGAACCGAGCGGCACTGCAGGAGTTCCTATGCTTGACGTTTTGAAAAAAATGAAGTTGAAAGATACAGCGGTGGTAGTGACGAGGTACTTCGGAGGAACGAAACTCGGAGCCGGCGGCTTAATCCGCGCCTATTCAAGTGCCGTCTCTGAAGCGATCAAAGCTACCGGAGTCGTCAAGAGAGAGCTCATGCAAGAAGTTAAAGTAACAGCCGAGTACACACTCCTGGGTAAACTCGAGAATGAAATCAGAAATTCAGACCACCCTATAAAAAAGGTTAATTACTTGGAGAATGTGGAAATAGTCGTATATGTTAAAAAAAACGATATTGATGAATTTAAGAAATGGATCATTAATTTAACGAGCGATAAAGCAGTTATCACTGTCGGGAGTTTTTCCTATATGGAGACAATCGCAGATCTATAATACAAGGAACAAAAAAGGAGATTATAGGGATGAAAAGTAGAAAAATAAGAATATTTTTCTGGGTAATCGCTGCAGTTGTCCTTTTGTCGATAGGAGCTGCAGCAGGGTATGCCGCTTTTTTGACCGACAAAGCACGGGAAACGGCTAATTCTTCTCACGATTCATTAGCAAGAGGAGAAAAGTCGGAAAAACGCGTGGAAATAGTTACTCCTGATTTGAATTCTACTTCTATGTTATTTGTCGGTGTAGATGACAGCGACAAACGAAGCGCAAGTGAAAACGGCAATAGCAGTAGTTTAGCGGACGCCCTCGTGCTGGCTACTTTTAATAATGATGATAAAACTGTAAAGCTGGTCAGTATACCGCGAGACGCTTACACATATATTCCAGAAGTCGGTTACTACGATAAAATTACACACGCCCATTCTTTCGGTGGAATAGACGCAACAATAGAAACTGTAGAAAATTTGTTTGATATCCCTGTAGATTACTACGTCCGCTTGAACTTCAATTCATTTGTCGATGTAATTAATGCGATAAATGGAGTCGAATATGACGTACCTTTCGACTTAGCCGAACAAAACAGCAATGATGAGAAAGGTGCCATCAAGCTTGAAGAAGGCAGGCAGACGGTGAATGGAGAAGAAGCATTAGCACTAGTCCGCTCCAGGCAATATGACAGTGACCTTGCGCGAGGAGAACGTCAAATGGAAATGATCAAAGCAATCACAGACAAGACTGCCAGTCTCGGTTCTATTTCTAATTATGGTAAGATTATCGATTCGATCGGTAATCATATGAAAACGAACCTATCATTCGATGAAATGACTTCATATAAGGATTACGTAATTAGTGGAAACGGTCTTGATTTCGATGATATGCAGTTAAAAGGTGAAGGAGGCTATCATGATAACGGTATTTGGTATTACCAAATCAATGAAACGAATTTAGAAAATATTCAAGAGGCATTGAGGAGTCATCTGGATCTGGATGCCCCTAAGAATTCCGAATCATTTGCTGGTGAAGACCAATCCTCTGAAGAAGATATCAATTGATGACCTTATAAAATTTCCCGGGAAATAAGTATTAAAATGCTTACCGGTGTCGAAAAATCACTATTCCGATAAGAATAGTGATTTTTTGCAGCAGGTTAGAACAAATATAGTTGGTACTAAGTGAATTTGAATGAAAATGATTATACAATTGTTATACTGGACATTCGTTTCATAAAATGTAAAATGGAATTTGTGTGTTTTTCACTATAGGAGGAAAAATTATTTATGGAAAAACTTGAAAGAAGACAATTAAAGCGCTCCCTAAAACCTCATTGGGTATGGGCCATCGCATTCGGCTCAGCAATCGGGTGGGGAGCTTTTGTATTGCCCACTGATTGGATCGGCCAGGCTGGACCTATAGGAGTAGTCTTAGGAATACTGTTAGGCGCAATTCTTATGATGGTCATTGGAGTCAGCTACGGCTTCCTAATTGAAAAATTCCCGGTAACGGGCGGAGAATTTTCTTACGCTTACATAGGATTCGGCCGTGGATTCGCATTTATGGCTGGCTGGTTTCTTACCCTTGGGTACATATGTATTGTAGCCTTGAACGCATCAGCCCTCTCCCTGCTGGCCAAATTTCTTTTCCCTGAATTCGCAGCGATAGGTACACTTTATAGTGTAGCCGGGTATGATGTATCTATCGTACAAATCTTGATCTCTAGTACGGTACTTGTAGTTTTTGCTTTATTGAACATTAGAGGAACCAGCTTTTCCGGCCAGACTCAATTCATTTTCAGCCTTATTTTGATTTTAGGAATATTGATGTTAGCGGCTGGTGCCATTTTCACTGAGGGTCCATCCCTATCCAACATCACTCCTGGCTTTGAGCCAACACAGCCGGCCATTGCTTCTGTATTGGCAATCCTGGCGATTGCACCTTTCGCTTACGTAGGTTTCGATAATATTCCTCAAGCAGCTGAAGAGTTTAAGTTCGAATCGAAAAAAGCTTTCGGCTTGATCATATGGTCACTATTAGCTGCAGGGCTTGCTTACGCATTTATGATCATTATCACAGCAAGTACGATGCCGTGGCAGAACCTGCTGGCACAAATTAATGAACAAAATTCTGTCTGGGGAACAGGCGACGCCATTGAAAGCTATATGGGACGAACAGGCGTATTCATCATTGCTGCAGCTGTATGCATGGGTATATTTACAGGTTTGAATGGTTTTTACTTATCAGCCAGTCGATTGACCTTTGCTATGGGCCGTGCAAGAATATTACCAAATGCTTTCCGCTCGCTGCACAGTAAATACCACACGCCTTATGTAGGAATATTATTTACTATGTCAATTTGTTTAATTGCTCCTTGGTTTGGACGTGAAGCACTTTTATGGGTAGTCGATATGTCTTCAACCGGAGTTGCCATTGCCTACTTTTTCTGTACAGCAACCGCTTATAAAATGTTCAAATGGTCCAATAAGCAGCCTGACAAAAATATTAAAACTGTTGCTGCACCCGGCAGAAAACTATTATCTTTATTAGGAATGATCAGTTCTATCATCTTTCTCATTCTATTGTTACTGCCTGCTTCACCAGCTGCATTAGGGCAGGAATCTCTAGTAGCTCTCGGAATCTGGGTATTGCTAGGGATAGTATTCTACCTATTTAATTCACGCCGGTACAATAATCTTTCTGATGAAGAATTGAATTACCTTATCATTGGAAGAGAAAAGATTTAACTGTATAATTTTAATGTTAAACGGCATCAAGATCACTTAAGGTTTTATGAAATTGCAAAAAATAAATAGGTTCTGTCCCAAAAGTTTTAGAAATAGGATTTTCAGGCCAAAACCTTGCAGTCAAGACACTACAATTGAACATTCCCACGAAAAAGAGGCTCAGAACCAAATATAGGTATTCTGAGCTTTTTTTCACGCTAATTCGTTTGTAATTCCAGTTCTTCTATTCAAAAACTGAAACAATTCGCATTAAAATGTAGAGCGTTATATTTTAATTAATAATCATGAGATTCCAGCTGAGCCGTTTCTATTGATGTTGATGTCATAGGCTTGCCAGAAGTAATCACCCATAAACTCTCTTCATCATCAAAGGTGAAATCATATTCCCACGAATACGTATTTTTATTCATTCGAGCGCTATCCTCCCCCTCACCTTCAAGATAGTACCCGGACTGAATATCAAACGATGCAACCATAGTCGATTTATAACTTCCCGTTTCTTCATCTACTGTTACTTCAGGACTTCCTTCACCATAAAAAACACCCTGTATTTCACCATCATAATGCTGGCCCAGGCTTTCCATTTCTTCAATGCTTCGTTTTGTGTCTTCTAAATAAGAATCATTCCTCATCCTATTGAAAACAGTTATATCTTTCTCTTTAAAAGCAGTCACATATTCTTCAACATGCTCCGACACTGCCTGTTGTAAGTCGGCTTCCAACGTTTCTTCTAAAGAAGCTTTGACAGCTTGAGGATTAAGATCTTCGAAGTTCACTTCCACCTTCTCTTCCGAAAGTTCATATGTATTTATTGTTACAGCCTCATCATAAGTCTCTCCGTCTATTTCTACTACACCTTTTAACTCATGAACTCCTGGAGGCAGTCCACTAAGCTCATAAGTTCCTTTAGAAAGTGTTCCAACCTGTTCATTATTCAAGTAAAGTTTCACACCTGATTGAGTAGAGAAAACTTCCATATTCTCTGGGGTCAATTGCAGTTTATAATCATTAAACATCAACCATTTGGAACCTTGATTACTGACATGGAGCATTTGATCTTTTTCTAACTCAGATCCGCCGGCCGAAGCTCTTAAATATCCTAAAGTCTCTACAAACTCCCCGGAAGATTTATTGAAATGCTCAACCATATTTTCAGCATGTGCCAATTTGAATGATTCAGAAGCGTGCTGAAAATCAATCAGGTTCAATAGGCGTTCAGCATCGTTTCCTTTTACGGAGTTCTCAAATTCGTGAACAATATATTCAGAGGAAGTAATTTTCGAAAGATACGCCCATCCAGTAACTGATAGACCGATCACCATTGCAACCGTTATTAAAGTAGTAAATACTTTCTTCCAATTTTTATTTTTATTCTTTTTTTGTTCTTTATAATGGCGTTCATAATATTGGCTGGCGTTCAACCAATCATCACTACCAGCAAAATAAGACGGCTGTTTTGCCCGAGTATTTGAAATACATTCTTCACAAGTACTATCTAAAGAATGTACTTCATTTCCACATTCGTTACACTTTTCCATAAAACTCCCCCATCGTTTGTAAAACTGTTTCTATTTTAGCACAAAAGTACAGAGATAAATTCTCTGTTTCGCAAGTTTTTCCTATAATGTAAGTATTCGTATGACCCAGAACCTTTATCGTGCTCTGAGCTTCCCACTACAGATTGGTTAAGCAAGTTGAAGTAATCACAAAAAACCCCGAATAAGCACACTATTTCAGCGTCTCTCATTCGGGAAACATTTGATAAACTCTAAGCTCTCTCTTTCAGGTTCATTTGTTTCATCGTTTCTATAGAGTGGCGTACTTCCTCTTTAGTCAATCCTAATTCTTCTGCTTCTTTTACAAGGGCTACCCAGTCCGCATCCAACTTCATCACAAACTTCACATCGTCCAATGAATGATCCCCCTACCATTCACCCTAGACAACCCGGCCATCATCATCCTCTAAGGATATTAGACCCGTAGTTTTGCGTCCTTATTTTTCAATAAGTTTGCCTTTTTCAAGGAGAAGTCGCTTGATATAGACTTTATTATAATCGTGTTTTTCAAAAAGCACAATACTTTTTTCAGAAAATTACGACAATATCCTATAGTTTTCGTGCGCGACTACTGTACGTTCAAATTCAAAATCTACTTCAGCAAGATTATCCATAATCGTCAAGTCCACTATGACAGAGCGCTGGCATTGACTAGGAATGACTTTACCTTTAAATGTAATATCATTTCTTTCAAATTCTACGATGTTACCAGGTTGAGCTATCTTTGTATCTGGTGTAACCATTATAGTGACCCCTTTCCACATTTAAACAATTTAAAATAAAGGATAATGTAATTTTTCTGATAAATCAAGTAATATATATAATTCGATTCAAAATTTCGATAATTTTAGACAAAAAGAAACAGGAGCATTCCCTGCTCCTGTTTCTTTAATTACCATAGTAGTAATAATAGTTGCTATTCTTTTTCTCCTGATCGTTTAAAACTACGCCCAGAATATTAGCCTTGGACTGCTCAAGTAATTCTTTAGCACGCTCCGCAGAAGAATTATCTGTTTGGCCGCTTCTTACCACAAGCATGACGCCGTCGACCTCACTGGCTAAAACTTGAGAATCAGAAACAGCAAGCACAGGCGGTGTATCAAATACTAGCAGATCATAGGTTTGCCGAGCTTCCAGAATAAGTTTGCTCATCGCTTTTGAGCCGAGTAATTCAGAAGGATTCGGTGGAATCGGACCACTCGTCATGACCTCTAAGTTTTCTACATTGGTATTTTGGGTCGTCGCTTTTAAAACCTCTTTACCTACTAAGAAATTGCTCAACCCTTTTGTATTGTTAAGGCGGAAAGAGTGATGGACGGTCGGTTTTCTTAAATCTGCATCAACTAATAATACTTTCTTTCCTTGCTGAGCGAATACAGCAGCAATATTTCCTGCTGTCATCGATTTTCCTTCAGAAGGTCCAGATGAAGTGACAAGTAGTGTATTCAATTCATTGTCCACGGAAGCGAACTGTAAATTTGCACGTATCGTCCTATACTGCTCAGCAATCGGTGATTTAGGGTTATCATTTGCAATAATTTTCCTTGCCTTCACCAGCAAATCATTTTTCTTATTTTTTTTACGTGCCAACCGACTCACCCCTAACTTTGGAAGCCCTGTTATTCTGTCCGCTCATCGACTCTGGCCCAAGATCTTCTTCAGAAACCGTAGAGATTACTCCCATTAAAGGTAATCCCAAAGTCTTTTCCACATCTTGTTCTGTTTTGATTGTATTGTCCAAATACTCTAGTAAGAAAGCTAAGCCCACTCCAACCATAAGACCTACCACGATAGCAATTGCAATATTCAGCGCAGGCTGTGGACTTACTGGTGACGGATCCGCTTTCTCCATAGCAGGTGAGAGAATATTCACATTATCTACGTTCATAAGTGTGGGAATGGTCTCCTGAAACGTTTCTACTGTATTGTTAGCTATTTCAACAGACATGGAAGGACTCTCATCCGTGACCGTTACGTTCACAACTTGCGATTCTTCAGCGCTTGACACTTGAATTTTATTACTCAACTGTTCTGCTGACATATCTAACCCTATGTTATCGGAAACCTGATCTAATACCGCGGGGCTTTTGATGATAACATTGTATGTACTAATTAATTCAACATTCGTTCTAATATCATTGACATCATAAGGGGTATTCGCATCCTCACTTTCAGATTGATTAACGATGAACTCCGAAGATGCTTCATATGTAGGGGTTAAAACGAAGAAGGTTATTATTGCACTAATCGCTGCAGCGCCTACTGTGATAGCAAGTATCATCCAAATTCTTTTTTTCAAAACTTCAAATATTTCTTTTAAAGAAATGGTTTCTTCCATTGATGTACCTCCAATTATGTAAATGCTTCATGTCGAAAAGACACAAGATATCTCGTATTATATCATACTGTTCTACATAATAAAGCACAGAATAATGTGAGTATCTACCTAAAACTTTACAATTAGCCTGCTCATCCCTTTACCCATGGGACGTTTCAGCTATTTACGGGTTTTGTAAATTTTCATAAAATTTATGATAGGTTTGTAATCTTTCCCAATTAATCCAGTGAATTCAGCAATCAGTTCGACCATTAGTATCAATGATGCGACTACCGCTAAAGAACCGAATAATGTGGCCTGTGAGAAAACTACTGCAGCTATACTGAATAAAGAACTTACTGCATAAATGATCAGAACAGCTTGTGGATGAGAGTACCCTAAGTTGAGCAGACAATGATGCAAATGGGATTTGTCCGGAGAAGACCACGGTTTATTCTGCAATTTCCGTCTTAATATAGCAAATAAAGTATCTGATATCGGCACACCTAAAATAATGATAGGGATAATGAATGAAAATAGTGTCACATTTTTGAACCCTAATAAAGATAAAACGGCAATCATGAAGCCTAGAAAAAGCGCTCCTGTATCCCCCATGAATATTTTGGCGGGATAAAAATTAAACAGAAGGAATCCTAACGTACTACCTAATACAATAAGACCTACAATAACTACAAAAGTGTTTCCCATAAATAATGCCATTCCAGAAATGGTCAATAAAGCTATGGAAGAGACACCTGCAGCTAACCCGTCTAATCCATCGATAAGATTTATAGCGTTAGTAATACCTACAATCCATAATACAGTGATCGGTATACTTAGCATTCCGAATTCCAGTTGACCCCCAAATGGAAGATTAACGAACTCAACTTGCACTCCTCCATAAATAACGACTCCGGTAGCGAGAAGCTGACCTAATAATTTTATTTTTGGCGAAACTTCTACTAAATCATCAGCTACGCCGGTTACAATGATCAAAATTGCACCAATAATAATAGGAAGCGTATATGTACTATCAGGATAGAATACAATGATCCCTGCAAGGAAACTTAGAAATATAGCTAAACCTCCTAATCTCGGCATTGTTCCTTTATGTACTTTTCTTTCATTTGGCTGATCGGTCGCTCCTAATCTTAATGCTGCTTTTTTAACTAAAGGGGTAATCAAAATCGTAGAAATAAAGCAAAAAATGACCACTAGGTATTCCAATAAAAAACCTCCTTCTATCTCTGTAATGATTTTCGGATAAATTATATGTGTTTTTTAGGCTCTCTAGTAAGATACAATACTTTGAAAAATTTTACTAGAGTTAGCACTACTAATCTAGATAAAATTCGATCAAATTCGCCAAAACCTTAACATCTGCAGCTTAACTTCTATGGAATAAACTAGTAAATCAGTACCATGTCATGATAAAATATGTATGATTACATAGTCTAAGGAGTGTTTAATGCTTATGATTGAAACTCTCAAAAAAGTCCTCACTGAAAAGACGGATAGACCTCTTAAAAAGCATTTAAAATCTATCGAATATATTAATGGTCTTGAAAGCGAGATCAGTATACTTTCAGATGAAGCACTCCAGGCAAAAACATTACATTTTAAAAAACAGATCCGCGATGGTGCTCCTTTAAAAGATATACAACATGAAGTATTTGCAGTCGTTCGTGAAGCTTCCAAACGAGTGCTCGGACTTCGGCCATTTGACGTGCAGTTAATGGGCGGATTGATATTAAGCGAAGGAAACATTGCTGAGATGGCTACCGGAGAGGGAAAGACTCTGGCAGCATCCATAGCTGGTTATTTAAAAGCATTGGAAGGTAAGGGTGTGCACGTAATTACGGCTAATGAGTATTTAGCCAAACGAGATTTTGAAACATTGAAACCATTGTATACATTTTTAGGCATGAGGACAGGACTAAACATCTCTAAATTATCATCTGCAGAAAAGAAACAAGCGTATAAAGCTGATATTACATATGGAATCGGAACCGAATTTGGCTTTGATTTTTTAAGAGACCACATGGTCAATAACCAAAACCAGAAAGTTCAAAGAAATTACCATATCGCTCTCATTGATGAAATAGACAGTGTACTTATAGATGAAGCAAAAACACCGCTTATTATCGCTGGTAAAACAATGTCCAGCCCAAAATTGCACAAGGTTGCCGCTTCGTTGATAAGAAGCTTCGAAGAGGACACGGATTATCAACTGGATCGAGAAAATAAGTTCGTGAACCTTAACGAACAGGGTTCATCAAAAGTCGAGAAAGCCTTTGATATAGAAAATTTATACGATTTAGAACATCAGTCTTTATATCACTACATCATTCAGAGCTTGAGAGCTCACGCGCTATTCAAACGGGATGTAGATTACATAGTAGATCATGATCAAATAAAACTGGTAGACGTATTCACTGGCAGAGTGATGGATGGAAGAACGTTGTCTGACGGGCTTCACCAGGCGTTAGAGGCAAAAGAAGGCGTATCGCTCAGTGAGGAAAACAAAACTCGAGCCTCCATAACGGTACAAAACTATTTCAGAATGTATCCGATGCTCTCCGGAATGACTGGAACGGCTAAGACCGAAGCAACTGAATTTCAAGATCTTTATGGAATGAACGTAATTAAAGTACCTACCAACAGACCAGTTAAAAGAGTCGATTATGCTGACCTCATATTTATGACAAAAGCTCAAAAATACAAGGCACTCGCAAAAATCGTTAAGGAGAAACACCAAACCGGTCAGCCTATCCTGATTGGAACGACCTCTATCCTTCAATCTGTAGAAGTTGCAAAATATCTAAAAGAAGCCGACCTCGACTTCCAACTTCTCAATGCCAAAAGCGCAGAGCAAGAAGTGAAGCTCATTGCAAAAGCCGGTCAAAAGTACAATATTATGATCGCCACTAACATGGCTGGCCGTGGAACAGATATAAAGTTGGGTGAAGGAACAGACAAATTAGGCGGACTGTTCGTCATTGGAACAGAAAGGCATGACGCACGAAGAATTGATAATCAGTTGAAAGGACGGGCTGGCCGCCAAGGCGATCCTGGAGCTTCTCAGTTCATTATCTCCCTGGAAGATGAATTGATTTCAAGATTCGCAAAAGATGAACTAAAACGAAAGTTAAAAACGATAACAGCAGATTCAAATGGACAAGTTCTAAATAAAGACATACATCAATTTATAAATACGGCCCAGCAGATAAGTGAAGGAAGCAATTATAATATTAGGGAACTGACGCTTAAGCTGGACGATGTTGTGAATGATCAGAGAAAAGTCGTGTATGAGTTCAGGGATTCACTTTTAGAAAAAAAAGATTCGATTCACTTGATCGTATCCATGTTGGGAGAATACTTCAATAATTTAATTGATCATCATTGTCCAGAAACAATCCCTTACGAGAATTGGCCGATTGAACACATTGAGGTAGAGATAATGAGGGCTGTCCCTGCGGCTGAAGTAAACTTAACGTCGGATGATGAAGATCCTGAACAACTAAAGCAAGAAGCTTCTAACATTGCACGAAAATATGAATCCTACTTGAATCAGTGGAGAAAAAATGACCAGCTTCAAATGGAATTGAGAGTAGCATGCCTCTCCATCATTGACCAATTATGGACCCGTCATTTAGAAATGATGAATCGTTTAAAAGAGGGGATTGGAATGCGTCAATATCAGCAGGAAGACCCTATAAGATTGTACCAAAACGATGGAGTTGATATTTTTCGATATACTTTTTCAGGAATGCGCAAAGAAATGATTCTTGAACTCTCGCAACACATACAGAACTGCTGTAACAGCGGGAAAGAAGGTGCTTCAAAGGATGGAACGTATGATTAATTTCTTAACAAATCGTTTTAAAAATGACCAAAGCTTTGATGAAGATGCTGTAGACGCAGAAGATTTCACCGATGTGCAGCAAACTCCTGCAGACATACACATATATCCTAAACTTTCTCTCCACCCAGAATGGAAAGTATCAGACGAGGACGAATACGTTTTTAAATTTTTGAACACAGAAATGAAGCCATTAAAACCAAACCAATTATCAATTCATGGATACGATTTAAGCATCCAAAACCGAAAATTAATAGTAGATGTTTTTATTAGAAGTTCTATCTCTAGAAGCGTACGATTGAAAATGACCACGATTCTTCTATTAAACAATGAACATGAAAAGGTCGCACAAAAAGAAGTAGATTTGAAAAACGCAGGAACTTTACCTTCAAACTCCAGCCGTCCCTGGACAATTGAATTTGAAAGAAAAGATTTTTTTAAAGATGTATATAGCCTCTCATTTGAAGATGGGTGGAAAATAGTGTTTGAACAGACCAAACCTTCCAATAAACATTCCTTGTCCTTAGACTATATATGGAGAGAGAAATTGTCTGTGGTAGATGTGGAAAAGTTAGAAAAATATGTATCCAGTCTTACTTTACCGATAAACGATCAGTTAATCTTTCACGCCTTAAAAGCGACCTACTCTCAAACAGGAGAGTTACATGCTACGATTTTAATACGAAATAGCAGTAAGCAGGATTACAAGATAAAATACCTTCCTTTAAGATTTGAAGATGCCAATCAACAAGTTATAGGAGAGTGTGAATTCTCATTTCAGGACTTTGTTGTACAAGCTAACACCAGTAAGCCCTGGACATTCATCTTTCCTAAACCCCCACTCGCTGATTATGAAGCAGATTTGTCTGAATGGAGGCTCTATCCAATAGAAAAGGCAAGATAAAGAGAGAACTCTTTATCTTGCCTTTTATTTTCTAATACAAACGATATTTACTTAGCTTCGTCTACAATTCTTCCTTCAATCTCAGGATCTACTTCTCCAAGTTCAGCTACGTAATCACGGAAATTCTCCCAGTCAGATGAACCAAGGTCTGTTACGCGTCCTTCATCGTAAGCCGCCGCAAAGACATCAAATCCGTCTCCACCTTTTGCTGTAAATGCGTTGGTAGCGATGACGTACTCTTCTTCGTCTTCAAGAGCAACCATATCCTCACCTTGTTTAAACTCTACTGATTGAACACGATCTCCAGATTCCGCTGAGCTTGAATACGTAAATTCCATACCAGAAACATGCAGGAATCCGCCATTTTCAGCCGGGGCTTCACTAACACTATGTTCTAAGGCTTGCTTAATTTCAGCACCTGTCAACTCCATAGTAGATAAAGTATTACCAAAAGGCATCACTTCTAAGATTTCTCCAATAGTGATTGGGCCTTGATCAATGGAAGTACGGATTCCACCGCCATTTTGAAATGCAGCAATTACATTTTCATCATACTCTTTCGCCTTATCAAGCATGCCGTCTGTAATTAGATTTCCAAGTTTTGTTTCACTGTTCCTCACACTTACATCGCTGCCTTCACCCGTACGAGGATTTGGAAGTTCAGTAACAGCTACTCCTCCACTCTCTTCATTTTCAACCTCTTCAATCTGGGCTGAATACTCCTCAAGCATCTCAGCAGCCTCTGGGTTCTCTTCAAACTCAGATACTTCCAGCAATTCACCGCTAAAACCTTTCACAACACCATTATCATCAAATTCAACGTCTAACGTCCCTAAATCATTCCCGTATTGGGAAGCTTGAACGATGACTGTTGGATCTTTTTCTTCACCATCTTTGTTTTCCGATACTTCTGTCGGCTCATCTAAAGATGTGTGACTATGGCCACCAACGATGACGTCAATACCTTCTACATGTTCAGCTAAAAGTAAATCGTTATCATAGTTCGGATTGTCGTCATATCCAATGTGGGTGAGACCGATAATTTTATCGATTCCTTCTTTCTCAAAAGAAGCAACCTGCTCTTCTGCCGCTTCGATATAATCCTCAAAGGTTATGTTCTCAGGGCTGGAAATGTCAGCTGTCTCTGCCGTCGTCAAACCAAACACTCCTACCTTCTCCCCATCAATTTCCTCAATGACACTGTTATAAATTTGTCCGTCTTCAGGAGAGTCTGTCATTTCATCATTAAACAGGTCTTTCATGTTGCTATCTTGAGAGAAGTCTACATTGGAACTGACATAAGGAAACTTCGATGCTGTTACAAAATCCGCAAGAGCCTTATGGCCATCCGGGCTGGAACCTAGATCGAATTCATGATTCCCGAAAGTCATTAAATCATATTCCATCAAATTCATGAATTCCAAATCCGCTTGACCAAGAAATTCGTTAAAGTATAAAGTTCCTGAAAAGACATCCCCGGCATCCAATAAAAGAGCATTTGGCTTCTCAGCTCTGACGTTTTCAACAGCCGTAACCCTTCTGGCAACATCATCTAAATTAGCATGTGTATCATTCGTATGCATCAAAGACAATTCATAGCTTTCGCTTTCTCCATCATCTGGTTTCGGCAGTTTATCTCCGAATTTATAATCAGTATTAGCTAACAGCCAGGCAAAGTCACCACGCTTTACATCCTGTTCAGGACCAAAAATGATAGGAGTCAAACCACTAATTAAACCGTTTGCGTACAACGTTTCTATAGCAGGTTCATACCAGGCTCCATCTCTAAGGTCACCAAAAGGAAGGTCCGCCTCTTCGTTTTCAATTTCATACGAATTGACAATGAGTTGAGCAAATTCAGCGCGTGTCATCTCCTTATTAGGATTAAACGTACCGTCACCCATTCCATATATGTAACCTTCCTCGTAAAGAGTATTTACGTATTTGGCATACCATGCACTATCAGGAACGTCAGAGAATTGTCCTCCAGTTGCGTCATCAGTATCAAGATCAAGAATTTTCACCATCATTGTAGATGCTTCTGCTCTCGTCATAGAACTGAACATCTTAAACTCGCCATCTTTATATCCGTTGACTACGCCAGCATCTTTCAGTTGATGAATCACCTCATAATATTGATGTCCTTCTGACACATCAGGAAAACTGGAATCTGCAGCTACAGCTGTCGGGACCAAAGCAGAAGCGGCAAGGGCCGCACCTAATGAAGATACTAGCACCTTATTTCTCGTCTCTTTTTTGTTGCTCATTAATAAAATTCCTCCCTCACAAATTGTAATAACTTTTTTTCATAGGTTAATAGGATATTTTGATGTTATGTAAAGAATGTTTCCAAAATTCGCCCTATTAAGATAAAATACCTATGGTTTTGATATTACATTAATTTGCAGGAATATGAAATAGAATTTATGAATAAACATTCAACATTTAAACAGAGCTTACAATAATTACACAATTAACTAATAATCTATGATAATCATTGCAGATATTCATAAGAGAGTCATTCAACTAAAACGCTGAATTGGGGAAGAATTGGTTTCGAGATAACTGGGGTTCGTTCATGAATTAAGAGTCCGGGGGGGTTGGGAAGCTATTCTCTTTCCTGTAGGGGAACTGGCGAGTTTTTTCGGGTTTACAAATATTGAGCTTTTATCAATAAATTTGCTAGGTTTTAACAAAACAAAAAAGGTCAAACAGCGAAACATCTGTTTGACCTTTTTTATTATAATGCTCTATCTAGGAAGGCTGTAAATTCTGCACGAGTAGCATTTTCGCGAGGCTCGAACTTATTATTCCCAGTACCTGTTGCTATAGAATTATCTGAGAGAGCTTCAATTTTTTCAAACGCCCAGTGGTCTTTGCTAACATCATTGAACGTTGCTTTACTGCCGTCACTGGATAAGTTAAATGCGCGTGTCAGGATAGCCGCAATTTCATCTCTTTGAATACTTTCATTCGGTCGGAATGCACCATTTCCGTCACCTACAATAATCCCTTCATCCGCTGCGGCATTTATATATTCATTTGCCCAGTGAGAAGAAGAATCATGGAATGCGTTAGAAGAAGAAGTTTTCAAACCTAAAGCTTCACTAACCATTTTAGCTGCTTCTGCTCTAGTAACATCATCTTCTGGATTAAAATTCTGATTTTCATCGCCATTGATAATTCCTTCTTGACTTAACCGTTCAATATGATGAGTAGCCCAGTGATCACTGGTAACGTCATGGTACTCACCTACTGAAGAATTATTATTGGAGGCTTGAGATTTATCATCAAGTACTCTCTTCGCCCCTACGTATCGAGGTCCCCAGTAGTATGGATCGTTTATTGATACTTCATTTACTCCCTTGCTTACTGTAGCAGATATGTAATTATCATTGCTTGTATAAATTCCCACATGTGAAATATTATCTGAGCCTGGTGTTTTGCTGAAAAACACTAAATCTCCAGCCTGTAAGTCTGACTTAGCAACATATTCTCCAACCCCGTTTTGCTGGCTCGAATTCCTTGGCAGATCAACCCCTGCTTCTTCGAACACATATTGTGTAAAACCAGAACAATCAAACCCTGATGTAGTAGTTCCTCCGTAATCATATGGAGTGCCCGCATACTTTTTCGCAATATCGACAACTTTACTCCCCGAAACTGACGCCCCCTTTACCGATGGTGCATAAACCGACAAAACCATTAAACTTGATAAAAACAAAACAAACGACTTCCTCAACATTTTATGTATACCCCCACGTTTAATTTCTCTAAAGTTAGGGTATCATACATTATTGGGCTTTTATTTTACAGTTCGGTAACAGTCGACAAAAAGATGTAATCTTTTCTTAAAAATTCGACAATATTTTTCCAGTCTTTTTTATTTGACTTAGTATTACTGCTTTTATTATTACAAATGCATTACATTTTCCTTAACGATTATCAAGCTCCTCAAGAATTTCTAACTTATTTCAACTTTATATGTAATAACCTAGTTTAATCAATAGAGTAATATACCTGATCATTCTATTAATCATCCCTGAATACTGAAAAAAGATCGCTACTTCATAATGCGGCTTTTTCTACCGCATTCCAATTATCAACTTGGATTCTTTATCGTCAGCAGATGAAAAAACATAATTAATAACAAAAAAACCATAAAAACCCCACATTGATAATACAAAGTGGGGTTTCACTAGTATAGCAAAAACGTAAATCCCTTAGAAATCAGACCTTTTCAGAGAATGTCCGACCTGCATATAGGGCCGATCATCTCACGGGAGCATCGTCAGCTTTGGCAAGCAATGGAGTAAATTCGGAACGAGTTATATTACTCCGTGGACGGAATGTGCCATCTGGATAGCCGACTATAATCCCTTCATTCGATAGTTTACTTATCGCATTACTTGCGTAAAATTTATCGGCAACATCTGTGTATTCATTGCTGCTCTTATCTCCTTCAATTTCATAAGCTTTATGAATGATAAGTGCGATATCTGCTCGTTTAATTGAGATATCAGGCTCAAAATTACCACTTGGAAAACCTTCAATGATTCCTTTTTCTTCAGCAGAAGCTATATAACCTGAACTATAGGAGTCACGGCTTACGTCCGGAAAACCGGAATCTCTTTTCTTTCCATCTAATCCTAAAGCACGCCCAACCATTGTAATGGCTTCTTCTCTTGAGATCTCGCTATTTGGTCTGAAAGTTCCGTCTGGAAAACCTTTAATTATATGATCTGAATATAAGCTTTTCAAGTAAGGTTCAAACCACGGATTAGCCGTCATGTCCAAAAAAGGCCTTTCTAATGATTGAATAAGCCCATGGCCGTATTTGAAATCTTTCCCTCGCTGCCCTAAGTCTAGAGACTGTTCAATCATCATATCGTTTATATCATCTAAACTTAATTCGGGAAAAGCTTGTTTATGTAAAGCGACGATCCCCGCTACGTAAGGAGCAGCCATAGAAGTACCATTTAATGTCTCATAAGCCCCTCCGCCTGATTGGCTTCCAGCATACGTACTATAGATACTTTCACCTGGTGCCACAAAATCCAATGAATCACCGCCATAAGAAAACAGCGCACGTTCTTTATTTCTATCTACAGCACCTACACTAATGACACTTGAATAACGCGCAGGGTACATTACATCGTTTAAATATTCTCCATTGCACAGAAGCTTGTTCCCTGAAGCCGCCACCACAGAAATACCATTATTTTCTGCCTCGTTCAGCACTTTTTTCATGGCTTCAGAAGATTTACAGGAAGTTAAACTCAAATTGATAACATCCATTTTATTTTCAACAGCCCACTGGATTCCAGCAATAATTTCAGCTTCCCACCCTTCTCCATCTCTGTCTAATGCTTTTAGAGCATATAAATTCGCCTGGGGCGCTACACCGATTATTCCTATAGAATTATCTTCAGCTCCAATCACTCCGGCCACGTGGGTGCCGTGACCATTATCATCATCATAACTGCTGTTGGAGTTAATAAAATTTTTACCTCCTTTAATATTCAAGTCTGGATGCTCTTCATCTATACCTGTATCAATTACAGCTACGTTGACCCCTTCACCTGTTACTCCCCAGTCATAGGAGAGATTACTATTTATGGACTCGTATCCCCAGTCAATTTTTTGCGCATTCGCACTTACTTTTTGGTCTGATTCTATCCATTTCACTTCAGGTTGTCTCTCCAGATTGCTAATAGATTCAACCGGTAAAGATACAGCAATGGCATTAAAAGAATCATATGTATGATGGAGGTCATAAGGTATTTCAGATAGCACATCTTCTTCCACTTTCTCTTCAAACCCTATGATGACTCGCTGTTTTTCATCCGTCGATTCAATTGAGGCTGAAACTTCCTGGTTGTCTGAAAATACGTACGATATGAAAAGTATGAACATACAAATGACTATTAACTTTTTCAATCCAGATTCTCCTTTTGTCATTACAAAAGAAGCGAACGTGATTTGTCCGCTTCTTCCATATTAATTATTCTCTTCCCAATTATAATAATCTACTACACCTAATGAAATAGCTCTTGCAGCTGCTTCACGGTATTGAGTTTGCTTAAGTTTGTCTGCATCACCTTTATTTGTTAAAAAGCCGATTTCCGTTAGCGCTGAAGGTAATGAAGTAGCTTTGATCACACGATACCCTGCTTCTTTCACACCACGGTTAGTCATGTCCATTTCTTTTACAAGTCTTTCATTTATAAACTGAGATAACTTTAGGCTGCTATATGCACGATTGGATAATCCTGCTGAAGAATAAAACGTCTCGACACCCTTAGCGCTTTCGCTAGCAGCAGCATTGGCATGAATACTGACGAAAGCATCCGCTTTATTACTTGTAGCTAATTTAACTCGATTATCTAATGTATGATAAATATCTCTGGTTCTCGTCATGAATACATCAAGTCCTGCATCCTCTAAATACTCTTCAGCGATTTCCCCTACATCTAAAACTACTTCTTTTTCTACTAGACCATTCGCCGATGCTCCAGGATCATTACCGCCGTGACCAGGGTCTAGTGCAATAACATGGGATGACCTTGGTTTGTCGATCAGGTAGGACATGGAAACCCAGCCTTCTACGTTACCTTTGGTAACATATGCCCAATTTCCTTCTTTCTTGTAGACAGATACAGCACTGGCAGTAGATAGAGTGCCTACTACACCGTTACTTGTACCCGGACCTGAACGAACATTTAATGAGTCTGCTGTAACAACCTTCTCATCAATAACTTTCAAATCTTCTTGTTTCTCCTTATTATCGTCTTTAACTTGCTGACTTCTAAAATCAGGATTCATGCTTCTGGCAACGAGCAGCGAAAATTCTTCTCTGGAAATCTCTCGGTTTGGTTGGAACGTTCCGTCAGGATAACCCATTGTTACATTAGCAGAAGCAATGTCATTAATATAAGTGTAAAAAAAGTTACTCTCAGAAACATCAGTAAACGACACATCTTGACTTCCGCTTAGAGGAAATGCTCTTGAAATCAGAACAGCCATTTCACCACGAGTTATAGTATTATTTGGTTGAAATGTACCGTTAGGGTAACCATTGATGATCCCTTTATCAACTGATGAAGCTATGTATCCAGAACCATAATGTGAGGCATCTACATCATCAAAAACAGTATTTCTTTTTGTGTTGTTCAAGTCGAGAGCTCTACCGATCATAGCAGCAGCTTCTTGTCTCGTTACATGGTTCTTTGGTTTGAATGTGTTATCATCATATCCAAAAATAATTTCCTCATCAATCAAATAATTGATTTGTTCTTTATATTTGGAAGGAACCCCCTCTATTGAATTAGCGGAAACTGTACTTTGACTCTGTAAAAAACCACCAATCAAAACAATTACCCCAAACAACAAAATAAAAAACCTTTTCATTCATCCTACTCCTTTTTTAAAATTGGCTTTGTACACACAAAGCTTATTATTGTATTTTGTTAATTCTTCAACTCTTTTACATTTGCAGCTAGCTCATCACTCTCCAGTCCACTATAAGATTACTATTCAGAATAGAAATGAGAGAAAATGTCGACTAATTAGAAATTTTAGCTTTTATTGTAATAATATGTATGTAAGTCCCCCATCCAACAATTATTATATCGTCAAACCCGGGAAAATTTTTATCCTACAAAAGAACTAACTTATTATAATGAACATTTCATCACTATATTTCTTAAGTGTTCATTTATTGGGAATCCATGGTGGAAATCCGTGTAGTTTAAATTTTACTATATTACAAAACATTACAATATTAGCTATTAATCTCCTTAATTTTTTGATAGATTAATAGAGTACTTAATTTTCAAGGGGGAAATATACTAAATGAAAAAAGCTATGATTCTATTTGTAGGTCTTATGACGCTAATGGCAGTTTTGTCACCGACTAGTTTGGCAAAAGATGACATTACTGACACTCCTTTTGAGGAAGAAATGAGAACATTGATTGATAAAAACATAATGGCAGGATATACAGATGGTACATATAGACCAAAAAATTCAGTGACGCGTGCTGAATTTACCGCTTTCTTAGTTCGCGCATTAGATGTCGAACTAAAAGAAGATGAATATCCGGATAAACAATTCAATGATGTTACTTCAAATCAATGGCATCATACATACGTAATGTCCGCCTATAACCAGGGCATCGTCGATGGCTATCCTGGAGGCGACTTTAAGCCGAATAATGTCATCTCTCGTCAAGATATGGCGCTGATGATGATGAACGCTGCTGAATCTGAAGGTTTGGTCAGTGAAAGGTTACCGATCGATGAATTTAAGGATAGTGATCAGATCAACCACTATGCTGTTGAGGCCGTAGAAAGATTAACATACTTAGAAATCATAAATGGTAAAAAGCATAAGGATAATAGTCTTTCTTTTGCACCCAACGATAAAACGTCACGTGGGGAAACCGCAGCGGTTATCTCCAGATTACTCGACCAATTATACCCTCCAGAAAATTTGAATTATTCCGTAATTTCTCTTGATCCTGATGGGGACCACGTGAGAAAAGGCGAATATGAAACGTATGATCAGGCTGTAAACCGTGCAGCCGGCAGCCAGGTAGTACTGGAAGGTAATAACGTCGTTTGGATAAAAGAAGGGATGGCTGCTTCTAATAAATTCGCCACACTTTATGACAACCAAAACTTGACGTCCGATATTACTTATGTAACTTCTGGAGTAGAGATGGAAATTATTGAAATTTCAGAGGACTGGGTGAAGGTCAAAGTAGCTGATACTGCCGGATACGTAGATCCATCCGTCGTCAATTTAACACCTACTCATATGATAAAAGATCGTTCACATTATAAAGTAGAAAATGGCAGTCTTGTACATTATTTATATAATTCTATTAATGACACAACCACTGAGTACACTTATGGAGCTGCTCCAAACTTTATGGAAACTGGTAAGAAGTATTATAGTTTAAATGGTAATACGTTCTACAAGACAAATGGAGATAAAGCTGGGGAAGCTTATCAATATTTTAATAGAATGCCGCTTTATACGGAAACGAATTATACTGCAGAACAGTTAGATGAGTATGTTAAAAGTGAAAAGCCTAATAGCCCGTTAGTTGGAACGGGGGAATCTTTTAAAAAGGCTGAGAAAGAATATGGGACAAACGCTCTATACTTACTGGCACACGCTATTCATGAAAGTAACTGGGGACAAAGCGAAATTGCTGAAGGTAAAAACAATTTGTTCGGGATAGGCGCAGTGGACAGTAACCCTTATGAAAATGCAAAAGAATATACTGATTTTGAATCTGGTATATTAGAAGCCGCTTCAGATTTCATCGTACCTGGATATTTCAATGAAGAAGACTACCGTTTTAATGGAGCTCAACTCGGAAACAAAAGTACAGGGATGAATGTAAAATACGCTTCTGACGCTTATTGGGGTCAGAAAATTGCCGGACACATGTACAGAGCTGATCAGTATTTGAGTAATAAGTCGGACAGTTCACCGGAAAATGGTCAAAATGATTTAGCCCAAACGGTTACAACAAATATAAACGTACGTAATGAAGCAAGTACTGATGGTGATCCACTCTATCAATTGCCTAAAGCTAATGAAACAGTAGAAATCATTGAGGAAGTCGATGCCAGAGGGACATGGTACGAGATTACTCCAAAAAACATTTTAGAAAATGATTATGAGAAAGCTTTCGTATACAGTGACGGGTACTCTTCATACGGAACAAGTCTTGAAAAATTACCAATTGCTGAATAAGTCCTATTATGTCGAATTAAGGCGGCAACATCTAACATGTTGCCGCCTTTTTATGTTATATTATGTAGAGCATGAATGTGTATATTAAAGGAGTCACTTTACAATATGAAGCACGTAAATATCTTGGGTATCCCGTTTTCGATCATAAACCATGACTATTTGATAAAGAGCCTGAGCCAACATGTACAATCGGCAGAAAAATCTTTTGTCATTACCGCAAACCCTGAAATCGTAATGCAAGCTAACGAACATCATGAATACAAGAATCATTTACTTCGTGCTTCATACATAACTGCTGATGGAATCGGTATTGTCAAAGCCTCAAAGATCTTAAAGAACCCTCTTCCAGAGAGAGTGACAGGCTATGATGTTATGATGGATATGCTTCAATTATCCTGTGATCATCAGTACAGCATTTATTTATTAGGCGCTGATAAAGAAACCTTGCTATCTACTAAAAATAATATAGAAAAACAATTTCCTTCTATTCGGATTGCCGGCCAACATGACGGCTATTTTGATTGGAATAATAATAGAATTGCTGAAGACATTCACGAGAAAAAGCCTGACATCGTATTCGTAGCACTTGGGGCTCCAAAACAAGAAACTTGGATCTCTCAACATATCGATCAGTTCACTAAAGGGGTATTCATTTGTGTGGGAGGCAGCTTTGACGTTATTTCAGGGAATGTAAAGCGCGCTCCACTAAGCTGGCAGAATATTAATCTTGAATGGCTTTACCGTCTTTTAAAACAGCCGCGCCGCTGGAGAAGAATGCTTGCGCTCCCTCGCTTCAGCTACCGTATCATTAAACAAAGAGTGAAAAATTCTTTATGAGCAAATCAAATTTAATAAAAAGTACTTTCATTCTATCAATCGCTGCCCTGTTATCTAAAATATTGGGCAGTGTTTTTAGAATTCCACTGCAAAATATTGCTGGAGACCAGGTTCTCGGTATTTTCACTCTTGTTTACCCCGTATATATGGTCGCCCTTATCTTATCTGTAGCAGGTATCCCTATTGCAATTTCTAAAATGATTGCCGAAGCGAAATCAAATAAAAATTTGGAGGCTGTCGGTGAAATTAAACGTACAGCTCATATATTAGGATTACTGTTTGGAATTGCAAGTTTTACAATATTGTATATTTTTTCTGAACCATTATCTGTAATCATGGGTGATTCTTCCACTGAAACAGCTTTAATTATAGTTGCTTCTTCCCTCCTGTTTGCGCCATATATGGCTGTTTACAGAGGATATTTCCAAGGGTTTGATGATATGAAACCAACGGCTGTTTCACAAGTGCTAGAACAATTATTCAGAGTGAGCGTCATTATAGGAGCTGCCTTGCTTTTTACAGCAAATGATTTTTCAGAAGATATCGTAGCTGGTGGTGTAATGAGTGGATCTGTAATAGGGGTTATTGCTTCTCTTTTGTATCTTCAATACACCTATAAAAAATCTGATCTTCCAAAATCCAGCCCTAAAAAATATCAGCTCCGTTCGTTTATCTTGTGGAGCAAAAGAATTCTGAAAGTATCTATACCGGTAGCCATTGGCAGTATTACTATGGCTTTATTGAATGCGATTGATTCCTTGACGATCCCGCTGGCTCTTCACTCCCAAAGTGATGGTTCGACGATCAACTTGACCTACTTATACGGAGTCTATGGCAGGGGGCTTGCGCTAGTGCAAATCACCACTGTATTTGCCACCTCCATAGTTTTGCCGCTTATTCCATTACTAACTAAAAAAATTGCAGAAAAAAAGCATTCTGAGACCAGGGAATTAATAGAAAAGTCGAACTACCTCACCCACCTCATTTCTTGGCCTGCTGCTTTTGGTTTGCTTGCATTGACTCTTCCTTTGAATCTGGCACTATTTACTAATTTAGAAGGAAGCAGTATGTTAGCGGTCATCGGATTCAGTTCAGCATTCACATCACTGGCACTTGTCGGCACGGGGATCATGCAGGGAATCAATCTGAATAAGACAGCTGCTTTCATAGTGGTGACTGGTGTAACATTGAAGGCGTTACTCAACATAGTTTTTATAAATTTTTACGGAATACTTGGGGCTGCAATATCAACTCTCATCATTTATATATTATTAGTGGCAGTAAACACAATATTCATACGAAGAACAGTATCATACAACCTTTTCCCACGCGAATTACCAAGAATTATACTTGCTGCTGCAATAATGGGTATGATTGCAGCACTTCCTTCTTTGTGGCTGAACTTCGAACATTGGTCACGGGCAATGAATCTACTGTATGTATTCTTAGTTATAATAGCAGGTGCGCTTGTTTACTTCTTACAACTTTTCTTAATGAAAGTTATTAATAGAAAGAGCCTTGCAAACTTGCCTTTTATCGGGAAGCGTTGGAAAATATAAAGCGAGGTCCTACTATGCAGATCATTTTGTCCGGATATTTCGGTTTTCAAAATACAGGAGATGAAGCTATCCTTTATTCCATGATTCAGCAAATCCGTCTGGAAGACCCTTCTATCAAAATCACGGTATTGTCCAACGATCCAGCCCATACGAGAGATACGTACGATGTTTATGCCGTTAACCGATGGAGCTTGAAAGAAGTCATTAAGGTCATAAAAAGATCAGATGGGTTAATCAGTGGCGGAGGCAGTTTACTACAGGACGTTACCGGAGTGAAATCGGTCATCTATTACACTGGTGTCATTGGGATAGCCAAGCTTCTACAAAAACCTGTCATCATCTATTCCCAGGGGATCGGGCCACTTAATGGTAAAATAGCAAAAAAACTGACTGAATTTACAATGAATAAAGTTGATCACCTTACCGTAAGAGATAGGGATTCTAAACAGCTCCTTACCAAAATGGGGATCCGGAAAAATATCGAAGTGGTACCAGACAGTGTCATGGGACTGGACGACTCTCTTACCGAAAGCGGCAGAGAAAAAGACAACTCCGTCATTATCGTATGTGTACGCCCGTGGCCATCAACACAGCCTTACCAACAAAAATTCGCTCATGGATTAGATTTATTGGCTCATCAGGGCTTTGAAATTGTATTTCTGCCCATGCATGGCGAGGAGGATGCCATGTGTTCTCAAAACATACAGTCACTTATGAAGGAAAAATCCGATATTCTATCTCAAGACCTATCACTGAACGAAAAAATAAACATTATCACCTCTTCTAGATTCCTTATCGGAATGAGGCTGCACTCCCTGATTTTTTCTGCAATTTCTAATACCCCCTTTGTTGCGGTTTCTTATGATCCAAAAATTGATTCATTCGTTGAACTTATGGATCAAAAAGTATTAGGTCACGTAAATGATGATTCTTGGACTGGTGAAGACATTGCCGAGGACATCTTCCGCCTTAAAGGAAACTATCAAAAAGTACAGAGGCAACTCCAAACCATCATATGCGAACTTAGAAACGAGTCCAGAATAGCCGTGAAACACATGCTATCTGTTATCAAACAACTGAAATAAATACACCGCGAAAAAAGCATGGAACGAGCTCCTGCACTCAGGAGAGTCCCATGCTTTTTAAGTATTCGTATTTATACTGTTCTGTTATTTTTCTTCATCTTCCCTTACACCGATAGAAGGTCGTCCGATTGAGTGGTACTCTAATCCTGACTCCTTCACTTTTTCAAGGTTAAAGCAATTACGCCCGTCAAATAACGCGGGATTCTTCAACTGCGACTTCAATTGTTCAAGAGGGTATTCTTTTATCTCTTGCCAATCCGTCATGATGATCGCAAAATCTTTGTCTTTCAATGTTTCGTCGATAGAATCTTTATAGATTGTGCCTCCAGGAAGAAATACCTTGGCGTTTTCCTCAGCGATAGGGTCGTAAGCATAAACCTCTGCCTCATTATCAACAAGTTCTCTAATTACTTTAATCGATGGTGCATCTCTCATATCATCTGTATTCGGTTTAAAAGCAAGTCCTAAAACCGCTACTTTTTTGTTGGAAAGATCCGGATAGAAATCTTTGATTTTATCAATGATGATACGCTGCTGCTTATCATTAGTTTCAATGACGCTATCCACTATCGACATATGATAACCGACACTATGTCCAATTGACACTAGAGCATTCGTATCTTTAGGGAAACAGGAGCCTCCGTAACCCACACCCGCATTAAGGAATTTATCTCCGATCCGCTTATCCATTCCCATACCTTTGGAAACATTTTCAATGTTGGCCCCTAAACGCTCACACAAATTCCCCAGTTCATTGATGAAACTTATTTTCGTCGCTAAAAAAGCGTTGGAAGCGTACTTTATCATTTCAGCGCTTCGAAGGTCAGTCTCTAAAATAGGGAGCGTGAATGAAGAATAAACTTCTTTCACGCGATCTAATGCTTCCTGCTCTTCTGAACCTATGACAATCCTGTCACCATAAAATGTGTCGTGGATGGCCGATCCTTCTCTAAGGAATTCAGGGTTTGACACTACGCTTACCTTATGTGAATTAGATTTATGCTTTTCAATTATCTCTTTAACATATTCGTTGGTTCCTACAGGCACTGTACTTTTCGTTATCACAATCAGGTCATCCGTCATATGTTCCGCTATACTTTTACAAGCTTTTTTCAAGTATGTAAGTTCAGCAGATCCATCTTTTGACTGCGGCGTACCGACTGCAATGAAAACGATCTCTTTATCTTTCATCGCTACTTTGTAATCACTAGTGAAGGTAAGACGATTTTCATTAATGTTCTTGATCATCATATCTTCTAATCCGGGTTCAAAAATAGGCGAAATTCCTTTACGCATATTTTGAACTTTATTTTCATCAATATCCACGCAGGTTACATGGTGACCTACTTCCGTCAAGCATACACCAGTCACTAACCCAACGTACCCCGTTCCAATAACAGAAATTTTCATTAGTTTCACCTTACTTTACTGGTCTAGTTTTTCATATTTCGCTCTTAATAAGTTAACGACATCTTCTCTTAAATCTTCACGGTTCAATGCAAAATCAAGTGTAGCATCAATGAAGCCAAGTTTATTGCCTATATCATAACGACGGCCTTTGAAATTATAAGCGACTACTCTCTCACTTGTATTCAACTGCTTAATAGCATCAGTCAGCTGAATTTCATCACCACGCCCTGGCGGCAAGTCTTCAAGAATATTAAAAATTGCGGGTGTAAGTACGTAGCGCCCCATTATTGCTAGATTGGATGGAGCTTCCTCTTTAGAAGGTTTCTCCACCATATCTTGAATTTCAATTTGGTCATTCGATGGATCTTCGCCTGTTCGAGGAGCTACTACGCCGTAGCTGGACACAAGTTCTTCAGGCACTTCTTGCACACCTACAACCGAGCATTCCTGCTCTTCATACACATTCATTAATTGTTTAAGACAAGGTTCGTCTGACTGGACGATATCATCCCCCAGTAAGATTGCAAAAGGCTCGTTCCCTATGAAACGGCTGGCACATGATATGGCATGGCCAAGTCCTTTTTGTTCTTTTTGACGAATATAATGTATATTGGCTAAGTTAGATATGTTTTGGACTTCCTCTAAAACATCATACTTTTCTTTTTCTATCAGCTTTTCTTCCAGTTCATATGATTTATCAAAGTGATCTTCAATCGCCCGCTTGCCGCGTCCTGAAACGATGATAATATCTTCAATACCAGATGCCACTGCTTCTTCTACGATATATTGTATCGTCGGTTTATCAACAATAGGGAGCATTTCTTTCGGTTGAGCTTTCGTTGCCGGCAGGAATCGGGTTCCAAGCCCTGCAGCAGGTATAATTGCCTTGCGTACTTTCAACTTCATCAACTCCATTCAGTTTGTAATTGTTCTAAAATTTAACATCCTTCGATAAAAAAGAAATTCTATGATTTTTCAATAAAATCTTTAATCAATTGTATCATTTGTGTTTTTCCAGACTGAAATGGAGGAGGGTTAAATGAATCTACTTGATGTAACACGTCTTCAAGGTCGTCCCCTTTTCCCCAATTTAAAATATATCCTTGCTCAAGGAATACTTCGATCAATTCAAGTTGGTGATCGTCATTATGTTCTCCATATTCTTTAAGCCTTGCAGCTGCAATTACTTTTTTTCCTTTTTTTAATGCTGTTGTGACTGAGCCGGTTCCAGCATGTGTGATCACAAGATCGGCCTGGTCAAAAAGAGCGTCCATCTCATCGTACGTCACGAACGGCTTCAAGGTAAGTACATCACTTTCAAATGAGGTATTCCCATTTTGTACGACTATGTCTTCCTGTATGACGCCAGCTTTTTTCAGCCTTTCCACTTCCGCAAGCAGCCGTTTGAATTGTAATTCATGGGTACCTAAAACAACAAAAATCAATAGATACTCCCCCCATAAACTGCTTTAGGATACACTTTCTTCATAGATTCCCATTGAACGATAAATAGATCAGCTATAGGATAGACCATCCGACCGGCTAAGGTAGGTGATGATGACTTCGCAAAACTCTCAATGAATATTACTTTCTTCCTGAATAATTTTGCGATATAACACATCGGTACAGAGGAATGAACTCCAGTTGTGACGACAACATCAGGCCTTTCCCTTAAAAATATAAACAAGGACTTAATTATGTTGTAGGAAAACTTGAAAATATATCGAAAAGGATAATTGCGTGCCCCATATAATAGAAAGGAGACTGGATACTTTTGCTTTAAATCTTTCGTAATATCGGATTTCTCTGTGACTATATGATAGTCATACTGTGTAAACAGAGGTTCCAGCTGCAGTAACTGAGTCAGATGTCCTCCAATAGAAGAAATCATTAACAACTTTTTTTTCTTCATTTATTTCGCTCCGATCTCATCATAAATCGATCTCAATCGATCGATTAAAACATCATGATCATTCTCCTGTGCCTTATTTTCGCCATGTTTTATAAGTTTATATCTTAAATGTTCATCTTCCATTACGTTCTTAATTGCTCCTTTTAAGGCGGCGGAGTCTCTAGGCGGCACAAGCACTCCCAGACTTTCATCTAACAAATATTGGAGCCCGCCGACTTTTGTGGCTACAACTGGAGTATGACATGACATAGCTTCCACAGCAACTAAACCGAAGCCTTCTATATAAGATGGCAGCACAAACACATCCGCAGCAGCCATCCATACAGCCACTTCCTTTTGAGACAACGCCCCATGGAAAGTGACACCTTCTATATGTTCATCATGTATCTTTTGCTTTAACTTGTTTAGAAAAGCTTCCTGCTTAGGCTGTCCTACTAACTGTAATGATAAACGGTCATCCTCTTGTTTCAGCAGCTTAAACGCCTCTATCAACTCTTCTATACCTTTTGCAGAAATAATGTTACCGACGAACAATATATGCTTGGAAGAATCGGTCATATCCAACGACCGCCTAGCCTCGTTTTTCGGGGTAGGTTTAAACACCTGTCTGTTAATGCCCATACTCATGACAGTTATAGATGATTCTGAAACGCTAAAATCATTTATAATATCTTCCTTCAAACCTTCACCAACCGCAATGACGTGATCAGCACCATTTAAAATCTTTTTAGTCTGATTGTGTGTAAACTTATTTATTTTAGCCATTTTATCTATATCCCCACCATGACAAGTGACAACGAGCTTCACCCCCAACAACTTTTTGAAGAGTAAGCCGAGCCACCCGCTCGGGAAAGCATAGTGAGCATGAACTAAATCGTACTTACGGCCTTTTGTAAGAAGGAGGAACAATGTATACATTATCCACTTAAAATATTTGAGAATCACATGAAGTTTCGACGTCTTATCATCCAGTATCGCTGAGACATCAACTGTTGATGAATGTTTTCTCAATTCTTCCACCTGGTTTTTCACAAAGATTCCAAAAGTCTTGTTGCTTTTACTAGGGTACATAGTGGTTATAACGAGAATTTTTTTCGGCAAAAGATCACCTTCCTAAGTTGGGCTTATCTTTTGACTTGGTTTGGTACTTCGATAAAGATAAGCCAGTAACAACGCTAAATAAATTCCTGCAGCAGGCGCAGAAAGTACATGTCCTGCAAGAAAAGCTGTCCCAAGCCCTATACCTACTGCTACACCGATAAACAAATTCTCACCGGTCAACACCCTGAATCGACTAGTGATCAAATTCTTTAAAATCATATAGATAAAGTATACAACAGGCGTCATAAGAATAACGAAACCTAAGATTCCAAAGTTCAAGAACCAATCCATCAAGTCCATTTCGACTAAGCTTGGTTCATCTTCGTAATTTCCACCACGACCCATTCCTAATAACTTTTGAGAGATCGGTGCTTGTCTGAATTGCTCTACTTTCTCTCCTAGAAATACATCCCGATTACTTAAAAGGGCGGTTGCGTCTGCATTTCCTGAAGAGTCATCTTCCTCTTCACTTTCAGCTCCGCCGGTACCTTCATCTATTCCGGTATCATTGTCTCCAGAACCTTCTCCGTCCGTCTCTGTGTCTGGAGCCGGGTTATTATTTTCATATGTCAGATCCATATTATTCCCAACTGCTGTATAGGGGATAGCTAAGATGGACACCACAAACAAGGCAGGCAAAACAATCGCATTCAGCCAGGCTTTCTTTTTAAAAGCCTCAAATAATGCAATAAGACTCCCCAGTGCTAAAACCATGAGGATGGAACCCAGCCCTACCTTTGTTCCAACTGTAAAAATAGCCCACGCAGTAACAATGACAGCAGGTATCAAAAGAAAGAGTTTTTTTACTGTCGGCTGTTTCATTAAGAAAAGAATCATAATAGCGAATCCTATACCTAAGATGGCACTAAGTTCATTTGCTGAATAGAACCATCCGGAATGTCCTTCTTTATCCAGCATTCCATAGCTTCTCTTTCCTGTATCTGTTAATGAGGCTATGACCATAACGACGCCAATAACAGTCAAGTTGATCGTCAAGTATTTTTGTAATTTACTTCTCCAATCGATTCTCTCGCTTAGAGACCTGAATACAAAATAGTAGACGATCAGCATTATTAAGAAATAAGATGTCTTAATGATGTATGTCGTTTCAGTAATCAAGGATACTGGCTCTTTCACCATTAAATTATTTCCTAGACTCAATCCCATAAATATACCCAGAAGTACAATGTAGCTTATGGAAAACAATTTAGCCCTTTTATAAGGACTAAGCAGTACATAAATCAGTCCAAGAAAAAGGGTCAGTACTCGGATTGGTTCAGAAATAGGTAGATTTATATATGCTGTAATATCTAAAATCGGCTGCAGCAATATGAAGACGATTAGGTAAATTTCCATAAACCTAATAAATTGGTTCGTGTTCTTCCCGTGATGCATAGTACTAATCCTCCATCATTCATAAAATTATTTTAATTTTCAGCTCTGGTAAAGGATGAAATGGAGATAACGGAACCCAGTACACCATACTCGTTCGACCAAAACTTTTTAATAAGCTGTTTTAATTCTTTGATAGTCTTTCCTGATAAATCCGTTTTTTTTGAGGGTAATTTTTGAACATGGCCCAAAGCAAGGTCACTACACGATTCGCTTGCTTAAACATTTTGTGATAAGGATAATTCTTCTCCCTCAATTTGTCGAACTGTTTAGTGAATTGATCTGCATCCACTTCTATAAAAACTTCCGCAGCCGAAACTGAACGATCTTTTACCATATGTGATTTAAGTTTATTCAAAAGTAAAAATCCATCAAATGCTATGGCTTGAGAAGTGAATAACTTAATCGCATCTTTTTTTGTAGGATATGTGGAAGTGATGTCAATTACACAATTAATTTCTCGAGGAGGAATTGGACAATTGATCTCGTATAAGCGAATCTTTTCACCATTTCTCCGCAGCTTCAAACAATCTGATAGTATGGCGGTCGTCCCTGTATGATCAGGATGTGCATCTACAAAAGGAGTGCAGTAAATTAAATCAGGTTCGATTTGTTCTAATAATGAAACCAGTTTATTTTGAGCTTCACTTGTAGACTGCACATTACCGTCCGGCAAATCCATGTAATGAATCGAGTCCATACCGAGAAGTTCATTCACCTTTTCTATTTCATCTTTTCTTATCCGGCTTAATTCCTCTCTGGAAAGTTCACTCTCGCTGTTTGAACCATCTGTACTAAAGACACAATGAACTTCAGCACCTTCTTGTACATGCCGCTTTATCGTTCCACCCAATCCTATCGTTTCATCATCCATATGGGGAGCGACTATTAAAACTTTCTTATAGTCCCCTAGAGGTGTTATCGATAGATTTGAAGTGTAATGCTTCTTTAAGATCACTTTTGTAATAGGTGTTATTACTGGTTTACTACCTTCTATAAGAAATCTTTTAAGATTCATTGCTCCTCTCCTTTCAAGCTTCTAACGTTATACTTTTTCATCTTGATTGATTTGACCCTTTTGTCTAGTTCAATAACATGACTTTTGGATATGATATTTGGAGAGGAAAAAATTGTATGTATATATTTTATTCGTCAATTTTCTACAGTCTTTATTAGAACTATACATTAAACTACATAAATGTTCATACTTCCATCCCACTTCAAACATTATAACATTTGAGTAAAAAAAATCTAATATACTTCCTGGATTATTTATTATTGATTATTTTAGAAATCCACACAAAATAATTATTGTTTTATCCAGCATACGGCTGAATTTTATATTGAGTCTCAAAAGACCTTTAAAACAGACGAATTCAACATTATTATTAGTTTTCAATGGAATAGAATTTAGTGTAATATTAAGTGCGTGAAATAAGATACTCAATATTATCCATTTTCGAGAGGAAAGGTAGTCAGAATGGCGATAAGAAATTATGCACCTGGTGATGAAGAACAGATTCAAGAACTGTTTGCAAAAACTTTTAACCATAACCGTTCTTATGAAGAGTGGGAGTGGAAATTTAAAAAACATCCGCATTATGAAGAGCCTACGATATTGGTATGGGAAGAGGATGGCAAAATTCTAGGACATATCAGTCTATGGGTGAATAAAGCGTATATAGGAAACGAAATTCACAAAGTCGGTTTAAGAATCGATACTATGGTAGATCCTCAAACAAGAGGTAAAGGTATATATAGAAAATTAAATGAAAAACTCAGCGAGATAGCCCGGAAAGAAAATATTGTCTATTTGTATGGATTCCCTGCACCTAAAGCGAAAGATTTATTGATTAAATATTCGAAAGGTGTCCACATTACCGACATACCTAGACTCATAAATATTCAAAGACCTTTCTCTTTGCTATCGTCTAAGCTATCCGTATTGAAATTGTTAAAACCTGTGGATGAACTAATTTATAACTTTAAAAACCGCAAAAAAATGAAACCATCTAACGAACTATCTGTAGTTGAAATCGAAAACTTTGATGATAGGTTCACTAGCCTCGATGCCGATATTCATAATGACGGCCTTGTTAAAGTAGTGAGAGACACTGCTTATTTGAATTGGAGATATACTTTCCATCCAGAAAAAAAATATACCATTTTAGCTTTGGAAGGCCCTTCTAAAGCACTTCGAGGCTATATAGTTTTCACTATTGAAAACAAAGAATCTTATCAGAGTGGTATGATTTTAGATTGGTGCTGCCTTGAAGGTACCGAAGGCTGTGATTTGCTATTAGATTCAGCGTTGAAATATATGAGGAATGCTGCAATTATTCAGACTTGGGCTTTACCGCATACCTCAATTTATTCCCAATTGATTAATAACAGCTTTTATCAAAAAGATAGACCTGTTCCTCTAGTCGGTATTCAAACACATGATGAATTCACAGGTTTTGAAGACGAATCCAAATGGTTCATCACCCCTGGCGATGTAGACTCTTTTTAGAACTCAAATTAACCAGCGATTATATAACAACCTGATTACTTAAATTCTGAAGCAACGATACATTCGTTGCTCTTTAGTATTTCAAATTTAGTCCTACTTATCACATTCCAAAATAAAAAGCTTGAGCCAGAATTACACTGCTTTATGAGGAGCGATTTTGAATTTATTGTTGATCTTCATAACTATAAGGATCAGTAAAAAGTTTGATGAAAAGGTTATTGAAACTTCAAAATAAGAGAAATTAGGTGTTTTGCAGTGAGCGATTTTATTTTTTCAAGAAAAACATTCGACCGCGGTGAGTTAACAAATCATATTAAAAAAATATACCACGAGGATGCGCCTATAGTAGAAGAGTTCCATGGAAAGTGGGGTTCTTTAGCGGTAAGTCACAACTTATATAACGGTTTCCAACCCTACGAAACAGACGAACACATCACTTTGGTGCTTGGAGGCCCGGTGTTGTGTTATAGAGATAACCGTTTTCTAGTCAATGAAGAGGCCGTTTTCGAGGGGACCCGCTCAATTTATGAACGATGGCATAGCGACCAAATGCATTGGGATGAAGATTTGAGTGGACCTTATTCAGTTATCATCGTAAATAAGCATACAGCCGAGGTCTATTCTATGACCGACTTGATGTCTTTCATTCCTGTTTATTCATTTAGTAATCATAGTAATATCATTCTCTCATCTCACGTAGACATATTAGCCGGCGCAGCGAATGAACAGGGGAATATTGATTTAGTATCTGAGGCAGATTTTATCCTGCACGGATTTGTCACTTATCCATTCACTATTTACAAGGAAATCAAACAAATACCACCAGCTTCCATACACACTATTCCAGGCGTTTCAAACACTCTGAAATCAGAATCTTATTGGATCCCCAGGGAAATGATCAAATATGAAAATATTACAGAAGCTGCTTCGGATTTACGAAATGCCTTACAAGAATATGTAGGTTCAATTACAGAGGATATGACGCATATCGCACAGTTCATAAGCGGCGGCGAAGATTCTCGTGCGTTATCGGGATTATTACCTGAGACATCTAGACGGGATGCATTTGTTTTCTTAGAACATATGAACAGGGAAGGAAAAGTAGCAAAAAAAGCCGCTAATGCTTATGGAGCGAATTTCAATCTTTCAACACGGACGCAAAATCACTACCTTAGCATTCTTCCTGAAACTGACCGTTTAGTAGGAAGCGGATCTCAATTTCATCACGTTCACACTTTTGGCTTTCACAAGCATTGTAAGCTCGACGAATATCCGGCCGTTTTTGGAGGATTGTTTGCGGATGCAATGCTTAAAGGTTCCCGCATTAAAAAGGTTCGCGGCCCTAGACGTTTCCCATTTCTTCCACAGATGAAAAACAGAAAATATTCGAATGCGCATTCTAAAAAAAATGAAGCCTTCACACAAGATATTCTAACTGAGGTTACGAAAAGAAGGCGGGCACATTTAGATCGAGTAAAAGCATTTCGGACACATTCGGCTCAAGAGTGGTTTGAGCTTTGGCCAAGTACGATGAACATGAATATCCCTAACCTTCATGGAAATCGGAGACTCTTCCGGAGTTACGAACCTTTTATGGCAAAGGACGTCGTTAAAATAAGTGCTTCAGTTCCTCAAAGCTGGAAGCTTAACCATAGATTGTTCCGGATTATGGCAAAACCCTTATTGTCAAAAACTAAATGGCTGTTACATGGGGAAGGACGATTACCTTATTTCCCGATATACGTAAACTTTTTTGTGCAATTGTGGGTTTGGATGTTGCGGGAATTTGGAAAGAAAACTAATATCATTAAAGGAAATCAAGAGTCCTGGACCCAATGGGATGTAGTAATGAAAAGCGATACTTGGAAACATAGCTATGAAGGTTATTCAGAAGGTTTGTCTGTTCTTGAGCCCGCACTAAAAGATCACGATTTATACAACCTTTTTGAAACCGACAAACTAAACAAATCACAAAAAATAAACCTTATGCAAGTTCTTCATAGTAACTTGAGGATAGAAGAAGAATTAAAACAAAGTTAGCTCGATCTTCCACAACTTCAACTTGCGGTAATAAATTGTTACAATTAATTAAATACTACACAGATTCATCAGTCAGCATCATTTTTATGTCATTTGAATAAGAGAGGTCAAAATATGAATCAAAATAATAATGAAGATTTGATTAGTGTAATTATACCTACCAGAAACAGAGTCAATCTCTTGAAGGTAGCCGTTGAAAGTGTATTGAACCAGACTTATGAAAACCTGGAGCTCTTTATTATTAATGAAGCTTCTAATGATAGTACGCCTGAGTATTTACGAAGTATTGAAGACCCAAGGGTGAAAATAATTACTCATGAACAGCCTAAGGGTGGAAATATTGCTAGAAATAACGGCTTAAAACAATCAAAAGGAAATTACATCGCTTTCTTAGACGATGATGATGTTTGGGCGAAGAGAAAATTGGAACTACAGCTAGAGATCATGAATCAACGGCCGTCTGTAGGTATAGTAAGCTGCAATAACTTTTATCTTGATGAAAATGATGACATTGCGGGTTATCGGAATAGAGGAAATGATAAATTATTCGAAAGCGAGCAGGCTTTAGAGAAAATGCTTCTCGGTAATTTTATAGGCGGAGCTTCTTTTCCACTTTTGAGAAGATCTCATTTGGAGAAACTGGGTGGTTTTCAAGAAGATTTAAAAAGTGCACAGGAAACGAATCTTTTTCTGAGGATTATTGATTGTGGCGCAGATGTATTTATATTAAAAGAACCGCTACTTCTTTACCGAATTCACTCAAACAATAGGATCAGTGACAGTTATGGTCCTAAACTTGAGGGAATCAGGCAGCTTTACAGCTATATTGAAGAAAATCTCTTTCCTAAAGTAGACGACTCACTGAAATCTAAAGTAAAAGAAATTCATTTAGAAAAAATAGCAGGAGTATACATTCAGAATAAAAATTACAAAGGGTACCTACAAGAAAAAAAACAATTTATCAAAGAGTCCCATTCGAAGGACGAGCTTTCCGCACGAAAAATAAAACTGAATGAATTCAAGACACTTGCCAGCCGTTCAATTGTTGGAAAAAAACTCAAAAAAATTAACCAATCATCTAAAAATGATAAGTTGAGTAAAAAGTGGAATTATTATATAGTCGCTGAATTTCCGAAGCAATTATCTTGAAACATAAAAATGCTCGAGCACTGAGAAAAACTCAATGGCTCGAGCATTTTTTTACTGCTTCTCTTTATTTTTTTCTTTGTTACGCTGAGCTGCTTTTGGATTCTTGAGTAAATCAATTATAGGACGCTTACCCTTTGATACAACTCCCGTCATTTCTGCGAATAAATGAATCATTAGCAGCAGCACAAAGGTTATAATCAATGATATGCCAAAAGAAGTTAAAGAAAACATTATTGCTAAAAATCCGAATAAGGCACTGAACGCATATACAATCAGCACGGTCGCTCTATGACTAAAACCTTCAGCTAATATTTGATAGTGGATATGCTTATTGTCAGGCATCATGATTTTCTGTTTGTTTATTATTCTTCGCATAATAGAAAATAAAGTATCAAACAGTGGAACTGCCAGAACAATTATAGGAATGATAAAACTAAAGAGTGTTACATTCTTAAATAGTCCGACCATAGAGATGACAGCCATCGAATAACCTAAAAACAGCGAGCCTGTATCCCCCATATAAATCTTGGCTGGATAGAAGTTATGGATCAAGAAACCTAAATTACTGCCGATCAGCACAACACACAAATAAACGATAGCAATTTGCGGTTCGATGGCTAGTGCCATTATCGCTATACTTATTAATGATATGGTGGTGACTCCTGTTGCTAATCCATCCAGTCCATCGATCAGGTTAATCGCATTCGTAATCCCGATGATCCAAAAGAATGTGAAAATTACACTGACTGGATCGCTCATAGGTATCATTCCAAGGAATGGAATAGTAATAATATCTATCTTTAATCCTGACAGTATAACGACAAATGCAGCAGCAATTTGGCCTGTGAGTTTTAATATCGGGCTGATTTGGTACCGATCATCCAATAGACCAGTCAATACTATAATAAAAGCTCCAATGCAGATAGGTGTAAGATAGCTGAGTTCGGGACGAATAAATAGCATCCCTGCCACTACACCACCAAAAATAGCGATACCACCCATTCTAGGAGTTACTACTTTGTGAATTTTCCGTTCTTCTGGGTGATCCATCATTCTCCATTTGACTGCTAACTTGATGACTGGGAAAACGAGTAAATAACTGACTAGCATAGATATAGCTAACGCTATGGCTATATTGATGTATTCATTCATAAATATCCTCACTTGTCTTTATAACTTAGTTTTAGAACATGCAAACTTAATTATAGCATACATAAAGGTTATTCATTTTACACTTCAGTAAAATTTTAAAGTCTTTATATAAAATACACAACTATATTACTTCGTATGGAGTTCTGATTTATGACGGCCTTTTTCAGTAAAAAAAGCCCCTTAACAGAGGCTTTTTTTTATACTGTTCTATTAATTTGTTCGTTGACTGTCTCTTTCAAAGACTTTATTAAGTTTTGGCTGTCTACTTTTGAAGAAGTTTTGACTCCGTAATAGAACTTGATTTTAGGCTCGGTTCCTGATGGTCGCAGACAGAACCAGCTGTCATTTTCTAAAATGAATTTAAGAACATTAGCTTTAGGCAGCTCAATTACTTCTTTATCGCCTTCTGTCGTAAGTCTTTCCGAAGTGGAATAGTCCTCCACAGCCAACACTTTAAGACCTCCAGCATTTTTAGGAGGGTTACTCCTGAAATCATTCATAATTTCTTCAATTTGCTCTGACCCGCTTTTGCCTTCCATAGTCAGGGATTGCAGATCTTCTAAGAAGTAACCATGCTGTTGATACAGCTCATCCAGCGCCTCGAGAAGGGTCATGCCTTTGGATTTCCAGTAGGCAGCCACTTCTGCTGACAGAACTGCAGCCTGCACGGCATCCTTGTCCCGGGCAAAATCTTTAACTAAATAGCCATAACTCTCTTCATATCCGAATAGAAAACTGTGTTCACCAGTCTCTTCGTATTCTTTTATTTTTTCACCTATGAATTTAAAGCCCGTCAGCGTATCAAGACTGCTTGCCCCATAATAGTTCGCTATCACCCGTCCGAATTCTGATGTAACAATAGTCTTAATGACTATTCCATTTTTAGGGACTTGTTCAGATTGTGAAAGCAGATAGTCAATCAGAAGTGCGCCTGTTTGGTTACCTGTCAGGACTTGGTACTCTCCTGATTCATCTGGAACAGCAACTCCCAAGCGATCAGCGTCAGGATCTGTAGCAATCAGGATATCAGACCCTAACTCTTTCCCCTTTTTGATAGCCATTTCAAATGCTTGATGTTCTTCAGGGTTAGGTGAAGCTACAGTAGAAAATTCAGGGTCTGGCTGAGCTTGTTCTTCTACCGTATGAACGTTCTGCACACCCATGCTTTGCAATCCTTTTTCAACAAGCATTTTCGCAGTTCCGTGTAGCGGGGTGAACACCACACTTAGATCTTTTGCGATCTCAGATATTCTTGGGTGAACATGGACAGATTGTAAAGCATCCAAATAAGCTTTATCCACTTCTTCATCTATCCATTTCAGAAGTCCTGAGGCTTCGATTTCGGATTGCTCAGCCACTTCGACCTCTAGTTCATTCTCTACTTTATTTACCATGTCGATCACAGTTGAAGCTTCGTTTGGAGGAAGCTGTCCACCATCGGAGTTGTATGCTTTAAATCCATTATATTCAGGGGGATTATGACTTGCGGTAACTACTACACCAGCTGCAGCCCCTAAATGGCGGACAGCGAAAGATAGTTCAGGTGTAGGTCTCAAGGAAGAAAATACGTAGGATTGGATACCATGGCGACCAAGGACTTTTGCAGTCTCAATTGAGAACTCCTGGGACATATACCTGGAATCATAGGCAACTACTACACCTTGTTCTTTGGCATTTTTGCTTTCCACATAGGCGGCTAGTCCTTCTGCGGCTCGGCGGATGGTGTAAATGTTCATACGGTTTGTTCCTGGTCCAAGTTTTCCTCTCATACCACCAGTACCGAATTCTAGATTCTTGTAGTAGGCATCTTCTAAAGATTGTTCATCTTGTTGTAAACGGTCGAGTTCCGTTCGAAGTGCTGGATCTAAATCAGCAAAGTTGTTCCAACGCTCAAATTCTTGGTTCCAAGTCATATCATCATCCCTTTACATTTTTTTATGTAGTGGTTTAAATTATAACATAAAAAGGTAAATTCAAGGGGCTTCTGTGGCAAAAAAAGAGCAGAAATCTGTTCTTTAATTATGCTTGCAGCTGCTGGATCATTCTGTTAATGACCTCTTCAGAAGATGACAGTTCTTCAGATTCTGTTTGTCGAAGAATATTCTGTAGTAATTCTTTCAAATCTTCAGCTTTCGTCATTGTGACCACCTTTTCTTCATTTCTTTATCTATTATTTAAATTCCATTGATTTCTTACGGCTTCTTTTTCTTATGAAGTAGATAAGTGAGAGCCCTGCCAAGCCACCGATAGCATCTAAAATCACATCTCCTATGTAAGGCGTACGATTAGGTGTAATGCCTTGATGGAGTTCATCAGTTATTGCATAGAAAACAGTTAAAAGCCAGGCTGCCAGCATAGGATGCTTCATCTTGTGTTGGGCAAGGCCTAAATATAAAAGGAGTGTCAACACTAGAAAAACTCCAACATGTGCTCCCTTTCTAATAAAGAACTCGATAAAACCCTCTACCCCGTGTGTGGCGATACTAACCATATTCTGGTCATACGTAAAGGAAATCCCCTCCAAATAAGGGGCTAGCCATTGCAAATTTAAATATTCCCCAAGTAATGGCTGGACGTTCTGTTCTTCATAAGGTGTTGACGAAGAATAAAAAATGATTCCCATCCATAGAATAGAAGGAATCCAGCAGACAATTTTTCTCATTATTTTCCTCACAATTCATAATCTATGTATATATTAACATATTTCGTCATTTATCTATATATTTTTTCTATTCATTATACTGATAGTTTTGAAAATACCAGCACGATATTTTAACTGCTCCACTAACCGGTCTCGTTCAGATACATTCGATTGATCTCCTCTTTTACGCCCATATAAGCGCAGCGCATAATTGATTCCATAAATTCCGAGGGTGCTATCCAGCCTTAACCTAAGCGGCTTCTCAGACTTCCTTCAATTCTGCACCGATAAGTAACCATCCACTCATTACTCCTACAGCCCTAATTCCACTATCTCTCGAGACCAAGACTTCAATGTAAGTGAGGGTATATAAATATGAACACGAAAATTTATCAGAATCCTCAATTAAAAACTCGACCTTAACTGCAGGTCGAGTCAGTTTAAATACTATGAATATGTTTGCAGCTTTTGACGAAATTCTTTCGGACTGATCCCTTCCTGCTTTTTAAAAACTCTAGTAAAATAACTTTGACTGTTATATCCGAGCAGAATACTGATTTCCATTAAAGTATAAGGGGTGTTACTTAACAATTCTTTCGCCTCTTTCATCCGTTGTTCGTTTATATACTTTGTAATAGAGGTTCCGGTATCCTTATTAAAAATACTGGATAGATAATTGGGGTTCACTTTCAATTCATCTGCTATACTTTTCAAGTTGATTTCTTCTGTTAAATGATTATAAATGAAGCTTTTAGCACGTTGCACTAGAGGAGAAATATGGCTGGATTGGTTACGTTGTTTCATAACCTTTAAATAAGATTGCACGATCGTTGATTCTAATTTTATCAGTTCAGTAAGGGTTTCTTTTGATTCAAGATAGTTTATATAAAAGTCATGTAAAGAGAAAGCTTCTCCCTTCGCGATACCTTCTTCAATGGCTATCCTGGTCAACTTAGAAACCAATGTAATGATATTATTTTTTGCAGAACGAAGCTCATCTCCATTACCTAATGGAAACAAAGCGGATTTGCGTAATTGTTGGTATTCATGCAAGGCTTTTATATTTCCTTCTTTGAAGTAGCGATTGAAATTTTCATTTAACTCCAGCAAGTGCTGAGAGTATTTTGCGTTCAAATGGTTACTTTTAAAGTTTCTATAGTCAAGGATTTCTTCTGAGGGAATTTGTCCAATTGAATGACTTTCACTTCTCCCAGGAAGTAATGAAGTTAACAGGCGCTCGGTTGACTCTAGTTTCTCCCTATTTATTATAGAAAGAGTGGAAAAATATTCTACCGTCTCTTCCTCATATGAAAAATCCATTCCGTTAAGGATCAGCATTTTTCTGATTTTCAGTTTCTCAACTTCTTGTAATAAGTAAGGTCCCATACCTATAAATGTAAACTGGTCTAAGTTATTTTGAATGGGATAAATAAAAAAATATTGAAAATAGATATCTTCAAACAATTGAAGCTGGAAAGGAAAATGTTTGCTTTCCCTTAAGCAACTGTACAATTTTTTCTGAAAAATCTTTGGTGGTTTATGAACTGTATCGGGAAAGTGGTGAATCATTTTTTCGTTATGGTTAAACATGAAGATAGGGACACGAAAAGTAATTGAACAATCTTTCAGCATTTGAACTAGTTCATAGTGACTCGATTTCATTCAATCCCCCTCCTATGTATTAAATATAATCGAATTTTAAAAAAATAACATCAGCTGTCAGCTGATGCTTATATACTACATTTTGTTAGATTGTAAAAATTCTCTAATTTCCTCTACTGACAGTCCCATGTTTCTTGCTTCTTCGATTAACTCCACCCATTCAACATCCAATGTCTTAACATCAGGAAACGCCTCCATCAATGATGAACCTCCCCGCTTGAAATGAGGATAGCTTCTACTTATCAGTATGTAAGCCTATCCTCTTACCCTTGTCCTTTATTACTACGACTATTATACATCCATTTTCTTCTATAGTTTTGTAAAAAATTCATATTTTTTTAACAATTCACTTATAAATTTGGAATTGCTCTATAAATAAATTGTAAAAATAAATCGAATATGTATATAAATAGTCTCACCTTAAAAAGCGGCTAAACATGATATCTTTCAGCCGCTTTCTATGAGAGTCTTTCCCATGATCGGTCATAAGAGCATCTCCTGCCAATTGGCCTGCTATATTCTTTTAGACAATAGCTGTCATAATCAAATCTGTGAATATGCTTCGTGATGGTCAACTCACTATCTCCTTGGATTGTATATATTATAATAACCGGGTGCTGCAAAGAATCATAAAAGAAGATAGGGTTGAGGCTCTTAATAATATCTTCGAAAGGCCAAGCTCCAAGTACTCGCAAATACTTTACGAAAGCATCATCGAGAATTCTTATATAACTCCACCTCCCTTTGAAAGAAGGACTGTATTTATTCAACTCATAAAAACAAATGACTGCCTGTAAATAAGAAAGAGGAGATTCGTCTCCATAAATCCCCTTCATTACATCTTCGAATGTCCGATTAGAAGTATGTCTTGCATACACCAACCCACCTTCACTTCTTATCTCATAAGAAGGCTTGATAAGAAGCTGAGAGAACTGCTGGACCACGGTTTGCAAATTAAATGTCACCTCTTCATGAAATAACATAGGTGGAAGTGGTCCAGTTCTGTAATTAGGTTGAGCGGCTAATCTTGTAAAATAAACTTTCCCCCTCATTAATAGCATCACCTTTTACTTTAAATTTGCTTGTTTTATTGATTATGCGCTTTTGATTGATCGTTTCCCTGGGTAAGCAAGTCTTCTAACGGAACATCTAACGTGGCAGCTAACTTTCTCATTACACTCAAGGAAGGATTCTTTTGCACGCCTCTCTCAATATTACTAATGTAAGATTTTGAAACACCTGATAAGCTGGCAAATTGGTTCACCGACAAATCTCTTCCTAACCGGAGTACACGTATTCTTTCACCTATCGTCGCCATTTACATTCCCCTTTCTTTATACTTCATCTGATTGTTCTTAATAAAGAATATTTATTTAAATTATATCGGAATGGTTCAGAAATTAAAAGAATTATTTTTCTTAATAAAGAACAATTTAGTGCATTTATTACTCTTGATAGTAAAGACTATACTGAGACAAAAAAAGCTAATCACCAAATTCATTTTGGCAATTAGCTTATATTCATAGGCTTTCTTATGTCATAAAGGGTTTTCTTGAGAGTACATATCGTTCCAAGTCTGCGTCAATTCCACAAATGTCTTCTTGTCAGAACAATCAATAGCCTTATCTATTAACCTTCTTAAATTCTGCTTCTCTAAATAGGATACGATACTGTCAATTTGGTCTTCACTCTCTTTTACTTCCTCAATAATTTCCGCTTCATACGGAGAAGTAATGGAATGAAGATGAGTGAGGAACTCCGGCAGTTTCAGCAGGTCTGCAACAGAAATATATACGATGCGCTTCCCTCTCTGGAATACAAATATATCAAACACATTATGAACACGCTTACTTTTACGATCAATAATAATCTCACGCGACTCCATAGGGATAAACTGGTATAATTCGTCATCAATGAACAAGGAAAAATACTGGTAGGCAAGAACGATACGGATAAAGCGATTATCTTCTTTCACGTAATATGGTTTAAGCATTTTTATATTTAACATTACGCCCACCTCCTGTTAATCTGAATTTTCAGTATTTTACACTATTATCCCTTATTTCTCTGTAAAAATAAAGTCTTTTACGTAATTTATTGAGTGAATATTTTCCAATTACAACAATAAAAAGCTGCTGGAAAAACAGCAGCTTTTACTTTACTCCCACGTTTCATTATTAGGGAAGAATGTACGGAAATGACTCTTAATGGCGTTGATTAACTGATATTCTGTCTTTAGGTTTTCATTTTGTACTTCTAAAAAATTATGTATGGCTATCATACCTTCCTTGAGAAAAACATCTTCTTTTCCAATCCCCATTTCTCCTATGATTTCTGTAACTAAACATTCACACACCTTACGTGATTCAAAAAACTTTTTCACGTCCTAACCTCCTTTAGAATTAGGTATTTTTACTTACCACTTTTACTTATATAGTAAGTTTTCAGATTAGTCAATGTGCTGTTAAACCATGATGATAGAAAAAAGTCGGATTTTAATGTCGAATAAGAAGTTATTATGTCATTTATTACATTATTTTGTTGAATTGAATCGAAAAATTTTCGAAAAATAAATTAAGATTTTCAATTATATTAGATTCATGTCATTTTATCACTAGGGTCAGGCAATCTCCGGTACTTTTCTCCCGGACGGATCAGGGTCCAGCAACTCCCAGAAGATTGAACAAGATTAAGCTTCAGTAAACTTAATATTTTATATAATATAACTATAGGTATAAATCTCTCGTATTTACCTTGTACATCGTATGGCTTTCCGTTACAATGTCCATTACAAACAAAAATATGTATATATCAAGTGGACAAGGAGTGTGAACAATGAAAGATACAATTACTGTTGGTTTACTAGGATTAGGCACCGTTGGAACGGGTGTTATTGAGATTCTTGAAGACCACAAAGAAAGTATTCAACATAAAACCGGGAGTAACGTCATTATTAAAACAGTCCTTGTGAATGATATGAATAAACCCCGTGATCTAAAGAATTCCTCAGCGCAACTTACAGATCGTTATGAGGATATAACGAATGATCCAGAAATCGATGTCATTGTAGAAGTCATGGGTGGAATCGATCACACTTTAAAAATATTGATGGAAGCCATTGAAAACGGCAAACACATCGTTACAGCTAACAAAGATCTAGTAGCACAGCATGGTGAGAAGCTATTTGAAGCAAGCCAAAGAAACCGTTGTGACTTGTTTTATGAAGCAAGTGTAGCTGGCGGAGTACCTATTGTCCGCTCTATATTGGACGGGCTTTCTTCTGATCGAATTCGTAAAATGATGGGAATTGTGAACGGAACGACGAATTACATTTTGACGAAGATGTCTAAAGAAGGCGTGGATTTTGACTCCGTGTTAAAAGAAGCACAGGACCTTGGATTTGCTGAAGCTGACCCCACAGCTGATGTAGACGGGCTAGATGCAGCAAGAAAGATGACAATTCTTTCCATTCTAGGCTTTTCCATGCCTTTCAATTTAGAAGATGTCGAAGTCAAGGGCATCCGTGGCTTATCATTAGCGGATATCGAGTATGCTGAGCTTCTTGGCTATTCTGTAAAACTGATTGGTGTTGCTGAAAATGACTTAAGTGGTGTATCTGTCAGCGTGGAACCTACATTACTTCCAAGTGAGCACCCTTTATCTTCTGTAAACGACGAGTTCAATGCTGTTTATGTGTATGGAGACGCTGTCGGGGAAACGATGTTCTACGGGCCTGGGGCCGGGAAACTTCCTACTGCAACGGCCGTAGTTTCAGATTTGATTGCTGTTATCAAAAGCTTGCGACTGGGAACCTCAGGATCAGCCTACGTTCAGCCGCAATTTCCAAAACAAGTGAAAGCTAAAAAAGACCAAATGACTAAAAAATATTTACGGCTGCACGTCCATGATCAACCAGGAATGTTAATGGATTTGACGAAAATCTTTGCAGAGTACGGTATTTCATTCGACCAAATTATTCAGCGGGAAGCAGATAAAGATGACGAACGTGAGCTTATGATGATTACACACCAGGTAAGTGAAGAGGATTTCCAAAAAGCCTATAAAGATCTGGAGTCTCTATCCTCCATTCGTTCAGTAGACAGTGTGTTTCGTGTAGAAGGAGGAAATTGACGATGTGGAAAGGTTTATTAGATAAATATCCTGATTTATTGCCGGTAACACCAGAAACTCCTTCATTGACCTTACATGAAGGAAATACACCGCTTTTGCCGATCCCGACCATTTCCAAAGAACTAGGCATCGAAGCTTATGTCAAAATAGAAGGTGCCAACCCCACCGGCTCATTCAAAGACCGAGGAATGGTGCTAGCTATGGCTAAGGCCATTGAAGCAGGGTCAAAAGCTGTAATTTGTGCTTCTACAGGTAACACTTCCGCTTCTGCTGCAGCTTTTGCCGCTCGTGCAGGGTTGCGATGTATCGTAGTTATTCCAGACGGTAAGATTGCGGAAGGAAAACTTGCACAGGCCGTGATGTATGGAGCTGAAATTTTCTCCATTAAAGGTAACTTTGATCAGGCGTTGAACATTGTTCGTGAAATTGCAGAAAAAGAACCGATTACTCTCGTCAATTCTGTTAATCCTTATAGAATAGAGGGACAAAAGACGGCAGCTTTTGAAGTATGTGATGTACTAGGTGATGCTCCTGACTTCTTAGCGATTCCAGTAGGGAATGCCGGAAACATTACAGCTTACTGGAAAGGTTTCAAAGAATATCACGAAGCTCATGGCACGAAACTTCCAAAAATGCTTGGTTTTGAAGCAAGTGGTTCTGCTGCCATCGTTCGTAACGAAATCATTGAAAACCCGGAAACATTAGCTACAGCAATCCGAATCGGCAACCCTGCAAGCTGGCAGCCCGCTCTTAAAGCAGCTGAAGAATCTAAAGGTCAAATCAACGAAGTAACTGACGAAGAAATCGTTGAAGCTTATCAGTGGCTGGCCAGTAAAGAAGGAGTTTTTGCTGAACCTGCTTCATGCGCATCGCTCGCCGGCACGATAAAAAAGGTTAAGGACGGAACAATCCCTAAAGGTTCCAAGGTTGTCCACGTCTTGACAGGGAACGGACTTAAAGATCCGGTCACTGCTATTGAGAAAAGTGCTATCAAACCTACTGTCATTGAAAATGACCTTCAGCAATTTAAGGAAGCAGCTGGTGTTAGCTCATGAACTGCTTGACCATTCGTGTCCCAGCTACCTCAGCAAATCTGGGGCCAGGATTCGATTCAATCGGTATGGCGCTGACTCAATATGTAACCCTGGAATGTGAACGTGCAGAAGAATGGTCGTTCGTCTTACAAGAGAAAGACGTACCTTTCATTCCTAAAGGTAAAAGTAACTTAATTTACAAATCAGCTTTGTTTACGGCTAGCCGATTCGGTATTGAAGAATTGCCCCCTCATCAAATTACGATGACAAACGATGTACCTATCGCAAGAGGACTAGGAAGTTCTTCGACCGCAGTAGTCGGCGGAATTGAGCTCGCCAACCAGATTCTTAAACTGGAACTTAGTGATCAGGAAAAGTTAAAGATTGCTTGTGATATTGAAGGACATCCTGATAATGTCGCCCCTGCCATTTGCGGCGGCATCACTGTTTCAAGCTATGATGGTACAGAACTTGAATCCGTTCGTTTCTCCAAAGGGTTGGAATCATTGACGTGGATAGCTGTCATCCCTGATTATCACGTGGAAACAGAAGAAGCTCGGGCTATACTCCCAACCCAAATGGATTATAAAGGTGCGGTACATGCGAGCGGTATGGCGAACGTTCTTGTTGCCGCACTAGCGGAAAAAGATTGGGATCTCGTCGGAAGAATGATGAAAAAAGACAAGTGGCATCAACCCTACCGCAGTGGTTTAATTCCTGATTTTCCTCACGTATCCAGAGTACTCAATGATCATGGATCACTAGGTCATTATATTAGTGGAGCAGGCCCAACAATGATCGGACTTTTTAAAGACGCTTCAGCTAAACAGATAGACTCGTTAATCGAAGATTTACCAGACTACCAGGTAAAAATTCTTCACGCCGACTTACATGGCGTTACATCTACTAATACAGCGGCTATGAACCAGTGAGCTCATTTCACTGGTTCATTTTTTCATTCTTCGACTATTAATCTTACAGAATATCGAATAATCAAAGGAATTGTTTAATTATGGGGATAACTAATACTATAAAAACAATCGATTGTTGTATAGAATATAAGTAATGATTAATAAAGGAGTTAAGATTATGAGTAAAAAGAGTAAACAATATGATTATGATTTAACTGAAGTAAAAAGGTTGATTGAAGAAACTGACAAAAACTACCGAGAAATTTCTAAAGATACTGGCTGCCCGTATGCAAGTGTCGTTTATCACGGAAGAAAAATCCGAGGACGCGTCAATCGCAGCCAACATGATATTGTGGCTGAAGTCCCATCCCACGTTCCTTCGCCTACTGCAGAAGAATTGGAGCAAATGCCATTATTCGGCGGCACTACATTAAATATCTCAAGAAATAATATTTCCATCCATGATGCAGAATTTGAAGCTGCCCGCATGATCCAAGCTGCCAAAGCTCTGGGGTTAAGTAAAATTAACATCACCATAGAAAAATAACTTGTAAACGTTCTAACAAAGCTTAGAACGTTTTTTATTTAGATGGTACAAAATGATGTCGACAGGATGCTGTAAACATACTTCCCCTATACTCTCACGTAAATCTCAGGACTGGCTATACCTGGATAAGTCAATACCCAGGTTTGGCTGTCTTACCGTTTTCCCGCAGAACTTCTATTTATATAATAAATGATCTATCCCCTTAATCACCACTGAGCTGTGACTGAGTCTCTTTATTACATAGATAAACGTTCACGAAGAATTCTTCGCGCATGCCTTCCCCAATTTTTGACTGAGTCTTTAGAAACCTTTTCCAAACTTGCAATTTGTTCTACGGATAAATCATGGATGATGAAATAATAGACCCATTTCCATTGGTTTTGTGTAAGTAAAGACTTTACTTGCTCCCATAAATGATGATCTTCTATGTAATCTTCAGTTAACAGGCTGGTGGTTGCGGAGGTCTGCTGTAGATAATTTAACTGGTGCTTTTGTTGAGTGGATTCTTTGCGGATTCGATCAATAAGAGCATTGCGTATTTTCCAACTTAAGAAAGTCGAGAACTTCCCTAACTCTTTGTCGTATGACTCATAAGCTTTCCAGAGTGCAACTAATCCTTCCGAGAAATATGTCCCTTCTGAATCATTAATCCTTAAACTGTGAATATGATAATAGATCAAGCGTTGATTCTCCTTAACTACTCGTTCAAAATTCAAATGTTCATTCGACATAAGGTGCTCCCCTAACTATTCCAAATTTATCCTTCCATAGTTATAATCGTTGAAAACACCCTTATTGGTGTCAAAATGTTTAAAAAATAAATTTTTCATAGTAAATTAACCATATAAAATTGAAATTTAAAATAATTAATGTAATTTTCAGAAATTCGTTTCTTTTTTTACAAAATTAAGTAATAATATAAATGCGCGCAAAAAAACAATTGAATATTCAATTAGAATTGAGCTTATTCGTGAATGAGTCACCTTCTTCTTTTGAAAATTATCGGTACCTTGTTTATTACACACTAAATCGATTGAATGTTCCTCTTCCTTATGAAGATTTAATTCAGGAAGCCTACTTCATTTATGTCCAATGTATAGCTCGTTATGACCCGTACCGTTGCAAATTTTCAACGTACTTCACTCATAAACTCCTCTATTTCTATAAGTCATATTTAAGAAATGATCAACGAGCTTCACCCCTTTACATCGACCGACAACTCTCAATTGACCCCTCTCTTGATATCATTCTGCTTCATGATATTTATTCCCATTGCCGCCTTACGTCACTTGAAAAAACCGTCGTAGAATTGACGCTTGAAGAGTATACAATTATTGAAATATCTGAAATCACTAATAAGAGTGAGTCGACAGTGAAAAGAACAAGAAAATCATTGAAGAATAAACTAAGGAGATACGTGTTGCAGTAAGCATTAAACGTTTAATCTATGGAAGACAGGGTATTAAATAACAACCCATAAAGGAGGGGTAATCAGATGGAACGTAATGCAAGCGAATCCATCCCATTAGCTAATATTTGGCTCGATAACACCCCCACCTCGTATACCCAAGCCTTCGTGGAACGGCTCTCTTACGAATGGATGATCGAAATCATTAACCCCCGCCCGATCCCACTGATTGAGGATAAAGAGATTATCCAGCAGATTTCATTTAAACAAATTGACGGCCAGGCGATCTCCAATGCTGATATACAATTCTTTGAGATGATGGAAGAAGAAGAAGTCACGGTTTATCGCTTCTTTGTATACCCGCAGGAAGGATAATGGGATGCTTTTTCAGTAAAGCATATGTTATTCTTACGGATAGAAGCCTTAATTAGTGAGAGGAAGAGCGTCTTGTTTTATTTATTGTTTGCTTTGTTTTTCATCATTTTTTTAGTTGCGGGTTATTTCACCCCGTTAGAAATAACATCAGTGGGGGCATCTTTAGCGATCGCTATGATCATAGGAAACCTATTTATGTATGTTAAAACGAAAAAAGAAAATAAAGAATAAAAATGAGCGATCAGGTCTAGAATCTGATCGCTCATTTTGTTTATGTGAGAATATTCAACAGAATTGGGATAGTAATAACACTTAATATAGTCGTAATCAGAGTGATACTGGAAACTAAATCCGGCTTAGAATCGAACTGCACCGCATACATTGTCGTCGTAGCAGCTGAAGGCATAGCTGCTGAAACGATGAGCACACTCGCCATCAAATCGCTCATAGGTATCAATATCGTCAATGCCCAGGCAATCAGAGGAGAGCCAATTAAGCGTAAACTGGCTGCATAAGAAACCTTTCCCCAGTCCAGGTTTTTGATGGTAATGTTAGCCAACTGCATTCCGAGTAATATCATTACACTTGGGATAGTGGCATCCCCTACCAGGGTAATGCTTGACATTATATTTTCCGATACAGGAACCGATGCAAATTTTGCCGTCAACGCAATGAGCACCGCGTATGTCGGAGGCATCTTCATGACCGTAGTCAAAGCAAGCTTGACACCGGCTGTACCCTTAGCAGCATAATAGACGCCAAAGAAGTTCATTACGATTTGCTGAATTACCATAAAGGATACGGAATAGACGAAGCCTTGTTCTCCAAATGCAAAAAGCACGATAGGTGCTCCATAATTTCCAGCATTCATGAAAGCTGTCGATAGAATCAAACCACTTTCTGTCGAAGAATTATACTTAGCTACTTTAGATGTAATTTTATTAATGAGTAAAATTATAAAAAGTAAAATGACTGAAAAAACAATCATCATGACATATTCATTATCAAACTCCGCATGATAAAACGTATCGAATACGAGACATGGCAGCATGATGTATAAAACAACGGTGGAAATTGATTTGATCTCAAGCTTTATGAATTTTTGGAGGATGAAACCTGCAATAAATACTAAAATTACTGGAAGAACTACTTGAAAAAATATAGCCATGCGCCCCTGCCCTTTCTACGTAATAATACCGATTCTCTAAGTCTACCAAATTAGCAGGGATCACAGCTAGGTTTTTATAAATCAAGGTCTGCTTTTTCTAAAGAAAGCCCATAACCATATGGCAATGAGCTTTCATGGTTATTCTTTTAACCAGACTTCACCATCTTTATATTTGATTTGCTCAGGGTAGCGCAAATCAGTCACTTCATCTAGTGTTTCTTGAGAAGGAGGAGCAGTATTCAATGAGACTACAATATTAGCAATGATTGCCGATGCTGCACCAAAGACACCAGCTCCCGTATCGATAATACCTAAAATCGTAAATCCTAAATACTTCGCTGCAAAGATATAACTCAGAGTAACCGTTAACCCAGTAACCATCCCGGCAATTACCCCCGGTCCATTCGCCCTTCTCCACCAGACCCCCAGTAACAGAGCAGGAAAGAATGATCCTGAAGCAAGAGCAAACGCCCAAGCCACAATCTGAGTAATCGCTCCCGGAGGATTCAAAGCTAATAGTCCTGCGGCAACAGTAGCAAGCACAATAGAAAGACGACCAACAAAGAGACGTTTACTCTCTGTAGCTTTTGGATTAATCGAACGGTAATAGATGTCGTGTGATAAAGCAGCTGAGATCGCGATCATCAACCCCCCAGTTGTAGAGAGAGCGGCAGCCATAGCTCCTGCTGCCATCAGTCCGATCACAAAAACTCCTAAATTTGCGATTTCAGGAGTAGCCATTACAACTATATCATTACTAATGGTAAGCTCCTGCCATTGAAGCATCCCGTCTCCATTAGTATCAGCTACAGATAATTGTCCCGTGTTAATCCACGGCTCTGTCCAGGCTGGCAAATTATCCAGTTGAGTATTTGCGACTTGTGTCATTAAAATAAAACGAGAAAACGCGGCATATACAGGTGCTGAAAGATAAAGTAATCCGATAAAAAGCAGTGCCCAAGCACCACTCCAGCGCGCCGCTTTCATTGTAGCAACCGTATAAAAGCGAACGATAACATGCGGCAGACCTGCAGTTCCTGCCATAAGTGTGAACATTAGCGCTAAGAATTGCCATTTCGTAGCTTCCGTAAATGGAACCACATATTCAGAAATACCTAGTTCACGATCCAGCTCTCTCATCTCTCCAATGATTTCACCATAAGAGATCCATGGGGCGGGATTCTGAGTAAGCTGCAGTGACATGAAAATAACTGGAATCAAATAAGCGATGATCAACACAAGGTACTGGGCTACCTGAGTCCAAGTTATCCCCTTCATGCCACCCATAGCGGAATAAAACGCAATGAGAACTACGCCAATTAAAGTACCAATGGCCGTGTCAACCTCAAGTAAACGACCGATAACGACGCCTGACCCTGATAACTGCCCAACGGAATATGTGAAACTGATAATAATAGTTGCAACGGCAGCGATTAATCTGGCCGTATTGCTCCGATACCGGTCTCCTATGAATTCAGGGACCGTATATCTTCCGTATTTCCTTAATTGAGGAGCCAGCAGGAAGGTAAGCAGCAAATACCCGCCTGTCCACCCCATAATGTAAGCCAGTCCATCATAGCCAAGAACCATAACGGTGCCTGCCATACCAATGAATGAAGCAGCACTCATCCAGTCTGCTCCAATAGCCATTCCATTAAATACGGGGGGAACACCTCGGCTTGCCACATAGAAGTCAGAAGTCTGCTTCGCCGTGTTAAAAATAGCAATACCTATGTACAAAGCAAAGGTCGCCCCAATTAGTGCTAGCGAAACTAGAAATTGCATATCCAAAGCCAATCACTCTCCTTTGTATTCAACCATCTTATTAGTCATCATTTGTATCTACGTGCTCTGGGTTAAAACCGAACTTCTTATCAATCTTGTCACTGACAATTGCATTAATGAATAATAAAATAATGAAAGTTAGCACAGCGCCCTGAGCTCCCATGTAATAACTGAATGGAATTCCCATCACTGTAAAAGACGTAAGCTCCTGAGCAAAGAAGACAACGACATAAGAAACAAGAAAACCTATGGCCAGGTAAATTGTAATCATCATGGTGCGATATTTGAAGTAAGCGTCTGCTTTTTTACGTTCAACTTTTCTCACTCTGTCTCACCTCCCTTCAGTATTTAATTCTTTGGCTCTGTTAAAGTTGAGTGTTGATATTACCTAAAAAAGAGAACTTCCAATTTTATGGAAGTTCTCATTACATATATTTCCTTATTAAGCTAAAGCCCCAGATACACTAAGAATTGAATTCAAGATAATTAGTTTTTTTCAAAATTATATTAAACCCAAAATTTCAGTCTTTAATAATGTGAAGTACATTATAAGAGTAAACACTATATCACAAATTGTTACTTTATAAGCGTTAGGGTTGTGTGCATAACTTACATTCCATAAACCGCTCTCCCCATTTAAGAAACAGCAACAAAGAAAATAAGTATATACTACGGACTTTACTAGATAAGCCTAATTCCTTATTGTATTTAGTTTTACTTTTACCCCCATTGCAAATGACGCAAGAGCAAAAATGATTAAAAAGAAACAAAGAATGCCATAAGCTGCACCTTCAAAACCCCTAATGTTCACAAAGCCGTGATAAAAGAGAATGGCAGCAATTATTGTTAAAAAGCATCCAGGTAACATCCTGACAAATAAGGAAAAACCCTTTTTACTGAACCACCAAGTAAGCGTCAATACAATTATCCCTGGTATTAAAGACACTAATAAAGGTCCATAAAGCATCATAAGAACACCCCCTTTTAATTAGATTTTGCCAGATAATATTGGTTTTCCTAAAGAAAATTAAGTACCCCTACATTACAAAAGTTCAATAATCTTTCTCATTCTCCACCGAAAGAATCCTCTCATATTACAAATACGATACCAATCCAATTTAGTTTCAAAACGCCTAATATCTCGATACTGAGTCTTCCACTATCCTGCCCTATACCGGAAGACTCAGTTTCGAGATAAATCCTACCTTAGGGAACAAGATTCAACAATTATATCTTGAAAGTAGATAATCTAAGGGTATCATAGGTTTCGACACTTGGAAATAAATTTCCTTTTACCATCATATCCTTCATCGTCATTTCATTTCGCTGATGATGGATGCTTTCTAATACTTGAAACCAGGTCAAATAATTGTTGAGATACTTCGTTGCCACACCATTAAAGCGCTGTATCCACCCTTTCAACCTCCTGTGGTAATTGTTGACGTTCTGGATGTGATAAAGCCCTTTGGTACGAATTTTTCCGTCGGATTTGAATTGATAGATAGCCATCCCATTATCAAACGCATACGTTTTAAAGGCACGCCAAGCATCGGTACATAGTACATTCTCACTCGAAAGTTTGTGCCCGATGGCTTTGTCTAATTGCTCTTTAGTCAATCGCCCCATTCCTAACGTCTGCGAAAAGGTTATCTTGTCACGGTCTCTTGCGACCAGTACACATACTTGTTCGTTGCTTATGCCGCGTTTCTTTGCGGAACCACCCCGTTTGCGAGATTTTCTATCAGCAATCTTCCTTTTCCCTTTTTCTGAGTACAAGAAATAGGTTTCGTCCATTTCAACGATACCTTGGAAATGTGAACTATCCATTTGTTTTAATGCCGATAGGAGCTTATGCCTCCAATAGAACAAAGTGACGTGAGTGACGCCCCCAATCAACTGTGCTGATTTGCGGAGGGAATACCCCTCTATCATACATTCGATAAATTTCATCCAGCGATGGAGATGGCGCGTGCGGTATAAGGCGGTATTGGTGAGGTCCGTGAACGTCATACGACAAGCCTTGCAGCGGTAACGCTGTTTCTTCACTTCCTCACCGTCCACGATAGTCGAGTATTTCCCGAATCGAACGATATGTTCTGACTCGCAATCAGGACAACGATAGCCTTCCTTATGCTTTCGTTCTGAAATCTCTTGCAGTGCGGTTCCCGTAGAGGATGATGCAGTAAGAGCATCGATTAAATATTCCCGTAACCGATGCTTTTCCGCTGGATTCAGTTTTTGAATGGCTTTAAGGATATCGGTTGCTCTCACAGTCATCACCTGCTCCTATTTGATGACTCTATTATAGAACATTTGTTCGATTTGAGCAAATATCAACATTAAACTTTAACAGAGCCAATTCTTTAGCCCCGCAAGTCGAAAATAAATTTTATAGTATCCCAAAACGGCATTGGGACCATAAGGATTTTTATAAATGCAAAGCTCAAAAGTGACAACACAGGAAGGGTAAGAAGGATCGGCCTTTTCTTCCTTAAAGCAAAAATGACTGAAAAAATTGTAATAAAAGAAAATGCAGCAATAATTAACATTAAAAAGACCCCCTTTTTTGAAAGCGCTATCATATACTGCCAAAAAAATAAAAATTCCGAATAATTAGAATTTAAATACTTTATGTTTGCCATTATTATGGAAAAACTGACAATTGTCAATGATTAAAAAAATTGCTTCTATTGTCCAGGTGAAACAATAGAAGCAGTCCGTTAAGAATTCATTTTTAAATGGAGAGAATAAGCCCCTGAATAAGGAGGTGCCCCAAGCTTTTCAACACTGGAAAAGTCCGGTTTAAGAGCTTGTTTAAAATATTTAAAATAACTATCATTTTGTATAAGCAGGCTGCCTGAAACTACAAGTTTCGATTTGTCCGTCAGTCCAATATTTTTATACAGCCGATTGACTTGTTCTGCTAAAGTTTGCGCGCTTTTAATCATTAAATTAGAGGCTGTTTTATTTTTTGCTCTGCTTAAATCTGCCACGAACCTTGACAGCTTTGCAACTTCACTTTTATCACTTGTGTAAAACCATTCTTTAATTCCGTTAGAGTCTTGCAGATTTAAGTGTGATAAGAGTTTCTTCGTGAATGATCCTTTCACCCTGCTATACTCTAAATCCGTCAATACGTGCCTAATCGCTTGCTTGCCAATATGGTAGCCACCTCCTTCGTCTCCTAGTAAATGCCCCCATCCGCCAGCAGTATACAATATATCGTTATGTTTCCCTATATGAATAGACCCTGTCCCAGCAATTGTCAGAATCCCTTCTCCGTCAGGGATCCCCGCTTCAAAAGCCAGCTCTGCATCGCTCAGGATATGAACAGGATGGTCATTTTCCCAGTGAGAGGGAAGGTTCAGTTTATGTTTCAATGTGGAATAACCCGCCATTCCAATGATAACTCGGGAAATTTTTTGGTCAGAAGCTTGCTTGCATGCCTTCATTACTTCCTCAATATGTAAGAATGCTCTTTCTAAATCAATTAGCGGGTTACCAAAGCCAGACTTAAAGGTTGCCTGAATGTTCCCTCCTTCGTCCATAAGTGCCCCTATTGTAGAAGTTCCTCCCGCGTCTATTCCAATGATCATCTATTACCCTCCCCACATATTTTTCATAAAATTACGAATATAATTGAAATTTAATTTCATTATAGCATATAATTAAAGGAGAGAATTTCATATTTTAAAGGAGGAGAGAATCATGGCCTATATATCCGGAGGATTAGCAATGCTTAAAAGTGTAGAAGCAACCCTCCCTACTTCCGAAAAAAAGATTGCAGCATACATCCTTTCCTCCCCTGAATCTGCTATTACCATGACAGTTAAACAATTGGCAGACAAAAGTCAGACGAGCACAGCAGCTGTTATCCGTTTATGTAAATCCCTTGACTTGAAAGGTTTTCAAGAATTAAAAATGAGAATTGCCGGTGACGTGCAAAAGCCTTCCTCCGTTGAATACAGGGACATTGATAAAGGCGAATCATCTCATCATATCATAGAGCAAATGACGCACAACGGAATACAAATGCTGCGTGAAACGGAAGAAATGCTGCGAAGAGACGATGTGGATCAAGCTGTACAGGATATATATCACGCTTCGGCTCTTCACATTTTTGGTGTTGGCGCATCGGGTTTAGTAGCTTACGACGTACAACAAAAATTTCTGAGAGCGGGCAGATATGCTTTTTATTTGCAGGACCCACATTTGTCATATACATCCTTATCTAACGCCGGCACAAATGATGTTGCACTCGTCATATCCTTTTCTGGTGAAACGAAAGAGACGATTCAATTTCTTAAATTAGCCAAAAAAAATAAATTACGAACTATCAGCATTACAAAATACGGCATTTCTACGATATCGCAGCTTGCCGATATACCACTGTATACATCGGCGACCGAGGAAGCAATGATACGGAGCGCCGCAACATCCTCCCGTCTGGCTCAGCTTCATGTTATTGATGTATTATTTATGACTTACGTTTCTAACTATTATGATGATGTAATTGAGTCTCTTGATCGTTCTCGAGCAGCGATTGATCACAAGAAGTGATTGGCAAACGAATATTTAACAAATCCAGAAAAACCCCACTGGCTGAAATTTGCCAGTGGGGATTTATTTTTACTTATGATTATTGTGGCCTTTTCCTTTATCGTGACCTTTTCCCTTATCGTGGCCCTTGCCTTTATCGTGACCTTTTCCCTTATCGTGGCCCTTGCCTTTATCGTGACCTTTTCCCTTATCGTGGCCCTTGCCTTTTCCTTTTTTACCTTTGCCTTTGTGGTCTTTATCTTTATCCTTATCTTTTCCTTTTCCTGGGTGTTCTTCATCTTCGTCTTCATCCTGCTGGTCAGAACTCAAACTGATTTGAGCAACAATCGGATCATGGTCACTGGCACGTCCGTTTTCTTCAGAAAAATCGGCATTTATATGCACACCATCTATTTGAGATTTTTCTTCCAAATAATTACTTACCAAAATATGATCCAACGTTTGGGAATTGCCTTGATAAATATAAGAGTATCGCTCTTCTTGAGGAAGGTTCTCTATCAAGTTAGCAAGTTCATCACCTTTTAACGCCTCTAGAGGATTAGAGAATTCGAAATCATTCAGATCTCCCATGACGACAACATTTGCATCTTCTACTGTGCTTTCAGCCTCTTGTACAAAATCATTCAAAACTTCGGCTTGCTGGATTCTCTGAGACTCGCTTCCCAGTTCGACTGGTTGACTAGCTCCAAATAAAGCATCGTCTCCCCCTTTAGAGTTAAAGTGGTTGTTGACTAGAATGAACGTTTCTCCGTTAAATTCAAACTCTGCTGCCAAAGATTTTCTTGAATCTTCAAAAGCCTCATTTAAAGGATCAATACGACCAGGATTATGCGATAATCCATCTTCTGTTACTTCAACCGCTGTTGCCGCATCACCTTTTGGTTTGTCAGTAAGCGATACACGTTCCGGGTTATAGATATACCCTACACGTATGTTCCCCCCTGGCTGACCGCCATCCACTTTATCTTCAGGCGCGATATCTGTATATTCATAAGCCGGTCCACCTGCTGCTTCAATGGAATCGATAATAGCTTCATAACTTTGATCAGCTTCCACTGTCCCATCATCGGTTGGTCCATTATTATCTTGTACTTCTACAAGTCCTATGATATCAGGTGCATTCATGTTAATAGCAATCTGTTCTCCGATACGTTCTGCTTTTTCCGCATCTGTTTCAGCTGAAAAATTCTCCATATTATACGTTCCTACAGATAACTCATCTTCAGTTCCTTCCAGTTCTGTCACTTGAGGTTCAGTGTCTCCATCATTAAGCTCAGGAAATTCTGACGTTGGGCGAATTTTGTAATTACTATAATCATAGCTGACTACTCCTGTGGCAGTGCCATCCAGTCGATCGCCAGTGACAGCATCCAGACCCAGACCGTCGACATCAAATAAAATCCGCTCGGGATTATAGTCTTCCGGGGAAATCAAAAGACCTTCTGCCTGTGTTTTCTGTTGGTTCTCACTCGTTTGAGTGTAAATTGAAAGCTCATCATAATTAATCGGTCCAGAAACCGTCCCGTCTTCTACACTAATGAGCATCCCTTCCAGACTTTCATAAAAATCCAGTCCATCTTCTTCTGGATCAAAAGATTCCATTTCATCATTTTCTATAATTTCCGTCGGCTGTTCTCGATCTTTACCGATTACGACAGGATCAGGAAGTTCTTGGTCAGATTCTTTCACTTGTACATCCGAAGCTGTGATTTGAGTTGTCAGTAAATCATCAGCATCGCTATAACCTTCTTCTCTATACTCTGTAACTTCGCCGTCAACATCTACTGCATCACCTACTTGCGCTTCTCCCGAACGGTCATAGACGTAAATCCCTTCTGAAGTAGCGATATCATCATCAGGATTAGTAGATTGCATATAGAAACCGCTGGAACCATCTAGTTTTGTAACGACGCCGGGCACACCTTCTACAACTTCACCTTCATATGGAGAGGTGTGAGCGGCACCCTGAATATCATGGATGTCAACTTCATCTACAGGAGTCAACACACTGTATTCGAAAGTGGAAACTGGACTTATCTCTCCATTTTCCCGTACCGCTGCTGCCTTTATAGTAGTATCTTCATTGATTGTGATAGGTTCGTTATATTGCTGACTGTTTTCATTTGGTTCTGATCCATCAGTCGTATAATGAATAACGGCATTCGGTTCAGCCGTATTCAGTTCTACTTCATTTCCGGACACTATCGAACCCGATCCTGGCTGCGCCGTCACAGCAAAAATTACTTCGACTACATCCTGTGCATCTCTTGGCACAAGCTTGTACTCATCAAAGCTGAAATTGACAACACCGGAGATTCGTTCATACGTCTCCCCTATTTCTAGTAAACTTTCATCCTCGGGAGTTATGACGAATTCACCGCTTTCATCTTCGACAGTAAAATCACCATAGCTGTTTTTTGATAAGACTTTTACATCTTCTACTTTTACATACTCCGCTTCGATGCCTTCACCTCTATCAGCAGCAAACTGCTCTGATGTGACAAGCTCAGGTTCGGGCACTCCTGCTCCCTCATCTGTTATCTCAATATTCCCTGAAGAAGATAATATTTGCTGCATACCATAATAATCGGAAAATTCTCCTGCAGCCGTGATACGGTCTCCAACATCAGCTGGGTTCCCTGGTACTCTTATGATAATCCCCGCTGATTCATCTTGAATATACAGATTGGTCTGTCCGCCTGTTTCATAAGAAGCTGTAACGATACCCTCTACTTTGACAGTGGCACCTGCCTCAGCTCCTCTGGCTTCTTCAATTGTCTGAAGTTCTACAGGTTCTGTCTCCGGCATATCATAGCTGCCAAGATAATCAAATGTGTTAGGTGCGTATGAATCCCACTCTTCATCCGCAGAAAATGCGTCTTCAGGATTTGTATCCCCACTTTGGACATTTTGATTTCTAACGAGCGTCACGTCACTTCCAAAGGAAGCCTCACTCCCGATTTGACCAATTGAATCTATGACCTCATCATTTTTTTTCAAAACTAAAGGATCATTTCCATTAAAATTGATAGCTGAGTTATTGGTAGCATCTGTTACGTCCAGAATCTCCTGGTCCGCCCTGCTGTTAGCAGCTACAAACACATCTCCGCTTTCTAAGGTACCTTCCATTGCAAACGAACCGGTCGTTTCCATAGAGCCATTACCGTAAAGTTCAATTTCGTACTCAGACAAATCAATAGCATCATCTGTTCCATTGTAAATTTCTACAGCTTTGTTATAACTGCTGCCTTCTATGTATTCAGAAAAGAATAATTCTTCAGCTTCGCCTGTCTCAGCTTCAGCCTTTGAAGGCGAAGCACCTGCGGTAAGCGGGCTTAAAGCTAAAACAGCCACCATGCTTTTAATGATTGTTTTCTTTTTGTACATTTAACTCCTCCTAGTAATATTTAGTAATTACTATAAAAGTATAAAAGAAAATTACTAAATAAATATTCAAAATTTGTAAATTTTCAAAAAACACTCCTTATGGCACACCCTCGCCTAATGATATAGCACTATAATCTGAGTCATTAGTAACAAAACATAATAATAGCTTTTAATAATGGTTAAGATTAAAATAATGGTGAGGTGATATAAATGAAGATTGAAGTTTGGTCTGACTATGTATGTCCATTCTGTTATATTGGTAAGCGGAAGCTAGAACAAGCACTTGAACAGCTATCGTTAAAAGAGAAAGCTGAGATTACCTATAAAAGTTTTGAATTAGATCCTGAAGCTAAAAAAAATACAGGCATGTCAATAAATGAAAAGCTTGCTTCTAAATACGGACGAAGTCTACAGGAAGCGGAAGAAATGACAAAAAATATGACCCAGCAAGCAGCCGAAGTTGGTCTTAATTTTCAATTCGACAAAATGATTCCCACTAATACCTTTGATGCTCACAGGATTGCAAAGCTGGCAGAGCAAAACGGAGTGGAGAAAGAACTGACTGAACAGCTGTTTCAAGCAGTTTTCACTTATGGCATCGATATCGGTGACCGTGAAGAGTTAGTGAAAGTTGCATCTCAAAGTGGTTTAAGTGAAGAGAATGTTCTTGAAGTTCTGGAAAGCGGAGATTTCAGTCAGGAAGTGCGTTCCGAAGAATCCGAAGCCTATGAAATTGGAGTTCAGGGTGTCCCTTTCTTTGTAATTAATCGAAAATATGCGATATCCGGAGCTCAGCCGACTGAAGTATTCGTCCAAAGTTTACAAAAAGTAATGGAAGAAGAAAAATCGGTTTCAAGCTTCCAATCACTAACTTCTGAAAGAGGAGCTTCCTGTACAGATGAAAGCTGCTAAGTCCACGACTAAGTTCTTTTTAAAGCTGTCCCCCGCTGAACAGGGACAGCTTTATTATTTTACCGTATCCTAGCTCTGCTTTTTCGGTGCACCTTGCGAGCAGGAGCTATATCAAATAATCGCTTTTCGTCTTCAATTTCATGCTCGGGGTACAGGCTTAGGTCTGCCTCTTTCATCCACAGTTAAATTTAAAAACTCCGCTCCCTATTCAGGAACGGAGCCGACAGTATACTTGCCTCAATTCTTTATAATTTTACTCTCGAAAGGCTGCAACTTTTCTCCATCGAAATTCTGTACTTCTTCACTATGATTCATTATAAAAGAATACACTTCTTCACCTAGTTCCCTCTGGTAAACTTCTACTTTTTCAGGAGAGTCAACGTACTTAATCTGATTAGATTCTACAAGCTGTCTTGCGAGAACAAGAAGTGGCTCTTCGCTTATACCTCCTCCAATATAATAGACAGTTCCTCTCCCGAAAGCATTTTTAGTTACTGCAGCATATTGATTATAGAAGAAATCCGTATACTCGTATAATACCTCAGCCCCTTCGGAAACAAGCAAATCCCTCCAGACCGAAATTTCTGCGTTAATATTTGAAAAATCTCCCTTACCTCTCACCTTCAATTGGTGATTGCTTGTAAGCGATTCAATTTCTTCTATACGTGCCCCTATTAAAGATCGGACAGGTCCGGGAAGCGGTTCTCCTAAACGAATATTGTTGTTTTTGTCTTTAAGTCCAGCTCTAAAGGAAAATATGACGGTCCCGCCCCGCTCAGTAAAGTCTTTCAACCTCTCAGCTAATCGATCATCGAGAACCTGCATAACTGGCACCAGAACAATTTTATAATCAGCAAAATCACGGTCTGATGGCAGAACATCAATTTTCGTATTCAATTGATAAAAGGGACGATACAACCTTAATAATTCATCATTAAAGTCGAAATCTTTGCTTTGAATTTGCCCTTTCCATGACCAAATATTGTCATAATCATACAAAACAGCGACCTCAGATTGAATAGGTGATTCGAGTAAGGCCTCATGATTAGTAATTTCTTCGAAAAGAGTCTGCACCTCTTTATACTTGCGTCCATATACATTGTCATGATCAACGATTCCATAGCAGAACTGTTCCGCTCCTTTTGTCATACCCCTCCATCTGAAATAAAGCATATCGGAGCATCCATGAGCAAACGCTTGATAAGACCACATTTTCGCTTGTCCCGGTCTTGGGAGATAACCAATTACATCGTGACCTTGAGCACCCATCAGTTCTTCTACTATCCAATAATTCTTTTGAAGCAGACCACGATTGAAGTCATGGGTCATGGCAATAGCTTCTGGGGAAATTGGTTCTTCAAGTCCGCCCCAGACTGGATAGTTGTCATAAGAAACAAAGTCCATCTCTTTGACATTTTCCGCATGATCAAAAGATTTATCGAAAAAACCACCTGATACGTTGGTCGTCACTTCCTGATGCTTCCCTTTCTCCTCACGAACTATTGACGTCATTTCATGAGTGAAAGTGTTTACGGAATGTGAACGGAAACGGGCCCATTCCAGCTTCAAGCTAGGATTATGAGTAGTTACGGTGACTTTTGGGATAGGGATTTCTTCAAATCCGTTATACGTCTGCCCCCAAAAAATCGTTCCCCACATTTCGTTTAAAGATTCGATCGTGTCGTATTTGTTCTTTAAAAATGACTGAAATTTGTCCTGACATTTGCTGCAATAACACTGGTCACTGCCTTCATGCCCAAATTCGTTGTCTACCTGCCAGGAGATGATTGAAGACTCTTCGCTGAAGTGGCGTACAAGCTTCCGAGTTATTTTCCCAGCGTACTCGCGGTATATATCAGAATTGAAACAATATTGTCTCCGTCCTCCAAAAACCCGAACTTGCCCATCTTGTTCCTCAGATAAAATGGAAGGGTGCTTGGATGCTAACCAGGCCGGAAATGTGGCAGTCGGTGTCCCAAACATTACACTCATTCCATTTTTCTTAAGTTCGGCAATAACTTTTTCAAAGTAAGAAAAGTCGAACTCGCCTTCTTCCGGTTCCATCAAATGCCAGGCGAATTCACCTATTCTTACAATATTTGCACCCAGCCCTTTAATCCCTTGAATATCTTCTTTAAGCATAGACTCAGGCCAGTGTTCAGGATAATAATCCACTCCTAGATAAGCCATGTACACTCCTCCTCAACTCACAGATGTTCAATAAATGTTCTAAACGCTTGAGCGCCTTTTGGATCACGCTTGAAAACTCCAGCATGCTCAAGTACAGTCGAAAATGATTTTCCTATCTCTTCTTTAAATACTGCATGAATGGTAGCTTCTGATAAATTTTTATGTTTTTGCAAGACTTCCCTTGCCCACGGCACATGCTTAGCTGTCCGTTCGTCTTTCTCTGCTTTATTCAACTCACCGGTTAAAGTGTACTCAGCGAGAGCTTGCATTTCCTCTACTAGTCGTCCTGGCAGCACGGCCAGTCCCATCACTTCAATTAGTCCGATATTTTCTTTCTTTATATGATGAACTTCCTCATGAGGATGGAAAATTCCAAGTGGATGCTCTTCGTCAGTCCGATTATTGCGAAGAACGAGATCCAGCTCAAATTCTCCATCTCTTACTCTGGCAATGGGAGTAATGGTATTATGCGGATTCCCGTTCGTAGAATGATAGATATCCACTGATTCATCACTATACTGTTTCCAAGATTCCAATATATGTTCACCAAGTTCAGCCAGCCTGTTTCTGTCTCCACCCCGAAGTCTCAGCACAGACATCGGCCATTTCACGATACCCACTTTAACATCTTCAAATTGATTGAGATTGAAGGTTTCTTCCACAGGGGCCTTTGCCATCGGAAAGTCGTGTTTTCCCCCTTGAAAATGATCGTGACTCAAAATCGATCCACCCACGATCGGAAGATCCGCATTCGATCCAACGAAATAGTGAGGAAGCTGTTCGGTAAACTCAAGAAGGCGTTCGAAACCTGCCCTTGAAATTTTCATTGGACGGTGCTCTCTTGAAAGAACAATTGCGTGCTCTTCATAGTAAACATAAGGAGAATACTGTAAATACCATTGTTCTTCAGTTAAATTCATTGGAATGATGCGGTGATTATCCCGAGCTGGGTGGTCCAAACGCCCAGCGTAGCCGACGTTCTCTTTACATAATAAACATTCAGGATAGCTAGACTTCTGAGCTTTTTTAGAAGCAGCAATAGCTTTCGGATCTTTCTCCGGTTTTGAAAGGTTAATAGTGATTTCAAGGTTTCCATACTCGGTAGGACTATACCAATGCATATTTTTGGCGATCCGATCTGTACGGATATAATGCACGTCTTTGGAAAACTGGTAAAAGTATTTGGTGGCAGCTTCTGCTCCTTTTTGTTCATAAGTTCGGTAAAAGTTCTTGATTACTTCCGATGGGTTTGGGGTGAGGATATCCATGACTTTCGGATCAAATAAATCACGTTCTGTCACGGAATCCCCATCTATCATGCCGCTCTCATGGGCGTACATAAGTAGCTGCTCAAGTATTTCTACTGGTGTTTCTGGAATATTTCCATCAAATTCAATTCTAGAAGCTTCACCATCTAATGAAAATAAATGAAACAATGAGTTTCTTACGTAATCTATATCCCAAACAGAAATCAACTTCTTTTGTAAACCATAGTTGATCAATCGGTCAATATTGTTATAAACAGTCACCTTCAACTCCCCCTTTTTATTCATGATAGCCTTCAGGGTGATTCTTGAACCAGTCCCAAGCGTGAGTGATGATGGTTTCTATATCTGGATAGCGAGGAGCCCAACCAAGTTCCTGAGCTGCTTTTTCAGAAGAAGCGACAAGCTGGGCTGGATCTCCTGCTCTTCTTGGAGCTACTTCAGCGGGGATTTTGTGCTTAGTAACTTTTCTTGCGGCATCGATTACTTCCTTCACTGTAAACCCCTGGCCGTTCCCTAAATTGTAAATGCCGCTTCCGGAGTCTCCCTCTAAACGATCGATAGCTAATAGGTGAGCATCTACAAGGTCGTTTACATGGATATAGTCTCTGACGCACGTCCCGTCTTTTGTATCGTAATCGTCTCCAAAGATCATGATCTTCTCTCTCTTCCCAAGGGGGACTTGCAAAATGAGTGGAATCAAATGAGTTTCAGGGCGATGATCTTCGCCGATTCGGCTTTTCGGGTCTGCACCTGCCACATTAAAGTAACGCAGGATAACATGTTGAATACCGTGGGCCTGCTCAGCCCATTTCAACATTTTTTCTACAGCTAGTTTAGTTTCCCCGTAAGGATTGGTCGGGTTCGTCAAATCGCTTTCTTGAATAGGAATTTGCTCAGGCTCTCCATAGGCAGCTGCTGTCGAAGAGAAAACAATTTTTTTCACCTCATGGTTGGCCATCGTCCGCAATAAAGAAATGGCTCCCCCCATATTATTATCGTAATACTTCAACGGGTCCTCCACACTTTCACCTACAAGAGAGTCTGCAGCAAAGTGTATAACGGCATCGATCGATTCTTTTTCAAACACTTCATTCAAAAATGTTTCGTTTCGTAAGTCTCCCTCATAAAAGGCTGCTTCTTTAAAAACTGACTGGCTATGACCGGTCTGAAGGTTATCAACGACAACCACATCCTTCTCCTGCTCGATCAGCTTAACGACGGCGTGACTGCCTATAAAGCCAGCACCGCCACAAACTAAAATACTCATCGGATGTCCTCCTCTTCTTTCATTTTTTTAGCACCGTCACCAACTTCTACAGTGTAAAAATCAGCCTCTAAATCAGTAACTTCCCTATATGCTTTACCAACTCTCTCCGTGAAAGCCTGTATTTCATCTTCTTTTACAATACTGATTGTACACCCTCCGAATCCAGCGCCTGTCATCCTTGACCCGATAGCACCTTCTCGCCAGGCTGCTTCTACAAGAGCATCCAGCTCCGTCCCCGTCACTTCATAATCATCACGCAAAGATATGTGTGACTCATTCATTAATTGGCCGAAAGCTTTCATATCACCTTTTTCAAGAAGATCAACTGCGGAAATCGTTCTATTATTTTCATAGACAGCGTGTTTAGCCCTTCTTCTTATGACAGGATCTTCAATCAAATGACTGTGCATTTCGAATTGTTCATTCGTTACATCGCCAAGAGCTTGGATATCCATTTCCTTCTGTAATAAGGAAAGAGCTTTCTCACACTCTTGTCGACGTTCATTATACTTGGAGTCAGCCAGTCCTCTTCGTTTGTTGGTATTTGCAATAACTAAACGCAGGCCAGACATCTTTAAAGGTACGTGCTTGTAGTCCAGAGAATCGCAATCAAGGATGACCGCATGATCTTTCTTGCCTGCTGCTATTGCGAATTGATCCATAATTCCGCAATTAACACCTACAAATTCATTTTCTGCTTTTTGGGCTAGTTGAACCATCGTTATCATATCAACTGGGAGATTAAACAGCGATTTTAAAAAGACAGCTGTCAAGATTTCAATCGAGGCAGAAGACGAAAGACCAGCTCCATTAGGTATATTACCGTAGTAAACTACATCAAAGCCTGTTTCTAAGGAAAAGCCCTCCTTTTGCAACACTTCTGTTACACCTATTGGATAATTCGCCCAATCACGAGACTTATCATATTTCAATTGATGGAGATCAGCTTCAATCACCCCCAGATCTGGAAAATTGAGAGAATACAAACGAAGCTTTGTGTCGTTCCTCTTTCTAGCTAAAGCGTATGTGCCCACACTTAAAGCACACGGAAATACATTGCCGCCATTATAGTCCGTATGTTCTCCAATCAAATTAACACGGCCTGGCGCAAAAAAAGATTTCGGTTCTTCCCCTTGATCCATGAACTCCTGAAAGGCTTGTTTCAATTGATCCATATCCATTTCCCTCTGCCCCTTTCTATACTATCTATTTCTTCATTACAAGTGATCTATAGTAACTTGAAGAAAACTTAATAAAATTATTTAATTAACTAATGTAAATGTAGCATAGTTATCCATGAAAAGAAAGACTTTATTTAAATGAAATAGAACAACAACTTACTTACTATAGCTCAATAAATTCTTCACTGCTCCGTGATCATTTTAAAATATGAAGGATTTAACCTCCTCCCCCTTTATAAATTTATTTAATTAACTATTATGGTATGATGGAGGATAAAGTTAGTATATTGGAGGAGTATGAATGAACAAAAAATACACCCGAGGCAGCTTCAAATTGATGAAGTCGATGAATCGATCGATAATCCTGAACATGATCCGTGAAGAAGGGCCTTTATCTCGAGCAGATATCGCTAAATATACGCGTCTGACTCCTCCCACCGTCAGCAATATCGTCAAAGAACTGATTGAAGCTGACTTCGTGATCGAGACCACTCAAGGAGCTTCAAAAGGCGGAAGAAAGCCTACTTTACTAGAAATTAATGCCGACCATTTTTATATAATAGGAATTGATGTAGGCCGTTATAAAATGAATTTGGTAGTGACGAATTTATTTGGACAATTAAAAGATTCAGCAGAACTTGAAATAAAAGATAACCCTACAAGCGAAGAAATTATAAATACATTACAACAAGGCATACATCAAACTATCGAATGCGGAAGTTTACCGCCTGACAAATTTATAGGCATTGGCATAGGTATGCATGGTATCGTCGATACGACCAATGGGGTTTCTCTGTTTGCCCCTTCTTTCGGCCTTCACAACATTCCTATTAAGGAGAGGTTAGAAAAGGAATTCAACATGATTGTTAAAGTTGAAAATGATGCCCGAACGATGACTCTAGGGGAATCCTGGTTCGGAAATGGAAATGAAGCTGACAACCTTGTAGGAGTCAATGTTGGGCACGGAATAGGTGCAGGGGTGATGATAAATGGGCGGCTTTTTCATGGAGAAAATAGTTTAGCGGGTGAAATTGGACATGTAACCATTGATTTATCCGGGCCTAAATGTACTTGCGGGAATTATGGGTGCCTTCAGGCATTAGCAGGCGGACCAGCCATTGCTGAACGAGCAGCTAAGGAATTGAAGTTAGGAAAATCCTCATTAATTCGGGAACTCGTCGATGACCAATTGGAACGAGTTGACGGGGCAATCGTTTATGATGCTGCTAAGCAGGGAGATGTATTCAGCATTGAACTCCTCCACCAGACAGGCCGATATTTGGGAGTTGGACTTACCAACCTGATTCACACTTTGAACCCTAAAAAAATCATTATTGGCGGCGGAGTCTCGAAAGCCGGCCAATTTCTAATGAAGGGGATTGAAGAAACAATTATGTCTCGAGGTCTAACTGATCAAGGGAGAGAAACCGTGATTGTACCTTCTATGCTTGGTGAGCAAGCATCAGCAATTGGTGCTTGTGTACTCATTCTAGAGGAATTTTTTTCTCAAAAATAATAGGTGCATTCTCATTTTTGAGAATGCACCTTTTCATTTATTCATCTGCTCAGTTAAAACTGCGTGTTAATTTATTACACATAAGCTCCGGAAGACTCAGTTTCGAGACATCATGAGACTTTAGGGGTCCGGGAAACGGATCGCTTTCCGGGGGACGGGCGCTGAGCCTCCTCGAGCTTCGCTCTCCGGGGTCTCACCTGTCCCGCTCCTCCCCCAGGAGTCTCACCGTTTCCCTCCGCCCCTCTGCCATATAAGTATCTCGAAACCGCTTCAACAAAAGCAGACATTTCTGTTAGTACACAGATTCTCGGTCCAAGTATCTCAGGCTGCATAACCTTGCAATAAAGCTCTATAATTTGAAAGAACAGAGGCATGAAAAACACTTCTTCTGAGTAAAAGCGTTTTTTATCGCTTACTTCGCACGGAGGAATTGGAACTGCGATGCTACTTTTTAAATGCGAAAGCGCTTCGTTCAGCGGCGTATGAACTGGAATGAGCTGCCAGAGATAAAGGAAACAAGAAGCCCGTAGTGATTCGATCTTGACTTACAAAAATCGTTAGTCGCTAATCGCTAGAGCTTGGAATACGCAGCTTTGATGAGTGATCAGAAGTCTTTTCCAGTGTCAGAGTGTTCGTTAATTCTGTTAAGAAAATTCTAGTAAAAATGAACCTTTACTTCTTATACTTCTTTACATTATTTTCAAACAAGAGATAATGAATAGAGAACGTATTCCATTCCATGAGAAAGGGGCCGTATAATTGATATCTTCCCAATTTCAGGCAGATCCATTTGGAAAAAACACATCGCCAGGTACCCCTGGCCAATGGTATGAAGGTTCACTCCCGCCCATTGAAAATGAAAAGAAATCGCCCGTAGTTTTTATACACGGATTAAATAGTTCTTCTTCCATTTGGTGGGAAGAAAATGATATGTACGCCATTGCTTATGCACATGGTATTAAAACGGCTTTTATCGACCTGTATCCGGCTAAAGATATGTGGGAAAATGGAGAGCTCCTTACCCGCAAGCTTAAAGAAATTCATCAGCACTTTGAAGAAAAACTGGTCGTGGTCGCCCATAGCAAAGGGGGCATTGACACTCAAGCTGCACTTGTCCATTTTGGAGCATACAGATATGTTCACCGCTTGATTGCTCTTTCTTCTCCTTATCAAGGCGCTCAATTAGCTGACTTAGCGTATAGCACTTGGGCAGGCTGGCTCGCAGGAATTATCGGCAGTAAAAATGAAGCCACCTACTCGTTGCAGACAGGGTATATGAAATATTTCCAAGAAGAAACGGACGATCATCCTTATGTTTTGAAAACTCCTATATATACGCTGGCAGGGAAAGGATGGGGCACCTTTGGCTCTCCCTTATACTGGGGTGGAGTGTATTTAAAGAGTTACGGTCAAAATGATGGAGCGGTGACCGTAGAGAGCTCAAGGCTCCGTTATTCAAAGGAATTAAACGTAGGAGATTGGAACCATTTTGAAATTCAGCAAGGCAGTTTTATTTTTGAAATAATAGATGAATATTTATATAAATTTGATGATCGGATAAGCGACGAGATCCATATCTTTGAAGATAATGCATTACTACCAGCTGATACCTTTCTGCGAGGTGGGAGTTATCAGGGTGAAGCTGAAGAGATATTTCATGTAGAAGGTGGAGTGGCTCAACTAGGAGTAAATTGGATGAGTGATCGACGAACTAGTACCATCATCATTACAGCTCCTGATGGTAAAGAGACTTTATTAATGAACATTGCAGATGATGCCTCTACTCTTCTCAAAGGAAGTTACTATCAATTCCTGGAAATAAAGAATCCTATAGAGGGTGAATGGAGAGTAAAGGCTAGTTCTGAAAGAGAAAACTATTTGTTAACCGTCCAGTTCGACAGCCCTCTAAATAACGAAATTAAGCTTGGGTTAGAGAACGATTTGGAAGTAAGTCTCGCCTCATTTGCAACAGGAATAGTAGAATTTAAAGAAATTAAGTCGACTATCAGAACGGAATATTATGAGAATGGAAGACAAATATCCAGGCAAGTTGAGTGGGTCGATGTTAAAAATTCCCCTTCAATAAATCTTTCAGCGCTGGGTGAAGGTGTTTATAATATAACTGTTGATGTAGAAGGAAAAACGTTAAATAACCACCCGTTCAATCGAACGATTGTAACCTCTGTTTATGTTGATGCTAATGGGCGCCTATTAAAATAAACGTTGTTTTTCTTTTAATCGACAGCGTTTTTGTATTCACATGAAATCCGCAGTCAGCAGCAAATATACTTAAGATTTACTAGTCCAGCGGAATATTCCTTTTATTACTAAATAAGCCGCACAAAACGCAAAGAAACCAAGGATACTATAGGCAGCGTCAGCGAATTCCATATTCCCAGCTCCTGTAATCCTCTGTTGGATTTCTACCGCAAAAACGAATACAAGTACCATAGCAAAAGTGAAAAGAAACGAAATAGCTGTAATGCTCCATTTAGAAATCGCGTGAAAAATCAAATCCACAAATAATAAACCAATTACACCAAGGATGCCTATAACCCAAAAATGAAGCTCTTTATCGGTCAACCCCAAACCTAACCTGTCAGATATTTCCCATATAATTTCATGGAACGTATTCACAACCTCAGCTAATAAAAGAATCACTTCTCTCATAATCTCCACCTGGCTTTCTATAAAACTAGATTATATTTTAACATACCTCTGTTTTTTATAGAATTTTCAGGAAATAACTTTTACATTTTACACCTATCCAAGTATAATTAAGTAAATTATAGTTAATTTTCTTAATTGAGGTGGAAGTATGGGGCGGAAGGACAGAAAGCGTTCAAAGAGAAAAAGAGGCCGATGGTGGAAGATATTGCTCGTAGGATTAGGAGCAATCATATTATCTATTGGCGCTTATGGCCTTTATGTATTTAATGATGTTCGTTCAACAGTCAATTCCGAGCTTCACGAAGAAATAGACGCCATTGATAGTGAAGCGGCGAAGGAAAAATTAAATAACAAGAATCCTTTGAACATACTTCTCCTTGGAGTCGATGAAAGGGAAAATGATCGAGGCCGCTCCGACACTATGATTGTCATGACGCTGGATCCTAATAATGAAAAAATGCAGATGGTCAGCATTCCCCGGGATACTGAAGCTGAAATTATCGGTGACGGACGGGTAACAAGGATGAATCACTCCTATGCCTACGGAGGAAGTAACATGACTGTAGATACTATAGAGAACTTTTTAGATATTGAAATCGATTATTATGCAAGAGTCAATATGGAAGGCCTCTCCCAGCTTGTTGATTCTGTTGGTGGGATTACCGTCAATAACACGCGTGCCTTTCAGTACGACGGCTATCAATTTCCTGAAGGAAAAGTCCAGCTTTCAGGAGAAGAAGCTCTCGCTTTTGTAAGAATGAGAAAGGAAGATCCTCAAGGGGATGCCGGACGTAATGAAAGGCAGCGTCAGGTCATCCAGGGTGTAATTAACAAAGGGGCAAGTCTTAATATAGTGAACCAAGTGGGGGATATTATGGAAGTGCTTGGGAACAATGTAAGCACGAACATGGAGTTCAGTGATATGAGGAGGCTCGCCACTAATTACCGGGGTGCGCAGAAAGAAACATCTACTTACCAAATGTCGGGAAGCAGTAAAACGAGCTCTGGAATGTACTTGATTGAAATGTCACAAGAAGAAATTGAAAAAACGCATAAAATGATTACTAATTTCGGATCATAAAAAGCTCGCACTTGCAAAAGTGCGAGCTTTTCGTTGTTTACGAGTAGGGAAAAAATCGGAATCATTTACATGAGCGAAAAAAACACCTGCGACCAGAAATAAAGGAAACAAGTGCTTAGTCATTTAACGATATATTTGACTCTTTATTTAATTGGTTGAGTAAATGGTCAAGTTCTCGAGAGAACTTCAAAACCTGAGTACCGTAAGGATTGTCCCCATATGAATTGTACATTTTTAAACGAAGCTGTTCGATCTGTTCTTCTAATTCTTGAATTTTACTCAAGTTTGTACCCCCTTATTGAAATTGAGGTTCTACTATAATGAACATTATAACAGAATTTGTAGAATATTGTAGACAGTTTGATTGTAAAGTTTTTGTGAATTAACGGCTTTTCCCACTCGGTTTGATGATCTCCATATCAATTGATTGTACTACCTATAACTCCTTTATCATACACTGAATTATACATGCAACTCTCGCTTTTTGTTCTCTACCGATTGTAAAAAGAATTCAGCAACCAAGGAGGTTAGAATAATGGGAGTTTTACTCTATTTAATTGTAGGCGGAATAGTCGGATGGCTCGCTCAAGTATTGTTAGGTCGCGGCGTTCCATTCGGTATTATCGGTAATATTATTGCAGGCATTGCCGGCGCCTGGATCGGCGGGGAACTTCTCGGACACATTGGACCTGAAGCAGCTGGGATAGCCATATTCCCTGCCCTTTTAGGAGCCATAGTATTTGTCTTTATCGTCAGTCTGATTATGAGGAATACTAAAAAGTAAAACTACTTACTATCACTCACAACTTTCGTGAGTGATTTTTTTATTATAGGAAGTGTTGGATTGGGTGAATAACCATGCCCTGGTAAATTGTTAAAGGGAAAACACTCCCTTCAGAGAACTAGAAAATATTTTTCCTCCTGCTGCTCTGGAGATACAGGATATTAGAGGGGCTTACTCTTCTTTTAATGATGACTATTTAGTTATTGAACATCCATTAAATCTCAAGTTTGAGATTTTTTTGAAAGGGTATCTAGTGAATACAGCTTAATTTGTCTTATATTGTAAAAAACAAATTCCTCTATATTCACTTCATTTTTAACTACTCTTTCATTCAGAAAGCTGTATGTCGTGTGACCCCGCTGTCTGTCAATTCAAACTACCTTGAACCCATGTAAATTAAGGAGGAGAATGTATGACCACAAATAACCGTGCTGTTGCTTACACGGGAAATGGTGATGTCACTGTAAAAGATATTGACTTTCCAGAATTAGTTTTACGGGACGGGCCTGGGGTCAACCCAGCTAACGTAGGAAGAAAGTGTGAACACGGGGTAATATTAAAGGTTGTATCCACTAATATCTGTGGAAGTGACCAGCACATGGTACGCGGCAGGACGACAGCTCCCGAGGGCTTAGTGCTGGGGCATGAAATTACCGGTGAGGTGATAGAGACAGGTCGTGATGTAGAATTTGTCAAAAATGGCGATTTAGTTTCTGTTCCTTTTAACATTGCCTGCGGAAGATGTGTGAACTGTATTGAGGGTAAAACACATATTTGTTTGAACGTGAACCCCGATCGTCCAGGATCGGCTTATGGGTATGTGGATATGGGGGGCTGGGTCGGTGGTCAAGCAGAATATGTCATGGTTCCCTACGCAGACTTTCAAGTTTTAAAGTTCCCCGATAAGGATGAAGCAATGGAAAAAATGCTCGACTTGACCATGCTTTCTGATATTTTTCCGACAGGCTTCCACGGGGCTTATACGGCAGGAGTAAAAATCGGCTCAACCGTCTATATAGCGGGAGCGGGACCAGTAGGCTTAGCAGCTGCTCACTCTGCTCAGCTTCTTGGAGCCTCTGTTGTTATTGTGGGAGATTTGATTGAGGAACGTCTGGCGCAGGCAAAAAGTTTTGGTTGTGAGACCATTAACATCAGCGAACATGATAATATTACTGAACAAATTGAACAAATTCTCGGTGTCCCAGTTGTAGATTGTGCAGTAGATTGTGTCGGGTTCGAGGCACATGGCCATAGTCATGTAGAAGCCCCGGCTGTCGTACTTAACTCCATAATGGATGTAACAAAAGCAGGCGGTGGTCTCGGTATTCCGGGATTATACGTGACTGAAGATCCAGGAGCATCGGACGAAGATGCCCGTAGAGGCGCCTTAAAGCTCGACTTCGGACTCGGCTGGGCTAAAGCTCAAACCTTCGTAACGGGACAAACCCCCGTTATGCGTTACCACAGAGGATTAATGCAGTCCATCCTTAAAGGAAAAGCAGACATTGCGAAAGCAGTAAACGCCACTGTAATCAGCCTCGAGGACGCGCCTAAGGGATATAAAGAGTTTGACGAAGGAGCTGCTAAGAAATTTGTATTAGATCCTCACCATCTGATTAGAAGCTGATGAAAAAGACCGTTCCAGAATAGCTGGGACGGCCTTTTTTTGCTTTATTAGAATAGACTTTTATTCTCGGAATAAAAATATTCAAATTCACTATATCTCTTCGAAATACTATTAGTACTGACACCATATTTTTCGGCGATATGTTTTTGAGAAACTTCCTTTGCTATATTGAAATGGGAAGAATCCTTATAGAAATACTCCAGAGCAGCGGAAAATACAGCCGGTTTTCTAATAACCGGAGCCCTGTCTTGGTAGTACTTCACCCACATGTCAATCAACTGCCGATAGGAATCAAGATTAGTAAGCGAAGACTCCATAGTTGTCTCTAGTATGGTAAGGACTTCCTTCTCAGAGGAATCGTTTATCTCCTCTTCCTCCTTGAAAATCCACTGGGGCAGCTGCTCTAAGAAGGTACTATGGAAGTACAAGCTTAAAGTAGAAAAGTTAGATTGTACTTTGAAAGACTTCTCTAACGTTTCACGAATCTTTTTATACTGAGTTATTTCAATAGGGACAGCCATAGGTGCGAATTTATAGAAAGATCCCCAATTCAATAGAATACCTGTATAGTATGGAGCAACATTAAAGTCTTCTTCTTTTAATGGAATTCTTTTTCTATCAACTTTATAAGTACCCCCAAAAAGCAGATCCTCTACCTCAATCAGTCCGTTCTCATCTATGTTAATCATTTTGAATATACTGGCTTTTGTCTGCTCCCATGACCTAAGAGTTCTTGCTGTTAGAGACCTTAGAATAGTTCCTTCTCTTTTGTTCAGGAACTGCTGAAAAATCGTAGCCCCGCCCTTTTGAACTTCGAATAAACCTTTATATAACAGTTTTATGAACTGCTCTACTTCTTCTTCCTCAGTAGTCGGCTTTGAACGAGGGAATACATGCGGATACTCTTCATACATGAAATCCTGGAATTGCAAGAAGTATTGATCTAATTCTTCTTCTACTCTCTTTGAAGGAAACTCGATGACGTTTGTCTGTCCATGACATTTTTTGTACTTCTTCCCGCTGCCGCACGGACAAGGATCATTTCTTCCCACTTTAGCCATAACCACTCTCCTCTCAAATAGTATTCTTATAGTTTATTATATACGATTTTAAGGTAAAGGGGAAAAACACTGTTTATACTAAGGAGGCATTACCATTGAAGAAATCAAAAAAAGGAAAGGCTCGCCGAATCTTCGAAAAGCTGAAGGGTAGAGCTGGCAAGATCATTACAAACCCACAGAAAACAAAAGAAGTCATAGATCAGGCTAGGAATAAGTCTTTTAATAATAAGGGGCCTCTTTCTGAAGTTTGGCACGAGCTTCAATTGATGTTCAATATGGTAAGGGATTGGATACGCGGTGATTACAGGAATGCTCCTGTCGGTTCCATTATTGCCATAATCGGAGGCTTATTGTATCTTATTATGCCTTTCGATGCTATACCTGATTTCATACCTGTGGCTGGTCTTATAGACGACGTCTATATTCTTAATCTAGTAATTAAACAAGTACGTGCAGACTTGAACGATTATAAGGTATGGGTAGGAGAAGAAAATTTAGCGGCTGAATCTTAAAGCTATAAACGAAAAGCTGTCCCTGTTAAGGGGACAGCTTTTCATTTGATTGGATTCATTGATAGAACTTATACAGCGCCTGCGTACCACTATTCTCTTCACCAGCTTCTGAAACCTGTTCATACATATGTTTGGCTAGTTTCAATCCAGGCAGATCAAGTTCCATGTTCTCTGCAGAGTCTATGGCAATTTTCATATCCTTTATAAAATGCTTAATAAAAAAACCTGGTGAAAAATCGCGCTTGATAACACGAGGAATCAAATGATCCAAAGACCAGCTTCCAGCCGCTCCTCCGCTTATACTTTTCAGCACGGTATCTGGATCCAAGCCGGACTTTTCAGCATATACGAGCGCTTCTGTAACCCCGACCATCGTGGATGCAATAGCTATTTGATTACTCATCTTTGTAAATTGGCCTGCACCCGCAGGACCTTGCAGCACATAATTGCTTCCTAAAGTTTCAAAGATAGGAAGCATTTTTTCGAACGTCTCCTTTTCTCCCCCGGCCATGATCGAAAGCGTCCCCTTTTGTGCTCCGATGTCACCTCCAGAAACAGGTGCATCCATCGCGCACGAGTGGTTAGATTGAGCTTCTGCAGCAATACGCTTTGCTAAATCGGGTGAAGAAGTCGTCATGTCGATCAAGATGGATTGAGAGCGTATATTATGCAGTAGACCATCGTCTCCAAAATAGACTTCCTCTACGTCTTCTGGATAACCTACCATAGTAAGAATCACATCAGAGCTTGTTGCTATTTCAGCCACGCTTGACTTCCAGGTCGCGCCATTTTCCAAAAGCTCTTCCGCTTTTTCACGTGTTCGCGTGTAAATATGTACGGGGTAACCTTCATTCAGTAATCGGCTCGCCATACTCTTCCCCATGACTCCTGTACCGATGAATCCGAGCACGGGTTTATCTTTTTTATTCAATATTAAGTCCCTCCCAGATACTTCTTTCTCATAATATAACATAAAAATCATTTTCTAAACCCATGAAGAAAGCTGCCTCAATTGATCATATCCATCAATTTGAGGCAGCTTCTCTATTCATTAGCTGGGAGCATATTCATTGATTTTTTCACGAGTGTTTTCAATCTCAGATTCAGGGACATTCAGATAATAGATATCATCTATATACGTATCTTCCCCTTTCATCTGGTAAGTCTCCATATCATGACGGGCACTCCGATAATTGGTGGCTAAGTTTTTCATATCATCAAAATTCATATTAGTAGCCGCATTATCACCAAGCACATTCATAATGTCATCGATTTTACTGCCTACATTAACACTTGCGCCTTGATTGATTGTGCCCTGGATAACATCACGCTGTCGATCGTTACGTCCGGCATCACCTTCTGGATCGTCCTTTCTCATGCGTACATAAGCAAGTGCCTCTTCTCCATCCAGCGTAAGTTCTCCTTCATCAAAATTTTCGCCGCCCTGAGAGAAGGCTTGATCGTTCGTAACCTCAATCCCCCCAACAGCATCAACCATTTGAGAAAGGCCTTCCATATTCATACGAACATAATAATCCAAATCGATATCAAGAAAATCTTCTACCGTATTCACTGACATATCACTGCCGCCGTAAGCATAGGAATGGTTTATTTTGTCCGTCATTCCCTCGCCTGCAATTTCCGTGCGACTATCCCTTGGAATACTGACCATTTGCATGCGATCATTGGCCGGATCAAGAGACAATACAATCATAGTGTCAGCTCGTCCAGAATCATTTTCCCGTTCATCCACACCTAGTAATAAAACGTTAATTGGCTCTTCATCCTTAACTTTTTCTTTCGTCTCATCATTATCTATACCACTGACTTCTTCATGAATCTCGTCGTCTACTGTCGTTTTGACATTATTAAAAACAGAGTAGAGATAGGCTGCCCCGCTTCCTGCTAATAATAAAACAACAGAAATAGTGACGAGAAGCCAAGTCTTTTTCTTCTTTTTTCTTTTATTAATTCGTCTTGAAGCCATAAGAACCCCCTACTTTTTAACTATTCAATAAAACATACACCATTAATACTTAACATAAATGTACTGTAATTTCAAAGTTCATCTGTGATGAACCATGTATACAACATGTATAAAATGCTTAAATTAAAAGCCAAACTTGTAAGATAATGCATTTGTCACTATATATATGATACCTTATAATTTAGTATATAATTCTGAATACTTTTTTTAAAAAAACTCGAAATGAGGTGAAAAGTTGGACTATACTATCTCCCCATTAGGTGACCAGGCCATTGTGTTGACAATAAGTAAAGAGATTAATGAAGAAGCCCAGCGTAAGGTCCAAGTACTATCTAAGCAGCTCGACGAACAGCAGCCTGACTGGATGATCGAATATATCCCTGCTTTTACGACAGTGACCATTTTCTACAGTCCGACAATGTTAGCCCAAGAGGACGTGCTGCCCTATCAAGCAGCAGAAATGGAAATAGAGCAACTCATGTCCAGCATCACTATAGAGACGGCCGGTGAGCCGAGGACTATCGAAATTCCAGTTTGCTACGGAGGAGACTTTGGCCCAGACCTTGAATTTGTTGCTGAACACAATTCACTTAGTACAGACGAAGTTATAGACATTCATAGCTCTGGAGATTATTCCGTCTATATGATTGGATTCGCACCAGGATTTCCTTTTATAGGGGGCATGTCGAAAAAAATTGCTGCTCCCCGCAGAGATTCCCCTCGATTAACGATTCCAGAACGTTCAGTAGGGATTGCAGGAATGCAAACAGGAGTGTATCCGATAGAAACTCCTGGAGGCTGGCAGTTGATTGGTAGAACGCCTAAGAAGCTCTTTACACCTGAAGCGGACACCCCTAGTCTCCTCCGAGCTGGAGATAAAATAAAATTTAAGCAGATCAGTGAAGAAGAGTATATAAACTGGGAGGAGCATTCTGATGATTAAAATTCTGAAAGACGGACTGTTGACGACGATTCAGGATCTTGGCAGGACAGGTTATCAGAAGTATGGAGTCATTGTAAGTGGAAGCATGGACACTTACGCTCATCGTCTCGCTAACCTTCTAGTCGGCAATGAGGAAGAAGAAGCACTCCTAGAAGCAACACTGCTCGGACCCGTGATCGAATTCAAAAAAGATACAGTGATTTCCATTTGCGGAGGTGACTTGTCTCCCGACATCAATGGGAAAAAAGTAGGCATGTGGAAGGCGATCTTTGTAAAGTCAGGAGCTGTTTTAAAGTTCGGTAAGCCTAAGACCGGCTGCCGCGCTTATATCGCATTTGCAGGCGGTTTGGATATTTCTAAAGTTATGGAAAGCCGTTCCACTTACATACGCGCCCAAATTGGAGGATACAAAGGAAGGCCTCTGCAATCAGAGGATGTCATTCCTTTACGAAGGTCCTCTGCTGATCATTCACAGTCACAGGCAAGTACAGAAGATTTACTTTTTAATGAAACAGATTGGACTATTGCTTCAGATATGATTCCGAACTATACCTCACGTCCAGTCATTTCATTAATTAAAGGACCTCAGTTTGAATGGTTCAAAGAAGAAAGCCAGAAAGCATTATACTCTGAATCTTTCAAAATCTCCTCTCAATCCGATCGGATGGGCTATCGATTGGAGGGGGCATCGCTTTTCTTGAAAGCCAAAAAGGAACTGATTTCTGAAGCCGTAGCATTCGGGTCGATTCAGGTTCCACCGGATGGTAATCCAATTATATTATTAGCTGACCGACAAACGACCGGTGGCTACCCAAAGATAGGACAAGTCGCAAGTGTAGACCTGCCTGTTCTATGTCAAACCAAACCAGGAGAGCAGCTTTCCTTTAAAGAAGTCTCTCTCGAAGAAGCACAGCAAGCTTATTTAGAGCAAGAACACTCCATCCAATTATTGAAACGTTCTATTTCATTAAAAATAAAGGAGGCATTTTCATGAGTTATTCAGTGGATATCAACTGCGACATGGGAGAAAGCTTTGGTACTTATGAAATGGGAAGAGATGAAGAAATACTTGATTTTGTCACTTCAGCTAATATTGCCTGCGGATTTCATGCAGGAGACCCCGCCACTATGAGAAAAACAGTAAAATTAGCGATAGAAAAAGGAGTCGGCCTCGGTGTCCATCCCGGCTTACAAGATCTTGTCGGGTTTGGCCGCAGAAATATGAGTATTTCTCCAAAAGAAGCATATGACCTTGTCGTTTACCAAATCGGGGCATTGAATGGTTTTGTTAAAGCAGAAGGCGCACGGCTTCAGCATGTAAAACCTCACGGCGCTCTCTTTAATATGGCTGCTAAAGATGCATCTTTAGCAGAAGGAATCGCTGAAGCAGTCTACGATGTAGATTCCCAACTTATCTTATTTGGACTTTCCGGAAGTGAACTTGTGAACGCCGGCAAGAAAGTCGGGTTAAAGACAGCCAATGAGGTCTTCTCCGACAGGACTTATCAATACGATGGATCTTTAACGGCACGAACAGAATCTAATGCTCTCATCACTGATTCAAATGAAGCGATCCAACAGGTTGTACGTATGATAAAAGAAAGCAAAGTAAAAACTATACAGGGAGAAGACCTGTCCATTTTGGCTGAAACCATTTGTATTCATGGGGATGGCGTTCATGCCCTGGATTTTGCCAAAAACATTTCATCTACTTTAAACGAAGCTGGAATTGAAGTGAAAAAAATCAGTACCATACTATAACAACATATTATATCAACATAGAAAGGTGTACATCTATGAAAAATTCGAATCGAAGTATATTAATAGGTGCTGCTATGCTGATGGCTACCTCAGCTATCGGGCCTGGTTTTCTAACCCAAACGACAGTATTTACTGAGCAGCTGTTGGCAAGTTTTGGCTTCGTCATCCTCATGTCCATCATTATCGACATCGGAGCGCAAACGAACATTTGGCGCATCATCGCTGTCAGTGAGAAAAGAGCCCAGGATATCGCAAATGATGTCCTGCCTGGCTTGGGTTACTTTTTGGCTGCTCTTATAGTAGCCGGAGGACTTGCCTTTAATATAGGAAATATCGCCGGGGCAGGACTTGGTACAAATGTACTATTTGGTATTTCTCCTCAACTCGGTGCTGTATTAAGCGGTGTCTTAGCTATTGGAATCTTTTTAGTAAAAGAAGCTGGACGTGTCATGGACCGTTTCACACAGATCCTCGGATTCGTTATGATCGGACTTACTATCTATGTCATGTTTACTGCTCAGCCTCCAGTAGGAGAAGCGGTAACTAAAACATTCGTACCTGACACCATTGATTTTCTAGCCATCGTTACTTTAGTGGGTGGAACGGTAGGTGGATACATTACATTTGCTGGCGGACACCGTTTAATTGAAGCGGGTTTAAAAGGAAAATCAGCCTTACCCGAAGTAACTAGAAGCTCCGTTTATGCCATTGGAGTCGCTTCCATAATGAGAGTTTTCTTATTCTTAGCCGTACTAGGCGTCGTGTCACAAGGTTTTGCTTTAGATGAAGGGAATCCTCCAGCTTCAGTATTCCAATTAGCAGCAGGAAATATCGGATATAAAATGTTCGGAGTGGTCATGTGGGCTGCTGCAGTAACCTCTGTAGTAGGGGCAGCTTATACTTCAGTTTCTTTTATACGGACTTTCAGCCCAACATTAGAGAGAAACCACAGATATTTAACAATCAGCTTCATTGCTATTTCCACTCTTGTATTTGCGTTTGTCGGGCAACCGGTCAGCATTCTTGTTCTCGTAGGATCCGTAAACGGTCTTATTCTACCTATCGCTCTTGGAGTTATGCTTATCGCAGCTCATAAATCTAAAATTGTCGGGACGTATAAACACCCGATTTGGATGACTGTATTTGGTATTTTCGTAGTCATTGCTATGTCTTATATGGGTATCTATACTCTTATTGATGGAATCCCTTCATTATTTGAATAATTAAAGTAAAACAGCCGCGGCGAAAGTCACGGCTGTTTTACATCAAATATAAACTCCATCGTTTCTTTTTGAGCATTTGCTTCCTCAATCGTTATAACACCGATTTTCACCTTGTGATCCAATACTTTGTATAATTCAGTCAAATACTGATCTCTTAGTCTGTCATCTTTTGACAGGACATTGTAAAGTGCCTCTTCATTTGCTTCCTGAGGACTTTCCCCTAACGCCTCTTCAATTTTCATTTCTAAATCATGACTCATGATCCATTCCCCGTCTACAAAGCGAATCGTCGAAACCTCTACTTCTTCAGCTAAAGTCTTATGAACCATATCTAAATCCGAATACTCAACTCCACAGCCATTCATTAACAATAGCATTAGAAATGCTACTAAAATCTTCATGTCAATTCCCCTTTAAATTAGATTGGGCGACAATCTGTGACATGGTCTTTAACTGGAGGCTTCACGAAGAGACAAAATATTTCCCCGGAAATAACTATATTGAATTACAGGTAATGATAGTAATCTATACCCCAATATTTGAAAAAACAACAAAAAGCCATCCAATTTTTAAAATTAGATGGCTTTTCATAGAGATTCAATATTTGCTTTTATGAATTATAGTCCTGGATCATTTCATTAGCCTTTTGTACTTCAGACTCTGGCACTTGCAAGTAATAAATATCATCAATTCTCGTGCCGCTTCCTGTGATTTGGTAGGTGGATATATCTTTACGGGCACCGCGATAATCAGTAGCAAGATCACGCATATCTTCAAACTGCATATTTGTAGCGACATTGCCTCCAAGAACATCCATAATATCACCGATCTTATTCACAGCATTTATGTTTGCCCCCCGATCCAGAACCCCCTGAATCACCTGGCGTTGTCTTTCATTTCTTCCTGCATCTCCCTGAGGATCATCATACCTCATGCGAACCCATGCCAGAGCTTCTTCACCGTCTAAGTCAATTTCCCCTTCAGAAAACGATTCTCCAGAGTAGTCGAAGGCGAAATCATTATCGACTGTTATCCCACCAACAGCATCAACTAATTGTCCTAACCCTTCCATATTCATGCGCACGTAATAATCCAGATCGATATCCAGAAAATTTTCTACTGTATCAACTGCCATGTTGCTGCCACCAAAAGCGTAAGCATGGTTGATTTTATCATCAAAACCCTCACCTACAATTTTAGTTCTAGTATCACGCGGTATACTCACCATTTGTGATCGTTCATTTTCAGGATCGAGCGTCATAACAATCATTGTATCAGATCGTCCTCTATCATTTTCCCGCTCATCTACCCCTAGTAATAGGACATTGATTGATTCTTTTGATTCCACTTTTTTCTTAGTAGCTTTATGGTCTATCCCAGTCACCGTCTCATGGATGTCATTATCTACAGTTGATTTCACATTATTATAAATTGAAAATAAGTAGACCGTAATCCCTACTCCAAGGAGCAAAATAACTGTGAGCGTAATCCAAAGCCATTTTTTGCTCTTCTTATGTTTTTGCACTCTTCTTTCCATTCGTACACCCCTTCATTCTCTGTATGTTCATTATAGAATAGTTAAGACTTGTTTTGTAAGATATTTTAAATATTTTGTCATAGATTGACTTGTAATGTCATTAAAAATCCCCCACGGGTATCACCCGCTGGCATAGAAAGGTCAGTTTCCTCTATGAGGTCTTAACATAGACATTAAAAAAGAAGGAAATAAAGGAAGATTTCCCTTCATTTCCTTCTTTTTGTTCATCCCCCTTTTCTTTCTTCTAACTGGTCTGTGATGAGCATATGACCAGGCGCGTGGGATATCATAATTTCGGGTTTTGCATTCAGGCATACATTTTGGGGCGTCACACCACAGGCCCAAAATACAGGCACTCGTTCTTCGTCATTAAATGAAATGCTGTCTCCATAATCTGGGCTGTGTATATCATTGATTCCAATCTCTTCAGGATTCCCTATATGCACAGGGCCTCCATGGGAAGTTTGAAAGTGTTCCGTTATTTGAGAAGCACGTTCAATTTCACCTTGTTTCAGAGCCCTCATACTGACCACCATATTACCTTCGAAATTTCCTGCTTTCTCGCATGGAATATTCGTTTTATACATAGGGACGACACGTTTTTGCTGTTGGTGAAGAAGCTCTATTCCATCTTCAAGCAATGCTTTTTCAAACGTAAAACTGCATCCAATCAAAAAAGTTACAAAATCGTCACGCCAATAATCTTGGATGTCATTCACCTCTTCCGTAAACTCACCACTTCGATAAATTCGATATTTGGGAAGGTCCGTACGAATATCCGCATCCGCGACTTTTGGCTTTGTAACTCCGGCCTCTAGTACATCTACTACCGGACAAGGCTTTGGATTCCTCAGGCAAAATAATAGAAAATCAAACGCAAATTCTTTCGGCAAAGTGATCATATTCGCCTGCAAATAATTGTCACACATTCCTGAAGTAGTCCCGTTATCTTCTTGTTTTCTAAATATCTGACGCTGATCATATGGTTTCATAGCTCATATCCTCCTCTCCCTTTAATATACCAAATAACAGAATTAGAATAAGTAAAAAAACACGACTTGTCGTTAAGTCGTGTTTTTTCCTTATGTTTTCGAAGCTACTTTCAAATGCAATCGATAAAATGCTGAGAAGGCTAAAAAGGCTACAAGAGAGCCTGTGAACAATGGTATTAACAGTGGAAATATATAAAGACTGATATACAGAACAATTCCAGAGCTGATAACTATAGTCAAGAACAGCAGAGGACTGCCTATAGTCATCAAGAAAGCTTGCTTGAATGAGGCACGCAGCTTTATGTCATAATGTACAAGGACATTAAAGAAATTAATAGTAAATACGAACAGCAAAATTCCCATCACTAGAAATGCATTCATCAAAAAAGTGTTACGGCTTGAGAAATAATAAACATCTGCAGCAAGAACGCCCCAGAGGACTACAAATATTATTCCCCCGAACATACTCTTGACGTAATTATCTTTATAATGTTTCAAATATGAATATTCGATTAACCCCTCTTCTTCTTTTCTCACCCACTCCCGTGCCTTAGCGAATAACGCGGTTGTAGCTGGAAAAAACACAAAGGGAGCGATACATGCTAATGGAACTAATAAATAAGCGATCATTTCGTTGCTTTCTATGTATAATAAACTAAGAAGAAGGAGACCTACCGGCAAATTGAACAAGGCCCATTGCAAGTTCCCGAGGGTGAACCTCGTAATCCACTCACTAACTACATAAAATCCACCCATAAAGCCTGATCTATTCGCCATAGAGATCACTCCTTCTTCTCAACTGTTAGGCCCACCACATATCTGCAGGCGGTTCTTCGATGTTAACTGCTTTCAAGTTCTTAACGGCTTGGTTAAAACCCTCGCTAATCGACATAATCGGGTCTTCGTGCTCAATGCTGATGACATAATCATATCCATAAGTTCGAAGGGCACTTACAATATTAGACCATTCCTGGATCCCATGTCCATACCCAACAGAACGGAAACTCCACGCTCTTGTTTTCACTTCCGAATAAGGCTGCATGTCGGTCAATCCGTACATGTTGACGTTTTCCTGATCGATGTACGTGTCTTTAGCATGGAAGTGATGGAGAGCATCTGCTTTTCCGAGGATCTTAATAGCTGCTACCGGGTCGATGCCCTGCCACCATAAGTGACTCGGATCAAGATTTGCTCCAACAGCTTCATTTGTAGCTTCGCGAAGCTTAAGCATAGTATGTGGTGTATGCACAAGGAATCCAGCATGAAGTTCCAATCCAATTTTTACACCGTGCTCTGCTGCAAACTCTCCTTGTTCTTTCCAATAAGGAATCAGCTTCTCATTCCATTGCCATTCAAGTACATCGGAGTATTCAGCTGGCCATGGTGTGACAGGCCAATTAGGCGACGTATCCGTTTTTGAACCTCCGGGTGTCCCTGAGAACGTATTAACGACAGGCACATCAAGCAGATTGGCTAATTTGACCGACTTGACGAACGCTTCGTGGGACTCCTCTGCGAATTTTTCATCAGGAGAGATCGGGTTGCCGTGGCAGCTGAATGCACTGATCGTCAGCCCTCTTTGATGAACCTTATCCAAGTACTCTTTTCGCTTCTCTTCACTTTCTAAAAGTTCATCCACGTTACAGTGTGCCGTCCCTGGGTAGCCTCCTGTTCCAATCTCCACAGCTTTCAATCCCGATTCCTTTGCTTTATCGAGCATTTCTTCGAATGAAAGATCGGAAAACAATACCGTAAATACGCCTAATTTCATAAGTAATTCCTCCGTTCTTGTTTATGATAATTTAATACTTGTACCTGTTTCACTGCTTTTATATATGGCTTCCATCAGCTTTGTGACCTTTAACGCCTGTTCCGGCTTGACGATAAGATCTGCATTACCTAAGCAGGCGTCGACAAAATTTTTCGCTTGGTTAAATCCTGCTCCAAGTTTGTCCTCAGGAATGTTAGGCTGACTGTTCCAAACCGCTCCATACTTCGTCTGATAAAGCTGGAATGGGTAGACGTCCATTCCACCATCCACCCCTGAAATGCTAAGAGTGGTCTGGTCTTCTTTAACGTTAGCGGCCCAAGAACACTCAAACTGCATAGACAACCCATTCTTGAACGTTATATAACTGGTAACATGGTCATCGACATTGAAGGTTTCATGATCAAATGCCCCCCAATCGTTTACCTGACCAGGAGTTTTGCTCAGCCGATCATACGTCTTACCGATTACTTCTACCGGTTCAGGATCATCGAGAAGCCATAAAGCTAAATCAAGCAAATGGCAGCCGAAATCGATTAGACTTCCGCCTCCTTGCAAATCTTTGTTTGTAAAGACACCCCAGCCTGGCACTTTTCGCCTGCGCATCGCTTGAATACGGCTGACCAGCGGGTCTCCGATCTCGCCCTGAGCAATCGCTTCCTTCGCAAGTTCAGCTTCAGGGGTATATCGGTAATGATAAGCGATGGATAACAAGCGGTCATTATGTTCAGCTGCTGCTATCATCGCTTCTCCTTCTTCTGTGGTAATAGCCATCGGTTTTTCACAAAGAACGTGCACACCCGCTTCCAGTGCGGCAATAGCTATTTCTGAATGAAACTTATTGGGCGTGCAAATGGTTACTGCATCGACTTCTGAGAATAGTTGATTATAATCTTCAAACACTTTTGGAATATCGAAGTTTTCGGCTACAAGGTGAGCACGATCCATGTTCACGTCCTGTACGGCTGTCAGCTCAACCTGGTCAACCATCCCTGCAAATGCCGGAATGTGACGTTCCTGTGCAATTCCTCCAACTCCGATGATTCCCATTTTAAACTTTGACATCTAATCACTTCGCTAACTGTGTAATTTTACGGGTCTCGCCAGATTCTAGAGCTGCTAAAATCACTTCGAGAGAACGCTTCCCTTCTTCTCCGTCAATCAAAGGCTTTTTATCCTCCACGATTGCTTCTACAAAATGATCGATAACTCCCGTGTTGGTCTGGCCGCCTTCATCATTCGATTGAATTTGCCCTAATTCGTATTTAACTGTTTCTCCTGACGTGTACTGGGCGATTAAAGAGTAGGACGGATCATCCTCAAGACGAAGCATGCCCTTTTCCCCATAGATCACTGTGGAATTGTCTTCACCAGCGTTATACGCCCAGCTTGCGGTAAGGGTTCCTACGATTCCACTTTCTGAACGCAAGATACAAACTGCATTATCATCTACAGTAATTTCAGATTTAGCATTATTTTCAATAAATCCTGCTACATCTGCAAACTCTTCTCCAAGTACATGTCGGAGAAGATCCGCTTTATGTACACCAAGATCCCCCATTGCACCTATGAAAGCTTGATCTTTCTTGAAAAACCAGCTATTCTCACCATCAGCGCTCCAGCCTTCTGGACCTCCATGCCCAAAAGTGGTACGGAAGCTGTATATTTTCCCTAACTCACCGGCAGCGATCAATTTACGAGCTTTTTCGTGAGAAGCTACAAAACGCTGATTATGAGCGATCATTAATTTTTTACCATTTCGTTCTGCTGTTTCAATCATTTGATCAGCTTCCTCGCGTGACGTAGCCATGGGTTTCTCACACAGTACATGAGCCCCTGCTTCTAAAGCAGCGATGGATACAGGAGCATGCAAGTAATTTGGTAGACACACACTTACAGCATCTACTTCTTCCTTACTGAAAAGCTCTTCATAATCTGTATAGGATTTGGCTCCAAAAGCTTCAGCCGTTACCATTGCTCTCTCTTCAACGATGTCACACACCGCAACGATATCCACGTGTTTGTTTTCTTCATACTCCAATAAGTGACGATTTTGCGCTATACTCCCGCAGCCAATGATGGCAACTCTTAAGTTAGACATTACCTGTTCCTCCTTCAGAAATTATTTTTCAGAAATGTGTTCTAGCGGTTGTGCATTCCCGTATACATTCTTAGGTGTACCGCCGTTATTCACCCATTTAACTCCATTACGGATCACTTTTTGTACATCTTCATGATAATAGGTTGGGTACGTTTCATGTCCTGGACGGAAATAGAAAATCTTTCCGCGTCCTCGTTTGAATGTAGCTCCACTTCGGAAAACCTCGCCACCTTCAAACCAACTTACAAATACCAGCTCGTCCGGTGCAGGAATATCAAAATGCTCGCCATACATTTCTTCTTTTTCAATATCAATGTATTCCCCTAGACCTTCTGTAATCGGATGTGTAGGATCTACTACCCAAATACGCTCTTTGTCATCGGCTTCGCGCCACTTCAAATCACAAGTCGTACCCATCAATTTTTTGAAAACTTTAGAAAAATGGGCAGAGTGAAGGACAACAAGCCCCATCCCATCAAGTACACGCTGTTTTACTTTTTCAGCCACTTCCTCTGTGACCTCTTCGTGAGCTTTGTGGCCCCACCAGACTAACACATCCGTATCTTCAAGAACCTCATCCGTAAGACCATGCTCTTCTTCATCTAGAGTTGCCGTACGTACAACGTGTTCATCACCTTCAAGAAAGCCCGCAATCGCACTATGAATTCCTTCTGGGTAAATATCGGAAACTACCTTATTTTCTTTTTCGTGTCTGAATTCATTCCATACTGTTATATTCATCAATAATCACTCCTCCATTTAATTAGCATCCAATTCTTTTATACCGGGGTTGTAGGGTTTGCAAGAATCCCTTTCGACTATGCTCGTCGGGATGATTACACCTCTCTTGACCATTTCCGGTGTATGCAAAATATTAATTAAACCATCTGAAGCTTCGTACCCAAGTTGATAAGGATTTGTGTCCACAGTAGTTAATGGTGGATTAGCTAATTTTGCAATCATCGTGTTATTAAATCCGATAATGCTTACATCTTCCGGCACCTTAATTTGTATTTCTTGAAGTGCTGCCATTACTGTCAATCCATTATAATCGTCTGTGATCACTAGCCCTGTAGGTCGTCTCGGGGTATTCATCATTTTTTTTACCACTTCTTTTCCATTCTCCACAGAATCACTTAAGTCAATGCTTTGCACTGATTCAGGTTGAATGTCAATGCCGTGTTCTTCGGCCGCCAGCTTAAAACCCTGGAGGCGATCCTTAGCAACTTCAAACTTAAGATCCCCTCCGATAAAGCCTAAGTCTTTGTGACCAAATTCAATTAAATAATTCGCGGCTTCTCGGGCAGCTTCAACATTATCATTATCAACATACATGAATTTATTGGCTCCGAATAGAGGTTTCCCTACGACGACAAATGGAAAATTATGTTCCATTAAATAAGGTACTACTTTATCATCTTTTTTAGAGTATAGAACAATAATTCCGTCTACACGTTTCCCCTGGACCATTTTGACCACATCTTGAAATATGGTTTCCTCAGATTCACCTGTCGTCAGGTTCAAATTATAATCCCTCGTGTGACAAGCCTCACTGATCCCCTTAAGTATTTCTGAAAAAAACGGGTTCTCAAATGAATGGGTGGCAGAGTCTTTCATCACAATTCCGATAGTCTGCGTCGATTGGCGGACAAGCACTCGCCCATTGATATTTAAATGGTAGCCCATCTCCTCCATTATTTTCCTTACTCGTTTTTTAGTAGTTTCACTTATCCTTGGACTATCAGATAATACCCGGGACACAGTGGATGGCGCCACATTGGCTTTTTTAGCAACATCTTTAATAGTGACGGACACGATCATCCACTCCTTGAAAGTTTATTTAACTGCGCCCTCAGATACACCTTGTATAATTTGTTTCTGTGCGAAGAAGTATCCAATAATTACTGGGATGATCGCAATGGTCAAACCAGCCAGAGCCAAATGCCACTGTTTAGTATATTGCCCAAAGAAGAAGAACATTTTCAATGGAATCGTTGCATTTGATTCACTTAAAACAAGTGAAGGTAATAAGTAGTCATTCCAAATCCAGATGACATTCAGGATTCCAACCGTAACGGAAATCGGCTTTAATAGTGGGAAGATAATAAACCAGAATAACTGGAAGCGGTTGGCACCATCGATGATTGCAGCCTCATCCATTGATTTAGAAACGCCAGTCATGGCGCCATGATACAAGAAGATTGATAAGCTGCACCCGAATCCTAGGTACATAAAGATCAATCCGCCGGCATTCAGCATATCTGCCTGTCCGAATAAAGCGACAAGCGGAATCATTACCGACTGGAATGGGATAAGCATAGCGGCAACAAATGTAAAGAACATAAACCCGCTCAGCTTACTTTTATTACGTGCCAGAGCATATCCAGCCATCGAAGAGAAAAGGATGATGATCGCGACACTTAATCCAGTAATCAACGTGGAGTTGAATAAGGATTTCAAAAACTCTAGATCGATGAAAGCTTCCACGAAGTTCTCAGTAATCCATTCTTCAGGAAGACCAAGAACCCCGGTGAAAATATCACGTTTTGTTTTGAAAGCATTCACAAGCATTAAATAAAATGGAGAGATCCACAATAGGCCAAGAATGAGCCCCAGGACTTCGATTGAGATTAAATTTCTCTTTTCATTGTTCTTTTTCATTACATCTCAACCTCCCGCTTCTTGTTGTAATACACTTGTGTCAGTGCCACAACAGATACAATTAAGAAGAAGATAACAGCTTTTGCCTGAGCGTAAGCCATATCGTTATCAGAAAACGCTGTGTTTACGATTTCCATTGCAACCATTTGAGTCTGGTTCGCTGGTCCGCCATTTGTAAGAGACAAGTTCTGGTCATAAATCTTGAAAGCCATGGAAAGCGTTAAAAACATACTAATCGTAAAAGCTGGTGCAACAAGAGGGAACGTAATATTTTTAAAACGTTGAAATGCGCTAGCTCCATCAATTTTTGCAGCTTCGATCAGATCCTTAGGAATATTTTCTAAATAAGCAATGTAGATGATCATGATGTAACCAGCCATCTGCCAGCAAGTAAGTATGACGATTCCCCAGAAACCTGTGTTAGCTGTAGATAACCAGCCATTAAACCCTTCGATTCCTGTTAAATTACCGATATCTCCAAACACGCTGATGAATATGAACTGCCAAATGAAACCTAAGATTAAGCCACCAATTAAGTTGGGCATGAAGAAGACAGTTCTAAGAAGACTGCTGCTTTTAAGATTTCTTGTTACAATCAAAGCTAATCCTAACCCGAAGATGTTCAATAAAATAACAGCAACGAAAGCAAATTTAGTAGTAAACCAAATCGAATTCATGAACTCATCTTCCTGAAACAAACTTATGTAGTTTTCCAAGCCAATAAATGCGGTTGCTCGGATACCATTCCAATCAGTAAATGAATAGATAAAACCATAAATGAAAGGGATAACGACGACTATTCCAAGACCCAGTATTACTGGAGTAAGGAAGAGCCAAAAAGCAAGGCTTTTATTTTTCATATTGTTTTCCTCCAATGCGGATCACGCGAACTTTATGAAAAAGTTTTGGCGAGTTATTTTATGAGAACGATTTCAGAAATATGGTGAAGTTGAACATCTCATCTATTAGGCTGTCTATATGTCTAAACACCCTAATAGAAAAGATATTCATAATGGTCACACCAGGGGTATGACTCCATACCCCTGGCGACCATAAAATCATTACTGCCTTGAGCTTTCCCAACCGGAGATTGCTTTTTCTTCTACTTCTTCCCACTCAATATCGCCGCCAAGGTATTCCTGCATGGCCGATCCAAGGGAATCCTCAGTCCAGGAAGTCGGAGCTCCCATGAATACCCATCCAAGTGTTTCTTCTGCGGATGCATATTCATATACTTCTTGAGAAATAGGGTCAGCTATGTTTTGATCTTCATAACCTTCATAAGCTGGTATAAACTTAAATTCTTCCGTTACAAATTTCTTACCTTCATCAGAAGTATACATCCAGTCCAAGAAGTCTTTACTAGCCTGAATCACTTCTTCTTCTGACTCATTGTTTACAGCCCAGTTGTTTGAAACTCCAACCGGAAGCTTTCCTTCTTGTCCTTCAACCGGAATCGGCAGAAGACCTACGTTACTTTCAGCAAATTCAGGGTCCATGGATTCAATAGTATTGTATACCCAGTTCCCTTGCTGAATCATGGCTACATTACCAAGAGAAAAATGCTCTTCCACTTGTTGTGAGTAATCAAGACTCAGAACTGGTCCTACAGAGTAATCCGCCTGAAGATCTAAGAAACGCTTCATTTGATCTCCCTGTTCAAATTCAACAGTATCTGCTTCATAAGCCGTAGTAAGGTTGTTATCAAATTCTGTAGCAAGGAATGTATTCGCTAAGTGGTTTCCAAGTACCCACTGCTCTTTAGCTGGTAAAGCGAAGGGAGCTTCAATTCCAAGATCATCCTTTTGTTCATCGATTGTTTGAACAGCTTCTTCTAAGTCGTCCATAGTTGTAATAGATTCAGGATCAATCCCTGCATCTTCAAAGACTTGTTTATTGTATAGAAGCCCGTAGCCTTCCTGGTTAAAAGGAAGTCCTAAAATTTCTCCATCGCGTTCAACTGCTGAAAGCGTTCCTTCCAGTGCTGCACCTGCAGCTTCTGTGTCAGAAAGGTCAGTCAAATATTCTTCGTACTCATCTACATCAGCTGGTCCCCCGACGTTGAAGATGTCAGGTTCTTCTCCCGATGAAAATGATGTTTTCAGCGCCTGTCCGTAGTCATTACCTCCACCAACGGTTTTAACATTGATATTTACATCTGGATTTTCTTCTTCATACATGTCCGTCAGTTCCTCAAATTGATCCTTGAACTCTACTTTAAATTGAAAGATATCTACTGTCACTTGATCCTCTGACCCACCTGATTCTGAATCATCTGAACCTGATGAAAAGGAACAGCCTGCTAAAACAGTTGAAGCTAATAGTGCTGAAGCAACTCCTGTATAAAACTTTTTCTTCTGCATGTAATACACTCCCCTATCAATAATTCGTTTGTAATGAATGCGCTTCCACTATCCACTAAAAAAATATGTCTTACCGCCTGCTAGTTTACTAGATTGATCAGCATTCACTTTGGAAAATTAAATTTCATGCGCACTCGTTTGCATCAAGATATGTAGCAAAAGTGCACAAGAAGCATGAATGCGCTACAACTGCATTACTGTCAGTATTGATAGCGGTTCAGTGAATACGTTTGCACAAGTTCATTAAACAAACTATACCATGTGCTTTTTTAAAAAACAACATCATTTTATTATTAATATTAGTAGATTTCACTTGTAATAATAAGGAAAAAGCAGGTCTTCTCAAGCGCAACAAGGGTTTCAAGGCAAACGTTTTCACAATTTCGCTTTTTTTAATTACTCTTAATTTTTTCATTGAACTATTGGATACTATGAATTTCGGCAGAAAATTTGGATTTTTCTAGTATGTTTTGTATGATCAAAAAGAATACACATGATCTTATATTTCAGAAAAGAGGGTTTCTATGAAAACAATACCAGTAGCCGTGCAATTGTATACTTTACGAGATGAAACCGAAAAAGATTTCGAAGGAACATTAAGAAAAATAGCTGATCTCGGGTTTGAAGGTGTTGAATTTGCCGGGCTTGGCGATTACACAGCTAAAGAGATGAAGGATTTGATTGATGAACTGAACTTAAAAGCTGCCTCTAGTCACGTTCCGCTTGAACAGATCAAAAATAACCTCACCCAAGTCATAGAGGTGCAAAAGACGCTGGGAAGCAAGTTTATTGTATGTCCCTATTTTGAACCTGAGAGTGAAGAGGATTATAAGGAGCTTATCTCCTTGTTAAAACGAGCCGGGGAGATGTGCAACTTGGAAGGAATAACCTTGTGTTATCATAACCACGACTTTGAATTAGAAAAACTTTCTGATGGAAGAACGGCTCTTGAAACAATATTTGATGATACCGAAAAAAACACCCTGAAAACGGAGTTGGATATCTACTGGCTCGAGAAGGCAGGCGAAAGCCCAATTAATTGGATCGACCGTTATAAAGGGCGCACCCCTCTTGTCCATCTTAAAGATATGACAAACGATGAAGAAAAGTTTTTTGCTGAATTGGGTACTGGTGGAGTCGATGTGGATGCCGTATTGGCAAAAGGTGAAGAAGCAGGTGTGCAATGGTGGATCGTCGAACAGGACGAGAGTCGACGTTCTCCATTGGAAAGCTTGGAAATCAGTATGAACTATTTGAAAAAGAAACTCCCCCATCTATCTGAATAATGCATGTAACTACTATAAAGAATCTTCCATACAAGTAGAAAGTTCCTGTACTTTGAAGAAAATATAAAAAGTGCTTAATTATTACACTGAAACAAAGTTTGTATAGCACCATAAATAATAGTATAAGCAACAATAAAAAAACGCCTGGATTTAAAAATCGAGCGTTTTTTTATTGTTCCATTGCCTTATTCCACTAAAGCTCCCTTTAGTGGAAAACTCAGTTTCGAGACATAATGAGAATCTAGGAGCTCCGGGAAACGGATCGCTTTCCGGGGGGCGGGCGCTGAGCCTCCTCGAGCTTCGCTCTCCGGGGTCTCACCTGT
>NZ_JAIZEN010000070.1 GCF_024189295.1 Halobacillus sp. A1
TTGGTCCCAAACCAAGTGCTCTACCAAGCTGAGCTACTTCCCGTAAGTAATGGCGCGCCCGAGAGGAGTCGAACCCCTAACCTTCTGATCCGTAGTCAGACGCTCTATCCAATTGAGCTACGGGCGCATGTTAAATTATGGTGCCGAGGGCCGGACTCGAACCGGCACGGTAGAAACCTACCGCAGGATTTTAAGTCCTGTGCGTCTGCCAATTCCGCCACCCCGGCATGACTTGCAAGTAAGGTTACTTAAATTTATTTATATTAACCTGTTAAGTATAGATGGAGCGGAAGACGGGATTCGAACCCGCGACCCCCACCTTGGCAAGGTGGTGTTCTACCACTGAACTACTTCCGCATATAATGCGGGTGGAGGGACTTGAACCCCCACGCCGTGAAGCACTAGATCCTAAATCTAGCGTGTCTGCCAATTCCACCACACCCGCAAATAAATGGTGAGCCATGGAGGGCTCGAACCTCCGACCCTCT
>NZ_JAIZEN010000071.1 GCF_024189295.1 Halobacillus sp. A1
TGCCCAGAAGTGGCCTTCAGGGTGCGGCTATAGGGAGGGTAGAGGACGCCTTGTTAAACCGGATCGACACGCTGATCGCCGTTCATCTCGCGTTCTCACCAGACAGCCTCGACATGCCAGGCGTCTTTATCGGCCCTGATAACGAAGGGGACGCCCTATGAAACAGTCCGTGTTTGCAGTTTTCTTCCTGGTGCTGAGTGCCTGCGTGCAAAACACCGTGCCTGGTGGGCCGGTCGTCGAGTCGCCCGAAGGGGGCCTCGAGCTGACCTCTCTGGCTACCGAAGGAGAAGTGCAGCAGCTCACCTTCTTCAACGTCGCCTCCATGAACCGCCCCGGTACGAGGGTGCTGCTCCCTATCACCGGCATACCACCTGAAGCCTTACGCAGTATCGACTACGCGCCCGACGGCACTCTCTACGGTCTCGGCGTGCTGCTGGCGGGCGACGCCGCCGCCCGTACTGCGCTCTACATCAT
>NZ_JAIZEN010000072.1 GCF_024189295.1 Halobacillus sp. A1
GCTTGAAGATGACTCAGCCGTACTTCGGGATGGTGGATTCATAGCTTCAGAATGGAAACAGGCCGCTTCTTTTGATTCTTCCCTCGGCTACACATTAAACGAGCAGGGCGGGATTGCTACGGATAGCTGGCAGCGCACAAATACAGAAGGAGTGTATGCTTGCGGAGATACGCGGATTGCCGGTCCATCCCAATTAATTATTGCGGCAGCGGAAGGCAGTATGGCTGCCTTAACTGTGGTCGGAGCCCTGGTGGAAGAAAAATTTAACGAGGTGAACTAGCACATCTAAACAGCTGCTTCTAAAAAGGAGGATCTATATGCATCACTCACATGACAAGCACAGTAAAGGTAAAGTATCTTATTTAGAAAGTGCCGAACGAAGAAAAGAATTCTCACCGGATCAATTGCTGAACATGGTTCCTGTAAAAG
>NZ_JAIZEN010000073.1 GCF_024189295.1 Halobacillus sp. A1
TTTGGAACAAAAAGCATTAAAAATCAACCCGATTTTTAATAGGAATAACATTATCTCTATTGTGAAATCGCTTGTAGTTTCAAGCCTGTTTAAAGAAAAGGGCTTAGAAATTTTAGAATCGTATAAACAGTAATTTAGTTTTAGAACTAAAAAATGTGTAAATTTCATAGGATTATCTCAATTCCAAGACTTCCGCATAAGGGTGCGATTGCTTACTATTTTCATTACTGACAACTAATAAAGAGGTGTTTATAAAATGTTACCGATCCTAGAAACAGAACGTTTATTATTAAGACCTTATGAAAAAAAGGATGCTCCACGAGCTCAAGTATTAGCTGGGGATAAAGATCTGGCAGAGACTACTTTTTTGCCTCATCCATATACTTTAGAAACTGCTGAAAATTGGATTTCAAGCCATCCTA
>NZ_JAIZEN010000074.1 GCF_024189295.1 Halobacillus sp. A1
ATTTCCCATAATTTTTTTCGCCCGTCGTCGTGGCGGCGGCTGTGATAATTCGTTCTTCACTCATGGCCAGATGAGTTTTGTAACCGAAAAAAGAAGTATCCGCTGACTTGTGACCCACTTTCGCATCGGGATCTGCGGACAATCGAAGATGTTCTAAGTCATCTTCTACCGTTTCTTTCAATAAGTTGAAAGATTCCTTCACTTTCGGGTAGGTCTTTAACGTAGGATGGTCTTCAACGACCTCAAGAACGTTTTGGGTGTAATCTATTTCTTCTTCTATTGATGAACCCGTTGGTTTTGGAGGCATCTTTTCCTTCAGCGATTCTTCTTGGGCATAAACATGTTTTCGAAGGACTTTTGAACGGGATCGC
>NZ_JAIZEN010000075.1 GCF_024189295.1 Halobacillus sp. A1
GAGGCAGAATTGGACTTCGTAAAAAAGCTCGACGAACAAGAAAGGCAGGCGAAGAAGAAGAAGAAATAACGACATCAGAGAAATTTCAACTCATTGAACAAGTGGTAAGGACTCATGGCTTCCCCCAATTGATTCAGTATTTTTGTGAGTTGGCCAACGTGAGCCGTTCGGGGTATTACAACTGGTTGAAAGCAGAAAACACCCGCCAAAAGAGAGAACGAAAAGATGAGGCGGACTATGAAATCATCAAGAAAGTATATGATCAACGTCACGGTAAAGTAGGAGCTCTTCAGATCAAAATGATGGTAGAGAACGATGAACATATCGTAATGAACCATAAGCGTATTCGGCGTATCATGA
>NZ_JAIZEN010000076.1 GCF_024189295.1 Halobacillus sp. A1
CGGATCAGAAGGTTAGGGGTTCGACTCCTCTCGGGCGCGCCATTACTTACGGGAAGTAGCTCAGCTTGGTAGAGCACTTGGTTTGGGACCAAGGGGTCGCAGGTTCGAATCCTGTCTTCCCGACCATTTCTTTCAATTAATTTTGGGGCCTTAGCTCAGATGGGAGAGCGCCTGCTTTGCACGCAGGAGGTCAGCGGTTCGATCCCGCTAGGCTCCACCAATATCAATTTGATCTTTGAAAACTGAACGAACCAACCAGTACGTCAAGTCTTCTTTCTATTATATAGAAGGAAGTAAAACAAGCACATTCGGTGTGCAAATGAGCAAGTCAAACTAACTTTTATGGAGAGTTTG
>NZ_JAIZEN010000077.1 GCF_024189295.1 Halobacillus sp. A1
ATCCAGCTCCAGCGCTTAGCGGCTACTGAGACTTCCTTCACTTCTGTACGATAAGTCAACATCGAATCACTCCGTTCTTCGTGTTTCCTTTATCTCCGCCAGCTCAGTCCAGTCCATACGCCGCTGAACGAAGCGCTTCCGCTTTTACAAAAGGAGTCTCGCAATTTCCCGGCCCTTCTTGCTTTTGTGAGGATAACGGAAACATCTTATGCGCTGCTTCACATTATAAATAACGGCTTTTGAATAATAACCAGTGAGACTTTTGTATGCAAAGGCGCTTTACCTAAAAGTGAAGAGGATCTTAGAACTAAAAATGCTATACCTAGATCACTGG
>NZ_JAIZEN010000078.1 GCF_024189295.1 Halobacillus sp. A1
CTTCATACTTCGCTACAGCTAATTCATCCAGTAATTCTGGCAACCTGATATATTTCACTTTGTGAAATTGGCGACAGGCATGAATGCCAAAAGCATTCGCAATCCATGTTTTGCCGTTCCCCGAAGCTCCCATCATAATAATGTTGTGGTGATTCTGCAGATAATTACCTGTTGCCAACTCCAAGATGAGATTTTTGTCTACATTGGTAGTTTCGTAGTGAAGCGATGATTTGACGTGAAATGTAGCCGACCGTTCCTTCCACGCTGGCCTTGTCTTTTGGCTTTCGAACCCGACTGGGAACAATGATGGTACGATAGTAATCTGCC
>NZ_JAIZEN010000079.1 GCF_024189295.1 Halobacillus sp. A1
TCCAGCGGCGTATGAACTGGAATGAGCTGCCAGAGATAAAGGAAACAAGAAGACCATAGTGATTCGATCTTGACTTACAAAAATCGTTAGTCGCTAATCGTCGGAGCTTGTACGCAGCTTTGATGAAAGATCAGAAGTCTTTTCCAGTGCCAGGAGGGTTCGTTCATTCCATTTCGCACGGGGTGGTTGGGAAGCTGGGAGTGGATTGTCAACACAAAACTAGACAATTTCATTAAGGTGTTTCTTCTTAAATTCTATAGGACTAAGGTAGTTGAGAGTGCCATGAATGCGAATATGATTGTACCAGTGGACATAATCAAATAAAGC
>NZ_JAIZEN010000007.1 GCF_024189295.1 Halobacillus sp. A1
TCGGTCTAACATCGAATCCCTCACTTTTATGTAGTTCTTTCATTATACAAGAAAACACGCATCCTTTCTTTGATTTTCAAAGAAAGGATGCGTGTTTAGTTTTATCATGGACTTTTTCAGTGGCCTCCTTGTGACAGGGCCTTCTCTGCTAACGATCTATTTTATTTTATTAATCATTTTTTTGTATTGTAAATCTCCATATCCTATTGTTGGAAAAAGTTTGAATAACCTTTCAAGTAATTCAGAAGTCGATAAGTTTTTATTCTGTTTGATGTACTGCGTTACAGGATTATCATCCGCCAGCATCGTTACGTATAGATCTATTGCCTGGTGCATCACTGGAGTTACAGAAACTGATGTTTTTTTATGATTGAACAGGACGTCTTCATAAGCAGTAACATAATGACCTAACTCAAGTTCAGTTTGTCTTATCTTACGTTCATCTTCTCTGAAACTATGTAAGATCACTCTTCCGCTGAAATTGGCTTGTTCAAGGTAAGCGAGAAGGGTAAGAAGGTTCATTTGACAAAACATGTCTTCACCAAACCATAATACGATACATTTATATGTGTTGGTAAAGAGTTTATTTAAAGGATTGATTACCTTTTCGATATAATCTTCAACTAACTCATGGTGTCCCATGGCCCTAGTCTTTATGAACTCTTCATTAAATATATCTTTGGTAGTGGCGTTTACACACATAGCTTCATTAAATGGAACGTAGTCTGAATGCCCCAAAATCTTTTCATTCTTAAATTCTTCATACATAAACTGACCATGTAATACATGTAGTACATGTTCATCAGAAAAATCACTAAGTTCATTTTGTATTTGCTCGATTCCCATTCTCATTGAAAAATTCATTCCGAATTACTCCCCATTTTTATGGCTGTAAAGTCTATTAATAATTGAACTGGAATACACAGTAACTATATTTTAACCTCTTACTATAATTATACAAATAAACATAACGACGAGGTTTATATGAATTCATTGGCCGAGGGGTAACTTTTTAACTGGCCGTCAGGATTGGTGTATAATGGCGATATTATTCCAGGGAGTATTTTTGAAAAGGAGAGATGGAATGCTTAAACTAGTATGCTTCGGTGATAGTATTACGGCTGGTACACAAGGGTTGTCTAAACCAATGTTAACTACAAAACTAGCTGAACATTTGAAGGAGTTTGAAATCATAAATGCGGGTGTTTCAGGTGATAACACTTGTGATGCAATGAGTAGAATACAAAACGATGTAATGAAACATAACCCCGATCTAGTAACCGTGTTGTTCGGTGCCAATGACGCTGCATTTCATAAAATGGTAGATATAGAAACCTATAAAGAGAACCTTTATAAAATCATAGAGCACATAGGATCTGACAAAGCCATATTGATTTCCCCAGCGCCCGTTGATGAAAAGCTTCAGTTTGATAGAACCAACAATGTATTATCTGAGTACTCTTTAATTGTTCAAGAAGCAGCACGTGACACCGGAAGTTACTTTATTGATTTCTTTTCCGAGTTTATTTCTATAGATAACTATCAAGAAAAACTTATAGGATTAGAAAATGATGGTCTTCATTTTGGTGAAAAGGGTTATGATATTCTTGTGCGCTTAATGGTAAGTAAGATAAAAGAAATTCACAACTAAACGATGAAAATCCAGACCATCAAACCCGTGAAAATTTCCTGAAACGAGTTTTTTAAAGGGTCTCTTTTTATAGGCTGAATTTATTCATCATCTAAAATATCGCGGAGGAACCTCTCGCGGTTTTGTAAAAAATAACTCGTAATTTGAAAGTGGTTTGTCTCCTCATACTGGACCTTATGAATCACTTCTTCATCAAAACTGTAAATATCAGCGTCCGGATACCCTAACAGAATGGGGGAGTGGGTGGCTATAATGAACTGGCAGTCTCCTGAGGAAACTAAGTCATGCATGATTTTTAAAAAAGAAAGCTGACGCTGAGGGGATAAAGCCGCTTCAGGCTCGTCCAACAGGTAAATGGCTTTCCCGTGGAACCTGTTCAAGAATAGAGACAAAAACGATTCCCCATGAGACTGTGCGTGCAGAGACTGCCCGCCATAAGCTCCATGAGCGCCGACTTCATCAATATGAGACGCGAAATCATAGAAAGACTCGGCGCGAAGGAAAAAGCCTTTCGTCAGTTTTGGCAGCCAGGACAGTTTGACATAATCTCCGAGTGCCGATTCAGATGCATGTACGTCATAATAATTATTCCGTCCGCCGCCTGCTGTATGAAAGCCGCATCGATCGGCGATGGCTTCTAACAGCGTCGATTTACCGGAGCCATTTTCTCCGACAAAGCAAGTCACCCTGTTGCTGATATCAAGGTGCTGAAGATTTTTTATAGAAGGGATCGAAAAGGGATAAGTTTGAAAAGAAGGAATGCGTTCACGTTGAAGTTCTATTCTCTTTAACACGGAATCACCTATCATTTCTATTTTTCCTCTATCGTACCATGGTTACATGATAAAAAAACACCATCCCCAAATCGGGAATGGTGTCCGTTTCATTTACATATTATTCATCGGATAATTCACTTTCTGTTACCCATTTATGGTTCTCAACCTTTTCTCCTCCGTCGGTCGGTTCAAAATCAACCATATAAACAGTTGTTTCTTCTGCGGAATCAATGGTTGCCTCAGCACCTTCCATGCCTTCCATATGAGAAGCGTTTAAGGTGACTTCTGCTCCCTCTTCAAGAGGTGCCTCTCCTGGATCTTCGAGTTCTTCATGGATGACCCATTTATGATCTTCCACTCGTTCTCCGCCATTGGCTGGGTCATAAGAAACGATATAAGCTACTGTATCGAAAGCTCCAGAAATCGTTGCTTCTGCCCCATCCATTCCTGGCATGTGGTCTGCATTCATGACAGCGGTACTGTCGACTTCATAGGAAGGGTCCTCTGCCTCTTCAAGATCGTCAGGCACCTCGCCTGAACTTGAATGATTCATTTCAGAATGGTCCATTTCTTCACTGGACTCATTGCTTTCCTCGTTCTCGTTCGTGCTTTCATTTTCCTGCTCATTGCTGGAACAAGCAGCGACAAGCAAAATCAACAATAGCGCAGCCAATCCTAACATTCTTTTTTTCATTTTCAGTTCCTCCTCATTTTATCTTCTATTTATATTTAATCAGTCTTAAGCAGCTTCGCGTTAATGGCTACTACGACTGTACTTAAACTCATTAGAACAGCACCTACAGCTGGGCTGAGCACAACGCCGACAGGAGCAAGGACTCCTGCAGCTAACGGAATCGCAAAAATGTTGTAGCCAGTTGCCCACCAGAGGTTCTGGACCATTTTTCTATACGTGTTCTTAGATAAACTCAACACGGACACGATATCTTTCGGGTTGCTTTGGACGAGCACAATGTCTGCTGTTTCCACCGCCACGTCGGTACCGCTGCCGATGGCAATGCCTACATCTGCTGTAGCCAGTGCGGGAGCGTCGTTGATGCCATCTCCTGTCATAGCGACTTTTCTTCCGTCGGACTGGACTTCCTTCACTTTGTCCGATTTATGATCAGGCATGACTTCGGCATAAACCTCTTCAATATCGAGCTGCTTTGCGACCCAGTGAGCTACCTTTTCATTATCTCCAGTAAGCATGATGGAGTGGATGCCACTGGCTTTAAGCTCGGCAATCGCTTCTTTCGCTGAATCCCTGACCATATCAGCAAGTGCGACCATCCCGATCAATTGATCGTCTACAAGTACGAAGACGACGGTTTTTCCTTCTTCAGACAGTTCAGTAAACGCTGATTGATCATACGAATACCCCTGTTCGTCCATATAACCCGGACTCATAACTTTAACGGATCTGCCGTCAATCGTTCCTTTTAGGCCTTGTCCGGTTATAGATTCAAAGTCTTCCACTTTGCCGAGAGCAATCTCTTGAGCTTCAGCTTTTTCTAAAATTCCTTTAGCGAGAGGGTGTTCAGAGTTTTGCTCGACACTTGCGGCCCAGTATAAAACATCCTGTTCCGCTTGCTCGTTGGCAGGAATGATATTCGTGACCCCGAACTCACCTTTTGTCAGAGTTCCTGTTTTATCAAAAATGACGGCGTCGATCGTTCGTGCATTCTCAAATTGGGTACGGTTTCTGATCAACAGTCCCTGTTTTGCCGATAAGGAGGTGGATACGGCCACGACAAGCGGGGCAGCTAATCCGAGAGCGTGCGGACACGTGATGACCATGACAGTGACCATTCGTTCTATTGCTACATCGAAGGAAAATCCTAACGCGATCCATACGATGAATGTAGTAATACCAGCTCCGAGCGCTAGATAGAACAGCCATTTGGCGGCACGGTTCGCTAAGTCCTGAGCCCTTGACTTTGAATTCTGCGCTTCCTCAACGAGCGTGATGACTTTGGAAAGATACGTATCCTTTCCCGTGTTTTTCACCTGGATGGTCAGGCTTCCCTCTTTATTGATGGCGCCCCCGATCACTTCCTCATCCTTGCTTTTCTCAACAGGTACAGACTCTCCAGTCAACATAGATTCATCAATGGCAGAGCTGCCGTCTGTAATTACGCCATCTACAGGTATTTTCTCTCCAGGCTTTACGAGCACAAGGTCGTCTGCATGGAGTTCGTTCAACGCGACCTCTTCCGTTTTGCCACCTTCCGTTAATCGATGCGCGGTATTTGGCATCAATTTCACCAATTCCTGTAGTGCATTTGAAGCTCCCATCACGGATCTCATTTCAATCCAATGTCCGAGAAGCATAATATCAATCAGTGTAGCCAGTTCCCAGAAAAAATTCTTTCCTGTCCAGCCGAAGACTATTAGGGAACTATATCCATAAGCTACGACAATCGCCAGACCAATCAACGTCATCATGCCTGGATTTCTATTCTTCAGTTCATCAACAGCCCCAGTCAAAAACGGCCATCCTCCATAGAAGAAGACAAACGTAGCCAGACCGAATAAAACGTATTGATCGTAAGGGAAAGTTAAACTAAAACTGAAAAATTCCTGAATCATGGGTGATAATAATAAAATTGGAATCGTAACGAACAAAGAAATATAAAATCTCAGTTTGAAATCATCAATCATCGCTCCATGATCGTGACCAGAATGATCGTGGTTTTCATGATGGTCATGTTCTTCTTGGGAATGAGAGTGATGATGTTGTTCCATAACGATATCCCTCCGTTTCATCTCTATATTTTACATACTATTACCCGGTAAGGGTATATGTAAACAGTATGAACTTTCTGCTGCTCAAATTGATTCATAAGTAGCATGAATCTAAAATCTCTATCCATCCTTCAGCATAGGCAAAGTATATATTTTTGAAACATCTTGTACGGTGAAATCGTTAGGATAAAAGACACACTTATTAGAATGGGAGGAACAGAACATGCACTTAATTACAAAAAAACGAACCGCAGCTTTCTGTATAGACTTCGCGATTTCAACAGCCGTAACTTTCGGTGTAGAAAAGCTGCTCCGCAAAAAAGTGAAAAATGAAGCCGTACACGCATTAATCACACCGACTCTCGTCATGTGGTCGCTGGAGTACGCTCAGCTTAAGGCGAGCGGTACGACCGTTGGGTATTTATCTACGGGGTTGGTACTGGAGAATGAAAGAGAAGGAAAGCCGACGTCTAAGCAAATCATTAAGCGGATGGCTTATCGAGACTTGATCAGCGGCATTGATTATTGGAAAGATCGAAAAGGGTTTACACAAGAAAATGGCGCAATTATGCCGCATGACCGCTATTCTGGAACCGTTGTGAAGGAAGTGGAATCCAGCTGTAGTCGATGCGAGTAAACATCATGTCTTTTCAATAGGCTCTATTATATTTCCGTGCTGACAATTTTTTAAGCTCCCTTATCTTGAAGGTTCCGTTGAGAGGTTTTTGTAGAAATAGAGGCTGGTTTTAGAAAACAGATCGCTTTCGGTAGCAAATTGTCACTTATAATAGTATACCCGGCTATATCGTATCTGGTTTGATGATCGGTCTGCTCTTATGGGTATGGTTCAGCAACGGTTATACAATAGAAAAGACAAAGTTCACATCATCTACGGTCTAAAAGTCTGAACTACTATAGAATTCCGTCTCAAAAGTTGAGACGGGATTTTTTGTTGTGTAGACCATTTCACCTTATTCCTTAATGTCAGGGTGAATGAAGCTTAAAAACGAATGAAACTCAATGCTTCTTCATTCGTATAGAAAGTAAGCTATCAAAAACTAAGGAGGAGTTCGATGAATTTGATCATCGGGATCTTAATGATTGCCGCACCAGCAGCGTTTCTTTTCTACTGGGGCAAATCTGGATTTGGAAATGAAGAACATGATGAAGATTAGTTAGAAAAGAAGGCAGCTTTTTAGGAGGCTAATGATGAATGAAGAGTCCATGAATAAAATCAGACGCGCCCTTCTTTACACTGCACTATTGATGCTGTCCTTCGTGTTATCCTACGTCATCGCCTATCCACTCGAATATTCGCCGCTCGGTTACGACGTAGTTGAGAAAAAGAAGGACGCGGTGACCGTTCAACACCATAACTTATTGGGAATCGAAAAAGAATCGATCACTTACACCCCAGCCCAAGACGATGAATGGTATATGGGATGGGTTGTAGATGAGATTGAATCCCAGAAGGTGCATTTCCACTTGTTCTTTACCTCCGTAATTGTCTCGATTTTTTGGGGAGGAATGGATTATCTTAGAGGGAAATCACAGAAAAAAATATGGTGGTTCTGTTTCTCAACGATCACTTTTGCAGGAATCTCATTGCTCAGTCATTTGAATGGGATAAAAGAGATAACAGAAAACTTTATTTAATCGTGTCATATGTTGCACGGCTGTAACGGAGGGATGCACATGCTCTTATTATTAACGGCAGACAGCTTTCATGTAGGAGATATAATGTTTCAATTGTTTTTCTTCATTATTATTGTGGCTGCAGTAACAGGGATTGTCTCTTATGTAAAGAAGGAGAAGAATAAAAATAAACAATTACATCGAATGGAACAAAAATTAGATGAACTGCTTGAAAGGAAGAAATAGAAGAGTTTAATGAGCGATAAGCGTTTATCGGGAGGAGTCTTTATGTCCAAACCAAGTGAAATCACCTCCAAAAAAGAAAGTACCTCTAGGGCATGGAATCATTTGGCCGATAATAACCTTGACTCCTATAATATTGCTAACAAGAAATGCTGCTGATGACTCTGATTATTTTATTTTAATTTTAGGTGCTGGTTTTTCCATCGTTGTTTTTACCACCATAGTGGTGAATGTTATAAATCTAACGTTGCATAACAAAAATAAGGTGGGGAATAAGTAGAAATCATCATGCCCATCACCGGTATCGAAGGATAGGTCGACCCCGCGTGATAGCCTCTTTACGTCCAGTTCTTACTCAATTTGGAATCAGTCCGAACATCTTGAAACTAAGTAATCAGAGTAGGGAGCTTGTATAAATATCAACACTGAATTTAACGCCTGCTGAAAATCTATCAAATTATAACTCCTCGATAAATAAAAACGGAGCTTAAGGAATATCCCTAAGCTCCGTCTTTTTATCCATCATTATGCTTTTACTAAAGCTTCTTTTCCGTAGAATGAAGCTTTATAAAGCTCTTTCATTTGTTCTTCGGAAGTTTCACGCGGGTTCGTACCTGTGCATGGGTCTTCCATTGCATTTTTCGCCATCGTATCTAGGTGCTTATTGAATTCTTCTTCAGATACGCCAAAGTCCTGGAGTGTGGTAGCAAGGCCAAGGTCTTTGTTTAATTGATAGATATACTCGACAAGTGAATCTGTCAATTCAGCATCTGTTTTTCCTTCAAGTCCGATACGGCGCGCAATTTCAGCAAAACGATCTTCAACTACAGCACGGTTGAATTGAATCACGTACGGCAGGAAGATGGCATTGGCATAGCCATGTGGAATGCCGAATGTCGGGCCGCTTTTGTGGGCCAGGCTGTGCACGTTACCTAGTACGGCGTTCGCAAACGCCATACCAGCCATAGCTTGAATGCTGTGCATCTGCTTAGCTGCTTCTTGATCGCCTTGATAGGAAGCAAGCAGGTTATCTTTGATTACTTCTGCACTGCCAAGCGCAAGAATATCCGTATACAGAGTTCTTGGTTTAGCTACATAAGATTCGATGGAGTGCGTGAACGCGTCCATGCCTGTATAAGCCGCGATGTGTTTAGGCAGTTCTTCGATCATGACGGGATCAATAATTGCGACATCCGGCGTCAGTTCAAAGTCTGCCAATGGATATTTAACATTCGTTGTTTCATCGGCTACTACGGAAAGGTTGGAAACTTCAGAACCACTTCCGCTAGTAGTAGGAATACCGGCAAATTTCGCTTTTGTACGAAGACGTGGAAGCTCAAAAGGCTTAATGGCGTCTTCAAAAGAAAGATCCGGGTTTTCATAAAAGAGCCAGATCGCTTTAGCGGAATCCATAGCGGATCCGCCTCCAATGCCGATAATCCAATCCGGCTGGAACGACTCAAGATCTTTTGCGCCTTGTTTTACCATTTCAAATGTTGGTTCTGTATTGAAACCTTCTAATACTTCTGTTTCTATATTGGCTGCTGCCAAATGTTCTTGAATTTTCTCAAGGTTTCCGTTTCGTTTAACGGAACCTCCCCCAATGATTAATGAGGCTTTTTTTCCTTCAAATTCCCTTAGTACTTCCAGGGCGTTCTCTTCGAAATAAATATCACGTGGGATCGTAAAACGACTCATAGTAATAATAGCCTCCTTGTAGTATGATGATTTGTCACAGTATCCATTGTATAAGCTCTAGTAGTATAATAACAGTACGCACTTTTAAAACACCTAGTATCTATAAAGATACCGTGCAATAGATATACGATGGGAGAGAGCCGATTGACTAGACAACCAGTGCAGCAATTCAATTGTGAAAAAGAACTCACATTGTCTCTAATCGGAGGCAAATGGAAGATGATCATCCTCTGGCATTTAGGAAAAGAAGGCACAAAGCGATTTGGAGAATTACAACGTCTGCTTCCTGACATTACGAAAAAAGTTCTCACAAACCAGCTGAGAGAATTGGAAGAGGACAAGCTCATTCACCGCGAAGTTTATCCAGTTGTACCGCCAAAAGTTGAATACTCTCTCACGGAACACGGTGAAACATTAATCCCTATTTTAGAATCCATGTATGAGTGGGGCAGCAATTATATGGAGACGGTAGGAAAAGAGAGAGACGACGTCGAATACTCCATTTTGTAGAGCTCTTTCATAGACATTTTGTTGTTTTATAATAAGTTCTATCGAGATATTTTGGTGTTTTCCGTTACTAAAAATGGTGCTTGAAGGTCCGGGAAATCACTCGCTTTCCATGGGCGTACGGTGAGCTTCCTCGGGCTAACGCCCTCCGGGATCTCACCATGTACTGTTTCCCATAGGAGTCTCGCAATTTCCCGAACCTTCTTGCTATTGTGAGGATAACGGAAACATCTGTGGCCATGCTTCACATAGTAAAACTGGAACTGTGCAGAAAGAAACTTTTTCCGTATCACTTATGAAAAGATTACTCTCCGATGCCCGATGGTTCGTTCATTTCATATCGGATGGGGTGGGGGGAAACGACGAGACTCCCGCGGGAGATGGTCCTAGGCGAGATCCCACAGGGCGGAGCCCGAGGAAGCTTGCCAGGTCCCCCGCAGGAAAGCGAGTTGTTTCCCAACCACCCTGGCCAGTATACGGTAACGAACCATTGTTCCGGGAGCGGGTCAAACACCTAACGGAGCTGACAGATTAAAAGCAACCGCTGAAGTGTTTGTACATTTTTCAGCGGTTTTTGCGAATTAATTTAACCATCAGCGTTCAAATTAAAATTTCTCCTGTAAAATAAGAAGTGAAAAGAATTTACCAGTAATCAATTTGGAAAGGAGATACATAAATGAACTCAAAATACTTAGATTTACTGGCTAAAACATATGATACCGAAGAAAAAGTAGTCACTGAAATTATTAATCTAAAAGCCATTCTTAATCTGCCAAAAGGGACAGAACATTTTGTCAGCGATTTGCACGGAGAATATCAAGCGTTTCAGCATGTACTTAGAAATGGTTCAGGGAGAGTAAAAGAGAAAATAACCGACCTTTTTAAGGATGAAATATCCGACAAGGAAATTGATGAATTTGCGACATTAGTCTATTATCCTGAAGAAAAAATCAAGCTGATAAAGAACGGTTTTGACAATGCGAAAGAATTGAACGAATGGTACTCCCAAATCATCGAACGTATGATTAAGCTCATCTCGTATGCCTCCTCCAAATATACTCGTTCGAAATTAAGGAAAGCGCTGCCGGAACAGTTTGTGTATATTATAGAAGAATTGCTGTACAAAACGAATGATTTCATCAATAAAGAATCGTATTATTCAAAAATTGTCCAGCAGATTATTTCGCTTGGACAAGCAGATAAGCTCATTATCGGGCTTTCTTATACGACGCAGAAATTGGTAGTCGACCATCTTCATGTTGTCGGCGATATTTATGATCGTGGTCCAGAACCCGATAAAATTATGGAAACCCTCATCAATTATCCATCCGTAGATATACAGTGGGGAAATCATGATGTCCTATGGATTGGTGCGTTTGCCGGATCAAAAGTTTGTTTAGCCAATATTCTTCGGATTTGCGCCAGGTACAATAATTTAGACATTATTGAAGATGTATATGGAATCAACCTTAGACCTCTTCTTAATCTAGCGGAGAAATACTACGATGACCATCCAGCTTTTAGGCCAAAAGTAGATTCAGACGAAAAACAATCGACGCAGGAAAAAGACCAAATTACAAAAATTCACCAAGCCATTGCCATGATTCAGTTCAAGTTGGAAAGCCCGATCATAAAGAGACGATCGTACTTTAATATGTCTGAGAGACGACTGCTTGAGAAAGTGGATTACGATAACAACGAAATTACGATTCACGGAAACACATATCCGCTTGATAACCCTTGCTTCGCAACTATCGATCCAGAGCGACCGGATCAGCTGTTAGAAGAGGAAGAACAAGTCATCGACAAGCTGCTGTTTTCTATCCAACACTCGGAAAAGCTGGCCAGACATATGAATTTCCTTATGAAAAAAGGCAGCCTTTATTTGAAATATAACGGAAACCTGTTGATTCACGGATGTATCCCTTTAGACGAAAAAGGAAATATGGAAAAAATGACAATCGAAAACAAAACTTACGGAGGCCGTGACCTGCTGGATATTTTTGAATATTATTTACGTCACGCTTTTGCCAATCCAGAACAGACAGACGATCTCGCAACAGACATGGTCTGGTATTTATGGACAGGTGAATATTCCTCCCTCTTTGGAAAGAGAGAAATGACCACCTTCGAAAGGTATTTTATTAAAGATAAACAATCTCATAAAGAGAAGAAAAACCCTTATTACACCTTACGAGAACAAGAAGACATCTGCCGTAACATCCTGGCAGAATTCGACCTTAACCCTGAACAAGGACACATTATAAATGGACACACCCCCGTCAAAGAAATAGACGGAGAAAATCCAATCAAAGCCAATGGAAAAATGATCGTCATCGACGGAGGCTTCTCCAAAGCCTATCAATCTACCACAGGCATAGCTGGTTACACGCTGTTATACAACTCATACGGCATGCAGCTAGTCGCCCATAAACACTTCAACTCTAAAGAAGACGTCCTGCTTAATGGAACAGATGTATTATCGGTGAAACGACTGGTAGATAAAGAGCTCGAGAGGAAAAAAGTGCTGGAAACGAATGTAGGAGAAGAACTACTGCAGGAAGTCTATATGTTGAATAGCTTGATGGAATATCGCTATATGAATTAAAGGTAATTCATATAATAGAACCTTTTAAATTTAAATTTTGTTTTACTCATTAGTCATTTGCTCTCTACCTACAGAGCAAATGACTAATTTTATAATCATATATTCTATTCTGGTTTGTACATGGGGAATGATTAGTTGAGGTTTTCAACACGTCTTAGTAAGGAGGGATAAGGTATGAGGGTGATTATCTTATTACTACTTATTACCGGCTGTTCCACGATGACAGAAAACGGTGGAGCATCAAACAATATCCCCAGTCAAGTTGGGGAGCCTGACGCTGAGAGTGGCATGACTGATTATAAAGATTGGACTACAGAGGAGATAAGCGAAAAAGCAGGATATGAACCTTACACAAATAAATTGTTTAAAGGAATTCATTTAACGTCTACTTATCATAGGGTGGACCCAGGTGGCGAAGTAGGCACTAACGAGTCTTTTCCGAACGAGAAAATTCGCGTCCAACTCGTTGAAAGAGGAAAGGATTTAGAAGAAATTGAGGTCGTAAAAGAAGAAGTCTTTACAAAAGGTGAAAAACTGAGGGTGCAGCTTCCTGAAAAAGAAGGAGCGGTTTATACATACAGTCAAGAGGCCTTAAGTAAAGATGATGAGATTTTAGATACCGATGTAGCCATCTATCAAGTACCACCTGAAGAGTTAAACGCCCGTATGTATACAGAAAAAGAAGTTTTAGAAGCTAATGATACATTGGAAGTTCAAGTAGAGAACTGGGGACCTACACAATTAAACTTCGGCATGCCTTATTCTTTAGAAAAGTATAGTTCCGGCACATGGGAAAACATATCGGGAGAACAGCCTTTCGAAATGATCGGGTATCAGCTAGAACCAGACAAAACGCATACTCAGGAGATCGATTTAGCAAACCTTGATGTAAGCTCAGGCACCTATAGGGTAATAAAAACATTCGAAGCGGCACATACAGAGCTTTCCTCACAATTGGCTGTAGAATTTGAAATTGAGTAGCCTGGTATTTTGGGCTAAGTGAGGATTTGAATCGTGAGCAGATGGAAAGGGGAAAGTGGCGATTATCCTTAAAATAGTCGTCTCTTTCTTAATTTGAGTTGCCATTGTATGGAGGCTATACAGGTTTCTGCAGTGAAAGCATATACAGCTGCGCTCCTGTGTAAGTGAATTAACTGATAGGTTGAAGTCTTTTAAAGCGAAGCGTCCTTCATTATTTTTGCGTTTGGATCATGAAAGGAAATTAATAGGTGGGGGATGGGAACCACTCGTGGTTTCCAACCCCCATTCCTCTATTCTTAAAATACTGCCCTTCAGGGTTTTTCACAAAGAATATCAACACCGAGGATGAAGAGATCAATTATTTTTGTTTCGCAATATCAACTTCAACCGGCTGGATATCCATGTTCACATTCAAGAAAGAATAATCATCTTTATTCCCATCTTGATATCCCCAAAAGCCTTCAGTGTTTTCTTCTTTACTAAATGTTAACTCAAATCCTTTTCCTTCATGTAAACTATAGCTTTTCACTTCGTCTTCGCGATAGTTATCAAGAAGGCTGTAGGATAAAAAGTTAGCCAAGGTCGGGTGAGGGGTGAGCACGCCTGAATGTGGGGCGGCTTCATAATCAAAGTACTCATAATCTTTTGTTGAATCTTTATGGTCACTGATTGTGAAAGTCTTTGTGTTCAGATCCAACGTATCACCCGACGTGACCCATGATAATTGGATGTCCTCATATAAAGATGGGACGTTCTCAGAATTCTCAGCTTGTGACAGGTCGACCACGGACACCCCGGCACGTCCTGCAACCTCAAGGGTTCCGGTTTGGTTATCGAAAATCAATGCCGTATCCTCGTCGATGCCGTAAGAGAATTCCTCTTCATCAGCGTGAGCGGAGGTAGTGGCAATCAATCTCCCTAATCGAGCTTTGTTATCGAAATGCTGGTCGATGATGCCGTGTGGGAAGAAACCTAATCCTTGTTCCAAGTAAGAGGCTCCGCCTTCCTGCTGGGACATGCCGTCGTACGTGTCGGTGAACCCTTTTGCTAACGTATCATGGCTTCCGCCTCCCGCAATCATCACGTCGCTCATGATGGCGGCCCCGGCACTTGTGCCGCCTAATACAGCGCCTTTTTCATAAATGGACCAAAGACTTTCCAGAACTTTCGATTGGGTACCATCCTCGTTTAATAGTGTTGCTGTAATATCCGTTTGGTCGCCTCCGACAAACCAGATGCCGTCGTATTCTTTTATCTTTTCCGCTAATTGTTGATCATTTCTATTTTTCAACCACTCGCTCTCATCTTCTTCTGTTCCGCTAAAATCGTGATTGGAAAGAGGGAGGATATCGATGCTCTCTTCATCGACTCCATAATGGATCAAATCTTCTTTAAAGATATTTGAAGATTTTAAGCTGGAGCTTGCAGCTGGGATAATTCCTATTGTCGCATCGTCACCAGCTTTTTTAATAAATGCATCGTAAACTTCTTCGTTGGAGCTGCCTAATGCTCCACCTGCCATGACTAAGCTGCCTTTGGTTTCAGGATTGAATGAAATGTCAGGTGAGCTGAATGTGGAGGTGTTGTAATTTGTAAAGGCCTGGTTATTTTCTTCAAAATTGATCTGAATAGGTTCAATATCCATTTTGACATGAGCTAGTGAATAAGAATCCTTCTGGCCATCCTGATAGCCCCAGAACCCATCCGTTTCTTCTTTCTGCTCAAAGTTCAATTGAAAACCTTCGCCTTCACTGTCGTAAAGATAACTCTTCACTTCATTTGCGGCTTCGTTATCGACAAGTGAATAAGAGAGGTAGTTTGGTAATGTACCATACGATGTGAGTACTCCAGTTGCCGGGAGAGGATCAAAGTTGAAATACTCGTATCCTATGGTAGAAACCTTGTCTTCGCTGATGTTGAAGGTTTTATTGTCTGGGTCTATTTGATCTCCGGGTGATAGGAAGCTGAGATCAAGATTGTCGATTTCTTTTCCCTTTGTTTCAGCTTCTGATGAATCGATTACTGCGACGGTGCTTTTTCCTATGATATCAATGGTGTTTTCCTTGTTATGGACAACCATCGCTGTGTCTTCATCAATGCCGTAAGCATAATTCCCTTGTGTCTCATATTCCAAAGCTGTAGCGGCTAGTCTGCCTAAGCGTGACCGTTCATTAAAGTGTTGGTCGACAATACCCCATTGGAAAAACCCGAGACCTTCCTCAATATAAACGGGTGCATACTCCTCGTCAGCATAGGAAACGTCTTCTGAAGTGAATTCCTGGTTGAACCCGCCAAGGCTGTCTCCCCCAGTGATCATGACATCACTCATGATGGCTGCTCCGGCACTTGTCCCCCCAAGAACTGCTCCATCCTCATAAATATCCCAAATCGCTTCCAAAGCTTTTGTTTTTTTACCATTTTTCTTTAAAAGGGTGTCGGTAATTTTCAGTTGATCACCACCGACGAACCAAATCCCGTTGAGATCTTTAATTTTATTTACCATTTTGTTCTTTTGAGCATTACTCTTCCATTTTCTCTCGTTCTCATCAGTTCCGCTGAAATCATGGGAGGATAATTCGAGGATTTCAATCGATGATTCCTCTACTCCGTAAGAAATCAAATCCTCCTTAAATTTTTCAGTGGATTTCAAAGATCCTGAAGCGGCAGGTACAATGCCGATTTTTGCATTCTTGTCGCCTCCAGCTAAATCAATGAACTCTTCATACACCTCGACATTGCTTGTCCCAAGTGATCCCCCGGCAATGACAAGGCTCCCCTTAATAGCGGGGTCATCACTTCCTTTAGCTGAAATACTGGATGTTCCTGAACCGACGATGACGACCATCAATAGCGCAAGCATGATAAGCTTACTTACCTTCATAGAATTTGCTCCCTTCTTTATTTACCTCTCGATTATGAATATGCAAGATTCGTGCCAACTTAAAAACACTGAAAAATCTGACTTTTATTTTTGTCTGGTTGTATATGGGTGAATGTGGTTTTGTTTATAAAGACCAATGTAAAACGAGGATCATACTACTTTTTGAAAAAAAGCAGGTTTAGCTAATCTTTAACAAAAAGGTTTGTTAGGAAGATTGACGATTCGTTTCATAATAGACGGTTTTCTCTAAATTCAGTCTTCGAGTTAAGGAAGGATAGTGGAAAGGTTGATATCGACGCATTAGGAGTTTTGAAACTAAATTGAATTGGTATCGTATGTGTAATGAGAAAAATGATTTTTGGAGGGGTTAGATGGGAAATGAAAAAGAAACTCCTGAAGAAAGAAGAGAAAGATTAAGACAAGAAGAATTAAAAGGAAACTATAATGGAAATTTGAAAGATTCTACTTATAGAGCGCATAATGGTAGCCTTGTTGATTTAGTAGGTGGGATAGGATGGAAAGGAACAGGAATGTTTATCATCCTAATAATAGTAGGTTTTATAGTTTATTCCTTATTCTTTAGCTAAAAGTCATTAAAGTAAACATCAATAAATTTCTCGGATTCAAGTCATACGTTATTGGGGGAGATAGCTGCAAAAAGGGCTATCGTTTGCTGTACTAATGAGCAGGATTGTGAAATAAGGCTGAAACATCATTTTCAATAAAACGTATCATTAAGGTAGAGACATATAAGAAGGGAGGTTATTTATGTTTTTGGGTATTTTCTTCTTAGCAGTGGTATCTGGGGAATAATTTCACCATATTCTTGGTGGTTGATAGGGGAAAGTTGAAAATCACAAAGCAGTATGAGCTCGGTGGAAAGTCTACTCCTGTTAATAAGTGGGGAATGGATTTATGTAGCTCTCCACTTTCAACTAATTATCGAATTGTTACGGAATTAAGACAAGATGATTGGATGTATATCGCTCTCGTAAAGGTAGGGGCAATGGGGTTAACACTATTAAACTATCTCATCCCGCTTCGCACCTTAAAAAAGGGGAAGAAGTTGGCTTCTTTAACTTTGGTTCGACCGTTGTGCTATTGTTCGAAAAAAGAAAGGTCAGTCTCGATGAAAAGTTAAAGCGCGAATCCTTTAGTAAAGCCGGAAAGCCTTTGGCGAATAAAACAAACGTTAAATTCTTGGCTTCTGTTTAAAATAATATAGAGGATGGATCTTTGAATTATTTGGTGCCCACAAAAAACAATCATACTAAGAACTACATTTTAGGGGCAGTCCCCCGGGACGTTAGAGAACTAAAGGATGACTTAGTGCCCAAGGAGATCTGCTGGTATTGCCCTTCTTTTCGTACCATCATACAGTGGAACCAGACGTTTTTGTTTTCCGTTTATAGTGTGATGGTGTCTCACCCCCGCTTTACTTAAGCATTAACGTGGTGGGGAAGACACCGTTATATAGGTAGTCTGTTCTGAAAGGGCCATGAGAGAAATGATTTGTTGCAGGGCTGTTTCTTTATTTGTTGGAAATGCACTTGAATTTAGGTTATCTACCTTGACGTTATAAACGCTTTTTTCAATTTACGGGTATATATCTCGAAACTGAGTCTTAAAGAAACGGGCAGGTTAGTTGAAGACTCGAATTCGAGATTATATGTATATTGAAACAAAATCTAGATCTTATCGTATATATAATAAGATATTTAAATAGAGGAGAACTAGGAAGGGGATTTAATTTCTATAATGTAGGTGTTATATATAGAAGTTACTTGGACTTAGAGATAATAATTCAATGAAAATTATAATAAATTTACATAGAGGTGTTATTATTGAATAAAAATTACTTAGAAATTATTAAAGTTGGAAGTTTGTGCGTCATTGCTATTATATTGACGATAATAGCTTGGCACATCAACAGGATAGCAAACTACTTATATGACTTGGTTATGTTATCTGGTAATGGTTAAAAAAGTTTCTCAAGCAATCGTTTTTTAGCTAACTGGGCAGGATTGTAGAAGATTTGAATTCTAGGTAAAATTAAATGGTAGGGGGTGCTATATTGAGTAGGAAGTTCTTAATCCTGTTTTCAGTTCTGTTGGTTACCATAGCTAGTGGATGTTCTTTCGGTATGGTTAGTGAAAAAATAACCGAAGAAAAAGCAGAAATAATTGCTATAGAAGATGCACCCAAATTTAAGTCTGATAATAGCAAATTTAAAGTATATAAAACAGAACAAATTGATAAGGGTTGGAGAGTAATGGTAAGTTCTTTAGAGCCTCCACACGAAGAAGTTGCTCCGAATATATGGTATGAGATTAGTGTGAACGGAAACATCATCGTAAGAGAAAATATGGCATTAGAAGAGTAAAGTCTTTGTTCAACTAATGGGGGCTATTGTTGAAAAACGGCTATCGTTTACTGTACTAAACGAGTAATGGAGTTGATTAAGGAAACTTGATAATGGAGGGTGAATGATGAAAAGAATATTAATCTTTTCTGTTCTTTCTTTTTTTTCATAGTAGGCTGCAATAGTGAAGAACAAGATTATACAGGTGATCCAACAATCGAAGGATATGTAGTGGAGGTTGAAGATAAAAGTATATTAGTAGCTAATGGAATAACAAAGGAACAAGCTGTTCATATGAGTTGGAAAGAACTTTCTAAAGTAGATGGTAAGATGTACGATGCTTACACCTTTAAAATTGATGGTTTCTTTGAATCATTTTCCGATTTTAAAAAAGGAGACAAAGTAAAAGTATGGGGCAAGGGAGGTGCAAATGAATCTTATCCCGCTCAATCTGAATTAGATAAAATAGAACTTACAAAATAACTGAAACACATTGTTTCAGTAACGGGGGCTTTTGCTTAATACCGTTCTCGCCCCCCCTCAATACATAAGTATAGGTTTGATGAATGTTAGCTTGTTGAGTGTCAGAGCAGTTTAAAGGTTCAAAGTGATTAACGCTAATTGTAGCGGAGCAGGTTAGAAAAATAAGGATTCTGTTTTTATATTATAAATTGCAAAGTGGTTTTTAGGAGGGGAAGTAATGAAACGTGTAGTAGGTATATTTTTGAGTCTTTCAGCTTTATTAACATACCAAATTGTAGATGTACTTTATTATCCTGTTGAGGAAAAAATAATAGATAATAATTCTGGAATAACAACAGTAATATACAATTATCCTTTAATGTATAGGTCAATTTGTACCGTATTAATAATTACTTTTATCCTTGGGATATATTTTATTTTAGCAAAGGAAAAGCAAAGAAAAGAATCTATATCCTGTGATTCTTGAAAATATCAATGGTTATATATGATAAATTGAGGGTGATGACTTTACTATATGGGGCTCTAGTGTAATAAGTGATGTGTAACATTTTTTAGTCCCTTAAGTAAGTGATTTCTCGAATTCGGTCTTACTGTATCTGGGGCTTTTCTGCAATAAGTAAAACAACAAAGGGGGAATATACTTGGCCGCTAGTGATAATGATCTGAAAAATGTCCATATTCGTACTGGAAAGATGAGCGATGCCAAAAAAATATTAAATATTCAAAGAGACGTAGTCATTGAAAATGAATATTTAATTTCAGTTTCAGAAGAGTTTAGTAAAAACATAGAACAACAAAAAGAGTGGATTCAGAAGATATTAAAAAATGAAAGAGAAACCTTGCTTGTTGCTGAAATTGATGAAGAAATTGTTGGATGGCTAGCATTTCAATCACCAAACCTTCAAAGGCTGTCTCACACTGGTTCATTTGGAATGATGCTACATAAGGGTTATAGAGGATTAGGAATAGGTACCAGTTTAATCACAGAGCTATTAGCTTGGGCAGAACAGACCCCTTTGATAGAGAAAGTTAGTTTAGGAGTTTTTTCAACGAATATACAAGCAATTAATCTTTATAAAAGAATGGGCTTTATAGAGGAAGGACGAAAGAAAAAAGAAATTAAGTTAGATGAAAATAAATACGTTGATGATGTTCTTATGTACAAAATAGTTTGAGTACTATTATCTGAAGTTATCTCGAATTCAAGTCTTAAGCAATCGGGGGCTATTGCTTAAGAAGTAATTGTCTTACATAATCGGTGTGACTAAGGAGAGAGGTCATGGATTTTGCACTTAACTTTTTAATATATATGTTTATTCTTTTTCCAATAGTTTCAATTGTTCATGAGTTTGGTCATGCTTTTTTTGCAAAGCTATTCTCACAGAAAATAGAAGAGATTTCAATAGGGATGGGAAAAGTCATTTTTGAGAAAAACTTGTTAAGTATTAGGTCAGCGTATTTTGCTTTCGGTTGGGTAACACTCAATGAAGATATGGAAGGAAAAATGACAAGATTTCAAACTTCTTTATTTCTATTAGGAGGAATTATTTTTAACCTTGCTACAGCTGTTATACTTGATATATTTACAGGATATGAGTTCTTCTATTTTAGGAATTATGTAGATAGCTTTATTTTTTTGTCCTACCTTCAAGTTCTTAACTTACTTCCAGTAACACTAATCCATGGGGAGTCAGACGGCAAACAGATGATTTCGAGAGTTTTAAAAAGTTAATTCTTATCTCTACATTAACAAAGAAAATGAATAGTTTCTCAAACGAGATATCTCGGAATTAATTCTTACTGTATCTGGATCGTTAGTTCAATAAGCAATATATCTAAATGGGACCTTTATAAAGTTAGTTTTGTAGGTAATAACTTTAACAGAGCCTACATAAAGGGTGGAGACAGCTCCTTCCACAAAATTAGAAACTTATAGTAATCTTGATTTTAGAAGATTGAGGGAGGAATCATAGATTGAATATGGTCGTCAAAATATCGTCCTTCATCATACTCATGCTGAACTTATCTCTTCTAATTTTGGATCTTACATTAAATATAATAGAGATGCCGATGATGGTTTGGTTGCCAAGTATGTTAGTATTCTGGTTCATGTTGGGATACAGAGATTACGTTGAAGAGGGTAGCAAGGTGTGGGGAGGGATTTTCATGGCCGTTTCCACAGGTTCGTTCATCATGCTTTTGTTCCTCAGGTTTGTTCACTTTCAATAGAGGGCTTTCAAAATGTCCTTAAGATACTTTGAATTGACGAAGTATCACCTGCTCCTAAAGAAATCATCCTTCAAAATTATATAAGATCGCACGTAACCCCATGCTCAGTAATTTACTGAGCATGGGGTTTTGAATGTCATCTGATCTTTTATCGATAAACCCAACGCAAAAAAACGTTCCAATTAGTAGTTTATTTTCCGATATATTCCTTGAATATTTCAAAAATCCGGATAATATAATAAATATTTTTCAATGCTCACGGGGGATATTTGGAGCAGTCTTAATCCTCCATAAGAAATAGAGGTTTAGTACTTTAAACTATTAAATCAGGTTATAGATCATATAATAATGGAATTTAAATGGAAAACAAGGAAAAGTACTCCATAACTGTTTATTTGAATACGTCATTAGACTCGAAAAATGACGTCTATTTATGTAACAGCTATGATACATAAATTAATTTATGTGTAACGCTGAGGTAATTATCTTCTAGTATATTGGTCTGCGGTTAATGAATGTTTATACTTTGACAGGCTGTCATCCAAATTCAATGAATAGGTGGATAGGGAGGTAAATATGGTAGTTGAACTAAGTATTATTATATTACTAGGTTTGATCGCTTTTTTCCTTGGTGCCAAGGAAAAGTTGAAGAATAACAGAAACATAGAAAGTATTCCTGTGCGGGTCAACGTTAACGGTATTCGCGGGAAGTCGACGGTAACGCGATTGATCACCGGAGTCTTGCAGAAGGCTGGATATAAGACAGTCGGTAAAACGACAGGCACGGATGCGCGTATGCTGTACTGGTTTGATGGGCAGGAGGAGCCGATCCAGCGAAGGATGGAAGGCCCGAACATCGGAGAGCAGCGGAAGGTTCTGAACAAAACGGTGGATTTAGATGCGGATGCGCTCGTGAGTGAGTGCATGGCAGTAAAACCGGATTATCAGGTTATTTTCCAGGAGGAGCTTCTGCAGGCGAATATCGGACTGATTGTGAATGTATTAGAGGATCACATGGACGTATTAGGACCGACGCTTGAAGAGGTGGCCGATTCATTTGGGGCAGCAATCCCTTATGATGGCGACTTGATTGTCAACGAGAGCTCGTTTGTGCCTCATTTTAAAGACATTGCGGCGCAGCGGAATACGAACGTGCACGTATGTGATACATCTCTCATTTCTGAAGAATTTCTGAAAAAATTCGAATACATGGTGTTCCCGGAAAACGCCGCATTAGCCCTGGCTGTTGCGGACATATTAGGGATTGATCATGAAACGGCGAAGCAGGGGATGTTAGAAGCGTGGCCTGATCCGGGAGCGATGCAGATTCTTCCGATCGGTGACCGGCACAACCCAAGCTATCTGATCAATGGATTCTCAGCCAATGATCCGACGTCAACCTTAAACATATGGGAGCGCGTCAAGCAGCTGAGCTATCCGACAGAAGCTCCTGTGATTATTATGAACTGCCGGGAGGACCGCGTCGATCGAACCGAGCAGTTTGCGAAGCAGGTGCTGCCTGATCTTCCATGTGAAACATTAATTTTGATGGGACAGACGACAGGGCCGATTGTTGATGCCTATAAAAAGGGCGCCCTGCCTGTTCGAAACCTATTGGATCTGGAAGGCTATGAAACGGAAGAGATTGTCCGCGTGCTTCAGCCATTCCTGACTGGAAAGACGATTTACGGAATTGGTAATATTCACGGCGGAGCGGAAGAGCTAGTTAAACGATTAGAACAAAACAAAATAATAAAAGGAACGGCATAGAAAGGAATTACTTATGTTTGCATTTGATACTGGAGATGTTTATTTAGCGTTAGTTGCTGGAATAGTTCTTAGTTTATTTTATACCGAGAAAACAGGCGTCCTGCCGGCTGGATTAGTCGTACCAGGGTACATCGCCATGCTGTTTACGTTTCCTCTCAGCATCGCAGTCATTTTTATGATAAGTTTCTTAACCTATTTAATTGTCATGAAAGGGATTGCGAAATTCACCATTTTATACGGCCGAAGAAAATTCACAGCGATGTTAACCGTGGGCATTGTCCTGAAAATTACCTTTGACATGGTAGTTCCGGGAATGTCTACACCTGATATCGTCAGCGGAATGATGGCGATTGGAGTTATAATCCCTGGTTTGATCGCCAATACTATTCAAAAACAAGGCGTACTGCCGACAGCAGCAAGTACATTGCTGCTTAGCGGGGTAACGTTTGGAATCGTAACAATATCAAGTGTAATCGGAGGAGGAATTTAAAATGGAAGCAACTATAAATTACAGGAAAAAGAGACAAGCCAAGAAAGAATCAAAATTAATGTTCAGTGAGTGGGTATTAAAAACAATCAAACACCATAAGAAAAGAACAACCGCAGATGCCACGTTGGGATTAATCGTTACAGCAGCCATTGTAGTCATCAATTTGGTATAAACAAATGAGTAGAAGTAAAACGTTCAATATTATGATCATCGGCTTGTTTATCCTTATCCTGATTTTATTAAATTTCAGGCAGAGCGAACAAAAGACAGAGGACGAGGATTATAAGTTGAACGATACAGCTCCCGACGAAGAAGAGGTTGGCTCTTATGGTGTAACATCGGATAGTACGATGGCAACAGAAGTAGGCATGAAAGTATTGGAGCAAGGCGGAAACGCTGTTGATGCAGCAATAGCCGTAAGCTTTGTATTAGGCGTCGGTGAGCCTTATGGATCCGGCATCGGCGGAGGCGGCACGATGCTGATTCATCCGGAAAAAGGGAGCGATGAGTCGCCAATCGTTTATGACTATCGTGAAGTCGCCCCCGAATCAGAGGATGTTCCGGAAAGCGGCACAGGAGTTCCGGGGTTTGTACAGGGCATGTATGACGTCCATGATGATCTTGGAACCGTTGATATGGAACAGCTCATTGAACCTTCTATTAATGTTGCCAGTAATGGAGTAACGGTTTCTGAAACGCTGCACAATCGATTAAGTGATGCACAATACCGCATGCCGAATTTAGATCACATGTATCCGGACGGCGAACCAATTGAAGCGGGAGAAATCTTAAAACAGCAGCAACTCGCGGATACATTAAGAAGCATAAAGGATGAAGGACCAGACGCATTCTATAAAGGCCATCTAGCAGACGAAATTACAGATTCAGAAAATAAAATCAGTAACGACGACCTACAATCCTATAAAGTCGAAGTGTCAGAACCGATTGAAGGGCAGTTCGGCGACTACGATGTCCTGGCACCGCCCCCGCCATCCGGCGGCATTATGCTGCTGCAATCCTTAGAAATGGCCGATAAGGTGCAGATCGAAGACACGAAGGATAAGCCGATCGATTTCGCTATGATGATGGGCATGATCAATGGTGTCAGCTACAAAGATCGTCTGGAAAAAATCGGAGACCCAGGCTTTACCGACGTTCCAACGAAAGAGATGCTATCAGAAGATTACATCAAGGAACTTACGTCCGATATTAAAGGCTCAGATCTGTCGGACGAATACAGGTCGAACTTGGATTCAGACGCCGACTTAGAGGATCACGAGAACACGACCCATTTCGTCGTCGTAGATAAAGACGGCATGATGGTTTCCGCTACAAATACGCTCAGTAATTTTTTTGGATCCGGTGAATACGTCGAAGGCTTTTTCTTAAACAACCAATTGAAGAACTTCAGCAACAACAAAAACTCACCGAACAAACCTGAGCCTGGAAAACGTCCATTCAGTTATACGACCCCGGCCATCTTAGCAAAAAACGATAACCCAGTGATCGGTATTGGGGCCTCAGGAGGTCGGAGAATCACATCTGTCGTCGCCCAGCAATTAGTCCGAACGGTGAAATTCAATGAGCCGATTCAAGCCGCAGTTGAGGAACCACGGACATTCCTTGAATTGGATGAAGATACGCTGCAGGCTGAGAACGATTACGTACTCTTAGAAGATCCGGAAGAAGATTCAGGCGTGGACGTTCAATACTCTGACCGAACCTCTTACTTCGGCAGCGTACAAGGCCTCGTCATCGACTACGAAAACGACAACATCCACGGCGCCAGCGACCCAAGAAGACAAGGCAGCTGGGAGTCTAAATGATAGAGTGGAAGTGAAGGATAACAGGTAAGGAAAAAGTTGAACTGGTGACCAACCAATTATAAAAACGAAAGCTTGCAGGAAAACAAACATTTTCCTGCAAGCTTTTTTACGTACTAAAAGTAGGGACTGTCCCATGAACCTAATTGTTCTCCAGGTTCTACCATAAAACATTTTTGACTTTATCCCATTTTAAAACTGGAATATTATGTTACCTTAATACTATAGGAAGCCATAAAAATAAAGTGAGTCTATAATTGAATCCCGGTAACTTTAAAAACAAATCTGAAGTTCTCTAAGAGTCTAACCTGTGAATGAAAGTCATGAAACAGGAATAACTGGAGAATGAGATGATAATAGACACTGACAAGCACCACCCTCTGTAAACAAAAGACTGATATTCTACCCATCTCTACATCTAAAACAAAGGCTAATAGCCTGCATTAGGTTATTTTCTAATAGTGGGGTTATAAATTATTATTGAGTTAAAATGTATGTTTTGAAATAATTGGAATATCACATTCGTTTTTATTATCGAGGGGAGCTTATTTATGAAATCAATTTCTTTAAAATGGGTCGTCACTTTTATAAGCGGTTTAATTTTATTTCTGGGTACGTATTATTTTGCCATGGATTTTGAGTACATAAGCTATGATGTTACAGATAAAGGACAGTTTGTTATGCATGATGGCCTAAATGAGCCGGCTCCCATAATTAACACAGATGTCAGCAATGAAAAGGAAGGTTTGGCGGAGTTAGGTACGCAGATGGAACGTTTTAATTGGTGGGTTCTGGCATCTATGATTGCTGCGCCCTTATTCATCGCAACCTATTACGTGTTATTAAGCAATCATGAGGCTTGGAACCAAACAATTAGGAAGAGGTACCTCAAGTTGACTATCCTCATAAATGTGGGAGTCGCTGCAGTATTTATCGTTCAATGGATTCGGTACGCGCACATAATTAATGAAAGTATGCATATTTTATTTTTTAAATGAGGATCGTGGTATATGTGTTCTGTGTAAGGGAATAAATTGAAGCTTGAATAAAATATAGAATGGTGAGAGGTTATGTTAATTAGAGAAATACAAGCAACAGATGCTAAAGGACTTTCTGTTCTACTTAAACAAGTGGAGGATAGTTCAGATTATATGCTTTGGGAACCAGAAGAAAGAATTTTTACTCCTGAAAATCAATTTAAGATGATTGACAGCGTTCATGAAAAAGAAAATTCAACGATACTTCTTGCTGAAAACCGAGGGGAACTTGTGGGGTATTTATTAGCTTTTGGTGGAAATGCAAAAAGGAATAATCATTCAGCTTACATAGTTATTGGTATTTTAAGTGAATATAGAGGCCGGGGAATAGGTGCTGGACTATTTAGAAAGTTGGAAGAGTGGGCTGCTGAGCACAACATCCATAGGCTGGAGCTTACAACAGTCACAAAGAATGAAGCAGGTTTATCACTATATAAAAAGATGGGATTTGAAATTGAAGGAACGAAAAGACACTCACTTTTAATTGACGGTCAATGGCTTGATGAGTACTACATGGCAAAGTTATTGTCATCCTAAAATTGTCTTGGTTTCAAGCCTTCATTTTAAATCACGGGAAGTTATGAATTATAAAACTCTACTATTATGGCCGGAATGATGTCTGTTCACTAGGAGTAATCATATGTTTTCTAAAAAAGGATTTGAATTATTATAACTTTTCAGTCTTAGTACATAAGAGAGCGTGTTGATTAGATGAAAGGGGTGGTGTCATATGTCTAATGTGTTAGAAAGTCTGCCTTCATTAGAGACAGAGCATTTAGTTCTACGAAAAATTGATAAAAAGGATACAAATGATATTTATTCTTACTGTTCAAATTCAGCAGTATCCAGATATGTGACTTGGGATACCCACACTTGTAAAGAAGAAACGGAGAGCTTTATTGATTGTGTCCTCGATGGGTATAAACATGACCATAAGGCGCTTTGGGGAATGGAGTTAAAGGCGACGGGGAAAATCGTTGGGACTATTGATTTTGTTTCAATCGATGAACAGCATATGAATGCTGAGATTGGATATGTATTATCGGAAGTATGGTGGGGCCGGGGTCTTACTACAGAAGCTTCAAAAAGACTCATTCAATTTGGGTTTACTGAACTGAAGCTAGAACGAATCCAGGCTAGATGCATGGCTGAAAATATCGGTTCGCAAAAGGTTATGGAGAAGGCTGGTATGTCATTTGAAGGGACATCAAGAAAAGGATTTTTTTCTAATGGAACGTTTCACGATATAAAGAATTATTCCATATTGAGAGAAGAGTTTAAGTAGATTGTGATAGGAGCGAATATATGGCTGACTATGTAATGAAAATACGTGAAAAAGTTGGAAGCATGCCGCTTGTTGTAAGCGTTGCTGGCTGTCTAATAATCGATGCGCAGAACCGAATTTTATTGCAGCATAGAACGGACAATCTCCAGTGGTCTCACCCGGGTGGAGCCGTAGAAGTCGGAGAATCTGTAGAAGATACTGTGAAAAGAGAAGTATTTGAGGAGACAGGTTTACGAGTGCAGGAACTGGAGTTTTTTAATATCTATTCTGGAGATTCACAACACTATATATATCCAAATGGCGACGAAGTCTATTTTGTGAATGTTATTTACATATGTAGAAAATATGAAGGCGTACCTATAGCAGATCAAGTCGAAACTAAGAGTCTGCAGTTTTTTGACTTGAATTCTTTGCCGCAAATGACTCCTAATAACCAAATAATCTTAGATGATTTAAAGAAGAAAATAGTGGTCTAACGCCTTAAATACATATTTTGTGCAGCCTCTATTATAGTGCCTGGCAATCAGGGCGAAGTTTACCCGAAGAATAAAGAAGGAGTAATAAACTATTAGTAGAATATACACAATGATGAGTAAAGTTCCGAATGACAATAAAAAAGAAAACAGGAGGTCATCATGGGCAGGTTAGTTCATTTCGAAATTCATGTGGATGATATGAATCGGGCAAAGGAGTTTTATGGAGAGGTATTTGGGTGGACCTTTGAAGATTGGAGCGAGTATACCGGTATGCCGTATTTCGGTGCTGTGACGGGCGACGAAAAAGAGCTGGGGATCAACGGCGCATTAATGCAGCGTCAAAGTCCTCCTCCAGAATTAAACCAACCTTTGAATGGTTTTGCTTGTACGATGAGTGTCGAAGATTATGATGCTATAGAACTTAAGATTATGACTAATGGCGGCAAGGTGGCTTTGCCAAAGTATGCGCTGCCCGGGATGGCCTGGCAGGGATACTATACGGATACCGAAGGAAATATTTTTGGTATCCACCAGCCTGATGAAAATGCCAAGTAGTATCATCGTTCAAGTACATTAAAAGAGCCCTTTTTTACTAGGGTTCTTTATTTCTATTAGGGAGGCGAATGTATGACAAAGATACATAAGAAATTGTCATTAGAACAGCGTGAAGAATTGTTCAAAACTTTGAGTGGGCGTTTTGAAGAAAACATGCATCGACACGAAGGCGTGAGATGGTCTGAAGTTCAAGCTAAGCTCGAAGCTGATCAAGAGAAGCTGTGGGTGCTACACGAAATGGAAGCCACTGGCGGTGAACCAGATATAGTGGGTCATGATGAGAAGACTGGCGAATACTTGTTTGTTGATTGTTCAGCGGAAAGTCCTAAAGGTCGAAGGAGCGTGTGCTACGATCGTAAAGCGCTGGACTCACGGAAAAAGAATAAACCTGGAAATAGCGCTGAGGATATGGCAGCTGCTATAGGAATGGAACTATTGACGGAGAAACAATACCGTGAGCTGCAGAATATGGAAAGTTTTGATAAGAAGACATCAAGCTGGGTGAAGACTCCACCTAAAATAAGAGAGCTCGGCGGGGCTATTTTTTGTGATCGTCGCTACGATACTGTATTTGTGTACCATAATGGAGCGGACTCTTATTATGCTGCAAGGGGTTTCCGAGGATGGATTAAAGTCTAATTTGTGTAGTTTGCGAGGAGAAAACGGGTCAACTGTCTATTTGAAGTTTCAACGTTTGCCGAATCCTTAAGGGTTTGGCTTTTTTTGTGAATTAAGTTGAACTAGGGGTTTCTCTTATTTGTGAAAAAAGTACCTGGTCTTGGGCGATAGTTTGGTACAGGGTTTGTCTTTAAAAGGACGTTATATAAAAATGAAGGCCGGTTCCATTGCACTTTTCGTCTAAAACAGTTAAAATATACTGGTTGAAATCCAGCATCATTGGAAATGGATAAAAAACCGAAACATTTTCACTTTTTAATTTTGGGAACTTGGTTTCCCTTAAGGAAAGGGTTCAGATATATGATGAAAGATAATTTTTGGCACGAACTGCCGCGTCCGTTCTTTGTTTTGGCACCGATGGAAGCTGTGACCGATGTCGTTTTTCGTCATGTTGTGACGGAAGCAGCAAGGCCTGACGTGTTTTTTACAGAGTTTACGAATTCGGAAAGCTACTGCCATCCTAAAGGAAAAGACAGTGTAAAAGGACGGCTGACGTTTACGGAAGATGAACAGCCGATTGTCGCTCATATTTGGGGAGACAAGCCTGAACACTTCCGCCAAATGAGTATTGGCATGGCTGAAATGGGCTTTCGCGGCGTGGATATTAATATGGGATGCCCTGTGCAGAATGTTGCAGCGAATGGAAAAGGATCCGGGTTGACCCGCCGTCCGGAGGTTGCAGCAGAAATCATTCAGGCTGCCAAAGCGGGAGGACTGCCCGTGAGCGTGAAGACTCGTCTCGGTTATACGGAAGTGGATGAATGGCACGACTGGCTAAAACACCTTTTTGAACAAGATATTGCCAACCTTTCCATTCATCTCCGTACGAAAAAGGAAATGAGTAATGTTGATGCTCACTGGGAGCTGATTCCGGAGATCAAGAAACTTCGTGATGAAGTTGCCCCTCATACTCTTCTAACGATTAACGGGGATATTCCTGATCGTCAAAAGGGACTTGAACTCGTTGAGAAATATGGGGTGGATGGAGTCATGATCGGACGTGGAATCTTCCATAATCCGTTCGCTTTTGAAAAGGAAAAGAAAGAGCATACCAGTGAGGAATTGCTTGATCTTCTGCGACTTCAGCTCGATCTTCATGATAAGTATTCCGAAGAGCTTGAGCCGCGCATCTTCAAACCGCTCCGCCGCTTCTTTAAAATTTACGTCCGCGGATTCAGGGGAGCGAGTGAATTGAGGAACGAGTTGATGAGTACACATTCTACCGATGAAGTACGCGCGCTGCTTGATGAGTTTACAAAGAAAGATGGAGTGAAGGAACAGGAAGGTTTTACTGTCTCATAAGTAAACTCCATCGCATAATATAAGATTTTTCCAGGAGAGGAAAGCCGTTGATGCTTTTCTCTCTTTTTTAGTTGGCGCCTGCCTCTCGTCGCATCAGCCCGTATGGATGGCAGCCATAAAAATTTATTCATAGGCGATCGTTTCCTACATAGATATGGATTGTAAGCCATTAATTCCTAAAGAGGAGATGACAGCATGAGCGACAACAAAAACAACTACTCTAAGACAAATGAACAGCCGGATAAGAACGAGGATGGATTTGTTAAAGGGGTATCGAAAGAAGCCAAAAACGTAGTCGATCATACGGTCGATACTTCCGGGAAAATTATTAAGTCGGTTACGGGCGAGGGTGGATTGGTTGGGAAAACAGTTGACTCATCCGGTAACATTATTAAAAAAGCATCCGAAAAAGGTTCGGATGTGATAGGTAAGACCGTCGACAATTCTTCAAAGGCTTTTAAATCCATTAAAGATAAAGCGTTCAACAGAAAGAAATAAGCCGGACAAAAAGGAACTCGACTTTTGAATAAGTTGTTCCGTTTCTGTGGAGAGAATTTAAATAACGTATGTAAGAATGAGACCAAATCGTATAGATTTGGTCTCATTTTTTGGGGGGTTAGCCTCTCTGATTCTGCTATTAACTATGAGAAGAAAAGATAACAGCCGCGGTCCCTAAAAACAAGTGATTACTTGAGGAAGGGTAGAATGCTCTTTTATATAAGCTCCCTATTTTTAAAGAATCAGTTTCGAGACTTTTGTATGAGGATATGGTGACTTCAGAAAACGAATCGCTTTCCGTGGGCATGTGGTGAGCTTCCTGAGGCTTCGCCTTCCGGGATCCCAGCCTACCATGTACATCCCACAGGAGTCTCATCGTTTCCTAAAGTCACCATACAATTGGAAACCGCTTGAAACTACCATCAAATTCAGGGATTCCCTAATTAAACCTATGCTTGAAGGTGTTAAAAACCCCATGTACTGCTACCCTACGCCATTTCCTTGCTTTTATGAGGATAACAGAAACATCTCAATAATAGTACTTGCATTAGTGCTCTACATCGTTATAAGTGGGGATGAAAGCTTTACAGCAATTTGTTTAATCTTATGTGGCATTCTCACGGCTCTTCAAAGGATTTGAAGCAGTACATAACGATAAAAAAATTACAATCGCTCTAATTAGTTTTATATCATCTGTAAGCTGTATTTACCTGGCATTCAGCCTCTTTTAATTCTTAACGCGTTGTATAGAGGTGAAAGGTGACTGAGCATAGCGAACAATTCATGTAATGAGGAAACCATTTTACTATTCATTCGTATATGTGAGTATAGGTTCATTCGATATAGGTGTAGTTATAAAGGGGTAACGTACATGGAATACAAAATAAAACCTAAAGAGCTATCGTTTTTCAGCATTTTCTTTGTGGCCATGCTGTGGAATGTATTGGCCGATCATTTTGGACGTTCTATTCTTCTGTTTCTTATCGTATTACTAATTGGTATTGGATTAACCTCAATACGGTTTTCATTCGAAATCACGAGAGTCATTTAGTATACCGGATATTTTTATTTAATAAATCCATAATGAAAAAAGAAATTTACCCACCCCGAATCAATCAGCTGAAATTTACACGAGCCGGCTGGGCTAAGAAAGCTGCGATTATTAAAACGGACAAAGGGTTGAACGTTAGATTAGCGGTGCTCACCCCTAATACAGCTTATGACCATTTATTTAAGTTTGCAGAAAATCACGATATTAAAGTTGTTAAAACAAAGGACTATTTAACTTTAGAGAGAATGTGATAAAGACTACTATAAAATTGGAATGGAGGAATGGAGATGAAACAAATAATTGCTCTAGGTGGAGGCGGCTTTTCTATGGAGCCCGAAAACCCATTGTTAGATCGTTACATCCTGGACCAATCTACTCAAAAGAACCCTCGAATTTGCTTTATACCTACAGCGAGCGGCGATTCAGATGACTACACCTCCAGATATTATCACTTCTTTGAAAAACACCGCTGCCAGCCTTCTCACTTATCATTATTCAAACCGCCGACCAGGGACTTAGAAAGTTTTATATTAGAACAGGATATTGTTTATGTGGGTGGTGGGAATACGAAAAACTTATTAGTTTTATGGAAAGAGTGGGGGCTGGATCAAGTATTGAGAAAAGCCTGGGAACAAGGGATAGTATTAGCGGGCATAAGCGCAGGATCGATATGTTGGTTCGAAGAAGGACTTACCGATTCTTATGGTGATCGACTGGAACCATTAAAATGTTTAGGTTTCTTAAAAGGAAGCAATTGTCCTCATTACGACGGGGAACCTGACAGAAGGCCTTCTTACCAACAGTTTATTAAAGCGGACAAAATAAAACCAGGGATTGCAGCGGACGATGGTGTGGCTATTCACTACGTGGGCCAGGACGTACATAAAATCGTAAGTTCCAGACCTGATGCGAAAGCCTATCGAGTCGATTACGATAAGGGAGTTAATGAGACAGAGCTTGCGACCTTATTTTTAGGGTCTTGCTAAGACTTATTACAGACTACTTATGCAAAAAGAGGGACAGGATTTATTAGTTAGTCATCAAGGCGCAATTTCTATTTTTGAATTGCGCCATTTTTTTAGGAATAAGGTTGAAACGACTTTACAAAATGTATCGAAGGAGGGTGTCAGATGGGAGAAATTTTGTTAGAGTATGGAACTTCAGAAGATCAATGGTGGCTCCTCGCCTTATCTCTATTCGTAATTCTGGTGGGAATAGGGATGGTGATTGCAATTTCAAAGGGGGTATTAAAGTTACCCGTAAATAAAAAGGACAAATTCATTTATGTGCTATGGGGATTCATTGTACTAGGAGGAGTAGGTGCAGTTATGACTCTATTTAACACTTCTATTAATGAAAACAAAAACAACAGTGCTTTAAGAGGATGGTCTAGTGAGCGAGGCTATTACGTTGAAAATTATGGCGAGATAAAGGAACGAATTGGCGAAGAATCTATTATTGTAGATACGAATACAAAAGAGGAAGAAAAAGAAGTGGATCATGTCATAAATGGCTGTGATTTTGACGTGTACGCGGAATTGACCAACGGGGATGTTTGGATATGTATAGAGTGAACAGTTTAATTAATTTGGCTCAGTTAAATTTCCGTGTTGATATTCATATAAGCTGCTTATTCTTGAAGGATTAGTATCGGGATGTAGTGGGGAATTAGGGGCGGAGGGATTCGGTGCTGAGCCTCACCGTTTCCCTCCGCCCCTTTTCCGTATAAGTCTCTCGAAACCGCTTCACGAGAAAGCAAACACTTGATGATTTTCATAACAAGTGTCTTATGTTAAAACCTTGATGTGAGGCGCTATCTTCTCACCTGACAGGCATATAGAACACCCACTTTCTTGGTAAAGGGGTTCATTTCTCACCTCTAGCGAATGGGGTGGTTGGTAAGCTGCGAGATTCCCGTGGGAGAAGGAGGTAGGCGAGATCCCACAGGGCTTTAGCCCGAGGAAGCTCGCCAGTTCCCCCACAGGAAAGCGAGTAGCTTCCCAACCGCCCCTGACTCCTAATACGGAACCGAACCCCGGTTGTCTCGAAACCAAGTATTCAACAATCCTGCCATATGGTTAAATAACTCTCATAAAAATCAACATCCACGTTGAACATAGTCTTAAAATCAGGCAACATAGGAGAAATTGTATGACTGAAAAAAGAAAAGTCGTTTTGTTTATTGCTGCAAGTCTGGACGGATACATAGCTGCGAAAGATGAATCCTTAGAATGGCTATTTAAGGTGGAAGGTGAAGGGGATAATGGGTATTCGGAATTTTATGATACGGTAGATACTGTGTTAATGGGCAAAAAAACATATGATTGGCTCATGAATCACGAATTAGAAGAATTCCCTTACAAAAACAAAGAATGTTTCGTTTTTACACGGTCTCAGATTCAAGGGACGGAAGATGTGACTTTTATAAATGATGATGTCACAATCTTCACAAACCAGCTAAAACAACAAGAAGGGAATAATATATGGATTGTTGGTGGAGGAGGTTTGCTGCATTACTTCTTAAAAGAAAAGTTAGTCGACGAAATGATACTAACCGTTGCTCCAACTATACTCGGAAATGGGATACCTTTGTTTAAAGAAGGCGACTATCAATTAGATTTATACTTGAAAGGTACTAGAAACTTTAATCAGTTTGTGGAGCTTCATTATCGCGTGAAAAGATAACGTTACTTAGTTTATAGAGCCATCGTATTTTGTATCGTGGATATTAAATAAATAGCATAAACAAATGGGGAGAGCTTCTATATGTCCTACGCGCCATTCAGGTTACGTATTTACGCTTTCTTATTAGATTATCTCGTCATAGTTGTGTACGGTATTTCCGTTGCAGGCACGATTTCATTTGTTTTCAACCCGTTTATTCAGCCTTTATTTTCACACTCTCCGGTCATAGCTGAGTTGACAGGATTTTTAATAATGACGCTGCCTGTCTCTCTTTACTTTATATTATGTGAACAATCTAAATCGCAGGGGACGTGGGGGAAAAGGAAGCTGGGCCTGCGTGTCGTAAATTTGGAGGGTGCCCGCATAGGGATCGGCCGCTCGATAATTAGGACAGCTGTTAAATTTTTGCCATGGGAAGTGGCTCACTTCGGAATTTGGAGGTTAATGCTTCCAACAGAATTCTCGGAGATTACGATTTTTATCATTTTGAATGCCGTGAATGCTGCAATAATCCTTTATCTAATCTTTCCACTCACAAATAAACAAAAGAAAAATGTGTATGATTGGGTTGCAGGTACAAGAGTAATCACTGGCGTTTAATATTCTTAATCCTGTTGTATATCCGTGTTCGTTTTACAGGGGAGCTTCTTGATCAGTACCCCTTCAATATTAATGAACATATCGAATAGATGCATTTTGTCCTATTTTGAGGCATAATAACATTGAAAACATACCAACCTAGAACGGAACAATTAACGGAGGGATATCATGATGAAAGCTGTTCAAGTAACTGGTTATGGCGATATCGATCGATTGGAAATGGCAGATTTGCCTATTCCGGAGCCAAAAGAACATGAAGTATTGGTTAAAGTCGAAGCTTGTGCGATTAATAATACGGAAATCTGGATGAGAGAAGGGGCTTATGGAACCGGTGGAAAATCGGGCTGGCGTCCAGAAGGAGTTCAGTTCCCACGGATACCAGGTTCTGATATTACGGGGAAAGTCGTACAGGCAGGGTCGAATGTGGAGGAGACAATGGTAGGAAGAAATGTCGTCCTTTTTCCTTTTACCTCGAGTGGTAAAGAAGGGGAAGAGCATATTTCTGAGGACATGTCGTTCATCGGTTCGGAATATGACGGAGGCTATGCTGAGTATGTCGTTTGGCCGGCTGAACTTTGTTATGATATGCCTCTCGATGATTACACAGATAGCTGTGTATTTTCAGTGAGTGGCATGACGGCTTGGCATATGGTGGAGCAAATCGCACCTCAGCCGGGAGAAACGGTGATGGTCACAGGTGCGAACGGTGGCGTCGGTTCGTTAAATGTGCAAATAGCCGCCCATGTTTTTGGAGCGAAGGTTATCGCCATTGTCGGAGATACAGCGTTAGAAGCGCAAATGAAAGAACTCGGGGCGACTCATGTATTATCTTATAAGTCAGATAACCTGGCTCAAGAAATTCTTGAAGCGAACGATGGTCCGATAGATGCGGTTCTTGATGTCGTAGGGGACGCACTATTTTCCACGTCTTTGCAAGTCCTGAAAAAAGGCGGGAAGTTTTGCACGTCCGGTTCAGCCGGTGGCCAGAAAACTGAGCTCGACTTCCGGAGCCTTTACTTAAAGCACATCACTTTATATGGCTCAGTTCTCGGAACGCGAGACGAGTTCAAACAGATGCTAGCAGCGATTTCAGAAGGTAAGATCAAGCCGGTTCTTGACCGTACCTTCTCGTTGGCAGAAGCCAGGGAAGCTCAAAGTTATTTTAAAAAATCAGGAAAATTAGGAAAAATCGTTTTGCTGCCGAACAAATGATGTCATCTCATCCATTTGGTGTGTTCCTTGAAGCATGATAGGCACAAAGAGAGCAGTAGAAATATGAATAAGTCAGCAAAGGAGGGAGCGGAATCGTATAGGATTTCGTTCCTTTTTTTATAGAGGGATTCAATCAATACTGGATAAAAGTTTTTTTACATATTTTAAAAAATCTCCATCACTTTATGGGTCTCAGTCGTTATCTAAGTGAAGGAGCCAATAATTAAACAAAGTGAGTGGTCTTATGGAAGTGAGTGAGCTATATGAGGAGCTGAAAAGCGATCTGTTCCGTTTTGCTTTTTCGATTGCTCGTCACGAACAAGAAGGGAAGGATCTTGTGCAGGATGCGTGGATCAAGTCCTTAAAGGAAAAGCAGCTTCTAAGCTTGCCGCGCCATAAACAAAAAGCCTGGTTCTATCGTGTGATGAAGAATAAACTGATCGACGAACGGAGAAAAGACCGGCGGTTAACTGAATGGGATGATGATGAAGCGGATTTTCCCGTTCACGAACTGACGCTGGGTCGAATGGAAATGACGGAGCTGCTCTCCCGCCTGTCGCCTGAGTTGAGCGATATTGTGTTTAAACGGTATTGGTTGGAATTATCGAGTAAAGAAATCGGCGAACAGCTGGGTTTCCCTGCTTCTACTGTTCGCTTCAAGCTTCAAACGGCAATGAAACAATTACGGAGATATTTAGAGGAGGATAAATGATGGGGCAGCGAATTGGAAATGTAGGGTTATTAAATTTAATGAATGCAACGGAAGAGAGCTTACAGGACATTGAACGGATTAATAATATCGGTATGGTGCTGTACCCGAAAGAAAAAGCTCACCTTTTACCGAAGTTGAACGCCGGCAACATTGGATACTGTGTGGAATTACCGGAAGGGTATCAAGTAGTAAATAGTGACGTCCATGTGGATCAAGCGTATCTTCGCTCTTTGAGGGAAGGGCTGCGATTATTTGTAAATGGTAACTTGATTATTGAGCACGATGTGCAGGCAGAAGAGTTAAAAGAAAGTTTACTCGAGCTGAAAGTAAATGGGAAGATTTATTCACCAGGCCGGCTTACAGGTTCGCTTTTCCACTTGATCTCCCATGGAGCGATGGATGTGGAATCCTATGAGGGAGAAGAGCTGCGTTTTGAAAATGGAGAGTTTGAGCTCACAAACGCTTATTTACATTCAGCCGAAACAGCTATCCGTTTAACTGTAAACGGAAAGCTCAAATTGCACGCTGATTTAGACTTGGATTTGTTCCAGCAAAAGATCCACCAGATCGAAGTCAATGGTGTGATCATCCTTTACGCCCTACAAGAAACAGCTTTTTATAAAAAAACAGGCTCTTTGACTTCAGCTAAAGTGGAGGTTATTCCTGAAGGATACCTGCAACTGACGAAACCGATGCGTCTTAACAGCCGGTCCATTAAACGATTCCATGGCAAGAAGCTTTACACGAAAAAGCCGGTTATTATCGAAGCGGATGTTACGCGCGAAGCTTTTTCGATCGCGGCCATTCATTCTACGTCCATTGTAGTTTGTCCTGAGGAGATTGAGGATCTCGTTTACGAAACATGCCCATCTTTGGATACTGAAGTATTATCTTATGAAGACCGTTTTCTCTTTATAGAAGGAGAAGAACGATGGACGAATGAGCAGCTGGAAGCTTTGCAGCACCCGACGGCTTTTATTGTAGAAGGGATGTTGACGTTAGGAAGCGATGTATCGTCGGAGGTACTGTTATCAAAAGTGAAAACGTTAGATATATTTGGTGCAGTAGTCGTAGAGAACGCAGCGCTAAAAGGCAGCCTGCAGCAGCTGATGCGTGTAAATACTGGAGTGATCGAAGATGATCATAAAAAGGGAATTGGTTCGAGTTTAGGCAATTTGGGTGAGTTGATGTTGTGACCGTGCTTATCTTCATATAGAAAGGAAGGGGCAGAATGACGATTCACTTTCTCATATTTACAATCCATATTACGAGAAAAAAGCGGGATAAACACTCATCTGTATATTATAACGATGCACAGGACCAGCTTCTAAGCCGTAAAGCTTATTACCGGAATTTACAGTAATATTTGATATTAAAACAGCACATCATCTAAAATGTGCTGTTTTTTTACATTTAAATGAAAATTTAAACAAATCAGAAAATTATGGTAGTATGGCTTTAATATTATAAAAGGAGGGCTTGCATGAACTTTCTGACAGCAGAACAAGTCAATGAACGATTTACGATGGAAGAGACCATCCGTTCCATTGAACAATTTTACTTAGAAGACAGCAAAGGTGATATCATTATGCCCGATCGGATGCATATTGAAGATGGGGACAATACGAGTTTATTAATGCCATCTTATTACGGGGATTATTATGCGACGAAGCTCGTCGGGGTAGCGCCTCACAATTCATCGATAGGCAAGCCGACGATTCATGGATTGATGGTCTTATACAGTCGCAAGACGATGGAGCCGCTCTTAATGTGTGATGCCATGCCGATTACGGCACTGCGTACTGGAGCGCTTGGCGGTCTTGGAATGAAGTATTTATCGAAAGAAGGTGCTTCATCTCTTGGAATTATCGGGACTGGAACACAAGGCTGGAGTCATCTGCAGTCTGCTTGTGCGGTTCGCCCTATTCAAAAAGTGAAAGTGTTCAACCGCAGTCAGGATAAACTTTCGGCATTTATAGATAAAGCCAGAGATGCTTTTCCAAGCTTACATATTGAACAAGCCTCCTTGGAAGATTTAGTGCGAGGTTCAGACTTGATTGTCACCACTACAACCTCTGAGAAGCCTGTCCTCCCTGAGCTGGATGCTTCCAGTTATAAGGGGAAACAAGTTGTCGGTGTCGGATCTTTTCGTCCATCGATGCAGGAGATTCCTGACAGTGTTTTAAAGAATGCAGACGAAGTGTATGTGGATGCGCCGAGCGCTTTTCGTGAATCAGGAGATATGATTCGTGCGAAGGAGCTTGGCGTCGCCCCCGAACAAACGCTGTCCCTCAAAGAAATCATTGAACGCAATCATCGTCCAAAGAATCCGGAAGAGCAGTCGATTATTTTTAAATCAGTAGGGGCGGCAATTTTTGACTTAGTTGTTACGAAAGCTTTATATGAAAAAATCCGCTAAGAGAGGATGAAGACGTGTGAAGGAAATGACGAAATCAAAATGGAAAGACCCCGGCATCATCATGGTTATCGCGCTCGTTATCATCTCAGGTATAGTATGGATCTGGTGGCCGACAGAAGTGTATTGGATGGGGATTTCCCTGGCCGGCTGGCTCATGTTCTTCTGTTTCTTTATTTGGCTGCTGTTAACGATTATCTATGTGATTTGGATTGAAAAAATAGAAAAACGATCATAAAGGAGCTGTAGACTATGAAAGGAATGGAAACTTCCATATTAGCATTCTACTTGATCATCATGACGATCATCGGCATTTATTTTGCCAAGAGAGCACACTCCTCTGAAGATGATTACTGGACGGCAGGACGTAACATCAACAGCTTCGTAGGTTCCTTTGCTTTATTCGCGGCTGTCGCAAGCTCCAGTTCCTTAATGGGAGCTGTCGGGTCTGGTGTTGCCCTCGGACTTCCGTTCTTATTTGCGTACGGATTCGGAGCTGTAGCCATCCCCTCTTTTGCCCTCTTTCTCATTGCCGGACAGATCCGCCGCTCCGGTGTAAATACAATGCCGGAATTTTTCAAAATCCGCTTTGGAAAACCGGTCCAAATCGTTGCAGCGGTCATTGTCGTACTTACAATGACATTCTATATGGTACCCCAGCTGACAGCGTCTGGTTTAATTGGTTCCTACGTGCTTGGTATTGAATACACGACGGCCGTTATTTTCCTCGGGATCGGATTTACGCTGTATGCGGCGCTTGGCGGCATGTGGGCGATTACTTATACAGACCTGATTCAGGGCGCTGTCATGGTGATCGGCATGTTCGTGCTCTCCATCATTATTTTGGTTGACCATGAAGGCGTGGGCACGTTAATTCAGGACGCTCTTGCTGTCGATCCCGCTTTTGGAGATATTACTCAGCCCTGGATGTCATACTTCGGCTTATTTGTCGCTTTCCTATGGTTCGGTGTCGTATCTCCTTCCGCCGTTATGCGTAACTTTGCTTCACGTGATGCGAAAACGGCCCGCCGCTCAGCACTCGGGGCATGTATTTTGTATTTATCCGTATTTATCTTTGGTGCAATTATTGCTTCTGCTGGAGCGAGCCTGGGCGTTATCGAATCACTAGATAATCAGGATATGATATTCATTTCTGTCATTGAGCACTACATGCCTCCAATTCTTGCGGGCTTCATGCTGGCTGGATTATTAGCAGCCATCATGTCTTCAGCTGACGCGATGCTGCTAGCGGTGTCCGCTGGTGTTGCCCATGACTTGTACAAAGGACACATTAATAAAAACGCATCAGAAAAATCAGTTACAAGGATCGGGTTTGTCGTCATGATGCTTGCCAGCCTTGTCGGTATTTATTTTGCCATCGATCCACCGCAGCTTATTGCGATCATGGTCGGCTGGGTAAGCGGCGCGATGCTTTCTGCCTTCGGCTTCCCGCTTGTGCTCGGTATTTGGTGGAAACGTGCGAATATGCCAGGTGCACTAGCAGGTATGATTGGCGGGGCAATTGCCTTTATTATCATGGCCCTCCTGCCATTTGCTCTCGTTGCTGAACCTATTGTAGCGGCACCTGTTTCCGCTATTCTAACGATTGTAGTCAGCCTGATGACCTCGCCGCCATCAGAAGAAATGCAAAGTGAAGTCGATCGCTATCACACTCATATCGAGTCATAAAGGATGAAACGAATGGAAACATTGAAAAATAAATCCCTCCGCCTGATCGGTACAGGTGGAGGGATAACCGAAGCTGACCTGCCTAAAAACATTTATAAAAACCTCGGAGTTCAGCAGAAAATGAACCGCAGCCTTGATTCGGACTATATTAAAAACCATATGACGAGCGTGAAGCGGGTCTATCACCCCTTGTGGATTGCCAAGCTGCTCGTCATCGCCGACCGCAAACCATTTCCACCTAGAAAAAAGCCGAACATGGCGTTTGTAGATGCTGTGTCCGGATATCGCGGCCTTTTTCCAAGCGTGCCGCCGATGAATGAAATCGAAGTGGAAAGTGGAGAAGTCGTCCCCGCCCAATTAACGAAACAGCAAGTTGAGGACATCTATGTGGTAGATGTCCAGCAAAAGCAAATCAATCGCAGTTATGTACTAAAGAAACCCCGCTACCACCTGGAAGATCTTTTTCTTACGTATTTGCCGCTTTGGAAGGTGAGCGTGGACTCTGATTATTTAACGAAAGAATTCGTTATTAATGCGAATACAGGGGATTCGGAAGAGTATATGAGTAAGTTGTGGGGAGGCGCAGAATGGCGGTTGTAGCCAAGTTTTCCAGGTAACTAGATAAAATTAAAACTTGAACGAACGTGACGCAATTCCCAGCGATGGAATTGCGTCTTTTGTTTCAGAGGGCAGGGTTGAGTAAATGGTTGTACTATGAAACAATTGGAACAAAGAAGAACTTTATAGTTTGATCGAAGGGAGCATCTCAATGGGAGTGAAAACAAAAGTGATCGCCATCGGAGCTGTGTCAGGCGGAGGGAAAACGTCAGTAAGTAAGGAGTTAAATAAGGAACTACCTTCTTCGCATGCCTTGTTCTTTGACGATTACAGCTTTGAAGGTGCACCGGATGACCTGGTTAAGTGGGTACAGCAAGGACCAGACTACAATCAATGGAATGTAGAACCTCTATTGATAGATATCCAGTCATTATTAACTGCTAAAGAAACCCCATCATACATAATACTGGATTATCCGTTTGCCTATAAAAATGACATCCTGAAGAGTTTTATTGACTTAGCTGTTTATATAGACACACCACTCGACATAGCGATGGCGAGAAGAATGTTAAGAGATCACAAGAATAGCTCAGCTTCTGATATCCATAACGATGCAGGTTTTTATTTGGAAAAAGGCAGACAAGCTTATGTAGAAATGATACATACAATAAAACCGAACTCCGATCTCATTATAGAAGGTACACTACCACTCTATAAAATAGTAAATGTAATTGTACAAGAGCTTGATTAGGAATTGAATAAAAAAATCTTATGTTTTAAATAGGCATCTTGATTACGCGATCTTCAGGTACATTTTTTTTATATACTTGTATAATCTTCTGATAAACTTTTAAGGAGCTTCAAAATTTTACACAAGGAGAGAAACCAATGACTCAATCATTAATTTTTGATATGGATGGAACATTATTTCAAACAGACAGAATACTGGAATTATCATTAGAAGATACGTTCAATCATCTTAGGTCCCTCCAAAAATGGGATGCAGCGACCCCGGTAGATAAATACCGGGAAATCATGGGAGTTCCTTTACCACAAGTTTGGGAAACATTACTGCCTCATCACTCAGAGGCGGTAAGAGAAGAAATGAATACATATTTTCTCGATAGTTTAATTGAAAACATTAGAAATGGGAAAGGGGCTTTATATCCCAATGTAGTCGAAGTTTTTGAATACTTAAAGAAAAATGGCTGCTCTATTTACATAGCAAGCAATGGATTAACGGATTACTTAAAAGCCATCGTACGTCATTACAACCTGGACCGCTGGGTTACTGAAACGTTTAGCATTCAACAAATACAAACACTGGATAAAGCGGATTTGGTCAGTCACATTTTAGAGAAATATAATATTCACGATTCAGCCGTTGTCGGAGACCGCTTGTCTGATATAAATGCTGCAAAAAAGAATTCTTTAACAGCGATAGGATGCCGATTTGATTTTGCTCGTGAAGAGGAACTGTCTCAAGCTGATCTGGTAATCGATGATTTAATAGATTTAAAAACAATCATAGATCAAATGTATTCAAACTAATAGATCTAGATTAACAGACTATCGAATAGATCTGATATATAAGTATGGTGATTTTATTATATAAGTATAATGAATGCACAACAAAAAGGCTCTAAATCAAGAGCCTTTTTGTTGTGACAATAATAAAAGAATTTGTCGGGGAAGGTGCCAGTTTATTTTTCTTCTTCTGCCTTCTTTTTCTCCTGCGCCGCTTCTTTTTTCTCTTCGGCTGCCTCTTTTTTCTCTTCTTCCGCTTCCTTCTTCTCTTCCTCGGATTCTTTGATTTGTTCATAACGCTGTCGCTGTCGGTAGCCATAAGTTGCAGATAGGACCACATCTTCATTCTCAAGAGCCGAGCCGAGCGCACCGATGATGGTCGAAATGCTTGTCGCGGTCCACGCAATGTAGAAATAATTTATATATCCTGGATCTTCGTTTAACTGAGATTCCAGCATCCCCATCGGAATCAGCAGGATAACGGCGAAAGCAAAGAGAAGGAACAACAGGAAATAATACAAACAGACCGTAACACTTAGAGTGAGAACGGTAGCGGTATTATACAACTTCCGTAAATAACCTGCCCGCCCATTATGCGGCTTTTCCCACAAATTGTGGGCAAGGATGATCCACCCGACCATCGCTGAAATGGATACGATGGAAAGCAGGGACATCCGCCAAATACTGTAATCATTACTGAGCATCCATAATGTCGGAAAGACGAGAGCATAGGAGCCTGTTGTAAATGCAAAAATGATCACTTTCATAAATGCAGGAAACATCGACCATGGTCTGTTGGCTCTTACCATGCCTGTCAACACGCGTATGGCGCCGCTGAAAGGCGATTTAACTGTAAATCGGACGTCGATGTTCGATTCGTCTTCATCTGGTGTTTCCCTTTTTATAGGGGAAAAACGCTCGAATCCTCGCTTTCCAACCAGTCGCTTGGAGTTTTTATTTTTTAACTTTTTATAGTTGTCGTCATCTTTGGTCTGCAGCCTTTCTTCTGCCTGCTTTCGATCTTCTTCCGAGCTTCCAAAATACATTTCACTAACGAGCTGTAAAATCGCTTCCCGGACTCGCTTAATCATAGGGGTTGAGCCGAGACCTGGAAGACTGATCAATGCTACATCTTCCTCGACGTATGCCTCAGCAACAATCGGTTTTTTGCCTTTGAATAGCGGCAGATCGGTTAAGCAGATCGCAAAGTCCCATTCTTCTCCTGCTTTTTTATCCAACGTTGCCTTTAAAACTTCCTCGGAGTTTTCCGTAACACCTGTAAGGGCGTCCACTCTATAATCAACGTCCCATTGATAGCTTTCATCGACATAATAGCTGAGTAAATCAGGCAATTCATGCTGCAATTTTTCTCCTATCTTATCGGGATATCCTGGTGCTGTAATTAATCCTAAAGTCTTTGTTGATTTACTCATCATGTTCACCTCTGGTCAATTTGCAATTTATTATTCTAATACTATATAGCCAAAATAAAATTATTTAAACGACAAATTGTGAGTGTTTTTTCTAAAATGTGAGGTCAACACTTCAAGTAGTAGAAGATGAAGCTGAATGGTGGCAAAAAAATATAAAGATTCACCTCAGAAATCAATGAAGAAATCGAATCTATTACTCGCCCCATTTTAATGTGAAAACGGGGGATGTAAATAATTTTGAAGCTCTGGTAAGATGGAACCATCCACGGCTTGGACTGATCTTCGCATTGGAACTCGACCAAAGCTTAATTGTTAATAAGGAAGGGTAATAGAAAAAGAGCTGAAATCCCCTGGGTGAAGGAGGCTTCCATGAAAGGTAGAACACGAAGTTATGTAATTATCGCTATTATTATCCTCGTCATCTTTTTTTCATTAAAAACATTGAACGACTATAGAGAGAAAAACTTAGTGGATGTGATCCGTTATCACCCGGAAGATTATCAGTCTTTAGGATTTACGAATGACAGAGGAAACGTCTCCAGCGATCAAGTATATGAATGGTGGAGTGATGACAAGGAATCTGCGGACGAGCTGATAGAGTTCTTAAGACAGTACCGTGTGAAAAAAATTAAATATGAAAAATTTGAAGAGAGACTTACTAAAGAAGAAAGTTTTGAATTTGCATTCCGTCATTCCAATGCGAATCCGGTGACAGGAATGGTAATGGAGAATGTAATACATATGTACAATGAAGGTTATTATGAAGTCGTGAACGGCCCTGTGGATATGGAATGGATTGAAGAGTACTCTGAAACTCAAGAGCAAGAATGATATTGGCGAAAAGGAGTCATTCATAATGGTATTGAACATGGAGAACGTTTCTCTTAGAAGAGGCGATCGATGGATTCTTAAGAATATAAACTGGCAGATTGAAAAAGGACAGCACTGGGTGCTTCTCGGGCTGAATGGATCAGGAAAAACGTTTCTGTTGAACTTGATGAATGCCTACACATTTGCCACAAAAGGAGAAATTAATGTACTGGGTATGCAATTCGGTAAGACGTACCTTGCCGAACGTCTCCGTCAGCAGATCGGCTTTGTTTCCTCAGCAATACAGCAAAAAATCCATCAAGACGATAATGCGTTTCAAGTCGTATTAAGCGGTGCCTTCGCCTCTATTGGTCTTTACGAACGCCCGACCGATGAAATGAGAGAAAAGGCGATATCTTTACTTGAGGACCTGGGATGCATTGAGTATGCCAACCGAAATTATGAAACTCTGTCTCAAGGCGAAAGACAAAGAGTTCTCATAGCCCGGGCATTGATGGCGCAGCCTTCCCTGCTGATTCTCGACGAGCCGACCAACGGATTGGACTTCATCGCACGCGAAAAACTGCTCGATTCCATTGAAAACATCACAAAAAAACCGGACGCCCCAACGATGATTTATGTCACTCATCATGTAGAAGAAATCTTACCGCTCTTCCATCAAACGCTATTACTTAAAGATGGAGAAGTCTTTGATTCAGGAGAGACCCCTGAGATGATTACGAGTTCTCAGCTTTCTCGTTTTTTTGATTTACCTGTTGAGGTGAGCTGGCACAATCATCGTCCGTTTCTTTCGAAATTATAAAACAGTAGCTTCTTAAAAAGTCCCATCATATGGCCTTTTCTATTTATCTACTAAAACAGTACATGAATTCCACAATCGGCACATGCTCTCGTCTATACCAGATAGATGTTTTTACATAATCTATTAGAAGACAAGATTAAGGTAGATTTACGCAGTTTTATTTTGCAGTATTCTTAATATTGTCTGAAGTAAATAGGGGAGATAAAAAGTATGAATAAATATAATGGAAATGAATCCAAAGGTTCATTTCCCAACCATAATAACCGTTGTGACGAAGCTAAAACGCTCCAAGTACACTGTAATAACTTAAATCTAGGAGGGGGATATTATTTGCCGGTCGCGCTGGCTGATGTAGAATTTCAAGCGTTAGTCGAAGCCGAGATAGAGCTTCCAACTTGTGCGCGGGAAATCAAAAATGTACGAAGGAATGTTTCTCTTACACAATGTGAAGCTATTCGTTCTATCACTTTTGGCGGTTTCTATTCCACCATCAATGTATTTGTGTCCGGAGTGATTCATAAAAACATTCAATATGTGGAAGATTGTGATGGCTACGTGCGGGATTACTCGGTGGATGTTCCTTTCAGCTGCAATCAGGCAGTGCGAGTACCGTTTTTTGATACACCTAGGGCCGAACTGAGCCAGAAATCGACGGCAACTGGTGAAAAAATATTTATTGATAAGAAAGGACACCACGGAGATCCTGAAAAATCAGGCGGTGTAACATTTGAATATTATAATGAACCGATCGAATGCCGACTGTTGTTCAGCGCTGTCAATGATCTAGACTTGTATAAGGATTATAATAGAAGAGGAAATTTTGATAAGATTACCGAAAAAGCAGAAGTTGTTTTGATCTTTAAACTGTTGCAATCCCGCCAGTTCCCTTTCTTTCCGTGCGGAGAAGAAGGTGCTGCACAGACCGGTGGAGAGTTGAGTCAGAATCAAGTAGCTGAATCTGCTCAATTGCCAGGGGAAACACCACAAGATGAAAACGCAGCAGAACGAATCAACAATATAATAAAACGACTCGGATATTAAACAGGCAATTTAATAATATACAGCAGGAAACTTAGTTACTCTTTTTTATTTATAAACCCAGATCTTTTTTAAAAGATCTGGGTTTTCATTTATGGTGCTGATGAAGTTAGAGAAAATTGTAATTAATATGGAAAATTATTGAATTATGTTACTGGTTTTGCAATAATTTATGTGAAACTTTAATCCTGCAACTTAATTTAGCTTTGAAAGTATGTTAACGCAGTTGGAATCTATAAGTGGAAAAAAGTATAACAATTGAAAACTAAAATAAAAAGCAGATGTACTTTAGCTTAATGAGGAGGGTTTAACTATGAAACTCACTAAATTTGCAATGATCGGAACTGTAATTTATTTAACTTTGTTTTTGATTGATTATTTAACCGCTTTATATTCAATAGGTGAATCAGGAATGTATCATTCTTTGTTAGGTCTGCGGATCGACCTGAGGATGAACGAGGAAGAATTATTCACTACGTTTTCTTTAACTCCAAAAGTCCTCTTCACTTATATTTTATGGATGGTGTTAGTATGGCTGGTATTTATGATTGTAAAAAAAAGGAATCATAGACGCCCCATCTATAAATGATCAGTTGAAAGCAAAGTAAAGGGCCCCGCGATTAAGCTGGGCCCTTTACTACACGAAGTCATTATCTACATTACTTCACCAAATTGGTTAGAAATGTGAAGTGATAGGTCACTTTAAATTGTAATACAGTTCCTCTTTAATGTAAACACGCTTTAAAGAATTAAAGTGAAACAGGAAAATAGGATTACGAATAGCCCTTTGAAGGTGTGAAGCAGTGTACCAGCAGAAAGTGGTGATGGGATGACATGTGCAAAACTAATGATTCAAATTGCCTTTATTTTGCAGGTAGTATGGATAGGTATGTTTTTAACTAACTTTCTTGGATGGATGGTTCAAAGAGTGAGTTGCTCCAGGATATCGTATCGATAGGCATTCCTGCTGTGGGAATGATAATTTGCGTAGTCTACATGATGAAAAGAAAATTTATTGGTTTAGCTTATATTACCATATCTTTATCTATAACGATTCTTTGCCTCTGGGTGTTAGTTTCCGGCATAAATGACATGTGAAGGCTCGATATTTGAATGCGCAGTCTTGACTGTCCGGCCGATTGAAGTACATTCCTTCGGGCTGTTGCATAGGATGATTTTATAAATCTGTAGAAGGGAATGAAGAGGATGTACTATGCACCTTATACGTATTCCTATCCTTATTATGCCGGGGCTCCTGTGTATAACTCTGACTCCATGTCGAGAAATTATCAAGGGAATAATGATCAAGCAGCCGAAGCAATTCTTGCTGGAATAAAAGGAGAAGCAACGGCAGTCGAATGCTACAAGCGACTGGCCAAACTTGCTCCCAATCAAAATCATAAAAATGAAATCCTTCAAGTTTTACAAAATGAAAAAAATCGTTTGCAGCAATTCAAGGACTTGTACGTATCGCTTACGGGACGGCAGCCTCAATACAATACTGAAAAAATTACGTTCAACAGTTACCAGGAGGGGCTGCGAAAAGCTTATGACATAGCTGTTAAAGATTATGGGGAGTATCGTAACAGCAGCTTACTTACTCAACATTCACCTTTGCGAGATGTATTTATGCACGCCTGTAATGATGAGATGACGCACGCCACCCGTTTCAGCTCGTTATATTCTCATCATGCCAGAAGAATTGAGTTGGAAGATTATGGTGGTGAACCGTTTGTTTTGAACATTGATGAAGCGACCAAACAAAATGACACGTTCCGAACCGCGTTATGGACGGGTGACCATTTACAGGTGACCTTGATGAGTATCGATGTCGGAGATGATATTGGTCTGGAACGTCATGCAACGGTTGATCAATTTCTGCGCATTGAAGAGGGGCAGGGGCTGGTGCAGATGGGGGATCGGAGAGATCAGTTAGATTTCGAGGCGGAGGTCTCTGATGACTTTGCGATCATGGTTCCTGCTGGGAAATGGCATAATTTAACCAATACAGGAGATCAGCCGCTCAAGCTTTACTCCATTTATGCGCCGCCTGAGCACCCTTATGGTACGGTACATGAAACGAAAGCTGATGCCATCGCAGCTGAGGGACATGAGGGTTGATAATTGTATTACGTCTTTAAGAGTCCTTTTGTAAGTCGAGAGGACTTTTTTGTGTGAAAACAGCTAAAAGATAAATTTAAGGATATCTCTCAGTTAATATTGAATTGGATCTAATATTTTGAAATAATTGACAAAAAGAAAAGGGGGAAAACGATGATTTATTGCATAGTGTTCCTCATCTTATTTGCCGAATTATTTTATATCATACAAGGGCTAACCTGGTGGGCCATCAACCTGTTTATGGGGGAAGAGCTTACGGGTTTGTACATTTTCTTCAACTTTGCCGTACCCATAGCCGTTACTTTATTTGCAGGGTGGATAGTTTATTATTTAACGAACACTGTCACTCTTCTATTTAAAAGAGTAGAGCGCAGATAAAGAACGCCCCTAATCATTGATAGGAACTTACGTTTTAAATGGATTTTCTGCGATAGATGACAGTTGAAATCAACAGCAGACAAGCTGTGGCTCCTGCTGCAGGAAACAAGACTGTCGTTATTGAATAGTGCTCTAAGGCTATGATGGATAATGCATTTCGCACCATGAACAAGAAAAAGAAGGTCACATTTTCCTGATAGGGCTGATGATAGGCTTTCCTTAATGTCGGCGCAAATCCTAGAACTTCTACCGTACTCAAAATCAGCACGGTCCAAAGCGGGTCTGAGGTCAAGTACCAAAAAGGCAGCGAAATTAGAGCCATAATAAAGAAGAGCCAGTCCACTCTTTCGATGACCACTTCCGATTTTTTAAAATAAGCGAGAACGGCTACATATATCGTCAGTACCCCTGATATTCCAATCGGCCAAGCCCCGGCTCCTCCGCCATCCTGCACTTGTGCGAAGTAAACTACAAGCGTAACCACCGACCATATCACCCAAGAAAATACATGCGGTTTGATCGTTCCGCGCAATATGTCTCTAATATAAGGGTAAAAGCCGATCAGCGTTAAGATGATGGCAAATAAACTTATGATTACATTACTGGTCATCAAGCTCTCACCTGCCCTTACTTGAACATCTTATATCAACGGAGGTGTTCACAACGATCCTGCCATTTATGGGTAAGCTTACCGAAGAATAATGAGCGATGCAATAGTTGGAAATGGTGCTAAGGCGCATCATTGCATTTTTTATAATCACATTTGACACATTTTCACAAATCGTATAAAGTAACTGTAAATAAAAAAACGGAAGGGTGACCCAACTACATGAAGTACTAATCCTATTTTACGAAAGCAAAGAATTGAAGGTTTGTTGTTCAGCAGAGGATCGTTTCTGCTTTATTTTTACTGCCTTCATTCGGAGTTTTCAGAATAGGATTGGGATTTCTATAGTTGAACCTTAAGGGAGCCATCTCTCTTTTTGGTGTCCACCTATACCTGAGCCCCCTATTCTGAAACACGAGATAGGGGGCTTTTTTTGTCCCCGGAAATTGAGAAAATAGGGGATGATGTTATGTATATTTTAGAAGCACGGAATGTAAAACATTATGTGAAAGACCGTTTGATTTTAGATATCGATCATATTCAAATTCATAATAATGATCGCATTGGTTTAGTGGGTCATAATGGAAGTGGGAAAACGACGTTATTGAACGTATTAGCAGGTAATTTACAGTCCGAACAAGGAGAAGTCACCCAGCATGTGCAAACGGAACTACTGCCGCAGCTGAAAAGGACAGATACGAGTAAAAGCGGCGGGGAAGTAACACAGGAATACATTAACCAGGCGCTGGTTAAGGCTCCGGGACTTTTACTGGCAGATGAGCCGACGACTCATCTGGATACGGCGCATATGGAATGGATTGAAAAGAAACTTCTACAATGGAACGGCGCCTTTGTGCTGGTGTCCCACGACCGGGCTTTTCTTGATGCCGTTTGTACAGCCATATGGGAATTGGAAGAAGGAAAAATAAAAGTGTATCCAGGTAATTATAGTCAGTATGAGGATCAGAAAGAGTTAGAACACCGCCAGCAGCAAGCCGCATATGAAAAATATGAATCTCAGAAAAAGCAGTTGGAAGAAGCTTTGAAAGCAAAAGAAAGGAAAGCGGATAAAGCTGACAAGACCCCCAAAAATGTGAGTCGTTCAGAAGCCAGAGAGGCGAAACCTTATTTCGCAAAAAAACAAAAGAAGCTTCAGAAAACAGGGAAAGCGATAGAAACAAGGCTGGAAAAACTGGAGAGAGTAGAAAAAGTGAAAGAAACGCCACCCATAAGGATGAATGTGCCCAATGAAGAAACGTTCAGGAATCGAATCATTCTTCGTGTCGAAGACGTTGAAGGTTTGATCGGCGAGCGAGTGTTGTGGAAAGCAACGAGTTTTCACGTGCGGGGTGGAGATAAACTAGCAATCATCGGGGCAAATGGAAGCGGCAAGTCCACGTTTTTGAAAAAAATCATCCATCAAGAGGAGGGGATGAAGGTCTCTCCTTCTATGAAAATCGGCTACTTCAGTCAGAATTTAAACATCGTTGATCTAAAGCAGTCGATTTTAGAAAATGTCAGTGAGGGTTCAAAGCAGGGTGAAACTCTGATACGGACGGTACTTGCCCGTTTGAATTTCTATAGAGATGATGTCCATAAGCTGGCAGGTATTTTAAGTGGCGGGGAACGGGTAAAGGTAGCGCTCGCCAAATTATTTTTAAGCGATATCAATACGCTCGTTTTGGATGAACCGACGAACTTTCTTGATATTGAGGCAGCCCGCGCCCTGGAATCTTTGCTGATGGAGTACACAGGCACCGTTATTTTTGTTTCACATGACCGACGACTTATTGAAAATATAGCGACAAGAATTTTGACAATTGAGGATAAAGAAATAGAACTGTTTGAAGGTACGTACGAACAATACAAAAACAGACAACCTCAAACGAAACGCAACAGCGAAGAAGATCGTCTACTCGTTCTTCAAACGAAAATATCTGAAGTTCTCAGCAAACTGAGTATCGAACCGTCTGACGATTTAGAAAAGGAATTCCAGCAGTTGCTAGCGGAGAAAAGGAAACTGGAAGCAGGAGGCTGACCAGACGATTTTCTGCATCCGATAAACGCCATTTCATATGAAGTAGTGGCGTTTCTTACCTTAAGTGGAAATTAATTGAGGAGGTTTGAAACGATTTTGTAGATGAAACGTATATACTTAGGAGGAATGGTTGATGTATGAACCGGAAAAAGCAAATTGATTTTACTATCTTTTATTATTGTCTTTTACCCTAGTTAATTGAAAATTATAGAGTTCAAAGACGGAGTTCATTGATCCTCGCAGCTTTTTTCATATTCGTTGTTTAATCCTTTGAAATAGCCAGCTTAAAATAGTTAAGCGAAAGTAAAATTGCAGTCGAGTTTTTGATGAAGAGAGGAAGAAAGCAATGGGGACTTGGGAAAGGGAATCGATTACGACCACTCGCGGGAGTTTCGAAGTATTCACCAAAGGCCAGGGTGAACCTTTGTGCGTAACGCATCATTATTCAGCTTTTAATGAAACAGGTGATTATTTTGCAGAATCATTCACTCATTCTCACAAGGTCTATTTAATCAATTTGCGGGAAGCAGGTAATTCAGAAAAAATATCTGAGCCTTATCAGCTCAGTCTTCTGGAAACTATATTTGACTTAGAAGCAATCAGAGAAGCTCTTCGAATTGAAACTTGGAGTTACGCAGGGCACTCCATTGGGGGAGTGCTAGGCGTACTGTATGGAATTTATTATTCCAACCGTTTACGTGCTAATGTTATTACAGGTGCAGCTGCCAGGGATTATACTGTATCATCAGCTGCTTGTATTTATCATCAGGCCCATCCGGATTTTAAAAAAATGCAGGAACTTATTGAAAGTTTAAAGCGTAAGGACCTCCTACCTGACGAAAGAAAACGTCTCTCAGCTGAAAGAACTAAATTATCTTTGGAGCGTCCTGAAAAGTACGGTGAATTGTTCAATCAGAATATTCATAAAGCGATATCTCCGATTCGATTGAATTATTTTAACCGCGAACTGTCAATTTTTGATGTAACTAAAAAGCTCGGCATGACTCGCGTGAAAACCTTGATTTTATGCGGTGAGCATGACGTCCAATGTCCATTGGAATTTTCTATTGAGATGGAGGAATTGCTGCCAAATTCGGAATTGATTACATTTCCCGAAAGCAACCATTACCCATTTTTAGAAGAGAGGGAATTGTTTACGAAAGCGATCGATGAATTCTTTGGGAGAATCGATGCCTCTTGAGACATTATTTAAAGGTTATGATGAATTCACACTAAAGAAACAAAGAGGGGGGGCATCCAATGAAAAAGTTAAAAAAGTCGTCAAAAGATAAATCCCTCCATGGGGTTTGTGGGGGGGATTGCTGAGGTTCTTTCTATTCATTCTTTATGAGTCAGGCTTGTATTTTCTTTGACGATGCCAGCTTCCTTGATTGTATACACCATTCTTGCTAATACGCTGGAAAGCCCTCCTCCTCCTTTGCGTGACGTCTGATTAGTTTCTAGGAAGATGTTCTTCATAGTGCAAAAAACCGGTCTGAGTTTAACGAAACCTAATGTCTCAGTTGAGGAGGCATTAGGTTTCAATTGTTAGTCAGCTTGAATGGATTTTCATAATTCTTGCGCTCAGTCCATGGGTTTGGTTTTATTTCAATCGTTTTTCTTCTAAGTCTAGAATGATTTCGAATATGTTCATTAGACATCCTCCTTTGCTGATACTTTAATCATAAGAAGGTATCCGGTAATTTATAACGTGCCTGAGCAGGAACTTTTTTCATGCGTTGGGAGGTGCCTTTGGTTACTACTCAGGGTGCAGGAATAAAACGTATGTTCTCGGTCGTTTGTATGAGGTATATTCCGCCCTTTTCTTGATGGAGTTTCTCCTGTTTAGAGGTATTCTAAGGGAGAAGGAGGAGATCACGATGAATCTATTGATCATAAGCGGAACACCAAGGAAAAAAGGGAGAACGAGAAAGGTGGCCTATACGCTTTTAAGTCGTCTACAGGCAGATGTGATTGACTTAAGCGATCTGGCTCTGCCTTTATTCAATGGAGAAGCTGAACAGGATCGGGTACCTGAGGTCCAGTGGTTACGGGAGATGAGTAATGATGCAGATGCCTTTATATGGATATCTCCCGAATACCATAACGGGATGAGCGGGGTTTTAAAGAATGCGCTGGATTTTTTGAACAATGATCATTTTAGTCACAAGCCTACTCTGTTGATGTCTGTATCAGGCGGTGGAAAAGGCGGCATCAATTCAATTAATCAAATGCGGCTTGTGGGACGCGGGCTGCATGCTATGGTGGTGCCTGACCAGTTGATCTTTGATCCTGACAGTTTCAAGGAAGATGGGGCGTTTACGGCTGACATTGAACGTAGGGTAACTCAAGTGCTTCACGAATTTACCCAATATGCCGAACTTAATCCGACCTTGGGTGTACGGGGGTGAAACGTTGGAAAGATATGAAAGTATGGAAAAGATGCAAATCTTAAAGGTGATAGCTGAAACGCTGAATGGATCAAATGATTTGAAGGATATGCTGCAGACGGTACTGGAAAAGCTGCTGGAATTAACTAGGCTTGAGACTGGATGGATTTTTCTTGTCGATGAAAAACCGAATTATACATTTGTGGCGGATCATCGATTACCTCCGGCGTTGATCATCAATGATAAAGCACCTATGTGCGGAGGCGACTGCTCCTGCTTGAATCGGTATTGGAGCGGAAGGCTGAAGGAACCTATCAATATCATTGAATGTAAACGAATTGAGAATGCAATCAAGTATGACTGGGGAGATACGAATCGTATGACCCATCATGCTACGATCCCTTTAGCAGACGGGGAAGAACGGTTTGGAATCTTGAATGTAGCTTCTCCTGATAAAGAGCATTTCACGGAGGAAGAGCTCACTTTGCTTCAATCGCTCTCTTTTCAAATCGGAACGGCAGTAAAACGGACGAGGTTATATGAAGAACAGCAAAGGCGCGCCGTAAAATACGAGAAATTAAATGAACTGGTACGATTGATATGGAAATCTCAAAATGTGGAACGACTTGCAGATCAGGTAGTACATAAAACGAGTGAAATTTTTCAGTGGAAAACAGTCGGTCTTTACCTTCAAGAAGGGGAATCTTTATTCTTGAAATCATTTGTGGACGAAGATTCCTCTTTTAATGAATCGGTTTCTCTGTCTTTGCTGGAGGATCATCCCATCACTCGGGCTTTCCAGTACCAGGAGGTCGTTCAGTCTGCTCGTGCTTCACGCGAGGAATATGTCTGTCTGCCTATCTACATCAAAGACGAAAAGCTTGGAGTCTTGTATTTGGCTGCTCCTGATTCACATCGATTAAGTGATGGTGACGTGGAAGTTCTGCAAGCTCTCACCAGGCATATTTCTTTAGTATATGAAACGCTGCGACTTCAGGAGAAGCGAGGCGAATTGCTTCTGTATGAAGAAAGGAAGAGACTGGCCCGTGATTTGCATGATTCCGTTAATCAAAAGTTGTTCTCTTTATCTCTTACAGCCCGCGGAGCGAAGGAAATTATTTCACCTCATGATCAGCCATTGCGGGATTTGCTGGACGAAATGCTCGGCATGTCGCAGGAATCATTAAAAGAAATGCGGTCCTTGATCTGGCAGCTTCGTCCGATCGGGATAGAGGAAGGGCTGGTTTCCGCGATAAAAAAGTACGGAGAACACCTGGGCCTTTCTATTGCATTTAAGGTCGATTCAGCCCCGAATTGGCCGCGCCCTGTAGAAGAAACGCTATGGAGAATAAGTCAGGAAGCGTTAAATAATGTAAACAAACATTCCAACACCAAAGAAGTGACTCTCTTTCTGTATGAAAGTTCAGAGGGTGCCGGTATGGAAATAGTAGATCGGGGAGATGGATTCGAGTTACAGAATAAAAGAACACGTTCATTGGGTCTGACGAGTATGAAGGAGCGGGCGGAATTGATTGGAGGCATATTAGACGTAAATAGCGAACGCGGAGCAGGGACTACAGTGCACGTTTTCCTTCCGTGTGAAGAACAGGAAAAGAGTGGTAAGCAATGAAAATTAAAGTGATGCTAGTAGATGACCATCTCGTTGTGCTGCGCGGGTTGCGGTTCTTTTTAAATACCCAGCCGGACATCGAGGTAGTTGGTGAAGTAGACAATGGGTCGCTCGTCTTAAAGAAATATGAAGAACTGCGTCCAGATGTAGTGCTGATGGATTTAATGATGCCCGTCATGGATGGTATTGAAGCGACCAAACAATTAAACGAATTGTATCCAGGAGTGAAAGTAGTCGTGTTGACGAGCTATTCTGATCAAGATCATGTCATTCCTGCCCTGCAAGCCGGGGCAGCGGGTTATCAGCTTAAGGATATTGACCCTGATGAGCTTGTGAAGACGATCCGCGCTGCGTATGCAGGTGAGAAGCACCTACACCCGAAAGCGACCCATCTCCTCTTAACAGAAATGAACCACAACCAGGAGAAGGAATCGAGTAGGACTGTCCTCTACAAGCTTACGACACGTGAAAAAGATGTGCTCTATCAGGTTACACTAGGAAAAAGTAATAAAGAAATTGCAGCGGACCTTTACATATCTGAAAAAACAGTCAAGACGCATGTCAGCAATATTTTAAGTAAGCTCCAAGTCCATGATCGTACACAAGCGGCCATCTATGCAATGAAAGAGCAACTATTCAAAGATCATTCAATCTAAAACACATTATCGCAATAACATTAAATGATTCAGTAATTTCGCCTCTTGATATACACCAGAAATCTTAGTTGAACTGCTGTCTTGTCCGTTACAATTTGTTAGCGAACTGACGAGCAGGATATTGCATATAGTTATGAACCATTGGAGGGGAAATTATGAAAGGGATCAAAAATGCGTGGGAGGACGATAAGGGTCGTATCGGGATTATAGAGGTAGAGGAGAAGGTTTTCGGCTCTACGTTTCACCCTGTTGTCTGGAAAGATGAAAAAAGAAACTATCACGTCATTAACAATTTATGGTATACAACCTACCACGGGGCACGGGAGTTTTTCAGAGCGCCTACAAATCGTTTCGCGGTGGAGGGGCGGATGAAAAAAATTGTAGTAGAAAGTGAGGAGTGCTATGCAGTGGCTGATGGCACCTTATAAACAATAAAACGTCTGGTGGGTGATTATTTGAAGGAAATTGTGATGCTGGCCGTCATTATTATATTTTTTGGAGTTGTATATGGCCTTCTTGATCATTATGAAGGATTGACTCCATATTTCTTGGCGGGAGCGGGCTTTCTTACATTGCAGTCTGCTGTAAGGGATTTTAGATCGGGAAAAAGAAAGGTTGTGTCCGTTCTGATGCTTTCAATTGCGCTGTTCATTATGTTTATAGGCTTGATTGAAATATTTTGAAAAAATGCCCTCTACTGATAAATTTATAAAAAAGGGAGGAGTCGATCACAATCAGAAAGAGATTTCTTTTAACAATCTATTTGTTGCTAGTCATTCTTCTCTCGGTTTTTACCATTACATTTGATTTCAACCTGACGGGTTATCAATATCAACTTGATGAAGAGACGAAAGTTTTAACTGTGCAAAAAGGCTATATACATAAGAGTGTGTACGAAGAACAAATACCTACTGAAGAAGCGCTGGGTGTTATGTTAGCAATCAACAACGCTTATGACTTATGGGACCTTAACATTCATGCTATTTCTCTACTCATTGTTGGTGCCTTCGTGATATGTTATAAGCCGGATAGGCCGAGAATATATTTCAACTGGTTTCTTGTTTTTTATTGTCTTTGTTTGACGCTGTTTGTGCTTTGGGATGTTAATGAACATCTAAAATTGCACGAGGAAATAACAAATCGTATAAGTGAAGTGAAAGATTAAATGAGATATGGATGCCAGCTATGTCAGGACGTGTTGATAAAAAACACGTCTTTTTACGAATGATTAATGTGATATGTGAATGTCTGGAAGCAAAGATAGAAATGGTGCTCGTAGATAAATTGTTTTAGAAAGTTTCTCGTGCATTCAGGATTCATCATCAATCGCGGCCTTTACTGCTCCTACATAATCATCGAAAGCAGACGTTTGATTAGAAGCATCATTTCTTGAGCTGAAACTGATATCACCGTTTTTGTAAAAGGACTCTCTTTGAGCCTCGGTGATTTCCAATTGAACGCCTCGTTCTGATTTCGGTTGGTTGACGAGATTGTCTGGGTCCTCGCCGCTTAAATGGTCGGGAGCCTTTTTAACTGAAAACCCACTGGAATTTAATTGTTTGGAGATTTCTTCTGTTAACTCACGATTCAACCCGCCGATAAGTGTCTTTGGTTCTTCACCCTCCGCTCCATGGATCGTAATATGATCATTCACGGCATCGACCATCTTTAAAGCTTCAGGTTCATCGAAATGGGTGGAGTCTATATGTAGGTTTTCAAAATTACCGGAGCTAAGCATTCCTTTGAATGTATAAAAATTGTGTCTGTCACCGGCGATAGCACTAGCAATCTGTGAAGTGGCGGGCTCAATACCTCCTCCATGGATGGCACTCACTAGCAATCCGCTTGAGGCACGTCGTGTTTCAACCTCCCAATCCTCTCCTTCACTATATTCTTGACTTAAATCATCGAAGGTACAAAACCTGTCCGTGTCTGAACAGCTGTCATCGTTCGTTTTTTTGTATAAGCCGGCTGCCGCAATGAGTGAAGCCGAGACTGTGAGTATTACTAGTGATCGTTTGATAGTTGTCATTTCATTCACCTCTATTTTAGTTCGAGCTTTAGTGTGATTTTTTATATGGGTCTCATTCACTAAATTAACGATTTATATGCAAAAATTGATGAATTCCCTAAAATCTTGTTGAATAGAGTCGATATATCTTACAGAAAGAAATGTAACATATATTGGCATAAAACAAGGAGGAAAAACAACCCTATGTTCAGCTCTACATATTTTAGGAAAGTCGCTGCTGTCCTCGTCATTCCCGTCACATTAATGATTCCGCTGCACTCGGTGGATGCCTCAACGCAAAAATTCCCTGATGTAAATAAAGGAACAATCTATTATGAACCCATCCAAGCTATGTCTGGAAAAGATATCGTTAATGGATATACCGATGGAACGTTTGGAATTAGAGATTATATTACCCGCGCGGAAGCGGCAGTTATGCTTGCGAGACTGCTTGAGCTTGATACAGAAAATGCTCCAGCCGTTCCTTTTGAAGATGTCGACCAGGGAAAATGGTATGCAGGAGCGATCAATGCCTTATTTGAGAAAGGCATCATTAATGGTGTCAGTGAAAATGAATTTGATACATACAGCAACATTACACGTGCCGCTCTATCGAAAATGATTGTTAATGGATATGAGCTGCAAATGGTGAAGGAAAACGCACTCCCCTTCACGGATGTCGATGAGGACGAATGGTACATGAGCTATCTCGAGGTATTATATTCTCATGAATTGATTTCTGGTGTTACTACAACAACGTTTGAACCGGGTTCGTTTATGAGACGAGGCGACTTCGCTTTATTATCTTATAATACGGAGAATAAGCATGGGGGCATGTTCCTTGAACTTGAGGAGGCTATTGCGACAAGTGCTTATCAATTACAGCTCAATTTTTCAAATGGAGACACAGAATCTATTCACCTCGAGGAGCCTTTAGACATCGGGGAAAACACACGCACGTTTGAGTATAATCAAGAAACATTCAGCGAGACGGTGACATTCGAAATTCCTCAGCCTCCAGAAGTTTCAAAAGATAATAGCCTGGTCAACGAGGCTTACAACTATCTCGGTGTTCCTTATTTGTTTGGCGGCGACACCCCGCACGGAATAGACTGCTCTGGTTTTACTAGACTTGTATTTGATCAGGCTGAAGACATCTATCTTCCCCGGACTACCGATCAGCAGTGGGAAGTCGGACAGGATGTGGAAATGGATGATATAAAGCCTGGAGATGTCGTATTTTTCAGTGATACATACAGGGAAGGTATTTCCCATAACGGAATTTATATCGGGGACGGACGATTTATCCACGCTTCCAGCACACAAGGAGTGACGCTTTCTTACTTGAGTTCCCCTTACTGGGAAGAAAAATTCACTGGAGTGAAACGGTTTGATGATCTGCACCTTCCAGAGGAAGAAGCTGTTGTATCCGCAGCCAGTCAATTTATCGGTGAAGTTCCTTATCAAAACGGCGGATCAACACCAGAAGACGGTTTTGATACGACGGGATTCATTCAATATATTTACAAGCAGGCGAAAGGAATAGAGCTTCCCCATAACGCTGCGGCCCAGTGGGAAGTAGGGGAAGAGGTAGCAAAAGAGGATCTGCAGCCAGGAGATCTCGTATTCTTTCAGGCGAATTACTTGAATCCAGCCATCTACGCAGGAAATGATCAAGTAGTTCATGTCACCCCGTCACAAGGTGTGACTGTGACGAATTTTAAAACGAGCGGCTTCTGGGGACCGAAATACCATGGAGCAAAGCGTCTCGTACCTGAAGATATATTGACTGAGAATGAAGAATCCGAAATGCAATAATAATAGTCGTTAGAGTCAAGCTGCCGGGTACATATCTCCCGGCAGTTTTTTTTGATAGCCCTAAAGCCCGGGTGCCCCCCCATTTCACTGCTCAATGACTTCAGGAAGTATTCATAGGTCATTTATTCCCCTCTGTCTTCTAAGGCTGCAGTAAGTTTGACAAACCGTTTTTATATTTTTTATACTATGTTCACATGATTTAGTTGTTGTAGCAACTATCAAGAAAACAAAAGGAAGGGAAACTATGAATTTGCGGTTTAAGGATTATATCAGCATCAAACTCCATCAGACTGACCTGAAGCTGACGGGGTATATTAAGTCGAAGCTGGCTCCCTACGGACTCGCTCCAGAACAGAATCTGATTATGATGCTGCTTTGGGAGAAAGATGGATGGACGCAGAATCAGCTTGCCCACCAATTGGATAAAGACAAAACGAATATTGCTCGAATGGCTTCGAGTTTAGAGAAAAAGGGCTTCATTACCCGTCGATTTTGTACAGATGACCGACGTTCACTGGAATTGTACCTTACGGATAGTGGCAGGGCTTTAAAAGAAGAAGTGCTTCCTGTGGCTGAAGTGTTCAATGATGTTGTGACAGAGGGTATTTCTGACGAAGAGCTGGAGCAGCTTGACCGTCTTCTTACAAAAATGCAAAAGAACATGGATAAATAGTTGATATAGCAACTAAAACCACGAAAGGATGATGAAGATGTCTAAATTTCAGCGAGAAGTGAAGAAGCACTGGTATGTGGATTATAACGAAATGGGATTTCCGGCGATCCAGAAGGGCTGGGTATTGCCAGCAGATCGTTGGAAAGAGTTCGATCCGTTTATATTAATGGCAGAAGACTGGTTCAAAAAAGGGACCTTTCCGGACCACCCTCACCGCGGGTTCCAGACGGTTACCTATGTTGTTGATGGCCGTTTGGAACACATAGATAATGCTGGCGGACGAGATATTCTCGAGCCGGGTGATGTCCAGTATATGAATGCTGGATGGGCTGCCCGGCATGCCGAGGAGGGGGTGGAAGATGACGTCGCTCACACACTGCAGTTGTGGCTGAACCTGCCGAAAGACAAAAAGAAATCTGAGACGATTTATCAAAACGTGTACGGAGAACAAGCGCCTGTCATGCCATTTAAAGGTGGATCATTGAAAGTCTTCTCCGGTGACCTGGCAGGTGTCCAAGGGCCTCTCGATTCGATTGTGCCGATTACGCTCAGTGAATGGACGATGGCTGAGGGATCGGAATATACGCTCGATCTACCTGAAAATCACAATGCTTTTTTATATGTGCTTGCAGGTGAAATCGAGGCTGGTGAGAACGAAGTGAATTTGAAAAAGCATGGCGTCGCGACATTATCTTTTAATGAGGAAGGCGAAGGTGCAAGTCAGATTACGATCAAGTCGAATCAACGCCAGACGAAAGTACTCGTCTATTCGGGCCGGCCGATCAACGAAGACATCGTTCAGCATGGTCCTTTCGTTATGAATACGATGGAAGAAATCAAACAAGCTTATGAGGATTACCGCAACGGCAAGTTTGGCCCTCCAGCTGAATAATCGTTTCAATGATCATGGAACCCTGCAGATAAATCTTCTGTGGGGTTTTTTTAAATTACGGATTTGTTACAATTCATCTAGTGATATACTGGTCTATATAGGAACAGGATAACAGCCTTTGAAAAATTAATTATACTTAGGTGAAATCAATCAGGAGGTTAGACAAGTTACGGTATTAAGCGTCAAAATCATTGCTTTGTGTAGGAATAGTTAATACAGCATAAAGTAGGGAGGGGGAGTAACACTCATGAAATCCATCAAACTGAAAAAAGTGTTTCATCTGGAAAGTAACGAAGAAGTTAATTTCTCTAAGGGGGTACTGCTTATCGATGATAAAGGCCCGACCGATAATTGGACGGTCAGTCTATCTAAAGTCAAAAATAGAGAAGTATTCACAGAGGCAGAAAATTCAAAGGAAAATCACCGACTGCAATTATTCGATATTGAAGACAATTCTTACCAGGGCACTCTTGCTGCTGATAGAATCTCCCGTGACGGGACGATATTAATGAAATCGATGGGTGAACTTAATAAAGCATGATATTGAAGAGTCCTTTTTCAGGGCTCTTTTTTGTATGGATTTTGTACTAGGTCAAATTATTGCCTCGAATTAAAAACAATAATATTACACTATTTTCTTGCAGGTCACAATTGGAAAATACAGCAATAAATAATAGGAAATTAAAGGTATCTAGTTCTTAATAAAGAATTTATATTCGTCAGGGTTCAAAACTAGTTATTTTGAGCTTATTTAAAGGTTTACTGTCGTTCGTTATTAGGAATATAATTGTTCTTGTTGTAGAACGAATTTCCTGCAAGGTGGTGTTTACACTGAAGTGATAGAGAAAAAGTAGCATACATAGTCAAGGAAAGTGAAGCGATAGCGAGCTGAGTGACAACAATATCATAGCATGTCCTTATTATGAGTTACGCACACAATCCAGTTGGCCTTGTAAGCCCTGTTACCGTCTATCATGCCTTTAACCTTTTCAAAGAAACTCGTAGGTAGTTCAAGTTGATCAAGAAGGTAGTCATTACTAATTTTATACACAATAATAGGAGGATGAAAAAATGGGTATTATTTCAACGAAACTAATGGTAGGGGCTTTAGCAACAACAGTAGTAGCAGGTGGCGTTATGTTTACTGGCGGAGAGACTGTGGATAATGTAAAAGACCAATTGGGAGAATTAAAAAACAAAATAACTCAATATGAAATGAATGAGAACGCTTTATTTGAAAAATTAGGATTTGTAAAAGCGGATGCGGAATCAAAGATTAATGATGCTAACGACAAACTTACGGAAGCTAAAAAGGAGATTAACAACCTTAAGGCTGAGAAGAGTAAGTTGGTAGCTGATATCGATGATTTGAATGAAGAGATTTCCTCTTTGCAAGCTGAAATCGAAGGTCTTGAAGGTGATTTGAGTGAAGCTAATCAAATTATTAAGGAAAAGCAAGAACTTCTAGATAAAAAGACTGCAGAGCTTGAAGAAGTTACTGGAAATCTGGACGCATTACAAGAAGAATATGATGATTTACAAGCAGACTACAATGAGTTAGTGCAGACAAATGAAGCCAACGCGCAAGAAGCAGAGCGTGCAAATGAAGAGTTAGAAGAAGCAAACGCTAAAGTTGCTGAACTAGAAGGTGTTTCAGGTGAAGTTGAGGAAGCTACTGGTGATTTAGAACCAATGACTCAAGAAGAAATCGATGCATTAGCTGATACTGTTGATGGAGAAGTCAACGATGCTGACTTAGTTGTAGAAAGACTAAACTTAACTTATATTCAGGATGGAAATACTCAGTCATTTAAAGATAATCACCCAGAACTTGATATTAAAGATGGCGATCGCGTGTGGAGAATTAACAATACAAATGATTTCAAAGTCTATGTTGAGTACGAGAAAGGGTCAGAAGAAGGGGAAGTTGTAGCAAACCCTAATCAAACTTTCTATATGACAGAAACGGGTGGAACGATGATTATCAAATGGCAGGATGAAAATGGCGAATGGCAGCAAGTAACTAAAGCAGGTGCTTAATCATCTTCTATTTTTTCATCTTATCGACACTCTCCGATTATCGGAGAGTGTTTTTTTGTATTAACTTTTCCGTTACATAATTCTAGAAATTTTACATCAGATAGAGAGAAACAAGTAGAGTCCTTTTTCATACATTTTTTACTTCTATAACAAGTCAACATCCAGATTGGCAAGAGTCAAATTAAGGACTAATCTTTTGATTACTCCCTTTCATCTAGGTGCTATTAATAATCTTTCACAAGTATTAAGCAACCACCCTCCTCTATATTTCCCACCTCCTTAGTAAAAACCTCCAAAGGAAAACTTTTATATTTGGTATCCCCCACATATATTTCATAATTCGACATCTTGTACAATGAGTTTACAGTATTATTTGAATTTACAGAAAACTATGAATGGGGAGGAAGATGATGAAGAAATCTTATTGGGGTTGGTTACTCGTTCTTTTTGTGTTGATCCTGGCGGGTTGTACAGATCCAACAGAAACAACGGAAGAATCCGGTGGTAATGATGGCGGTGAGGAAGCAGCATCTTCAGAAGATGGCGGAGGTACATTGACCATTACCGACTTGTCGGACGCTCAAAGCCTGGATCCGCACGTCGTAACGGATGCGGCATCGATGCGATACATTGAGAATATGTATAATACGCTGTTCCGTTATACGGAAGGTTCTTATGGTGAAGTTGAAGGGGAACTTGTCGATGAGCACGAGATTTCTGACGATGGGCTGACGTACACACTAACTCTACATGAAGGAGTAAAGTTTCATAACGGAGATGATTTGACATCAGAGGACGTAAAGTATTCTATTGAACGCATTATTGAAAACGAAGTAAGAAGTGCTCAATTTGATGCTCTTGAGAGTATTGAGACGCCGTCGGACACGGAAGTGGTAATGACGTTGAATGAACCGGTAGCTCCTCTATTGACATTTCTTGCTTATCCGATGAATGCGATCGTGAACGAAACGATTGTCGAAGAAAATGATGGGGACTTATCTAATGCTGATGCAGGTAGTGGAGCCTTCCAGCTTGAGAATTGGTCAATGGACCAGGAAATGGTACTTACAAAGTTCGATGATTATTTCAAAGAAGGAAAACCGTATCTCGATGAAGTGGTATGGCGCTCTATTCCTGATGAAACGTCACGTACAACTGCCATTCGTAACGGGGAAGTCGACATTCTTATGCAGGCTGAGCCAAAAGATATCAGCATGTTGGAAGACGCAGAGGGCGTAGATGTTGAAATGATCGACGGCTCGTACTGGGAATACCTTGGTATGAACACAGAAGATGGACCGTTGGCTGAGCAGGAGGTTCGTCAAGCGGTTGCCTGGGCGATTGATCGAAGTGCGATTAATGATTCCGTTAAATTCGGAGAAGCTACTCCGCTCCTAAGCGGACCGGTGCCACCGAACCATTGGGCTCATTTAGATGAAGAAATTTATCCTGAACCCGACCTTGATCAAGCTCGTGAATTACTGGAAGAAGCCGGTTATGGAGATGGACTTGATATCGAATTGATCGTAGGGACGAACCAGTTCCAAATTGATGCTGCGCAAGTGATTAAACAGCAGCTAAGTGAAGTGGATATCAATGTCGAAGTGTTATCGCAGGAAGATAGTGTATTCTTTGACGCACTTGGTTCAGGTGATTTTGAAATGACAGTAGTCGGCTGGGTTGGTTTTGTTGATCCCGACGAATTCCTGTACAACATTTTCCACACAGACGGAATGTACAACCAGCAGAACTACTCTAATAGCGAGGTGGATGAACTGCTTGAACAGGGGCGTTCCGAACAGGATCAGGAACAGAGAAAAGAACTATATGATGAAGCTCAGCGGTTGATCGCCGAGGATGCGCCAATGGCTTTCCTTTACGTGAACCCTCAAATTACAGCAATGCGAGATAACGTTCAAGATTTTGATGTGAATCCGACCGTTACTACAAAATCTCTGGAAGATACAAAAATCGAAGAATAAATATTGGAGGGGAATGAAGCGGCCTTTGCTTTCAGTCAGGTCGCTTTTTCCTTCATCTTTTTAGCTGCAAGGGAGGGAGAAAACGTTGATTCAATATGTTATTAGACGCCTGCTCATATCCATTCCCGTATTATTAGGTATTTCAGTTGTCGCTTTCTTTATGGTGAGGCTTGTTCCCGGGGATACGGTCACGGCCATGCTTGGAAACAGTTATACTCCCGATCAAGCGGAGGCGCTGCGGTCCAAATATGGACTGGATGAGCCGCTTATTCAGCAGTATTTCTTGTGGTTAGGTAATGTGCTGCAAGGAGATTTCGGGTACTCCCAGTTTACGAACACACCGGTGCTAGATGCGATTTTAGCTCGCCTGCCGATCACAATTGAGCTGGCGGTTTTGAGTGTACTGATTGCCATCATCATTGCGATTCCTCTGGGGACGATCGCTGCCCTGCGCAGAAACAGTAAATTCGACTACGGGGCAAGTATGTTCGGGCTGTTAGGTATTTCCGTTCCGAACTTTTGGTTAGGAACTTTGATGATTCTCTTTTTATCTTTATATGCTGGATGGTTTCCTTCGGGCGGATTTGTCGGCCTGAGTGAAAGCATCATCGGCAACTTGCGGAGCATGCTTTTGCCGGCAATCGCTCTTGGCACGGCTGTAGGTGCAGTAGCGATGCGGATGACCCGTTCATCAATGCTTGAGGTGACGAACCAGGAATATATTAAGATGGCTCGTGCCAAAGGGGTTTCTAATGAGCGGCTGATTTGGCGCCATGCTTTAAAGAACGCCCTCATACCGGTCGTAACTGTCATTGGAATCCAGGCAGGATACTTGCTTGGAGGCTCTGTAGTCATTGAGCAGATCTTCGGACTTCCGGGGGTCGGTCAGCTGGCTCTTCAGGCAATTACAAACCGTGATTATGCACTGCTTCAAGGGACGATTTTGTTCATTGCAAGTGCGTTTGTCATCGTTAATTTGATCGTCGACGTCATCTATGGATTTTTGAACCCGCAAATTCGTTACTAGAAAGGAGGGGTCACAGGTGTCAGACCTTTGGTATCAATTGAAGAAAAACAAAATCGCTATGTCCGGTCTGTTTATGACTATTATCTTGATCATACTTGCCATTACCGCTCCGTGGATCGCACCCTATGATCCATATGAGATGGCTCCCGACGCGAGGTTTGCCGAACCGAGCTTAGCGCACTTTTTAGGGACAGATCAATTCGGACGAGATATTTTAAGCAGAATCATTTATGGGTCGAGGATTTCGCTTCAGGTGGGGATCATCTCTGTCGGACTTTCCTTCGTATTGGGGACTCTGATCGGTGTAGTTGCTGCCTATTATGGAAAATGGGTGGATGCCGCCCTGTCACGTTTGACAGACGTTATGTTTTCATTTCCTGATATTTTACTGGCGCTTGTTATCATGGCGATTCTCGGACCAAGCCTGACGAATCTGATGATTGCTGTCGGTATCGTTTATACTCCGATTTTTGCCCGGATTGCCCGGGGGTCGGTTTTGTCGATCAAAAATTCTCTCTTTATTGAAGCGGCCCGTTCCATGGGGGTCAGTAACTTGAAGATTATGTGGAAGCATATTCTGCCAAACAGTATGGCTCCTTTGATCGTCCAGGTGACCTTATCTTTTGCTTTCGCTATTTTAGCAGAGGCGGCATTAAGCTTTCTCGGCCTTGGCGTTTCTCCGGATACGCCATCCTGGGGGATCATGCTCAGTGAAGGGAAGAGCTGGATGGAATCGGCCTGGTGGATTGCGGTTTTCCCAGGTATCGCTATAACGCTTGCGGTCTTCAGCTTCAACGTCATGGGGGATGGATTACGTGATGCGCTCGACCCTCGCCTGAAAAATGAATCATCGTAAGTAAAGGAGAGATTCGATGTCTGATTACATTATGGAAGTCAAAGATTTGAAGACCCATTTTCATACAAAAAAAGGGATCGTCAAAGCGGTTGATGGAGTTAGTTTTAAAGTGAAAAAAGGCGAAATTCTGGCGATTGTCGGAGAGTCTGGATGCGGGAAAAGCGTGACTTCGCAGTCGATCATGCGTCTCGTTGGAGATAAAAAAAGTGAAGAAGTCACAGGGGAAGTGCTTTATCACGGCGAGGATCTAATGAAAAAGTCAAGGCTGGACATGCAGAAGGTACGTGGAAAAGATTTGTCGATGATTTTTCAGGATCCCATGACTTCGTTGAATCCTGCTTATACAGTTGGTACTCAAATTGCTGAAATGCCGATGATTCATGAGAAAAAAGGGAAAAAGTCGGCCTGGAACCGGGCAGTTGAAATGCTGACAAAGGTCGGCATCCCTTCACCTGCGAAACGGGCGGAGCAATACCCGCACCAGTTCAGCGGTGGCATGCGGCAGCGCGGCGTCATCGCCATGTCTCTCGCTTGTGATCCGGATCTCATTATTGCTGATGAACCAACGACGGCACTCGATGTGACGATTCAGGCCCAGGTGTTAGATATTATAAGGGACCTCCGCGATGAAACCGGTACGGCTATTATTATGGTCACCCATGATTTAGGTGTAGTCGCCGAGCTGTGTGACCGCGTGGCTGTCATGTATGCCGGTAAAATAGTAGAACAGGGGACAATCGAAGATATATTTGACCGTCCGAAGCATCCTTACACGCAAGGGCTGCTCAATTCCGTGCCGCGTCCTGGAAGCCGGGAACGACTGAAGCCGATTGAAGGGCAGCCTCCGAACTTGCATGATCTGCCTAATGGCTGCCGGTTTGCGGAACGTTGTCCGTTCGTCATGGATCAATGTATCGAAAAAGAGCCGGATCTTTTAGAAGCCGAATCGAAGGGTCATACCGTGGCTTGCTGGCTGGAAGAGGAGGGGAACAACGATGGCGACAGAGGAAATACTGAAGGTCGAGGGACTGAAAAAGTATTTTGAAGTTTCGAATGGATTTTTACGTAAAAAAAGTATCGTAAAAGCGGTCGATGATGTCAGTCTCACTGTTAAACGAGGAGAAACGCTCGGCATTGTCGGGGAGTCCGGCTGTGGGAAGTCGACGACGGGACGACTGCTCATGCGTTTGCTGGACGCTACAGAAGGGACCGTACATTTTGAAGGTGAAAATATTATGGAATGGAGCCGATCCGAGCTGAAGAAGCGGCGTCGGGATTTCCAAATGATTTTTCAGGATCCTTTCGCTTCTTTGAATCCACGTATGAAGGTGGAAGAAATCATAGAAGAACCCTTGCTCACCATCGGTATGGAAAAAAAGGAACGCAAAGAGCGAGTGAGTCAGCTGCTTCAAGATGTCGGCATCCCGGAAAGCTACAAAGGAAGGTTTCCTCACGAATTTTCCGGCGGACAGCGTCAGCGTATCGGTATTGCCCGGGCGCTGGCATTAAAACCGAAGCTGATTATTGCCGATGAGCCGGTAGCTGCGCTAGATGTATCAATCCAGGCTCAAATTATTAATTTACTGATGGATTTACAAAAAGAATACGGGTTCACTTACTTGTTCATTGCTCATGATTTAAGTGTAGTACAGTATATCAGTGATCGCGTCGGCGTTATGTATCTGGGACAGATGATGGAGCTTGCGGAAAGTGACGAGCTGTATGAACATCCGCTGCATCCTTATACACAGGCTCTGCTCTCTGCCATTCCGGTGCCGGATATCCACGCCAAAAAGGAAAAAATCACACTGACGGGAGAAGTCCCGAGTCCGGACAATCCTCCAAGCGGGTGCCGCTTCCATACGAGATGTCCGATTGCGACGGAGCGGTGTAAACAAGAAGTGCCTGAGTTCAGAGAAATAAAAAACGGCCATTACGTGGCCTGTCATGAGGTGTGAATAATGAAGCTGAATACATTTTCTATCATTGCCCGCTGCCCCGAAACAGGCAACTTTGGAGGCGCGGTAGCTACCTGCTTTCCAGGTGTCGGGGCCCATTCGCCTCATATCGAACCGAACGTCGGCGCCGTTATTACACAAGGATGGGTCAATCCGCCGCTAGGACAAGAAGGAATTCTTCATCTGAAAAAAGGACGTACAGCTAATGAAACGCTGAATCATCTGCTGCTGAACGATCCAGGCAAAGAGCTGCGCCAAGTCTCCGTTATGGACTGCTATGGCAATTGCGCTGTTTATACCGGCCTTGAAAACGATGATTACAAAGGCCATCGGATCGGAAATAACTGGGCGATCCAGGGCAACTTACTGACTGGACCAGAAGTAATCGATGACATGGCGGAAGCTTTTGAAAACTCCCGCGGTCCCCTGGCGGATCGCTTGCTGCTCGCCTTGGAAGCGGCAGATGCGGCCGGAGGAGATATTAGAGGAAAGCAGTCTTCAGCGATCAAAGTCGTCGCTGTCGATCAGTATCCATTCGTCGATTTCCGTGTTGATGATCATAAGGAGCCAGTCACTGAGCTGCGGCGAATTTATGAAAAGAATAAATCAGTTCTGATCGAACGATACTACGAATGGATCGATGCAGTAAAGCAGGGCACGACATTTTAAGGGGATACCAATTTCCTTGGATCTCACTTATAGTAGATGATGAGGTGAGACGATGAAAACCGAGTTGTTGAACCACTTGAAAGAGCGATTCCACCAAGAAAATATTTACTTGATCGATAAACAGGCGCGAAATGCTGTATCAGGAAGAGAAAATTTCATCAATGTGACGAGCTGGATCGATATGGCTTTAGAGAGCGATCAATCGATTATACGTTTATCAGAGACGATGCACGGCTTTCAATTTGATGACATTATCGTCGTTTTGTCTGGAAAAGAGCCTTACGATCTGCACGAGGCTTATGATTATTTCAAAAGCTACGAGCCTTGGCTGAAACTTCTTATTCACTACACGCAGGATCAAGAAAAGCAGAACTCCCTCGATCTGTTAATGAATGTAGCTCGAACCCTCGCTTCACGCATGTACGAGGACAATATACTGGAATTGATCATCCAATCTGTCGTAGACGCGATATCAGCAGCAGATACCGGTTTTCTGTTTCTGCTCGATGAAAAACTCGACCGCCTTCTAGTCAAATCGGCTGTTGGTTTCCGCGAACAAAGCTATAAAAAAACGCGTTTAAAAGTCGGTGAAGGTATCAGTGGCAGAGTTTTCCAACAAGGTAAATCGATCATGATCCACGGTGAAAAAGAAATTGCCGCTAATATGGAGAATATGTCTGAAGCGAATTTCCGGTATTACATTGATTCAACGATGTACAAGGATTTTCCGGATAGTATGATTTCTGTTCCGCTCCGTTTTCAAGACGAAATCGTCGGTGTTTTAACGATCAACAGTTTTAAAGGCGGCAGTTTTTTTACCGAGGAAGATTTGAACCTGCTTGAATCACTGGCTGACCACGTTGCGATCGTCATTACCCACGCTGAATTATACAAGCAGGAACGCAGGCAAAAGAAAGAGCTTGAGAAGACGCACCAGGCGCTGCGAAGCGAGCATGTCACCTTACAGCGAACGACCGATTTTCACAATCAGCTGACAAATATCGCAGCCCGCGGGGAAGGGGCAGACGCGATTGTCCGTACGCTAAAAGCTATGGTAAATCATCCTTTTGCCATTTATGACTCGCTGCTTAAACCTTTTTATATTGATGATCAAGGAAAAAACAAACAGCTTCCGGAAAGGTTTCTTAGTCATGAACGAGTGAAAAAAGTCATATCCACGAACAAGTGGCAGCAAATCACGATGGAAGGCCAGGAACGGCTCGTCATTCTCCCGGTCATCGGCGTAGAATCCACCTGGGGGTTCCTTTGTGTGTGGATCGACTCGGTCGATTTTTTTGAAAATGATATTATCTTGTTTGAATATGGAGCTACCGTGCTGTCTCTTGAATTAACGAAACAGGACGCGATTCATGAAGCGGAGAAGCAGGCAAAAGGCGAATTCGTTGAGGGTTTACTGACGGGTGAAATGACACCTGAATTAGAAACACAGGCAATGAATCTCGGTTTCAGCCCTCCGGATTATTATGTGATGGTACTGTGTAAAGTCGACCCGGCTTTTGCAGAGAAAAATAAGATGACCCAAAACATCAGAAGACAGAAGGATGAAATTATCGAAGTTCTGGAGCATGCCTTATCGAAGCATCATATTAAAGGGATCGTATCAATGAACAGTTCCTATATATTTGCTATGATCAGTTTGCCGGAGGATGAGGGGAAGGTAGCCGCCCGTGAGAAGGTCAAGCCATTCGTCCACCATTTGGAAAAAACATCAGCACCGATCAAAATAGGTATCGGTCGTGTACACAAATATTTGTCCCATTTGAACCATTCCTACAGAGAAGCGGAGAAATGTATTCACCTTTTAGAAACACAGCAAGATAAAAAAGTGATCAGCTATGCTGAATCAGGCATTTACCGATTTTTCTTCCAAAATAGTGAAGAGGAATTGTTTCTTTATGTTGCCGACATCCTTGGTCCCTTAATCAATTACGACCGCCAGAAAAATACAGACTTCATTGACACGTTGATGGCTTATATTACATATGATAAAAATTTACGGAAAGTGACAGAGGCTCTTAACATCCACGCTAACACGCTTTATTACAGAATCAAGCGGATGCAGGAGATCCTCGATCTTGATTTTGAACATTCCGACGACTGGCTCAACGTACAGCTCGCCTGTCAGGTATACGACTACGTAAACGAAAAAGAAAGGGAGTGAGACAATGATCGCGATACAGAATGTCACCATCCTGCCCGTCACCCGTCCTGCCGTCGATTTCGCGACCCTTTTTATTAAAGACGGAAAAATTGAAAGAATAGTGGAAGGTAAAGAAGCGGATGTCTCAGACTGCAAAAAGGTGATCAACGGAGAAGGGAAGATACTGACGCCCGGCTGGATCGATACCCATACCCATCTCGGCATCGACGAAGAAGGCTATGGCTTTGAGGGGGCTGATTTCAACGAGACGACGGAAGCAGCAACGCCTCATTTGCGTGCGATTGATGGGATCAACCCTTTTGACAGAGGCTTCGAGGATGCGGTGCAAGCCGGTATTACTTCCGTGCAAGTACTTCCGGGGAGCGCCAACGTCATCGGTGGCTTGACGACGATATTAAAAGTGAAACCTGGCTCTGTTGTAGAAGAGATGGTCATGAAAGAAGAAGCAGGTCTGAAAATGGCGCTCGGTGAGAACCCGAAGAACTATCACGGCAAACAAGGGCGTACGCCGGTGACGCGCATGGGTATTGCTGCTATGATTCGTGAACATTTTGTTGAGGCTGAGAATTACTTAACATCCAGCCAGGCGAGGGATTTAAGACTAGAAGCGGTAGGGAAAGTTCTGCAAGGAAAGCTGCCGCTATGTGTCCATGCTCACAGAGCTGACGACATTATGACCGCTATTCGCATCGCCAATGAATTCGGGATTGATATGCATATTGAGCACGTCACCGAAGGCCATCGAATTCTTAAACACTTAGAAAAATATAAAAACCGCTACAAATTTTCCGTTGGTCCAACATTGTCCAGTCGAAAGAAAGTAGAGCTTGGGAATATTTCCTGGGAAACATATGCCGCTTTCGATCATCATGGCATCCCTTTTTCCATAATCACCGATCATCCTGTCATTCCGATCGGTCAGCTGCAAACCTCAGCCCAGCTCGCCGCAAAAGCCGGTTTAAAAACAGAGACTGCGCTCGCAAGCGTAACCATCCGAGCAGCTGAAGTGCTCGGTATCAGAGAGAGGACAGGCAGTATCGAATTGGGAAAAGATGCAGATCTGACGCTGTGGGATAAACATCCGATCGATAAGAACGGCCGGGTTGTGATGACGTTTGTCGATGGTGAGATCGTATATGAATTACCGGAAGACAGCTTCTCGCTGTAAAAAGCGTACTTTACTTTAACAGCTGGCTGCATAAATTGGACATAGTTTAAATGAGAATTCGGTAAGAAACCTCCTTAAAAAAGAAAGGGGGATTCCACCGTCATTCTTTATTGATGTTCGAGGCTCTCTCCTTGTGCCAGGTGGAAGGGAAGTATGAAAAAATAGAACGAGGGAAATCAGGACCTTCACTTGATGAATTTTCATCTGATATCCCGTGATCTGGATATGCCCTCGTGGGGCTGGAGTGAAGTAATCGTTCCTTGGTGGAAAGATAATTGCCATTTCTCATCATTCCGTTTCCAAATCGAACTGCGAAGCGTATTTCGATGTTTCGTTTCTATAAAATATGTAGTTAAAACCACATCATCCGCTAACTGCTCGGCCTCGAAATGATGCATGGTCATTTCAATTAAGTGAACACCGCTTTCAAGACATTCTCTCTTATCGATCGTAAATCCTGAGCTACCGATTTCCCAAAACTCGTCAGCTAAAATTTCATCAAGTTTTTCGTTGGATTTTCTTACGTCCATGTTCAAATGGGTCTGCTCTCGTTCTTTTATGAGTTGCTTTAAATCATATTCCACATCGAGTACTCCTTTTCATATTTGGTATTTAAGTAGATGACTCATTACTAATCAATAGAAGGTGTTTAACTACTCTGAACCAAACGCATTATGATTTTAAAAAGTAATAAAATTATATGGAAGATTCGGTTCCGAGATAATAGGGTTCGCTACCTTGTAAAGTAGGGGAGGAATTCGCTTTCTTGCGGTGGATTTGGCAAGCTTCCTGGATGGGGTCTCGCCAGGCCTCTTCTGCCGTGGGAGTCTCATCGTTTCCCATCCCTTTTTTTCGAAAGGGAATGAACGTCCCCTTGACTTTGGAATGGAATGATTCCCAAGAGCTCATCCTACCTCCATCCGCGTACTCAATCCATAGGGCTTAGCAGCTAACGAGTCTCTTCTCATTTCCGGCCCAAGATATACATGTCTCTCGAAATCACTTGAATAAGAAACTTATCGATACTCATGTTCTAGTTTGATCCAATTAATCAACTATCTCATTTTCCTTATAGCTTTCATACGGTTTTCGAACTAAACACATCATTCCGGCAACGATAAACAAAATAGATTGGATTAAGGTTGCACCCAGGGTGAGAAATGCCATGGATACACCTGTGCATATAAATATAATTCCTGACGCTTTCGCACGGCTGCGCATCATAAGTAATGCCACAACCCCTAAAATAAAGCCAAGCAAGTGCACGGCAAATACAACCCATACAAACCACATCTCGCTGTACTGTGGTAATTGTTCTGGGAATTGAGCTCCAACAAAAATGGCCAAAAGGACCCCAAGCACGAGAACTATAAGCTGAAGAGAAAGTGCAATAATCAATAGGATTTTTTCCCCGGTTCGTTTCAAATTCATCCCCCCCTATTCAGTGATTTATGAATATGGCACATCTATGCAATGTATACAGCCACATTTAAAAAAGCTCTTAATTTATATACGGAGTTAATTTGGAAAAGTTCCCAAATTATTTAATTTTCTATAATGCTGAGACGAATTAAGTGTCTCGAAACCTCTTCAAGGAATTCATCAATCTCAATATCAATAACCACCTATCTCATAGCCGTATAAAAAAAAGAGTAAAAAAACCACCGAAACGAGCTTCGGTGGTTTAAATTTAGAACGTAGGAAGGTTATCTAAGTTATTGCTTTTAATACCGTCAGGCTCGCTTCGTAAAATATCGCGTCCATATTTCTGAAACACATCAACATGGGCAAGACTTCCCCTTTTAGCTTCTTCAAGAGCTTTGACGTAGTCAAGCTCACGCCCGCTTTCAGTTTTAATCGCGATTATATCTCCATCATCATTTTTCCTAACCGCAATAATGGTTTCTTTGCCTTCCTGCTGCTGGATCGGAGCAGACTGTTGAGCGCCTTTTTGCTTATACTCATTATAAATCTCTTCAAAGTCAGACATAAACATTCCTCCTTACTATACATTCTTCTCCATTTCCATAATTCCAATTCCTTATGTGTTATTTAGAGCAGCATTTGCCTAGTGGTTGAATTCGATGCTTCTTCATCTTGCAAATTAGGACAAAAACCTTCATTATTTTAGAAAAGGAGGCGCGATATGCGACACGATATACAACCAAATGAACGAGCTTTCTCTTCGAAAGAAGTAGCGGAAGAAATGAACATTGCCTCAGCTACTGTCCGAAGGTATGGCCAGATTTTAGAACGGAATGGCTATGAGTTCTTTAAGGATGGCGAGCGGCGTATTTTTGTACGATCCGATATCGAAGCCCTTATAGCGTTTCGAGATTCGGAAAGGCCAAAGGATGAGATGGCGGGAGATCTTGCCCGACAGCAGAAGGAAAGGCTGGAAGAGTCCGACACGACGGATATGACGATTCCTGATACATATGCAGGTTCAATCCAGGATCCTGCCCAACTGCACGATTTCTTAAAGGTGATTGCCAACGAGCTTGCCGCATCGAGGGAAATGAATGTCCAATTGACGCAGGATATGGAGCAGTTGAAAACGACGGTGGCTCGTCTCCAGCAGGATCATCATGTCATCAGTTCAGGGGTAGGGAATTTTTCTCAGAAAACTCATACAAAAATAGATAAATTGACTGAACAACAGAATAATCATTATGAGGAACTGCTTAAGGAAGAAAAGCGGAAAAGTGAAGCCTTGCATAAGGAGCTCCAGGATATGCGGGAAGAACAAAGAAAAGAATGGCGCGCTCAAAATGATTTCAATCAGCAGTTGGCTGAAGCAGCCAATAAGTCTAAGGGGAGTTTAGGGAAGCTGTTCTCTTTATTCCGGAAATAGGATAGCGTCTATTAGAAGCACTTGAATCCATTATGCATTCGAGTGCTTTATTTTTGCCAAAGCTCCGTTTAAGTTCCTTGTTAATATACATATAAGCTCCCTTTAGTGGAAGACTCAGATTCGAGATATTCGGGCTGTTTCCGGTATGAGTGACAGCGTTTAGAGCTAAGGGAAATCACTCGCTTTCCGTGGGAGCGAGTCATTCCCCGCCGTCCTGATCCACTCATCAAATGTCTCAAAATCAAGTCTTCCGCTATCCTGCCATATAGTTGAAGAACGTTTTATGAAATATCAATAGCCGCGATTGAAATAGCTTTTGCAAAATAATAACTCCAGCTATGGACATTGAGTGCCCATGGCTGGAGTTATAGGTTATATTTATACTTTTTCTTCCCATTTACTCTTCTCTTCTTCTTTCATCATATCTTCCACGTCTTTTGGATACGCCGTGCGGAACGCGTGGTGATCCGATTCAATCACTTCTACCATTTTGTCGATCATGTCTTGTGGATCGTATTGGTCGTCGAGCATCTTTTCTTGTTCTGCAATAGATTCTCTAGGCGTGAAGTTCTCGTTTTCATCGTACCATTTGTGCTTCTCTTCAAACATACGGTCATTGAACCCTGTTTCAAATGGTCCTGGGTTTATCGTGGCGACTTGTACACCGAATTCATCGAGTTCGGCTTTCATCGTTTTTGCTATAGCCTCAATCGCGTGCTTTGATGATGAGTAAGCACCTAAATAAGGCATGCCGACGACCCCGACCACAGAACTTAGGAAAATAATCTTGCCTTGCTTTTTACTGACAAATTTTTTGGCTGCAATTTGTGCATTTTCAAGCGTGCTGAATACGTTCGTTTCATATACCTTTCGCACGCGGTCGACAGGTATTTCTGAAATCGGGCCGCCTTCCCCGATAGCTGCATTAGCAACAAAAATATCGTAGTTATAGTCTTCAATCAACTGTTGGTCGCGCTTGCTCGTAATGTCTAATTTTATGACTTCTAATTCAACACCGGCATCTGATGCCGCTTCGCGTAAACTAGTTACTTGAGAAATTATTTCAACAGCTGCGATGACGTGGTGGCCTTTTTTTGCTAATCCGATCGCCGTACCTTTGCCGAGCCCCGTCCCTGCACCTGTTATAAATATAGTTTTACTCATGAAAATTTTCCTCCTTCAGATTTGAACTCGTCTATAAAAGATACCCGGCTGAATATTTTCCAAAACACGCCAATATTATATCGCTTGTTCAGAAAGCGGTTCTTTAACCCATTCTAAACCTTTTGCTTTGGTAAATTTTATAAGAGTAGTAAAATGAAACAAACGCTTGAAGGGGATATGTTTTGTTGAAGATTTTCAAAAAACCTTTCGTATTTATACCGATTACTATAATGATGATCGTTTTGATTTGGCAGGTAGATTTTTCAACACCTGGTCCGATCATCAAAGAAGCCGAACGGCATGTCGGAGTTGCCTACGAGGAAGGGGGATCCTTTCCGGAGCAGGGCTTCGACAGCTCAGGTTTTGTCCAATATGTCTTTAATGAGGTGGAGGGGTTTATGCTTCCCCGCACCCTGGAGCAGCAAATCGAGCAGGGGGAAGAAATAAGGCGTGAGGACATACAGGAGGGAGACGTCGTTTTTTTCAGTAAAGACGGTGAAGATGCCTCCCATTCAGCGATTTATATGGGGGATGATCGTCTTATCCATCCTACAGCTTCGAACGGGGTAGAAGTGACCCGCTTTGAGGAAAGCGGCTATTGGAGTGATAACTTTATAGAGGCTCGTAGAATTACCGAGCCGCCTGATATAGCTGAAGATAACGACATTGTAGCTGGGGCTCACGAATATTTGGGAGTTCCTTATGAGTTTGGCGGCGAAACGCCTGAAGCGTTTGACTGTTCTGGGTTTATTCAACATGTGTTTGAGGAAGTGAGCGATATTTATTTACCACGCACGACGGACCAGCAGTGGGAAACTGGGGAGGAAGTGGATCTGGAGGATATAGAGCCGGGCGATGTGTTGTTTTTCAGTGATACCTACCGGGAAGGCATCTCTCATAATGGGATTTATATTGGAGGGGGACAATTCATCCATGCCTCAAGGACCCAGGAGGTCACTACCTCGTATGTGAGCGCTGATTATTGGCAGGAGAAGTTTACCGGCGTTAAAAGATTCTCGGACTTAAAAATATCAAGTGACAGTCCCATCGTGACAGAAGCGGCCAGGTATATCGGTGAAATTCCTTACCAAAGGGGAGGTACGACCCGTGAAGGTTTTGACACGGCAGGATTCGTCGAGTACGTTTTCGAAGAAGCTGAAGGAATCGAGCTTCCCCGTTATGCTGACGAACAGTGGGAAGAAGGGGAGCATGTAGACAGAGAAGATCTTATCCCGGGAGATATCGTATTTTTAGAAGTGGATTATTTAAATCCTGCGATTTATGCAGGGAACGAGCAAGTCGTCCACGTGACTCCAGAAGATGGGGTAACCGTAACGAATATCGAGGCTAGTAACTACTGGGGGCCGAAATATTATGGAGCGAAGCGGATAACAAGTGGATGAAAACAGCCAGGATAGGTTATTCTGGCTGTTTTTTTCAGGTCTGTCTTCCTCCCTTCGGAGTTAAAATAGCTGGGGGAACATTCGTGTTTTCTAAACACCGTTCATTGATATAGTTGTTTTTATAGAACGGAAAGGGTAATTTAGCAAGTAAGGGAGTGATCGTATGACCGAAAAACAAAGAAAATTACCTTTATATGTGCAAATACGAAATAAGATGGTTCAAAACATTCAAGACGGAGTTTGGCAGCCGGGCGAGGCCATTCCATCAGAGAGTCAATTGATCGAGCAGTATAACGTAAGCCGTACCACAGTCAGGCAGTCGATTCGTGACTTAGTACAGAAAGGTGTTCTTGTAACGAAACGGGGAGCACCCACGAAAGTCCGCCAGACTCCGAGTGAAGAAATGGAAAACCCAGGGGTGTTCCATCACGAGTTAGGAGCAGATCTTGGGGTCAAAGTGATCCGTTCGGAAGCTTTAAATGACCATTTTTTCGCCCAAAATCAACTGGAACTAACTGATGAAGAAGAGGTGTACGTATTTGAAAGGGTGCGGACGGCAGAAGGAAACCCCATTGCCTGTCAGCAATCATTTTTTCCGATGTCCATTGCACATAAACTGAAAGATGAAGCAGCAGAAACGTTTGATTTCATCACTTTTTTAGGAAGACATAATATTCACTACACTAATATTAAAGAACAAGTTACTGCTTCTAACGCTACGGCTTATGAGGCGGATTTATTAGGGATCACTCCGGGGGAGGCACTAATTGAAATCCGGAGAAAGACACTGGGGGGTGACAACCTTCCCATCGAATACAGCCGCACGAAATATATCCCTTCCTCCTTTTCGTACCGAGTAGAGATCGGAAAATGATCGTCTTGTTGTAATATGTTATAACTTATTGTAATATGTAAGGTAACTGATATTCTTGATGATCAATGAGGGAGGAGATTTATGTGGGGAAATTACAAAGTATTCGTCATGACAAGACGCAGATTGATTTAGTCCGAATGCGTCAATATCGTTTGGGAAGAGTTCGAGAACAGCTGAAAGAGTTAGGATACGGCGGCATAGTCATTTTCGATCCGGTGAATTTGCGATATGCGACTGGTAGTCGGAATATGCAAGTGTTTATGCTGAGAAATCCGGGGCGTTACGTCTTCATCCCGACGGAAGGTCCGATTACTTTATTCGATTTTCCAAACTGTGAGCACTTATCCGAAGGACTTGAAACAATAGATGAAGTTAGACCGGCAACCACTTTATCGTACGTGGCTTCAGGTGGAAACCTGCAAGATAACGCGAAGCAGTGGGCTGAAGAAATAACGGATTTGTTGAAGCAGCATGCAGGTGCTAACAATAAGCTCGCTGTCGATTATATACCATCAGTTGGAGCCATAGAATTGGCAAAACTCGGGGTAGAGGTTATGGATGGACAAGAGCCGATTGAACATGCACGAAGCATTAAAAATAAACAAGAAATCGAAGCGATGAAAATTTCTGTGCGTACGGCAGAGGAAGGCATGATTCGGATGCAGCAGGCCCTAAAGCCTGGCATTACAGAGAATGAGATGTGGTCCCATTTACACCAAACGAATATTGCTCAGGGCGGCGATTATATTGAAACGAGGCTGCTTAATTCTGGTGACCGCACGAATCCATGGTTTCAAGAGTGCAGTGATAAAGTCATTAACGACGGAGAATTAGTAGCATTTGATACGGATATGAACGGTCCGTTCGGGTACTTTACGGATATCAGCCGCACCTTTTACTGCGGGGAAGGTGAACCAACTGACGAACAGAAGCGGCTGTATCAAACAGCTTATGAACAAATCCAGACTAACATCGAGCTGTTGAAGCCTGGGATGACTTTCCGTGAATATGCAGAGAAAAGCTGGCGCATCCCTGAAGAATTTTTCCCGAACCGCTATTTCACTGTGGCACATGGCACGGGACTAAGCGGGGAATACCCTTATATTGTTTATCCTCAGGATTTTGAAGAAAAAGGGTACGATGGAGTCATAAGAGAGAATATGGTTTTATCCGTAGAAAGCTACATTGGATCGCCGGGAGGAAAGGAAGGGGTCAAGCTTGAAGAGCAGCTGCTCGTTACAGAAAACGGAGTAGAGAACTTTTCTGACTTCCCTTTTGAATCTAAGCTTCTTGGCAAGTGATCATCAATTGAAGGATAGGGTCTGTTTTTATAAATGTGCAGTTGAGGAACTACCTTGGCCGCACATTTTTTGTTTTCCCACACTTCCGTATAAAACTCGGCTTCTCTCTCTATAATGATTAATAGTCTATGAATTATAAAAGGAGAGGAAGTCTATGAAAAGGTTCGTACTAACCGCCCTGCCGATCATTTACATGGCCCTTATATGGATTCAATCCAGCTATCCTATTGAAGAAATTAAAAGTTTCCTGGGGATATTTCCATGACAGCAGGTGCTTTATTTGAACTATTGCATTTCGTTGAATTTGCGATATTGTATGTGCTGATTATTGGTGCTCTAGCAGCAAATCATAGATTGTCTGTGGTGACGAGCTATATAGCGGCTGGAGCGGCGATGCTTTACGGAGTAGGTGATGAGATTCATCAATTTTATGTTCCGGGAAGGTCGTTTACGGTCATCGATCTAGTTAAAAATGGGACGGGCATTCTTGCAGCGCTAGGAGTCGTTCATTTTCTCTATTTTAATAAAGTCTCTGTTAAATATAAGTAATATTCATATAAGCGCTCCCTAATCTTAAACGCTCAGTTTCGAGCTATAGTGGGAGTGTGGGGCTGCAGGAAACGATTCGCTTTCCGTGGGGCGGGCGCTGAGCCTCCTCGAGCTTCGCTCTGTGGGGTCTCACCTGTCCCGCTGCTCCCACAGGAGTCTCACCGTTTCCTTCCGCCCCTCTGCCTAATAAGTACCTCGAAACCTACGCAAAACAAAAAATCATATGCAACTACGCCTGATTCTTAATACGGCAACGGACCTCACCCCAGTTGCCTCGAAGACGAGTATGCAACAATCCTGCCATTTCGTGATCAACGATTAATATAGCATAAAAAAATGCGGAGTCTGTGAACCGATAGGCATAAAAAACTCCTCCTGCTCAAAAAGACAGGAGGAGTTTTAGCTTTTAGTCTATTAATCTAAACATTTTGCTTTGTACGTCTTTACTGCTTCCCCCGACACACACTTCAAAATCACCTGCATCACTCGTATGCTTTAGATCGGCATGATAATAGCGCAGCTGCTGTTCGTCGATCGTAAACTGGACTTGCTTCACCTCTCCCGGCTGAAGGTGAATTTTTTGAAAGTCTTTTAATTCCTTCAATGGGCGGACCACTTTTCCTACAAGGTCTCTTATATAAAGCTGAACAATTTCTTCTCCGGCGACGCCACTCGTATTTTTAACCTCTACACTCACCGTCAAGCTTTCCTCTTTCGTTATCTCCTCAGCAGAAAGTTCAGGCTCACTGTAATGATAGGTGCTGTAACTTAAGCCGTAACCGAACGGATAAAGCGCTTCGTTAGGGCTGTCCAAGTATTGAGAGACGTAGCGGATCTGCGCGTCAGGTGCGCCTTTAGGACGTCCGGTATTGTAGTTGTTGTAATAAACAGGTACTTGTCCCACGGAATGAGGGAAGGACATCGATAGTTTGGCTGATGGATTGACTTTTCCATATAAAATATCAGCGATGGCATGGCCGCCTTCTGTTCCTGGATACCACGCCTCGATGACGGCATCGGCGTGTTCAATCACTTCTGTTAGGTCGAGCGGTCGTCCATTGAATAACACAGCGATGACTGGTTTACCAAGAGCTTTCACTTGCTTAAGCAAATCTAGTTGTACTTCTGGCAGGCGGATGTCTGTGCGGGATCCTGCTTCGCCGCTCATATCTGAGTGTTCACCGAGTGCGACGATGACGGTTTCCGCTTTCTCAGCTGCTTCAAGAGCTTTTTGCATTTGTTCTGTTGTCCCTGTTTCAATGGAGGTACCTTCTGCGATAAGTAATTCGTCTCCTTGTACGTAGTTCTTCATCCCTGTTTCCAGTGTAATCGTGTCTTCAGGCGACCCGGCCCATGACCACGGTCCGAGAATATCTGTACTGATTGCGAAAGGTCCGATGAGAGCGGTTTTACCTTTGGAACTTAGAGGCAAAAGCTCTTCGTTTTTTAGGAGAACGATCGATTTAGATGCGAGTTCGCGAGCTGCGTTACGATGCTCGGACGATAGAATGAATTCTTTTTCCGCTTCCTCGTCTGCCTCACGGTATGGATTTTCAAACAGACCGAGCTTCTTCTTCAGTGTAAGGATGCGTAATACGGCTTCATCAACTAATGCTTCTGTCAACTTCCCCTCTTCAATCAGCTCGCTTACATGGTTCACATAACAAGAGGTCATCATCTCAATGTCGACCCCAGCAGTAAGCGCCTGTTCTGCAGCTTCTTTTTCATTCGCTGCCACGCCGTGAGGGAGCAATTCTTTTACAGCGCCCCAATCAGAAATCAACACACCGTCAAATCCCCATTCGTTTCGCAGCAAATCGCGCATTAACGGTTTATTTCCGGTGGAAGGAACGCCATTTAAAATATTGAACGCAGTCATCACCATTTCGCACCCTTCATCTAATGCGGCTTTATAGGCGGGTAAGTAAGATTCGCGCAGCATCCACTCAGACATATCGACCGTATTATAATCTCTTCCACCTTCAGGAGCCCCATACGCAGCAAAGTGTTTCACGCACGCTGCCACTTTATAGCGATCTTCTTCTAAGTTTCCTTGAAACCCTCGGACAAATGAGCGGGCAAACGAACTGTTTAGAAAAGGATCTTCTCCTGTAGATTCCATCACCCGGCCCCACCTGGGATCTCTCGACAAGTCGACCATCGGCGCAAATGAAACGTGCACACCGGAAACCGCCGCTTCTTTAGCTGCGATCGCGGCACTTTGCTCAGCCAATTCAGTATCCCACGAGCAGCCTATCGCCAACGGAACTGGAAAAATGGTTTTGAATCCGTGAACGATATCAGACATGAACAATAAAGGAATATTCAATCGGTTGCTTTCTAAATGCATCTTTTGTATATGTTTAACTTCAGCAGCCCCAGAAGCCCCGAGCACTGATCCAGTGTGCTTAATATCTTCATCATCAATCCCCATATCTTCCATCGGACCTGTGATCTGGCCGCGGTCGGAAGCGCCTTCAAAAAAAGGAGTAGCTAATTGGACGAGCTGTCCAACTTTTTCCTGAAGTGTCATTTGATCAAGTAAATTCGTTAATTGGTGGTCGGTCATGTATAATCCTCCTAGCGAAATATTCGAAACGTTTCAATTTAGCTTTATGGATAGAAGTATAAGGCTGTTATACTGTTTAGTCAATGAAAAATAGCTTTATAAACATGGTTTTTTGACAAAATTAAAAGTTTTTTGAAAAATATGTTGAAAGCGCATTCACTTTTAAGTACAATGAATTTATCGAAACGTTTCAACAAATTAAAATATAAAGGGGTGCACGTAATGAAATCGAAGATAATTGCTTTGTTCGCGGTAGTCTTACTATCTATTACTTTAGCAGCTTGTTCTAATGGAGATTCTTCATCTGAAGGTGGCGATGACACGGTCACTGTATGGGCGATGGGAGAAGAAGGTAAAATGCTTAAAGAATTCAGTGAAGGATTTGAAGAGGATCACCCAGAGCTGACAGTAAATGTTCAAGCGATTCCGTGGGATACCGCTCATGATAAGCTGTTGACTGCTGTCGCCTCAGGAAATGGACCGGATGTCGTGCAGTTAGGGACTACGTGGATACCTGAGTTTGCTGAAGCAGGGGCATTAATGGACCTTTCTGAATACGAAGAGGACTATCCGTCATTTGCGAAAGAGAACTATTTTGAAGGGTCAGCCTCCACCATGGAATATGACGACCAATTAGTAGGAATTCCCTGGTATGTAGATACACGCGTTATGTATTACCGTACAGATTTATTAGAAGAAGCGGGCTATGAAGAAGCGCCGCAAACGTGGGACGAGCTTAAAGAAGCTGCTCAGACATTATCTGACCGCGGAGAAGATTCTTACGGTTTGGACATTGATCGTAATGACCAGATTACACCGTTCATTTTTGCCTGGCAGAATGGATATGAATCGAATGTTGAGGAAAATGAACTGAACTTCGATACACCGGAATTCAAAGAAGCGATTGAATACTATACAAGTTATTTCGATGAAGGACTGAGCCAGAAACAGGAAGGTGTCGATATCGTCCAGGCGTTTAAAGAAGGAACGAAACCGATGTTCTTCAGCGGTCCGTGGATGATTAATATCATTAACGATCAAGCACCGGATATTGAAGGGGATTGGGCGACGGCTGTGATGCCGACCGAAGAAACGAATACGTCCAGCATGGGTGGAGCCAATTTATCAGTCTTTAAAGATGCTGAAAACGTAGACGGCGCGTTAGAGTATATCTCTTATATGACCGAAGTCGATACGCAAATGGAGTGGTTGGAGACTTCAAATACGCTTCCTTCTCTTATGGAAGCCTGGGAAGAGGAAGTTATGACTGAGGACCCGATGTACGCAACCTTTGGCGAGCAGCTTGAAAATGCTAAACCTGGTTTGCAGACAGAAGAATTCGAGCGTATCGCTCAAGAACTGCTGAGTGCAATTGAACGAGTTGTGGAAGGCGATGCTGATTTGGATGCGGAACTTGAAGAGTTCAATGAAACCGCCAATGAACTTCTGGAAGAATAATTGCAAAAGGTGGAGTGAATATAATCGTGCATTCACTCCATCTTTCCTTTTATAAATAGTCAAACTATAAGTTGGATGGAGATAGGTGGGTATTCATGAGCAATTTTAATAAAATGATAAAAAACAGACACCCTTATATGTTCATAGCTCCAGCCGTCCTTTTGCTGACCGTCTTCAGTCTTATTCCTATCCTGATCGCTTTCGTCATCAGCTTCACAGATTTGAATTTGAAAGGACTGGCAGACTGGTCATCGATTACGTTCATCGGAGTTGAGAATTACAAGGATTTGTTTTCAGATAATACGTTCATTAAATCAGTATTTAACACAGCATTTTATGTAGTAATTGGTGTTCCACTTGTCATCTTTTTTTCATTATCAATCGCTTTAATGCTGAATTATGGGACGAGTAAACTTTTCACGGTGTTCAGGGCCGTGTATTACATGCCTTCCATTACGAATATTATTGCGGTGGCTGTAATCTGGGGATACTTATATAACACAGAGTATGGTTTGTTCAACTACTTGCTTTCTCTGCTGACTGTAGATAATATTCCCTGGCTGGAAGAACCAACAATTGCCAAATTGTCTTTGATTCTGCTGGCTGTCTGGAAAGGAATCGGCATTAATATGATCATTTTCCTGGCGGCACTTCAAGGAATCCCGCGGTCCTATTATGAAGCGGCTGAAATGGATGGAGCCAATCGTCTACAGGTACTGTTCAACGTCACACTTCCTCTGTTAAGGTACGCAACATTCTTTGTGACGATTACGACGTTGATCGGCTGGATGCAATTCTTCGAGGAACCGTTCGTCATGACAGATGGAGGACCTTTGGACGGGACGATTTCAATTGCATTATTCATTTATAAAGAAGGGTTCCAGTTCAGTGAATTCGGGTATGCCGCAGCAGGGTCGTTTATCCTGTTCGCCATGATTATTATCGTCACGATGATTCAATTCAAACTGAGAAAATCAGACACCGAATATTAAGGAAGGAGGGCACACGATGGCAATTAAGAAGAAAAGTAAGGCAGGAAATTACCTTGTGATCACTTTAATGCTTCTTGGAGGGATAGCCGTATCCATTCCTTTTATTTGGATGATATCGAGCTCTTTTAAACCGGAGAGTGAAGTACTGGCCATTCCGCCGACGATTTTTCCGGAAAATCCGACACTTGATAATTATATTAATTTATTTACGAATATGAACTTTACCGTATACTTGCGGAATACGTTGATCATCGTCTTCTTCTCGTTCATCGGTCTGTTGTTTAACGCGATGGCAGGCTATGGTTTTGCCAAATATGAGTTCAAAGGCAGAGAGAAAGTCTTTTACCTTGTATTGGCGACGATGATGATACCAGGTCAGGTAACGATGATTCCGGTATATTTGCTGCTCAATGAAATGGGACTGACCAATACGATGACCGGGATCATCCTGCCAGGACTCGCTGTCGCCTTCAGTATTTTCTTATTCAGGCAATTCATGACTACAATTCCTAATGATTTGATTGAAGCAGCTCGGCTTGATGGAGCAGGAGAATTCTATATATTCTTTAGATTAGTTATGCCGATTGCGAAACCGATATTTGCCGTCCAGGGTATTTTAACGTTCATTGCCGGCTGGAACAGCTTCCTGTGGCCATTGATCATCGCGAATGATGAAAGTCTCTATACGTTATCTGTCGGACTTTCCTTGCTCCAGGGTCAATATGCCAACAACTTCGCTTTGCAGATGGCGGGTGCTGCCTTCATGGTTGTGCCGATTATCATCATTTTTTCTTTTTTCCAAAAGTACATTGTCGAAGGCTTTACCATGTCAGGGATCAAATGATTTAGTACAATAGAAGTTAGTATTCAATAAGAGAGGAGGGCAGGAATGACGACAATCAAAGATGTGGCAAAAAGAGCTGGAGTAGCAGTATCGACAGCTTCCTACGCCTTGAACGGAATTAACAAAGTCAGTGCAGCGACAGTGGAAAAAGTGACTAAAGCAGCGGCAGAACTCAACTATAAAAAGAGCGGCTTCGCTTCTGATTTGAAAAGGTCAAAAACGAACACAATCGCTCTCATTTTAAGCGATTTATCTGGTCCTTATTTCTCAGAATTAATCAAAGGCGTCCAGGAAGTCACCGCTTCAAACGGCTTTGATTTGATCGCCTGCAGTTCTGTCGGCGGTGATAAATCCACTGCTTCAAAGTTTTTAAAAGAGAAAAGGGTCGATGGAGCCATCGTTCTTGCCCACAATATTAGTACAGATTTAATCAACTCATCCGCAAGAAAAGACTTTCCCATCATCGTGCTCGACCGGGATGCAGATAATCCGAATGTCGTCCACGTAGAAGTTGATAACAGGAAAGGAGCGTATGAAGCTACAGAATATATGATTCAAAAAGGACACAGCTCCATTGCCTACGTCAGCGGACCGATGAATTCTCATGATAATGAAGAAAGATTTCAAGGATATTTGAGCGCACTGGAACATAACAACCTTTCTTACCAATCACGCTGGAAAATCAGCGGAGATTTCACACGAGAAGGCGGCTATCGTGCCACCAAAATGCTTTTGGCTCAGCAGAATATGCCTGAAGCTGTCTTTTACGCCAACGACGAAATGGCTATCGGAGGACTGCAGGCTTTTTCAGAGAAGAAGGTACGGGTACCTGAAGACATTTCGATGGTAGGCTTTGACGATATTCAATTGTCTGCATACGTACAGCCGCCGCTAACTACGGTAAGACAGCCAAAATATGAAGCGGGCGCCCTGGCTGTTCATCTTATTTTTCAAATGTTAGACGGAGAAGATGTAGATCGTACGTATAATCTGGGCACGGAGTTTGTTGAGAGGCTGTCAGTTAAATAAGTTATGTTCTTTCGTTACTTGGCGGGCTAGGAAACGAATCTGAATCCTGGAGCACCTTTCTCTTTTCACAGGAACGTAACTGTGCTGTTATAAACTTAATAGATGACGTGAGGTGATTGCATAAATAATTGCGGTCACTTTTTTTTATTTATTCGATGACCTATCGAAATGATTGGTCATCGGATGGACCGGGAACACTTCCAATGGCACCATTTAAATCCTACGTAATGGAGGACGATTATAATGACAAAATATACAGTTGTCACAGGAGCAAGTTCGGGTATCGGATATGAAACAGCATTAGCTTTTGCTTCACGAGGCAAAAACTTGATCATTACAGCAAGAAGAGAAGAAAAACTGTCAGAGTTGAAAACAGAAATCCAACAGCACAATGAGGGTGTCGATGTCATCATCAAAGTGGCTGACTTAGCTGAAACGGAAAACGCCTACAGCTTTTATGAAGACTTGAAAGACTATGACATAGAAACGTGGATCAATAACGCCGGGTTCGGAAATTTCGATCCTGTCAGCGACCACGACTTGTCAAAAATAACAAAAATGCTTCGCTTGAATAACGAAACACTTACAATTCTATCGTCTCTGTATGTCCGTGATTATGAAAATAAGGAAGGCACCCAATTAATCAACGTGTCCTCTGGCGGAGGGTACACGATTGTCCGGGATGCCGTCACGTATTGCGCGACGAAATTTTTCGTAAGCGCCTTTACTGAAGGACTTGATCAGGAACTGACCGGCAAAGGATCCTCTATGCGAGCAAAAGTTTTAGCTCCAGCTGCGACAGAAACTGAATTTCTTAACCGTTCAATGGACAATGATGACATTCAATACAAAGGGAACATCCCTAAATACCATACAGCGAAAGAAATGGCGCAATTCATGCTGGAGCTGTATGATAGTCAAAAAACGGTAGGGATAGTTAATGGTGAATCGTATGACTTTGAGTTGAGGGATCCGATTTACCCTTATGCTTCACTTTCATCTGAAGGTAAGTGATGTAATGGAGGGTGAAGCCTTTGGGGTTCTTTCTTTTGTAAAAAGTTATTTTCATAAAGTATAAAAGGGGCCAAGTGGCTGATAGTATTACATTCAACGTAAATCAGTTATGTACATTGCCAGGCGTATAGATTTATGAATAGCATCAAGCCATAAAGATTAAAGATAGCCTAATAGATTGAAAGCCCAGGACTCTCTTTTAAAGAAAGGGAGCTTGGGCATTTTTAATGAATCAACTCATATTTCTTCAAGAATGATTCTAGTCGCTTTCAATAAATCGTCTAATGACCACGAAGGCAATGAAGGCCTTGATACTGCCAGATCGTGATGGGCGGGCATGTGGATGAAACCTGAGGGGATTTCGAGTTTATGAAGTTTTATAAAGTGTGCAGCCTGATACATCACTTGATTGCATACATACGTGCCGGCTGTATTTGATATCGAAGTGGGAATAGAGTGATGCTGCAGGGATTGGGTTATTTTTCTGATAGGCAGTGTTGAGAAATATGCATCGGGTCCCTCTGCGATGATCTTCTTGTCTGTATATTGATTTCCTTCATTATCCTGATCGCCATCCATACAGTTGATGGCTATTCTCTCCGGAGTAATTCGATTTCTACCTGCTGCTAACCCGAGCAAAACTACGGCATCAGGATTATATTCGTTCAGATAATCAGTCAGTACTGTACCTGCTTGTTGAAAATCAACGGGGAGAACTTTACCGATGATTGTCTTTCCATCGACAGTTTCTCTGTTTATGGTTTTAACTATATGTTCGGTTGGGTTTGAATCCATCTCTGAAAATGGTTCAAATCCTGTGAGTAGAATGTTCATGAAAAATTTCACTCCTGAAGCTGTTTATTTTAATCGAATTTCTCAAGCTGTCCAGTTTATTAAAGAATATCAAATACCGTCTCATCAGCAAAGTGAGGGCGAGACAGTTACTCCTCGTACATAACCTGCAATAAAGAGGCGTATACATAGCGTATTGAGTCCAATATTTAATAAAAAGGATGGTTTAATGAAGTGTCCTATATGTGAAAACACACAGACGTCAGGAACATTCTGCGGACAATGCGGAGCTGAATTGCGAGAGGATACGTCCACCAATCCAGCGAGCAATTCACCCGCTATCACACCTGATTTACAGGCCCCTGCTGCTTCTACTTCTAATTCTGAGTGGATGAATAAGGTGGAGGATTTTTGGAATTATTCTCAAAGTTTGCTAAAGCAGCCTTTAGAAGCCTTTAGATCAACAGAATCAGCGTTCACTCAAGGAATCATAACCCTGCTTCTTTATATGATAACTTTTACTCTAAGCTTATACTTTTTGGCGAGTTCTTTGATGAAGCAGTTAAACACTTTCTGGATGGAAACAGAGCCTCTGCCTTTCTTTGAAGTCAGTTCGAAGCTGTTTCTTTTCACATTTATTGGCATAATCATAAGTATACTGTCTCTTGTTATAGTCGCAAATGCTATGAAGCTTGATTTGAGCATTAAAGCAATAATCGCCCAGTATGGAGCGATAACTACGCCATTTTTGGCATTGAATGTACTGACGTTATTATTTTCTTTAAGCGGAACCGTTTCGGTCACTTTACTTCTGTTAGGGATTTCTTGTTTTTATGTATTACTTATGGTGCCCGTCCTGATCATTTATCATCATGGGATTACAGGTGAGAGTGGAGCTCCTGTATTTTATTGGAGTGTCGGCACAAGCATTCTCATCCTTTTGTTGTCTTACTTGTTCTGGAAATGGATACTGATCGAAAGGCTTGGTGAACTTGGGCCGCTCTTGGGTATCTTTTAATAAAAATGCACTGTTAAATTTCCTTGTTAATATTCATTTTAAGCTCCCTTTAGTGGAAGACTCAGGTTCGAGATGTTTGGACTGTTTCCGTTATGTTTAACAGAAGTAAGAGATCCGGGAAATCACTCCCTTTCCGTGGGAGCGCAGTGAGCCTCCTCGAGCTTCGCTCTCCGGGGTCTCACCAAGCACTCTTTTCCCACAGGAGTCTCGCGATTTCCCGGAGCTCTTTACGATGATTAGCAGCACGGAAACGCCTTTGATATAACATTATAATCTACGAACCGAGAAGAGCCTCTCTCCTTAACTAATAAATCTAAACGCTGAAGGTTATTACCACCCATGTCCAAGTTGTTTACGGCACCGCCTTAGCATGAAAATACGAACATTAATGTCAAATACTGATGGTGCGTAAAAAAGGTCTCTCGTTAAATAACTTGAGGTAGAACACAATATCTTCATTTCACAGGAATCGGGAAGAAGCTCTTTTTTTATGTGAGGGTTCGTTTCTCCCCTTCATCGAATGGGGTTATTGGGAAGCTTTAGAGACTCCTACCTTTTAAAAGCGGAAGCGCTTCGTTCAGTGGCGTATGGACTGGACTGAGCTGTCGGAGATAAAGGAAACACGAAGAACGGAGTGATTCGATGTTGACTTATCGTACAGAAGTGAAGGAAGTCTCAGTAGCCGCTAAGCGCTGGAGCTAGATAGCCCCCATAAGGTTTATAAACGGATTCACGGCCTGGACTACTATAATTGTAAAAGGTGGGAGAAGGATGTAGGCGAGATCCCACAGGGCTGCAAGCCCGAGGAAGCTTGCCACTTCCCCCACAGGAAAGCGAGTAGCTTCCCAACCACACCAGACTCTTATTACAGCCACGAACCCTGGCTATCTCGAAACTGAGTCTTAAAGTATCCTGCCCAACAGTTGAATAAATTTTTATACTGAACTAATAATTTTATTAAGCTGATCACCCTTGAAATGGCTCGCATACTTAATGCAGGACAAGTCTAATGAACTCGTAATATTGGAAGGGGTGAATTGGAAAATTTTTATATAAAGTGTTATTATAAGTACTATAGGCATGCTCTTCTTTTGTAAAATGTGAAGAAATGCTTATAGCCGTAAATTGAATATCTACTTGGAAATATAGAGTCAGCTCATAAAAGTGAGCTTTCAGACAGGCAATGGAACGGGACGCTTTCGGGTAATGAGGGGCGTCTTTTTTCATGCTTTTAAATAAGGTAATCGTCGCTTGGTAAGGTCTCGTTTAAAGTGAGGAGGCATTGTATGAAGCAAATATATGCATTTGAGACAAAAGAAGAGTACGGAAGGTATCAAGAGGTGATTGAAAGATTCAATAAAAAATTGGAAAACTACCAGCGACTGTTGGAAGACAATTATCCATTAACTACTTTGCCAAAAGGAGTAGTGTGGACATCCGAAGAATTAGCTACCACGCTGTTTTCCGACTTTCCTATACCCGCTTATACAGATGGAGATGTAATTTACATTTCCCCGGATTTAGAAGCTTGGAGAAAACTGTTGATTAGACAAGTTGATGCTTATGATATCCCAGAAATTAAAGAGTTTTATGAAAATTGTTCAGAGGACTATCTATTTACGATATTGGCACATGAATTGACTCATTATTCTGGTGCGTTCAGTAAAGAAGATAATAATTGGTTCGAAGAAGGAATGTGCGACTATTTATCAAGAAAACTTGTTTTAGAGGAAAGAGAGTTTAAGGAGATCACGAATATTGAGCTCGTACTCGTTGAAGTTCATAAGGAACGATATGGAGGTCACTCTTTAGAGGATTTCGGCAGACCTTCTGATCAAGGGACAATCTTAATCAATCGGATGTTCGATTTTTGGCGCAGTTATCTTGCCGTGGAATTTTTGGTTGAAGTGAGGGCAAGTAACGACGTGGAAATGATTCTGAATGAATACAAGAATTGGGATCGTGAAGGCAGGGTCATTCCGTTGACTGAGCATTTTGAAATGGAAGATTTCTTTAATTAACGGCATGTTTGTTTTTGTGAAATTGTGTAGCTATAGAAAACTTGAAAGCAGTATAAGAAATCACTCGTAAAAATCGCTCTTATTCGTTTTTGTTAAGTTTAGCAGCTTACTAACGAATGGGGTGATTATTTTGAGCATCTATCTTTCAAAAAAGATTAAATAACTGATTCCGCTTAGACCTGGCACAGGAGAATAATCAAAACGGGGTAGTGAGGCGTGCGACCAAAATCACAGAAAATGTTACTAAAATGTAAGGTTATGTAATCGCAAAAAAAGGAATAGATGAGTACTATGAAAATATTTAAAAAGAGACGAGGTAATCGATCATGAAAGGAATAATTCTTGCAGGTGGCAGCGGTACAAGGCTGTCACCAAGCACATTAAGTGTCAATAAACATTTAATTCCCGTATACGACAAACCTATGATTTATTATCCTCTATCTGTACTGATGCTTGGAGGTATAAAAGAAGTCTTGATTATCAGCACTCCTCATGATGTATCGAGGTTTAAAGATTTACTTGGTGACGGTGAATCACTGGGAATTTCAATTTCCTATCTCTCACAGGAAGATCCGAACGGGATACCTGAAGCGTTAGTGATCGGCGAGCATTTCATCGGAAGAGACGATGTGACGTTAATGCTTGGTGATAATATTTTTTACGGGCAAGGATTTACGACGCTTTTTCGAAACGCCATCAAGAAGCATGAACATGCGACGATTTTCGGCTATCGCGTAAAGGATCCGAAGCGCTTCGGCGTAGCTGAATTTGACGAAAAGAAAAAGGTGGTATCTTTAGAAGAGAAGCCGGATGAGCCAAAATCTGATTTTGCGGTGACGGGGTTATACATTTATGACCACCATGCAGTAGAGATTGCAAAGCATCTTGAACCATCAGAACGCGGAGAACTAGAAATAACTGATTTGAATAAAGAATACTTAAAGATGAAAAAACTCAAAGTGGAACTTCTCGGTCGTGGTTTCGCCTGGATGGATGCGGGGACACACGAGTCGTTGTTCGAAGCCTCTGAGTTCGTAAAAAATATTCAGCAGCGGCAAGGGTTCAAACTCGCATGTCTTGAAGAAATCTCCTATTACATGGGCTATATCAATAAAGAAGAATTAACAGATATGGGCAACTCCATGGCCAAAAATGATTATGGTCGTTATTTACTCGATATCGCAAATAGGAAGCATATTGAACAGTACTGGGATGATTTAGAAGGTCACCCTATGTTGGAGGTGATGAGTCATGAATAAATCAGATTCTTATTTGCTTGTGACTGGAGGCGCGGGTTTTATCGGCTCCAATTTTATCAAATACTATTTGACCCAATATCCTGACTCTAAAGTAGTTAACGTGGACAAGCTGACGTATGCCGGATCAACCTCTAATCTAGAAAGCGTGGCTGATCATCCCAACTATCATTTTGTCCAGGCAGACATTGCCGATGACAAGGCAGTAGACCGTATTTTTAACGACTATCTAATCGGCGGCGTTATTAATTTCGCTGCCGAATCCCATGTCGATCGTTCGATTGAAGATGCTTCTTCTTTTGTAAATACAAATGTGATGGGGACGATGGTACTTCTGCAGACGGCAAGAAGAGTGTGGACTGAGCAAGGCATACTGCAGACTGCACGTTTTCATCACATTTCAACCGATGAAGTGTATGGTTCATTGGACAATGATGAAAAGTTTCATGAGCAGACCCCATATGACCCAAGAAATCCTTATAGTGCCTCTAAAGCAGGAGCAAACCTCCTCGTCAGAAGCTTCGGATATACATATGGCATGAATATTGTGATATCCAGCAGTTCGAATAACTATGGTCCAAGCCAGCATGAAGAAAAATTGATTCCTACCATTATTTCTAATGCGCTTCGCCATAACCCGATACCTATTTATGGAGATGGAAAAAATGTAAGAGAGTGGCTGTACGTTGAGGATCACTGTCGCGCCCTCGATCTTATTTTTCATAAGGGTCAATCGATGGACAGCTATAATATTGGCGGAGGAAATGAGCTGAAGAATATAGATTTAGCTGTGAAAATTTGTGAGATTCTAGACAATAATTATCCAGATCGAAAAGGTTCCCTGGATAGTTTCAAAGATTTAATCACTTACACTGAGGATCGCCTTGGTCATGATAGAAGGTATGCAGTAGATGATCGGAAGTTACGAGGTGCGATGGGATGGCAGCCAGTCGTCGAGATGGGAAATGGACTTGAAGAAACTGTGGAATGGTACGTAAATCAATGGGCACCAACCAGCCACTGATCTCTGTTGTAGTCCCTGTTTACGGCTGCCGCTCTTGTTTATGGGAACTATGTGATCGATTACGTGCTGTCATTACAGCAATACCTGCAGATTATGAAATCATATTAGTGAATGACTCAAGTCCTGATCATGCGTGGGAGATCATTCACCAATTGGCGATGGAAGATGAACGAATCATAGGAATTGATTTAGCGAGAAATTTTGGTCAGCACCACGCCATCACAGCCGGGCTCGATCATACGACTGGAGACTGGGTTGTAGTTATGGATTGTGATTTACAGGACCGTCCTGAAGAAATAGCGGCTCTCTATAAAAAAGCGCAGGAAGGGTATGAGGTCGTTTTCGCAAAAAGAATCGTACGTCAGGATAGCCTGATTAAAAAGGTCCAATCCAAGCTGTTTTATCGTGTGTACGATTATTTCACAGGTCATTCATCTGATCACACCGTTGCTAATTTCAGTATTTGTCACAAAAAAGTGATCGAAGGCTTTCGACAAATGAAAGAACAGGGGCGTCTCTTTCCGCTGTTTTTGCAATGGATGGGATACAAGACTACTAGTATTCCTGTTGAACATAATGAGCGGAGCGAGGGAGAGTCTTCTTATAATTTTAAGAAGCTGGTAACACTTGCTACGGATACGATTATTGCGCAATCGAATAAACCTTTGAGACTGTCGATCCAGTTCGGGTTCATCGTTTCCCTCGGATCTTTTTTATATGGGCTGTATTTATTCGTCAGATTTTTTTTCATGGATCAGCATGTGCCAGGTTGGACAAGTGTCATGGTTAGTTTATATTTCATCGCCGGACTGATTTTTTTCAATTTTGGTGTGCTGGGATTGTATATAGGGAAAGTATTTAATGAAGTAAAAGGAAGACCGCTGTATCTCATTCGTGAACATGTGAATGAGAAGAAAGAGTCAAACGATCGGAGTGGATGATGTGGCAGACTATTTAAGACCTACCCCATGGGATAAAAGAAATTTTCAAATGGATACATTTGAAGTGATGAGTCTGGAAGAAGAAGCCCTGGCACAGACAGAGAATATTGAAGGGCATTTCACGATTAAAGTGGATCCATCTAAAAGTTCTAAGATACTTCTGGATCACGGCTTCTACTATGTGGATACATTAATCGAACCTGTCTGTGAAGAAGGAAAACTTACCGTATTTGAAAAAGACGGAACCGGTATCTCATTAGACTACGACCGTGAGCGCATTCTTGAAATTGCGGAAGAGTCTTTTGAGAATGGACGGTTTCACCGTGATTTCAACATTCCTGATGAACAAGCTGATCTCAGGTACATGAATTGGGTCAGTGATTTAATGGATAAAAACCAGATTTACGCTCTCTTTTACGAAGGAAACTTGATAGGTTTTTATGGATTTGAAAAAGAGAACGTTCTGTTGTTAGGAATGAAAAAGGAATACAGAAGCAAAGGACTGGCGAAGCCGCTGACGAGTATGGGATGTAAAAAACAGTGGGAAGATCTTGACTTGCAACAGTTGAAAACGTCCATCTCGGCTGCCAATGCACCTTCGCTTAATTTATTTTATTCGCTCGGGTTCCGGTTAAGGAGCGCGAAGGACGTTTATCACAAAATTAATCGCTCCAGTATGGGTGTGTGACCGATGGGATATGCCTATATTTTTGGAACGATTTTCTTTACGGTGTATGGACAACTTATATTGAAATGGAAAATCGATCAATATGGCGGGCTTCCTGAATTGTGGAGAGATAAATTCATCTTCATCATTCAGCTGTTGCTGAATCCGTTTATTTTATCTGGTTTTTTATCGGCCTTTGTTGCGTCCTTGTTTTGGATGGCAGCGATGACCAAGTTTGATATTAGTTATGCCTACCCCTTTATGAGTCTTTCCTTTGTACTGGTTTTTTTATTGTCTGTATTCTTTTTTGGAGAGCCTATTACTTTACAAAAAGTGATGGGGGTTTCCTTTATCGTGCTCGGCATTATCGTAATGAGGTGATTTGATGATTCCATTCAACGTTCCATGTGTCGTCGGAGGAGAAGAAAAGTTGATTCAAGAAGCTTTGACTCAGTCGAAGCTTTCTGGAAACGGTCCATTCGGAAAAAAATGCACAGATTGGCTGGAGAATTATTTGGGTTGTGAACGGGCATTTTTGACCCCATCTTGTACGGCAGCCCTTGAAATGGCAGCCCTTCTTACGGAAGCGGGACCTGAAGACGAGGTCATCATGCCTTCCTACACGTTCGTTTCCACCGCAAACGCTTTTGCTTTAAGGGGAGCGGATATTCGCTTCGTAGATATTGATCCAAGCACAATGAATATCGATCCGGTCCAAATTGAACAAGCGATAACGGAACGAACGAAAGCAATTGTAGTCGTCCATTACGCTGGGGTTTCTTGTGAAATGGATGAAATTATGCGGCTGGCTGATGAACGTGATATTTGGGTAGTGGAAGATGCTGCGCAAGCGTTGACGAGCCATTATAAAGGGAAGCCTTTAGGAACATTCGGTCATTTATCCGCCTTCAGTTTTCATGAAACGAAAAATTATGTGTGCGGCGAGGGGGGTGCGTTGATCATCAACCATTCTCCTTTTATCGAGCGCGCTGAAATGATTCAGGAAAAAGGAACGAATCGCGCCCAATTTGCCAGAGGAATGGTAGATAAATATACGTGGAGGGACATCGGTTCTTCTTATCTTTTGAGTGAACTCAATGCCGCTTATCTTTATAAACAATTTGAACAGATCGATACAATCAACGAAAGTCGGCTGAGGGCATGGAACTTTTATAAAGAACTACTAAAAGAAGTCATGGCGATAGACGGAATGGAAGGTCCTGTGATCCCGGAAGAAGCCAATCATAATGCCCATATGTTTTATTTGAAATGCCGAGATGGGGAAGAACGCTCGGAACTGATGAATTTTCTAAAGGAACATGATGTGATAGCTGTTCCTCATTATGTGCCTCTGCATTCCTCTTACGCTGGGCAAGTTTATGGAATGTTCGCAGGAGAAGATCGTTTTACTACACAGGATAGTGAGCGTATTCTTCGTCTGCCTTTATATTACGGAATAACAGAAGAGGATGTCCGTTATGTCGTCAAACGTATTCAGCTTTTTTATCAGGCATAAATGGATTTTACTAGCCTGCAGCATATTAATCGTTTATTTGCTCCCTTACTATATCCTTGGGGAAAATACTCACATCCGTGTGCACGATAACATGGATTCCAATATCGTGTGGTATCAGCTGCTTGCTGAGAGCGGTCAGATATTTGCAGGGCCTGGAGAGACACTTCCAAACGTCATCAACGGGCTGCCAAGAAGTGCGCTTCCTTCAGCTCTTGATGCCGTAGTCTGGCTTTATGTATGGTTTGAACCGTTTACTGCCTATACGATCAGCCAGACGATCATGAGGTTCACCGCACTCTTTGGGATGTATATTCTATTAAATCGTTTCCTGATAAGTGGGCGCTCGAGCTCATGGATTTCAGCAGGGAGTGCGCTGGCGTTTGCCATGCTTCCTTTTTGGCCGTCAGGTGTACTGACAATCGCGGGACTGCCTTTAGCTTTTTATTTATTTCTGACCATTAGGAAGCAGGGCAGGAACACGCCATGGTATTACTGGCTGATTTTATCATTGATCCCTTTTTTATCGAACTTCATATTGACGTTCATTTTTTTCTTAGGCATTATGGGAGTTCTCTGGCTGTTTGACTGGCTACGCTCGAAACAGTTCAATCCACCTCTATTTATAGCGATCGCCGCCATGACGTCGATTTATTTAATAAAAAATTATATGCTGATTTACACTATGTTCATTGATTCTTCTTTTTCGTCTCACAGGGAGGAGAACAGCCTCGGCCATAAAGACTTGGCAGGCACCCTGGAATTGTTTGAACGTAATTTTTTGAATGGGCATACTCATGATTTGGCACTCCATCAATCGATTGTACTACCGGTATTGGTCGGGGCTCTATTTTTGTCGATCTTGCGAGGTGGGTACCCGACCCGCTTCATTTTATTGTTCGCGGCAACACCAGTCCTTTCCTTATGGTACGCTTTTTGGTACTGGGAGGGATGGAGGCCGCTCAAGGATTCTATCGACATCCTCAATACGTTCAATTTCGCACGTATCCACTTTTTTGATCCGATGATCTGGTACATTTGTTTCGCGCTCGCCTTAGCCATTATTGCCAAACAGATGATTGGTGGAAAATGGATAGTCGTTATCCTAATTGCATTGCAGTGTTGGAATGTTTCTCAAGTTCATGAGGAGATAAAATACGGGGAATTCAACACTCCGACATTCAGCGGATATTACTCGACAGACCTGTTTGACGAAATCAAAGATTATATCGGCAAGGATCCTTCAAGCTACCGGGTTGTCAGTGCAGCGATGCACCCGACGATCGCCCAGTATAATGGATTTTATACACTGGATACGTATAACAACACGTACCCTCTCGAATATAAACATCAATTCCGGGAAGTCATCGGCCCCGAGTTAGAGAAAAGTCCTTCGCTTGCCCATTATTTCGATACGTGGGGAGGGAGAGCGTATATCTATTCAAGCGAACTAGGTGAGAACTATATGTTCAAAAAAACAAGTGACCGTAAGATTGAGGAATTGCTGCTTGATACGGAAGCTTTAAGTGAACTAGGAGGCGAATACGTTCTGTCTGGTCTTCCTCTCGAAAATCATGAAGAAATCGGACTGGTTCTGGAAGAAGAATTTGAAAATGAGAGTTCTCCCTGGAGAATCTATTTATATCGAATTGACGATCCAGTAAGTTTATAATGAAGAAGCTCTGCAGAGTGTTAACGCCTGCAGGGCTTTTTTTCTTTCACTACACGCTTGCTGGTTTTATTATTAGTAGTAAATAATTTAAATTTAAAACTAAACCATTTAGCTCATAAATTTCACATAACTTGGCCCGCTCTTTAATAGACTGATAGCACAGCTATTTTATACTCATAAGGAGTGTGGAAAAATGCCTTCGATAAATATAGATTCAGAGACAAACCTTTATTTTCAAGATGAAGGAGAAGGACCAACTGTCATATTTATTCATGGCGTCATGATGAGCAGCAAGTTTTTTGAACAGCAGCTAACCTATTTGAAGGCCAAATACCGAACAATTACGTTTGACCTTCGAGGTCACGGAAATTCCAGTAAGGTTGAGCACGGGCATACTGTAGCAAACTATGCGAGAGATTTACATGTGCTGATTGAGAAGCTAGAACTGAAAGATGTAATTCTCGTAGGGTGGTCGATGGGGGCGTTTGTCGTATGGGATTACATTGACCAGTTCGGCACCGGCAATATCAAGGCGGTTACTATCGTGGATCAATCGCCTTCGGATTATTTATGGGAAGGCTGGGAATACGGAGCTTTCAATTTTGAAGCGATTAAAGGCGTCATGCAGGCCATCCAGGATAATCAGAGAGCGTTCAATATTGAGTTCATCTATGGCATGTTCAAAGATAAACCCGACCCAAACATGCATAAATGGATTTTAGAAGAAATGATGAAGGTCCCAACCTCTATCGCCAGTACGATCGTTTTCAACCAGACAGCCGTAGATTATCGGGAGACGGTTTCGAAAGTCGATGTACCCACACTGATCTGCTTCGGTCGTGATGATAAATTCTTCCCAGTGGCGGCAGGAGAATATATTCAGAATAAAATTCCTGGATCCACACTTATTCCTTTTGAACAAAGCAGTCATTGTTTATTTTTAGAGGAGCCCGATAAATTCAATATCGAACTGGACAAATTCTTTATGGGGCTTTAAGCAATATATCAAGCGTAGTCTAAGAGGCTACGTTTTTTTTTTGGGAAAATTTCATGAAAATGTTTCCTTTATGAATGATAAGGGGTAATTAAAAGTAAATGACTTCCAAAGCTGACATTTTGAATGAATGGAAATTTAGTGAAAAAACTTACTATGTTGAGGTGATTATTATAAGAGTACTTTTTATTTGAATCACTAATACCCCCTTATTGTTAGTGCTTGTATGCCGTCTATTCACTAATATCCATCTTATATGGAAGTCATGCTTAGGAGAGCCTCTGATTATTGAGTGGAATGATAGCTGAGGCGAATAAGCCGAGAAAAGATAGGTAGATATTAAAAAGACAGTGTCATTTCTCCACGATACTTCACAGCTCAATCAATATTCATGTGGAGAGGAAGATATAGGTTTGTCGTGTTTTGAAGAATTGGAAAAGAAAATTGAAAAGATTAGACAGAGGATGTATGAAATTTACACAAAAAACCCTACGGACGCAGAAGTTTTAAAAATCTCCCAACAATTAGATGATGTGTTGAATGAACTAGAGAATTGTTACTGTGATAAGTCCCAATAAAGGATTTTATCTCCCGTTCTATGAATCTCTGAACGGGTTTTTTTTACAATTTTTCACTGCAGTTCGTATTATAATAGAAAAGCTGTGATATAATTTAGATAACATATAAAAAGGAGATTTACGATGAAAAAAATGGCTGTAATGGTGTTGACTGCCGTTGTTGCTTTGTCTTTGCCCCAATCATCTGTACTGGCTAGTTCCTTTCAGGATATCGAGCAAGTTCCCTGGGCTAAAAATCACATTAATTATTTAAGTGACCGGGAAGTTGTAAGTGGCTATAATTCTAGTACGTTTGCCCCGACTGATAATATTACTCGTGCGCAGGCTGCTCTAATGATTGTCAGGGACCTTTATCCAGGTGAAAAAGCGAGTCAGACGGTGAATTATCCAGATGTGTCTGAAAGTAATTTTTACAAAGATGCTATAGCTTTAGCCTCAGAAAAAGGAGTAATCGAGGGATATGAGGATGGTACGTTTGGACCTGATGATTCCCTCACAAGAGCGGAAGCTGCGGTAATGATTGATAACGCGTACAATATCGACAGTGATGTGAAAGGCATCGGGTTCAGTGATACTACCTCATTAAAATGGGCCGTACATAGCATCCGGGATTTGACTGCAGAGCATATTATTCATGGATACCCCGATGGTTTGTTCAAACCAAATCAATCGATTAATCGAGCAGAGTTTTCCGTCATCTTAGGCTCTACTTTGAATCGCCAATTGATTAATGAGAATTCGATTGAAAGACAGTTTAAAAATTACAGCCTGAAAGATTTTGAAAAGAAGGTCGTTGAGCTGACCAATGATGAAAGGGAAGAGCGAGGACTTAACCCTCTTTCCATCGATAAGAAGTTATCTAAAGTTGCATGGTATAAATCAAGAGACATGCAAATGAACAGTTATTTTGAACATGAGTCACCAACGTACGGATCGCCGTTTGACATGATGGATGGCTTCAATGTGAATTATGATGTTGCTGGTGAAAACATCGCTGAAGGGTATTACTCAGCTGAGAGAGTAGTGGCCGCATGGATGGACAGCCCTGGTCATAGAGAAAACATTCTAAGAGAAGGTGTCACTCATATCGGTGTAGGTTTCGAAGGAGATTTTTCGACACAAATGTTTATAGGTAAATAATTAGAAAGCCTTACAGTTAGAAAACTGTAAGGCTTTTTTTTATGAATTATAAAGATTTGATCTATGTTAAGATTAATGAAATGCAACGTTTACATGAAGGGAAAACTGGGATGAATAATAAGTTTAACGTTTCATTAAAAACAAAGATCCAGGTTCTTATTTTCACATTGATCATCTCTATTATTTTCATACTATCCGGGATTTTCACATACTGGGAGTACGAGCAAACAGAAGATAGCATGGGACAAATGGCGCTTCAGACAGCTTCCAATCTTTCTTATATGCCTTCCGTCGGCAAAGCCTTGCAGCGTGAGGAACCTCCAGAAGAGCTGCAGACGCTTTCGTTACAAATTCAGGAACGAGTCGGTGCAGAGTTTGTCGTCATCGGTGATGAAGAGGGGATCCGCTACGCTCACCCAGATGAAGAACAAATCGGAAGGAAAATGGTCGGCGGGGATAATGAAAGAGCTCTCGAAGATGAGAAGTATTACGTCTCAAAAGCTGAAGGTACACTCGGCCCTTCGCTGCGTGGGAAGGCTCCGGTGTTTAATGAGGAACAGGAAGTGATTGGTATCGTTTCCGTAGGGTTCTTAATGGAGGACATCTACACGACATTTTTCAAGAGGCTCGGAAATATAGCTGGAGTTTCTTTACTCGTGCTCGTGATCGGCGGCGCGGGTGGGTATATGCTGACGAGAAGTATCCGAAAAGACACGATGGGCCTGGAACCCTATCAAATAGCTTCGCTATATCAACAGCGGGAAGCAGTTCTTTCTACTGTTAAAGAAGGGATCGTTGCTATTGATCAACATCAAAAGGTAACGATGATGAATGCGGCTGCGAGAAATTTACTGCACATGGAAAGTGATGTGACGAACACCTACATAAAAGATATTTTTCCGAATTCAGAGATGGAGCGGGTCCTTCGCTCTGGAATAGAAGAACGTGATCAGGAAGTTTCATTGAACGACCGGATGGTGGTGGCAACGCGTACGCCGGTTATCGAGAATGGAGAGGTAGTTGGTGTGGTCGCCAGCTTTAGAGACAAGTCTGAGGTGCGGGAAATGGTCAATGCTTTGTCAGAAATTCAGAGCTATTCTGAAGGTCTGCGCTCTCAAACTCATGAACATGCCAATAAAATGTATGTGTTGTTAGGATTGCTGCAACTGAAAAATTATCAAGAAGCCATTGATTTGATAGAAGATGAATTTCAATCTGTTCAGTCTCAGTCCAATCGACTCTATCAAATCAAAGATGATACAGTCAAAGCGATATTGTTAGGAAAAATAAGTAAAGCGAGTGAACTGAAAATTGACTTCATCATTGATGAATCAGCTTTTCTAGAGCCTGTACCAGAACATATTAATCGTGCTCGACTCGTGACTATCCTCGGGAACCTTATCGACAATGCTTTTGACGCGGTATATGACCAGTCTAATAAGGAAGTTGTTTTTTCAGCGACTGATGTTGGGAAGGAAATCATTTTTGAGGTGACCGATAGTGGTCCTGGCATTCGTGAAGAAGTGATGCCTTACGTTTTTAAAAAAGGTTTTTCAACGAAGAAAGGTGGTCAGCGAGGATTTGGCCTTTCTAATGTGAAGGACATTGTCGCAGAGTTAGGCGGCACGTTCGAAATTGATACAGAGAATGGAAAAGGTACGACATTTTCTGTGTTCATATCAAAATAGCTGGGAGGGGATTATATGTTGAGAGTCGTTGTGGCTGAAGATGATTTTCGTGTCGCTGAACTGCATGAGAAGTTTTTAAAGGAAGTTGATGATGTGCAAGTTGTTGCCAAAGCCCTCAATGCGGAAGAAGCTTTACGGTCAGTAGATAAGCATCGCCCTGATCTATTATTATTGGATGTTTACATGCCTGACCGTTTAGGGACTGATCTTCTCCATGAACTAAGAGAATTGCAGCCTTCCCTGGACATTATTATGATTACAGCAGCTGCTGAAAAGCAATTGATCTCACAGGCTCTGAATTACGGTGTAGTAGATTATATAATCAAACCGATCTCGATGGATCGATTCTTGCATACAATTGAAAGCTATCAAGAGAAAATGCGGATAATGAACAGTCAGGAAACGTTCGACCAGCAAATGATCGACCAATTGATCGGAAAAGATACCCCTTCACGTAAAACTGCAGCCGCACCTAAAGGAATCGATCAACTCACATTGAAAAAAGTAAGAGAGTTGTTAGTAGATTACGGAGAGGAAGGAATTACTGCTGACCAGGCAAGTCACCATATGGGTGCCTCGAAAACCACAGCTAGAAGGTACTTAGAATATCTGATTTCGATACACGAAGGCTCAGCAGAAATGAGGTATGGAAAAGTCGGTCGGCCGGAAAGAAAATATTTTTATCGTGGATAGTAGAACAGCCTCTGAGAGAGGCTGTTCTTTTTATTTCTATTCACTCTACTAACTTTAATTAGATAAGTTTTTCGTGAATTTTATGTGGTTATTTCATTTAATAGTTTAAAAACAACTAATTTTGAAAACGGTTACATTTTAGCAGGAGTACTTTACTATTTGAATTAATTCTAAATTTTCAAAATAAGGAGAGACAACGATGAAGAATTTATCAATGACGGGATTATTCATATTACTTCTTATTATGACTGCATGTAATGATCAGACGGCAGGCTCTGTCAATGGTGAATGGGAGCCTAAAGGGCCGATTGAAATTGTAGCACCTGCAGGGGCAGGCGGGGGCTGGGACACTACGGCTCGGAGCGTGGCGCAAGTGATGGAGGAAGAGAACATAGTCGAGGAAGACCTTGGGATCGTTAACAAACCAGGTGGCGGTGGAGCCGTAGGATGGGCTTATGTAGATAGAAAACAAAACAATCCGCACCATATGTTTATCGGCTCGCCTCCACTCGTTTTCATTCCTTTAAACGGCCAATCCCAGATTGGCTACGAAGATTTCACACCGCTAGCTAATATGATTGCGGATTATGCGGCTTTTGCCGTTGCGGACGATGCGAAATGGGATGATTTAAATGAACTGTTTGAAGACATGAAAGAAAATCCTCAGGACATAACAGTCGTTGGAACATCTTCTCCTGGCTCAATGGACCATATGCAGTTCGTGAAGATTGCAAAAGCTGCTGGCGTGGATATTACAAAAATTAAATACGTGTCCTCACAGGATGGCGGGGCAATGACCCAAATTCTTAACGGAAATGCTGACGTTTTTTCTACAGGAGTTGCTGAAACAATTGAACAGGTGAGGGCAGGCAAAATCAAAGTGCTCGGCATTACTGCGGAAGAGCGTCTTGAAGGCGAGACATTATCCCAGTTTGAAACGGCAAAAGAGCAAGGAATTGATGCTACATTCGTAAACTGGAGAGGTTTCTTCGGTCCTGCAGGCATGGATGAAGGCCAAATCAAGTATTACGAGGAAGCCTTTAAAGAAGTGAGTGATTCTGAGGCCTTTAAGGAAATTCGTGAGAAGTATGGCTGGCAGGAAATGTACATGACAAGTGAAGAGTACAAGGATTATTTGGATGAGCAGAATGCGGAGCTGGGCGAATTACTTGAGGAAATGGGATTAACAGAATAAATTTCAGAAATGAGGTGAGAAGCATGCTGAAAACGATGAATCAAAAGGTAAGTATTGGCCTGGTTTTATTTTCAATTGGTTATTTGTATTTAAGCTTTAATCTTAAAGAATACCCGTATGTGCCCGTGGATTCGGATCTGGTGCCCAAAATACTAGGATTTCTGTTACTTGCTTTATCGGTGTTTCTGTTCTTTGATAAATCTTCTGAAAAAGAGGAAGAAAAAGCAAAACGAGTCGTACCTAAAAAAGAAATTATCGTCATGTGCGGTGTGGGTGGGATGATTTTTGTATATATCTTACTTTTCGAGCTATTAGGTTTCTTAATCACAACAGCTTTATTTATCATCTCTTGTTCGACTTTTCTAGGCTACCGGCAGTGGAAAACAAGTATTCTAGTTTCAATTATTTTTCCTGGTGTTTTATATTACGTATTTAATTATTTACTGCAAATCAGACTGCCGCAAGGAATACTACCATTTTAAAAGGTGTTGATTTTATATGGGTGGATTAGACGGATTATTACAAGGGTTCCAAGTTGCTTTCAGTATAGAAGGAATACTATTTGTTTTTATTGGTGTATTTATTGGAACGTTTATAGGGATGATGCCAGGGCTCGGGCCGATCAGTGCCATCGCTATTATGATTCCGATCACCTATGGAATGGAGCCGACGACCGCGCTCGTTATGATGGCTGGAGTGTACTATGGAGCGGTGTTCGGTGGTTCGACGGCTTCTATTCTATTGAATGCTCCGGGCATATCAGGTACGGTCGCCACCGCTTTCGACGGCTATCCCATGGCTCAGCGGGGTGAAGCTGGGAAAGCGTTAGCTATTGCAGCGGTCTCTTCTTTCGTTGGAGGGACAATATCTGTCGTTTTGTTGATGCTGTTTGCCCCGGCGTTAGCGCAGGTGGCTGTAACTTTTGGACCGCCTGAATATTTCGCGTTAATGTTCATGGGATTGACAGCCATATCAAGCTTATCTGAAGGATCAACGATCAAAGCACTCATTTCGGCTACACTTGGGTTTGTATTTGTCACTGTCGGTATCGATGGCCAGACAGGTACCCCAAGGTTCACGTTCAACAACCCTAATCTATTAGAGGGTATTGATTTCCTTGTCATCGCATTAGGTTTGTTTGCTCTCGCTGAAGTATGCTTCCTTATCGTAAATCGCAAGGATACGTCACTTTCCGATAAAGCAAATGTTGGCAGTACAAAATTAAGTAAAGCCGACTTAAAAGAAATGAGCGGACCGATGTCCAGACAGTCGTTTCTAGGTTTTGTTCTGGGCGTACTTCCTGGGGCTGGAGCGACGATAGCTTCATTTATCGGGTACATTACCGAAAAGAAAATCGCTAAAAAGCCAGAAGAATTCGGAAAAGGTTCCATCAAAGGTTTATCAGCTCCGGAAACCGCCAATAATGCGGCAACGAGCGGCGCTTTTGTTCCTCTTTTGAGTCTCGGAATACCGGGTTCAGGAACGACTGCTGTTATGCTTGGAGCGTTTCTCGTATTAGGCATCCAGCCGGGACCTTTACTCGTTCAGGATCATCCGGATATCTTTTGGGGCATTATTGCAAGTATGTATGTAGGAAATATTATCTTGCTTGTATTGAACCTACCTTTGATTCCTTATATTTCAAAGCTCTTGAAAATACCAAGACCTTTACTTATCTCGCTCGTGATCATTTTTAGTTTGATCGGTGTCTATTCCGTTAGTTTTAATATATTCCATTTGTATGTGTTGTTGTTTTTCGGAGTGATCGGCTATTTGATGAGGCTGACTTCATTCCCGGCCGCGCCATTTATTTTAGCCTTTATACTGGGAGGTATGATGGAACAATCTCTGCGTCAGGCACTGACGGCTTCTAATGGAAGCTATATGGTATTTATTACGGAGCCGATTTCGTTGGCGCTATTACTTATAAGTGTGCTTTCGTTTGCTGTACCTGTTATTAGAGGAAGATTGCGGACGAGGCAATAATAAAATGGAGGAGTTTAACAAAGGACAGTTGAACTCCTCCATTTTTTTTATTTTCGTCCGTAACATCGGATAATCGCTCAATTGTCATTTATTATCCCAATTAATTGGAATTTTACTATGTTTAAATAACATTTCTAACGGGAATATTCCAATATAAGGAATTTTAAAGAGAGGTGAAAAAGATGTTTGTGAATGCCACAACATTAGAAAAGCTTACCCTGCAAGCTACGGACGGTGAAATGGGTAAAATTAAAGATCTGTATTTTGATGAAAGTAGTTATACGATACGTTATTTAACTTTCGAATCAAAAAAATGGTTCCCTGATCAAGTCATTTATTTATCACCTTCTGCAGTAGAAGAGGTGGACTTAGAAAAACAGGTAATAACCGTTAACCATAAGAGAGATGAATTAAGTGAAGGAGCAGGAGTGAAAGAAGAAGCTGAAATGACTCCTGAAAGAGAAGAAGAACTTGCGTCGCGCATGAATTGGAGCCAATATTGGGTCCAACAAGAGAAGAGAGGCGATGAGACTTCTACACGAGGCACTGCTGGCCCTAAAACTCAGCAGAGCAGGCAATTGCGAAGTATCAATCACTTGAAAGGAATTTTTAACCGTGCAAATGTCGTAGCTGAAGATGGAATCGTAGGTCCAATCAGCGATGCGGTCATTGAAATTGACAGTTGGAATGTCCGCTATTTTCAAGTAGACTGCGGTACTTGGTCTACCCATCCATTGGCTTTGATCTCCCCTGATTGGATTACAGATACCGATTGGGACGAAGGACGTTTCCGCGTTGATTTGACCTTACATGAGATTGAAGAAGGACCAATTTACAAAAAAGGAGATCCCATTACGAGAGAGTTTGAGCTGAAATTATATCAAAATTATAAAAAGAGTTTTTACTGGACGTAAGAACTGACCGCATGTCACCCTGAACTATACCCCGAATAATGGACACGAATAAAAAAGTGCCCCTTATTCGGGGTTTTTGTGTTTCACGACCTCGAATATCCCTTTATAATCAAATTAACTATGAAGAGCGAGGTTAGAGACATGTCTAAAATTATGTTTACGGAAACACAAAGGAAAGAATTAGAATCCAACCCAAACGTTATCAAGGTATCTGATCGTTCTATCACTTATGCACCGGCATTCAAACTGAAGGCTGTAAAAGAAAACGGTGAAGGCAAAAGTCCTTATCATATCTTTGTTGACCATGGATTTGATCTGTCTGTGATTGGTTCCAAGAAACCGAAACAGTGTGTGAAACGATGGCGCGAGATATTTCAAAAATACGGAGAAGACGGGTTCTATACAGAGCGAAGAGGAAAAGGCGCCACAGGAAGACCTTCGACGAAAGACCTGTCTTCCGAGGAAAAATTGAAAAAAGCAGAAGCACATATTGCGTACCTGGAGGCAGAATTGGACTTCGTAAAAAAGCTCGACGAACAAGAAAGGCAGGCGAAGAAGAAGAAGAAATAACGACATCAGAGAAATTTCAACTCATTGAACAAGTGGTAAGGACTCATGGCTTCCCCCATTTGATTCAGTATTTTTGTGAGTTGGCCAACGTAAGCCGTTCGGGGTATTACAACTGGTTGAAAGCAGAAAACACCCGCCAAAAGAGAGAACGAAAAGATGAGGCAGACTATGAAATCATCAAGAAAGTATATGATCAACGTCACGGTAAAGTAGGAGCTCTTCAGATCAAAATGATGGTAGAGAACGATGAACATATCGTAATGAACCATAAGCGTATTCGGCGTATCATGAAAAAATATAACCTGATGTGTAAGATTCGCAGAGCGAACCCTTATAAACAAATCGCTCAAGCGACGCAAGAACATAAAACATGTGAAAATAAGCTGGAGCGTCAGTTCGATCAACAAGAACCACACAGAGTCCTCTTAACAGATATCACGTATATCTATTATGCGAAGGGACAGAAAGCTTATCTGTCCGCCATTAAAGATGGAGCGACCCGAGAAATACTGGCTTACTATCTCTCGACCTCTTTAAAGATGGATATCGTGTACACCACACTTGATAAGTTAATGGAACGCGAGGACTTTCTCCCTCACCCCGAATGTTTGATTCACTCGGACCAGGGCGTGCACTACACCCACCCGGATTTCCAGAAAAAAGTGAGGGACCTGGGCTTGGATCAGTCGATGTCTAGGAGAGGGAATTGTTGGGACAATGCCCCAATGGAATCTTTCTTTGGACATATGAAAGATGGAATTGACTTCAAAGCGTGCTCATCTATATTTGAAGTCAAGCAAGCGATTGAAGCCTATATGGAGTATTACAATAACCATCGATACCAGTGGTCCCTACAAAAAATGACCCCGGCTCAATACCGAGGTCATCTCATAGCAGCTTAGCGTTTTTTTTATACTGTCCATTTTTAGGGTTACAGTTCACCCCTTTAACAGAGGGGTTTTTTTTTTGAGAACTACATGATTTCTAATTTATGAGCCAGACTATGTGAAAAGGAGTGATGTAAATTGAAATTGATGATAGGAATTCTGACACTTACAGCTGCGCTGCTTCTCTTGCCGAATCCTTCCTACGCACAGACTGATACTTACACAGTGAAAAGCGGAGATACCTTATGGGAGATATCAAAAAGTTATCAAATAGGGCTTTCTGAAATTATCAACGCGAATCCTGGCTTTAATAACCCGGATTTGATTTATCCAGGCGATTCAGTGACTATTCCATTAAAAAAAGAAGTCAAGTCCGTTGAGCAGCAAGTAATCGATTTAACGAACAAAGAACGCACTGCCAATGGATTAGCTCCCCTGAAAAAGGATTGGCAATTATCACGAGTTGCCAGGTACAAATCCAAGGACATGGCTGAAAAAGGGTATTTTTCTCATGACTCCCCTACGTATGGATCTCCTTTTCAAATGATGAGGGATTTCAACGTTTCTTATAGCCGAGGTGCTGAAAACATTGCGGCCGGACAGACGACGCCCCAACAAGTCGTCAATGGCTGGATGGATAGCCCGGGTCACCGGAAAAATATCTTGGATGGAAACTTGAAAAGGATCGGTGTAGGCTATTTTGAAGGAGGCAGCATGGGGCATTATTGGACACAGATGTTCATAACAAAATAGTTGAAATAGAGCCCTGACTAAGGGCTCTTTCTTTATTTGTAGTAGGAGTTCCTTTCCCCATTCTCATATTCCACAGCAAGTTCAAATGTATTAAAATCAGGATCCAAATCGAAAGTTTCAATGACCTCATCAATCACTTCATCTTCTTTAGTGTACTCATTAAATGTAAACCCATTAAAAGTAGTAGATAATTGATTGAACGCTTCTTCATCTCTAAGTTCCACGTTGTTTAGCTCTTCGATGTTTGCTTTTATCTGGTTTGCTGGATCGATTTCATAATTCACGGTAAAGGTCAAATCTTCCCTGTAATCGACCTTTAGGTGGAAACTTGTAAAGTTGAAAAATTGATCGTATTCAAGTGAGTCGTTGTAATGAACATCGGTGATTTCAAAGGGTGGGGCGGGTCTGGCTTGCTGGTTATAACTTTCACTGCCGCAGGCTGTTAATGTGAAAATACTGATCATCATAAGGAATGCTCTCATAGTTAATCGCTCCTGTCTTGTATATTAAAAGCATTTCCAAAAAAGAAACTATTTAATATGTCTAAACTTTCATTTTGGCAGCTTACATGCAGTCGTAAGGAGGATTTAATATGAATAAATCGTGAAATTAGAGGGCTTTGAACAAGGAGAATTATAATAGTACCGATTCAACTTAGTAGAGAATAAGAGGTAGTATTGAATCACTTACATTTGGGGAGCGATCAATCGGATGAAGAATACTTGCTATTTTTGCGAAGTCGTAACAGATCAGGTAAAGGTTGTGCCGATTACTGAGAATAATAAGCTTTGGGTGGAGCTTTGTTTAGAATGTAGTAATTTTTACGGCTGGCTGTTAGAGGGAAGGGGAAGCAAGTATAGAGAATCGGAGGGGGATAAGCATGCACATGTTCGAGAGAAGTAATTTTAACTATCGTTCATACGAGAAACCTACTTCATTATTATGAAACCATTTTCACCTAGACGGCAATAAAAAGGAAAGGTCAACTTTCTACCTAAGACAGTATGGGATTTCTTAAGTAGATGGAAGTGGTTTTACTCTTAATGGAATTTAAATTATTTCACATTGAAGATTTTTTGGTCCATTATAATAGAATTCAAAAAACGACTGAAAGAGGCTGACTTACAGCCTTCTCAGTCGTTTTTTTATTATGCATTTATTTATATTCAGGCAGCCAGTCACCGTGAGCTTCGATAAGATCATCACACATAGCAATAATGTCATCCATAGAAAGCTCAGCACTTGTGTGCGGATCGAGAAGAGCCGCTTGGTAAATATGTTCTTTTTTAAGAGTGACTGCGGCTTCGATCGTTAACAATTGAGTGTTGATATTCGTACGGTTCAAGGCAGCTAATTGTTCAGGAAGCTCTCCGATATAAGTGGGGAGGATTCCGTTTCTGTCGACTACGCATGGTACCTCGACGCAAGCATTCTCTGGGAGATTTGAAATGAGTCCTCCGGTGTTCATCACATTTCCTCCAAACTTGAAAGGAATATTAGTTTCCATCGCTTCGATGATATGTGAACCATACTCCTTTGAACGCTCATGCGATAGCTGGGAGTTATGCACAATTTCCTCACGCATTTCTTCCCATTCTTTAATTTGATTGACGCAGCGGCGTGGATACTCGTCTAACGGTATATTAAATCGTTCGATGAGTTCAGGGTATTGACTTTTAATAAAATAGGGATGGTATTCGGCATTGTGCTCGGAAGATTCTGTGATATAGTAACCGAATTTATCCATCAATTCAAAGCGAACCATATCATGGTGCTTTTCCTTCTGCTTTTCTCTAGCACGTTTCTTAATCTCAGGATACAAGTCTTCTCCGTCTTTCTTCACTTCTAACAGCCAAGCCATATGATTGATTCCAGCAATCCGTTCCTCAATTCCTTCATGTTCCATATCCAGGTTTTCAAACAATTCTTTTGTACAGACTTGCACACTATGGCAGAGTCCGATCGTTTTCACATTCGTGTGGCGATTCATGAAACCAGTTAATGCAGCCATCGGGTTCGTGTAATTCAACAACAAGGCCTCTGGACAAACATCCTCCATATCCTTTGCGATATCAAGCATAACAGGTATCGTACGCAGCGTACGGAAAATACCTCCGATGCCGATGGTGTCTCCGATCGTTTGCTGTAACCCATATTTTTTAGGGATATCAAAATCGATCACTGTACTCGGTTCATACCCGCCGACTTGTATCGCATTAACAACGTATTTTGCATTACTTAACGCTTCCCGTCTGTTTAAATAAGAAACTATTTTAATTGATGGATTATACTTTTGAGAAAGGTTTTTCAGCATTTGTTCAGATTCTTTAAGTCGTTTTTCATCGATATCGTGCAAAGCGAATTCAAAGCCTTCGAGGGATGGAACGAACATACAGTCTCCGAGTATGTTTTTCGCAAAGATCGTGCTTCCTGCTCCGATAAATGTAATTTTGGACATGTATTTTCCTCCTGTTATGAGTGAACTTTATTGTAAGCGCTTTTAAAAATAAAGATGGTGCGTTTTTCAATCCATATCATATGAGATGCCACTCATTTAAACTGGTAATTCTGGGCTGGTTCTATGCTTCACTGAACCCGAGGATTCACGGAATTGAATCTTACAGGGGTGAATGATTTTAGATGGGACAACTCTTCCTTCTATTCGTTCATTCAATAATTTTACTGCTGATTTACCCATTTCGTCTGAAAAAACTTTCGCCGTAGTCAAAGGAGGGTTTAAATATTTCGCCATTTCTATGTCGTTGAAGCTGACGATCGATACATCGTTTGGAACATTCAACCCTGCATCATGTAAGGCACGAAGCGCACCAACTGCGAGTGGGTCGCTTGCAATGATGAACGATGAAGGGAGATCGCCTTTTGCTATGGCTTGAGTCATTAGTTGATAGCCGGCATCTGTTGACCAATCTCCAATATACACGTTTCCTTCATCATAAAACCCTCTCTTTGACATGATTTTTTTATAAGGTTCGAACCTTAATTTTTCCAGGTTATCAATCACTTGAAGTTCACGGTCTTTCATAGGAGAGTGGACGAATTCTGGACCGCCTATAAAGCCGATGTTCTGATGACCAAGTGATACAAGGTGCTCCAAAAGCCGAGTAGTCGCACTATGAAAATCGGACGTTACGCTGTCGAACTTTTCGAGTCCTGGTGATTCATCAACAAATACGACTCTTTCATACTTAGAATAAATTTGGTGTACTAATTGGGGTGAAATATTTCCGACGACGATGATTCCGCTAAGGTCGTCCAACCTGTTTTCTTCTAATAGATTCTGTTCCTGCCTGACTAAAGTAGAAATAACGATATCCTGCCTTAAACATTCTGCTTCAATGCCTCTTCGAATAGAAGAGAAATATTCATCTTCGTACTCATAATCTTTTGAGCAGAATACGATCATACCAATAGCTTTTTTGGAAGGTCGTGCATTGGATTTCTTCTTATGAGACAGAGACAAATAATTTAACTTCCTTGCAGATTCATAAACTCTCTCTCTAGTAGTATTGGCTACGGATAAATTTTTATCTTCATTCAATACTCTGGAAACAGTCGCTATGGAAACATTTGCTTCTCTTGCTACATCTTTTAAACTCGCCATGTCACACCTCCACTTCATTTACTAAAATTTACTTAACTTAAAAGTATCACAAATTACTATTTAATTCAAAATGTTATTTTAAGGTGTAAAATTTATTGAGATGTTTAGACTTAAAGAAATAGAGTTTTAAAAATAGATCGTAATTCGCGGGAAAGAAGCCAAACACCCTTAAGATAATGAGGAGACTCAACGCACGCAGTTGAAAAGGTATCAACTTAAGGATGCCTTGAGTTTACTTGAAATATAGAAATAAAACCTGTAAAAAAACTGGCATATCAATACATAACTCTCTAGATTTAAAAAGGTTTTATATGAAATATTAATAAAAAGGTATAACGTCATTTTTAGCAAAAACACAAAACAACATTATATAAGAAAAAACTAATTGTTAACTTACTAAAAAATTATGAGAAATTTCTTAAAAATACTTGAAAGCGTTTTCTCGTTCTGATATATTTTATTTAACAAAGATAAAATTTTAGTAAAAGTTAATTGATTTTTTGTTTACTCGTTTTACTAAAGGTGAAGTACCAGGTTAACGACGGTTAATGTTTTAGAGCTTTTAAAACAAACAAGGGGGTATTTTATGAAGAACTCATTTGTAAAGTGGGCAGGCAGTATCGGGATGGTCGCATTGTTAGCAGCTTGTGGCGGCAACGGAGAAGAGAGTGGTAATGGAAGTGGTGGAAGCGAAGGAGAAGTCAGCGGCGGCCAGGAAGGCAAGTTGACAATGGCTCTTTCTGCAAGTAGTGAAGGAGAAAGAGATACGTTTGAAGAGTTGATCAGTGAATTTGAAGAAGAAACCGAAATTGATGTTGAAGCAAGTTTTCCAGGTGGTGGCTATGAGGATCAAATGAGAGTGCAGATGGCAGCTAACGACCTTCCGGACATCTTTGATACTCACGGCTGGTCCCAGCTTCGCTATGGTGAGTATACACTCGACCAACAGGACATGGACTGGGTGGACGATATGAATCCTGCAATGGAAGATATCGTTACTGATGAAGACGGAAAAGTTTATACCTACCCTGTGAATATGGCTCAGGATGGTGTCATTTATAATAAGAACATTCTAGATGAATATGGTATCGAAGTACCAGAAACTTGGGATGAGTTCGTTGCAGCTCTGGAAACTGTTCGTGATGAAAGCGGAGGTCAAGTTGCTCCGTTATGGATCGGTGGAGGCGATGGTTGGCCGCTTGGTCAGATGGTTGACCAAATGATGACTCCGATGTTTGCGACAGATGAAGAAAATGATTATACAGAAGAATTTCTTGATGGTTCATTCGACTGGAGCCAATATGAGTGGCTTCCAGAACAATTGTTGATGCTGCAGGAGAATGAACTGCTGAATCAAGATGTTTTGACAGCTAAATTTGCCCAGGCTCCAGAAATTATGGCGGGAGAACAGGCCGCTTTCATGTTTGCAGGTGGTTCAGTTGGACCTGATGCAACAGCAATGAATGAAGATGTGGAAGTTGGTCTGATGCCAACACCGGCCGTTCATGAAGGGGACGAGCAAGTTTGGATTGGCGGAGAACGTTTTACACTTGCCATCTTTGAAGAGTCTGAAATGAAAGATGAAGCGAAGCAGTTCATCGAGTTTATGGCTGAACCTGAAAATGCACAGCGTATTGCAGAAGGAACGAATTTAGCTTCAGCTATTGAAGGTGTAGAAGCAGACACTTATTTCTCTGAGGATTTACAAAAATATTCAGATAACGAAATTGTCAGCTATTTCGACCGCGTCTATTTACCAAGTGGCATGTGGGATGTCATGTCTACTACAACAGAAGAGTTGTTGGCTGGGGGAGACCCTGAAGGTGCGGCATCAACTATGGAATCTGAATATGAGCGCTTACGAGAAGAAAGTGACAGCGAATAATATTCATTCAATAGAAAGAAAAGGGGGAGAGGATGCTCTCTCCCTTCTGTTTTAATGAATGCGATCGCGCAGTGATAAGGAGATGACATAAATTATGAGTGAACTCGTTGAGAAAAGTAAAAGGAAACCAGGGAAATCTACTAAAAAACGCGGGATTAATGGAGAAAAATCATTATGGTGGATGTATCTTCCCGCCGTTTTATTTGTCACCGCTTTCATTGTCTATCCATTCATGGATGGTGTCAGGATTTCCTTTACGGATTGGAACGGTTTTTCACAATCATTCAACTTTGTAGGGCTCGAACAATACACGCGTATGTTCAATGATCCGACGACATGGACAGTTATTCGAAACACCTTACTATATGGGATAGGGAGTACAATTTTACAAAACGCGCTCGGTCTTTTTTACGCACTTTTATTAAATAATCAAATAAAATTTCGGACAGTAACCCGAACGATTGTTTACCTTCCCGTTATCATTAGTCCGTTAATTATGGGGTACATTTTTTATCTGTTTTTCGCATTCCAAAATGGAGCTCTGAATGATGCATTGATGTTCTTTGGTTTAGACTCGATCAACGCACTTGGGAATGCTGATATCAACCCTTACATTATTGTGCTAGTGAATACTTACCAGTTTGTCGGTATTGCAATGATCATTTATCTGGCAGGTTTACAAGGCATATCGAAAGATTTTTATGAAGCAGCAGAAATAGATGGTGCTACTGCCTTTCAACAATTTAAGAAAATTACACTGCCAATGCTTGCACCATCGATCACGATCAACGTAGTTATCAATATCATTGGTGGTTTGAAACTGTTTGATGTCATCGTAGCTTTGACTGGCGGCGGCCCGGGTAATGCGTCACAGTCCAGCTCTACATTTATGTACGATCTTTATTTCAGCAGGCAGGACGCAGGATATGCAGCTACTCAAGGTGTGTTGGTAGCCTTCATAATTCTGATTCTCAGCTTGCTTGCTCTATGGTACTTCAAACGGAAGGAGATTGAAGCGTAATGATACAAAATAAGAAAAAAGGTTTGTTGGCTTTGCTCGCTGTTCTTGTAGCAGCTCTACACGCTATTCCGTTTTATATTTTGATTACAACATCATTGAAAACACGCGGAGATTTCAGTTCCCGCTGGGCTATTCCGGAATACTTCACCCTTGAAAACTTCACCATCGCCTGGCAGGAAGCGAATTTGGGACCTGCTTTTGTCAATTCGTTTATTATCACTTTTTTTGCAGCAGTTTTATTAATTTTCATAGGTTCACTAGCAGCCTATCCACTAGCCAGGCGCAATACTAAATTAAACAAAGCAGCGATGATGTTTTTCATAGCCATTATGGTTGTTCCTCCACTAACTGCTCTTGTACCGCTTTACCAGCTGGTAGTAGATATAGGTATGCTGAACACACGTACGATTGCCATACTGAACAATGTCGCCGCATTTTTACCTTTGACTATTTTTCTATACTCAGGGTTCATTCGCTCTACAATTCCAAAAGAATTGGAAGAAGCGGCGAAGATCGATGGAGCGAGCACAATCGGTATTTTCTTCCGAGTCGTGTTTCCATTGTTGAAACCAGTGACGGCATCTGTTCTGATCATTGCTTGTGTATTCATTTGGAATGACTATCAATTTGCGATCTTCTTCCTGCAGAGCAGCGATGTTCAAACACTGACCGTAGCAATGGCAAGTTTCTTTGGCGAAAACCAGAACAACCTGGGGCTTGTCGCCGCCGCAGCCTTTATGGCGATGATTCCGATGGCGATCTTGTTCCTTTTCCTACAGAAGTACTTTATCGCTGGACTTTCATCTGGGGCAGTCAAAGGATAATTTTACTGAAATCGTAGTAATGGAGGATTAGGGATGCCAATATATTTTAATGAAAAAACAAAAGAATTTCACTTACAAAACGAGGGAATCAGCTATATTTTCACGGTTATGAAAAATAAACAGCTTGGTCATTTATATTATGGAAAGGCAATCCGTCATCGCGATTCTTTCCAACACCTGTTCAGGACGCAGGCACGAGCAGGGATGTCCAGTGTATATGAAGGGGATCTCGAATTTTCTTTAGATATCATTAAACAGGAATATCCTTCCTATGGGACGACGGATTACCGTGAACCTGCTTTTCAAATTCTTCAGGAAAATGGAAGCCGGACTACTCAATTCGAGTATCTCTCTCATGAGATTTATAAAGGGAAGCCTGAATTGAACGGTCTGCCGGCTACTTATACTGAAAGTGATGAGGAGGCATCTACACTTGTCATTACATTATTTGATTCATTGATTGATGCAGAAATCAAGTTGACTTATTCCATTTATGAAACTCGTAATGCCGTGGTCCGCAGTGCAGAGTTTGTGAATAAAGGGGAAGAGAAGCTTGAATTGACACGTGCGCTCAGCACGAGTGTTGACCTCTTTGATGCCGATTTTGAAATGGTTCAGCTATCTGGTTCTTGGTCGAGAGAGCGTCATGTGAAATCAAGAGGGCTTGTGCCGGGCATTCAAAGCATCTCAAGCACTAGAGGGACGAGCAGTTCTCAGCAAAATCCGTTTCTCGCCTTGAAACGGACAAATGCGGATGAATTTCAAGGAGAAGTTTATGGTTTCAATTTCGTATACAGTGGAAACTTCCTTGCCCAGGTAGAAGTTGATCAATATGATGTGGCACGAGTGACGATGGGGATCAATCCGTTTGATTTCCGCTGGCTGCTCGAGCCTGGTCAATCGTTCCAGACGCCTGAAGTCGTGATGGTCTATTCAGACGAGGGATTAAATGGCATGAGCCAAACCTATCATGAACTTTATCGTGAACGTCTCGTACGTGGACCGTGGAAAAAAGAAGAGCGTCCCGTACTTATAAACAACTGGGAAGCGACATACTTTGATTTTAACGAAGAAAAGCTGTTGTCAATTGCTAAGGAATCAAAAGACCTTGGAATTGAATTGTTTGTACTCGATGACGGTTGGTTCGGCAAAAGAGATGATGACACCACTTCGCTAGGAGACTGGTTTTCCGATAAAGAAAAACTGCCTAATGGTATTGAAGGGGTCGCCAGGAAAATCACGGATCTTGGTATGAAATTCGGGTTGTGGTTTGAGCCGGAAATGGTCAATAAAGTGAGTGAACTTTACAAGAAACATCCAGACTGGGTTATTCAAGTCAAAGGAAGAAGCCAGTCTCATGGAAGAAATCAATACGTCCTGGATTTTTCACGAAACGAAGTTGTCGACAATCTGTATGATCAGATGGCAGACGTACTGAGTCAAGCACCTATTTCTTATGTTAAGTGGGATATGAACCGTTATATGACGGAAATCGGTTCTCTAGATTTGCCGGCACAAAGACAGAGTGAAGTAGCCCACCGCTATATTTTAGGTGTGTATGATTTATACGAACGATTGACGTCTAAGTTCCCTGATGTGCTATTCGAGTCATGCGCCAGCGGAGGAGCACGTTTTGATCCTGGGATGCTGTACTATGCTCCACAAACGTGGACGAGTGACGACACGGATGCTGTTGAACGATTGAACATTCAATATGGAACTTCGATGGCTTATCCATTAAGTTCGATTGGAGCCCACGTTTCTGACGTGCCGAACCACCAGGTTCATCGACATACGAGTCTATCTATGCGTGGAAATGTGTCTTTCTTTGGAACCTTCGGCTATGAACTGGATATTACCCGTATGTCTTCTGAGGAACAGGAAGAAGTAAGGCAGCAAGTCCAGTTTTATAAGGAGCACCGACAACTGCTGCAATTCGGAACGTTCTACCGTCTGCTCAGTCCGTTTGATGATGGAGGCAATCGAGTAGCATGGATGGTTGTATCTTCTGATCAAAAGGAAGCACTCGTCGGTTATTACAAGATTCTCGCTGAACCGAATCCCGGGTTTCCTCGATTGTTATTAAAAGGTTTGGATCAACACCAGGAGTATGAAATCGAAGGCTGGGCAGCCAGCTTTTACGGAGATGAACTTATGAGAGCCGGACTGATGCTTGAAAATGAATATTCTGGGTCTGTGCCTCCACAAAATGAAAAACTGGGAGATTTTACGTCGTCACTATATAAGTTAAAAGCAAAACATTAGTAAACAAAAAGGCTTGGCATATGCGCCAAGCCTTTTTTAACGGAGTTTCACTGTGCTTTCCCTTTGAATCAACTTTGTCGGAATGACAATTTTTTTCGCGATTTCTCTCTTTGTATTTAAACGTTCGATCATAAGTTCGACTGCGGTTTCTCCCATGAATTCCGTATATACCTTCACCGTCGATAAAGATGGTTGAAGATAATTGGAGGCAGCAATATCGTTGAAACCGACAATAGAGACTTGTTCAGGCACGCGGATTTTGTTTTCGTGAAGCGCTCTTAATGCCCCGATTGCCATTGAGTCGCTGGCTACAACAAAAGCAGTAGGGAGTTTTGACTGTTGTAAAGCTTTGTGCATTAGGCGATAGCCGTCCTCTGTTGTGAACTGTCCAATGAATATGGATTTTTCATTGAGAATGTGTTTGGAAGCTAAATAATCCCGGAAGAATCTTTCACGGTAGTCCATCAAGGTTTCATTCGGGCGGGGATTCAAAATACCTCCAATGAACCCGATGTCGCGATGATCCAGTGCTAACAGGTGATCCAGTACATCAATCATGGCCCTTTGAAAATCAATAACTACAGAGTCATAAGTTAATTCGCAAGGAGAATAATCTACGAATGTAATGTAGTTTGTGATATCTTTTATCTCTTTGATTTCTTCGGGAGGGATTCTGCCAACCACAATCATCCCGTCTATGGCACCTACATCAGATAAATCAAGCTGATCGTTTTTTCGGTAAATCTTGATTAAATCAATCTGTTTAGCGGTACTCTCTTTCTCAATTCCCAGACGGATGGCTAAAAAATAAGGGTCGCTGATTTCATCTTGTTCGGAATGGAATAAAACGATTCCGAGACGGTGCTTCTTTTTTCCATTTTTGGTCGCCCGTTGTTTTAACGTTCGGTAGTTCAATTCCTCAGAGGCCTTGAATATCCGTTTTTTAGTTTCTTCAGAAACGGACAAAGTGGCGTCGTAATTCAATACCCTGGAAACTGTAGCGATGGAAAATCCTGACTTTTCCGCTATGTCGCGAATCGTTGCCATGATGTTCTCTCCTTCAAATTCATTAGCTATGTTTAGTAAAAAAGTATGTATATATATATACTATATCACATACTAAACAAACCTTCCCACGCAGTAATCAAAACCGGGGGAAGGCTGTAACTTTTAAAATGTATCGAAAGTAAATGTTGTTCTTTTATTATAAGGTTCTGCAGCTTTCAGCAAAGCACTGGGGAATCCATCGTGATGAAGTGAAGCAGGAGAAGCCTGGGTTTCTAAACATAAGCCGGAGTGTTTCTCCGCAGGGCCGCTGGCTAATTGAAATTCATCGCCCAAACCGTTCCCCGTATATAAAACCATTCCAGGTTGAGTCGTATGGACTGTTAATACTCTGCCGCTGTCTTCATCTCTTAACGTCACTTGTTCTTCACCTGTTTCTTTGAAGATGAAATAATGATCGTACCCATTGCCTGCCAACTGGATTTGAGAATGATCTGAACCTAGCGGGGACTTCAGAGTCGTTTCATTTCTTAAGTCAAAAGGGGTATCCTGATTTGAATTTATATTCCCTGTAGGAATTAGGTATTCATCTAATTCGACAAAACGATCGCTCGCTATCTTCATTTTATGGTCACAAATGGTGCGCTTCGCATTACCGCTTAAGTTGAAATAACTATGATTGGTTAAGGTGATAGGTGTATCCTGATCGCTGATCGCTTGATAATCAACTATAAACTGATTCTGATTGTTTAATTGGTACGTAACTTTTATAGAAACGCTGCCTGGATAGCCGCCCTCTAAATGAGGACTTTCACAAGTAAATACTACCCCTACATCTGTTGATGATTGGAAAGGGGAAGCTTCCCAAATTTTCTTATTGAAGCCTTGTTTTCCACCATGGAGAGAGTTATCGCCATCGTTTGCATCTAGATTGTATTCTTTACCATTCAGTGAAAAAGACGCACCTTCAACTCGGCCCGCGACTCTGCCGATCAAAGCTCCAAAATAGTTTGGATCGTTTATGTAACTGTCATAATCTTTGTAGGAAAGAACAACATTCTCAATTGTACCTTTCTGATCTGGAACGTTGATTTCAGTAATGATGCCGCCATAATCCAAGACAGAGATGGTTATACCTTTATTGTTTGAGAAAGTGAACTTCTTCCAGCCGTTTGAGAGTAACTTTTCTTTGATTTCCATATTTGTATTCCTCCAGGGTGAATAGATTCAACTATGGTTGTGGGGTGTAAATTAAGTTCTTGTGCTTCGTACTTATATTCCTTATGACTCTAATAAAAGAGTGGTCGTATAAGTGAAAAACTATGACAGTTGGGTAAGAAAATTTTTTAGTGTTTATGTGTCAATTTTTCACTATATAACCCTTGAATAAGAATATGACTTACTATAAGTATAACAAATTGTTGATTGGAGAAGGGAGTAAACGTTTACTAATTTCAAATTTAGAGGGGCAGCCACCGTGATAACATGACTTTTTTAAGTAAGCAAAAACCCAGTCAAATGACTGGGTTTTCGTGCGTTGCGAAATTATTCAACCACAAAAGCGAACGATTCGTTCACTGTTAGTATTCCACTTTTTCCTCTTGACTTGCCCACGTTTCAAAAGGTAGGTTTTTATCGGGCAGATCCAATGCATAAAATGGTATGGTTCGTTCTCTATGAGACTTATTGATTTCTTCATAAATAAATTGATCGTCGAAACCACCTGCAGCTGCGAGCTTTTGGTCTGCAGCATAGTACACTTCCTCCAAGCGTGCCCAGTAAATAGCACCTAAGCACATTGGACACGGCTCACAGCTTGTATATAGTACACAATCGGTCAACTGAAATGTATCGAGATTTTGGCAGGCTTTTCGGATGGCCTGAACTTCAGCGTGAGCAGTTGGGTCGTTAGAAGATGTGACCTTATTTTGTCCGACTCCTACAATGTTTCCATATTGATCGACTACGATCGCCCCAAATGGGCCGCCTTCTGTTTGAATGTTTTCTACAGCTAATTGGATTGATTGTTGTAAATATTTTTTATGTTCCATAATCATCCTCCTGAATATTCAGAATAATCATTTTTATTATGAGATTCAATGAAGTTGTCAGATTATGTGACACAATAATTTATATATATTGGAAAGATGGTGGTTAGAGGAGCCATCTTCACCAACTTTACATTAAAGGTTTACTGGACGGTATTAAACAACGCAGCTTAAAGGTATAGAAAATCACTTGTAATCAAACATGTGACCGAACTCTCCTGAGAAAATTCTTCCCCACACTATACACAGCCTTCAATATTTAATCCCACCCCATCTGGGCCGCGATGATAGTAGCATATGGCTGTGGCTGGTTTGACTCTCTTGAAGGTTGTGCAGAAGCATTCATTAAGATAGATCGAACATTTGAACCTGAAGAAGATAAGGTTGAAGAATACATCCGATTGTTTAAGATTTACCAACAGGTGTATACACAAACTAGTACTCTAAATGAACAACTGGCTCATTTTCGAAAATAATTGTGGAGGGGCTGCCTGATCAAAAGGCAGCCCCTGGCATTAGGAGGCTTAACATTGAAATATAATCGATTAGGTAACACAGATTTAGAAATCAGTGAATTAAGTTTTGGAACGTGGGCTATTGGCGGCAGCTGGGGGAAAACAGATGATCGTGCAGCTTTGGAAGGACTCCAAACGGCAATGGATGCAGGTGTAAACTTTTTTGACACCGCAGACGTGTACGGAATGGGGCACAGTGAAGAGCTGCTGGCAAAAGCAACAAAAGGTAAGGAAGCAGAGATTAAAATTGCCACTAAATTTTGCCGGCAAGGGGATATTGATGACCCTGAAAATTATTCGATGGAACAGGTTTCAACTTATCTAGAAGACAGTTTGAAGCGGCTGAACAGGGAACAAGTGGACCTGTATCAGATTCATTGCCCGTCTTTTGAAATTATGAAGGACGGTTCAGTTTTTGAAGTGTTAGAGAAACTGAAAGAGGAAGGGAAAATCAGATATTATGGGGTTAGCGTGGAAACCATAGAAGAAGGGCTGTTCGTATTGGAAAATACGAAAGCAAGTTCACTTCAGGTTATTTTCAATATGCTTCGCCAAAAACCTTTGAAGAAATTATTTCCTTCTGCGTTGGAGAAAAAAGTTGGAATCCTTGCGCGTGTTCCTTTAGCAAGTGGTTTGTTGACAGGTAAATTTAATCAAGAGCACACTTTTGAGAAGGATGATCACCGCAACTTTAATAAAGAAGGTGAGGCTTTCAATGTAGGCGAAACCTTTGGTGGTTTAGAATTCACCAAAGGTGTTGAACTGAGCCAACAATTAAAATGGATCGCGGATGAGCGTGAAAATATGACGAGAGCCGCCCTGAAGTGGATTATACAGCAGGAAGCAGTTACAAGTGTGATTCCGGGCTTTCGCAATGTACAACAGGTGCAGGATAATTTGAATGCTTTACACGTAAATGAATTTTCGCAGAATGAGTTAAGTAAGATTGATAAATTTTACGATGAAAAGGTGCATGATCATATAAGGGGAGTCTACTAATATGCAGCGACCTTTAGGGACAGGAACTTTTCCTGTCTTTTTTTGTGGAGGTTATTCCTGCATTTCAGCTTTGAATGCCTTCATAATTATAATTAGACCACAAAAAACTTTAGAATTTCTCCATTACACCTAAAAACTCAACCACATAGCTCCAGAACTCCTCCATAGCAGCAGCTAATTCACCCCCGACTGCTTGTAGTTCTAGTCAGATGAAGATGCCAAGCAAAACGGCATTTAGCATTGCTAGAATTAAAATGATTTTCTCATAAGTCGAAACCTGCTCAGGGTCCTCTACTTTCATTTTAATGATCAGGTAGACAGCTGCGGTAACGAAAGCAAGAAGACCGAAACCAGCCAATAACCGGTCAAAGCCGAGCCAGATGACACATACCCCTGTTAAACCGAAGTACAGAAGGGATGGAAGACGGCTGAAGCCGATGCCGAATTTTTCAACTGACCACACAACACTTGTTTGTTTTACAGGAATGGCCTTTTTGTCAGCTTCAAGATCAGGAATATGGTGGACCATAACCCAGGCTATGCAGAATAAAGCATTGATGACAGCGTTTTGCAGTACCCATTCAGGTAGGTGATCAAGTGTCAGCCACGCACCGGCTAATCCGAGGAAAAGTACGGAAGGAAAAGTGGATAACCATTCTCCGAGAAAAGGGCGGTAGCTTAGCTGCAACGGTGGAAGAGAATAAGAAATCGCTCCCCATAGGCCGATTGATAATAAAATCGCAAGCTTGTAAAAACTGAGTGCTGTAAAAGTTATTATGGTAACAAGGAGGAGGACAATTAGGAATTGTCCTATTTTCCAAAGCTTGTCTGACGTGATATATCCAGTTTGGATGACACGGCTTCCTCCAGATAGAATAGCCGGACTATGTTCATCGGTTCCTGATAGATGATCAACGTAATCATTTAATATATGAGTTAAAACTCCATGGATGATAAATGCTCCAAGTACCAATAGGAAAAATAACGGGATCATTGTCTGATTTGGAATTGAAAAATATAAGTATAAGGGAAGAACGGTTGAGACAATGGTAGCAACGCTAGAAGAAATGACGGCAATGGAACGCAGCAGAAGCCAGCTTCCTTTTAACGCAGATATGGCATCGTTGATCAATAGGGCACCTCCAAAAAGTAGTATATCTCTAAGATAACAGCTTAGGTCGATTACATTCAATTGACTGAAGAAAATATTGAAATAGTCCATACATCTCCGCTTTCCATTCATATTATGGGATAAGGTAATTAGGAGATGATGGAAATGGATATCAATTATTTACGGTGGTCGAAGGTCGCCTATGCAGGAGAGCGTCATCCCCCGACTGATGCTGTAACGCCTGATGCGGGTTCATGGCCACTAATGTTTTTAAAAAGAGACAAACAGGGGAATTTTCTTGATCCATATGGGAGAAAAATGCGTCTGCCTATCGCTCATCCAAATAACGTGGATTTTGAAAAAGAGTTGTATGAAGTACAGCACACCCTCGGGAATTTAACGACTGAACAGAAAAATATTGCCGTTTATTATGGTACTGGAGTTCCGACAAAACAGTGGACCCCTGTAATCGATCGCCTCATAGATACTTATAATGTCGCCCCGACTGCTGCTGCAAGGATTTTAGCTGTAGTGCAGGCAGCTGTCAATGACACGATGATCATTGTGTGGGATTTGAAATACAAGTGGGACGTAGCAAGGCCGAATCAATATGATCAAAAAATGAAAACTCTGCTTTGTACTCCGCGCTTTCCAACTTATCCTTCCGGTCATGCCACAATGTCAGGATGTGCGGAGGTTGTGCTCAGCTACTTTTTTCCTAAAGAAAGAAAAAAACTGAATAGGATTGCAGAAGATGATGCGGTAAGCCGTTTGTATGGAGGGGTACATTTCCCTTCAGATAATGAAGAAGGGTTAAGACTGGGCAGGTATATTGGCGAGGTCATTGTAAACCATCTGAAAGGGCAGCGCCGAGCAGCTATTTCTGTGGATCAACCGATTGATGATTATAGAAATGCAAAACTTAATTCAGACAACTACCGTCAATTCATTCCTTTTGATTTTCCAGTAGACTGCTCGTCACTGGTGGGAGATTTTGACGATTTCGGAGTTGGAAGGGAAGAAAAAGGTATCCCTAAGCCTAGGTTATTTTTGTAAATGCATTAGGTATAACGGGAACTCATTTAAAGCAACAAAAAACCGGCAGAGCTGCCGGTTTTTTGTTAGGAATGTTTGACCATATTGATATAAAGCTGTTCGTACGCTTTGTTTTCCTCATCCATCCCTAATTCTTGATATAATTTAGCAAGCCAGCGGACGGGCATTGGATCGTCATCCCGAAGCTCCATTTCCCAGCTCATACACTCGATCGCTTTTTGTGGGTAATTAAATTCATGATATAGTTCGCCAAGCCGCTGCTGTTGATTCGGGTCTTCGGCGATTTCATTCATTTCACTGATTTTATTAACTGTACCTTGAGCGGCTGTAATTTTATGAAAGGGTTCTATCCACTCATTAGTGAAGTTTAGACCTCTTTCTCGTAAAAGAGAACTAACAGTCTGATTCAGCATTTCCCCGGCTTGATCATCATCGGAGTTAAATAGTGTGAGAAGTACCTGGCCTAACTCTTTAGGCGGAATAGACTCTGTATCCATTCCATTGTTTTTTAAAGCGCTGATCAGTGCTTTAGACTGAGAGGGCGGAAGTGTCATCGCATGATTATCCATTAGTTTGAAGGCCTCTGTAAACTTTTCATTAGTTAAATAGCTCAGTAATAAATCTTGAACCAATAGGTCGATATGAACATTTTTTCTATATAAGTCTTCTAGAATTTCAAGCTGAATATCTTCGGCAAAATGTTCGCTGATGAACGTATGAAGGTTCTGGTAATCTTCCGGGCTTTGGGTGTGGATTACACGGGAAATATAGAGAGCTGTAACGTCTGCATTACGTGATTGCTTTTTATAAAGTGCGGCCAATTTTTTAAACGCTTTTTCATTGTGTTTAGCAGAGAATAATTTATTTTCAATATAAACGGGATCTTTGGAGATTAGTTTCATATCACCTTTTTGATAACGTTCATCATATTGGATGAATTTAATATCACTTGCAAAAGCGTTCAGAAGGCTGTGATTAGGTGCGAAGTCTCTGAGTATCTGCAAAATGCGGTAGCAGGATAATAGTTTTCCATCTCGACGTTCTTTGTAGAGAAGGGATTTTATCATCTCGGCGATTTCATCTCTATGAATAAAAGATTCAAAATAAGTCGCAATCAAAGCGGACTGCTGCAGGGTATACTGCTTTTGTAGTCTTCTGAAGAGCATGTTAAAGTTCTGTTTTTCAAAGTGGGAATAAGGAGCAATCAATGTTTCGATCAATGGGTGAGGGTATGATAGGACGAGACCTTTCTGAAAGGCTGAATGTGTATGGGAGCGTTTCAGGATTTTTTTTGAGGAAGCATAGTCTAAAAAACGATCATCATGAAAGAAGAAATAGTAGGTGTGTTCAAGTTCGTCGGTAGCTTCAATGATCTTACTCTGTTTATAAATCGCCATGCGTTTCACCTGTAGTGAATGCGTCTGCTGCCGATCTTTTGTCAATAATATGGGATTAGACATACATCGACCTCCTTTGTCGTTACTTTAACCATACCACGTAAAGGCCGATAAAGATAGCTGGGGTGGAGTAAGTCATATAAGGGATAACCTTTCAGAATGGTGCATCCAGGGCGTTTTTCATAGTAAAAATACAATTATTTACCTCTGATTCATGTTTCATTTACGTAGGTCAGCTATAGTAATGAGTGAAAATACGAAAGGAGAATAGGCATATGCGAAGATTTATTTTCATATTTTTAGTATAAAGCTTATTTCTAGGAGGGGTTCATATTCCAATTAATAGTGCATTAGCTGATGAAATCAAACGCAAAGTCCGCAGGCAAACTTTGAATATTGCTCATAAAGGTGCATCCGGTCATGACCCTCCAACAGCTAGTGTGAGGTTTTTTAAAATACATAGCAGGATATTGAAAAGGCTGGGAAATGTGAAACTCCCCAGCCTTTTACTTTTCTACGAGATGAAAACCTATATATTCAAGTGCGGATTCAAGGTTTGCTACGGTTTTCGTTTTTAAGGAGAGTAGCTGGATGTTGTTAACCTCGTGCTTTGCAATCTCTGGTGAAATCCCTGTAATGATGGCTTCGATGCCCATAAGCTGCAGAGATTGGACAATATCAACCAGTACACAAGGGAATTTACCATCTAAAATGACAAGGCCTGATAGATCAATCACAAAGTGATCGATTTCATTTTCTGAGCCGTATTTAAGGACTTTCTCCATAATTTTGTCTGCACGATAATTATCGATGATACCTTGAATTGTAAGTATAGAAACTCCTTTGGTGATCGGGATGATTGGAACATTCAGTAATGACATATTATATTTAGTTTCATCCAATTCAATCAAGTGGGATAATACTTCAGCCATCGACTTCAAGTAATCTATATCTTTCTTTTTAAACTCTTTCTCCTGCTTATCCATGACACACAATGTTCCGAAAACTTCTCCGTTCAAATCCTTCAATGCAACTCCAAGGAAACCCTTCACCTCTAACTGGCTGGTAACTTCAAGTTCTCGGGTTATTTCATCTTTGATTAAGTTAGGTGTCGTCATAGCCTCATTGTCATTTGAAATAATCATTCGGCAATAAGTACCGCTGTACTCCACTGAGTATCCTTCAGGAATAATCTCTTCCTTGGCGTTAAACGAGCTAAGAACCGTCATCGCATGATCGCCTCTTTTTGTAACATAAGCAGTGTTGACATCGAGCTGCTTACTGATTACTTCAAACATTTTTCTAGAGGCTTTTCTTAAGGAACGGAATTCTGATGCAGCTAAATTATACTCATCGGACATTTTCAATCCTCCTGCCATTAGGGTAAACCACGAGTCTTATTTTACCACACCCACCGAATATTTTGGTTGTGAGATGTTTCAAATAAGAGTTATTCAGGCTGTAGCTATCACAAGGAATTTAGAGCAAAATGACAAAAAACGCGGGGTTCCTTCCCCACGTTTTTCTTAATGAAGTATTCCTTCTTTTGTTAATACATTTTCTATCGCAAGCCGCGCTTCTTTCAATACCGATTCTCTCCATTCAGTCTCCTCAGGATAGAACATATTCTGAAATTCTTCCAGCACCCATTGTCTGTCTTTCTCTTTTTCAGCGCCTTCCCAGTAGAGCTGGTTTTCTAAAACGATTGTAGTTAATTCACGCAATTCAGCTCTCTTCCCAGTACCGAATGTCCCGAATTCGAACAAGGCAGAGAATAAATGGGTGGCTGGGTATTCTTCGTTTTTCAATTTGAAAAAGTGATTAGTTGAATCTCCCTTCACTTTTTTTGGACTGAATTTTTGTATGTTTTTCATTTGGTAATCCGCTTTGATTTCTTCTTCCTCACGAGGATCGTGCTCAGAAATGACGGCGGTTACTTCATTTGTTGGACCAAGGGCGGTGTGCCAGTCCATGTGAATGACACGGTCGAACAATGATAGAAGTTTTCTTTGCAGTTCTTTTAAATATACAGCTGATTCTTCTTCAGCTTTTCCACCGTAGTAAACTCCGCGCTCAAATTCAAATTGTCCCATACCTTTAGCTTTTTTAATACCCTGGTACCCTTCATCAGCAATTCCTTTACCTAACTGTGCGAATAAATGGGTTTTTTCTTTATTTATATCTTCAAGCTTACCGTTTGGTAAAAAGAGGTCGCTTTCTTTAGCGTAATTCTCATTAATGTCTTCGGGAACAGCTGTAGAATTATATATATAGTTGCGGTTTAGGTCTACGTTGTTTTCAGTCACTCTGCGATAATGTCTCATTCCCCATGGGTTTAGTGCGTGTACGATACATATTCCGGTAGTATCAGGGTCTATCTTATCGATGTATTCTTCTACGAACAAATGAATGACACTCCCCCCTGCATAGCCTTCAATTCCATGCTCACCAGAGGTCATGAAAACAATCTGTTCGTTTCTGGTTCGTGCTTCTGAAAAAATGATGTCAATTGTATTATCTGCTTCCTCACCTATAGATTTAGTGGAAAGGGTTGCTTCTGGCCATTTCTTCTGGATAGTTGTTAAATGCTGACGAAATGTTGTCCGAGATTCTTCATAGCTGCTAGTATAGTATTTATTTATTTCTGACATAGGTTCACCTTCTTTTAATTTGTAGAGTGTATTACTGAATTTCCTATATGGACTCTGTTTAAACATTTCAGAAATATTCGGAAAAAATGACATGTTTCACATTTTTTATTCATAATTTGATAAACTTAAGTGAATTTAACCGGTGCAAAAGATATTTCGGTATAGTAAAATAGGGCGTAATAGAGGTTGAATATTGTCTAAGGTGGAATATTGATGAATTCAGAAGAACTCTATCAAACATTAGTAGAGGAATTTCGAGAAAAAGTCGGCCGAGATTTAAAGGAAGAGGAATTGGAATTCATAAAGTGGATGGTGGAACAGCACGAGCTTGAAAAGCAGTAAGCTATTATTTATATTTTATTTGACGAGCTTCTTTCGTCTTGAAGGAGGCCTTTTCCACTAGTTCTCTAATTTTTACTAAAGCTGCCCGTAACCCGGAATAGCATTAAAAGCTTACTTGACACTGAAATAGCCTTCCTGTATATTGTTGGATAATTCAATAAATTATGTACTTTCTTATCCAGAGAGGTGGAGGGACTGGCCCTTTGAAGCCTCGGCAGCAGACTGTATTCAGTACTGTGCCAATTCCAGCAAGCGTAACGCTTGGGAGATAAGGAGAGCTGTATACAAGCATCTGTATATTAAAACCTCTTCTTTTTTCCGAGAAGAGGTTTTTTGTATTTTAAAGATTCGAGGAGGATGTCAATTGAGTAAAAAGATGATTATTAATGCGTTCGATATGAATAGTTCGATGCACAATTCCCATGGGTTCTGGAAACACCCGGAAAGTAAACGGCACCGCCGTTACAAAGATTTGGACTATTGGGTGGAGCTGGCGAAACTTTTGGAAAAAGGAAAGTTCGATGCTGTATTTTTTGCGGATGTTCTTGGCATCTATGATGTGTATCGTCAAAGTAAAGAACCTTCTATTCGTGATGGGTTGAGTGTACCGTTGAACGATCCGGCCATGCTCGTTTCAGCGATGGCAAGTGTTACAGAAAACTTGAGCTTTGCTGTAACGGTCAGTACTACATATGAACCTCCGTTTGGAAATGCGCGAAGGTTTTCGACGCTCGATCATTTAACGAATGGCCGGGTTGCCTGGAACGTTGTGACCTCTTATTTACCAAATGCGGCAAGGAATTTCGGATTGGAAAATATGATTAAGCACGATGAACGCTATGATATTGCTGATGAGTATCTTGATGTGTCATACAAGCTTTGGGAACAAAGCTGGGACGAGGGAGCTGTCGTAGAGGATGCTGAGAATGAAACGCTCGTAGATCCCGAGAAAGTCCAAGAAATTAATCATGAAGGTCATTACTTCAGTGTGGAAGGGCCTCATCTAAGCGAACCATCCGTACAGAGGACTCCAGTGATTTATCAGGCAGGGACTTCAGAGCGGGGAAGAGAATTCGCTTCCAAACATGCGGAATGCATTTTTGTCGGAGGACCGACGCCCCAGCGAATTCGTTATTACTCAGACGATATAAAAGAAAGAGCTGAAAAGCACGGTCGTAATCCGGAAAATTTGAAAATCATTTGCTTTCTAACTGTAATCGTAGCCGAAACTACAGAGGAAGCTGAGAAGAAGTTGGAAGAGTATGATAATGTCTGGAGTCCTGATGCAGCTAAAGCTCAGTATGGAGCAAGCGGCTATGATGTAGCAGAATTCGAAGCGCAGGATCCGGATGAAATTTTCCAATACAAAAAGAAAACAGAAGGCGGCCACTATAAAGCGGCTACTCTTACGAAAGATGCACCTAAACAGCAGCAGACAGTCGGTGAAGTACTACAGCGCTTTGATGGCTTAGATCGACCAAATATCATCGTAGGTAATCCACAAGAAGTAGCCGATCAAATCCAATATCAATTCGAAGAATCAGGTATAGATGGATTCAACTTGAATCACCTTGTATCTCCGGGAGATTTAGAATCTTTCATCGATCTTGTCATTCCGATTTTACAAGAGCGTGGGTTATACAAGACAGAGTATGAGCAAGGAACGATGAGGGAAAAACTATTTCCACATGGAAATAGCACGCTGCCGGAGGATCATCCAGCGAGTAAATATCGCCGCAGTCTAAATAAAAGTTATTCATAATGGTAACCTGCTTTAAAAAACGTTTAAGCATAAGGTCTGAGTTGTGAACGAATGCCAATTATATATGAAGAGGCAAAAATTCATTTCTGAATTCGACAGATAAATTTTAAGCACCTATGAAAGTACAGAGTATTGTTATATAGAAATGTATCTGAAAACGTTCAGGGGTTACCCCCTGAACGTTTTTAGTACTTGCTTTATTCTTTATGGGTTTTCGTTCCTGCAAATACGTTTGATTTTGAACCCAACATTATTAGGGAAACCCTTCTTTTTCTGTGTTTACTTAGAAAGTCCCAGCATATCGTTATAGAAAAAGGAGGGGAGCTTTTTATGGGATCATCGAAGAAAATCATGCTTTTCAGTGCCATAGTCCTCATCCCCATAGCTGTTACGATTGCTATATTCATCTACACATCACCTGAACAACAAGCAAAGCGCATTGTTGAATCTTTTTATACATACGAGCAGGAAGGGAATTTTTCCGATTCGTGGGAACTGCTCCACCCTTTCATGAAAGAAAAATTTGCAAAAGGCAGTTACCTTCAGGATCGGGCTCATGTATTTATGAATCATTTCGGAGTGACCACCTTCACTTTTTCTCTAGAGGGATCAAAAAAAATAAAAAACTGGACGATGGAAAAAGATCGTGATCCGATCGGAGTTGTATATGCCACTACTGTCATTCAAACATATAGAGGTAAATATGGACATTTCAAGCTTCATCAAGAGGTATTTGTCGCAAAAGTGGAAGGGGAATGGGTAATTTTGTGGGACTATAATAAATAAGGGACTCATTTATAAGCTACTGAGGCAAATCTAGCGGAGGTGGATTTTATAAAAGAGTTATTCAACAATATGGCAGGATTCTGAAAGACTTTTCTTCGAGATAACCCCGGGTTCGCTGCCGTATTAACCATCAGCACACTAACATAAATGTTTGCTTTTTCTTGTAGCGGTTTCGAAACACTTATATGGAAAGGGGAGGGAAACGTTAGACTCTCGTGGAAGGGTATACCCTTCAGAGTGAAAGTTCGAAATAGAGAAATAACCAAAGTCTGATATATTCACATGAGAAAAGGTCCGTGCATGGACGAACCTTTCTTTATATTTATGCATCCTTTTTTAAAGGAATTCTTTTCAATGGCCCGTAATTTTCTTCGTCTTTCCACATGTGCTCAAACTTGCTCGACCACTCTTTAGCGATTTCCTTACTCTTTATAGTGACAAGGATTTCGTCATTTTTATTTTCAGCAGACTTAGTAAAATTATATGAGCCTGTAGTAACTGTTTTCTTGTCAGAAACCATCACTTTAAGGTGCATGTTTCCTTCGTGATAATTCACCTTTACAGGGACCCCGGAATCAATGAGCTGTTGTATAATTTCTTTTTGTGCAGGCAAAGTATTTGTTTGTGTAATATCAGTGATCACCCTTACGTTTACCCCTCGCTTTGAGGCCTTAACGATGTGACTTACAAAAGCCTCTTCAGTCAGTAAAAAAATTGCAACATCCAAAGATTTCTTCGATTGATCGATTAAACGAAGGATTCTTTTTTTGGGAGATTTATTAGATTTAGAAAAGATATAGTCTAATTTAGCTTCCTTCAAAGATTTGGTTTTCCAATGAAGAGTATATATTCCAATGGCCATCGAACCGATTACTATAGTTGAGGCAACCGTCACTGCATCCATACAATCTCCTCCTATGTGCAAGTTATGAGTGAAGGTATTTGTCCTATTCCTTCGTTTCATTAAGATGAATCATATTAATTATAATATATAGATTTGTTTATTGTTAGAAAAAGGAATCGATCCTATTATGATACTCCTTGAATTCATCGGGAGATAGAAGTTAACCACTTTGTCGATGTTTAACGAGAAGTTTTAATACCTGTATAAAAATGAGGATAAGCTAATGGCGAGTGTAGCAAAATGGAACTGGACAGGATGGCAAGTCGTTTTCCTCGTTCCTTTTTCTAATAGCTAAGTTAAAGGTGATTGTTGATATTGATAAGTGAGTTATTCAACAATATGGCAGGATTGTGGAAGACTAAATTTCGAGACATTGGGTGAGTGGGTCAGGGCGGCGGGGAATGGCTCGCTTTCCGTGGGAGCGCAGTGAGACCGCCCTTCACTAAATATCTATAGGTATAGCATTTTTAGTTCTAAGATCCTCTGCACTTTAAGGTCAAAAGCCGTTATTTATTATGTGAAGCAGCGCCTAAGATGTTTCAGTTATTTTCACAAAAGCAAGAAGGGCCGGGAAATTGCGAGACTCCTATGGGAGAACAGTACATGGTGAGATCCCGGAGGGCGCTAGCCCGAGGAAGCTCACCGTACGCCCATGGAAAGCGAGTGATTTCCCGGCCCATCAAGCTCTATTTTTGTGACGGAAACAGGCAGAATGTCTCGAAACTTAGTCTTCCACTACAGGGAGCTTATATGAATATCAACACGGAACTTTAACAAAGTCTTTCTAATAAAAGCAGAAGAAATTTCTAGTAAAAAGACATCTTACCCTAATAATGAATTCAACAAGTGACAAATTATGGGTTGTATTTTCTGAAAGTTTAAAATATTATGGTAGTAATACATACTGACTAGTTAGTATGTGGTGGTTCATACAGTAATTTTTATAAAATCCTAAGAGAATGGAGATCGTTGTATGCACTTACGTTTAACTGACGAACAGCAAATGGTTCAAAAAACTATTCGTAAATTTGTTGAAAAAGAATTAATACCTTTGGAAAATGATGTATTAAGAAATGAAAGAGAAGGTAAGCCAGGAATTTCTTCGGAAAAAATGAAAGAACTTCAATTAAAAGCTAAAGATGCAGGATTTTGGGGCATTAATACACCCGAAGAATACGGAGGTGCTGATTTAGGACAGATGATGATGGCCATCGTTCTTATAGAAGTATCTAAAACTTTCGTCCCGTTTCAATTTGGAGGGTCGGCCGATAATATTCTCTATTATGGCAATGAGGAACAGAAACAAAATTATTTATTGCCTACAATAAACGGAGAGAAAAAGTCATGTTTTGCGATGACAGAGCCGGGGGCAGGTTCGGATACGAGAAATCTGAAAATGACCGCGGTCAAGGACGGAGATGAATGGATCTTAAACGGGGAAAAAACATTTATAACGGGAGGAAATGAAGCCGATTTCGTCATGGTAGTCGCCATTACCGATAAGGAGCTGCACGAATCATCTGGAGGTCGTGAAGGAGTAACTTGTTTTATTGCGGACCGGGAGATGGGCTGGAAATCTGAGTATATCCATACTATGGGGGAATGGGGACCTGCTGGTTTGGTTTTTGATAACGTCCGAGTTCCTGATCGAAATATATTAGGGAAAGTGAACGCTGGATATGATCTTGGTCTAGAATGGATCGGATTCGCGAGGTGGATAGTCGGAGCACGGGCTGTAGGAGCTGCCGAACGGCTGCTGAAAATGGCGGTCGACTATTCGAAAGAGCGTGAAACGTTCGGTAAGCCGATTTCGAGCAGGCAGGCAATTCAGTGGCAAATCGCAGATTCTGCAGTGGAAATTGAAGCAGCGAAATGGCTTGTTCTCAATGCAGCATTCACGCTCGATCAGGGAGAAGATAATCGTCATGCGGCATCGATGGCAAAATTATATGGGGCCAACATGGGAAATAGGGTGGTAGACCGTGTGCTTCAGATCCATGGAGGCATGGGTTACACGAGGGAACTCCCGATTGAACGCTGGTATCGTGAAGCCAGGTTGTGGAGAATTTACGACGGCACAGATGAAATTCAGCGATTAATTATTTCTAGAAACCTGTTAAAAGGACATGTCAAAATAGGTTGATCGTGCATGGGTCAAGCGGCAGCCCCGTACAAGGCGTGGTGAAGTTTACTATATTGGAGGGATAGTTATGGCGGGAAGATTTGAAGGAAAAGCAGCATTTGTAACCGGAGGCAGTCGTGGCATAGGAAAGGGAATTGTCGAACGACTGGCTGAAGAAGGCGCAAAAGTGGCTATTATTGATATTAATGAAGAAGCGTTACTTGAGGCGGAACATGAGTTGAGAGAAAAGGGGTTTGAAGTCATGACCCAGGTAGCCGATGTAGTAGAGGCTGATCAGGTAGAAGCTGCTATGGAAGAGGCCCATTCTAAGTTCGGATCGATTGATATTCTCGTAAACAATGCCGGAGTGATACGCGATAACATGTTATTTAAAATGGAAGGTTCAGATTGGGATACTGTGATGAACGTTCATTTAAAAGGGTCTTTTAACGCAGCAAAAACCGCTCAGAAGTATATGGTCGAGAATAAATATGGACGAATCATCAATATTTCATCAACTTCTGCATTAGGTAACCGCGGGCAGGCGAATTATGCAACAGCCAAGGCTGGTTTACAAGGTTTTACGAAAACGCTTTCAATTGAACTTGGCAGATTTGGAATTACGTGTAACGCTGTCGCACCCGGATTTATTGAAACTGAAATGACGAAACAAACCGCTGCACGCATTGGCATTTCGTTTGAAGATCTAGTTAAGGCAAGTGTAGAAAACATTCCAGTTGGAAGAAGCGGCAAAGCTGATGACATCGCCAATGCCGTAGCCTTTTTTGCTGATGAACGATCTTCTTTTGTCAGTGGTCAAGTGATGTATGTAGCCGGAGGGCCTAAAAATTAATGAAAGCGAAGTGGTTTCATGTTCACGCATGGCATAGGTAAACGATCAGCAAAGGTGAAAAACACGGTGGAAAGAGGAGCAGTCAAAAAATTCGCCGAGTCTATCGGTGATCTTCACCCTATTTTTGTCTGTGAAGAAACAGGGAAGCAGTCTCGTTATCACCAAAACATTGCTCCACCCACTTTCCCTCGAGTTTTTGATTATGGAACGATTGAGGAGTTGAAGCTTCCAAACAAAGGTCTCATACATGGTGAACAAATCTATCATTATGAGCGCCCGCTGCTTGTAGGAGAAGACATTCTCTGTTACTCAGAGGTCAAAAATTACTATGAAAGAAACGGAAAAAGTGGAGAGATGGGATTTTTACTATTAAATAGGTTCGGGGAAGACCTTGAAGGACGACTGATTTTTACAGAGGAACAGGTCGTTATTATTACAGAAGCGGTTCGAAGGGAGATGAGGGTGTGAATTCATTAAAAGGTCTTCCGGTTGGTGAGTCTTTAGAAGAAATCACTCTGCCGCCCGTATCCAGGATTGATTTGATCAAATATGCCGGAGCGTCAGGAGATTACAATCCCATTCATACTATTGACGAGGAAGCTGAAAAGGCTGGCCTGCCTGGAGTCATTGCTCATGGAATGTGGACGATGGGAAATCTTGCAAAGCTGTTTACCCCCTACTATGAAGAAGCCTTCATGGAGAACTACGCGATTCGTTTCAAAGGGATGGTCTTTATCGATGACGTGATCACTCTTCATGCTAGATTGGAAGATGACAATGATGAAAAAATGAGCTTTGAAGTGAATGCGGAGAATCAGGATGGCAGGGCAGTCATTACCGGTACAGTCGTGCTAAAAAAAACTGAGGCATTTCCTACATAAAGGTAGAGCGAACAGGTAGGAAGAAAATGACGAGGCAGCCGTAAACCAACCATCAGCGGCACAGGAGGGAGCCCACATGCATATTAAACAATTGTTTGACCTTTCAGGAAAGACGGCCATAGTAACTGGTGGAGGAAGAGGATTAGGGAAACAAATTGCTGAAGGTTACGCAGAGTCTGGTGCCAATGTTGTCGTTTGCTCAAGAAAACAAGAGGCCTGTCAGGAAGTAAGTGACGAGCTTGCTAAGATTGGAGTAGAATCACTCGCACTTAAGTGTGATATTACAAGCGAAGAGGATGTTCAAAGGGTCGTGAAAGAAACAGTCGAGAAATTTGGAACGATTGATATTTTAGTGAATAACAGCGGAGCTACCTGGGGTGCTCCTGTTGAAGAAATGCCTCTTGCCGCATGGCAGAAGGTGATAAACGTGAATATGACAGGAACTTTTCTCATGGCCCAGGCTGTAGGGAAAGTCATGCTTGAACAAGGATATGGAAAGATTATTAACATTGCTTCTGTAGCAGGTCTTAAAGGCTCTGACCCGGAGTATATGAATACGATCGGCTACAACTCTAGTAAAGGGGCTGTGATTACTTTTACAAAGGATCTCGCTGTCAAATGGGGACCTAAAGGTATTTATGTGAATGCTATTGCCCCTGGATTTTTTCCTACAAAGATGTCGAAAGTTTTGATAGAAAAAGGAGAAGAGGCGTTCCTTAAAGGAACTCCGTTAAGAAAGTTCGGTTCGGAGAATGATTTGAAAGGTGCTGCTGTATTCCTCGCTGCCCCGGCATCGGATTATATCACAGGAGATGTAATGATCGTCGATGGTGGATCACACGCTATGTAAATCTGGATAAGGAGTTGAAACTATGAATCGAGAAGCAGTGATTGTTTCAGCTGTGCGTACAGCTATTGGGAAACAAGGAGGAACGTTGGCTTCTATACCTGCTCATATTCTAGGTGCAGAAGTAATCAAAGAATCCATACGACGTGCCCAGGTAGATCCGGAACTTATTGAGGATGTTATTTTCGGTAACGTACTGAGTGGAGGAGGTAATATTGCTAGATTATCCGCTCTGCAGACCGGACTATCCATTAATCTGCCAGGCTTAACCATCGATCGACAATGTGGCTCAGGGTTGAATGCGGTCAATTTAGCAGCCCAGGCTATTCGGTCCGGGGAAGGAGATATTTATGTAGCTGGTGGAACGGAAAGCATGAGTCAAGCTCCTTATTTAATGGAACGCCCGGAGAAGGCATATAGTCCTGCCCCTCCTAAATTCCGAAAATCTCAATTGGCCCCAAACGAGATAGGAGACCCTCCAATGGGGATAACAGCTGAGAATCTAGTGGAAGAATATCAGATTAGTCGAGAGGAACAGGATCAATTCGCATATCAAAGTCAGCGGCGAATGGTAAGTGCTGTAGAAGAGGGCCGTTTTGATGAGCAAATCACTCCTATAACAGTTCCCGTTCGAAAAAGTGATCCTATTCAATTTCAAATCGATGAGCACCCACGTCCGCGAACTAGTATGGAAGGGTTATCTAAATTAAAGGCGGCATTTGTGGAAGGTGGGTCCGTTACAGCAGGGAACAGCTCTGGGTTGAACGATGCAGCATCGGCACTTGTTATGATGTCGAGAGAGAAAGCGGAGGAGGCTGGTGTGAAACCTTTAGCTATCGTGCGTGAAAGTGCTGTAGCAGGCGTCGATCCGAATATTATGGGGATAGGCCCCGTGCCTGCAACAAGAGAAGTATTGAAAAAATCGGGTCTCTCTCTTCAAGATATGGATGTGATTGAAATCAACGAGGCTTTTGCCGGTCAAGTGTTAGCTTGCAACAGAGAACTTGAAATGGACCTGGACAAGGTGAATGTTAATGGAGGAGCTATCGCACATGGACATCCACTGGGGGCTACTGGAGCAATTCTTACGACTAAAGCTCTCTATGAGCTGAACCGGTCAGGCGGAAGATTCGCTCTAATAACCGCTTGTATCGGAGGCGGCCAAGGTATAGCGACAATTATCGAGCGCCCCTGACTCTACTGAAAAGACTGTGCTTTTAGGTATGATATAATTTTATCGCCGGGTTTATAGGCAGGACATCATAGTAGTTATACCATACTTAAATGAGAGGAACATTTTTTCATGAGACAAAAGCTGATTCATTCTGGTATCCATTTATTCGATAGAAAAGGTTTCACAGAAACGTCCATAGAAGATATTACAAATGAACTTCAAGTTACTAAGGGAACATTCTATTATTATTTCAAAAGTAAACAAGAGCTGCTCAGGGATATTCATCTCGGTTATATCGAATTTCTTTTGAAAACCCAGGAAGACATTCTTAACGATCCGTCAAAAGATAGCCGGGCTAAGCTTCGTGCAACTATTTTTATGCTCATCCATAGTATTCAGAATCAAAAGAAGAGCGCGAGGATATTCTTCAGGGAAATGCGTAATCTTGCCCCTGAGTATTTGGAACAGAACATGGAAAAAAGAGATTTATTCCGAAGAAACGTTCAGAAAATAGTAGAAGAAGGAATAAGGGAAGGATACTTTCAGGAGAATTTAAATGCGGATATGATAACCCGTGGAATTCTTGGGGTGACGAACTGGAGTTATTACTGGTTTCATCCTGAGGGGGAAGTTTCTGATGAACAATTGACCGATATTTATCTTGAAATGATTTTAAATGGCATTAACAAAAAAGAATAGAGCATTCGGCCATGTTACATGTTGGCCTGTAGATGCTGACTAGTCAGTATAATTCAACGGGATGGAGGTGCTGAACGTGAAACACGTAACAGAAACCAGGGTAAGGTTTTGTGAGACCGATGCCGCTGGACACGTGAATAATACGAGTTATTTCATTTACTTAGAAGAAGCGCGCGGGAAGTTCTTTCAAAACCTGCTGAAAGATCATCAGACATTTGGTCAATTTATTATCGCTTCTACTCAGTGCGATTTTCTAAGTCAGGCTTACTTCAACCAGGAACTGGAGATCTTTACTTGGATATCTAGAATAGGTACAAAAAGTTTCCGCTTTGATCATTCGATTCAAGCGAAAGAAACAGGGGACATTATAGCTAAAGCAGAAGCCACTATTGTTCATTTCAATTACGAGGAACAAAGAAGCGAGGCTATTCCTGCAGAAATAAGAGAAGTTCTAGATGAGCAGCTGGTTACAAATTAAAGTTGGGGTGATAAAGTGAGAAGATTTTCTGGTTCTACCGCAGTAGTTACAGGAGCTGGAAGCGGTATAGGGGAGCAGACGGCTATTCGCTTGGCTGCTGAAGGTGCACGAGTAGTTCTTGTCGGACGGACCGTTTCTAAGCTGGAAAAAGCAGCGGAGCAAATCAATTCCTCTTTAAGCGAGCCCGTTGCCGAAATCTTTCGAGCGGATGTGACGGCAGAAGAGGATGTTGAAGAATTAGCTCATTTCATAACGCAGAATTATGGAACTCTGCATGTGTTGATCAATAACGCAGGGACTTCAGGTACGTCCACTATCTTAGACCTTCCTGCCAGTGAATGGGGGCGTATTCAAGATACGAATGTTAAGAGCGTTTTTCTCGTTTCCAAAGCATTAGGAAAAATCATGATAGACAACAATAGTGGGGAGAACCGTGCCATTATAAACGTCGCTTCTCTATCGGGTCATAAGGCGGGCGCAATGATCCCTCACTATAGTTCCTCAAAAGCAGCGGTAATAAATTTTACAAAAGCACTGGCTTTAGAAATGGCTCCACATGGAGTGCGTGTGAATTCAGTATCCCCTGGATTCGCAGAAACACCATTGACAGAAGAAGGGTTAAAGAACAAACGATTTGAACAGGCAATTGAAAAGAATACAGCATTGCGGCGTGTCGGAAAACCTGAGGAAATCGCTAATGTCATTTCCTTCGCAGCTTCAAAAGAAGCCTCATACATGACAGGTACAGATTTACTCGTAGATGGAGGATGGATGATTACTTAATTTGATAGGAAAAGCCATTAAAAAGGAGAGGGATTTATTTATGCAGACGAAGCATTATGAATTTTGGCCGAACGTTACAAAATCATTGACCATTCCCGAAACCTCTTTATATGACAATCTGACAATATCAGCTGCCAGGTACCCTGACCATGAGGCGATTTGTTACTATGGGCACACCATATCCTACCGCGAGCTGCTTCAAGAGGTGGAGAGTCTGGCGGGATACTTACAGCAGCATCTTGGAGTGACTAGTGGTGAGAAGGTCCTTTTATTCATGCAGAACTCACCTCAGTTCGTTATAAGTTATTATGCCATACTAAGAGCTGGAGCTGTAGTAGTCCCGGTCAATCCTATGCTGAAATCGAATGAACTTGAATTTTATGTTAAAGATTGTGAAATTCGAAATGGCATCATTGGCCAGGAACTATTAGAAGAAGTCCAGCCTTTACTAAATAAGACAACTACTCTTGGACAATTAATTATTGCTTCATATTCAGATTATACAGGTGAGGAAAAAGATATACCTCAGGAAGCACTAGGTCCCCCGGCAGTCTTTCCTAATGAGAACTTCTTTCTGTGGAAAGATGCTATCCGTACGAATATCCAACCACATGATCAACGATTAGACGCTGATGATCTGGCGGTTCTTCCTTATACTTCTGGTACGACAGGATTGCCTAAAGGCTGTATGCACACGAACCGAACCGTTCAGGCAAATACAGTAGGTGCAGCTCATTGGTCACGCTTAACCTCAAGATCAAAAAGCCTGGTGACGTTACCTTTATTTCATGTTACAGGAATGGTCCACAGTATGCATATGCCGATCTTCAGCGGTAGTACGATGGTAATCATGACGAGATGGGACCGTGAGACGGCTAGGAAATTAATTAGTGAACAGCAGTGCACTCATTGGGTTACGATAAGCACGATGCTCGTTGATTTCCTTGCCAATCCTGAATTACAACCTGAAGATCTAACATCCTTAATCGGGATTTCTGGAGGAGGGGCTGCTTTTCCTAAGGCTCTCGGAGAGAAGCTGTTTAAATTATCGGGTTTAGAATTCACGGAAGGGTACGGGCTATCGGAAACCATAGCTCAAACCCACTTTAATCCGCCTGAACGGCCAAAAATGCAGTGCTTAGGCATCCCATCCTTTGATGTGGATTCAAGAATCATAGATCCAGTCGATCAAAGTGAAAAGGAACCTGGAGAAATTGGAGAGATTGTAGTTCATGGCCCCCAGGTGATGATCGGTTATTATAACAGGGATGACGAAAATGAAAGCGCTTTTATTGAGATTGATGGAAAATCATTCTTTAGAACTGGAGATATTGGCCGTGTTGACGAGGAGGGGTATTTCTTCATTGTTGATCGTGTGAAACGTATGATCAATGCCTCGGGATACAATGTTTGGCCTACAGAGGTTGAGACTCGTTTGTATAACCATGAGGCCGTTGAACAAGCATGTGTCGTAGGTATACCTGATCCGCGGAAAGGAGAAGAGATCAAAGCATTTGTCATTTTAAATGAAGGGTATAAAGGTGAGATTTCTGAACAGGAAATCATAGAGTGGTCGAAACAGCAAATGGCTGCCTATAAGTATCCTCGTGTAGTTGAATTCAGAGAGGAATTTCCGACAACGGCCAGCGGAAAGATTTTGTGGCGTAAGCTTCAGGAGGAAGAAGTGGTGCGATTCGAGGCAACAAAAAAATAAGGCAGCGCTAATTGGCGGAGGTTTCAAAATTAGTCTTTTCACCTAATACATACTAACTATTCAGTAGGTGTTAGGTGGAATATAACCTTCCGCACATTCGTGAGGCTAAAGGGGTAGTTGAATGGATATTCTCACGCAGCAGCTTTTTAATGGGTTGACCATAGGAAGTGTTTACAGCCTGGTTGCTTTAGGTCTGACCCTTGTTTATGGAATTTTACACATTCCCAACTTCGCTCATGGAGCATTATACATGCTCGGTGCTTATGTGACTCTTACTTCGATGCTTCTGTGGAATTTCAACTATTGGCTGGCAATCGCCATTTCGATAGTCGTTGTCGGTTTGCTGGGAGTATTGATGGAACGCCTTGTTTTTAACCCGCTGAAAAATTCGCCGCCGATCCATGACAAAATCGCAGCCATAGGAATTCTACTGTTTCTTGAGGCGTTAGCTCAATTAGTCTGGGGAGCGGACTATCGCACGATGAGTACACCTTATGGAGAGGTCGTTAACGTGTTCGGTACAACATTGACGATGCAGCGAGTGTTGATCAATGTCGGGGCGGTCATCGTCATGATTCTTCTCTATTTCTTTTTGAAAAAGACCTTTATGGGATCGACTATTATAGCAATGGCACAAAACCGTAAAGGGGCACATCTAGTAGGAATCAATACAAATAAAGTGGCCATGCTCACCTTTTTGATTTCTGGCGGGTTAGCAGCCATCGCCGCATCTTTGTCGGCTCCTATCAATCTAGTTTTTCCAGGGATGGGCCACCTTGTAATCTTAAAGGCATTTGTCATCATCATCCTCGGCGGGATGGGGAGTGTACCAGGAGCGATCCTGGGAGGGTATATTCTCGGATTCACAGAAAGCCTTGGGGCCACATATATATCCAATGATTATAAGGATGTTATAGCTTTCATATTACTTATCATCATTTTGTCCTTCAAACCAAAAGGATTGTTTTCGAAGGAGGGATTTTAAGTGCCGGCAATGACTAAAAAAAGTATCGCATTGATTGTCTTGATCATCGGCGCCATGGTCATCCCGTTTATTATCCAAAATGAGTATTGGCTTCATATTTTGACGTTATCGTTCATTTGGAGTATTGCGGTTTATGGATTGAATATTCTAGCGGGTTATACGGGGTATTTATCGCTTGCCCATGCCGGTTTTTTTGCTATTGGAGCTTATGCATTAGGCTTGTTAACTGTTAAAGCCGGGCTTAATTATTGGGTGGCTTTGATTTTAGCATGCATCATTACAAGCGGAATCGGATTACTTATTGGGTTGGTTGCCCTTAGAACCAGGGAGCACTTTTTTGCAATTTACACGCTATGCGTCGGATATGTCATCTATCTCGTTATCGATAAGTGGGACAGCTTAACAGGAGGAGTTCGTGGCTTGATCGGCATTCCGGCACCGTCAAATATCGGTCCAATATCGTTCCAGAGTGCCATCTCACAATACTATCTCATCTTATTCTTTCTATTAGCGACAGTTGTCGTCATGTACCGGATTGTGCACTCTCTTACTGGCCGTACGTTCATAGCAATTAGAAACAGTGAAGAACTTGCTCAAACGATCGGCATTTCAACTATGAAAAACAAGTTGACCGTTTTTGTCCTTTCCACTTTTTTTGCGGGACTAGCAGGGGCGTTATATGCATCGTTCATTCGATTTATCGGTCCCGATATTGGTTATACAACGATTATTTTTGATTTACTTACGTATTTACTTGTTGGGGGGATCGGGACGTTAGCGGGTCCGGTTGTTGGAACCATTTTAATTGTTTCCGTTTCCCAGTCTCTTCAATTTTTACAAGATTATCGTATGTTGATTTTTGGACCGATGCTCACCTTGATTATCATTTTTTATCCTAGAGGCATTGTAGGGATGGTCAGTGAGTGGAAAATGAAATGGTTCAATAAAAAGAAGAAAGCACCGGCCGAAACATGGAAGAGTACCTATTCCGACTCTGAAGATGTTCGTGAAGATAAAGTGAAGGAGGGATAACGGATGTTCATAGAAGCCAAGAATCTGACGAAACAGTTCGGTGGTCTCACAGCGGTGAAAGATGTCAATTTCGAAATTGAAAAAGGCAAGATCAATGCGATTATCGGACCTAACGGGGCAGGGAAGTCTACTTTTTTCAACTTAGTCAGCGGTTCTTACATTCCTACCTCGGGACAGGTTATTTATAAGGGAAAGGATATCACCAAGCTTCCGCCGAATAAAATTGCTGAACTAGGTGTAGCCCGGACGTTCCAAACGACGAATCTTTTTGAACAAGCCACGGTATTGGACAACGTTATTGTCGGCCATCGTCTTCGGACGAAATCCAACTTATTGGACGCTGTGTTAAGAACAAAGCGCTATAAGAAAGAAGAGAAGAAGTGTAAAGATAAAGCGATGGAAGTATTAGATTTTGTCGGTTTGACGAACATAACAGATCAACTGGCCGGCAGCATCACTCAGGAAGAAAAAAAGCGTGTAGCTTTTGCATTAGCTCTGGCTACCGATCCTGAAGTCGTGTTTCTAGATGAGCCAGCTGCAGGGATAAACTCTGGGGAAACCGAAGGACTGGCAGAACTCATGAAGAAGATGGTCAAGCGAGGCATTACGGTATGTCTTATCGAACACAAAATGCAAATGATTATGAAGCTTGCAGACAAGATCATGGTTTTAAACTATGGGGAAAAAATAGCTGAAGGTTCATCGGAAGAGATAATGAACAATCAGGATGTCATTGAAGCGTACTTGGGAGGCGATGCTAGTGCTTAAGCTTGCTGGGTTATCGGTGAAGTATGGAAGTTTTACAGCCATTGAAAAAGTCGATATCGAAGTGAATGAAGGAGAATTGGTCGTTTTACTAGGAGCGAACGGAGCTGGTAAAAGCACAGTATTTAAAGCAATCAGCGGTATTGAAAAATGGAGTGATGGTGACATTTTGTTCAATGGCTCTTCTATTAAGAAGAAGTCCCCGGATCGCATTGTTAAAGCAGGCATTGTCCAGTGTGCAGAGGGGAGGGAATTATTTGGCGGTATGACTGTCTATGAAAATTTGGTCATGGGCGCATACGTCCATCGTCGAAAAAAAGCACAAGTGAAAAAGTCACTGGGGCACGTTTATGACTTATTTCCGATCTTGCAGGAAAAGAAAGACAGTGCGGCGGGGGCGTTGAGCGGTGGACAGCAGCAGATGCTTGCTATCGGCAGATCCTTAATGTCCCAACCGAAGCTGCTTCTTCTAGACGAGCCTTCCATTGGTTTAGCGCCCTTGATTGTTGAACAGATGTTTGAGGTTATTCAAAAGATTAATGAAGAAGGGACCACGGTTTTGCTAGCTGAACAAAATGCGAACGCGGCTTTGAAAATCGCTGACAGGGGTTATGTTTTTGAAAGTGGTTCGATTGTTGTAGAAGGATCTTCTAATGAGCTGTTCACTAATGATTCCGTTCGTAAGGCTTATATCGGTGCTTGAAGATAATCAACTGTAAAGGGAAAGAGAAATATTCAATGCGGTCGACTCTAAGCGAATACCATTAAACGGGAGGAAAAGTAAATGAAATTGTTCCGGTTATTAGCTTTCCTAATCATGTTGTCCTTCGTACTCATTTTGACAGGTTGTATTGAAAACACGTCTAACGATGCTTCAAGTGAAGAAGAAACCGAAGCTGATACAGAAGTCGAGGAGCCTGAAACTGAAGAAGGCGAGGAGATTGTCAATATTGGTTTCAGTGGCCCTTTGAGTGGAGCGGCTGCCTATTACGGTGAAAGGTCTTTGAACGGGATGAAAATGGCGGCAGAAGAAATTAATGATGGTGGTGGATTTGATGTTGATGGGCAGACTTACAAGTTTAATTTAATTCCTTTAGATGATAAGTATCTGCCAAACGAAACAGCATCTAATGCCAAGCGGCTCGTTCAAGAAAATCAAACTCCTATTATTTACGCACCTCACAGCGGAGGGATAAATGCGATGCAGGTGTTCAATGAAGAGGACAATTTTCTGATCGGCGCTTACACCAGTGAGCCAGGGGTAACGGAAGCAGGAAATCCCCTTACAGTCAGGATTCCTCCTCGTTACGACGTATATGTAGAACCTTTTACCGAGTATTCTATGGAACGCTTTGGAGAGAAGCTGGCTGCTCTGCCGACAGCTTCCCAATATGGAAAAGATTGGGCTGAAGAATTGCTCCCTCACTGGGAAGAAGCGGGAGGAGAAGTCGTTTACGATTCTTCCATTGATTTTTCCAAGGAAACGGACTTCTTTACTATCGTGACAAACGCTTTAGAAAATGATCCGGATGTTTTGTTTATTGGAGGACCTTCTGAGCCGACTGCTAAATTAGCCAAACAGGCAAGAGAGCTAGGGTTTGAAGGCGGATTTATTATCATGGACCAGGCGAAGCTTGATGAGATGAGAAAAGTGGCGGAAGAGGATTCCTATGAATTGTTTGAAGGTTCCGTCGGAGTAACCCCTCTAGTAGATTCAGATTATCCTGGAACGGATGAATTTGTAGAAAAATACCGTAATGAATATGATGAGGACCCAGGATCAGAAGCCGGTTTCCACTATGTTTCCCTCTATATATTTATGGAAGCGATGAAGGAAGCAGGAACTGTCGATGATCCAGAAGCTATTCGAGCGAGCATGCAGGCTGGACTGGAGCAATTACCGGAAGATAAACAAGTGTATACGATACCTGAGATCGGTGAAGACGGAGGATTTAGAACAGAAACACGTATTGTCGCAATAGAGGATGGAGAGGTATTTGAAATAGAAGTGGATGAATAAAAGAAGAATTCAGAAAAGAAAGGGTGATACCGTGAACTTTGATTTAAGCGATGAGCAGGAAATGGTCAGAAAAGTTGTTCGGCAGTTCGTTGATAAAGAGATCAATCCTTATATTCAAGAATGGGATGCTGAAGGGCATTTCGAACCGTCTATTCTAAGAAGACTTGCTCAGCTGGATTTGATGGGAGTATGTATCCCGCAAAAGTATGGAGGCAGCGGGATGGATTATAATACACTAGCTATCGTCTGCGAAGAGCTGGAGAGAGGGGATACAGCGTTCAGAACGGCAGTTTCTGTGCATACAGGGTTGAACAGCATGACACTATTACAGTGGGGAAACGAGGATCAAAAAGAAAAATATCTCATCCCGCAAGCCAAAGGTGAAAAGGTCGGAGCCTTCGGATTAACTGAACCAAATGCGGGGTCTGATGTCGCCTCCTTACAAACTACAGCTGTGAAAAATGGGGACTCTTACGTGCTCAATGGACAAAAAACATGGATTTCCCTATGTGACTACGCTGATCATTTTTTAGTTTTTGCCTATACAGATAAAACTAAAAAACACAAAGGTATTTCAGCATTCATCATAGAACGGACTATGCCAGGATTTTCATCACATGCAATCAAAGGCAAACTAGGTATTCGAGCGGGCAATACGGGAGAATTATTTTTTGACAATGTAAAAGTACCTGAAGATAACCTGCTTGGAAAAGAAGGAGAAGGATTCAAAATAGCTATGGCGGCATTGGATAACGGTCGATTTACCGTAGCAGCCGGAGCTTGCGGACAAATACAAGCTTGCATCGAACAAAGTGTCCAATATTGTCATGAAAGAGAAACATTTGGAAAGGAAATCGGGAAACACCAATTAGTGCAGCAAATGCTCGCTAAAATGGAAGCAGGATATCAAATGTCCCGCTTGCTGGTATTTCGCGCCGGTGAACTGAAAAATCAAGGCAGACGGAATACGAGGGAAACATCATTAGCTAAATGGCAGGCATGTGATTTCGCCAATGAAGCGGCTAATGATGCTGTACAAATACATGGGGCTTACGGTTACTCTCACGATTATCCTGTGGAAAGGTTTTTGAGAAATTCGAAAGCACCCGTCATTTATGAAGGAACCCGTGAAATTCATACCATTATGCAAGCCGAATATTTACTAGGTTATCGATCGGATAAACAGCTGGCTAACTCATTGCCAGCCTGGTCTCTTGAAAAAGAAGAGTTTTCTGTTAGAGGGAAAAGCTAGAGGTAGAAACGAAGCTTTGGGCCTATCCCCAAAGACTTCGTTTTTATTATACGTTTTGTTCGAATGCATTGATAAGGAGTGAAGTCATGGATTTTCATTTAGATGAAGATATTCAGGTTCTTAAAAAGAACGTGCGCGATTTTATCCAGACTGAAGTGGAAGCGGTGGCTATGGATATTGAAAAGCAAGACAAAATTCCAGAGAAGATTATTGCTATGTCTAAAGAAATGGGATTATTCGGCTTAAGCATTCCAGAAGAGTATGGAGGTCTCGGCATCGGGATGGTGGGGAAATGCGCTCTATATGAAGAGATTGGGGCAACCCACAATGGGTACACCACATTGATAGGAGGTCATACAGGAATTGGGACCGTAGGAATCGTGGAGCTTGGGAATGCCGAGCAGAAGAGCAAGTACTTGCCGGCACTAGCGAGTGGTGAATCAATTGGAGCTTTTGCTCTGACGGAACCTAGTGCCGGATCGAACGCAACCAACTTAAAAACTACAGCGGTACGCGAAGGGGATCACTATATAATAAACGGAACTAAACATTATATTACAAATGCGACGGAAGCTGACATCTTTACCGTCATGGCTGTCACCGACTCTAGTAAAGGAGCTAAAGGAATAACATCTTTTATCGTAGAAAAGGACTTCCACGGCTTTCACGTGGGAGCGGTTGAACCGAAGATGGGGCTCCACGGGTCGCAGTCTGCAGAGCTTATTTTAGAAGATTGCAAGGTACCTGCTGAGAATATTCTAGGAGAAGAAGGGCAAGGCTACGTAAATGCCTTGAAAATTTTAGCAAACGGTCGAGCTGGTTTGGCTGCAAGAAATCTTGGTTCCTCACAGAAACTGCTGGATTTGTCCATGCAGTTTGTCCAAGAACGCGAGCAATTCGGTGTTCCTATTATTGATCATCAAGCTGTCGCTCATATGGTTTCGGAAATGGCTGTGGAAATTGAGGCATTAAGATCGTTTACTTATCGAGTAGCATGGATGGCAGATGAAGGGAAAAAAATCATTAAAGAAGCAGCTATGCTGAAATTATACGGTTCGGAAGTCTACAACCGCGTGGCTGATAAAGCGGTTCAAGTCCACGGAGGAATCGGCTATATATCTGATTATCCGATAGAGAGATTTTTTCGTGACGCAGTAATTACAAGAATCTATGAGGGGACTTCTGAAATTCAAAAAAATATCATAGCTGGCCAGTTGAGAAAAGAATACAGTCTTTAAGTAGTAAGGAGGGGGATTTCATGACAGAAGACTTTGTTATTGTAAGCGCGGTTAGAACTCCTATCGGCGGATATGGAGGATCTTTGAAAGAATTGAACTCTGGTCATTTAGCTTCCATTGCTATAAGAGAAGCTGTCTCAAGGGCAGGAATAACACTTGAGCAAGTGGATGAAACGATTCTGGGTGAAGTAAGGCAAACCACGGAGTCTTCCAATGTGGCTAGAGTAGCCGCATTACGTGCCGGGATTCCAGAGTTTTCTCCTGCTTATACAATTAATAGATTATGCGCGTCAGGGATGCAATCCATTGCTTCAGCTGTTCAGCAAATTACCTTTGGTCAAGCAGATATTGTAGTTGCCGGTGGTACAGAAAGTATGAGCAACTCACCGATTTACATTCGCAACACACGTTTTGGCGGTGATCAAACCAGATTAGTTGATTCTAATGTAGAAGCGGGTCAGCAGCCTCAGGAAATTTACGGTGAAGATCTTGGGATGGGGATGACAGCTGAACACGTCGCCGAAAGGTATAATATAAACAGAGAAGATCAAGACTCTTTTGCCCTGGAAAGCCAACATCGTGCCAGCAAAGCTATAAATGAAGGGAAATTCAAAGAAGAAATGGTTTCTATTGAAATAACAGATAGAAAGAAATCTTTCCTAATGGAGACCGATGAACACCCTCGCCCCGAGACGACCTTTGAAAAGCTCTCTTCTTTAAGACCAGCCTTTAAAAAGAATGGCTCAGTCACTGCCGGGAATGCGTGTGGAAGAAATGATGGGGCTTCCGCGCTCGTTATTATGAAAGAATGGAAGGCAAAAGAATTAGGTCTCCAGCCACTGGCTCGAATAATCGACTGGGCAGCATCAGGAGTTTCTCCAGAAATTATGGGGATAGGACCTGTCCCGGCAGTAAAAAAGCTATTAGAAAAAACATCTAAACAAGTTCAGGATATCGGGCTTATCGAGCTGAATGAAGCTTTTGCGGCTCAAGCATTAGCTGTTATTCGTGAGCTCTCTTTAGATCCGGAAAAGGTTAATGTAAATGGAGGTGCCATAGCACTAGGACACCCCGTAGGTGCGAGCGGCGCAAGAATAATAACGACCCTTCTTCACGAAATGAGAAGACGAAAAGAACAGCTGGGTGTTGCTGCTTTGTGTGCGGGCGGGGGACAAGGGATGGCTATGATGATTGAACAAATCTGAAAGCAAGGTGAAGTGTGGATGACTAGATCAATAGATAAAATAAATGAAAGTTTTGAATTTAATCCTTTTCATCAAAAAGATCCGTAATAGGGTCTTTATTTTTTATGCCATTGATGGACGTAGACAAGGACTCGGGTATAACTCATTCCAGTTCATTATTTAAAATCTAAATGGTACTACTTTAAGGTTACCATCACATTAAATCTTTATAGGCTAGCGGTGTACTTCTATTTTCCACTTTAATGTACTGTAGTAATTCTATCCCTCTTTACTCCTAATAAAAACTCAAATCCTTTTAATATATAAGAAAATTCAGTAAAATGTTCAGTGAATTCATAAAAAGGCGGGGATATCTATGACAAATGACACTCTTTATAAAAAATCGTATTTTTCAAGGCTGCCGGAGCTTGGAGACTTAGCACCAGAAGCTTTCAAAGCTTTCGTGGAATTCGACCAAAAGGCTGTAGCTCCGGGGGAACTTACAGCTAAATTCAAAGAGATTATAGCAATTGCAGTCGCGCATACGACAGGGTGCCCGTACTGTATTGAGGTTCATGTGAACAATGCAAAAAAACAAGACGTTTCCCGTGAGGAGGTAAGCGAAAGTATCATGGTGGCCACTGCTCTAAAAGCTGGGTCAGCAGTGGCTCATGGAGGAAATGCTCTTAACGCTTACGATGGGACTTCGGACCAAGAGCTGTACAAGCAGCAGTATTTTGATAGAATTAAAGAATTTGCCAAGTTATCGGGTGATGCGTTTCAAGGGTTTATAGATTTTGATAAGAAGGCGATGAAAGCTGGTGTCTTATCTGCGAAAGAAAAAGAGCTGATTGCTGTAGCTGTTGCTCATACGACAGGCTGTCCTTATTGTATAGACATTCACACGAAAGGGGCTAAAAACCAGGGAGCTTCAAAAGAGGAAGTTGCTGAAAGTATTTTTGTAGCAACGGCTTTAAAAGCAGGTTCAGCTATTGCTCATTCCGTAAACGCATTGAACGCTTATGACTCTGAATAATAGGAGGAAACGTAGAGCAACTATTTTGGTTAACCAAAATAGTTGTTTTTTTTGTTGCACAGCTGTCCTACCTATTATCGCAACAACTGTAAGGGCTTTCGGCAAGGATCATTAATCGAAAATAAAACTAGGTAAAGGTATTGATTAAACCTCTTGAAGTAAAGCAAAAAAAATCTGCCTGAGAGGGCAGATTTTTTTAATCATACGAGGATATGCTCTACATTCTCATTGCTTGTAACAATCAGAAGTACTTTTCCTTCATCCATGTCCTCTTCATATTCGTGAGCATCCTCTTCAGAAAAACCTATTTCCTGAAGCTTAGCACGGAGTTCATCCCCTTGTTTATTAAAGATATTTCCTACAAAGGTTTTTACATCCTGCTCTGAAAGACCGATCGTATTTGCATTCGCATTGTCAGCAATACGGTTAGTACGGTCATCGTCATGGGATAATACATAAATTTCTTTACTTGAGATTCCGTTATTTTGAAGCTTCTTAATATCTTCCATAAGTTTTTCATCATTAGTGAATTCCTTAATATAAGGCATTTTATACACTCCTTGGATTGGTTTGATTTATATACCTGTGATTCCCAATCCTTTCTGAAGTGAAACATAGTAATCGGCACACTCGTATGGAAAAGGACAGCTTCACTTAGGAGTGAGGTTGTCCTTTGCTATTACTTAACTGCTTTTAGTTTGCCTTTCACTTCAAATATTTCTACAGAATTTGCGGGAGTTTCAATGGTAAGTTCCCCTTTTTTACTTTTCAGCTTTTTGCCGTCTAATAAAGAAGTCAGGTGAACGTTGTTTGGCGTTTGTTGATTATAGAGGTCAAACAGTTCGACAGACTGATTGTTGTCTCCCTGATTTACTACAACGATTACTTTATTTTGGGGAAGCGTACGTTCATATACGAGAGTGTCCTGATTAGAATGGATGACATTGAATTCTCCGTGTGTCAAAGCTTTATTGTCATCCCTGATTTTAGTCAAATTCTGATAATGCGCTTTTAAATCTAAGTTTTGTTCTTCTTCATCCCAAGGCATCATCTCGCGGTAATAACGATCTTTCCACTCCTCTACAAGGTCATGGTCGCCGCTTTGTGATAAGCCTACTTCATTTCCATAATATATGATAGGGGCCCCTGGTAAAGTGAATTGCAGCGAAGCCGCGTTTTTCATCGTGTTGACGCTGCCATCAGCTTCATAAATGAATCGTGGAACGTCATGACTGTCCAGGAATGTAGCTGGAATGAATTCTTCATGGTACGAATCGAAAATAGTTGTAAGAGATGTGCCGAATTCGTTCATGCTTTCTCCATTGATTAATGCATCGGAAATGGCAGACTGAGTTTCGAAGTCAATTGCCCCGTCAAGTTTTCCGGAGTAAGAATTAATTTTATCCAGATCATCCCAAACTTCTCCGAAGATGAATGCTTCAGCATCATTTTGTTTCACAGCGTGACGGAAATCTACCCAGAAACTATAGCTTGGGCCCTTGGCATAATCTAAGCGGAACCCATCTACACCAATTTCATCCATCCAAAATGGTACGACAGTATTAAGCATGTAGTCTCTGGTTTCTGAATGGTCGTTATTCAATTCTGGTAATTCTTTTACATCGTAAAATGTTTCATACTCTTCCGGCCATTTTAGAAAAGTGAACCAATCATAATACGAGCTGCTTTCCCCTTTGCTGACGGCATCCTGAAAGAATTCATGTTGATCGGAAACGTGATTAGGTACGAGGTCATAAACGACTTTCATATCTTTCTCATGAGCTGCATCTACTAATTGTTTCATCAGCTCGTTACTTCCAAATCGCTCGTCAATATTGAGGAAATCTGTAGGGTGATAACCATGTGAGTAAGGACCCTCGTAAATAGGTGAGACCCATATTGTATTGACCCCAAGACTTTCAATATAATCTAACTTCTCAATAACCCCTTGAAGATCTCCGCCCATCCATCCTTTTAAACGTTCATCTTCGGGAAGGGAAGGGTCAACAGAAGTGTTATTACTTTCATCACCATCACGGAAACGGTCTACAAACACTTGATAAATCATAGATTCTTTAGCCCATTCAGGTGACTTGTAATCTTCCACATAGTACGCGAACTCCGTAGCGTCTTCAGAGCTCAGGGAGTTGTTATCAGCAAACTGTGATCCTTTACTTGCAGAATCCCAAACATCAGTTTTATATTTCACACGAGTATTATTTTTTTGTTTTGGAATGGTTGCTTCTAAAAGACTAGTTTGCAACCCATCCTCATTCGTTTCAATATTTTTTATTTTTAGTGGAGAGACTTCTCCGTTAGATACGCTCCCCCGAGTTCCTTCTGGCGTTGACCCATCGGTAGTGTAGTAGACTGCTCCTTGATCAATAGGACCGTAATGTTCAACCGTCACTTTGATGGTAGTTTCATCATGTTTGTCTGGTGTATATGGGTCATGGTTGAAATTATGTGTTACTTTGTCCGCTACGGGAATGTTCTCCCATTCTTTAACTTCGTCCTTGTAAACTTTATTATCCGTTGTAAAAATTGCTTCTCGAGATGCCTCTATTTTTTCCTGATATGACTCTCCACCTAAACTGTACTTATATTCCAGAGTCTCTCCAGCTTCTCCTTTAACCTCAATTTTGTAAGTATCCTCTCCAGATTTTTCAAGTGGACTTGCCGTGTAATTGAAGTCGTTTTTGTTTGAAGCTAAAGTCGGTACTACCCAATCAGGAGTTCCAGATGGTACTTTAACTTCCAAAGTCAGACTTCCACTTGAAGTATCGGCAAGCTTAACGTTAACTTTACGTTCCTCTTTTGGATCAAAGACAAATGTATACTTTCCATCCTGTGGAGGAGTGAATTCCAAGTTGCTTCCTTCCATCCAGTTCCCGTCATATACGTACTTGAACTCTACATTTTTTCCGCCCTTTAAATCAATGGGTTCACTTACCCAGGTGCCTTCTTCTTCGTCGTATGTAAGTGGGTTATTGTCAGAGCTCCAATCCAAAGAATCAGCACTTCCTCTGACAACTACTGATTCATAAACATGGTCCTGAGCACTTATTGTCGATTGTGCAATCGATTGCGCAAAAGGCAATAAAAAAATGATAATCCCGATAGATACAAGTAATTTCTTCAAAATATCATCCCTTCTTCTTTTTTGTAATCGCTTTCATATTACAGGGGTTTCAAGAAAATGTATATAGTATAATGGAGTCATCTTTGTATATAGAGGTGATACTTTAACTTAACTTTTCTTCTTACTCTGCCGCTGTTCAAGAAAGAAGCGCAGTCTACTTTCAAGACACAATCAAGAAGATTTATACATAAAATTCTAATATCTCTACACGAGCTGAAGGTATATCCTGCATAAGGATATACCTTTTTAAGTCAGCATTGAAGTTTAAATCTATAGTGTTACATAATAAATACCTTTAATAGACCCCATTCCCGGATCCCCTGGGTCCTTTGAATACTCAGTTTCTTCAGTAGCTGAGGCACCGAACAATAAAACAAGCAACAGAATGGACAGCATTAAAGATTTCATTACAAACCTCCTGTATTGTATTTTATTGAAGTAGAAAATCCAGGTCTTGCTATTTTGAATTAAATACAAGGGAGCGACTATTGTACTGGGTCTGGGATGGTTTTAAATCTTTATGACGGCGTTAAACGAGGATGTGAGGTTGGAGTATTGATGGCTGTATAAAAATATAACTGGTATTTAGAGCCATTATAACACTATATTAATAAAATAAAATGATTGAAATAAAAAATCACGATAAGGAGAAACGTGATTTTTCTAAAATAAATATCGATTTAAATAATGGATAGGCAGATTGGCGAAAAATAGATCACCATTCTCATGTTTGAATCTTTCATGGGCACTTATAAGCATTTCTTTACTATTTGTAGCGACACCCAAGTAAGTTTGTTGAAAAGGGGTTGGATTTTTAAGAGGAAGCAGAATGTGTTGAGCCTTTTTAAAATCACGGTCGGCTATGGCCAAATGAGCCGTTTCAATTGGATCTGCAGTGGTAATATGTTCTGTTCGCTGATGGAAAGCACATATAAACGGAATGGTGTGGTTTTCAATAGAATTGATGGATGATTCCAATTCATAATCCTTTGCGATTTTTAAAGCAGTTTGAGCGTATTCGAAAGAATACTCGAAACTGTCAAAAACATGACATAAAGCGAGGATGTGGTTCATTTTACATAATTGGTGGGGAGATATTACTTTATTCAAGTATTTGTAGGCATGCTTTTTTGCTAAGAGTATATTATTAGTCTTCCAATAATGCTGAAAGGCTAACTCTTCGAATCTTAACTTCATAAAATAATGAAATAAGGGTTCGTTCACTTTGTTTAATGATTCAAAACAGTCTTCCATATACTTATCGAGCCCGGTAAATCTTTTTAAATCATAATACCCGTAAACAATCGTGAAAAAGTGTAAGCATTGAGTTGAAGGATGCTGAAATTCAAGCGACTCCAATTTGCGGAGCTGCTGATAAGTAAGAGGGGATTTCTTCCTGTCTAATAAAATCTGATAAAGAGCTGTCGCTTCATCTGTGAACGTCTCAGTGTTAAGCAGTGATTCTGCTTCTTGATAAAAATCGTTCATGTACAGAAATTCCAGGTAGGCTAATCGGTCTTCAAAAGTCTTTGGAGAGGTGTTCAAGCAATAATCCTTGACTAAGGTGGTAGCTTCGGTTCGAGAATGGGCCTTCAATAGCTGATGATACGTCTTATAAACAGTAGAAGTTTGTTTTATTTGAATCTGTGTAATCGGACTTGGTTCTATAAGATTATGACACCCCATGATCGACCCTCCCTATTTACTCATTTACATTGTTCCTTTAATTATATATGAATTATTGGGAAAATAAAGAAAAATGTCTCCTTAAACTGTATATTTTACTTGCAAATGTAAGACTGTCATAGTAAATATGACTTATTTAGTTTAACAGACAGTATTATATTTTTCTGAATATTGTTTAATTTTAATATAAGGCAGTTTAGGTATAAGGAAGTAGTGGTATATAAATATAGTATTTAATATACATAATTAACCATTTCAGGAGGTTTACATTCTATGGGAAAAAACAATGAGCAGAATAAGAAAGATAAACAGCTGGAGAAATTTCGCACAGACGATCGCGGAAAGAAAATGACGACCAACCATGGAACAAAAGTATCTGAAGATGAGTTTTCACTAAAAGCGGGAGAGCGCGGCCCTACATTAATGGAAGACTTTCACTTCCGGGAGAAAATGACGCACTTTGACCACGAAAGAATTCCTGAAAGAATCGTACATGCCCGGGGCTTTGCTGCTCACGGCGAGTTTCAAGTATATGAATCAATGAAGGAATATACTAGAGCTGGATTCCTGCAGGATCCATCAGTTAAGACTCCTGTCTTTGTAAGATTTTCTACCGTTGCTGGTAATAAAGGGTCTGCAGAAGCTGTACGTGATGCCCGCGGGTTCGCAACAAAGTTTTATACGGAAGAGGGAAATTATGACCTTGTCGGAAACAATATTCCTGTGTTTTTCATTCAAGACGCACTGAAGTTTCCGGATATCGTACATGCAGTGAAGCCAGAGCCTCACAATGAAATGCCGCAGGCAGCTTCGGCTCATGATACGTTTTGGGATTTTGTTGCCAATAATCAGGAGTCGGCTCATATGGTGATGTGGACCATGTCGGATCGGGCAATTCCGCGCAGCTTCAGAATGATGGAAGGTTTCGGAGTCCATACGTTCCGACTCGTCAACGATCAAGGGGAAGCTCACTTTGTAAAGTTCCACTGGAAGCCAGTGCTCGGCACGCACTCACTGGTATGGGATGAAGCTCAAAAAATAAATGGTAAGGATCCGGATTTCCACAGAGGTGATCTCTATGAATCAATTGAAGCGGGAAATTATCCTGAATATGAGCTTGGAGTCCAGGTAATCAAAGAAGAAAATGAATTTAGCTTTGATTTTGATATATTAGATCCTACTAAGCTTTGGCCTGAAGAAGATGTCCCAGTAAAAATAGTCGGTAAAATGACTTTGAACCGGAACGTGGATAATGTGTTTGCCGAAACAGAACAAGTCGCTTTCCATCCGGGTAATGTCGTTCCTGGAATTGATTTTTCAAATGACCCTCTTCTTCAAGGGCGTTTGTTCTCCTATACGGATACACAATTAATCCGTCTTGGTGGACCTAACTTTCATGAACTGCCGATCAACCGACCAGTTTGTCCTTTCCATAATAATCAGCGTGACGGATATGGAAGAATGACCATCAATAAGGGGCCGGTTAGTTATCATAAGAACTCGTTGGCGAATAATACTCCGGAAACGTCTACTGAGGAAGAAGGTGGTTATGTTCATTACCAGGAGAAAGTGGAAGGCCGTAAAGTAAGAGCAAGAAGTGAGAGCTTCAAAGATCACTTTTCTCAAGCTACACTTTTTTGGAACAGTATGAGTGATGCGGAGAAAGATCATATCATTCAGGCGTTCAGTTTTGAATTAGGTAAAGTGAAAAACTCTTCTATCCAGCAGCAGGTGGTCGATATGTACGCCAATGTCAGTCTTGAATTAGCACAGGCATTTGCTGAAAATATTGGTGCTGAGATTCCGCAGACTGGCGGGTCTGGTGTAACAAAATCTTCTCCAGCATTAAGTCAGGAAAATACGAACAAAAAACCTCAAACTCGTACAGTAGCTGTTTTAATAGCTGAAGGTTTTGATGGTTCAGAAGTCAGTTCAATCCTGGATGGACTGAAAGGAAAGGGCATCCAGCCAGAAATCGTAAGTGATAAGTTAGGAACCCTGAAAGGTGATGATGGTGCAGACGTGAAAGTGGACCACACGTTCTTGACTGGTGAGTCTGTCCTTTTCGATGCTATATATGCTGTGGGCGGTAGTCGGGTAAGTGAGAAAACACATAAAGATGCCATGTACTTTATCAATGAAGCTTTCTCTCATTTCAAGCCGATCGGGGCGACACATCACGGTAAGAAGTGGCTGGAAGAAGCGAAGATCACAAACAGTCCAGGTGTTGTTCACGGAGATGATGCGCAAGCTTTTGTTAAAGAGTTTACGGAAGCGATCGCTGAGCATCGTCACTGGAGCAGACAGCTCGTATAAATGAAAAATCCTTGTAGATTTCTTTTCTACAAGGATTTTTCTGTTTGAGATGCGCCTAACTTTTCACCAAGTAATAGAAGCGATTGGTTCACGCGCCAAATATAGTAAACATGATGTACGAGGTCTATATAGTGCTGCTCTTCCAAGGGTGCGCCGCGTTCAATTAGCTCTCGTTCCTCTTGTAAAGTGTATAAAGTTCCACCCGTCTGATCTCCATCCAATATCTTCTTTATAGTTGTGATGTTGTGGGAAATATGATTTTCTAATGTTGGAAAGGTTTGACGAACTTGTTCAGGATAGCCTATGTTTTTGAGGTAAGAGGAGGCTACTAAATGGTCGGCGTAATAGTTGATAGCTGTAAATATAGTGACCCATCTCGGCAGTTCAGAATGACGGCGGGTAGCCGGGTGCTGCATAATCGGCTCCGCTTCATCTAAAACGGCTTGCAGTTTTTCGTCAAGCGTAAAAGCCTGATCGGCTAGCTCCTTAATATTAATCTCTTCTGTAAAACTGCGGATGTATTGAGTCATATAAATATCGAGTTCTTCTAAATATTCGCTGAAGGTTTCGTATACCTTGTCTCTCGTCTGTGTCGGAAAAAGAAAAGATGAAACTATAAGAGCGATACCTGCACCTGCAATCGTGTCAACAACACGGGCAGTCAGCAAGGAAAAGCTGATTCCGCCAAGCATTAAATCATACATAAATGCAATGAGCATCGTGATGAAAAGGCTCATCATCGTATAGGATACAGTCAATAAATAAAAAGCAAAAAATACGACTGCAAAAAGCAGGAAGACTTCTAATTGGGAATTACCCGACACAAGATTGGCTAAGAAAAATCCGATCACTGCTCCTATAATGGTACCTATAGATCGCTGCAGTCCTTTTAAATAAATGCGTCCGACGGATTGTGTTCCTAGTAAAACGATGAACGAAGTAAGTACGACCCAATAAGGCTGAACGGGAGAGATGGCGTACCCGACCACGATCGATATGGAGCCGGCGACCAGCGCCTGGTACGCTTTTTTAGTCGTAGGTTCAAGTCCTTTTTTCTTATCGGCCTGATCTGTTGAGGATTCTTCTTCCTGGTCATCTTTTTTATCATCAGAGGGGGTTAATGGTTCTTCATTTTTCACTTGTTGAATAGATAGGGCAGCGCGCGTCACATGGTTTGCGGTGGATTCGATGCGTCTTAACAGATAGTGCCAACCTTGTGGATCGCCCTTATATTGAGTGAATAGATCATTTATTATTGACCTTAGTTCACCGATGGCCATCTGAGCTTCCCTTAAATTCTCTTCATCGTAGTCCACTGCAAGTACATCAGCCTTTTGAAGAGAAGAAACTACTTTAGCTAAGCGGCGTCTCACGTCAGTAGCTTCTAAACCTTCATTTTCTTTAAGTTGAGTGAGAGAATCTGCTAATGTGGCCACAAACATAGCCGTGTCGAACACGTATAACTTCACCTGGGAGGCAGTCAGACCCGGCCACAATTCTTTAATATCATGCACATTCAAATCTGCAGATACGTGCCCGGCGTATTCGCGCAGTTTTTTCACATTGTACAAAAGCCGCTTGTTATATCTGTCGCTTGTAGAAGGATCTTCCAGCATTTTCATCAGAAGTTTGAACGTAAGGTTGGCTTGTCTATGGAACGAATTCATGCTTCTCCTTAATAGCTGGGCCGAACCTTTAAAAAGAATAAAATTATTCAAATAGGCATAAGTTACTCCGATGAAAATCGCCATATAAAACCAGAGAAATTGTTCTGAAGGTAATTTTAAAAACGATGCAAAATAAACTGTCATGAATGCAATCATACCTAAAGAAAAAAAGCGGCTTCCATATTTCGAGAAATAAAAAGCGCTGAATATGATAGCAATCATCAATGCCGAGACGAGATATGCGTTATAAGCTAAAAGAGAACCAAAGGTAACGCCTCCAATAGCAGATAAGCTTAGTAGGAGAGTCGTCACCTTTTTTTGTTTCGTAGTGTCGTCACTCACGACTAAAATTCCCATCATGCCAGCTATTCCGCCCATGATTGCTGGAGTGAGTTCAGGACCATCCGCCCAATTAATAATGATGAGGACGGTAAAAACCGAGAAGATTAAGCTGAGGGTGGCTTTTCCCGCTTGGTTAAGCCGTTTCCTTCCAGGATCTGAAGCGAGGAAACGGCTTAACCAGTAGGGTTCTTTTAATAAATTCTTCAATGGATGATCAACCTCTATTTGCTAGTCTTGTAGAGCCGTCTATTCTATTATCATAATCACCGAGAGGAAAGGAAGCAACCTTTTGTGCTTGTCGATAGTAATTGTAGAAGAAGTAAGCGCTACAATAAAAATAACCGTCCTTTTTCAAAAGAAAAGTGGACGGTTATTTATTGTTTTATAGCCTATTTAATTAAATACGCTGCTAAAACCACGGTCTAGTCTTCTTGCAGTGCCCGTTCAGCAGCTAATTTCACTTGAGCCAGACTTTTGCCCATTCCAGATTCTACAGCCGCTACGTATGCGCCTTCTAATAATGGCGCATTCGCTATTTCAATATCATCGAATTCACTCATTTCCACGGCGACTTCCGCGTTCATCATGGCGCTTCCTAAATCGTAAATAAGCAAAACACCGCTGTCAGTATGCGCTCGTTCGATGGCTGTCTGTATTTTTTCGACATCCGTCCCGATTCGCCCATCATTCGTACCTCCGGCAAGTTCGATAGGCACATCCTTCGCTACCTGATGAATGATTTCTTTAATCCCTTCCGCAACCTTTGCGCTGTGTGAAATGAGTACGATACCTGCTGGTTCCATGCGTTAGCGACCTCCTTCAATTGTTTCAGCTAAAGCTTCAAATACATAAAAGGAAGAGACGGAACCTGGGTCTAGATGACCGATTGAACGGTCACCTAGATAAGAAGCGCGTCCTTTGGTAGCTTTTATATCTTTTGTTTTTTCCATGGAGTCTCCTGCCGTATGTTTGAGTAGACTTGCATCGAAGTCATCACTTTCCTTCATTTTCTCTATAACAGGAGACCAAACATCAATAAGGGTTTTTTCACCTTCTTGTGACTTCCCGCGCTGCTTCAATCCTGCTAGTGACTCTTCTAAACCGTTCAAGAAATGAGTATAATCCGCACTTTTCCCTTTCAACGAAGTAGACAGCTTCAGGAACGCTGTACCATAAAGAGGACCAGCCGCACCGCCGACTTTACTCATTAACGTCATAGCCGTATCTTTAAGTGCATCGGAGACACTTTCGTAGCTGGTATCTTCGAGTTTGACTACGACTTCTTTAAAACCGCGAGCCATATTGATACCGTGATCCCCGTCTCCGACTGCTTGATCCAGAGAAGTCAAATGTTCTTTATTGCTTTGGATTTTTTCATTTGTCTTTTTCATCCATGTAATGATGTCATGAGCCGTAAGTTCCATAATTATTCTCCTTTCATATCAGATACGGAAAGCCGGTGCACTCGATTCAGCATCAAGCAAAGGTTTCATTTCTTCGTCCAGCTTCAGGAGTGTGACTGAGCATCCAGACATCTCAAGGGACGTCATGTAATTTCCTACAAAGGTTTTATGAATATTCAAACCACGTTCTAATAAAATTTCATTCACTTTTTTATTTAAAATATACAACTCCATTTCTGGAGTGGCGCCCATTCCATTAACGATGAGTGCTACATCATCGCCCGTGTTGAACTCAATGTCTTCAAGTACTTTGTTCGTAAGCTCTTCAGCAATTTCGTCTGCAGAAGTAACTCTTTTCCTTTCAATGCCCGGCTCGCCGTGTATTCCAATGCCAATCTCCATTTCGTCATCTTCTAAAACGAAGCTTGGTTTACCCGCTGCCGGCACAGTGCAAGGAGTAAGTGCCACCCCCATGGATCGTACATTGGCTGTAACCTTTTCTGCTATGTTCTTGACTTCCTGCAGTGATCCGCCGGCAGCTGCTTTAGCTCCAGCAATTTTATGAACAAAAATTGTCCCAGCTATGCCGCGGCGTCCAGTTGTGAAAGAACTGTCTTCAACGGCAACATCATCATTTACGACAATTTTCTCAACCTCAATGCCTTCGGCTTCCGCCAGTTCAGCAGCCATATCAAAATTCATGACGTCTCCAGTATAATTTTTGATTACAAGGAAAACCCCTGCGCCTCCGTCGGCCGCTTTAATGCCTTCAAAGACTTGATCCGGGGTCGGAGAAGTGAACATCTCCCCACAAACCGCTGCATCCAGCATCCCGTCTCCAATATAGCCTGCATGAGCAGGCTCATGTCCGCTTCCTCCGCCACTGACTATCCCTACTTTATTCTGTAAGGGAGCATCTTTACTTGCGACGACTGTAGTTTCCGGGATTTGTTTAAGCGAGTCAGGATGAGCAGCTATCAACCCTTCTAGCATATCCCGTACAACATATTCTGGATTGTTAACGATCTTTTTCAATTGAACCTCTCCTTTTTGTTTTGGCTTGGCTCATATTCTGAATAAAGTATACGCTTTCATTTTATTACAAAATTTGAGGAATTACGAATCAATTCGTGATTAAGTTATATATTTATTAGTAAAAAGCTAAGCAGCGTAAAAGATTGACCGATATAATAATAAAGGACTGTTAAGGAGGGTATTAAACAATGGATGATCCGTCTCACCTTGTTAATGAACACACAATTAAGCAAGCATTAAAATCCAACGAATTTCGATTGTATTATCAGCCGAAAGTTGATTTGACAACAGGAAAAATAACAGGTGCAGAAGCTTTAATACGATGGGAACATCCCAAGTACGGACTGATGCCTCCAGGGCAATTCATACCGGAAGCTGAAGCTTCAGGCTTGATCATTCCGATTGGAGACTGGGTGCTTAAAACAGCATGCTATCAAGTCAGGGAATGGCGGGAGAAGGGTTTGTTTCCAATTATCATGTCTGTAAACTTGTCTGTCAGGCAGTTTTACCAGCCGGACCTTATCGACAGGGTTCGAGATGTTCTGAAAGAAACAGGAATTGACCCTGGATGTCTTGAGATGGAAATAACTGAAAGTATGATGATGGATATAGATGTTGCGAATAAAGTACTGCGGGAATTGAAAGCTATGGGGGTTCAAATAAGCCTTGATGACTTTGGAAAAGGGTATAGTTCCCTTCATTATTTGAAAAACCTTCCGATTGATAAAATCAAAATCGACCAATCTTTCATCCAGAATTGCACACAGGATAATAACGATGCCACGCTTGTAAAAACAATGATCGTCATGGCTCATCAGCTCAATTTTGAAGTGGTAGCCGAAGGAGTTGAGCAAAAAGGACATGTTGCTTTCTTACAGCGGAATTTATGTAATGAAGCTCAGGGTTTTTTGTTTAGTAAGCCTGTTCCTGCTCAAGAGTTTGTGAGGAAGATGCACATTGTCGACCGTGTTATTGAAGAGCATGGTCTACCTTCAAATGTCACGTACAAAAAATGGATGGAAGAAGAATTACAAATGGCTCGCCAGGAGCTTTTGGAAACGGTTCGTAAACAACAAGGCATGATTCTTAAATTCGTCAAACGTGACGGTAAATTCATTCATACTTTATGTGATGGAGAATTACTTTATCGAATGGGACTGACACCTGAGCATGTCGTAGGAAGGGAGATGAAAGAATTCCTTCCGAAAGAAGTGGCGGAGGAAAAGACCGCTTATTATGAAAAAGCGTGGAGCGGATCCAAAAGAGTCACTTATGAAGCCGAAGTGAATGGTATTCATTATATTTCTTCCCTGAGACCGATCAGCAGAGGCGGAGAGATCATTGAAGTGATAGGGTCGAGCGTGGATATTACAGAAAGAAAGAAAACGGAAGAAGCGTTGCGTAAAAGCGAATCAAAATATCGCTTTATCGCTGATAACATCACAGATCTAATCAAAGTCATCAACAGGAAAGGGATTGTGGAGTACGCCTCCCCTTCCCATGAAAAAATGCTTGGGTATACGTCTGATGGCTATTTCGGAGAGCAAATTTTCGATTTTATTCATCCGGAAGATTCAGAGAGGGTCTACAACAAATTCAAAGAAATGGTGGCGACTAAACAAGTTCAACGAGCAAATTACCGCTACAAACACATCGATGGAAGATGGGTGGATGTAGAAGCAAGAGGGACACCTGTTCTAGGGCAGAACAACGAAATGACTCATGCGGTCATCGTCGTCAGGGATCAGGGGAAGTTCTGATCAGATTACGAAAAGATCTTGTTCATTAATGAGTCATTTAATACTCCATTGTCAGGTATCCGTTTGGAAAGTGTCCGGTCTACCCTGGACTTTTAATTTGTTTTGTTTATCCACGATTACATACATTAGTCAAGAAACATTCCCCATGTAAAATAAGCTGGCTTCCAATGCAGAAGCCAGCTCCTTCAAAATATGAACATGGCAAGAAAAGTAGAAACGACAAGTCCGATTATGACCGGAGCAAAATTTTTCCGTACTAAATCCATGACTGATACACCGCAAAATCCAGCAATTGCTATTAAAGAGGACCATGCGATAATGGTTCCTCCACCTGTCCAAATCGATCCCATTTGACCTATAGCAGCGAGTGTAACAGGATCGATCTCACTGTTGGCAAGTGAGGCAGCCAGTGCTCCAGTCAAAGGTAACCCTGAAAAACCTGAACCGTCGAGCCCTGTGATGATTCCAATAATTAAAATGCTGAAAGCTGCTAAAAATGCATTTTGAGGAACCATATCATGAGTGGACTGGACTAGATCGAATAAAAGAGCCGGTCCTGCGGCTTCAGAAACGGATAAGATATCGCCAGAAAAATCTGGACTCCCAAGAAAAAAGAAGCCCGCGATCGGAATGACAGGACCCATTGCCTTGAACGCAAAAACGAAACCTTCCGTAATATGATCACTAATATAATCGAGAGCACGGTGCTTGCCAAAAGCAACGGTTGAAAGTAACAGTAAAATAACGGCTACGCCGCCGATGAAGGCGGCCCCATCCCCGCCTTCAAATCCTCCCATACGACCAGCGGTCAGCTTTGTAGAAACCATATATAGCATAACGGCAAGCATGGACAGAGGAACGATTACTGCGAATGTTTTGCTCCATATGTGCAAGTTTTTGTTTTGACTGTGGTGTTGGTTTTTCAATCCCTGCATCGATTGGATCTCCAGCTCATTACGAGGATCCGTCCTTACACGGAAAGAGTTGCGTTGCAGTAGGTAGGCCGTCCCAATCGCAACAGCTCCTGTAATCAAGGATAGGATAAGCGCTTGGTCCATAACAGCTGAAGTGGAAACACCAGCTGATTTTGCTGATAAGCCAGGCGCGACCTGAACAATGTAGTCCGAAGATAGCGCCATTCCTTGACCGGCAAGCGCAACGGCCGCTGCGGCACTCATTGCAGGCAGGCCAGATTTAATTGCGGCCGGCACAAGCAGTGCACAGATAAGCGGAACAGCAGGAGTAGGCCAAAAGAACAGCGAAATGACATAGGTTACCGCTATTAATACAAAAAATGAAACATGGCTATTGATCATCACCTTCTGGATAGGCTCAATCATCCTTCGGTCAGCCCCAAGGTCTTTTAAGGAATGCAAAAGAGCGACCATAAACGTAATGATTAAAAAGATGTTGAATAATTCACGTGCCGCTACTAAATTTGCATTGAATATAGCCGTAAACCCACCTATCAAATTTCCACTGAATACCCACGCAACGAAAAATGTGCCAACTAACGTCGGAAATACGACGCCTTTTCGAAATATCATCGTTAGGATGATAAGGAATGTGAAGAACCCATATAACCAATGGGAAACGGTCAGTTCCACGACCCATCGCCTCCTGGACCATCTTATAAATACAGAGGGTCTAGGAATAACCTATGCCATTCCCAAAAGGTGGGTGTCTACCTTTCTAAAGGAATTAACTCAAAGGTTTCTACATCAGCAAGCCCGCGATTCGTGATGCGCAAGCTTGGAATGACGGGAAGTGCAATTAAAGAGAAAGTCATAAAGGGAGCATTCATTTTGCAGCCAATCTGTGCCCAGGCTTTTTCTAATTTCACCACTTGGTCGGTTACAGTCTCCAAAGGCTGATCTGACATAAGTCCGGCAATTGGAAGAGGGACTTCTGCAAGTACTTTACCATTCTCAACAACGATCATTCCTCCACCGATCTTCGCTAATTGATTGGCAGCTATAGCCATATCTTCCTCATTCACACCCATGACAAGTAAATTATGACTATCATGGGCTACAGTGGAAGCAACAGCTCCTTTTTTAATAGAAAAACCCTTTACGAAAGCATTGGAAATTTCCCCTGACCGGTGGTGACGGTCGATGCAGGAGAGACGGATGACATCCTGCTCTTGGTCTATCTGTATCACCCCGTTCTCTACAAGGAGCAGGGCATGCGATTTAACAGTCCTCGCATTATTTTCAACCGCCTCTATAACATTCACCTCTGTTTCATGGGACTGGATGCTTTTAGCAAAGAAGTCCTCGGCTTTTAAAGGTTCTTTAAGGTGAACAGAGTTTTTAGCTTTTTCGGGATATGTGTAGGCTGGGAAATCGACTTGATATTGGCCGTTATCATAAATGATATCACCGCCGACGATTACGGTACTCGGGTCAACTTTTTCTAATTCTTCTATTAAAAGTACATCAGCTCTTTTGCCAGGAGCTATGCTTCCAAGCTCATTTCCATAATTGAAATAATTTGCAATATTAATAGTCGCCAACTGAATTGCTGTGGAAGGATCGATCCCTTCTTGAATCGCCTTACGAACAACGTGATTAAGGTGACCCTGGTTTGTCAGCGTCTGTGGATATACATCATCAGTGATGAGCGACATGTTTTCTGTAGGCATATGATCCTCTGTAATGACCGGGGCCAATTGTTTCACATCCTGCCAGGCTGACCCTTCCCGGATCATGAGATGCATTCCAATCCGCAATTTCACCAGGGCTTGTTCTCTAGTCACCGTTTCATGACATGAAGTTACGCCTGATGCTGCATAGGCTTGAAGCATTTTAGGGTCTTCAGCAGGTATATGCCCCGTCACGGTTTTCCCTGATTGTATTGTCGCTTCAATTTCAGTCGTCATCTTGTGGTCGCCGTAGACGACCCCTGGGAAGTTCATGACTTCACCTAAACCGGCTACGTTTTTCCACCCTAACGCTTCTTCCACATGCTCTGGGAGCAATTCGGCGCCTGCATCTTCCAGTGTATCAGTTGCAGGTACGCAGGAAGGTACCGTAGTAAATACGCGCAAGGGTAGGTGCTGTCCTTCTTCGTGCATCCAGCGGACCCCTTCTAAACCGAAGACATTAGCAATTTCATGAGGGTCCATAAAAACCGTGGTCGTTCCTTTTTTAATGGCGGCTTTGGCGAACTCGGTGACACTGAGCATCGTACTTTCTACATGCATATGGCCGTCGATGAGACCGGGTGTAATATATTTACCTTTCGCATCAATCACTACGGTTTCGACACCGATCAATGAGGAGCAATCCCCGATAAAAGCGATGCATCCGTCGGTAATAGCAATATCTTTTTCTTTTTCGTACTCCTTTGTATGAACGTTCACAAGGATGCCATTGGTAATAACAGTGTCTGCCTTTCTGTGGCCAAGAGCTGTATTTGCCAGGTTTTTGCGCTGCTGCATTGAAATGGACATGGGGAAGTCTCCTTTTATAAATTGTTTTTTTACATGATGCTTTCAAATTTTGTGGAGAATTAGTAAGAGCTCGAACTCATCATTCTCTTTTAAGAGGATGGATGATGTTGCTTTACCTTGCAAGGTGATGGAAGTCAATCAGTAAATCTACATCATGCTTCACGACTTCAAATAAAAAACACCTGGACCAGCTGTCCAGGTGTACCATGCTTTCTGAGGGTATACGAATCCCTTCAAAGAGCATGTAGTCCGGCAATTTACGGTTGCCTGGGTAGAAACAGCTGAGCCTTATTCTCAAGCCTATACATTAGAAAATATTAGTGGAATGTTATTCGATAGTATAGAAGAAATCTTTTCAACCGTCAATTTATAATAGGAAATTCGTTTGACTTAGAAAAACACAAAGGCTATCATAATAAATGATAATGATAATCTTTATCAATTGAACGATGTACATATGGATATATTTTTAAGAGAGAGGAGATGTTGTGATGAAGAACGTTACCATCTATTTGTTAGCAGGGATATTACTGCTTCTTGCTGCCTGCAGTGATTCAGAGGAAAGCTCAACAACGGACCAGGAGGACGAACTAGAGAAAAGAAGTGTAACGATAGAAGATGGTATGGGGAAAAAAACGATTGAAGGAACGCCTGAGGATGTTGTTGTATTGGAATGGTCCTACGTTGAACATGTATTACCACTTGGGATAGAGCCGGTCGGTGTAGCAGATGTAGATGGGTATAATAAATGGATAAACGTAGGGGATCCGCTTCCTGATTCGACAAAAGATGTAGGGACTCGTGCTGAACCGAGCCTTGAAGCTATCGCAAGATTAGAGCCTGATTTAATTATTGGAGCTAAATATAATCACGAAGGTATTGTTGAGGAACTTGAAGAAATTGCTCCAACCGTTATGTTTTCGCCTTATTCGGAAGAAGACGCAGATGATCAATATGAACATTTACTTAATGAATTCGATACTGCGGCCGAGATTTTTGACAAGCAGGAGGAAGCTGAACAAATGAAACAACAGTTGGAAGATACCTTCAGCGAGCAATCCGAGCGGTTAGATGAGGCTGGCCTGGACAATATTGAGGCGGTTGTTACACAAGCCTTTACAGCCCAAGACTCTACTATAATGAGACACTTCACCGATAACTCGGTAGTAGCGGGAGTTCTAGAAGAAATCGGCGTCGATAATGCTGTGGAAACAGAAGAACCGGAGATTTATGGATTTTTGGAAACTGATATAGAGGCTCTTCAAAATTACCAGGATGCTCGTTTCTTCTATCTGGTTTTAGAAGAGGATAATGTGTTCGAACAATTAGAGGACAATCCGGCATGGACAAATCTCGATTTTGTAGAAGAAGGCCATACGTATGAGCTTCCAGGAGATATGGGTACTTTTGCTGGCCCTTTATCAGCAGAAAGATTGGCGGTTGAATTGACTGACGCTTTGATAGAAAATGAGTAACTTTAAAACCTCACATTTCGATGTGAGGTTTTTTGGATTAGCTCCCTTAAAATATTTATATAAGCACCGTATGCTTCGGGTGAAAGTTCGCTCTTTGGGGCAGGACGCTGACCCGCTCTGAAAAAACAAAGCTTTTAAATTTATAAAAAGGGTAAACAAATAAAAAGGGGGAGTTTCATGACTGGAAGAGTATTTCCTTTTATTTATGACGCGGCCATGAAGCCGATTGAAGAAAAAAGGTTTAATAGAATAAGAGAAGAACTAGTAACACTCGCAGAAGGAAGAGTGTTGGAGTTAGGGGCTGGAACAGGTGTGAATTTTCCTTACTACAAGAATGTACATTCTGTTGATGCTATTGATCCGAACTCTGGGATGATTAATCATGCCTTCAAAAACGCAAAGAAATCAAACGTTACTATCCGTTTCCATGAAGTAGGAGCCGAAGCTCTTCCATTTAAGGATGACTCGTTTGATTCAATTGTTGGAACACTCGTATTTTGTACAATTCCAGAACCTGATCTAGCAATTAAAGAATTGAAGAGAGTAAGCCGCCCTGGAGCTAAAATACTTCTTTTTGAACATGTGAGAACAGCCCCACATTGGGTCGCGCGTACACAGGATTTTTTGACACCTTTATGGAAGCAGGTGTGTGATGGCTGCCACTTAAATAGAGACACTTTAGAGCTCTTCAAACAAGCAGGTGTTGATATTGACACAGTTAAATCTTTTTATAACGGATTGTTTCTTCAAATAACAGCCTCTCTCAATAAGTGAAAAAATGAAAATCACTCCTATAAAAGTAGTTTTAGTCATAAAGAAAACCATAGAAGGTTATATTTTGCTGATTAGCAGCTTATCGGAGGAAGGAGTATAGTATGGACAAACATACGAAGGAGTGACCTTTTGATGAGCTATTTCAATGAGCTGGATAGGAAAGGTTTAGAGGATGTAATTGAAATAAGAACGACTTGCTGGAAATGTAAGGAACTTGTAGAAGAAAAAGATATGGTTACGGTAACGGATGGAAAGACGAAATGGGTAGAGCTGTGCCGGGATTGCTACGATTTTTATAGAGACATAAAAAAGTTTTCCGATTTCGGTAAGAAAAGAAGTTAATAGCTCTCATGGACAATCGCTCGTATATCCCCTAAAATAATTGTAGATAATGACAGTTGGAGGCGCGGATATGACGACTATAAATGATATTGCAAAATTGGCGAATGTTTCTAGAACTACGGTTTCCCGAGTGTTGAACAATAACGGGTATGTAAGTGATGAAGTCAGGAAACGCATTATGAAAATAGTAGAAGAAACAGGCTATATTCCAAGTCTATCCGCCAAATCACTGCGCACAAAAAAATCAGGCGTCATCGGTGTCATCCTGCCTAAAATAAGTACAGAGACAGCAAGTCGTGTCGTCAGCGGGATTAACGAAGTCGTAGCAAGTGAAAACTTCCAAATCTTATTGACGGACACCGAATTAAATAAAGAGAAAGAAATCGAATACATTCGATTGCTGCAAAGCCGACATGTGGACGGTATCATTTTACTTGCTACAAACATCAACGACCGCTTGATCTCGACCATCGAGGACGCCGCTCTTCCTTTTATCTCCTTAGGTCAAGATCTTCCTGGTGTAACTTCTATCGTATATGACGACTACCACGCTTCTGTCGATATGACCAATATGCTGATCGGTCAGGGCCATGATAAGATAGCATTTATCGGAGTAGGAGAGGAAGATCCCTCCGTCGGTGTCGAGAGAAAAAAAGGATACTTTGATTCGCTTGAAAAGCATCAGCTTCTAATAAATGATTCATGGATACAATTAGGTGATTTCAGTATTGAATCGGGTTATGAATGTATGAAGAAAATAGTAAAACGCAATGAAGATAATCTTCCTACTGCCGTATTTGTAGTAACCGATCGCATGGCTATTGGCGCGATGGAATATTTAAGAGAACAAGGAATACGAATTCCTCAGGATATGGCAGTTGCAGGAATTGGTGCCTCAACCTTGTCTCAATATGTGACGCCCGCTCTGACAACGATTGATTATTTCAATAAAGAAGCTGGAAAAAAAGCAGCGCAGTTGTTGCTCCAGCAACTGAAACAAAAAAAGGAAAAAGAAAAATTCATTCAAACCTATAGACTTATAAAAAGAGATAGTGTATAGTATAAATCAATAAATGATATGTAATCGATTACACACAGTTGTAATCTTTTTTCAGAAATAATTTACAAACGCTTACATTTTTTATTTACGAAACATGTAATCGATTCCTTATTTTTTGTTTTGACAGCGCAATCATCTTATTATTAGCGTTGTGTAATCGATCACATATCTAACAAACAGGGAGGTAGAAGTAATGGCTAGTAACAATGAAATTGCTAAGCAGGTCATTGAAGCGGTTGGTGGAGAAGATAATATCCAGTCGATCGCACACTGTGCAACACGTTTGAGAGTCATGGTGCATGATAAGGAAAAAGTTGATGTTGAGAGCCTAGAGAACATTGAAAAAGTGAAAGGTGCTTTCTATAACTCTGGACAGTACCAAATCATTTTCGGAACAGGAACAGTAAATCGTATTTATGAAGAAGTAACGAATCTTGGAGTCGAAGGATCTTCCAAGTCTGAAATGAAAGAAGAAGCTAAAAAGCAGGGAACGATGTTCCAGCGGGCTGTACGTACTTTCGGTGATGTATTTGTACCGATTATCCCCGTTCTTGTAGCAACAGGGCTGTTTATGGGTCTTCGCGGACTATTGATCCAGGAAAGATTCTTAGCTATGTTCGGTTTGACGCCAGATAGTGTACCTGAAAATATCGTTCTTTTCACTCAAGTGTTAACAGATACGGCGTTCATATTCCTGCCTGCATTAGTGGCGTGGTCGACGTTTAGAGTCTTTGGAGGAACCCCGGTCATCGGTCTCGTGTTAGGACTCATGCTTGTATCGCCAGCATTACCTGATGCGTGGGCAGTGGCAGAAGGAAATGCTGAACCAATTTACATGTTTGGATTCCTCCCGATTGTCGGTTATCAAGGTTCTGTGCTTCCAGCATTCTTTGCCGGCTTGGTTGGTGCCAAACTAGAGAAAGCATGTCGTAAACGAATACCTGAAGCGCTCGATTTAATATTGACACCATTCATTGTATTGTTAGTAATGATTACTTTGTCCCTTTTCTTAATTGGACCTGTGCTGCATACGGCAGAGGACGGAATTTTTCAAGCTATGCTATTTTTGCTGGATCTTCCATTCGGTTTAAGTGGTTTAACAATCGGTCTGTTCCACCAGGTCATCGTTGTCACTGGGGTACACCATATCTTCAACTTCTTAGAAATCCAATTGTTCGAGAATTTAGGGTATAACCCGTTCAACCCTGTCATTACAGGTGCGATTGCAGCTCAAGGTGGAGCGGCTCTTGCGGTTGGTGTGAAAACGAGCTCCAATAAACTCAAAGCGCTAGCTTACCCATCTTCATTTTCTGCGTTCCTGGGTATTACAGAACCGGCAATCTTTGGTGTTAACCTTCGCTATATGAAGCCGTTCCTTATGGGATTGATCGGCGGTGGTGTTTCTGGTTTCCTTGCTTCGATTTTCAACTTGCAGGCAACAGGCTTGGCGATTACGGTTATTCCTGGATCATTGCTTTACTTGAATGAACAAATCATCGGTTACTTGATCGTCAATATTGTCGCGATTGCAGTAGCTTTCATCTTGACGTACTTGTTCGGATTCAATGATAAAATGCTAGATAAGAATAAATAATTATACTTTTCAAAAGGGACCTGGGCACGCGGCTAGGTCTCCTTTTATTCCACAAGGAGATATTTCTATGACGCATGACAGCAAATTACGAGAGCAAGCTTACGAGGCGGTTAACAATCACCACAGTGACATAAAAAACGATCCGTACTACCCTTCCTATCATTTGGCACCACCTGTTGGCTTATTGAATGATCCTAATGGCTGGATCCAGTGGAAAGGTAAATATCATCTTTTCTTTCAATGGATGCCGTTCCATACGGGTCATGGGGCGAAGTTCTGGGGGCATTTCAGTACAACGAATTTAGTGGACTGGTCACTAGAGCCGATTGCGCTCACGCCTGGCGATTGGTTTGATCAAAATGGCTGTTATTCTGGAAGTGCTGTAGATGACGATGGCCTGTTAAAGCTCTTCTACACGGGAAATGTAAAAGACGAATCAGGACAGAGAGAAAGTTACCAATGCCTTGCGGAATCTGCAGATGGTATAACTTTTTCAAAAAAGGGAGTAAAACTCGAACTTCCAGAAGGATACACCCCTCATTTCCGTGACCCGAAAGTGTGGTTTCATAATGGGCTGTGGTATATGGTCATAGGGGCTCAGACAGAAGATGAGGTTGGTTCCGTCGCGCTGTTCGAATCCGAAGATTTAGAAAGCTGGACACACAGGGGAATGATTGCAAAAGCTGATCGTCCTCCGTTTAGCGACCTCGGCTATATGTGGGAATGCCCTGATCTATTTGAGCTGGACGGGCAGGAGGTTTTACTATTTTCTCCTCAAGGGCTTGAGGCTGATGGGATAGATTTTAATAATCAGTATCAGTCTGGTTATGTTGTCGGTCGACTTGATTATGAAAAAGCTGAGCTGTCACACAATCGATTCATGGAGATTGATCGAGGATTTGAATTTTATGCTCCTCAGACAACACTGGATGATTTGGGCCGCCGGATTCTTATTGGATGGATGGGCGTCCCTGACCAAAATGAAGCAGAGCAGCCAACTGTTAAGAATGGCTGGATCCATCAGATGACACTGCCCCGTGAATTAGTACTGATTGATGGGCGTATTCATCAGCTTCCATTAGAAGAAATGAAAAACTTGCGCGCTTCTAAAAGATTTTGTGAAGATGTGAAAGGGGAATGGTCTGGGTCAATCTCAAGAGTTTCTGAACTTCAATTAGAGGGAGAAATGGAAGAAGTACAGTTATTTGATTACACTACTTTACGTTATGACCGACAAACATCACTTCTGACAATGGAAAGGCCAAGCTATGTCGATGGATCTATGGAAACACGAAGCTGTCGTTTGCCTAAAGGCCTGCGTCATCTTCAGTTATTTATTGACCACTCCTCATTAGAGGTTTTTGTGAATCATGGAGAAGAAGTGTTCACTTCTCGTATTTTTGCTAAGGAAGATAACCGTTCTCTTCAGGTAAAAGGCGAATTAAATGTACAAGCCTGGGATTTAAAAAATGATACAATTGATATAACTAGTCAAGGATGGTGATGAGATGAAATTAGGAGCCATAGAAGCAGGAGGCACGAAGTTTGTATGTGCTATTGGAGATGAAGAAGGAAGCATTTTTGAAAAAATCGTAATCCCGACTGAATCACCAGAAATTACTATGCCTAAAGTTTACGAGTTCTTTAAGGGTAAGGGAATTGAACGCATGGGAGTGGGAAGTTTCGGCCCAATCGATCTCAATGAAAAAGCGGGAACCTACGGTCAAATTCAGAAAACCCCTAAAATCGATTGGATCGGTTTTCCCTTAGCGGACAGCCTATCCGAAAATCTAGGAGTACCTGTAACAGTCGATACGGATGTTAACGTGGCAGCTCTATCTGAATCTCGCTGGGGGAATGCGACCGACGTAGATACATGCTTGTATATCACAGTGGGTACAGGTATCGGAGCGGGCGCCGTCGTTAACGGCCAAACATTAAAAGGATTGTCACACCCTGAAATGGGGCACATCGGAGTCCGTCGACATGAGGAAGATTCTTTTTCAGGAGCTTGTCCTTATCACCAGGACTGTTTAGAAGGGATGGCTTCCGGCCCTGCAATTGAAGCAAGATGGGGAAAGGCTGGTGTAGAACTGTCTGAGGATCCCCGCGTATGGGAAATTGAGGCGCACTACTTAGCTCAAGCGTTAGTGAACTATATTTATATTATCTCTCCAGAACGGATCATCATGGGAGGCGGAGTCATGCAGCAGACCCACTTATTTGATCTGATCCGTAAAAAGGTCGTCGAGATGCTCAATGGATATGTAAGTTCCCCAAGACTGACTGAAGAAAATATAAATGATTATATCGTGCCGCCAGGATTGACGAATGAAGCAGGAGTCAAAGGTGCTCTTGGACTGGCTACGAAATAAAGGATTTCGACTTCGGTCGAAATCTTTTTTTATTGGCTAAGTTAAAGGTGGTTGTTGATATTGATAAGTGAGTTATTCAACAATATGGCAGGATACTTTAAGACTTGGTTTCGAGATATTTGGTGAGAGGTTAGGGGCGGCGGGGAATGGTTCGCTTTCCGTGGGAGCGCGGTGAGCTTCCTCGGACGTTCCGTCCTGCGGGATCTCACCAAGCACTCTCTTCCCACAGGAGTCTTCACCATTCCCCGCCGCCCCTAACTATGATTTGCTTCTCGAAATCGCTTCAAAAACTTTCTTAGTAATACTGGGAGGATAAAACTCCAGTGGAGGGTATATAGTATTTTAGATTTAATACTCGCTGTACTTTAAGGTATCTGCAGGCATTTTTCTGAACAAAAAAGTCTCGCTGGTTATCACTCTAAAGCAGTTATTTTTTATATAAGCACCGTATAAGATGTTTCCATTATCTAACAAAAGCAAGAGGGTCCAGGATATGGAGAGACTCAATCTTATGGTGACTTCAGAAACCGGTAAGACTCCTGTGGGATGTACATGATAGGTGAATAGGTGAGGTCCCGGAAGGCGAAGCCTGAGGAAGCTCACCACATGCCCGCGGAAAGCGATCCGTTTTCTGAAGATACCATATTCTCTTACAAAAGTCTCGAAACTGAATCTTCAAGAATAGGGAGCTTATTTGAATATCAACACGGAACTTTAATCTAGCCTTTTATTTAGGGAAATGTAAGGAGTGGTTCTGCAAATGTAAGAATAGTGCTTAGGATAATAATGCAGTAAATAAAAAAACGTACAGCTGCTTAAAGCTGTACGTTTGAATATGCTATTTGTTGGATCGTGAACTAATCATTTTAGCTTTTCCGCTCATCTTAAAGTGTTCCACTGTAGCAGGCATAATGAAATGGTCGCCTTTTTTAAACGAAAAATCTTCTGAACCGATATGAACCAAACCTTCCCCATCAAGTACACTGACTAACGTATACTTACCTGGGATCAGATCATTACTTTTTCCGTCAAGATCCCAATGGTGCACAGTAAAATATTTTTCCTCGACGAGTTTCTCAAAGCGGAGTCCTGCTTCTAAATAAGATTCTCTAGTTAGATCAGGATCCAAGTGAGGTACCGTTGTTACATCTAAAGAACGTTCTAAATGCAGCTCTCTTTTTTGACCGTCAGCTCCAGTTCTGTCGTAGTCATAGACTCGGTACGTAATATCTGAACTCTGCTGGGTCTCGAGTATTTGGATACCTTCGCCGATGGCGTGAATCGTCCCGCTAGGTACATAGAAGAAATCTCCAGGCTGTACGGGGATCCGGCGCAGTAAGCTGTCCCACTGCCCGCGCTCTACCATAGAAGTGAGTTCGTCTTTATTTTTCGCGTGATGACCGAAAATGATTTCTGATCCTTCCTCACAGTCGATGACATACCAGCATTCTGTTTTGCCGTAGTTTTGATTCTCTACTTCACGTGCATATTGATCATCAGGATGGACCTGAACAGATAAGTCTTTCTTAGAATCAAGGATTTTGACGAGTAAAGGGAATTCTTCGCCTTCCTCATTTCCGAATAGTTCACGATGCTGTTCCCATGCTTCAGCCAAGGTTTTGCCAGAAAGAGGTCCATTGTAAATGGTATTTGGTCCATTCACATGACCGGAAATCCCCCAGCATTCCCCTGTTGTATCAGAGGGGATATCGTAGTTGAAAATTTCTTTAAGTGTTGTTCCGCCCCAAATACGCTCTTTGAATTCGGGTTGGAGAAAAATAGGCTCTTTATACATGGCGTTATACACACACCTTTGTCTCTTATTATACGTTCTATCGGTCATTGTACCATAAGAATGCAGTGAATATGTTAGCGTTTTATCCAGGTGAATTCGTAGCTTGAAAGTGAAATTTCTGATGGTGCTTCACATCTTAGTAATAAATCGATAGACCCCTCGGCAGCATATGGAGAGGTGAAGGTTATATCATCTCTGGAAGTATTAACTGCAAAAAACACTTCTTCCCCGGTTTTCTCATTCTTCCTTATTAATGCAAAAATTCTTTGGTCGATATTAATTACTTCTTGCGAGGCATACGGGGAAAAAGCATTTTCCTTTTGCCTTACTGTAATCATTTCTTGTAATCCGTCAAATATTGCTGAACGTCGCGGGTCAGTACTCAATTCCTCACGAATGACATGGTAATTAAGTTTTTCCCTGTTAATTCTCCTCGGTATTCCTGATTCCACCAACCCTTGAAGGTCGTTTTTAGATCCGAGTAGAGAATGATAATAAATAGCGGGCACACCGATAAAACTAAGTAGGATGGAGTGAGCTGCGAGCATCTTATTCACTTCATCTTCTTCCGTTACATCTTCTGATGGATGCACGAGTGCCTCTGAGTAATTGATATTTAATTCATAAACCGTTTTAGTTCCATCCGGGTTACTTTTGTAAGAAGCTTCTCCGCCATTTCGTTTTACATGATCAACGAGCAGGTCACGGTCTTCATCATGCAATATCCCTTCCGTAGGTCGCATCCCGATTCCGTCGTGACTGGCTAAAAAGTTAAAGTACGTGGCAGTATCTGATATTTTATTTATTGTTTTTGCCCAGTTCGTCAATTTCTCAGCGTTGTGGGTAATCATGCTATATAAAACGAGAGGAGGGAGGCTGAATTGATACACCATATTTGCTTCATCCTTCCCATTCCCGAAATAGCTGATATTCTCATTGTGTGGGACGTTGGTTTCTGTAATAATCTGAGTATTTGGCTGGAATGCGTTGATTATTGTATGCCATAGCTTAATTATCTCATGAGCTTCAGGTAAATGAATAGACGTGGTACCTGACTTTTTCCATATGAATCCGATCGCATCTAATCGAATGCTAGTTGCTCCTTGATGTGCGTATTCCAGTAATATATCCGTCATCTCTACAAGAACTGGGATATGTTTGAAGTTTATATCTACTTGATCCTCGCTAAAGGTAGTCCAAGCGGTTTTTCCTCCTGGATACTCATGAAACAGTGGTGAAGTTCGTGGACGGACGACTTGGCTGGCATCAAAGCTTTCCTCTTTTGGAGTGAAAAATTGACAGTAATTTGGATCATCCCGTAAATATTTTTCAAACCATGAACTTGATTTCGACATATGATTCGCAACGAAATCAAACATCAAACGATAATCTTTAGAAAAGGAACGAATATCACTCCAATCCCCAAGTATAGGATTAATGGCTCTATGGTCAGTAACTGAGAAACCATCATCCGAAGTATACGGAAACATCGGCAGAACATGAACATCGGTGATCGTATCTCCAACTTCCTCTTTTAAAAAGCGATTTAATACAGGGAGCGTCGGTTCATCTTTTACATAAATGCTGTCTCCGTAGGTAATGAGGTAAATGTTTTTTTCAGTAGGAGGTTCAGCTCCACTCCAGTCAACTGTTGTCCAACGGTTAATCATATTTTCAAACAGTTTCAAATCTTTCTCGTGGATACTGCCGTATATCTTCTCTAAGTGGGTCAGTATGTCACCCATCAATTGATTCACGATTGACCGCCTCCGCTGCTTAGCTTAATTGTTTGAAAACTCTTCGGCTTTACGTATAATTCTCCGCCGTTCTCTTCTTTTAAATTAGTAGGTTTCATAGGACCTAATATGTCACTCGTTATATCGATGAATCGTTTAACATTTGATGGATTAAAGACACGGATAATAGTGTCCTCACTGTCATGAGATTTTTTCACGGAGCTCACAAATAATTCTTTGTCCTGAAGCTCTGCTAAAGAATAATCCGCAGGAACATTTTTAAGCGGGTATGGAATTTCAAAGCGATCCAAACGTTCCTCAAATGTGTTTAAATCCTGCCACTGATAGGTCACATAGCGGTCTCGGTATCGATCGGCACTCTCAAACAACTTCTCTGCACGCAGTTCACTTCCTGATAGCTGAAGTGCATACTCAAACTCCATCTTCCCATGCATTTGAGCGTCAGGCGTCTTTACTACTTTGTTATTAATTCCAGAAGCTCGGCCGGGCCGCCACATTAAATCATCTCGGCCAAGCAAACCGACACTTCTAAACAATGTTAACGCAATCGAAGAGTCTACAATTTCGAACTCTTTAATTCCTTTCGTGTACGCCATCAACGAACCTTGCTCACTTAATACACCAGCAAACTGCTCGACTTTATAAATAGGAACAGGAGCCTCTTTATAACCATCATGACGCCAAAAGTCCATCCGAGGATTTATCACTGGTCGTTGAATTAGACTATATCCCTGATCTGCGTAAGAAAAATCCGGATTGCTCACTGGTGACTTCACATGGACCCGCAAGCGGTGATCATTTATTTGATTGTCTAAATCATGCTTTAAGCGGATAAAGTCTTCACCTTTACGAAGTTCAACGACAGTGTTTATAGAAAAAGGTCGATCCGTGTTACGTTGTTTGCGTGCGGCTAAGTCGATCGGCAGGTTCATGTCATGTCTTACGGTCAATCTTTGCGAAGCTTGTGAATGTTCAACAGACACAAGGTCTGCCATACCAGAAAATATCGGAGTATCTTCTAAAAGGGGAGAGTAATCATAGGAATCTCCTGCGTCTGCTGTATCCTCAAATTTTAGAAAATCACTGATCGTCGTTCCGGTATCTCGTTCGGTCAAAGTCAGCTTTCCGTTATTGAACTCTATAATATAATGTTGATTACTAATCAATTGATCATGCTGTATGTCAAGCTTGTCCTGTTTCTTTTGTGAAGCAGTCACTTTCCAAGTCGAATACCCTAAAGCAGGAAGTTCTGTGGATCCGACGTAAATTTCTGTTCGATAATAACCTGGTATTTCAACTTCCTGATCACCTTCAGCAGATACTACAATTTTTTTACCACCGCTCAGGTATTGTTGATCCAAAATCGAAAAATCAATTTCAGACCCCTGCATGGAATGGATTCCAAACTGAGGGGAGCGGGTGAAAAGGGTCGTCTGTATCCCTCCACTGAATGGCTTTGGATACGTATTGAAGATAACCAGGATATCCTTATCTTCCAGCTGGTTTTGAATAGCGTACGTAATTTGTTTTTTTATAAGGTTCATCAGTCCGTCTGCCTGTCGGTCAATTTTTACTAGACGTTGAATGATGTCGTGATTAGTGTCATCAGAATTACAGCCGCCTATGCTGTCATGAGCATGTATGTCAAACAAAGGTTTCCACATCTGATCCAGCCATTCCTGAGGGTAGCGAAGCCCGAGGTTCTGCCCAATTGCTGCCAAAGGTTCCAGCTGGTTGATGATCTTATGTTCGACTTGATCGTTTATCTGTTTAATATCATAGCGCTGGGATCCGATCGTGTTGTGAATTCGCGAACTCTCCGTACCGATCAACTCTCCTGCAATGGTGTGGTTAAAACTGTATTCACTCCACGTTTTGTCCATGAAAGTTTCATAATCGGAAAGTACATACTCATATTGATCATCATTGTCATTAAGTTTGGCAATTGTTTCTGGAAAATGATCTCGTATTAATACTTGATCTCCTCCTGACGGGAGAAGCAAATGGTCAGTATCATGATTAAGTTTTTCTAGTTTTTTCAACAATGGCTGCAATTTGTCATAATGATAATCATCCTCAGAGCTTAGAAATTTTCCAGGACCGTACCCCAAAGGAAGAAGGTTCGTTTTTATCTTTTCTTCGTCGGGAGACTCCCATAGGAAATTCAGGTTTTCGTTGAGCTGGTCTTTATAAACTCCCCGTTGAAGAATTGCATTCTCAATGTCGAAATTTTTAAATATAGAAGGAAGGTATTGATTTTGGCCGAAAATATCAGGAAGGTATCCAACGTTCATGGAGTGGCCCATTTGTTCGGCTCCTTTCACCCCGTATAATAAATTCCTAACCAAAGATTCTTTATGAACTAGCAGGGAATCAGCCTGCGTATACCATGGACCAACAAAAATTCTTTTTTCGGAGATCAGTCGTCTGAGTCTTTCCATCTTCATAGGACGAACTTTTAAATATTCTTCTACAATTGAAGTCTGAGCGTCAAAAATGTAGCTATGGTAATCTGGATTTTTTTCTAATAGATCGATCAAGTAATCAAGATTTTCAGCAAGTAATATATTAGAATCTTCTATTGTGAAATACCATTCTCTGTCCCAGTGGGAATGGGGAACGATATATACCCGCTTCTTTGACATAGTAAGTGCCTCCTTTTAGCATAGAAGCCCATCCGTAAGAACGGACAGGCTTTTTTATTAAATTGTGATTCGTCCTTTTTTAATTAGTGCATTACGGACAAAAATATTGGCGAACGCAATAAACAGGGCACCTACGGCAAGGCCGATTAAATAAGCAGCAATGTTTTCAACGAGAGGCCATCCCCAAAAGGCAGGAAGTGGATACCATTGCACGGCTCCAAGAACTACTGCTGTTACAGAACCTAATATGGCACCAATAATATTAATTGGAATAGTAATAATCGGATTACGCAGCATGAAAGGAATTGCACCTTCACTGATTGCAATAAATCCTAACAAAATAGATGTGTTTCCAGCAACACGAAGATTGGCATCAAAGACACGACGGCCGACGACAAAGCGATCAATTAAAGTGGCGAGTCCAAGGCCGATTGGTGGAATGACAATAGCAAGTACACGAGCTGTCAAAGGGAATATTTCATCAGCCGCTAAACCAATTGCAATGGCGCCTGCAGCTTTATTAATAGGTCCTCCAAGGTCAAAAGCTGTCGCTGAAGCAATGATCGTAGAGAGAACAACTTCTCCTGATCCTTGTGCGGATTCAATCGTCACTCTAAGCAGCTCATTTAAACCACCAAATACTGGATCAATGATGTAGAAGTTCAGTAAAAAGATAGATAGAACACTGATGGCAGGAATAATGAGCATTGGCTTCATCGCCTGGAAGTTCTTATTCAATTTAATCTTTTCATTTAAAAACTTAGAAATATACCCTGCCGTGAGACCAAGAATAAGTGCTCCAAGAAAACCTGAAGGAATACCTTCTTCAACACCCCAGTATTGATAGTGAACACCTGCTGCGAATAAACCTCCGATAAAACCTGCGACAATACCTACTCGGTCAGCCAGGGAATAGGCAGTGAATGCCGCGAATATCGGGTACATGAATTGGAATATTAAAAAGCCGAATTTATCAAGGTGGTGCAGGATAACAAACAGTTCGTTATCTGAATCAGCATAGCTGGGTTCATTTATTTCATTAACAAGACCAAAAGGAATAGCACCAAGCTTGGCAATCCCCATCATGAGTCCGGCAGCGACAATTACTGGAATCATATACGAAATCCCGGTTAAAATAGCCTGTCCCATTTCAGCGAGAACACCTTGTTTTTTGTTGGAACTTGGGTCGGGTGAATCGTTCTCTCCGCTTCCTTCTACAATGCCATCAGGATTATTTAGGACCTGGTCAATGAGTTGTTCCCCTCGTTCCAAGGGAGCAGCGACGCGAGTTTGAACGTAAGGAAGTCCTCTGAACCGTTCTTTACCTTTAGGAGTGATATCGGTAGCGAACACTACGCCGTCTGCTTGTTTGATCAGCTCGGCTGTATGTTCATCCTCTAATCCATTCGCACCTTGTTTCTCTGAATATACACGCACGCCTTTTTTCTTGCCAGCCTGTTCCATCGCTTCTGCAGCCATATAAGTATGAGCTATTCCTGCAGCACATGCCGTGATGACCAGGACTGTTTTGTTCATTTCAGTCCCTGCAGGTTGGTCTGTAGGAGCCTTGTATTGATCAAGTGCTGCCAAAAATTCTTCTGCGTTTTTAGATTGCATCAGCTGGCTGTAATAAGACTTATCCATCAACCGGGTACTTAATTCAGCGAGAAGATTCAAATGAGTAGAACCAGATTCGCCCTCAGGTATTGCTAGTAGGAAGACAAGTTCGACTTTGTTGTCCGGATCGATACTCTCCCAGTCGTTAATAGGTTTTGATAGTCTTGCTACCGCAAATCCAGCTTTCTTAACTGCTGATGATTTACCGTGGGGAATAGCAAGACCTGCTTCAAATCCAGTAGCTGATAATTTTTCTCTTTCTAATACCTCTTTATAAAAGTCGTCTTTGGAAGTGAGGTAACCCTGCTCAAAAAGCTGTTCAGTCAAGTTCCAGATCACACCTTCTTTGCTATGCTCTTGTAAGTCAAAGCGAACGAGTGCTTTTTCTGTCATTTGAGCTAAATTCATTCCCATCACCCTTTCTTTTTTGTAAGTGTTTTCATTTGCTTGTTTCATTTGTATCACAGGATTCAGGTGCGTAGTTATACAGGAAATGTACAATTGTACATTCTGCGTGCTATACTCGTGGTAATATGAAGAAAAGAGGCTGGCGGCATGGGCATTCTACTTGATAATTTTTCATCGGAAATCCCTTTATTGACACATTCTGAAAAGCGCGTACTTTATTATATTGAACACCACTTGGAGAACTCCAAAACGATGTCTTTAATTAAAATGGCTGAAAATAACAATGTAAGTACGACTACGGTTGTACGTTTGTGTCACAAGTTAGGAATGGAAGGTTTTTCTGAATTGAAATATTTCTTGAAAAACTTTGAGGTGGATTTACTATTAGGTGACTTAGATCCAATAAATCGCTATCAAAAGGACGTCCAAGATAGTCTCTCCCATTTAAAAGCACATGATTTTCAGCAGATCGCTTCCTTAATTCACGTATCCGATCGAATAGTGGTTCTTTCGGTTGGTCTTACCAAAATGATCGGTGAATATATGAGTAAGAGGTTGATGCAGATGAACTTATCAACCACCTACATTTACGAATCTCATATGATTGACCTAATTAGCAATTGGATAAGTGAGGATGATTTAGTCATTTTTATTTCTTCTAGTGGAGAAACAGAAACATTGATTAAAGCGTGTGATAAATTAGATCACTTGAACATTAAGACTGTAGCCTTGACTAATCATCCTGATAGCCGATTGAATAGATTGTGTAGTTTAGCGTTAAGTGCACCTGTTGAAAAGGTTTCTTATGAAGGATACGATGTATCCAATCGTTCATCGCTTATTATGCTTGCCGATCTCACTTTTGAATATTACTTAAAATATCTGACAGAACTATAAACACTTAGCGGCTGCTATTTAGTGTTTTTCTGCAGTAATTAAGACGGGTTGAAGTGTAGAATCAAAGCACAGCGGGAACATGTCCTTAAAAAGGAGGGCATAAAAATGGAAGATAGATTGATTCCTGTCACTTCAGTAGCCACGGGCATGAAACAGTCCTTCGCTGCCGATATTCATTGCCTTACAATCCAAGTCGTTAACGTGTGTTTTGTTGGTCATCCGGACCAACCACAAGACTGGGTATTGGTCGATGCAGGTATGCCTAAATCAACGGATCGCATACTCGAAGCGGCAGCTGAAATATATGGAGAGCACAATCGTCCGAAAGCTATCATTCTCACTCATGGTCATTTCGATCACGTCGGTGCAGTAGGGAAACTTGCTGAGCATTGGGGAGTACCGGTTTACGCGCATCGTGATGAGCTCCCATATCTAACTGGAAGAAAAGATTATCCTGAACCGGATACTAGTGTAGAAGGCGGGCTGGTCGTTAAAATGTCACGAATGTTTCCGAACGAAGGAATCGATATTAGCGAACACATCCGTCCACTTCCAGAAGATGGTAGAGTACCTCACATGGAAGGGTGGGAATCCATTCACACCCCAGGTCATACGGAAGGTCATATCTCTTTATTCCGTCAAGAAGATCGAGCACTAATAGCGGGGGATGCATTTATTACCGTCAAACAAGAGGATTTATCAAAGGTTCTTACTCAGAAGCAGGAGATCAGCGGTCCGCCTCGCTACTTGACCGTGAATTGGAAGCAGGCACGGAAGTCTGTGACAAAACTCAATTCACTGAACCCAAAATTAGCCGTCACTGGGCATGGCTTTCCTATGAGAGGTGCGACCTTGAAGGAGAATCTGGAGAAATTAGATTCCCAATTCGAACAGATTGCTGTGCCTAAACATGGAAAATTCGTAGGTGATGAAAAAAAAGATTAGAGAGGACAGTTCCCTTTATGTACTTAGCCAACATCTCATTGAAAGTATGAAAAAGGGTATAAATCAAAAGCGCTCCCTTCCACATGGAGGGAGCGCTTTATTTTACTGAATGTGGTTACGTTGAAATTCTGCTATCGAATCGTACTCTTCTTGTAGACTACGAGATAAACGGATGTAAATCGGAAGAAGTTCACGATATACGGCCGATGTTTCAGCTACTGGTTCATGCGTATGAGTGTGCCCGAGCATATCCGATACGATGCTGAAATCTTCAATTTCGTCTGTAGCGTACATCCCAAGGACTACTGCTCCGAGACAGGAGCTTTCGTAGCTTTCAGGGACGACAACAGGTTTATCGAAAATGTCTGTCATCATTTGCCGCCAAACTTCAGATCTTGCGAATCCACCTGTGGCCTGGATACGTTTAGGTTCGCCTGTCAGCTCTTCAAGCGCGAGCAGGACCGTATATAAGTTATAGATGATTCCTTCTAAAACGGAACGGACCATGTGTTGTTTCTTGTGGTGGATGCTGAGTCCGAAGAATGAACCTCTCGCACTTGAATTCCATAGCGGTGCCCGCTCGCCAGTAAGGAATGGGTGGAAAATCAACCCGTCAGATCCAGCCGGAACGTTTGTCGCAATCTTGGTCAACACGTCATAAGAATCGATTCCAAGACGCTTGGCGGTTTCTACTTCCGCGGCTGCAAATTCATCCCGCAGCCAGCGAAGCACCATTCCACCATTGTTTACAGGACCACCAATGACCCAGTGGTCTTCAGTCAGCGCATAACAAAAGATCCTTCCTTTAGGATCAGTGGTTGGTTTATTGGTTACGCTTCGAATCGCCCCGCTTGTTCCGATTGTTACAGCAATTACACCAGGATCGATGGCATTGACTCCTAGGTTAGATAATACGCCATCACTCGCACCGACGATGAAAGGAGTATTTTCCTTTAAGCCGAGGAATTTTATATATTCTTCTTTTAAACCAGATATAGAGTGAGTGGTAGGAACGATGTCTGATAATTGATCGGTTGATATATCGGCTACAGCTAACGCTTCTTCATCCCAATCAAGCTTTTCCAAATTGAATAGTCCGGTAGCAGAAGCTATGGAATGATCGACAATGTACTCTCCAAATAGTTTATGAAATACATATTCTTTAATCGATATGAATTTGGCTGTCTGGTCAAAAATTTCACGCTGTTCGGCTTTCAGCCACACTAATTTTGAAAGTGGAGACATCGCATGAATCGGAGTACCTGTCCGTAAGTAAATTTCGTGGCCGTTTTGATTTTCTTTAATATCTTTTGCATAGATTGAGCTTCGGGTATCGGCCCATGTAATGCTGTTTGTCAACAATTCTCCGTGTTCATCGACAGCGATTAAACTGTGCATTGCTGAACTGAAGGAAACGAACTGAAGATCCTCAGGCTGTATGTGGCTTTTTCTGAGAGCTTCTCTGATAGTTCCTAGAACAGCCTCGAATATTTCTTCCGGGTTCTGTTCAGCCACCAGCTGATTGGGGGTGTGCAGAGGGTAATTGATTGTGTGTTTCGTAATGAGTTCACCTTTTTTATTGAAAAGTACAGATTTCGTACTCGTTGTACCGATATCGACACCTAAATAATAAGATTGAGTATTCATAGCTGTTATCCTCCCATGCGATTTGAATAGTTTAATAAGAAAAAGGGACAGGCCTATGCTATCCCTTTTTCTTCTATATTTCTAATTTTACGATATAAAGAAGCTGATGGCGAATACAACTCCAAAACCGACAAAACCAATGATGGTTTCCATGACGGTCCAGGATTTCAAGGTATCTTTTACGTCTAGACCAAAGTAACGGTTTACAAGCCAGAAACCAGAGTCGTTGACGTGTGAGAAAACGGTAGCACCGGCAGCAATGGAGATAACGACTAACCCAAGCACTGGGCCTTCTAATCCTAATGTTTCAATCAATGGAGAGACAAGTCCTGCAGCTGTGACCATCGCAACGGTAGCTGAACCTTGTGCTAAACGAACTGCCGTAGATATGATAAACGCAAGAAGAACGGGCGGCAATGCGGAATCAATCATCATTTCACCGAGAACATCTCCAACACCTGAATCCACTAATACTTGTTTGAATACTCCTCCTGCACCCGTTACTAGTATAATGATCCCGGCAGGTTCCATCGCTTTTGTAGCAATCTCCTGCACTTCGTCACGCGTATATCCACGTTTTGTTCCAAGCAGTGTAAATGTAAGTAGTGTAGCAAAAGTCAGTGCCACGAAAGGGTGTCCGATGAAAGTAGCGATACTTCTGAAGACGTTTCCTTCTGCCAACGTCAATTCTGAAATGGTATTCACTAGTATTAATACTAGTGGAATAAGGATCAACGTAGTAATTAAACCGAATCCTGGTAGTTCCTTATCGTATTCTTTTTGTTGTTCTTCTTCACTGTTCTGCATATATTCAGGAACTCCGACATCGATTTTAGAAGCGATGTACCGACCAAATACAGGTCCTGCTAGAATCATAGATGGGATACCTGCAATAACACCAAATAAAATGACCCAGCCTAAGTCAGCGCCGACTAAGTCAGCAACGGCAATCGGTCCTGGTGTAGGGGGAATGAAGCTGTGAGTTACGGCCAGACCAGCAAGTAGCGGTATTCCGTAATACAATATGGATTTACCCGCTTTTTTAGCTAATCCATATACAATTGGAACGAGGATGATGAAACCGACATCAAAAAACACCGGGATGGCTACAAGGAAACCTGTGATCCCGAGCGCCCACTGGGCTTTATCTTCTCCGAATTTTGCAATTAATGTTTGTGCTAGTCGTTCAGCACCGCCAGAAACTTCAAGCAGTTTCCCGAACATCGCACCTAAACCTACAACAATCGCAACGAAGCCGAGAGTTCCGCCCATACCGCTTTCCATTGAATCGATAACATCTCCAAGCGGCATTCCTGCTGCGATCCCTACGATTAAACTGACAAGCAGTAAAGCTACGAAAGCATGAAGTTTTGTGCGGATAACTAGAAATAATAATAGAAAAATACCGGCCATGGCTATAAGAATCAATGATACATCTGACATAAAAAATTCCTCCTTTTAAAATAATTAAACGCTTTCAAATTCTTATGAATTAGACTATTGTTTGACGACCTCGTGCCCTCCGAATTCATTTCGCAAAGCGGCGACAACTTTACCTGTGAAGGTGTCATCCTCAAGTGAACGGTAACGCATCATCAATGATAGCGCGATAACAGGAGCAGCGGCTTGTACATCAAGCGCAGTTTCGACTGTCCATTTTCCTTCACCAGACGAATTCATCACTCCTCTGATATCGTCTAGTTTGGCATCCTTTGCAAAAGCCTGCTCAGTCAGTTCCATCAGCCATGATCGGATAACAGATCCATGATTCCAAACTTTGGACACTTTTTCATAGTCATAATCAAACTCACTCTTGCTTAAAATATCAAATCCTTCAGCGATAGACTGCATCATTCCATATTCAATGCCGTTATGGATCATTTTAAGGAAGTGTCCGCTGCCCGTTTTTCCAGTATACAAGTATCCGTTTTCTATGGAAACGTCTTCAAAAATAGGTTCGATATGTTTAAATTTATCAGGATTTCCTCCGACCATCGTGCATGCGCCGTTTCTTGCTCCATCCATACCTCCACTTGTTCCGCAATCAAAGAAGTAAATTCCTTTTTCTTCTAAGAATTCAGAGCGGCGAACAGTATCCTTGTAATTTGAATTTCCGCCGTCAATGATCATATCTCCAGCTTCTAACTGGGAAGAAAGTGTCTCAATGACTTGTTCTGTGATTTTTCCTGCAGGAACCATCATCCAAAGCACTCGGGGTTTAGGCAGGTTAGCTGCAAGATGTTCTAAAGAGCTGTGATAAGTAAAATTTTCATTATCAATTTTTTCCTTTACTGTTAAATCTGTGTCATAACCTAATACTTCGTGGTTATGATCAAGCATGTTAAGTGTGAGGTTAAGACCCATCTTTCCAAGGCCGACCATCCCTATTTTCATCGTAGTTCCTCCATTTGTAAAAAGAATATTTTTTTATCTTGAGGCAATTATATCAAATTTTTTTTCGTTATCAAGACATTTAAAAAAATATTTTTTCTTATATAATGAGAATAATAGTTAAAACAGGGGGTCAATATGATGAAGACTGAAGGACAACATGGATTAGCACGAATTAGAAGTCATTATTCAAAATTCAGTGATAAAGAAAAGAAAATTGCTGATTATATTTTGGATAACCCGCAAATCATCGTTCACCACACGATTAACCAGGTTGCAGATGAACTGGATGTGGCTGAATCGACTGTCTTTCGCTTTTGTAAAAGGATCGGCTTTAAAGGGTACCAGGCGTTCAAAATTGCGCTTGCAGCTGAAATTGTTACACCAATCAAAGATCTCCACGAAGAGATCAATGATGGAGACAGCGTGTCCACTGTTTCTGAAAAAGTTTTTCGTTCAAATAGTAAGACGTTAGAAAGCACGTTGCAGATTCTGGATGGAACGGCCATAGAAGAGGCTGTCCAGCTATTGCTTAAGGCGCGGAAGATAGAATTCTATGGCTGTGGGGGGTCAGCTGTCGTGGCGTTAGACGGCTACCATAAATTCATACGGACGGGCTTAATGGTCAGCACGCAGCTTGATTCACATATGCAGCTAATGTCTGCATCTCAACTGACTAAAGATGATGTGGCTGTCATCATATCCCACTCAGGTACGACAAAAGATTCACTCGATGTACTGCAAATTTTGAATGAGCGTGGAATAAAAACGATTGCCATCACGAATTTCGCAAAGTCACCTCTTACAAAAGAAGCGGATATTTCACTTTACACTGTCTCAGAAGAGACAGATTTCAGGTCGGAAGCATTTTCTTCCAGAATTGCACAGCTGAGCATTATGGATGCCCTTTATACCAATCTTATGATCGCTCTTCAGCAAAAAGGGAAAAATTCGTTGGAAAATATGAGGGAAGCGATGTCCCTGAAAAGATTATAAAAAAGCGGGCTGAAAAAAACTATTCAGCCCGTTTTATTTTACGCATATTGGCTAATCTCCTGGAGAACTGAATCATACAATTCATTCTCGAACGACGGAGGTGTGACATAGAGGCTGCTCAGTTCATCATTTAAATATTTCGCCTGTTTTAAATAATCGATGCCTTTTTTCATGAATGATTTATAGCCCGTAGTCAGTTCAGCGATTTCTTCGGCATGTGCCTCATCGGTTCCGGCTGTAACTGTTTCAGAATATAGGTCCACGATCGAATCTCCAACTTTTTCAGGGAAATATTCATGAGGGTCTGTGCTGTCAAACACACAAAAGCCCATCTCTCTGACAATGACCATATCTATACTTTCAGGGTCAAATCCACAGTGGTAAAGTTCAACGTTGTAACCTTTCAGCTCTGCTTCAGCAGCGACTTTTTTTAGAAAGGTTGATTTACCTGTACCTGCCCGACCTTTAATAAAATAACGATGGGTTAAATTTTCGGTCAAGTTAGGAATGTAATCCAACACACCACCGGGAGTCGAAGCTCCGAAAAATCGATGCTTAGTGATGGGGGAAGAATTGACAGGCTTCATTTTTAAATGTTGAATAAAATCTTCTGTTAGTTGATCAGCTCTTTGAAAATCCATGTTGGATATATAAATGACCTCTAAATCATCATGAATCTCAAGACCCGTTTGAAAAGCCTCGTGGGCATAGTTCCAAGCTTCTTTTATTTTTGATCGATAGTGTGCGGCTTTATCCTGTTCCTCTGTTTTTAGCAGTTTATCAATATCGATACAGTTCATCGTCCACCGGCCAAACCCTCGAGTATGACTCGGACCGCTGTAAAGACCGATCTTCAATTCAGGATTGATCAACCCGTCAAGGGCTTCATGATCGGAAGAGCTATGCATGAATTCTAAAAGGAACCCTTCACGGCTCCATTTGTCTGCAATTTTGTTCAGGACATTTGTTTTAATATGATTTGGTCCGCCTTTTAACCGGATGACATGGTCTAGATTCTGGAGATTCGAAGCATATAATGGGTAAAACCCTTTAGCGGTATGGTCTCCAGCATAATAGTGAAGCTGGTTTGTACTCATCGCCTCACATCCTCTCTGCATTTGTAAGTACTTTATGCAAAGAAAAAGAGGTGGGTGAACGTCCTGAAATAGTTGTGAGTTACCGTAATTAAACTAACTGGCAGGATACTTTAAGACTCAGTTTCGAGATAACCAGGGTTCGTTACCTTATTAAGAGTCAGGGGTGGTTGGAAAGCTACTCGCTTTCCTGTGGGGGAAGTGGCGAGCTTCCTCGGGCTGGCAGCCCTGTGGGATCTCGCCTACATCCTTCTCCCACGGGAGTCTCCTAGCTTCCCAACCACCCCATGCGAAATGGAATGAACGAACCCTCCTGGCACTGGAAAAGACTTCTGATCTTTCATCAAAGCTGCGTACAAGCTCCGACGATTAGCGACTAACGATTTTTGTAAGTCAAGATCGAATCACTACGGGCTTCTTGTTTCCTTTATCTCTGGCAGCTCATTCCAGTTCAAACTCCGCTGGACGAAGCGCTTTCGCATTTAAAAAGGAGCATCGCAGTTCTCATTCCTCCCTGCGAAGTAAGCGATAAAAAACGCTTTTACTCAGAAGAAGTGTTTTTCATCCCTCTGTTCTTTCGGATTA
>NZ_JAIZEN010000080.1 GCF_024189295.1 Halobacillus sp. A1
CAACCTCCATCATAAGACGCTGATTTTCTTTTTTCAGCCTGATATTTTCATTTTGTTCAGCTGTCCGGTTGTCTTCTTCCTTGAAAGAACCCGTATTTCTAAACTGACTAAGCCAACGATCAAAGGCTGAGGAAGATAATTCGTATTCCTTTAAGATTTCTTTTCTGGGTTTTCCATTTTCATTTAACTGCACCACTTGCTTCTTAAATTCATCTGTAAAGTTACGGCGATTCCTTGGGGTCATGTGTAGTCTCCTTAATTGAAATATTTAGTAAAGTGTAACTCACCTTAACGAAACTGTCCAAATAAGTGTAGCCTATCCA
>NZ_JAIZEN010000081.1 GCF_024189295.1 Halobacillus sp. A1
AGTCGATGTCTAGGAGAGGGAATTGTTGGGACAATGCCCCAATGGAATCTTTCTTTGGACATATGAAAGACGGAATTGACTTCAAAGCGTGCTCATCTATATTTGAAGTCAAGCAAGCGATTGAAGCTTATATGGAATATTACAATAACCATCGATACCAGTGGTCCCTACAAAAAATGACCCCGGCTCAATACGAGGCCACTGAAAAAGTCCATGATAAAACTAAACACGCATCCTTTCTTTGAAAATCAAAGAAAGGATGCGTGTTTTCTTGTATAATGAAAGAACTACATAAAAGTGAGGGATTCGATGTTAGACCGA
>NZ_JAIZEN010000082.1 GCF_024189295.1 Halobacillus sp. A1
CCGTATCGGAAGGTGCGGCTGGATCACCTCCTTTCTAAGGAAAAAGGACCGGCTGGACGTGTTTTCGAACACAAAAAGCCGTCTCCTTCGGAAGACGTACCTGGTTGGTTGTTCAGTTTTGAGAGATCAAACGATCTTCTCAATCTGTGAACCTTGAAAACTGGATAAGATAATCACTACGCACATCCAAGCGTAGATGATGACAAGACATCAAACAAACGAAACGTCTTTTCACGAAGAAAGTTAAGTGAATAAGGGCGCACGGTGGATGCCTTGGCACTAGGAGCCGATGAAGGACGGGACTAACACCGATATGC
>NZ_JAIZEN010000083.1 GCF_024189295.1 Halobacillus sp. A1
GTGTACATTTTTGGCATTGTTTTCTGGGGGAGGCCCCGGGGCCTCCCCCAGAAAACAATCATTACTATGGCCTCAAAGTGTATTATCTTATCTAGCAAGAACTGTCTCATTTAGTCTAGCAGTCACATTTCATTTCTAAATACTTATAGACAGTCGGTCTTGAGATCTTAAGCTCTTTAGCGATTTGTTGTAACCGTCAAGTAGAAATTAACAGTTTTCAACAAATGGAATTCAACAGTTTTCGTTAATTAAGATTCAACACTTAATTCTTCAAATAACACCTTTCGGTATTTCATCCGAATACTGTTCTGCTTC
>NZ_JAIZEN010000084.1 GCF_024189295.1 Halobacillus sp. A1
TTCCTCTTCGCTCTGTATAGAACCCGTCTTCTCCGTATTTTTGAAATATCTCGCGCCATCGTTTCACACACTGTTTCGGTTTCTTGGAACCAATCACAGACAGATCAAATCCATGGTCAACAAAGATGTGATAAGGACTTTTGCCTTCACCGTTTTCTTTTACAGCCTTCAGTTTGAATGTCGGTGCATAAGTGATAGAACGATCAGATACCTTGATAACGTTTGGGTTGGATTCTAATTCTTTCCTTTGTGTTTCCGTAAACATAATTTTAGACATGTCTCTAACCTCGCTCTTCATAGTTAATTTG
>NZ_JAIZEN010000085.1 GCF_024189295.1 Halobacillus sp. A1
GAAGACAACCGGACAGCTGAACAAAATGAAAATATCAGGCTGAAAAAAGAAAATCAGCGTCTTATGATGGAGGTTGATGTTTTAAAGCAAGCGGCGCTGATCATGGGACGAAAGTAAAGGTGATCCAAAACAACCGTCACCAATACTCGGTATCAGCAATGTGTGCCGTCCTACAACTTCCTAAAAGTACATTTTATTATGAAGCGAAAGAAAAAGACTCTTCTGAGGCGGATGATCTGACTCGTCAGATTACGGGGATTTTTCAAGAAA
>NZ_JAIZEN010000086.1 GCF_024189295.1 Halobacillus sp. A1
AAATTTTATTATACAAGAGGTTAATTATTTAGTAGGGTGGCTTTTATCCCTGCATTTACCGGCTCTATCGTCCGCACTGAGTGGCTCAAAACTCCGCACAGATGGCTCAATTCGTATGCAATAATCAGCTTCATCGAATTTCATGTGACCGTCAAGTAGAAAGACACAGTTTTTGCTTATTAATTTGAAACACTTTCTTGGCCAAATATCGTTGTTCGATTTTTCATTCTATAGCTATCTCCATTTAGGTGAACGATCTCGACTCGATGC
>NZ_JAIZEN010000087.1 GCF_024189295.1 Halobacillus sp. A1
GTATATGATCAACGTCACGGTAAAGTAGGAGCTCTTCAGATCAAAATGATGGTAGAGAACGATGAACATATCGTAATGAACCATAAGCGTATTCGGCGTATCATGAAAAAATATAACCTGATGTGTACGATTCAAAGAGCGAACCCTTATAAACAAATCGCTCAAGCGACGCAAGAACATAAAACATGTGAAAATAAGCTGGAGCGTCAGTTCGATCAACAAGAACCACACAGAGTCCTCTTAACAGATATCACGTATATCT
>NZ_JAIZEN010000088.1 GCF_024189295.1 Halobacillus sp. A1
TGATTGAAAACAGAGAAGCTTTCCCATTTGCAGTTATTCTTAAAGGCGAAGATAAACTCATAGGTACAATGACTCTTAGAGTGGATGAGTTACATAACAAGGGAGAGCTAGCTTATTGGATTGGTAACGATTTTTGGAATAAAGGTTATGCAACAGAGGCTTCTAAAATAGTTATTGATTTTGGGTTTAAGGAGCAAAAGCTTAATCGAATATGGGCTCCAGTAATGAGTAAGAATAAAGCTTCTGGAAAAGTAATGCAA
>NZ_JAIZEN010000089.1 GCF_024189295.1 Halobacillus sp. A1
ATGTGTTATATTGGTCACGAGAATTTGGATAGAGTTTCTTTCTTGGGCAGAAAGGGTCTGGTGGCCTTTCTGCCTTTTTAATTGTAAAGCTCTATCCCGTCTTTTGCGCTGTTCCGTGGTGAGCTTTTGTGCGACCACTCGTGCCACAAAGGAATTGCGAGAATCTCCACCAACCTTGATGAACCCGTAGTCGATCGTTTCCCCTCCTCTACAATCTTTCAAGTCCTCCTCAGGTTTAACCTGAGTCCACCCTTC
>NZ_JAIZEN010000008.1 GCF_024189295.1 Halobacillus sp. A1
TTACGCCAAGTAAGTAAGATTCCTCAGAGACGATGAGGTCAATAGGTCCGAGGTGGAAGCGTGGTGACACGTGCAGCTGACGGATACTAATCAATCGAGGACTTAACTATATCAACCTTCGTGAAAAGGTTACGTTTGTGAAGATGTCCGATGTCTTATCCAGTTTTGAGGGTTCACCTCAATCAACGATGTAGTGGCGACAGCGAAGAGGTCACACCTGTTCCCATGCCGAACACAGCAGTTAAGCTCTTCAGCGCCGATGGTAGTCGGGTTTACCCCCGTGAGAGTAGGACGCTGCTACGTCGATTTCCACTATTACTTCTTAATATTGATCCATCGTAGCTCAGTGGTAGAGCAATCGGCTGTTAACCGATCGGTCGTAGGTTCGAATCCTACCGATGGAGCCACTTGCTTCCATAGCTCAGTGGTAGAGCACTTCCATGGTAAGGAAGGGGTCGCCGGTTCAAATCCGGCTGGAAGCTCTGGAAGAAATAGTTTTTCTGGCCCGTTGGTCAAGTGGTTAAGACACCGCCCTTTCACGGCGGTATCACGGGTTCGAATCCCGTACGGGTCACCAATGGAGGATTAGCTCAGCTGGGAGAGCACTTGCCTTACAAGCAAGGGGTCGCAGGTTCGAGCCCTGCATCCTCCACCATAACGCCGGCCTAGCTCAACTGGTAGAGCAACTGACTTGTAATCAGTAGGTTGGGGGTTCAAGTCCTCTGGCCGGCACCATTTCCATGTTTAATGTGGAGGGATAGCGAAGTTGGCCAAACGCGGCGGACTGTAAATCCGCTCCCATCGGGTTCGTAGGTTCGAGTCCTACTCCCTCCACCATTTTTTATTTTTAAACTTTGGAATAAAAATGCTTTATAAGGAAACAATACTTAATGTACAATTGGGCCATAGCCAAGCGGTAAGGCAACGGTTTTTGGTACCGTCATGCGCTGGTTCGAATCCAGCTGGCCCAGCCATTTAAACTTTTATTTAAAAAGCTTTAGCTTTTTTTTATTTGTCTTAAATTGTACGGAAAATATATTAACCATTAGGATTGCAGCGTCACTGAAAGAACGTGTATCATCATCAGAGCAATTTTATTATTGTGAGCCATTAGCTCAGCTGGTAGAGCATCTGACTTTTAATCAGAGGGTCGGAGGTTCGAGCCCTCCATGGCTCATTCAACAGGCGGATATTGCTTTTTAGCATCATCCGCTTTATTATTATACTATCGATTATATGGATTCCTTTTAACAGGCGGGAGTAGTTCAGTGGTAGAACACCACCTTGCCAAGGTGGGGGTCGCGGGTTCAAATCCCGTCTCCCGCTCCATATTTTTTAAATAAGGGGCCTTAGCTCAGCTGGGAGAGCGCCTGCTTTGCACGCAGGAGGTCAGCGGTTCGATCCCGCTAGGCTCCACCATACATATTAATAATAACTGACTATCCAAAGCTGACATCATGAATCGATGTCAGCTTTTTATTGTATGCTTTTAATTGAGGAGGCGGTTAAATGAAAGCTTTGTTTCTAGACCGGGATGGTACATTAGGTGGTTCAGACGAAATAAAATATCCTGGTGAATTTGAGTTGTACTCTGGTGTTCCTTCTTCCATTCGTCGATTAAAACAACAAGGTGTCCTTTTGTTTTCATTTACGAACCAGCCAGGTATCTCCAAGGGATTGTCTACGTTAGAAGATTTTGGTGAGGAATTGAGGGGATTCGGTTTAGATGATGTGTTTGTGTGTCCACATTCACCAGCAGCTGCCTGCAATTGCAGGAAACCGCGAACGGGCATGATTGAACAAGCCTGTGAAAAGTACAATCTTTCTCCCGGTGAATGTGTTGTCATTGGAGACCGGATAAAAGATATAGAAGCTGCTTATAATGCTGGGTGCCTGGCCGTTTTAGTTTTAACAGGATCAGGTGAAGACTCCTATACTTATCTATTGGAAGATGGAGGGACACCCGTCGATTATGTTGCTGAAGATTTTAATCATGCAGTAAATTGGCTGTTATCCTTCAAATAACGTATATATATACATATCTATGTCTGGTTGAGTCATCTGTATGAAACCGTATACAATTATAGAAGACAGACAAAGGAGGAATTATAGATGAATCAACAGCTATCCATCATAGGTGTACCAATGGATTTAGGTCAGAATCGTCGAGGTGTAGACATGGGACCCAGTGCTATAAGGTATGCCGGTGTTCTGGAACGTCTTGAGGATTTGAAATTACGTATAGAGGATCTGGGAGATATTGATATTTCCCGTCCTGACCGACATAACGCTCAAAAGGTGGATAACCTGCGAAATTTACAGGAAGTGGCTGAAGGAAGCATTCGTTTAGCAGAAAAAGTAGATGAAGTAGTGAATAAAGGAAGTTTCCCACTAGTATTGGGTGGAGACCATAGTATTGCTATGGGGACTTTAGCGGGGATAGCCAAACATTACGAGAATCTCGGAGTCATTTGGTATGATGCGCATGGTGACCTTAATACTGGGGATAGTTCTCCATCCGGTAATATCCACGGAATGCCTTTGGCTGTAAGTCTTGGAATCGGCCATGAAAAGCTGACGAACATATTAGGCTATTCGCCTAAAATCAGACCGGAAAATATAGTAATCATCGGTGCTAGATCCCTGGATGAAGGTGAGCGAGTACTGATTAAAGAAAAGGGTATTAAAGTCTATACTATGCATGAAGTTGATAAGATGGGCATGCCTGCGGTGATGGAGGAAACGATTGAGTATTTAAAAGATCACACAGATGGTGTACACTTAAGTTTAGATTTAGATGGTCTTGATCCGAATGAAGCGCCTGGTGTAGGGACCCCTGTTATGGGCGGTTTAAGCTACAGAGAGAGCCACTTGGCTATGGAGATGCTTTATCAGGCACAATTAATCACTTCTGCGGAATTCGTTGAAGTAAATCCTATACTCGATGAAAAAAATAAAACGGCAAGCATGGCTGTTGGATTAATGGGGTCATTGTTTGGAGAGAGTTTAAAATAGTAGAGTAGCAATGATCAGCAGCTGACCTTGCCCAAGGTGGGTTGCTGATGCTTTTGTTTCAATGTTTCGTATTCGTTCAATAAAAAATCTAGTTTAGCACTTACATATACGACTCTTTCAGATGTTAAAGAGTGGCTTTTAGCTAATCGATTCATTTCGTTTCGACATTCTTCTATCTCTTTTAACAGCTTAAACTCTACATTCATGACGTTTACCTCCAAAAAAGATTTTTTAAACTCTAGTATCTATATCCACTTTTATTATAATATAAACATTATTTTACAAGAACAAAAATATTTTTGAAACCTTTTTGCGGGCGTGAACGTAGATAATAGCAGCCGCACGATAGCGGAGGTATAGCAGATGGAAACCATGATAAAGAAAAAAATTAAAGAGGTCAAAAAAGGGGATCAATCCGCTTATGAAGATATCGTTTCCTTTTATCAGAACAAGGTCTACCATATTTGTTACCGGATGATAGGGAATTCTTATGAAGCTGAAGATCTTGCTCAGGAAGCTTTTATTCGTGCGTACACGAATTTGTCCAGCTTTGATGAGCGACGGAAGTTTTCCACTTGGCTTTATAGGATTGCAACGAACTTGACGATTGATCGAATACGAAAGAAAAAGCCGGACTACTACCTCGACGCTGAAGTAAAAGGGACGGAAGGGTTAGATATGTACTCACAACTGGCTGCTGAGCAAGCGCTGCCGGAGGAAGAAGTGGAGAGCTTGGAATTACAGAGCTACATTCATCGAGAAATTCTGGCTCTTCCCCCTAAATATAGAAGCGTCATAGTTTTAAGGTATCTAGATGAGTTAGCTCTCCAAGAGATATCTGATGTATTGGATATTCCTATTGGAACAGTAAAGACGAGAATACATCGTGGCAGGGAGGCCTTGAGAAAGAGGCTTCGACATGTGTAAAGGAGTTGAGAGGGAATGAAATGCAATAAAGAAGCTGTGATGCTTATGCATAAGTATCTAGATGGCGAATTAGATAGAGACGAAGAAAGACGACTGCGTGACCATCTTCAAGCTTGCCCATCCTGCCAAAACCATTTTCACGAATTGAAAAGATCGATTACATTGATAAAAAATACAGGACCAGTTGCGGCTCCAGAAGGATTTACTTCCAATGTCATGGCGAATCTTCCAAAAGAGAGAAAAAGGAAGAATTATGCCAAAATGCTGCAGCGTCATCCTATATTAACATCAGCTGCTATATTTTTCATATTGATGTTCAGTGGAATCTTCTCTGCTTGGAACCAGGACCACCAGGTGACAGTCTCTAAGCAGGAGAATCTCATCATTCAGAGTAATACAGTGATTGTGCCTGAAGATGTCACAGTGAACGGAGATTTAGTCGTAAGAAATGGTGACTTGAAAGTCGAAGGAAAGATTGATGGGGACATCACATTAATTAACGGAGATTTTGTAACCGACGATCCAGAAAATGAACTGGCTAACGGTGAGAATTATCAAGCTTATGCAAGTGGTGAAGTCCATGAAGTTAATCAAGTATTCGAGTGGATGTGGTACAATACGAAGAAATTCGTATCCGATATCTTTTCTACGGATTCTGACTAGTTATAAACCACTATATTAATCATAGTGGTTTATTTTTTTGTGTTTGGGTTTTAATATATGTAAAAAGTGAAGTGTGATATAATAATACAGGTTATGGCGTTTTTTTAGTCGATCAATTTCTTCAAAAGGAAGTGTAAGCATGCTTGATGGGGGACTGGATGTATTAGATGTATTATTGATTGCTATTGATATCGCCCTTGTCTGGTTTGTTGTATATAAATTAATCATGCTGATCCAGGGAACGAAGGCCGTCCAGTTATTAAAAGGGATCTTCGTTGTATTAGGTATATGGTTATTGAGTAATTTATTCGGACTAACCACACTAAGATGGCTGATGTCACAAGCTATTACCTGGGGTTTCCTCGCCATTATCATCCTCTTTCAACCTGAATTGAGGAGGGCTTTAGAGCAATTAGGCCGCGGAAGTTTCTTTAGCCGCACAACGGCTGAAGATGAAGGGATTGAGAAATCAATCCAGGCGATTATAAAGTCTTGTAACTATATGGCGAAACGTCGAATCGGCGCCCTGATTACGATTGAAAGAGAGACCGGAATGGGAGATTATGTAGAAACAGGTATTCCAGTAGATGGTCATTTGACTAGTGAATTATTGACGAACATATTTATACCGAATACACCACTACATGATGGTGCGGTGATACTTAAGGATGATAAGATTATAGCTGCGGCCTGTTATCTTCCACTATCAGAAAGTCCGTTCATCTCAAAAGAATTAGGGACGAGACACAGGGCAGCGATGGGGATCAGTGAAGTTACCGATGCCGTGACAATCATTGTATCTGAAGAAACGGGCGCTGTGTCCTGTACTAAGAACGGAGAGTTGCACAGACAACTTGATCAGGAGAAATTAGAAGAGATCTTAAGAAGCGAGCTTGATCATACCGCAAAAACCCCTGCCACTAAAACATGGAATTGGAGGGGGAAGAAGAATGGATAATTTATTCAGAAACAAGTGGTTTATTCGAATTATCTCATTGCTTTTAGCTTTGCTCCTATGGGTATCGATTAACGTGGATGATAACATGGACAGTGACTCCCAGTGGTTCAATGATACTTCTTCTGAATCGGAAGTGATGAATGATATCCCCTTGGAAGTCCAATTTGACAGTGAACAATATGTTGTGAGCGGGCTGCCACAGAATGTTACGGTTGCTGTAGAGGGACCAAACGGAGCTTTAGCTCCCGTGATACGACAACAGAATTTCAATGTATTTGTTGATTTGAATGACCTGGGCCCAGGCACACATGAAGTCAATGTCCAACACTCAGGGATCTCTAATCAGTTATCGGTCAGTATTGAGCCTAGACAAGTAGAAGTAACCATCGAAGAAAAAGAAAATCAAGACTTTGAAGTCGATGTGGATTACATCAATGAAAATCAAATTGAAAATGAATATTCTATCGGAGAAGCCCAAATAGATCCTGAACAAGTGACCATTACTGGATCATCGGCAGCAGTAGAACGAGTGGCTTCCGTAAAAGCGATGATCGATGTAGGAGAGGCTGAGGATACGCTTGAGGACATTGAAGCACCTGTGAAGGTCTACGATGCCCAAGGGAATGAGCTGAATGTTCTCTTAGATCCAACTAGTGTAGACGTCACAGTACCTATAAGCAAAGCAGAAAAAGAGGTTCCGATCTCGTTTGAAGCTGAAGGGGAACCTTCAGCTGGAGTTACGATTGATTCTATTGATTCGGAAACAGAGAGCGTAACGATTCGTGGTCCGAATGACGTGTTAGAAGAGATTGAGAACCTTGAAGATATACCTGTAGACGTAACTGAAATAGAAAGTGATGAAACGGTAGAAGTTGAGATTCCTCTTCCAGATGAGGTGGCTGAGGTGGAGCCCGAAACTGTTGAGGTCGAGGTACAAACCGAAGAGAACGGCGAATCAGCCACGCAATAAATAGAGAGTCACGGTCTATGAGCCAACAACGAAAGAGAGGTCAATTTATAAATGGGAAAATATTTCGGAACAGATGGAGTTCGTGGTGTAGCGAATAAGGAGTTGACACCCGAGCTTGCCTTCAAATTAGGCCGTTATGGCGGCTATGTATTGACAAAAGAAGTACAAAGGCCAAAAATATTGATCGGCCGCGACACCCGTATTTCTGGAGAAATGCTCGAGGGCGCGTTAGCAGCTGGATTACTATCCATCGGCGCGGAAGTTATGCGTCTAGGCGTGATTTCTACTCCAGGGGTGGCTTTTCTAACAAAGGCTCTTCAAGCGGAAGCGGGAATTATGATTTCTGCTTCCCACAACCCTGTAGAAGACAACGGTATTAAATTTTTCGGTCCCGATGGTTTCAAACTTACCGACGCGCAAGAAGATGAGATAGAGCAGCTGATCGATGCAGAAGAAGATACGCTGCCACGTCCTTCAGGTGCGGACCTGGGACAGATCAATGACTACTTCGAGGGTGGTCAAAAGTATATGCAGCACTTGAAGCAGACAGTGGACTATGATTTTGAAGGTCTTCATATCGCACTTGACTGTGCAAATGGGGCGACGTCATCGCACGCATCTCATTTGTTCGCCGACTTAGAAGCAGATATTACATCCATCGGTTCATCTCCGGATGGATTGAATATTAATAAGGATGTAGGTTCGACGCATCCTGAAGCGTTACAGAAAGTCGTCCGTGAAAAGAATGCTGATATCGGTTTAGCGTTTGACGGCGACGGAGATCGCCTGATCGCTGTTGATGAAAAAGGCGAAATCGTGGATGGCGACCGAATTATGTACATTTGCGCCAAGCATATGAACGAAAAAGGGCTGCTTAAACATTCTACAGTTGTATCGACAGTTATGAGCAACCTCGGCTTTTATAAAGCGGTAGAAGCTCAAGGGATCAAGAGTGATAAAACCGCAGTAGGCGACCGTTATGTGATGGAAGAGATGCGCCGTGGAGGCTACAACTTAGGCGGAGAACAGTCAGGTCATATCATTTTCCTGGATCATAATACGACTGGTGATGGTTTGTTAAGCGCGCTTCAGCTCGTAAACGTAATAAAAGAAACTGGGAAACCATTATCTGAGCTTGCAGCAGAAATGGAGAAATTCCCTCAGGTGCTTAAGAATATTCGTGTAATCGATAAACAAGCTGTACAGACCCATCCTCGTATTCAAGAAGCAATTCAAGCGGTAGAAGAGGAAATGGGGGGAAGCGGGCGAGTACTCGTACGTCCTTCCGGTACAGAGCCTCTTGTTAGAATCATGGTAGAAGCGCCGACAGAAGAGCAGTGTGAAACGTATGTCAATAAAGTAGTACAAGTCGTCGAGGAAGAATTAGGGATGAAAGAATAATACAATGTGTATGCGCAGGTGGAGCACAATTGGCTCTCCTGCGCATATTTTAATAGTAAGCTATGTTAAAAAGCTCTTTGTTGATATTCATATAAGCTCCCTATAATGGAAAACTCAGTTTCGAGATGTTAGGGGTGTTTCCGTCACAATAACAGTGCTTGAAGGTCCGGGAAATCAATCCCTTTCCGTGGGAGCGCAGTCAGCCTCCTCGGAAACGTCCCGTCCTGTGGGGTCTCACCAAGCACTCTTTTCCCACAGGAGTCTCACGATTTCCCGGATCTCTTTGCCGATCATTAGTAGAACGGAAACTCTTATGACAGTACTTCAACAAAGAAAAATTAGTTATGGAGTTTTCACTAAGAATATGGCTATCGGTAGTGAAATGCATCCACTCTATCCATGTGTGTGCCAGTCAAAATGGGAGGTGGTTTCCCTCTTTAATGAATCAAAACGTTAGAGATCGGTACACGCATGTTCCAGTTGTTTACGGTGTTTCTCCTGCAAAAAAAGTGAGTATGGAGGGTAGCATACTGATTGTCTTAACATAGGTCTCTTATAAATATACTTGAGGCAGAATTCAATATTTCATTGGGCAGGAACAGAGAAGTCGCTCTTATTTAACGGGAGGGTTCGTTTCTCACTTCTATCGAACGGGGTGGTTGGGAAGCTGCGAGACTCCTTTGTAAAAGCGGAAGCGCTTTGGTCAGCGGCGTATGGACTGGACGGAGCTGACGGAGATAAAGGAAACACGAAGAACGAAGTGATTCGATGTTGACTTATCGGACAGAAGTGAAGGAAGTCTCAGTAGCCGCTAAGCGCTGGAGCTGGATAGTCCCCCCATGAGATATATGAACAGATTCACGCCACAAACTTATTTTGATGTAAGAGGTGGGAGAAGGATGTAGGCGAGATCCCACAGGGCTGCAAGCCCGAGGAAGCTCGCCACTTCCCCCACAGGAAAGCGAGTAGCTTCCCAACCATCCCCGGCTCTCATTAAGGCAACGAACGCCGGGTTGTCTCGAAATCAAGTCTTCAAGTATCCTGCCACATTGTTGAATAACTCACTTATCAATATCAATAACCACCTTTAACATGGCCTAAAAGTAGGGAATTGACTATAAAAGTCATTGACCCTAAAGCTTGTTTTCAGGTAAAATGAGGAATAGCCTTGAAAAAAATGGCGAATACGGTTACGACACCGTAACTCTCGACATTGAAGTAAAGGTTTTTATTCGAAGATAGAAAAGGAGGAAAGGGACCAGTCAGTTTAATAAAGCGCCAGGGCTGTACACAACGAAACATGTACAGTTGACGAGGAGGAGGTTCATCGAGCGTTCGGCGGATGCCTCCCGGTTGCCACACTTCAACTGATCGTCTGTATGAGAAACCAAAGAGGCGACTCTTTGTCCAACGCATGCGGATAAAGTGCTTATAACTTATAAATGTTAACGGGAAAGGGGCAAATAACGGCCCCTGTTGATGATTTTAGACCGTTGTTTGCTCCTTTTTTGATTATTAGGAGGAAAACGACTATGTGTGGAATTGTAGGATATATTGGACATGAAGATACGAAAGAGATTTTATTAACTGGCTTAGAGAAGCTTGAATATAGAGGGTACGACTCTGCTGGTATTGCTACACTAAACGGCGGTGTGAAAGTTTCTAAAGTAAAAGGACGTATTGCTGCCCTGAGAGAAGCAGTGGACGCTAACGTTCATTCCACTCTTGGCATCGGGCACACTCGGTGGGCGACACACGGTGCTCCAAGTGTAGAAAACGCTCACCCTCACCAGAGTCGCACGGAACGTTTTACAATCGTTCATAATGGTGTCATTGAGAACTATCTTGATATTAAAAATGACTACCTTGAAAATGTTGAGATGAAGAGTGAAACTGATACAGAAATCATCGTCCAGCTGATTGAAGTGTTGAACAACGAACTTCAGGACGTGGCTGCTGCTTTCCGTAAAGCTGTAGACCTTCTTACAGGTTCTTATGCTATCGCCTTGATCGATGCAGAAGATGAGGATACGATCTATGTCGCTAAAAACAAAAGCCCGCTGCTTGTAGGCCTTGGAGAGAATTTCAATGCGGTTGCAAGTGACTCTATGGCTGCACTGCATGTAACTGATCAATTCCTGGAGCTTATGGATAAAGAAACTGTATTACTTCGCCGTAACGAAGTAATTATCCAGTCTCCTGAAGGCGAGGTTGTAAACCGTGAGCCGTTCACAGCAGAACTTGACGCGACGGATATCGAAAAAGGAACATACCCTCATTTCATGCTGAAAGAAATTGATGAACAGCCATTTGTTATTCGTAAAATCATCCAAAAATATCAAAATGAAAACGATGAAATTAAATTAGAGCCTGAAATTCGTGAAGCTATGAAGAACTGTGACCGCATATACATTATCGCAGCGGGCACGAGTTACCATGCCGGACTTCTAGGTAAACAATTCATTGAAAAACTAGCGAACATTCCAGTAGAAGTGCATGTGGCAAGTGAATTTTCTTATAATATGCCACTGCTCTCTGAGAAGCCATTATTCGTATATATTTCACAAAGTGGCGAGACGGCAGACAGCCGGTCTGTACTCGTCCAAACGAAAAAACTTGGTCATCCGGCACTTACTGTTACGAATGTGCCTGGATCCACCCTTTCCCGGGAAGCTGATTACACGATGCACCTGCACGCCGGTCCAGAAATTGCTGTCGCGTCAACAAAGGCTTATACAGCTCAAATGGCCGTTCTAGCTATCTTAGCAGTAGATACCGCACGCGCTAAAGGCATAGAGCTGGACTTTGATCCAATGCAGGAACTAGGTATTGTAGCAACCGCTATGGAAGCCTTGACGGATCAAAAAGAAGAGCTTGAGCAGCTGGCTCGCGAGTACCTGCCGACGACACGCAACTGTTTCTTCATCGGGCGCGGAATCGACTTTTATGTCGGCTTAGAAGGTTCATTGAAATTAAAAGAAATCTCTTATATCCAGGCAGAAGGTTTCGCTGGCGGAGAGCTGAAACACGGAACAATAGCACTTATTGAAGAAGGAACTCCGGTCGTTGCTCTTGCTACACAAGCGAGCGTGAACTATTCCATCCGTGGAAATGTCCAGGAAGTTGAAGCACGTGGCGCTAACAGCATGATTATCAGTATGAAAGGTCTTGAAAAGGATGGCGATGCCTTTATCCTTCCGCACGTCCATGACCTGCTGACACCGCTTGTATCCGTGGTGCCGCTTCAGCTGATTTCTTACTACGCTGCTCTTCACCGTGATTGTGACGTTGATAAGCCTCGTAACTTAGCTAAAAGTGTGACAGTCGAATAATCAAATATAGCCAGAAGCGGAACCCTGCTTCTGGCTTTCTATTTATTGGCAGGACATTGCAAAACCACATATGAACTCTATTTTCCTAAAATAAAGAATTGGGTTATAGATGGTCATTTGAAATGATTGTAACTGACAAATGGAATCTATTTTAGGAGTACGGAGTAAAGCAGGTTCCAGATTGTCTGCAACGACCAGGTGAGAAAATGTGACCTTCCTGAGAAGGCAGGAAAGCCGGCAGTGCAGTCGCTTCCCAATGTGGGGTGCTACGATGTGAACAATTAAATAAAGTTAGTGAGAAGGAACCTCTGAAGGATGCCAAAAGCCATAAGGGAATGAACTTCGACTCTGAGATTTTCTTTTACAAACAAAATCAAGCTCCTTTACAGAAGAGAACTATACATGACGGTCAATGAAGGGGGGAAAGGCAATGGAGAAAAATCGGAAATTAACTATTCTGTTCATTATGCTCGGTTCCTCATGTATATCAGGCGGTGTGGCATTACATGAACTTGCTGCGTATTCAACATTGATCGGATGGGGTACAGGGCTAGCCTGCCAACTGACAGCTTTAAGATTTGCCATTAAAGCCTTTTACCTTCGAAAAAGCTCAGTGAGCTGATGGACCTAATTATACGAACGGGTGGACCACTCAAAGGCGGCTGTCTCTTACGCAGAAATGTTTTATAGTTATAAAGTTTTATAGAGGTAGCAGTTGAAAATAAGTGCGAGCTCTTATATCATTATGGTAATACAGTTTTTAGACTTTGATGTCCCTAGAGGAGTGAACATATGTTAAAGGAATCCGACTTTCACACAGAAGAATCCAAAAAAGAATGGATTAAAGTACGGAACAGAAAACTGGAAGAAATGGCGCAATATTTCAGAAGATATTTTCACCTTACTAAAGTTAGGGAGAATAAAAATAGCTATGAAGTCCAGGGCTATTTTTACCAGCCAGGTTTTGGCGAGATAAAGATGGCATTTGAATTCAGTTATGAGAATGTGGCTAAATTCACAGATTTATTTGATGACCCAAAAGAAGATTAATAATGTTTAGTAAAATGAACCCGTTGATTGAAGCGGGTTCATTTTTAATGAGGTCTTATAAGACAATCTCTCCCCTGCACTATCGTGCAACAATAAACGGGTCGGATGGTATAAAACCTGCTAATCTTTAGTTGGAAGGGAGGTCATTGTATGGATTCGCTTAATAAAATGAATGAGGCCATGGACTTTATTGAAGCCCACCTGTCGGATTATATTGATCGTAAAGAAGTAGCGAAACGCGCGTACTGTTCAGAATATCATTTTCAAAGAATGTTTTCTTTTCTATCAGGAATTACGTTGTCTGACTACATTCGCCGTCGGCGTCTCACATGTGCGGCTCTAGAATTGAAGAACAGCAACGTGAAGGTGATTGATGCAGCTGGGCAATATGGGTATCGTTCACCTGATGCTTTTACAAGAGCTTTCAAAGAGTTCCATGGGATAACGCCATCAGAAGCTAGAGAGAACAGCCGGTATTTGAACGCTTATCCAAAAATGACCTTTCAATTAACAATTAATGGAGGGGTAGAAATGAAGTATAGAATTGAAGAAAAAGATGCTTTTCAAATTGTAGGAATAAAGAAGAGGGTGCCTATTATTTTTGATGGAGTCAACCCAGCCATAGCATCGATGTGGGAAAGTTTAGATGAAGACACAATCAAACTCATGAAGGATCTTTCCGACATTGAGCCAAGAGGACTGATCAGCGCATCGACAAACTTTTCAGAAGGCCGGATGGAAGAGAGGGGAGAACTTGACCATTATATTGGGGCAGCTACAACTCAAATCGCTCCTTCTCAATTGACAGCGCTTGAGGTTCAAGCAGGCACATGGGCAGTATTCGAAGCGGTCGGCCCGTTCCCTGACACCCTTCAAAATGTGTGGGGGCGCATTTATTCAGAGTGGTTCCCTACGTCGAACTATGAACAGAGGGAAGGTCCGGAAATCTTATGGAATGAAGGTAAGGATGTGAAGAAAACAAACTTCAAAAGTGAAATATGGATTCCGATCGCGAAAAGGTAAAAGGGTCTGAGCAATAGGGTTAAATGACAGTTTCAGTTGAAAGTGAGAATGCAATGAAAGGACGAGCTTGGTCATCCAAGCCGTTCTTTTTTTCATGGGAGAGAAATGAGACAATCAGTGGGAAGAACTTGTTATAAATGCGCTGTATCCGGCTTTAACACGTAATTTCATTTAAATCCCACATTTTTTACACATTTAGCTTTCAGAGCGGTGCTGATTACTGGTGAGGCCTGTTATGACAGGACATAAAGGTGTTGTAAAAGGCACAGCGTAGTCCATTTGTTACAGAGTCAAGTGTATACAAAAACTATATACGTGTTACAATGGCTTACACGATGGTTAGGAAAGGAGAATGACAATGAAGAAAAAATGGTTGTTAAGTTTATTACTAGTCGGTTTCGTACTGCTATTAGCAGCTTGTAATAATGATGACGAAGCTGGTGAAGATAATAGTAATGGTGAAGGTGAAGACACTCAGCAGGAAGAGACAGAAGGTAGCGAAGGTGAAGGTGAAGGCGGAGAACAGCCAGAACAGCCTGAGATGCCTGAACCAGACTTAGAAGGTATTCCTGATGTTGTCGCAGAGGTCAATGGTGAAGAAATAGAAAAAGATGAATTCGAACAGACGTATGAAGGTCAATTCCAGCAAATGGCTATGCAGTCGCAAATGAGCGGTGAAGAAGTTGACCAGGATCAACTGAAGCAACAGGTTGCAGAAAGCTTAGTTGGTCAAGAGCTTCTAATCCAGGAAGCAGAAAACCAAGGTATTGAAGCTTCACAAGAAGATATAGATGAAACGCTCGACGAACTGGCTCAGCAACAACAATTGGAATCTAAAGATGAATTTCTAGCTGCTCTAGAGGAGCAGGGCATGAGTGAAGATGAAGTCATGTCTCAAGTGGAAACTCAGGTGAAGGTAGATCAATTGGTAGCAAGTGAAACTGGGGACACGGAAGCCTCAGAAGAAGAAATGGAAGAAATGTATGAACAAATGAAAGCTCAGCAAGAAGAAATGGGCGGAGAAGAAGAAGTACCGTCCTATGAAGAAGTCAAACCTGACCTTGAAGAACAAGTGAAGAGTCAAAAAGAATCTGAACAAACACAAAAGCTTGTCGAGCAATTACGTGAAGACGGAGACGTAACGGTTAACCTATAATTTCTTTTGAAACCAGGTCCTTTTATCGGGCCTGGTTTTTTTTATAGAAAAAATGCTTAAAAATCATGCTGCTTGGTAATTTATTATCACGTTTGAACTAGCCCAAAGTCATATTCCATTACAGTAAAAGGCTTCGAAAAGAAAGGGAAAGGTGCTTACAAGAGTAAGGTAGAACACGATATAATGAGCTTAGTACTAACGAACAGCACCTTTTACAAGGATAGGAGGGCATACATATGTTAATGAAACCAAAGAAATTGCTGCCAGGAGATAAAGTAGCGACGATCAGTCCTTCATGGGGCGGAGCTGGCGAGCCTGAGCTTCGCTGGCGCTACGAGCAGGGGGTGCGGAGGCTGGAAGAAGTGTTTGGCCTTAAAGTGGTTCCGATGCCAAACAGTTTAAAAGGTGGAGACTATCTTTACCAAAATCCGAAGGCAAGGGCCGAAGATTTAATGTCAGCTTTTCAGGATAAGAGTATCAAAGCTATTTTTGCCAATATCGGCGGTGATGACAGCCTGCGTTTACTGCCTTATATTGATTTTGATGTAATTCATAAGAATCCTAAAATTCTCATGGGCTACTCAGACGTTACAATGTGTCATTTGTTTTGTCATAAGGCAGGGATTGCTTCTTTCTACGGACCAGCTGTATTAGTAGATTTTGCGGAAAACGTGGAAATGGATCCCTATACCATTGAGATGGTAAAGCGTACGCTTTTTAGTGATGAACACATTGGTGAAATCCGCCCCTCTGAACAATGGACGAGTGAGTACTTAGAGTGGGAGGAAGCGAATAAAACTAAAAGGCGAGGTATGCAGGAAAATTCAGGTTATGAACTGCTTCAAGGCTCAGGTGTTGTTCAGGGGCAGTTAATTGGCGGCTGCATCGAAGTGCTTGAATTCGCCAAGGGCACTATAATTTGGCCGGAAAGCAAACATTGGAAGAATAGTATCTTGTTTTTTGAAACTTCCGAAGAAAAGCCTGATCCTTCTTTTATAAAATACTGGCTCAGGAATTATGCGGCACAAGGCATTCTTCACCAAGCGAACGGAATCATATTTGGTAAGCCCCAGGATGAAAAATTTTATGAGGAATACAAAAAAGAAATTCTAACCGTTATGGAGGAGTATGGATTAGAAGATCTACCTATCTTATACAACATGAATTTTGGTCATACTGAACCGAAAATTGTATTGCCTTATGGTGCGGTTGCTCAAATAGATTGCAGAGATCGGTCTTTCCGTATTTTAGAGAGTGGTGTAGAGAGCTGAGGTTTTATTAAATAATAGAGCTGCGTTCAATATCGTGGATATAAAAAGTATTCAACAATATAGCAGGGTAGTTTAAGATTTGTTTTCGAGATCATCTGGGTTAGTTGCCCTATTAAGAGTCAGGGGTTGTTGAAAAAGCTACTCGCTTTCCTGTGGAGGAAGTGGCGAGCTTCTTCGGTATTGTGCAGCCCCATACTCCCACAATGTCTCGAAACGGAGTCTTCCACCAAAGGGAGCGTTTCTATTCTGATAAAGGTTCGCAATGGCCAGATGATATATTTATCAAGGTATGGCAATGATTTGGAACAGGCCTTAGCTGACGCTGATTTGACGTTCGATGATAAATTGTAGTGCAATGAATACAAAAAAGGAGCGGTGGTCTGCACCTGCTCCTTCCTATTTGTCTATCTACTTGCGTTTTGAAGCTTTTCTAACGCTGGGTTCATTGTATTCTTCAGTGTTTCAATGCTGTGATCGAATTGCTGCTGCTCTTTGTCCGACAACCTCATTTCTAACACTTCACGGACCCCCTGGCGGTTTACAATTGTAGGTACACCGGCATAAACATCGGTCGCGCCATATTCACCGTTAAGGTAAGAGCTGACGGTTAAAATACTGTTTTCATTACCTAGAATTGCTTTAGTTACACGGACGAGGCTCATCGCAATACCATAATGAGTGGCCCCTTTTTTCTGGATGATCTGGTAGGCTGCATCCCGTACATTTTCAAAGATGGGATCAAGATCTTCTTGATGACATCCTTCTTTCGTATCAATATAATTTGAAATCGGTACGCCGCCAATCGTGGCGTTGCTCCATACGGGCAGTTCTGTATCTCCGTGTTCTCCGATAATATAAGCGTGGACGTTTTGAGTAGCCACGTTGAAGTAATCACTGAGCAAGAAGCGGAATCTTGCGGTATCTAACGTCGTTCCACTTCCGATCACGCGTTCTTTAGGAAGACCACTGAACACTTGAGTAGCTTGAGTTAAAATATCGACAGGGTTCGTGGCAATTAAGAAAATCCCATCAAAGCCACTGTCCATGACATCACCAACGATCCCCTTGAAAATTTTCATGTTTTTTTCAACTAAATCCAATCGGGTTTCACCTGGCTTTTGGTTCGCGCCAGCACAAATACATACGATATCTGCATCTGAGCAGTCGTTATAATCTCCATACCAAGTATTGGTGTAAGAAGGAGAGAAGGCCTTCCCATGATTTAAGTCCATAGCGTCTCCCATAGCTTTTTCCTTATCGAGGTCAATAATGACGAGCTCTTGCGTAACGGCTTGGTTAATTAAAGCAAAGGCGTAGCTGCTTCCTACGAGTCCTGCACCTATTAAAACGACACGGTTCACTTTTTCTTTTCTTGTGGTGTTCATGTAAAACACTCCTACGTCAAAGAATATTTGTGAATCACTTCACATTCTTATTGTGCACCATTTCACAAACTTTTTCAAGGGGTTTATTATTTTTATTTTACTATTTATTTAATCAAATTCCAGAAGTTAGTGGATAGGAAGGCTGTCATCAGGTAGATAACCTCCATTATGTTGAAGACTCAGTTTCGAGACAAAATGAGGGGTTCAGGGGCTCCAGGAAACGGATCACTCACTAAAGCCGGGATCCTGTTATCTCAGGCTCGAGTTTTCAATAATCCTGCCATATTACTGAATAACTTTTTTTATTTACGAAAAATCAGCAATAACGGTTAACATACCTAAATAATAGAATTCACGTAATTTGAAAGCCACCAAAAACAGAACGTACGTTCTTATTTTTGGTGGGATTGTAACGAATAGTGTGGTACAATTAATTCCAGATAATGTTCCTTTTAGGGTGGTCGGCTAACCCCGGAGAGTAAGGGGGTGATGCCTATTAGCATGTATGAAGTTCTGACTGTATTGTTTACTTTTGGAACATTTCTCATTGCATTGCTTGCGTTGATCATAGAAATGATCAATAAAAAATAGACCTCCCTATTAACCTGACAGTTGATCGGGAGAGGCCTATTTTATGTGAATAGCTGATCCCCTGGGGGAATCATTATCGAGAGGTCGCAGTTGCAGCTGCGACCTTTTTATTGTATGTCTTTCTAATTCTTATCATACCAGCTTTGTTACTTTTATACCACTTTGGGGCAGCAATAAACCTAATTTATTTACGGCAGACCGCTACCCCGAGGGGATAATAAACTTCTTTACGAGGAGGTTCAATGGTTACGCCGTTTTGGTAAAAAAGTTCAACCTCGCTGAATTTCGTGAATAGTTCTTTAAATTCTTCAGGAGTCATTTGAAAATGATGAAAAGGAGAACCGCTTGGGTGATTTAAACCTTTTCCAAAAGGAGTGGATAACACGAGGGTGCCTCCTGGTTCAAGAAGCTTGTGCATATGTTCCATAAATACTTGGACATCAGGGATATGCTCAATCGTTTCAAAGCTGAGCACTGTATCAAACCTGCCGATTTCCTCTACCCAATTGTCGTTCATGATGTCACCCGTCTGGAAGTTGAGGAGCGGGTGGTAGTAATTTTGGATGGCGTAATTGATCGTATCTTCACAAATGTCCGCACCTATGATTTCGTCAATCGACTCTTTTCGTACCTTGGCAATGTGGGCTGCTCCATAACCTACGCCGCAAGCTATATCAAGAACACGTCCTTTTATATAAGGCTCACAAAAGTGATATCGGGCCACATGTTCAAGGAGCATTCGGTTCATAATATTCATTTCTTTTGGTATGATGCGCTCCCCTGTATCTTTCAGCATGATTCATTTCACCACTTTTATAATAGGTTATAAACCATTATATCATATTATAATAAAAGGGCTGCTGATGCGAAAAAACCCTCGTTCTTCAGCGGAGAACGAGGGTTTTTGAGAGGTTATTTGACGACCATGACAGGGCATTTGACATATTTCATAAGTTTGTGGCTGACGCTTCCTAAAACGAGAGTTTGAAATTTATTTCGACCCCGGCTGCCTACTACGACGCAGTCATAGTCATGTTTATTGGCATGCTCAATGATGACTTCTTCTGGCTCGCCATGTAAGATGGTCACTTCAGCTTTAATGCCTTGGGATTCCAATTCTTGAACAGTGTTCAGAAACATCTCTTTTCTTTTAACTGTAGCCGTATCAGCACTTCCGAAGTTCAGAATATCGCTTTTCGATGTGTCGCCATCTACTGCATATACAAGTTCAATCTGTACTTCTTCTTTATAGGGACTCACCATTTTTACAGTCTGATCAATGGCTCTGTTCGAATGGTCTGAACCATCTGTTGCGAGTAAAATATTTTCAAACATATATTTGCTCCTTCTTTACCTATAGTAATTAATGGCCGGCACTTTTTGAAACCCCGCCTAAACGGTGTAACAATCTTGAACTCTCGCCATTTAATCCTTTGAAATGGACGCGAATATCTTTTTGTTCAAATTTTGTTTCAATACTATCAAGTGCTCCTATAGCGGAGTCATCCCATAGATGAGATTCGGTTAAGTCAATCTCTACTTCTTCCACACTGTCTTTGAAATCAATGGAAGATAAGAAATCTGTTACGGATGCAAAGAATAACTGACCTTGAACATAATAGATTTTTTTCTTTCCTTCATTTACGTACAAGGAAAGAACTCGTACTTTTGATATTTTAACAGCGAAGAAAATCATACTGAGTACGACACCTGCTAATACTCCGTAAGCTAAGTTGTGCGTATAGACAACGGTACCTACGGTGACTACCATAACGGCGGCATCTGTTTTAGGAACTCGGTGGAGGTTCATTAGAGAACTCCAGTCAAAAGTCCCGATCGATACCATAATCATGACACCTGCTAGAGCAGCCATTGGAATTTGGACAACGACATTGCCAAGTGCAATGATCAGGAACATAAGGAATACGCCTGCAACTAAAGAGGACAGACGGCCTCGTCCACCGGATTTCACATTAATGACAGATTGACCGATCATGGCACAGCCCGCCATACCTCCAAATGATCCGGCTACAATGTTTGAGATTCCCTGTCCGCGGCTTTCCTGGTTTTTGTTACTTTCCGTATCAGTCATATCATCTACAATAGAAGCGGTTAATAGTGATTCTAACAAACCGACAATGGTAAGAGCTAGAGCGTATGGGAGAATGATCATGAATGTTTCCATATTCAACGGAATATTAGGCAGCGCGAATAATGGAAGTGTCTGCGTCAATTCACCCATATCACCTACATTACGCACTCCGGCGTTCATATAGATGGCAACTGCTGAAACGATGACTATAGCCACAAGTGTCGATGGGATGGCTTTTGTAACCATAGGTAATAAATATATAATAGCTAACGTCAAACCTACCAATGCATACATAATCCACGATTCATCCACGAAATGCTGCAGCTGGGAAGTGAAAATCATAATAGCCAGCGCATTCACAAACCCGACCATGACCGATCGTGGTATGAATTTCATAAATCTAGCAAGATTGAAGACTCCGAATAAAATTTGGAAGACTCCCGTCAATATGGTAGCAGCCAGCATATATTCTATGCCATGCTCAGCCACTAAGGTGATCATTACAAGTGCCATAGCTCCGGTAGCGGCCGATATCATTCCGGGACGGCCGCCGACAAAAGCGATGACGACAGAGATACAGAAGGAGGCATAAAGGCCCACCATCGGGTCTACACCTGCAATAATAGAGAAAGCAATAGCTTCAGGAATAAGTGCTAAAGCGACGACAATTCCCGAGAGGACGTCCCCTTTTACATTTCCGAACCATTGTTCTTTTAGTGTTGTAGTTGTTGACATGGTTTCACTCTTTCTTTAATAGATTTTTTACGACCACTGACTCTAAACAGTAGTCATTTAAGACGTTCACCTTTTTTTAACTGTTCGATACATTCATGCAAGTCTTCTTTTTTTACCCGCCAGTGACTTCCTATTTTAAATGCGGGGATCGTCCCTTTTTGAACCAACTTATATGTGGTCATTTCACTTAGCTGCAAGTAGTCCGCAACTTGTGAAACGGTCATGATCTCTCTTTCCATCTTCATTCCTCCGATGTATAACCTGTATGTTTAATAGTAAATTGAATTATAACCCGTTATAACCAACTATAATAGATTATAAGAAAATGATTGATAAATCAATAGTTTATTTACTTGAGGAAAATGTTGGTGAGGCCGATGTTGCTGCCATTACTGAGGTATAGCGCTTACAAGTGTTCGTGTTAATTTTTCATTTAGATTGAGTAAATGGGAAACAGCGTATAAACTGGACACAAGCCATATTGTTAAAGGAAGGATCAAATGGAGCAGGAACGTGAAATTTTGACCGTCGCCCAGGTAGCAGAGTTTTTGCAAATCAGTGAAGTGACCACATACAAGCTTGTCCAAGAAGGAAGAATTCCAGGTTTTAAGATCGGCAGCCACTGGAGGGTAAAAAAGGCAGACTTACGTGAGCATATTTCAAAATTACAGCACGGAGACCAGCTATAAGATAGAAGGAGTTGTCACGAGGCAGCTCCTTACAGCGGGACTAATTCAATTCATAAACAGCTTGTATAACAGTCTGTTTAACTCTACTCAGGGTTTAGCCCAAACTCAGTGTTGTATGCTTCACATAGTTCTCCTGTGTGTGAATTAGAGAAAACTCCCACGGAAACGAATCGCTTTTTCGCGGGCGTTTGATAAGCGTCACCAACGTATATTATTGATTAGAAAAAAATCGCTCCATTCATTAGAATGAAAGCGATTTAACCTGCAAAAACGAATAAGAGCGATATTTATGAGAAACTCTTAGTAATAAGGATAATACGGATAGTAAGGGTATGGGGCGATATATGGGTAAAGCAGCAGTGAAGTCAGCCCTGCCAGAGGTAATACCCTTCTGCGGAAACGTCGGGCTCTTCTTCTGCCATAGCCTCCATATCCTCCGTATCCCCATTGTCTGCTCTCATTTTCTTCATTCCCGTTTTCATCCACCATCACATCTTCGCCCATCAGCATCGTTACTTCATTATCATTAGCGTCCATTACGATGCCGTCAAAGGAAGACCCATCCTCCATCGTACCCATTACGTGGTAGTTCATTAATTGTTTGCAATACTGTTTTGTAGGTTTCATTTGCTGCTGGTTTCCGCTCATATTTCGCATGTATGTCATGTTCATCACTCCTCAAAAACATGATACGCACCCAGCCCATAAGTGTGACAATTTAAGATGGCAGAATTGTCCAACTATAATTATCATCCAGTATTTAGTAAAATGAAGGTAAGTCATATTCATGAGGTGATTGTAGTTGAAAAAGAAAGCACCGATCGATCTTGGTCATCGTATACATTTGATTGATGGTTTTGATCTAGGGTTTCCAGGAAGGACAGGTACATATGTGTTGAATGAGGAGCAGCTGACCCTTATAGAAACAGGGCCGAGCCTATCTGTTCCTAGAATAATCGAAGGATTAGAGAAACTGGATCTTGATCCTAAGGACATCCGGTATGTCATTTTGACTCATATTCATTTGGATCATGCCGGCGGAGCGGGCCTGTTGCTGCGCGAATGTCCGGAAGCAAAAGTTATCGTCCATAAAAAGGGGAAACGACATATGGCTGATCCCTCAAGGCTTATAGATGGAGCGCGGGCCGTATATGGGGACTCTTTTGATGAACTTTTTGATCCGGTCCTGCCGATTGCGGAAGAACAGTTACTTGTTAAGGGAGAAGGCGATACACTTGAGATTGGCTCAGAATGCAAGTTGGAGTTTTATGATACGCCAGGTCATGCAAACCATCATTTAGGAATTTACGATCCTGTCAGTAATGGAATTTTTACGGGAGACACGGCAGGCATTCGCTACCATCAAACCGAGGATAAAGGGATCACGTTTTACCTGCCTTCGACTTCACCGAACCAATTCGATCCTGAAGCGATGAAGCAGTCGATTGCAAAGTTTAAAACATTGAATGTTGATCGTATTTATTTCGGCCATTTCGGAATGTCGGAGGAACCCGAAGCAGCCTTCGATCAAGTGCTGAAGTGGATCCCTGAATTTTTGGAAGCAGCTGAGACTGCCTTTTTCAATGGGGAAGGGTTGAAAGGGTTAAAAAAACGCCTGCACGATAAAGTTTCCACTTATTTAAAAGGTTTCAGCGTCCATGAAGATCATCATGTGTTTGAAATACTGTCTCTCGATTTTGAGGTGTGTGCGATGGGGCTGCTGGATTATTTAAGAAAGAGGGAGAAATAAACTATGAATAGAGTTCATTTGATTACCCTTGGAGTAAAAGATATGAGAAGGTCTGTCAAATTTTATCGGGATGAACTCGGATTTCCTACAAATGAAAAAGCTGATGATCCGGAAATTATCTTTTTTAACACTCCTGGGTCTAAGATTTCGCTTTATGCTCTAGAGTCTCTGGCAGAAGACATAAATAAAGCGGACCCTCCAGAAAGAGGCGGGTTTCCGGGTGTAACGCTTGCCTTCAATGCCAAATCAGAACAAGAAGTCGACGAAGTCATGGCGCGTGCGGAAGCGGCTGGGGCAAGAATCGTGAAAGCTCCTGAAAAAGTATTTTGGGGAGGATACAGCGGTTACTTCACTGATCCGGACGGTTACTACTGGGAGGTCGCTTACGGGGAAATGTGGGAGTTTGATGAGAACGATATGTTAATCATTAGCTAGAGCAGAGGAGGGATAGCATCACACATGAGTACAAAAACTTCCCATATAATTCTCAAAAAAGCTGGCTGAAAAAAGGGCTGGGCTCTTTATTCAATGTGGTGGTAAGTACTGTTTTTTTAGTGCTGCCAAGCATAACAGATAACCGAATTCCTCCTTATCTTGTCGTACTGGCTGTGATGCTTTTTCTCTTTGGTATAATACGGTTGGTTCATAACGTGCGAAAGCTGGAAAAAGATTATGTAAGGATCTCGGATAGTTATATTTCGCTGGATAGGGGGGTGGCACTTCCTAGAAGAAAAATTCCTTTTGATCGCATAGAAAGTGTTGTACCAATGGAGAAAGTAATATTATTGAAGCTTGAGTACGGGGAGGAGAAAGAGATATATAAAGAACTACTGGAGCCGGAAGATATAAATGAGTTACAAGAAGCACTTGCGGCCCAGCGTGAACGGGGCTTTGGCTGATCCATCACAGGGTTGATTTGAATATGGAAACCGGCTGTATAAGTGATTTTTTTGCTGAAAAGGACTGTTGAACCTCGGTTTTAACTGAGTTGCAAGGATCAGAGCATTAATACAAAAGATAAAAAGAAGGTGGATGTACGTGATTCGAGTGGCCTTACTTAGTAAATGGCATGTGCACGCGGTAGATTATGCCAGAGAAGCAATGGAAAATGAAAGAATCTCGATTGAAGTTGTGTGGGACGAGGATCAGGAACGCGGGGAAGCCTGGGGAGAAGAATTAGGGGTTCCTTTTGAAGCAGATCTTAATCAGGTTTTAACTAATCCGGATATTGACGGTGTGATTGTCACCACTCCAACAAGCGACCATACCCACGTATTGATGGAAGCGGCGAGGTATGGCAAACATATTTTCACAGAAAAAGTGCTGGCTTTAACGATGGAAGAGTGTGACAGCATACTGATGGAAGTTGAAAAAGCAGATGTGGAGTTTATGATTTCACTTCCGCGGTTAATCGAGGGTTATTATTTATATACACAAAAGGCTGTAGATCAAGGCTGGCTTGGTCAAGTCACGATGGTTCGATGTCGGGTTGCGCACAACGGTGCGGTATCTTCAGATGATCATCCGGATGGCTGGCTTCCGCATCATTTTTATGAAAAAGAGAAGACGGGCGGCGGGGCTCTTATCGACCTGGGAGCCCACCCTATTTATTTAGCAAATCGATTGGCTGGCGTCCCTAAAGCAGTGACAGCTCGTATGCCTTCTGTGTTTAACACGGAAGTGGATGACCAGGCAGCAGCTATGGTTGAGTATGATTCGGGTGTGCTTGCAGTTCTTGAAACTAGTTTCGTATCAGCCGGAAGCCCATTTCAGCTGCAGGTCTATGGTACAGAAGGGACGATTTTGATTGAACAGAATCAATTGCGGATCAAAAGCTCCCACCTTGATTCCGAAGGATGGGTGATTCCTGAAGATCTTCCGGATAAATTGCCTATGCCTATGGAGCAGTGGGTCAGAGCTATAGAAGATGGTACAGCACCGGCGATTACGAAGGAAGATGCACTGCAGCTGACCCTCGTAAATGAGGGAGCGGCTGTATCTCACCAAGAAGGTCGAAGGGTTGAATTGGCGTCACATTAGAAGAGAATAAAAAGAAACGCAATTCCTGAGGGGTTGCGTTTTTCTTTTGCGAAATTATATAAGGGTGCTCCCGCAGATCGATGAAATCGTATTGTATTTATAAAACTGCCGTGTTGATATTCATATAAAAATCTTTATTTTGAGGCTATGTTAAAGGTGGTTGTTGATATTGATAAGTGAGTTATTCAACAATATGGCAGGGTAGTAGAAGACTCAGTTTCGAGATAGTCTGGGTTCGTTGCCCTATTAAGAGGCAGGGGTGGTTGGGAAGCTACTCGCTTTCCTGTGGGAGAAGTGGCGAGCTTCCTCGGGCTTGCAGCCCTGTGGGATCTCGCCTACATCCTTCTCCCACGGGAGTCTCGCAGCTTCCCAACCACCTCATGCGAATTGGAAAAAACGAACCCCCTCCTGGCATTGGAAAAGACTTCTGATCTCTCATCTAAGCTGCATATTTAGACTGTGTCACAGGCGGTTAATTGCTTTTTGTCTTCTTGGATAAGATTAATTGTAATCCATTTCAAAAGAATGTATATGGACTGGACTGAGCTGGCAGAGATTAAGGAAACCAGAACAAAATGACTCGATGTTGACTTGCCAGTCTCATTAGTCGCTAAGCTCTATGCCGGGATTAGACAATAAACATATAGCCATGAAAAGATCAATTTGTTGGAATGGAAATAGGGCGACTTCTCGTTGCCTCTCAAAATAACTGTACTTCACTCAATGCACTGTCTCAGATGTTTCCGTGAACCTGGCAAACTTAAAGGAGGTCCGGGAAATTGCGAGACTCCTGTGGGAAAAGAGTGCTTGGTGAGACCCCGCAGGACGGGACGTCCGAGGAGGCTCACCGCGCTCCCACGGAAAGCGAGTGATTTCCCGGACCTCCAAACGCTATCAAACGTAACGGAAACAGCTCTAACATCTCGAAACTGAGTCTTCCACTAAAGGGAGCTTATATGAACTGGGATCTCACCTATCATGTACACCCCACAGGAGTCTCGCCGTTTTCTAAAGCCACTATACAATTGGAAGATTCTCGAAACTACCTTTAAGCGTTTTCTAGCAGCATATGGGAGCGTCCTAGCTTCAGATGGAATTTACCTATTCCGCGTATTCCAGCTTTCACATTTATATCCCATTACCCTATCCAGCTCCTGAGCTTAGCGCTAATGAGAGTTCCTTCTCTTCTGAACGGAAAATCAACAACTAATCACTCCTTTCTCCTTGTTTCCTTTTCCCACCATTTACAAGACCCCATCAACATGTAGTGAGAAACCAAGCATCTGCCAAGAGAGTTTGGATTTTTTCGAGAAGAGGGTCAGTGGTCCCTTCTCTATAGTATTGGATGGACCTGTAAGTTAGTTTTTCTGAATTAGCAGTTTTATATATTCTACAAACATCGGTACTTGAGAGCATTTTGCTTCCATTCCTAAAACCGCTCTTCACTCATTACGTTGAAGTAACTGCAGAAAGTCTTGAAACTGTCTTATTTAAGATTTACTCCAACTGCATACATCATCAGTATTTTTGATAGAATGGATAAAGGCGAATCAAATTGATTCACATGAGCTAAGAAAGTATAATATAATCACTATGTGAAATATTTCACTAATTGAAAAACCAGATAGGAGCTACTTTTTATGAAGCACCTAAAGCAAATCGCCTTCTCCCAGCGGTCGGTTGTTGTATCACTTGTAATCATTTCCCTGGCGATCGGGGCGGCCATCATTGGCCAGGCTTATTATTTTGTTGCGATCGTTGAGGGGGTATTTTTAAATAACGAACCGTTCGAGTCGATTGTTCCATTGTTGGTCGGCTTACTCGGCGTACTCATAGTACGAGCCTTATTTACGTATTTGTCTGGGCGCATGGGAGTGAAGATGGCGGCGAAGGCAAAGAGAGGTTTCAGAAAATCACTTTTAAATAAATATGCAAAGAACCCTGTACAAGCATCGATGCAGGGACAGTCAGGCCGCAAAATCAGTATATTAATGGATGCGACCGATGATGTCGACAGTTATTTCAGCAGTTATATCCCTCAGATGATTCAGACATCGATCGTACCGGTTATGATTTTGATTGCTGTGTTTACTCAGCATTTATATTCGGGACTGCTCATGGTGATAACTGCTCCCTTCATTCCGTTTTTTATGGCGCTTATAGGTGTGATGACAAAAAAGAAATCTGAAGAGCAATTGGAGAAAATGACGGCTTTCTCAGGAAGATTTCTCGATACGCTGCAAGGGCTGACGACACTTAAGTTGTTTGGCCGTGCGCAAAAGCAAAGGCAATTGATCAAGGAAAGCAGTCTTGGTTTCCGTGATGCCACTATGGAAGTGTTAAAGGTCGCATTTGTTTCCTCCTTGATGCTTGAATTCATTTCAATGCTGAGTATCGGGCTCATTGCGATGGAAATTGCCATCCGTCTCGTTGTTTATGAAAATATTACGTTTTTTTCAGCATTTTTTATATTAATATTAGCTCCTGAGTTTTATCAATTTTTAAAAGACGCAGGAAGTGCGTTTCATGCGGGGCGGGGCAGCAGCGTAGCTGCCCAGAAGATTACAGATGAATTAGAAGAGGATACTCCAAATGTTGATTGGGGAAGTGCGCCGCTGTTCTTGAATAATCAACCTCCGGCTATAGAGCTTGAAGGTGCGAGTTTCCGATACAGAGAAGAGGGGTTTACTCTGGATCGTATTCATGCCAGCTTTCCTCCTTACAGCCAGGTGGCGATTGTCGGGCGGACAGGTTCTGGTAAAACGACATTACTTCATATCATTGCTGGATTGTTAGCCCCGTCTAAAGGTGGGATAAAAGTGAATGGTGAGCCACTCTCTGATTATAAGGAACAGGATTGGTTCGACCAGTTAAGTTATATCTCCCAGCAGCCTTACCTGTTTTCAGGAACGATTGCTGATAATATTGCCGTCGGAGCACGAGATGTAAGTCGCTCGCAAATTGAGGAAGCCGCTCAAAAATCGGGCATTGCCTCATTTATCGAAGCTCTTGAACATGGTTATGATACACCTGTAGGTGAAGCAGGGCGAGGACTTTCTGGAGGAGAGAAACAGCGAGTGGCCATTGCGAGGGCTTTCTTGAAACGGCCGTCGATCATTCTGTTCGACGAGCCTACTACAGGGCTTGACCTCCAAACGGAAAAAATTCTGCAAAAGTCTCTGCAGGAGCTGGCCCAATCCTCGACCGTCATCACCGTGGCTCACCGTCTGCATACGATTCAGGCAGCCGATCAGATTCTGCTGTTAGACAATGGCAGGCTTATCGGCCAAGGGAAACATGAAGAGTTGATCCGCACGATACCCGAATACCGTGACATGGTTACTGTACAGCAAGGAGGGGAGGCGCGATGAAGGATCTGGGAATTGTCCTCAAGCTTGTTATGATTGAGAGAAAAGATATTCTGCTCTCTATTTTCTTCGGGTTTTTAGCTGGAATTACAGCGGTAGGCTTATTCGCTTCAAGTGGGTATTTAATTTCGCGTGCGGCCTTAATTCCGCCGCTTTACGCCTTAACGGTCATCATCGCTGTTTTGAAGATGTTCGGGTTCATAAGAGCTGCCAGCCGATATGCCGAGCGGTATTTTTCTCATCGAGCTACTTTTACAATCTTAAGTGAATTGCGTGTTTCCTTTTATGAAAAAATCGAACCTCTCGCTCCGCGTATTTTCCAAAAGTATCGAAGCGGTGATTTGCTCTCCAGGATTGTAGGTGATGTAGAGAGCTTACAAAACTTTTTCCTGCGGGTCTTTTACCCGCCAATTGTACTAGTCATTGTCTTCCTGAGTACCATCTTGTTTACTTCGTTTTATTCGCTTTCGGTTGCCATTGTGTTACTCATCGGCCTTGTGCTGACAGGATTCGTCGTTCCCGCTTTGTTTGCACTGCGCCAAAGACGGATCGACAGTGAGGTGCGTGAAAGCCGGGGTCTTTTATCTACAGAAGCTGCTGAGCTGCTTTATGGGTACCGTGATTTGAAGATTTATCAAAAGCTTGAACAAAAAGAAAAGCAGCTTCTCGATGCGTCAGATGAGTATGTAGGCCAGCAGGAACGGGATGGTCTGCATTCTATGTTCAGCTTTTCTATGAATACGATGGTATCGCTTGTAATTTCCTGGTTTGTTCTTGGTTTAGGAGCCTGGCTCGTTGCTGAAGGTGAACTCGACGGCCTCTACCTTGCCATGCTCGTCATGATTTCGTTGACGGTTTTTGAAAACTCTACGCCAATGGCTGTATTCCCGGTTCACTTAGAAGACAACCGTCATGCCTCCCGCCGTCTGTTTTCTGTTGTCCGGGAGGAACCAGAAAAAGAACCTGAGGCTCCAGTAAAGCTGGCATCTGGACAGGCGCCTTCTATTGAAGTAGATGGTGTATCCTTTTCGTTCCCTGAAGAAGAGCGACTGGCTCTTCGTAACGTAAGCCTTGAACTTCCCGCAGGTTCAAAAACAGCCATCGTCGGGGCGAGCGGATCAGGGAAATCGACACTCCTCCAAATGCTGTTGAAAGTTCTACCGAACGAAAAGGGAGCGATTCGGCTTGGAGGGTTGAACTTCAAGCAGATAGAGAGCGAAGATCTTTGGGCCCGCTCTAACGTCGTATTGCAGGAAAATCATTTTTTCTACGGCAGCATACGGCACAACTTAGAAGTCGCTGAAGAAGGGTTGTCCGACGAGGTTCTAAGCGAAGCGCTTCGAAAAGTGAATCTCGAACATTTTTCACTGGAAGATGAAGTGTTTGAACGTGGTGAGAATCTTTCTGGTGGTGAGAAGCAGCGGTTAGCGATTGCTCGTGCAATGTTGAAAGGGGAGCATCTGTGGCTGCTTGATGAGCCGACGTCTTCTGTGGATGCTCTGACGGAGCGTGCGTTGTATGATGTGATTTTTGCTCAAGCGCTTGATGATACGGTAGTCCTAGTGAGCCACCGTCTGGCTGGACTGGAGAAAATGGATCAGATTGTTGTAATGGAACAGGGGGAAGTCGTTGAAGCTGGTACGTTTGATGAGCTGATGGCTCGCCGTGGATATTTTTACGAGATGAAGCAGATTGAAAAGAGTGTGTTTATGTAAGAGGGCAGAACGGCTTTGGTCGTTCTGCTTTTTTTTTGTGATGAATAGATTGTTAGGAGTGGTTGTTTGCCTCCTTACGACCTGTATGAAGTGATAGAAAGGACTGGGGTTATGTATCCTCAAACTAAAGGTATCCAGCATCGATTGATGACGGTGAGTGGTTCGGGCAAGGTCGCTGCTCAGCCGAATGTAGTGAACATTCAACTTGGTGTCGTTACCGAAGGACAGAGTCTTACGCAAGTCCAGGAGGAGAATGCTCGTGTGATGGAGCGGGTGATTGGGTCGATTGTGAACCTTGGTGTGCCGAGGGAATCGATTCAAACGGTCGATTATTCTATTCTTCCCCAATATAATTATGACAGTGGGACTCAAGTGTTTCAGGGGTATCAAGTCAATCATATGATTTCGGTTACTAGCGATGATATTCGTCTTGCCGGTGAAATCATAGATACGGCGGTACAAAACGGAGCTAACCAAGTTGTGGGGGTTCAGTTTTCGATAAAACAATCTGAAATGCTGTATCAACAGGCGTTATCGATCGCGCTCCGTGACGCTTACATGAAAGCTCGCTCGATGGCACAAACGATGGGTTTGACGCTTGATCCAGCACCCGTAAAAGTCCTTGAGCGTATGCCGGGCGGAGCATTTCCGTTAGCGAGAGGCGAGGCGTTTGCTACGGTGACTCCGATTGAACCAGGACAGCTTGAGATCGAGGCGTTTGTCGAGGTTCAGTTCCAATTCTACGCATCATAAAAACCACAGAGCGAAAGTCTGTGGCTTACCGTTTGGCTGTGTTGATATTCATATAAGCTCCCTTTAGTGGAAGAGTCGGTTTCGAGACATCATGAGAATTGAGGGGCTCCGGGAAACGGATCGCTTTCCGGGGGGCGGACGCTGAGCCTCCTCGAGCTTCGCTCTCCGGGGTCTCACCTGTCCCGCTCCTCCCCCAGGAGTCTCACCGTTTCCCTCCGCCCCTTTGCCTAATAAGTAACACGAAACCACTTCAAGAAAAAGCAAACTGATTATCATAGCAAGTTCTCAGAAAACTTTTCTATAGAGCTCTATATTCTCAAAGGACAGAGATGAAAGACGCTTTCTTCTGAGTGAACATGGTTCATTTTCTCTCTTCCTTCGCATTGGGGGGAACGGGGCCCCTCCATTTTATAAGCGATAGCGCTTCGTTCAGCAGCTTATGGACTGAACTGTCGGAGATAAAGTGAACACGAAGACTATAGTGATTCGATGTTATCTTATAAAACTCGTTAGTCGCTAAGCGTTATAGCTGAAATAAGTGGCTTAGATGAGAGCGCGAAAGTCTTTTATACTCCAATGCCAAAGGGGTACGTTAATTACATTCCGCATGGGGTTGTTGGGAAGCTGGGAGACTCCCGTGGGAGAAGGATGTAGGCGAGATCCCACAGGGCTGCAAGCCCGAGGAAGCTCGCCATTTCCCCCACAGGAAAGCGAGTAGCTTCCAGACCACCCCTGACTCTTAATAAGGCAACGAACCCAGTAATAATCTCGAAATCAAGTCTTCCACTATCCTGCCATATTGTTGAATAACTCACTTTCAATATCAACAATCACCTTTAACAAAGCCTATCGTCTAAATAGAATCTCCAGGTTCAAGGGTGGGAACTTCAAAATTGACGGTGTCCGGATATTTGATGCCGGCGCCTGTGTTCAATACGACGACTTGCTCGTCTTCTTTGATCCAATCTTTGTCCCGCAGTTTTCGTGCGGCAAGGAAAGAAGCGGCACCTTCAGGGCAGACAAACGCGCCTTCAAGCTCGGCGATCCGTTGCTGCTCTTGTAAAAGGGAATCATCATCAACGGAGATAGCGCAGCCATTTGTTTCGTAAAGGGCGTCCAATACGAGGAAATCTCCGATCGCTTTTGGTACGTTGATTCCAAATGCAATAGTTTCGGAGTTTTCCCAAAAACTTGATTCATGTAAGCCCTGCTCCCAGGCTTCGACAATCGGGGCGCAGCCTTCGGACTGTACGGCAACAAGCCGGGGCATTTGTTCATCAGACTCGATCCAGCCTAATTCTTTAAGCTCCTGCAGTGCTTTATATATGCCAATTAAGCCCACACCTCCACCTGTAGGGTACAGAATGACGTCTGGAAGCTTCCAGTTTAGCTGTTCAGCAATCTCGAGTCCCATCGTTTTTTTGCCTTCAATCCGGTACGGTTCTTTTAGTGTGGAGACATCGTACAGCCCTTTTTCTTTCACGGCTTCAGCAACAATTTTCCCAGCGTCGCTGATCAGTCCGTTTACTAAAAATAAGTTGGCACCGGATAAGGCGCATTCATTTCTAGTGATGCTAGGGGCGTCTACTGGCATGATAATCGTCGAGCTCATTTGGGCTCTTGCAGCGTACAGCGACCAGGCGGCGCCTGCATTGCCGTTCGTTGGCATCGCCAATTCTTTAACACCAAGCTCTTTCGCTTTAGAAACGCCAACGGCTGCGCCTCTTGCTTTAAAAGCGCCGGTAGGGATAACTCCTTCATCTTTCATGAGAAGGCGGGGGATGCTCATGTCTTTACCAAGAGCAGGCAAATCTACTAATGGAGTCATCCCTTCTCCCAGGCTGATGACATTGTTGTTCTGTCGGACAGGCAGCAACTCATGGTAGCGCCATAAGTCAGGAGCCCTTGTTAAAAGGTCGTCGGCTGTGAATTTTCCGCGTAGTTCGTCCAGGTTGTAAGCAACTAGCAGAGGGGAGCCGCATGTACATAAGTGGTTCTCCTCTTCTGTGGAGTAGGTTTCGGAACATTTCGGACAGTATAGGTGAGATACATAACTGAACTTCAATTAATCGTCCTCCTTATATGTAAAAAGTAACTTCAGCGTATCATAGATGTTTTTCCTATGTATGTTCAAACGTCCGTTCTATTCAAAAAAGCTGTCTCTGCTTTAACGGAAACAGCTCAACTGCTTATGAAAAGCTGTTGATTTACAAAGAATTTACACTCATTCTCTATACATTGCCATATAAGTATATTATTATATGCAATGGATGTAATCAGATAAAGACGTGGAACTTTCCACTTGCATATATAAGCATATGCTTATATTATAATAAGCGAGGTGAGAGCATGGAAAAAACAATGATCGATATAGACACAGCTGCCCAATCACTCAAACTCCTGGGCGATAAAACACGTTTGACCATTATCGGTTTAATCAGTGAAGGGGAGTGCTGTGTGTGTGAATTTGTTGAGGTGCTGCAAATGAGCCAGCCTTCGGTCAGTCAGCATTTGCGTAAACTTCGGGATGCGGGGCTTGTGAAGGAGAAGCGAAAAGGACAGTGGATTTTTTATTCTTTGAATAAAGATCACGAGACCTATCCCATCACTAAGCAGATTTTAGCGCAAATTCCAGATCAAATAGAAAAATTAAGGGCATTGGAGCGAGCAGGTTTACGCATTCAATGCGACTAGTAGGGGGATTATTTTGAATTTAGCAATTTTAGCCACGCTCATATTTATACTTACATTAGTTTTAGTCATCTGGCAGCCGAAAAATTTAGGCATTGGCTGGTCAGCCTGTGGAGGAGCAATTCTGGCTTTAATTGTCGGGGTCGTTGATTTTCAAGACGTAATTGCTGTCACCGACATCGTGTGGAATGCGACATTAGCCTTTATTGCTATTATCATCATTTCACTCATACTTGACGAGATCGGTTTCTTTGAATGGGCCGCTCTTCATATGGCGAGAATAGCAAAAGGCAATGGAAAGAAAATGTTCATTTATGTGACTTTGCTTGGAGCGGTCGTTGCTGCATTGTTTGCTAACGATGGAGCTGCATTAATTTTAACGCCGATCGTATTGGCGATGGTCAGAAATTTGAATTTCAAAGAAACGATGATTTTACCTTTTATTATGGCGAGTGGATTTATTGCTGATACGACATCCTTGCCGTTGGTCGTCAGTAACCTCGTAAACATCGTTTCAGCCGACTTCTTTGGTATCGGCTTTGCGGAATACGCTTCACGGATGATTGTGCCGAACTTCTTTGCCTTAGGCGCCAGTATTCTTGTGCTTTATATCTTTTTCCGAAAGGATATTCCGGCCGACTACAATTTAAGTGATTTGAAAGAGCCGAAAGAAGCATTGCTGGATCATAAAATGTTCCGCTTGTCTTGGGGAGTGCTGGCTGTACTTCTTGTCGGCTATTTTGCCAGTGAACCGCTGGATATCCCAGTATCCATCATTGCGGGGATTGTAGCGATTTTCTTCTTAGTCATGGCTCGTCGAAGTCCGGCTGTAGAGACCGCTGTCGTTATAAAAGGGGCTCCATGGGCCATTGTATTTTTCTCCATCGGAATGTATGTCGTCGTTTATGGATTGCGGAATGTCGGGTTTACTGATGTTCTGGCAGATGTCATTCAATATACGGCGGATCAGGGCATGTTCGTGGCGACGGTTTCCATGGGATTCATCGCAGCGATTTTATCTTCTATCATGAATAATATGCCTACAGTCATGATTGATGCGTTAGCCATCGCGGAAACGAATACGTCCGGTACGATGCGGGAAGCCCTTATATATGCCAATGTCATCGGTTCCGATCTAGGACCGAAGATTACGCCGATCGGGTCTCTTGCCACATTATTATGGCTGCACGTCCTTTCAACAAAAGGCGTAAAAATTTCCTGGGGATACTACTTCAAAGTGGGTATCATCCTCACCGTTCCAACCTTATTCATTACATTAGTCGGTCTATATTTATGGCTGCTAATCATATAAAAATCTTTCAATAAAAAGGAGAAATGCAACATGTCTAACAAACCAGTAATTTACTTTCTATGCACAGGGAACTCCTGCCGCAGTCAAATAGCCGAAGGGTTCGGAAAAAAATATCTTGGAGACGAGTTCGAAGTTCTTTCTGCTGGAATCGAAGCTCACGGACTGAACCCTAATGCTGTAAAGGCTATGAATGAAGTAGGTATTGATATTAGTGACCAGACTTCTGACATTATTGATTCTGATATTCTGAACAATGCTGAATATGCGATTACACTTTGTGGTGATGCGAACGATAAGTGCCCGATGACTCCTTCTCATGTTACGCGTTTCCATTGGGGATTTGACGATCCAGCAAAAGCGGAAGGCACAGAAGAAGAAAAATGGGCTGTATTCCAAAGAGTGCGTGATCAAATCAGTGAGCGCATCCAGCAGTTCGCTAAAGATAAAGAATAATAAAAGAAAAAGCCGGGAGATGCTCTCGGCTTTTCCTTAAAATAGACGAAGGAGCATTCTTATGTATGAAGTGTTCGATCCAGCAAAACTACATGATCCTCCGTTTCTCTTTTTTACAGGGAAAGGAGGCGTCGGAAAAACGTCTACAGCCTGTGCTACAGCAGTATCCCTCGCAGATCAAGGCAAACGTGTGCTGCTTATTAGTACAGATCCCGCCTCGAATCTGCAAGATATTTTCGACGAAGAACTGACGAACGAATGGAAATTCCTCGATGATGTACCAAACCTTGCAGTGGCTAACCTTGACCCGGAAGAAGCGGCCAGGGAACATCGTGAGAAATCGATCGCCCCTTACAAAGGGAAGCTTCCAGATTCTATTATCGCTTCCATGGAGGAGCAAATGTCAGGAGCCTGTACAACAGAAATTGCGGCGTTTGATTCTTTTACTGCTTTTTTAAGCGACCACGAGCTTCATGATCAATTCGATCATATTATATTTGATACCGCCCCGACTGGTCATACGCTGCGTTTACTGCAGCTGCCGCAAGCTTGGTCAGGATTTATGGAGGATAATCCGAATGGAGCTTCCTGTCTTGGACCGATGTCTTCCCTTGCAGAAAAAAAGCATGTATATGAGCAGGCTATGAATAGTTTAAATGATAGAGAGAAGACGGTATTGTATCTTGTCAGCCGTCCAGAGGAGTCCGCGCTTTTTGAAGCGGATCGTTCTTCTAAAGAGCTCATGGAAATTGGTATAACGAATCAACGTCTGATTATCAACGGACTGATTTCCCGGCCTGTCATAAAAGGAGATGAGGTCTCCATCGGTTTTCGTAACAACCAACAGCTGGCTTTGCAGCAGCTGTCGGATGATTTGAAAGAAATCGAAACCTTTGAACTCCCTTTTGCCCCGTTATCTTTAACAGGAATCGATTCATTAAGAGAGTGGATGCAGGGAAAAGCGAATGTCGATCGTTTGGAAGATGAAAGTGTAGAGCTGAATGCTCCTTCCCTTGAAGACGTGATTGATGATTTTGCGAAAATGAAGAGCGGACTGCTGTTTACTATGGGAAAAGGCGGTGTCGGGAAAACAACCGTGGCTTCATCGATTGCACTTGGACTTATGGAAAAAGGATTTCGGGTAAGGCTGACTACTACGGATCCAGCCGATCATGTAAGCCGGATCTTTGAAGGCTATGAGAATGATCGGCTCTCTATCAGTCATATCGACCCTAAAGCAGAAACTGAACGGTATAAAGAGCAAGTTCTGCATGAGACAGGGAGTACGCTAAGTGAAGAGGAACAGAATTTTTTAAAGGAAGATTTAGATTCGCCTTGCACGGAAGAAATAGCGGTGTTTCGTGCATTTGCAGATGTGGTAGAGCATTCTAAGGAGGATTTTATCGTAATTGATACTGCTCCGACTGGGCATACTTTATTATTACTAGATGCAGCACAGTCTTATCATAGAGAGTTGGAACGCACTACCGGACATGTGCCTGATTCTGTAAGGAATCTGCTGCCTACTCTTCAAGATCCGAATTACACGAAAATGTGTATTGTCACTCTTCCCGAAGCGACTCCTGTATATGAAGCAGAACGGTTGCAGGCAGACTTGGAAAGAGCCGGTCTGCAGCCAAGCTGGTGGATTATGAATCAGTGTTTGTCAGCTGCTCAAACAGAGGATCCGTTACTTAAGGCAAAAGCGCAGGAAGAAGTTAAATGGATTGAACGAGTGTTAAACGACAGAGAAGAAGCAGCAGTAGTGCCGTGGGAGCAGAGTGCTGCAAAACCAGTAGTTTTTAAAGGAGGAATTTAAATGACACACCAGGCTATCATTTTAGGGACTGGACCAGCAGGATTGACAGCTGCCGTCTACTTAGCGAGGGCGAATATGGAACCGCTAGTGATTGAAGGTCCAGAACCCGGCGGACAGCTTACGCTGACGACGGAAGTTGAGAATTTTCCTGGATTTCCTGATGGGATCATGGGTCCTGAACTGATGGATAATATGAAAAAGCAGGCTGAACGATTTGGCGCCACCTTCAAAAGAGGGTGGGTGACCGATGTGAACGTCGATCAGCGCCCATTCAAGCTGTCTGTCGATGGTTTAGGTGAGCTTGAGACACAATCCCTCATCATCTCTACAGGGGCGTCAGCTAAGCTGTTAGATATCCCTGGAGAGAAAGACAATATCGGAAAAGGGGTAAGCACATGTGCCACATGCGACGGCTTCTTTTTCCGCGGTAAGAAAGTACTCATCATCGGCGGAGGAGACTCAGCAATGGAAGAGGCGAACTTTCTTACTAAATTTGCAGATGAGGTTCAAGTCGTTCATCGCCGCCACGAACTTCGTGCATCTAAAATTATGCAGGATCGGGCAAGGGCCAACGACAAAATTACGTGGGCGCTCAATAAAACTCCTGTGGAAATGGTATCTGACGGAATGAAGATTTCAGGACTCAAGGTGAAAGATTCGGATTCCGGAGAAGAAGAATTGATTGAAGCGGATGGGATTTTTGTTGCTATCGGGCACAACCCGAATACAGAGTTCCTTAAAGGGAAGCTCGATATGGATGAAAAAGGTTATCTGCTCGTGGAACCAGGCACGACTAATACGAATATTCCAGGGGTCTTCGCGTGTGGAGACGTCCAGGATCAAAAGTATCGTCAGGCAATTACTGCTGCAGGTACTGGATGCATGTCAGCCATGGATGCTGAACGCTTCTTAGAAGGTGAAGCGACAATTGACTGGAGTCAAAGCTTATCTTAAAACCATCGCCAAAAATCCCCCTTTCTTCGGGGATTTTTGGTTTTTTACTATGCTTTAATTTGAGAAAAGTGGATAATTGTCAGAAAATTCATCGTTTTTTGTATACATATTTTGTTAATTGATGTAAAATGTACCCCACATAGGGATGGAAGAAAATACTTAAGAGGGAGATGGAAATCTTGAAGAAGCTTTTGATGGTTTTGTGCAGTGTCGGTTTCTTTGCTGGTATTTTTCTAGGTTCGGGTGTGGCTTTTGCGGAACACAGTGATAATAAAAACTGTGATGATTTTGAGACAGGTGAAGAAGTGATGGATTTCTGGGAATCCCATGATTATAATGAGGATAATGATCCTGATGGTCTTGATCGGGATAAAGATGGACAACCTTGTGAAGAATTAACGGACGGAGTCTACGACGGTAGTGACTCTGAGGATTCTGAAGAATCTTCAGAAGACACGGCAACAGAAGAATCAGATGAAGATTCAGAAGAAGACACTTCTTCTGAAGAGGAAAGCAGTGAGGATGCAGATGAAGCTGCCGGATCCGATGGGGACGACAGTGATTCAGCTGAAGAAGAAGGTGGAGAGCTTCCCGACACGGCGACCAATAGTCCATTCATGATGATGATGGGTGCTCTATTCGTCGGAGCAGGCGGCCTGCTGCTTATTCGTAAGAAATCATTGAACTAAAGAACGGATGCAATCACCATCCCTGATGAAGGCAGGCTGCCTATGGCCTGCCTTCATTTCCATGGAGGTAGGTAAAGATATGAGAAGAAAAATAGGAATTCTATTCATTATTGCAGGGCTTTCTATTGTTGCGTACTTCGGGTATGGGTGGTGGGAGCAGCGGCAAGTTATCCAATCGATGAGCGCAAGTGAGCTCAATGACTATTTAGATTATGATGATAAGGTATTAGACTCAACGAATGTATCAGAGGAAGAGGAAAGCCATGATTTCGAGAAAGGCGAAGAAATGTCTGAATTGAAGCTTCCTTCTGTCGAACAAAAGTATCCTGTTTTCTGGGGAACAGACGATGATACGCTCACTCAGGGAGTAGGGATGCATGATAGTGAATGGACTGTAACGCCGGATGTGAATGGACATACGCTTATATCAGGCCACCGGGACACGGTGTTTTCAGAGATGGGGGATCTTGTGATCGGCGACCTCGTTTACTTAGAGTACGAGGGAAAGGAATACGTGTATCAAATTCGACAATTGTACGTGGTAGAGGAAGATGATAAAAGCGTCGTAGTAGAAAAAGACAAACCTACTTTGACGATATCCACATGCTACCCATTTCAGTTTGTCGGAGATGCTCCGTACCGCTACATAGTGGAAGCAGATTTGGTGGAAGTAGAGTAAACAGCATGGAAGCCCGTGCTGTTTTTTTATTGCTCTTCTAAATTTCAGTATTGAAACTCACATAAGCTCCCAGTTTCAAGATGTTCGGATTGATTCCGTTATGTTTAACAGTGTTTAGAGCTCCGGAAAATCACTCGCTTTCCGTGGGAGCGCGGTGAGCTTCCTCGGACGTCCCGTCCTGCGGGATCTCACCAAGCACTCTCTTCCCACAGGAGTCTCGCAATTTCCGGAGCTCTTTGCGATGTTTAGAGGGTACGGAAACACCGATTTCAGGATGTCAGATGCTGCGCTACAGTTATGATAAAAGCTTGATATTGAGCGGTTTATCCCTATAAACAACCGCTCACCAAAAAAACGAACATGGATAAAGAAGAAGAACCTTCTTGCAACAAGGGTTCATTTCTAGCTTACTTTCACGGAAATGAAAAGCCTGTTGGATAGTTAGTTTTTCTAAAACAACCGGTTGAATGATTCTGCAAACGTTGGTACTAGAGAGTTTCTGCTTCTCATTTATTAGTTCCGTCTCGTAATATAAGTTAGGGGTTTTAGGAATGTGCGAGACTCCTACCTTTGAAAGCGGAAGCGCTTCGTTCAGCGGCGTATGGACTGGACTGGCGGAGATAAAGATAATTCAAAGAAAGATATAAGGGGGTTCGTTCATCTCATATCGATTGGTGTGGTTGGGAAGCTGCGAGACTCCCGTGGGAGAAGGATGTAGGCGAGATCCCACAGGGCTGCAAGCCCGAGGAAGCTCGCCACTTCCCCCACAGGAAAGCGAGTAGCTTCCCAACCATACCAGACTCTAATTACAGCCACGAACCCTGGTTATCTCGAAACTGAGTCTTAAAGTATCCTGCCAAATTGTTGAATAACTTATGAAAAATTAACAACGAGGTTTATTATAGTTTTTTAATTAAAGACAAGCAGCTGCTTGCGGTCGCTGAAGGTAAAAATAAAATTGCTGGGCTGATCGGGCGATTAGAAAAACCATCTTTTTTCTTGTAGAATGAGAATTGGACTATAAATCATAAGGGAAAAGGTGTTATTCCATTGAAATCATATATTGTCGTTGGAGCCGGTGTATTAGGTGTTTCGACCGCCTATCATCTGGCTAAAGCTGGAGTGAAGGTAACAGTAGTGGATCGGAAAGATATCGGTCAAGCGACCGATGCAGCAGCCGGAATTATCTGCCCATGGTTATCGCAGCGTAAAAATAAAGCCTGGTATGAACTTGCTAAAGGCGGAGCACGGTATTATCCCGCTCTCATTGAAGAACTCGAAGCTGAGGGGGAAACAAATACAGGTTATAAGCGAGTAGGTGCGCTGCGTCTTCATAAGGAAGATGAGAAACTTGAGGAAATGCTGGAGCGGGCGCTCGAACGTCGTGAAGCGGCACCAGAAATGGGAGAAATCAAACGTCTCACTAAAAAAGAGACGAAAGAAATGTTTCCTCCATTAGATGAAGAGTACGGTTCAATTTTCATTAGTGGAGCGGCGAGAGTTGATGGACGTGCGCTGCGTGATGCATTGATCAGGGCATGTGAACGAAAAGGTGTAGAGTTTGTTCAAGCAGATGCGCAGTTAGATGTGAACGGGTATCAAATTACAGGAGTTAAGACGAAAGAAGGTACGATAAAAGCCGATCAGGTTATTGTGACTACAGGAGCCTGGGCTAAAGAAATGGTGCTTCCTCTAGGTGAGGAATTTCTCGTGCATCCGCAAAAAGCTCAAATTGTCCACCTGGAACTTCCAGATACGAATACAGAGGAATGGCCCGTAGTCATGCCTCCGACTAATAAGTATTTGCTCTCCTTTGATGGGGGGCGGGTGGTTATCGGGGCTACCCATGAAACGAAGGAAAAGTTCGACTCCCGTGTTACGGTCGGAGGACTTCATGAAATTTTTCATAAAGTGCTGGGAGTGGCACCTGGTTTAGGTAAGGGGACTATGGTAGAAACAAGAGTAGGATTTCGTCCATTCACTCCCAACTCTTTACCAGTGTTCGGCCCCTTGAGAAATTATGAAGGCCTTTATTTAGCGAATGGACTGGGGGCGTCCGGCTTAACATCAGGACCTTATATCGGTGCGGAATTAGCCCGCTTAGTTCTTGGACAGCAGACAGAGCTGGACTCGAACAATTACCGCATAGATTTAGCTTTATCTGATAAATAAGCAGACCGGCGTTTACGCCGGCCTGCTTATTTTTTTACAAAATGGTAACCGATTTTATTCAGAGCTTGTTCAAGAGTAGTCGAGATTACTATATCTTTGAATTTGGATCCAATCTTTACTTGGGCCATGGCCATATCCGGACGGACACCTGTCAGTACTGGCTTAACCCCCATAAGTTCTAAAGAGTGGATAACATCAAATAAATGATTGGAGAACAGATCGTCAAAGCTGACAAGGCCTGATAAATCAAATATGAAGTAATCCACTTCTTCTGTATGTACCTGCTGAAGTACGGATGGAAGTAATTTGTCAGCTCGGTCTTCATTCACAATGCCGACAAGCGGTAAAACGACTACCCCTTCTGTGATTGGAACGATAGGTGTTGAAAGCAGCTCTACCTGCTGCTTGGTTTGGTCGAGATTGACAATAAAACTAAAAACCTTAGCTATAGATTTCAGAAAAGCTATTTGCTCCTTTGTAAATTCAATGGGATCAGGGTCCATTACACATAGCGTACCAAATACATGGTTGCTCTTATCGTATATTTTAACTCCGAGGAAAGATTTCACACCTAATTCTTGCGCCAGGTTCATATGGGCGGTGGCTTCTTCTTCGCTCAGGTTAGAGGTGTTGAATTGCTGTTCCCCTGTTTCCATAACAAATTGACAATAAGAGTCTTCGTAATTGACTTGCAGGTCATTATCGACAATCGATTGAGAACGATTATAAGATTTCAGGACCTGCATGTATTGAGGCTCTTTTTTGGCTATGTAAACTGTATTTACTCCTAAAAAAAAGCTGATTTGATGTAGAATATCATCTGCTGCTTCCTCCAGGGATCTGTACTGCAGGTCGTTTGCGAAAGTGTTCATTTCTTCTGCCCCTCATTAAATCATGTAGTTCCACTATAACAAGTCACATGAAATTTTTATAATATAATATAATTTTAACAAACACTAGAATACTTTCAAAAATTTTGCACTCTATCAAAACTATGCTCAATGATACTAATGCACAATAGAATGATGCTAATATGTCTTTTAAAAATTATGTTAAAGCCTGTAGTTGGTTTTCATATGAGAGTTATTAAACTATATGGCAGGATTATGGAAGACTTGATTTCGAGACATTTGGTGAAAGGATCAGGGCGGCGGGGAATGGCTCGCTTTCCGTGGGAGCGCGTTGAGCCTCCTCAGACTTCGTCTTCCGGGGTCTCACCAAGCACTCTCTTCCCACAGGAGTCTCACCATTCCCCGCCGCCCCTTCCTATATATGCGCTTCTCGAAATTCACTTGACATGAAAACTTTTAATTAAAGAGGGAGAATAACATTCCAGTGCAACGGTTAGAGTGTTCTATTTTAAAACTCCACAATTTTAATTTAGTTTACTTGCCTATATCTCCGGCAGCTCATTCCAGTTCATACGAAGTTAAACGTATCGCTTTCGCTTTTAAAAATGGAGTATCGCAGTTCCCCAATCCTCGATACGGAGTAAGCGAGAAAACGTATCGCTTTCACTAAGAAGAAGCGGTTTTCATCTCTCTGTTCTTTCGGATTAAGAGCTTTATAGCAAGGTTTTGCAGCCTGAGACACTTGCATCGAGAAACTTATATGGCATAGGGGCGGAGGGAAACGGTGAGACTCCTGGGGGAGGCTCACTGCGCTCCCACGGAAAGGGAGTGATTTCCCGGAGCTCTTCCCGCTGTTAAACATAACGGAAACAGCACGGACATCTCGAAATTGAGTCTTCCTCTAAAATGAGCTTATATGAATATCAAAAAGGAAAAAGAGCTGATGTGATAGACACATCAGCTCTTTTTCCTTTTATTGACCTAATACTTTGATAAACTCTTTGGAAACTGCAACAGTTGACTGAGGATTCTGCCCAGTGATGAGGTTGCCATCGACTTCAACATGTTCAGACCAATTAGGGGCGGATTGGAAGGTAGCTCCCAGTTCTCTCAGCTTGCTTTCAAGTAAGAAAGGCATATGCTGATCGAGAGTCGTATCAACCTCTTCCGCATCGGTAAATGCGTTGACGCGTTTACCTTTTACGAGCGGCTCCCCGTTAGATAAAGTAGCTCCTGTCAGAGCTGATGGTCCGTGACATACAGCAGCAACTACTTTGTCGGATTCATAAAAATCACGAAGCAGTTGTTGAAGTTTTTCGTTATCTGGAAAATCAAACATCGTACCGTGCCCGCCTGGCAGGAAGATGGCATCGAATGAATTAGCAGAAACTGAATCAAGAGGCAGTGTATCTTCTAAATACGTTTTTGTGTCCAGGATTTCGGTTGGTTCATCCTCGCTCACGCTGTTAGGGTCAACAGGGGACTGCCCCCCTTTAGGGCTGGCTACAGTGATTTCATAGCCGTGTTGTTTAAATTCGTTATAAGCTTCACCGAATTCAGACAGCCAAATGCCTGTCGGCGTATCTTCATTAATTTTTTCGTGGTTTGTAACGACCATTAATACTTTTTTAGACATTGAAATTACCCTCCTGAGATAGGTTTGGTTTCACTGTCCTCTATTTCCCTCGATTTAAAAATATCAAACGTAAAACCTATCATTCAGTATTCTTGGAAAGGAAAAGCTGAATGCATTCCTTGTCCGATTGGACGGAATACGCATAGGTTTGCTGGTAGGATTGATGGCCTTTTCCAGTAATGGCGACCCAATCTCCTTCTTCGGATAGGCGGATAGCCTCTTCAATGGCTAAAGTACGGTCTTTCATAATTTTCCCCTTATCATTACCGTACTCGTTCTGCAGTTCATTAAGATGCTCAATCATTTCATTTTCAGGAACGTTATTTAAATCATCCAGTGTGAGAATATACTGATCGCTTATTTCTGCGCTGATTTTGATCATTTCTTTTCTCTTATCCATATCCTTTTGGCCCTTGAATCCAAACACATGCACGAGACGCCCTGTCTTGGAATCAGAAGCGGTTTGTAAACAATTCAAAACGGCGTCGGCGGTATGGGCATGGTCAATGACTGTAGTAACTCCGTTAGGAAGCCGGTAAATATTAAAACGGCCTTCTACTCCAGGGAATTTTTCAAGAGAATCAATAATGGATTGGCGTTCTCCAAAAAAAGCTTTAGCAGCAGCATAAGCAATCGTGGTATTATACAAGTTATGATAGCCTGGTATAGGAGAGACTACTGGGAACTTCTCTCCATTCTCTTTTAAATGTACAGAGTATGGGTGAGTAAGGTTCAGCTCGTTCATCTGGAGGTCGGCATTTCTCGACTCTCCGAACGTATAAATGTTCATGCCTTTTTGGTGAAGCTCTTCTGCTAATTTTTCTCCATAGAAGTCATCGACATTGATAATAGCTGTACCATTATGCTTCAGTTTATAAAAAAGCTGTTTTTTTGCTTCGAAGTAATTGTCTAGACTGCCATGATAATTAAGGTGTTCATTGGAAAGGTTAGTAAATAGGCATAAATCAAATTCTATTCCTTCTAAACGGTACTCGGCCAATCCTTGCGAGGAAGCTTCCATAATGACGACATCATCCGTACTGTCAGCAAGCAATTCATTTACTCGCAAAGCATTTGGTGTTGTATTGTTCGTCTCGAATTTTTCGCCATTTACAATGTTTTGAATTGTACCGATAAGTGAACAAGAATAGCCTATATCTTCTAGCACGTGCTTGACCATATAGCTGGTTGTAGTCTTGCCATTTGTCCCTGTTATCCCAATCATTTTTTTTCGGTGTGAAGGATTCTGATAGTAAATCGCTGAGACTGTTCCCAGCGCTTTTTTACTATTTTGAACTTTGATATAAGGAATCGGGCACTCAGGAGCGTCTTTCTCTCCTATTATTGCGGAGGCTCCTTTTTTAATAGCGTCTGTAATGTAACTGTGACCATCTGATTGATAGCCTGTAATGGCAATGAAAATGTAGCCAGGCTCCACTTCTGATGAAGAGTCTGTCAAACCCTTGATTTCTGGATCAGCAAGAGGTTTTTCGTTTTCAAAGGGTATATTCTCTAGGAGTTGGTTTAATTTCATTAATGTATGTTCACACCTTTTTTCTTAGGTAGAGTAAAGTATATTTTGTTCAAAAGCTATCTTATCAGAATATAAAGTGGCTACGTTAATTTTAAGTGAAAATGATTATATTGATTCATGCAGAATATAGGTAAATAATGGGCTTTTTAAAAACATAGAGTATGCCCATAATATAAATAGATGAAATTCTGCCCATGCTGGTACTTGCCAAGTGACGACTGCTTAAGCTAATAAACACATAAGTGGGGAAGAAAATGATGAAAATTGAATTCAATCAAGTATACCATATCGGCCTTAGGTCTATTTATGGTCCTGGTACACAAACCATCTCAAATCTGATGTTCCACTCAAAATATGTAGAAAGAGGATCGGTATTTTTCAGTATTCGAGGAGAAAACCAGGATGGTCATGAGTTTATCGACGAAGCGATTGCGAACGGGGCTGTTGCGGTGATAGGGGATCATGACGAACATCTGGAATCATTAAGCCGCAGTTATCCTGAGTGTTCATTTGTGTTAGTGGAAGATGTAAGGAAAGCTATGGCCTATATGTCCAAGCATTTCTACAGCCGGACAGATGAGAAACTGTTAACCATCGGGGTAACAGGTACGAACGGGAAGACGACTGTGTCAGCTTATGTCCGCTCTTTATTGAATCTTTTAGGAAAGCCGACAGGTCTGGTCGGAACGACAGGGATTTGGAGCTCCAAGGAGAAATTCAACTATAAAAAAAGTACGCCTACTACTCCGGAAGCGGTTGATCTTCATCACATTTTTTCTTTACTAGATCAGCAGGGAGATGTGGCTGCTTCTATGGAGGTTTCCTCGATTGCACTTGACCAAAAGCGTGTGGAAGGAATTACGTTTGATGTAGCCATTCACACAAATTTCTCAGAAGAACATTTAGAATATCATCAAACGATCGATCACTATAAAGCATGTAAGCTGAAATTATTTGAGCAGGCAAAATGTGCCGTGGTGAATGCAGATGACGAAGGTATGGGGAAAGAAGTCCTTGAATTATTTGAGGGACCGAAAATCACATACAGCTTACTTGAGGATTCAAATGCTGATTTGAAAGCCTCTCATTTAGAGGTTGGGGAAAAAGGGTCTTATTTCAAGTTGGATTATAAAGGGGAGACTTGTCAGGCTTTTGCCCCTGTATATGGGACTTATAATATCTCAAACGTACTTTCTGCTATCGGGGCTGCTTTGCATTTCGGGTATTCAATAAAAGAGATTGTTGAAGTTCTCCCGCAATTGAAAAGCCCCGAAGGAAGGTTTCAAGTGATTCAAGCAGAAAACCATCCGAAAGTCATTTTAGATTACGCCCATACACCTGTGGCTTTAACTAGACTGGTCGAAGAAGTGAAAAAATTAAAATACAATAAGCTCATCGTTATGATTGCCGGTATTGGCATACGTGATTTTAAAAAAATGCCGAAGATGGCAGCCATGATTGAAGGAAAAGCCGATGAAATCATCGTTACCGTAGATCACCCTGGATTTCATGACCCTCAAATCATTGTCGATCAGGTGATGGCTGGATTTAAAAACCCAGATGCTCAAAATATCCATACAGCGTTAACGAGAGAAGAAGGAGTAAGGAAATCCCTTCACCTTGGACAAGCCGGCGATATTATTCTGCTGACAAGCGGGTGCATCAATAATGCTCAAATCATTAAAGGGAAAGAAATCCCGCATTCTGATGAAGCTATCATTGAAGCGCATTATTTACAATCCTCATAAAAAAAGAAGCCGGAAGCTGTTTATTAGAGCTTCTGGCTTTATTTGTTCGAGAAAAATCTTTGCACTGCATCTGAGTAACTTGTGAAGAACGAGGGAGCTTTTTCCTCGAGGCCTGTGTACATATTGTTTTCGACTGATTGATAGTACCACTTTTGCAAATCGTAGCCAGCTTTGAAATAGGACCACACGGCTTCTCCAACGATGTTGTAGTGTTCTTCGATTGAACGGAGATTATCCAGCTTATCCGCAATAATAAGAGATTTTACATCTATGCTGCTGATTCTTACCGTTTCAATCGTGTGGGCTTTTCTCTCATACCAGGACTTGGTTTTATCTTCGGTGTGGGCAGCGACGAGGCTGCGAACGCGGGAGCCGAATTCTCTTTCAATATCTTCAAGTTCATAAGGCGTGTCTTCAACTACATCATGGAGATAACCCGCACAAACCAGTTCTTCGCTGCTGCCTGCTTGCTTCAAGGTTTCTGCGACTCTGATGGGGTGGACGATATAATCTTCATTGGAACTCTTTCTCTTCTGCCCTTGATGTGCTTTAACAGCAAAAGCTTCAGCTTTACTAAGCATTAATAGCACTCCTTTCATAAGTGTATATGCAGATTAGTTGAGTGTCAGTCAGGATGGTTATACTATAGAAAATAGGGTATGTACGAACGTAAAAAGGGGAGTATAGAGATATGGAAACGATCGAAGTGACCGCTTTACCACCAGCTAATGAAAAACCGACGATTTTATTGATAGGTAAATTTGATGGACTTCACATTGGACACCAGCAGCTTCTGGACCAAGCGAATGCTTACCGGGAAAATGGTGAAGACGTAGCCGTGTTCGGGTTTTCTGACCATCCACTATGGGTGCTGAAGGGTGATCCCGCCTATGAAAAATCTCTATCTTCCTTTAAAGATAAGCTGCAGATGCTGAAACGTGCAGGGGTTGATCGTTATTATAATATCTATTTTACTAAAGAATATGCGCAAATCACACCAGAACAATTTGTGAATGAACAATTAACCCAGTTGAACATCAGCCGAGTTATTATTGGGGAAGGATTTAAATTCGGAAAAGGCAGAAATGCAGATGCAGAAGGGTTGACGGAGCTTTGCAAAGAGCACCGCATACCTGTAACCGTCCTTCCCCACGTAAGCTTCAATCATGAGAAGGTCAGCAGCACTAAGGTTCGACAACTAGTAGCCGGCGGGCAGATGGAGGCCGTGCAGGCGCTCCTGGGACGTCCATTTGAAACGACAGGCGTTGTTGAAAAAGGGGAACAGCTTGGGCGTCAGCTTGGATTTCCTACACTGAACTTAGGTGAAATCGAAGAGTATGTGGAGCCGAAACCAGGCGTTTACCTTGGAGTTGTCGAGGTGCATGATGAACAGGTATCTGCACAATATTATTCATTGATCAGCGCAGGATATCGACCTACTGTCAATGGCCAAACTTATAAAGTCGAAGCATACCTTCTCAATTTTTCAGGTGATTTGTATGGAAAAAAGGTAACTGTAAAATATTTGCGGTTCATGCGCGGAGAAGAAAATTTCAATGGACTTGATGCACTTGTGGAACATATGCAGCATGATGAACAGCAGGCTCGCGAGATTTTGGGACTAGCAGCAGAGTAAAGGAGAATGACCGTATGGGGTAGTCGTCGTGGAAATTTGTGACGGGAATTTGATTAACGAGATCGATGTTGAATCGATTATCGAAGCTGAGTATCCGGACGTAGCCGTGCTTATGAATGAGTGCCTTTCCTTTTGCGGGTTGTGTGCCATAAAGCCATACGCAATGGTCAATGGTACCCGGGTTTTTGCCAATACTCCTGAGGAAGCTCTTGAGAAAATCCGGACTAAAATCGAAGAGGAATTGGCATTTTATGCTGAATAAATATAGGAAAACGGCTTAATTAACAAACAAAGCGCTTGGATATTAAATTCCAAGCGCTTTGTTTGTTAATTTGTCATGTTAAACTAAAGCTCCCTTTAGTGGAAAACTCAGTTTCGAGACATAATGAGAATCTAGGAGCTCCGGGAAACTCTCCGGGGTCTCACCTGTCCCGCTCCTCCCCCCCAGGAGTCTCACCGTTTCCCTCCGCTCCTCGGCCAAACATGTATCTCGAAACCGCTTCAAGAAAAAGCAAACATTTCTTTTAGTACGCAGATTCTCTGTCCAAGTGTCTCAGGTTGCAAAACCTTGCTATAAAGATCTTAATCCGAAAGAACAGAGTGATGAAAACCGCTTCTTCTTAGTGAAAGCGGTACTTTTTCTCGCTACTTCGTATCGAGGATTGGGGAACTGCGATATTCCATTTTTAAAAGCGAAAGCGCTTCGTTCAATTTCGTATGAACTGGAATGAGATGCCGGAGATAAAGAAACAAGAAGAACGAGGAATTCGATGATTCCTTACCGCACAGAAGTGAAGGAAGTCTCCTCGTAGCTATGTGTTGAGTTGAGAAAGGATTGGAATGTCTGAATTTTCTTATCAACCTTGCACAGGAAGGCAAGTAAACTAAATTAAAATTGTGGAGTTTTAAAATAGGACAATTTAACCGTTGCACTGGAGTGTTATTCTCCCTCTTTAATTAAAAATTTTCTTATTAATTGGATTTCGAGAAGCGCATTTATAGGGAGGGGCGGCGGGGAATGGGGAGACTCCTGTGGGAAGAGAGTGCTTGGTGAGATCCCGCAGGACGGGACGTCCGAGGAAGCTCACCGCGCTCCCACGGAAAGCGAGTCATTCCCCGCCGCCCTGTTCCTCTCACCCAATGTCTCGAAATCAAGTCTTCCACTATCCTGCCAGTTAGTTTAAGAAAAATTCTTCATAAACTTTACTTTGTTTTCAATATAAAATGACAACTGCCTATCTTAAGAGCTTATTTTTTCTTCCTTTTTTGCAGGCTGGTTCGTCATACGCAGTGGTATTTCTTTTAAAAATAATATTAATACCCATGCCCCCAGTAAAATGAAAGTCCCGAATAAAAAGGAACCGTTGAGCGCCTGACTTAACACCTCACGCATGGAAAAAATCATTTGTTCGAATTGAGCACTTGGAACTTCTGAGGTTTCTGCTAAAGAACTAATCTGATTAGGATCCATCAACACTTGAGGATCCTGTAACTCTGATGCCTCTTCGAAATCATTCACTGCATTTACATTAGCCATTTCTCTTCCCATAATCATGTTCATGATCGAACCCATGATGGACACACCCATCGTACCCCCGGCTTGACGAAAAAACTGAGAAGCTGATGTTGAAACCCCAAGATACTGATGTTCGACCGCATTTTGCACCGTCAAAGTCAGTACCGGAAAAGTCAATCCAAGGCCAAGACCCACAAAAACCAAGTTCCGCACGACTCCTGTCACCGTAGTTTCCACGGACATGAGAGACATAGAAAACATACCTCCTGCCATAATCAACAACCCAGCTATCGCAAAAATTTTATACCGTCCGGTCCTTGTAATGAGCTGGCCGCCGATTGTACTCGTTAGAACCATGCTCAGCATCATCGACATCATGATGAATCCTGTTTGTGTAGCTGAGATGCCGAGGACTCCTTGGATAAAGAATGGCATGTACATAATAGCTCCGAACATTCCCATCCCCATCAACAGCCCGGCCATATTAGATATGGAAAAGATGCTGTTTTTAAAAAGGTGGAGAGGGATGACTGGGTTTTCTGCTCTTCGTTCAACTACTATGAAAGCCGCAAGACCGATTACCGACCACGTAAACAGCCCTATAATAATAGGTGAGCTCCACGCAAAGTTTTGTCCCGCCCAGGAGAAAGCTAATAACAAAGGGATGATCGTCAAAGTAAGAAGGACCGCCCCAAGGAAATCAACCGTTTGCTTCTCGCTTTTTTCAGGGTTAGGGAACATCTTCCATATCATGATAAAGGCTACAAATCCAAAGGGCAGGAAAACCCAGAACACCCAATTCCATTGCCATGTATCGACAATATAGCCGCCGAATGTGGGTCCGAATACGCTGGCCAATCCAAATACAGACCCCATCATACCTTGCCATCTCCCACGTTCCCGCGGTGGAAAAAGGTCACCGATCGCTGTGAATGAAGTGGAAATGATCATTCCGCCGCCAAGCCCCTGAATCGCACGGAAAATAATGAGTTGATAGATATTGGCAGATAGGCCGCATAGTAAGGAGGCGACGATGAAAATTCCGATGCCTGTAAGAATAAAGATCTTCCGTCCATATGTATCAGATAGTTTCCCGACGAGTATGGCAGTTATACTTGAAGCCAGCATGTATATAGTAAAAACCCAATTGAAATATTTCATCCCGCCAATATCAGCTACGATGATCGGAAGTGCCGTGCCGATGATGGTTTGGTTCAAAGCAGCAAACAGCATAGCCGCCATGATAGCGATCATGATGGTTACTTTTTGTCTTTGTTCTAGATGCTCCATACATTGTTCATCCTTTTATTTTATAAGATATTAAATATCCTTATAAGTTCTTCGATTTCTGAAATCGAGAGTTTCTCGAATCGCTCCTGCATATATTGTGTTCTTTTTTCATTAAGAACAAAGAATACTTCTTCTCCATGCTCCGTAAGCTCAAATATCACTACACGACGGTCGTGTTCTGAACGTGTACGTGTGATCAGCCCTTTATCAGCCAAGCGGTCCATAATCGTTGTAGCATGGCTGTTAGAGACATTCAACGCTGCTGCGAGCCGAGAGACGTTTTGTTCGCTGTTTTCATGAATGGCACGTAAAAAGGCGAATTCACTGCCTGTGAACCCTTCCCCTAAAAGCTCGTTAAACTCGCGTCTATACTCTCTAATAAAACTGCGCATCGTGCTTTCAAGCTCAGTAATTAAACTCATTTTCTCTTGATTGGACATAAATCAGCCTCTCCCCAAATAAACATAACTACATTAATAGTAAACCTGGTTAACTAATTTGGCAAACAGTCAGAATTCCTCAAAATTAGAGCATAGGGTCGAACGATTGTCATTGAGTTTTGTGGGAAAATTCTGTATTATTACTTTAACTATAAGTTCAATTTGACGCAGTCCAGTTGGAGGTTACATCATGAAAAAAGCTTTAGTAATACAATCAGATTTTGGAATCAGTGACGGCGCCGTTAGTGCAATGCACGGTGTAGCGAACTCTGTAGACCACGACCTGAAAATTTTTGATCTCACCCATGACATCCCCCCTTATGATATTTGGGAAGCTTCCTACCGTTTATGGCAGACGATCACCTATTGGGCTGAAGGAACGGTGTTTGTATCTGTAGTCGATCCAGGAGTCGGTTCTACTAGAAGAAGTATTGTTGTTAAGACCGGATCGGGCCATTATGTGGTCACGCCTGATAATGGATCGCTTACACATATTGCCCGTACGGAAGGCATAGTGGCCGCCAGGGAAATTGACGAAGAAATTAACCGACTGCCTAAATCAGGAGAATCCTACACTTTTCATGGACGCGATATTTATGCCTATACAGGTGCAAGGTTGGCTTCAGAGGTCATTTCTTTTGAAGGAACAGGACCGCAAATACCTGTCGAAAGCATCGTGAGGCTTCCAGTCAAAGATGCTCAGCTCGAGGGGAATCTCGTAGAAGGTATGATCGATATACTTGATATTCGCTTCGGGAATTTATGGACAAACATCAGCCGTGAGCTGTTCAAAAAGCTGGAAATTCCATATGGCGGGACGATTGAGGTGGAAATTCAGCATGGAGGCCGTACGATTTATCAAAACGTCATGACGTTCGGACGCTCATTTGCAGATACTCATAAAGGTGAGCCTCTTGTTTATATTAATTCTCTGGATAATATGGCTGTAGCGATTAACCAGGGTTCCTTTGCTAAAGCTTATGGAATAAGGACAGGCTCCAATTGGGTCGTTATTTTCCGGAAAAGAGAGGGTTGAATGGAGCAGTCATAAAAAATCCATTTGTCTGTCTCGACAAATAGGTTGAGGTGAATGCTATGAGGTTTTACTTGGTGAGCCTTCTAATTTTCCTGGCAGCAGGCTGTTCAGTCCAAATTGCGGGTATTTCAGACGAGTTTAAAGGGTATAATCAGCAGGATCATAATGTAATCGAAAGTCATGGCCAGATAGACAATCCACAGTATTTAGATGAATTCATTCGAAGTGTGGATCAAGGAGAAGATGCTGAGGTGAGAATAGTCAGTTACACCTCAGAAGGGGATCCTGTTTTTAAAGATTTGAACTTTAATGGGGAAGAGATCGAATACAAACTTGATACGACCCAGGATCAATTTGGTGCCGATAAAGTTTCAAAAAAGAAGTGTGAAGAAATCAATAGAATTGACCGTACGAAAGAGACGATTTATGAAGTGAGCTGCGGGGAAAACACTTCGCCTATTGATCTGCTTACTATTGATTATGATGCCAATCGTCAGGACTCCTTCGAAATAGATTTCTCTTATGATAACGGAAACCGCGTAAACATAAGCACGCAGAAACAATCGTTAACCGTCCAGTCAGATGAAAATAGCATCACACAAAACGGATTTCAATTTACCGAAGCCCAGCTGAACCAAATTTATAAATTACTAGTGTTAGAAAATTATATGGAAGAGAAAGATTTAAGCGCGCGATGCAGCCAAAATCCTGATTATTCTATGACTGTAACAATCAATGGGGGCCAGCGTGTTTTTGAATGGTCGGATTGTGACGAAGGCGCAGATGTAGCGGACATGACGCAGATGGCTGAGCGCGTCATTGATATTATAGAAAAAACACAATCCTATCGAAGCGTGTTCGAGTAAACTCTCGTCGGAGAAGCGGGGGTTATTTTATTTGCATTGATTTTTCATTTGCTTTCGATAAAGAGAGAGAGTTGAGTCAGAGCAGCATCGTTGCACTCTTATGAAAAATCATTAACAACGCTGAACAAAGTTTTTCATTCTACCCCATAGGTGAGGTGATTTTTTGGTAAATCTGTAAAGCTTTAAATATACTTTGCAGTCCCCCTTGAAATCGCTCCTCATAATAGACCAAGCAAGGCAAGCAGAATGAGAGCCAGACCCCTCTCACCTGTGCTACACTACCTCTGTAACCTTTTACAAAGAAAGGAAGAGATTCAATAATGAACACAGTAAAACTGCATGACAAAATCGACATGCCCCAGCTGGGATTTGGCGTATGGCAAGTAGAAGAGAAAGACGCAGTACCTGCTGTTACTAAAGCGATTGAGACAGGCTACCGTTCGATTGATACGGCTGCGATCTATAAGAATGAGCGTCAGGTCGGCGAAGCGATTGCGAAGAGTGATGTCCCTCGTGAAGATCTTTTCATTACGACAAAGGTTTGGAATGCCGATCAAGGTTATGAAAATACGATAAAAGCTATGGATGAAAGCTTAGAAAAATTAGGGCTGGATTATGTGGACTTGTATTTAATCCACTGGCCGACTCCGGATTTTGATGAATATGTGGAAACGTATAAAGCGTTGGAACAGCTCCAGAAAGACGGAAAAACGAAAGCGATTGGTGTGTGTAACTTCAACATCGATCACCTTCAGCGTCTGTTGGACGAATGTGACGTTAAGCCTGCAATCAACCAGGTGGAATGCCACCCGTTCCTAGCGCAGAATGAGTTGAAAGAATTCTGCCGCGAGAATGGTATTCTTGTTGAGGCATGGAGCCCGTTGATGCAAGGTGGAGAAGTTCTTAAGAATGACGCTGTCCAAACGATTGCCAAGAAGCACGAGAAAACACCGGCTCAGGTCATTATCCGCTGGCATCTGCAAAATGACACAGTAGTTATTCCTAAGTCTGTGACACCTTCACGAATTGAAGAAAATTTTGATGTATTTGATTTTGAACTGACTGAGGAAGATATGGCACAGATTCATGAACTGGATCGCGGCGAACGTAAAGGCCCTGAACCAAGTGAAATGAACCATAGATAATGAGAACAGGACGCCGTTTTGGGCGTCCTTTTTTTTATTTGTATATATTAAACGTCATAGGTGATTTTTTATCTTTTCAAAAAAGATATGACAGGATTGTGGGAGACTAGCTTCGAATCTCTGCTGTTCAGTCAGTAATGATTAGAGGAAGGTGGTTTTTAGGAGTCTTTGGCGGGATAAGTTTTAGAAAATGAAATCGTTCAAAATACAACTGCTTATAAGAAATTTTAAGAGGGACGCTAAAGGGCGTTCTTTTTTTATGTTTATTCGTTAACCATTTAAAATTTAAGTTGACATATGGAAGCATTTTCTTCTATGCTAGTTTTATAAAATGTAGAGGAGAAGAGGTTGATTATGGGACAAAAAACGAGATACAGTGCATTTGAATTAACGATGGGGAGCCTATTCGTAGCGATGATGGCCGTCGGTGCCAATATTACGACTATTGCACCCTTTATGGTAATAGGAGGCGTTCCGATTACGCTGCAAACATTTTTTGCTATATTAGCCGGTCTTATTCTTGGCAGCCGGATAGGCGCTTTATCGATGTTTACTTACTTACTGTTAGGGCTGGCTGGAGCTCCAGTTTTTGCTCAATTTAAAGGAGGACTTGGGACAGCGATCATGCCTACGTTCGGCTTTATACTATCCTATATTCTCATTGCTTACATAGCTGGTAAAATGGTCGAGCGTAAACGCACCCTGCCTTCTTACATCACCGCTGCGTTAGTGGCGATGGCGGTCAATTATATTATTGGAACCAACTGGATGTACGCTGCTTATGTATTTTGGTTTGAGGCACCTGAAGGGCTGACTTATTCACTCGTATGGGCATGGATGGCCGTACCATTGCCTAAAGATATTGTTTTGGCGGTCTTAGCAGGAGTGCTGGCGAACCGTCTGGAAAAAAGTGTCCTTCGCAACAGTTCATTTCGTAGAAGTCAAAAAATCGCCTGAGGTGGGATCGTATGACAAATTGGAATGTATTAGCTGAAAAGGTACTCGAGGGGAAGGAACTCACGGATAGGGAAGCTCTGTCGGTTCTTGAAAGTCCAGATGATGAAATGCTGGACTTATTACATAGTTCGTACCAGGTTCGAAAACATCACTACGGAAACAAAGTGAAACTGAATATGATTATCAACACAAAATCTGGTTTCTGTCCTGAGAATTGCGGGTATTGTGCGCAATCGCGAGATTCCTCAGCCCCGATTCAAAAATACAGGATGATGGATAAAGAACAAATTTTACAAGGGGCAGAGCAAGCGCACCGGTTGAAGTCAGGAACATATTGCATTGTAGCCAGCGGACGAGGCCCTTCCAAAAGAGAACTCGATATCGTGACTTCTGCGGTGGAAGAAATCAAAGATAAATATGACATGAAAATCTGCGCCTGTCTTGGTTTATTGAAGCCTGATCAGGCTCAACGTTTAAAAGAGGCGGGAGTCGATCGTTATAATAACAACATTAATACTTCCGCAAATCATCACGACAACATCACAACGAGTCACTCTTATGATGATCGGGTAGAAACAGTCAACCACGTAAAAGAAGCGGGGATTTCGCCGTGTTCCGGTGTGATTGTAGGAATGAAAGAAACCAAACAAGACGTCATAGATATGGCCCGTGCTCTAAAAGCGCTTGATACTGATTCAATTCCAGTCAATTTCCTGCATGCGATTGACGGAACCTTACTCGAAGGAACCAATGAACTTACGCCGACATACTGTTTGAAGGTGCTTGCATTATTCCGGTTTATCAACCCTTCAAAGGAAATCCGGGTTTCTGGCGGTCGAGAGGTCAACTTGAGAAGTCTCCAGCCTCTGGGTCTATACCCGGCAAACTCCATATTCGTCGGAGATTATTTGACTACAGCTGGACAAGAAGGGACGAAGGATCATCAAATGTTAGAAGATTTAGGGTTTGAAGTTGATTACGTTACAGAGGAAGAGACGGTAAATAGATAGGATCGAGGGCGCATAGTGCGCCTTTTTTTTGTGTTTTTAAGCCTTATAGAACATGGGTGCCTCCATGCTAAGCGACTGCCACACCAAAAACCTCTCCAACGTGCTTATGAGCTTTTAAAATGAATGGGGAAAGGGAAACATACAAACCAATGACCTGTTTGAAAGGGAGATTGCTTAATGAGAATACGGTTTGGTTATGTGGCAAATGCTTTGAGTTTATATGAATCTACACCCGCAAAAACAATGACATTTTCAAGATACCAAAAGCTTTCAAAAAACGAGCGTGACGAACAATTGGAGAGAATTATAAGAACGAATATAAAAAATACACAAAGAGCTCTGTATTATAACATTGCTCATCAAATTCCCCTCTACCGGTTTTCCTCATCTATAGTGCCGTTAGCTACACACGATGAGGTGGATTTTGATTACATTACGCCTTTTAAGGAAGAATATGAAAAAATTGGACGCCTGGTTAAAGAGCATGGCTTGCGTACGAGCTTTCATCCTAATCAGTTCACGCTTTTCACAAGTGATAAGCCTCATGTGACGGAAAACGCTGTAAAGGACATGGAGTACCATTACAAATTGCTTCAAGCTATGGGACTGGAGAAAGAAGGGCTTATCAACATTCATGTGGGAGGAGCGTACGGTGATAAAGAGAAGTCAATTTCCCGCTTCCATGAAAATTTAAAACAGCTTCCCGATACTGTCAAAAAGCAGATGACACTAGAAAATGATGATAAAACGTATACTACAGAAGAAACACTCACGGTTTGCGAAAAAGAGGGTATTCCCATGATGTTCGATTATCACCATTATATGGCGAATCATGATTCGCACGAAACGGTGAGCCATTTGCTTCCGAGATTCTTTGAAACCTGGCAGACGATGCCTCCAAAAATCCACCTTTCATCTCCAAAGTCCGAATCAGCTTATCGCAGTCATTCCGATTTTGTAGATGTAGAGTTTATCAAACCTCTTCTTAACGAGTTGAAATCTCTCGGTCAGGATGTCGATTGTATGATAGAGGCCAAAGAGAAAGATCGAGCTTTATTGAAGCTGGTAGAGGATATCTCATCCATTCGAGGAGTGAAGCGTGTAAGTGGGGGAAGTGTACAATTATAAAAAAATCGCCGCGGAATCCCGCGGCGATTTTAGCGTCATTATTCAGCTACGGTAAACTCGAAGTTACCTTCGAACTTCACGTCTTTCCCAAGAAGCATTCCGCCGGTTTCCAACGCTGCATTGTACGTCATACCGTAAGCTTCACGGTTCACTTTACCGGATACATCAAATCCTGCAACTGTACTGCCGTCCATCGGGCTCTTAGAAGTACCATTGTATTCAACAGTAAATGTTTCTTCTTTCGTGACATCTTTAATCGTAAAATCGCCTGTCACTTCATATTCTTCGTCAGAAAGTTTTTTAATCGACTTGCTTTCAAATACCATATTCGGGTACTTTTCTGCTTCGAAAAAATCTCCCGTACGCAGGTGGTTGTCACGATCCTCATTACCTGTATTGATAGAAGCGACTGGGATGGTCACTTTCACACTTGCAGATTCTACATTTGATAGATCTCCATTGAATTCTACGTCAAAATCCTCGAATTCCCCTTTAGCTTTGGAAACCATCATATGCTTAATTTGAAAATCAATAACACTGTGCACTTTGTCTAGAGTTAGAGTTGTCATTAATAATTCCTCCTGTAAATAAGTAATAAAATAAAAACCAGTTACTTTATGTAAGTAACTATACATTAAAATTATTTTGAAGTCAAGATAATTTCGTTTATCTTCTTTCGACCACAAAAAAATTAATATTCTTTACACTCTATAGTCTTCACATCATCAGGCACGTATTAAACTATGGAACTAAAAAAGACTTGAGCTCTTATAAGCTCAAGTCTTAACATCATGACAGTTCTCCAGGTTTTGCTTCTGTAACATATGTACCGGCAATAAAATCATGTATCGATCTGTGATCATCTCTTATTCCCACCATAAAAGCACTGACAAGCACACCGATACCCAGTGTCAAACCGTAAAGTATATTAGCCAGCAAAAACCTCATAAGCATAGTTCCAATACCTACATCCTGACCATCTACCTTAACGATCCGGATACCCATTAATTTCTTTCCAACGGTGTAGCCATACCATAATACTGGAAGAATCAGCATAACGAGATATTGAATGATGTTTGGGACAGGATGGTTGTCACCCCAGCCCAGCGTCAAATCAAATAGTATAAATAAAGGGAAAAAGATAATAAGGCCGTCCAGTACACTTGCGCCTAATCTTTTCCAAAAACCGACAGAACGTTCCATGATATTCCCCATTTCAAAATAATGTACCATCATTTTACTTTTATTAGCGTATCTTCTGCAATAAAAAATAATTCAACAGGCTTACCTACTTCAGGATTCTGCGGGCTTCCATAAAGCGCTGGGCACCTGTAAATAATTCTACAGCAAAAAAGAGAAGGGTAGACCAATACACTAAGCTTGGAAAAAGCAGCATAATACTGAACAGCACAAAACCTTCCGTACGTTCAGCTAGCCCGGCTTGATAATAGAATGATTTAACTCCTGACTTCTCCGATACCGAACCGACTACTAAAAAAATAGTCATTGAGATAACTATAGAAACACTCAGTAATAGCAGCGGCCACATCACTTCAGGATGTACGTAAGCAATTGCAATAATCATAGAGACTTCTACGATACGATCGAACGTAATGTCCATAACCGTTCCAAACGGCGAGGTTTTTGTATGGCGAGCCATCGTTCCGTCCACCGCATCAAGAAACCCTGATAACCATAAAAAAACTACTGCTAAAACGGGGAATCCCATGACATATAGAATGCTGGTTCCAAGACCGATAAATAAAGCAGTGATCGTTATTTGATCAGCCGTGAATCCCTTTTTTAACAGCCAATGAGCTGTATGGTTAATCGGGGGCTGCACAAATTTTCTGGCGTGTGTATCTAACATTTGTTCACCAACTTTGTCTAAGGTGTCATCCAATCAGAAGTATACCATGAAGAAAAGAGGAAATATAAAACCCCTGCTTATCTGGTAGGTATAAGCAGGAGTTCATTAAGAAAAGAATGAATTTAGCGAGCGGCACGACGCTTTTCGTCGTCATCCATTTCATCTTCAACAAAAAGCGTGACCGTTCTCTTTTTAGTTTTCTTCTTATACACGCGATTGACGTAATCGTCTGTCAGTGCTGCAATTTCCTTGTGCAGGAAGAGAAGAGGGATAATATTGGCCAGCAATACAAAAGCCAGGAGTAAATCAAGGAATTGCCAGACGAATTGTAACCCGCCTACAGCTCCGAAAAACACAGCTAATATATAGACGACCCTCATGAAACGGGCGGCTTTTAAATTGAATAGAAATTCAGCCTGTTTTTCTCCGTAAAATATTAATACACCAAGTGTCGTAATGACAAAGAAAATTAGGAAGACGGTAATAAATGCACCGCCCAAAATATCACCAAATTCCGTGGCGATTGCTACATTGATCATATTCGAAGCATCAGCCGTTCCGACTTCCGTCCAGGCTCCAGTTACGAGTACAACAAGACCAGACATAGAGCAAATGACAATCGTGTCTACAAATACGGAAAAGATTCCCCATAAGGCCTGGCGGGATGGGTGATCGGTCTTTGCAGCAGAGTGAGCGATAGGGGCTGTTCCCAGCCCGGCTTCGTTAGAATAAAGTCCTCGAGCGATCCCCCAGCGGAGTGCTTGAGCAATTCCAGCCCCTGCAAAACCTCCTGCGGCGGAAATAGGAGTGAAAGCATGAGTGAAAATCAGACCGAATACACTCGGGATTTGATCGATGTTGACGAAGATGATATACAGACACACACCTACATAAGTAAGTACCATAGCTGGAACCATTTTGTCCGTTACCTTACCAATTCGTTTAATTCCACCGAACACTACGACAGCAATCACTGCACACATGACCAGTCCAGTGATTTCAACGGGCCATCCGAAAGCTCCTTCCGTTTGTGTCGCTATTGAATTGGATTGGACCATCGTACTTGGAATCAATTCAATCATGAGGAAGAAAGCGAACGCGGAGGCAACCCACTTCCATCCCAGGGCTTTTCTTATGTAATATTGCGGCCCTCCGACCCATTCATTTTTTTCGTTTTTCTCACGATATTTCAAACCTAATGAGATTTCAGAGTATTTAGTAGCCATTCCGATAAGAGCAACCATCCACATCCAAAATAATGCACCAGGTCCTCCAAGGGAGATCGCTACAGGTACGCCGACTATGTTAGTAGCACCTGCGGTGGAAGCTAAAGCTGAAGTGAAAGCTTGAAAAGGGGTAATCGTACCGGTTTTTTCTGTCTTTTTGAAGATTTGACCTACGGTTTGGTGCAGCACATGCCCAAAAAAGCGAAATTGGAAAAATTTAATACGGATTGTTAGAAAAATACCTCCCAAAATCAAAATGATAGCAAGGGGATAAGTCCAAAGAAAATCAGATATGTCCGCTACTAATGTTTCGAATACATCCAAAGTATAATCACCTCTCCTTTATTTAATTATGCAGAATATTCCCTAATTTTCATAATTTAAACAAATTTGGAGGCGGCTCGTGTCTACGGAACTGGTTTTAGGGTATGATTTCACTATAGAGTTGAGCAGAAGGAGAGTTTCTATGATAATCGAAGAGGAATGGTTCAAGGATCATGATATGAGTAAATTGGTCAAAGGAGCTGTAGTGCCAAGGCCGGTTGCCTGGGTCTCTACAGTGAGTAGGGGTGGCATTCGAAATCTTGCCCCTTTCAGCTTTTTCACTGTCGCTTCTATGGATCCGATTACACTATGTTTTTCTATCGGCAGAGTGGAAAGAGAAAAAGATACACTCGTGAACATTCGTGATACCGGTGATTTTGTCATCAACATTGTCTCAGAATCGTTGGCTAACCAAATGCATATCAGCAGCAAATCCTACGGGCGGGAAGAAGACGAATTTTTTAAAGCAGGGACCAGGGGTGAAGAAAGTGTGAGAGTAACCGCTCCTCGAGCTGCTAACGCTCCCATAAGTTTTGAGTGTAAGTTGGATAAAATCATCGAAGTGGGTTCCAGTGACCTCATTTTAGGAAAAGTCGTTTGTTATCATATTAAAGATGACTTGCTCATTCCAGGGGACAAAGTCGACCCTTACAAACTGGCACCTGTGGGAAGAATGGCTGGAGATTACAGTTTTATTCGTGAATTTTATCGCCTGCCTAACAGTAACTTACCTAAATAACAGGTTTGAAACGGTTTCTGTTCTTAAGAATGGAGGTTGAAGGACCGGGAAATCACTCGCTTTCCATGGGCGTACTAAGATGCTAAAGAGTTGCAACAGGGTTTTGAGCTTTTTTTAGAAAAGGTTCAGTACCTGCTGCTCGGAACACTGTCTAGTCCTTCGGTTATTTTCTTCTAAACAGCCATTTTAACCATGCTAGAAAATTTGTCACATGAGAGTTTTATTCTTACATTTCTAATTCCGTCACTCAATATTATAGTTAGGTGGTTTTAGGAAGGGGCGAGACTCCTGTGGGAAGAGAGTGATTGGTGAGATCCCGGAAGGCGAAGCCTGAGGAAGCTCACTGCACTCCCACGGAAAGCGAGCCCCTTCCTGAAACCACCTTTTACTCAACACAATGACGGAACAGTGAAGTCGAATAGTAGAGTCTTCCTTATAACTGGAATATCATTCGATAACTCTTTTATAAAAAATCAGCTGCGTTTAACGTAAAAAAACCCACCAGTCTCGAGTTGAGACTGGTGGGTTGATTTCTTACCGTTATACTTCTGGAGTAGGTGTAGGGTCTGCATACCCTTTTTCATACTTCTCATCTATATCTTCACGAATGTCTTCCACAGATTTGCCGTCCTGGTGATCGACGATAGCTTGAGCTGCAATCTCTAAACAAACTCCGCATTTTGTTCCATGATCATCCCAGACAAGCGATCCATCCTCATGATTTTCAGAAATGAAGCAATCATAATTATCACGATGTCCGGCCGTTTCTCCACAGCCGCAATAGCATGGCATTTGTTCCAGTAAATCTTTGTTTTTAGAAACAGCAAAGTAAATGTCCTGGACTTCCTCGGGTTTTTCTTCTAAGAAAGCTGGCTGGACGTCTAGACTTGAGGTTTCTTCACGTATATCTCCATTTTCAGTAGTTTCATGGGTATGGCCATCATGATCATCTGCGGACTCATCCTTATCTTCGGCACATCCTGCCAAAAAGGTGGATAGTAACAAACTGACAACTATAAAAAGCTTTATTTTCAATAAGATCTTCCTCCTATTATATAAATCTCCTCTATAATAGTTGGAACGAGGAGAAAGTACAAGGTCGTTTGGACCTATGAAACGAGAAGCAAATTCATGTACTCATTTGCCAAAAGAAGATAAAAACTTCACCCGGTCCCCCATTGGCGGGACACGATCATCCACTAGTGCGATCTCCAATATGGCGGGTCCATTTTGATAGAGTAACTTTTCGATAGATTCCTGTTCCAAATCTTCCATCTTATCTACGCGGGTACTCGGGATTCCCATAGTAAGCGCTAAAGCAGAAATATCGACAGGCTCCTGTGCGAAGCGTTCGTGGGCTCTTTGATACTGGAGAGAGTGCCCATGATGCACCATTCCTAATCTAGCGTTGTTCATCACAACAAATAAGACGGGGATATTATACTCCTTGGCTGTGAGTAGTTCCATTCCATGCATGAAAAAGCATCCATCCCCGGTTATACTGACAGTCGGCCGGTCGGGGTCTGCTAGTTTGGCTCCGATTCCACTGCCAATTCCGCTCCCCATAGCTCCAAAATGAACATTGATATCAAAGCTGTCCGTTTCTAAAACGTTCATATGGTGGATGACATATGCCATGAATTCTCCTATATCAATTGTATAGCGTGTATCCACAGGCAGTAAATCCTGCAATCGCAGCAGCGCGTTCTTCGTACTGAACTCATCTGTTAAAGTCTCAAAATCCCTGCGGGCAAGGGGAGGGGGAATGCGCTCATACCCTAAAAGGTGAAGTTCTTCATTAATAGCTGAAAGGGCGATATCAATATCTCCGAGCACAGGCAGATCGACTGGATATTTTCTATTGAATACTTCTTGGTCAAAATCTATTTGGATCATCGTTTTATCTTTAGTGATATTTGGATTGTAATTGTTTGTGGCTGTTTCTCCCAGGCTGGAACCTGCAATGAGCACAGTATCGAAATCGCCTTGATTGATAAGGTCGGAAGCTTGTTCATGACCTGCAAAACCGAAGATCCCTTTTCGTAAAGGATGATCGTCAGGAATAAGTCCTTTTGCTTGAGGTGAGGTGACGATCGGCCAATTCAGTATTTCTGCTAATTCAATGAGCTGGGGCACTGCACTGCGAATGCCCTGGCCGGCAAAGATATAGCCTTTTCGACTGGAAGCTAATTGTTGGACAGCTTCTTCTATAGTTTTGTGATCAGGTAGAATCGGTGTTCTTTTCGGAAATGGAGGCAGGGGAACAGGCTCCATATTTTGCAGCTGCACGTCAATCGGCATAGCGATATGGACAGGGCCGGGGACTCCGGATAAAGCGATTTCTACAGCTTTATGGACTTCTTCAAGTAATTTATCGGCATTGTCTACTCGTTTACTATACTTTGTCACCGGTTCAAAGATCGGGTGGGCATCAAGCTCTTGAGAAGCGTTTAATCCCACAGTACTTACAGGTACAGATCCAGTTATAAAAAGGATCGGTAAATGTTCTCGCATCGCATTAGCTGCACCAGTCACCAGGTTTGTGCCACCAGGACCGCTGCTGCCGATACATACGGCTAGCTCTTTGGAATATTTGGCATAGGCTGCTGCCATATAAGAAGCTGCACCTTCATGTTTTGTCACGATCGGTGTAATTTCAGGGGTTTCATACAATTCATCAAAAAATGCGTTGACTGAACCAGCAGGAATCCCGAAAATATAAGAAACATCTCCACTCTTCAAGTAATCCACTACCGCTTTAGCTGATTTCATTACGGATCTCCTCGCTTTAAATTGGATAGTTATCGAATGTAAATCTGATGAATAACATCTTCGGCTTTTAAGGGGCGGCTAAAATAATAGCCTTGTATAAGGTAACACCCATGTTCCGTCAAATAATCGAGCTGTTCTTTCTTTTCAACACCTTCAGCTAGCACGTTGAGCTTTAGACTGTTCCCGAGTGTGATGATCGTGTTGGTTATTGCAGCGTTATTTGGATTATCAGGAAGTTCATCAATGAATGTTTTATCGATTTTTAACGTATCGACTGGGAAGTCTTTCAAATATCCTAAGGATGAATAGCCTGTTCCAAAATCATCGATGGATATTTTTACACCTAAGTCCTTGAGGTCGTGGATGATTCTTAAAGTCTTTTCTGTGTTGTGGATAATTAAGTTTTCGGTCAGCTCAAGCTCTAGACAAGGAGCTGGCAAGTCAGTTTCTTCCAGTATTGTTTTAACATTGGCCACTAAGTCTTCCTGGTTGAATTGTTGAGGTGACAAGTTCACGGAAACGGAAAGGTGATCTAGCCCTTGATTATGCCATTCTTTCCCTTGTTCACAAGCTTTCCTTAAAATCCATTCTCCCATGGGAATAATTAATCCTGTTTCCTCAGCCAGCGGGATGAAATCCTTTGGCTTCATTATTCCTTTCTGAGGTCGATGCCAGCGTAGGAGAGCTTCCACACCAAACATTTGACTTTTCGTAGCATCATACTTTGGTTGATAAACAACGGTCAGCTCATCATTTTGTAAAGCTTTGTACAAGTCATTTTCAAGCTCTACACTTCCCAAGCTACGGTCTTCTAGGTTAGGATCATACAGTTGGAATTGATTTCCTGATAGCTTCTTCGCCTTATACATGGCGACATCAGCATATTTGATCAGCTGTTCAGAGCTCGTTCCATTTTCGGGGAACATGCTGATTCCGATACTTGTTTTCACGGACACTTCTTGTCCATTGATGTGAAAAGGATCGGAGAAAACGCAAAGCACTTCACGAGCGTAGTCCTTCACCCCTGTTTTATTTTCCAAGTTAGGAACGAGAATGATAAACTCGTCTCCTCCTTGTCTGGACACCGTAGCTTCTTTAGGGAGACGGTGGATCAGCCGATCAGCTATTTTCTTTAATACACGATCTCCGAAGGTGTGGCCGAATGTATCGTTGATTTTTTTGAAGCGGTCTACGTCTAAAAATAGAACACCTAGTGATCTTCCGGACGATTCAGCGTAATTCAAAGCCTGATGGAGTCTGTCCTGGAATAATACACGGTTAGGCAGGTTCGTGACACTGTCATAGTAGGCATGATATTTAATTTTCTCTTCCATTTGCTTGCGACTCGTTATGTCTTTGAAAGTCACTACATACCCGACCGTTTCATTTTTTTCAATTTGAGGAGTGATGACAAATTCCACAGGGAAGCGGCTGCGATCTTTTTTAAAGAAATATTCCTCTGCTCTGTCTTGATCAACTTCCTTTTGAAGTTTGGGGGAGAACATACCAGTCTGCTCGTCTCTACATCCTTCCAAAATATTATGGCAAGGCTGGCCAATCAGCTCACTTTCTTCTTCGTATCCCAGAATTTTAGTTGCGGATGGGTTACAGAAAGTGATCTTGCCCGTCAAATCAAGGCCAAATATACCTTCTCCTGCGGAATTAAGAATCAGTTCCTTTTCTCTGCCGATCTGCTTCACTTCACTAATTACTTGCTGAAGTTCTCTATTCTTTTCTGTCAATTCCGATGTTCTTTCCGAAATGATCAGTTCTTGCTTCTCAATATATAAAAGGTAGGATAGGACGGGTGCGGTCGCATCTACAATGGATTCAGCCAATTGCATAGCGGATTTAGGATAAACGCGGCCTTTCTCTTTTAAATTCACGATGGCGATTGTGCCAAGAACACTGCCGGCAGCAATCATAGGGATCATGTACATTCCTTTGATACCGAATCTCCGGCAGGCTTCGTGATTGGGACGTGGGTCGTTCAGGGTGTCACCTATGAATATAGGTTTTTTATTTTGAAGAACTTCTTGAAAGACTAAATCCTTTTTGAAATCGACGGCAAGGTGGCGGTGAGTTCTTTTCCAAGCTTCTTCTGACCATTCACTATCCTTACTCAGGCTTGTAGGATTGATGTGACGATGGGCTACAGGATCCAGGAGGTGGGCTCCGATATTAGGGTTTTTAAGGACTTCGCCGAGATATTTAAAACTCTTATCCATGACTTCCTTAAGGGAAGAGCATAATGATAAATCCCGGGTCACGTTCAATAAAAGTTGTTTATCTGCGATAAGCGATTCTTTTTTAGTTAAGTCATTAGAGTTTCGCACAGCTACAGCAGCCATATTAACGTAAGCTTTAATAGACTCAATCTCGGAATCTGTCAGATTCATGGGAATGCCATAATCAAATAAGAATACAAGACCGAATAATTCCTCTTCGTAATCCATAGGAAGAACGAGTAGAGATTTGATTCCGAATCCTTTAACAGCTCGTGGATCCGGTCTGGAATCTTTTGATGTGTCCGGAATATAAATGGCTTGCTTCTTTTCTATTACTTCTTTTGCAAGATGGTCATGTGCTGTATCGACAACGTGCATATCTAATGTCATGCCATTGATAAGCTCAGGTTTACCGACAAATCCACGGTATGTGCCATCTTCTTGAGGCAGGTATATGCCGACTGAATCACAGCGGACGATTTCTTCCGATATGGCTGTGACTACATGCTCCAAAACTTCTCTTAATTCTAAGTTCGTATTGATTAATTTTGTGATTTGAGCGAGCCGGGAGTATCTCGTCTGTTCATTGGACATATTTATCCCTCCATAACCATAATGCTTGAAAAATAACGAACCCCTTTCACTATTTAAGTGAAGTATGTATTTATTGTATCGGCAAGAATAAACAAAATGTGAGTATAGAAAGAATTCATTTGTTCTTCTATACTCACAATCTATTACAATTATATCAAATTAACGACAAACCCTGCACTTATTCCTAATAATACTACAGCCCAGGCAGGAACTTTAAAAAAGTGAAGACTGACAAACAAAACAGCTGCCAGCGCAAAATCAGAATTTGATGTGATGGCACTTGTGAAAACCGGATCATAAAAAGCAGCAAGAAGAATTCCCACGACACTTGCATTCACACCCATGAGTAAACCTTGGAATTTGGCACGCTTTCTCAGTTCATTCAAGAAAGGCAGGGCAGCAATCAAAAATAAAAATGATGGAAGAAAGATAGCAATCGTTGCTACAACAGCTCCTGATATTCCTTCGATCATTGTTCCTAAATAACTTGCGAACGTGAACAAGGGTCCTGGTACAGCTTGAGCCATGCCATACCCCGCCAGGAAATCTCCTGAATTGATCCATCCAGTAGGCACTACTTCGCGTTCAATCATCGGCAGAACTACGTGTCCTCCGCCAAATACAAGTGATCCAACCCGAAAGAACGTATCAAAAAGTTGGAGCAGCATATTGTCGGTAGCGCGCGACAAGATAGGCAGGATAGCTAAAAGTCCTGCAAGAACAGTAAGCGAAATCGCTCCAGCTTTTTTGGAAAACGTGACAGGAAAAGGTTCTGCTTTCGTGTTCGCTATTTGGGAAAACAATTTCAAGCCTATTAATCCTGCCACTAATATAATAGCGATTTGCATCCAGGCCGAAGGGAAAAGCAGCATGATAGAGGCAGCAGCAATAGCCATAGCTATTCTGCTCGTATCAGGAGTTAATTTTTTACCTAAACCGATTAATGCATGCAGTACTACAGCTGCCGCAACGACTTTAAGGCTCTGAATGAAGCCCGCATCGCCAAGGTCGTAGGACTGGTACAGAAGTGCAAAGAAAATCAGTACAAGAATGGAGGGGACCGTAAATCCAAGAAAAGAAACGATCCCGCCTAAAAGTCCTCCCCGCAGCATGCCGATGGCGATGCCCACCTGACTGCTGGCAGGGCCAGGCAGGAACTGGCATAAAGCTATGATGTCAGCGTAGGTCTTATCATCCAGCCATTTTTTACGATCGACATATTCGTCCTTAAAGTACGCAAGGTGAGCGACAGGCCCGCCAAACGAAGTGAGTCCCAGTTTAGTAGATGCAAATAAGATCTCTTTTAATGATCCTTTATGTTTCTTCAACATTCATTCCTCCTCTTCCAGTCGTCATCTAATACTTCTTCAGCAAGCTCGCGAACTTGTTGTTTTCCTTCTTCAAGTACACGTCTGCCTTTCTCTGTAATGGTGTAATACTTGCGAATCTTACCGTTGACATTTTGTTCATACTTATCAAGCAGTTTGTTATCGTGAAGTGACTTTAAGGCAGGGTATAGTGTACCCGGACTGATATCATACCCGTGGGAAGCCAGTTCTTCTATAAGAAAAGCTCCGTAAATAGGTTCCTCGTCTGCATGATATAAGATATGGATTTTAATCGAACCGAGAAAAAAGTCCCTGAGCATCATACCTGCCTCCTTATTTCGAAATTCGATATCATGATACGATAATGAATAGTAAAGTACAATAAAAAATACGTAAACTAATAAAAAGTTTACGCATTCTTAACATTTCTTTATTCAGTTAAAGCTTCATTTACTGCATCTAATGTCATTTCATGGGCGATAGCGCCATCGATTGTCCAGTGGCTGGGCTGATTCATTTCATATACTTGATCTTTTTCAACGGCAGGAATACTCTGCCAGACCGAACTGTCATCAAGGATTTCAAAACCAGCTTCTGTTTCTTCCCCTATGAGAAAGACGTGGTCTGCATCAAGCTCGCCGAGTTTCTCTAGAGAGATAGGGTTCCATTGTTCTTCCTGTTCCAACCCTTCGACGAGTTCAGGCTGAGTCAACCCTACTTCATCATACAGAACTTCTGCTCCATAGCGAGTTGATTCAAATAAATAGAATTCTTCTCCGAGTGTCCATACAAAAGCAACGGACTCATCACCGACCGCTTCCTCCGTATTCGCTTTTACTTCTTCCACTTTCTCATCAAAGCTTGATAGAACTTCTTCAGCTTCGTCCTGCTTATTTAAGATTTCACCCATTTGAGTGAGCTGATCACGCCAGTTAGAGTTGACTTCGTCTTCATATACATAGGTCGGTGCAATCTGTTCATATTCTTCATACGTCCCGTTTTGCAAAGAAGAAGGGGAGTTGAAGATGATGAGGTCAGGTTCCTGGTTCAAAGTTTCTTCTAAAGGCAAGTCCCATTCAATGGCAGGGACGCCTTCTAAATCGTCCTGCAGATAGTCGAGTGTATCTTCACCGATAGACCATTGAGCCACAGGTTCTTCCCCTAGAGCTACTAAAGAATCTTCTAAGTATGGGGCAAGGATGCGTTCAGGATTCGCTGGAATTGTTACTTCTCCAGATGCATGTTCCAGGGTACGTTCTTCTTCCGTGTTTTCTTCCGAAGCGTTGGTATCCTCTGATTCATTGGATTCCTCTGCATCTTCCTCGTTACTGCTGCAAGCGAACAGTGCAAGGATAAACAAAACACTGATTATGGATAATATACTTTTTTTCATCGTGACGTTCCTCCTGTTTAATTCGTAGTAGGACCTTCTGACGATAATGATAATCATTTTCACTGAAAGAGTCAAGATTTACTTATAAATTACACTGTTAAATTTCTTTGTTGATATTCATATAAGCTTCCTATTGTTGAAGACTAAGTTTTGAGACTTTTGTATGAGGAGATGGTGGCTTTAGAAAACGGATCGCTTTCCGTGGGCATGTGGTGAGCTTCCTCAGGCTTCGCCTTCCGGGATCTCACCTCTCATGTACATCCCACAGGAGTCTCACCGTTTTCTAAAGCCACCATACAATTGAAAGGTGCTCGAAACTCGTGAAAATACAGGGAGTTTTATAACTGAAAATGCTATAACCAGGGCACTGGAGTTTAAGCTCACACGATTATTAAGATGATTCTATTAAGCTATTTCGAGAAGCACATCTATAGTGAGGGGCGGCAGGCAATGGGGAGGCTCACTGCGCTCCCACGGAAAGCGAGCCATTCCCCGCCGCCCTGATCCACTTACCAAATATCTCGAAATCAAAAATCAGCGTTTACGATATATAATAATATATCTATCCCGTTTGCTTGAACAATTTAATCATCTGCCATATACTTGATTAATGATAATGATTCTCAATATATAATGTATATAATGGTTTATAAGCTTTCAGAGAGGGTTGAATAAAAGTGGCTCAGTCAGATGAACTAAAAACAGAACAGCTGCCTAAGCGAATAGGGAGAGCTGCTTTTATATTTATTTTTTCTTGTATAGGACTAGTTTTCTCGCTGGGAGCGTCAGTGGCTTTCGGTGTTTCAGATATTGAATTGTCTACAGTGTGGCAGGCGGTTGTTGCCTTCGATCCAGCACAAACAAATCATCAAGTGATTCAGGAATTACGTCTGCCCCGAGCGGTAGGGGCTGCTTTAGTAGGAAGCTTTCTTGCTGTTTCCGGGGCAGTCATGCAAGGGTTAACGAGAAATCCTTTAGCTTCACCTTCAGTCATGGGGGTCACCCACGGGGCGGCTTTTGCTTTGATTGTGGCGCTGGTGTTTTTTCCGTCTTTATCAAATATAGGGATGACGTTTGCCTCATTTATAGGAGCTGGGCTGGCCGTTCTACTGGTTTTTACGGTCGGTTCTTTTTCAAGTGGAGGACTCACGCCTGTCAAACTTGCTTTAGCGGGGGTGGCTATTGGCGGAATGCTCAGTTCTTTGTCGACGGCAATCTCTTTGCATTTCCAAGTGGCTAAGCAGATGAGCTTCTGGTATGCTGGCGGATTAGCAAATACAGACTGGACTTCGGTCCAGATTCTTCTCGTTGCCGGGGGAATTGGATTGGTGATCGCCATCGCTATTTCCAAGGCGATGACTGTACTTAGTCTCGGAGAAGATGTTTCCAAGGGGTTAGGACAGAATACGATTCTCGTTAAATCTCTTGGTGTCGTTGTTGTCTTTTTGTTATCTGGAGCCGCAGTGTCGGTTGCGGGAACTGTAGGGTTTATCGGGCTCGTCATTCCTCATATTTCACGTTTTTTGGTAGGGGCGGATTATCGCCTGATTATCCCGGTCTCTGCCGTTCTGGGAGGGTGGCTCCTGGTAGCGGCTGATACTGGTGCTCGTCTAGTTAACGCTCCGTACGAAACACCGGTGGGTGCGATTACAGCATTTATTGGAGTGCCTTTCTTCCTTTATTTAGCGCGTGGGAATAGGGGGAATATGTGATGGGGCAAGCTCGTTATCGTTTTACAGCCTGGATGACAGGTTTGCTGTTCCTTATTATAGGGATTTTATTGATTAGCTTGAATATGGGCCCTGTCCAAATCAGCCCAGGTGACGTTTTTCAAACATTTATTGGTGAAGGCAGTGCTAGAGAAGAACTGGTTTTGTTCAATTTTAGACTGCCTGGGATTGTAATTGCCATATTCGTTGGGATGGCGCTCAGTCTTTCGGGAGCTATTTTACAAGGGGTCACGAAAAATGGTTTGGCTGACCCCGGTATTCTAGGTATAAATTCGGGAGCAGGACTGGTCGTCGTGCTGTATATTTTCCTTTTTCAATCCTCGATGAGTTCCTTGAGCGGATGGGGGATTTATCTCCTGCCAGTATCTGCGTTATTAGGGGCATTTATAGCGGCCGCTATCATTTATGCGCTGGCATGGAAGAAAGGTGTGGAGCCGATACGGCTTATTTTGGTTGGTATTGGCGTAAATGCAGGGTTTGGAGCCGGGTTGATTTTATTCCAAGTACAAATGAATCCTCAAGATTTCATGCAGGCTATGGTGTGGCTTTCTGGAGATATATGGAGCGCCAACTGGCATTTCGTTTCTGCTGTAGTACCGGGCATCATTTTATTGATCATTTACGCTTTATTTAAATCCTCGGCTCTTAATGTTTTGAATTTGGGTGATGACTTAGCCATGGGGCTTGGAGCTCCTGTAGAAAAAGAAAGGTTAATCCTGCTTGTGATCGCCGTCGGCCTTGCCGGCTTGTCAGTTGCAGCAGCAGGAGGGATCGCATTTCTCGGGCTGGTCGCTCCTCATATTGCGCGCCGTGTTGTCGGACCTAAACATCAGGTGATGCTGCCTGTATCCACATTGCTAGGAGCTGCTATTTTACTGGCAGCAGATACTATTGGAAGTAATATCATTGCACCAGCAGAGATTCCGGTCGGGATTGTCGTAACCATAGTTAGTACACCTTATTTCGTCTATTTATTAATGAAAACAGCGTAAGGAGAGAATTGTATGAATGAAACATTCGATGTAACAGTCATTGGCGGAGGAACGACAGGGCTTTATACCGCATTTTATTGCGGGATGCGTGATATGAAAACAAAAGTGATTGAGTACCAGCCGCACCTGGGCGGTAAAGTTTCTTTCTTTTATCCAGAAAAAAAACTTTATGACGTAGGTGGTTTTCCTGGTGTGACAGGTGAAGACTTGGTAGCGAATGTAGAGGAACAAGCGCTGAGTATTCAACCTGCTATTGTAACAGGGGAGAAGATTGAATCGATTGAGAAGCTCCAGAACGATACTTTTGCTCTAACCTCCACGAACGGTGAGAAGCATTTTTCGAAAACTATTATTGTGGCTTCAGGTTTAGGTTCTTTTGATATGCAGCCTTTGCAAGTGAAAGGCAGTGATGCTTATGAGGGCAAACACATTCATTATACGATTCAGCAATTGAATCAGTACGCTGGGAAAAAAACAGCCGTCGTATCCGACAGCAGGGTAGGAATTGATTGGGCGTTAGCTCTAGAGAAAGTGGCTTCAGAAGTCCATATCATCAATCATGGCAGTGATTTCAAATCAGTTTATGAACAGGATGTTGAAAAGCTGGAACAATCCTCGGTATATATCCACAGAAACTCGAAAGTAACAGAACTCACAGGATCATCAACGGAATTAAAGGGCATGACTTTGAACGATGGTCAAGAAATTGCAGTGGATGATATTCTCGTATATGAAGGGTTGAAAATTGATAAGAGTTTATATGATCAATGGGGGCTTTCTACAGATAAAGGACGTATCCCTGTAGAGAGTGACATGAGTACAAATATTAAGGGGATATATGCCGCTGGTGACGCTGTCGTTTATCCTCACAAAACGATGCTGATCGGCTCGGGGTTTTCTGAAGCTATGACGGCAGTCAATGGGGCAAAAAAACATATTGATCCTAAGGCTAAATCACAAGTTTATAGTACAGTGATCTATAAACACTCGTAAAATGAAACTAAAAACCGCCCGGGCAGGCGGTTTTTTAAATTATCCATATTTCTTTTGATGTTGCTTTTTTCTTTTGAGGTACTCTTCATCTTCCCGAGCTTTTATCCATTTCTCTTCGAAAATTTCAGCGGATTCCGCTTTTTCTTCATCGATGTCCCTTTCGTTAACCTCGCCGTGCTTATCATATTTTTTTCCGCCTTTATAATTGGCATATCGGCGAGAGCGGGTGTACCCCATCTGAAGAAATTTTCTGGCCATATCCATCCCGACAAAATCTTCCTCTTTTTTATAATCAAGAAACATCTCATAAATTTTTTGTGAAGATTGTTCAGCGATCTTGGGGGTTTTGAATCTCCAATGTTCCAGGATTTCACTTTTATACGGCTCCACCATAAGCACCCCTTGTTCGCCGCGGCCGACACGGTATTTCTCAGGGTTTTTTCTGAAGTCAATGTTTTTAAAGTCCATCGAGTAATCAAAAGCCATTCATCTGCCCTCCTTTTACTTCGTGTTTTCTATTCCGAACATATTTAAGTTCAAGTCCTTCGAAAGCTTCTTGATTAATGCTCCGCCAGCCGTACTATTTCCTTTATCATCAATTGCTGGAGCTACGACGCCTATGCCCATCACACCAGGGACAGAGCCTATGATTGTGCCGGACACTCCACTTTTACATGGAAAGCCAACTTCAACAGCGTAATGTCCTGAAGCATTATACATTCCGGACGTCAGCATGATCGCTTTTACTGTGCGAAGGTGATGTGCTGGAATAAGGGTATTGCCATCAGGGTCAATCCCGCCTCGCGCTAAAAACAAACCGACTCTCGCTAGATCTTCAGCGCACATCATGACGGAGTTCATGCGGAAATAAAGGTCGAGAGCTTCTTCCACATCGGTGACGATGGTGCCAGTGCTTTGCATAAAGTAAGCTAATGACCGGTTTCTCGCACCATTAGCGATTTCCGACTTGTACACCGTTTCATCCATTTGAAGGTCGTCATTTTCTGTGATATCTCTTAAAAACGTTAAATATCGCTCAAATCGATTTTTAACGCTTTGGCCTTTTATGAGCGAAGCAATGGAAATGGCACCTGCATTGATCATCGGATTGAACGGCTTATCGGAACCTGGAGCTTCCAAAGTAGAAATTGAGTTGAAAAAATCTCCCATAGGTTCCATCCCGACCGTTTGAAACACTCGTTCTTTTCCAAAGTCCTCAAGAGCCAGCATGAGCCCGATGATTTTCGACGTGCTTTGCATAGGTACATATTGATTGTAATCACCCGCGCGGTATATTTTGAAATCAGGGGTTATAATCGTGACCCCGAGCAATTCTTTCATCGTATCATCAAATGTGGGCAGGGTTGTGTTGACTGATCCGTTTGCAGCAAATGGTCTGCTGTCCTCTATAGCTTCTTCAAGATATTGTGTGCTTAGCTTAGTCATAAAAGTTCCCCTTCGAAATGTAGTAGTTTTATGTACCCTGAATCTGGAGACACGTAAACTTGCTGATGTCCAGTTGGAGACAGAACAAGCTTAAAGTAGGTAGTAAAAAAAGGATAAGGCTTTTTCGCCTCATCCTTTCCTATTGTTGTTTTAAGTACCTTTGGTCTTTTAAGAATAACCTCCAGAACAAAATGAAGGCAGGCACCAGGATTGCAAAACCAGCCGCATATACGACCAACAATTTATAAAAAATCGATGGGTCTGTAAAACTGTCTGCTATTGTTAAATCAGGATAAATCAAATAAGGGAGATGAGCCAACCCATAAGCATATATGGCGATTCCATATTGAATAATGATGAAAGTCATGGCAAGACGGGCAAGTCCCTTACGTCCATGCTTTGATTTAATATACAGGGAAGCGTATCCCAGAATGAAGAATCCAACCGACAAACCGAACCAGACAGGATTGGCTTCTATATTGTCTACGAGCCAGGAAGCTTCTTCAGGCATTGTTCCAATTGTCAGCATCGCAATAGCTATTGAAATGGGACCCAGCCATAAAGCATGCTTGCGGTACGTATGATAAGCAGACCAATCCTCTGCTTCCTTAGAATAGTCCATAAGAAAGACAGCCGAGATGAACAGTTCTGTAGTCAATCCGAACGCGATGTGCATGTACAAGGTAGGGTGCGCCAGCAATTTTCCGTAAAGCAGCTGAGGGTAATCATCAACGAATTCGACAAACCCTCCGAGCGTAATGGGAAGCATACTGACTAAAAGAGCGGGAATGATCAGGCCTGTGATACCTGAAGTTATTCTTAAGATATTTTGATATCTGTTGGCGTGATTGGCGAAGACCATAAACGTTGTACGAATGGTTAATAACAGCAGACCCAACCCTACAGGAACGAGCAGCAAACTGCTTAGCATCGTCGTAGCGAACGGGAAAAAACTGACAAGTGCTACGACGAAAATAACAAAAAATACGTTTGTCACTTCCCAAGTAGGTGATAGGAAACGGTTCGCGATCTGTCCTGCGTTGGTACGGTCATCTTTTCCGTAAATCATCCCCCAGAACCCTGCGCCGAAATCTAAAGAGCCAAGCATGGCATAGATGAATAAAAGGCTCCATAAAATTGTAATAGCGAGCGTAGATGCTTCCAAATTAGCTTCCTCCTTTCTGATAAGGTTGTTATCCCTGAAACTGCACCTTACTTATAAGTGAGACTGATAAGTATTGGGCGGATGTCATTGTGCAGCCAGGTCCTTCTCGACAGGGTTTCTTTTGAAGTAGTACCTCATCACAAACCCGGTGACGAATAATAAAACGACATATAAAGTCAAAAAAGTGAAAAGCAATATGCTGACGCTGCTTGATTTAGTAGCAGCATCGGCTGTAGGAAGGACGTCCGTAATCGTCCAAGGCTGACGCCCAATGCAGCTGAAGCACCAGCCAGCTTCTATGGCAATGACGGATAACGGCCCGCCCACAACGAGCAGGCCAAGCATCCAGCCGGGAAAATCTTTTTTTAATACAACCTTCCAAAAAAGAGCTAGAAAAGATAGGGCGATTAATAATGTACCTATGCCGACCATCACATTGAACAAAATGTGGACATAGAGCGGCGGCCATAGTTCTTCAGGGAATTCATTCAAACCGATTACTTCCGTATCGAATCGGTCTCCTGCAAGAAAACTTAGAGCGTACGGTATTTCAATGGCATATTTCACTCTTCCATCTTCTAAAGAGGTGTAACCTCCGACAGATAGGGGTGCGTATGTCGTCGTTTCAAACAATCCTTCCGCGGCTGCTAACTTTCTAGGGTTTTGTTCGTGCAGCATTTGTGCGGTTTCGTGTCCGTTGATCGCTGTGCCTAATGACATGGCGGCTCCGAAATATAAGGAAATCATAAGAGCTTTCTTATGGTAAGCCCTTTCTTCATTTGATATATGACGTTTCATTAATCGTATGGCTGCAATAGAGGCCACAAGAAACGCGACGGTCATGTAAGCTGACAGTGTGACGTGTATAGCTGTCACGACGAAGCTTGGGTTGAAAAATGCTTCCATTACATTCACATTTATAATGGCTCCCGATTCAGTCATTTCAAAGCCAGCCGGGGTGTTCATCCAGGCATGGACATCGGTAATTAGGATTGCAGAGGCGGTGGCCCCCATCGCTACAAAGAAAATACTGAGTACGCGAAGCCCTTGAGGCAAGCGATCTGCAGCATACAAATAAATCGACATAAAAACGGCTTCAATCAAGAAAGCGAATATTTCTAACTGAAAGGGAAGGGATATGACCTGCCCGACAATTTCCATGAAATTCGGAAAAAGCAAGGATAGCAGCACGGCTACAATGGTACCTGACGCAATCGACACAGCTAACAGTATGGCAAAACCTTTCGTCCATCGTCTGGCCATTAAAGCATAATCTTTATCCTTCTTGATCCAATACATGATCTCAGCGAGTATGATCATAATGGGGAGGCCGACACCAATTGTTGCATAAATGATGTGAAAACCCATTGATGAACCGAACAAGACTCGAGACATGACTACAATATCCATTACGTCACCTCATAGTTTGTGTTTCACAAATATATCTAGAATCATCCTGTCCTAAATGAAATGAAAATAAACATGAAAAAACCCGCAGTCTACGAAGCTGCAGGTGATGATCATTTTTGGCATAGAACCATCCATTCATCAATGGTGAATTCAGTAATCTGGTCTCCATCTCTTTGTATATTAAAATGTTTTTTATTGGATTCAGAGGCTTTCAGAAAATAGTCTTGTACAGCCCGTACGCCTTTCTCGTCCGTGGTGCGGCGGGCCCACTCAGGAAAAGGCAGCTTTTTCTTCCTTGAAAGGTCATTGATTAAGGAAAGTTTATGTTTGTTCAATAACCTCTTCCATTCAGAGATCTGTAAAGCTCGACAGTGACTGGGGTCACGCATTTTTTCAAAAGTATTGTAAAAGCGGTCAAGTTCTCTATCTTCCGCAGCTACATTATCAATCATTAAAAACAGGCCGCCCGTTTTTAGAACTCTTTCAACTTCCTTAATAAACAGAGCAGGTTCAGGGAAGTGGTGAGGGGCGATACGACATGTTACGGCATCGAAGGTTTCTTCAATAAAAGGCAATTCTTCTGCGTCCGCAGCAACATAATGAATATTTGGAAAGCTCTATAAGTGACTGGCTGTGTTTGCGAGCATTTCTTTTGTAAGATCTGTAGCGAAGACGGTGTGCACATCAGGACTGAGCTGTCTGGCTACATGTCCGCCCCCGGTAGCGATATCAAGGACATTCCATTCGGATTTCGGTTTCAGCCACTCAGTAATCAAATCCAGATCCGATTGGTTGTTGTGTGTAGCGCTCGTGAAATATGATTCTTTACTTTTGGAAAACGTTTCCTGAACCTTACGTTTAATAGAGTCAGACATTATACGCACCTGCTTTCATTTTGATGAGGTACTTTCATTATACGTGAGGTGGTGTGATAAGAAGAATACCGAATAATGATCACAAATGATAAGTTGAATTTATATCAATGGTTATGTTAAAGGGGGGTGTTGAATTGATAAGTGAGTTATCCAACAATTTGGCAGGATACTTGAAGACTTGATTTCGAGATATTTGATGAGAGGATCAGGGCGGCGGGGAATGGCTCGCTTTCCGTGGGAGCGCGGTGAGCTTCCTCGGACGTCCCGTCCTGCGGGATCTCACCAAGCACTCTCTTCCCACAGGAGTCTCCCCATTCCCCGCCGCCCCTTACTATAGATGTGCTTCTCGAAATCCAATTAATAAGAAAATTTTTAATTAAAGAGGGAGAATAACACCCCAGTTCAACGGTTGAATTGTTCTATTGTAAAACTCCACAATTTTAATTTAGTATACTTGCCTTCCTGTGCAAGGTTGATAAGAAAATTCAGACATTCCAATCCTTTCTCAATTCAACACATAGCGGTAAGGAATCATCGAATCCCTCCGTTCTTCTTGTTTCTTTATCTCCGGCATCTCATTCCAGTTACGAAGTAAGCGAAAAAAGTACCGCTTTCACTAAGAAGAAGCAGTTTTCAATCCTCTGTTCTTTCGGATTAAGAGCTTTATAGAAAAGTTTTGCAACCTGAGATACTTGGACAGAGAATCTGCGTACTAACAGAAATGTTTGCTTTTTCTTGAAGCGGTTTCGAGATGCTTATTAGGCAGAGGGGTGGAGGGAAACGGTGAGACTCCTGGGGGAGGGGCGGGACAGGTGATACCCCGGAGAGCAAAGCTCGAGGAGGCTCAGCGCCCGCCCCCGGAAAGCGATCCGTTTCCCGGAGCCCCTCCATTCTCATGATGTCTCGAAACTTCCACTACGAAGGAGCTTATATGAATACAACACGGAACTTTAACAAAGCAATATAAATAGAAAAACCGCCAGTGGTCAACTGACGGCTTAAAGTCATCCGGTCATTACATCTTCGGGCGGGTATTTAACAGGGTCCGGCGTACTCTTCGCGAAAGCAAAAGCAAAGGTGAGCGGCCCTAATTTTCCGATGAGCATCGTCATTATGAGCACAACTTTCCCAATGAACGTTAAGTCCCCCGTCAACCCCATCGATAACCCTACTGTCCCGAAGGCGGATACACATTCAAAAAGAATCGTCAGAAAAGAAGCATCCTCGGTCAAATTCAGTACAAATACGGATACGATAACCACGCCTATACTTCCAATGGTTAGAGCTAGGGCGCGCATGACGAGGAAAGGCCTGATGCTCCTATGGTAAAGTACCACATTGTCTTTTTCCTTAAAGACGGCGAACGTTGCTAACAGGATAATAAGGGCAGTGGACAGCTTTACTCCTCCTGCGGTCGAAGCACTTCCTCCTCCTATGAACATGAGGGTGATGATATAAAAGAGGGAAGACTCCTCCATTTGGCCGATATCGATCGAGTTGAAACCAGCGGTACGGGGAGTTACGGCCTGGAAATAGGATGCCAGCCATTTTCCACCTGAAGACAGGTCAGCCAGCGTGTCCGGGTTGTTATATTCAAGTACAAAAATCATGATCAAGCTGAACAGGTTTATTGATAATGTACCGACAAGCATGATCTTAGTGTGTAACGAAAGGTGTTGGAATTCTTTTTTGTTCCAAAGGTCGAATACTACAGTGAAACCAATTCCTCCGATGATGAACAAAAATGAAATGACAATATTCACTACAGGATCAGTTGCGTAACCAGATAAGCTGTCAGACCATATAGAGAATCCCGCATTGTTGAAAGCAGAGACAGCATGAAAGACACTAGTGTAGATGCCATCCCTCCAACCCATTTCCGGCACCCACCTGAGGGAAAGAAAAACGATAGCAATGAGTTCAACAGAAAGAGAGAAAATCAGCAATCTTTTTATTAAGAAAATCAACCCGCCTATCGACGTCTGATTCATAGCCTGCTTAATAAGTAACCGTTCTTTAATACCAATTTTTTTACCTAATACCATATAAATGAGAACGGCAAAAGTCATAATCCCTAAGCCGCCCACTTGGATCAATATTAGGATGACGCTCTCCCCGAAGGTGGTGAAAACGGATCCGGTATCTACTACTACTAGTCCTGTTACAGTCATGGCGGATGTAGCCGTGAATAATGCATCGATAAAAGAGATATCTTCTTCGGTTGCCACGGGCAGTAATAAAAAGAGCGTTCCAAAAAAGATAGCTACAGCAAACACGAGAATTAAAGATTGAGGGGGACTCAACTGGACGAAACGTTTCTTCAACAACATCACCGGCTATCCTATAGAATGGTATTATTATAATCCAGTGGGTTAGAAATAGAATAGGTATAAAGTATCGTTAGTTAAAAAAGCTTGCAGAGAACTTCACTTCTCTGCAAGCTAATCTTTATTTAATGGAAAATTCTTCGCGTTCTAATAAATCTTCAGGGCTTTCTCCAATTTCATCCTGGTGGAAATAATCTCTGATCACGCCATCGTGGAGATAGTTCGCAATGGCTACAATCGACATCCCTTGATCTAAAGCTAGATACGCTTCTGTCACTTCACCTGTCTCCACGTTCACTGAGTCCAGAAAACCATATTTTCCATAGGAATCATAGCTTTTTAACGTTTGGATGTTTTCGAACACTTCCATCGGCGCATATTCCAGAGCTAAGAAAGTAGCGTGCGGGGTCACTGTACCGTCTGATTCGTAACCTTCATGTCCAAGTGGAGCCACACCAAACTCTTTATAATCATCCGGCGTAGCAGCTGGAGACATTCCCCACGCTTCATACCCTTGTTCTTCTGCATATTCAATTTGTATATCAACATGGCGCTGGTTGTTTAAACCAAGAGCATCCTGCCCGAGTTCTTTCTCTTTCATAACGAGCTGCGGCATAAGGGCTTCAAACATACTGCCGCCCCAGCTTGGAACGAATTTTTTGTCATTGTACGTATAATGACCTTCAAATACATCAATTCCGTCATAAGTTTCTGTGTATCCCTCAGGTGTTTGAGACTGCCAGTCCCACTCAGGCGGCATAGTACGTTCCATTTCCCACCAGTGAGTTTTCGGAACATCACCTTTACCGATGGACAAGTAGCTCGCGACACGTGGTTCCGTGTAAAGAGCACCGTAGTGGTGGTCGGTCACACTCTCCACTTCGGCATCATAGCCTCCGTACATCTGTCCGACTTCTGGATCGTACAGAGTAGAGTAGTCCATAGCATCGACAAGTTCACTCGTTTGCTCGTTAAGTTGCGGGTAAGCTTGTCCAGCAACTATAAGGCCGGCGGATAACCAACCGTTATCAACTGTGGATATGAATTGGCCCCAATCCGTCATAAGAGAGCCGTCATCTGTGTAATACCAGTTATAGTAAAGGCCATTCCATTTTTCCATATCTTCTAATGTATCTAAGGTTGTTTGTATTTTAGAGATCGCCTCATCTTCAGAAAGGGTACCTGATTCTTCAGCTGCGATTGTACTCATGAAGTACATCCCAATATTAGTTGGGGACGTATGTTTCTGTGGGTCAATCTCTCCATCATCTGTTCTTACCGCATCATAGGTCAATCCTGTATCTTGATCAGTAAAATCTTCAAAGTAAGTATAGGTTTTCTTGGAGATGGCTTCTAACTGTTTGGAAAGTGCCACCTTTTTGCCTTTATCAGAAGGGTGGGCCAGGGAAGTGGATGGAAATGCAGAGCTGAGCAGAAAAGCAAAGACAAGTATAAAGTAAAAAGCTTTCTTCAAAATAACACTCCTTTTTTAAATGAGCTATGTTAAATGCTGTTGTTGATTTTTCATCCCCTAATTTAAGAGAAGGAGAGGGCGCAGATGAACAACTCGCTATGTCTGATTGGGTAGAGGGAATTCCCCATTCACTCTTAGCACCAGCAATGAAGATGGTATTCCAGAATAGGATTTTGAAAAATCAACACATAGATTTAATATAGCTTTTGAATTAGTGAAACGTTTCGATTACAAGTATACATCAAACAAATGTAAGCGCAATCATATTAAGGGTAAAATTCTGAATTTTTAAAAAATGATTAAAAAGTAATGGTTCCTTTGCATTTAAGATTAAAATTCATTTCTCATAAGGAGAAATGGGGCTGAGGCTTCCGTCGGGGAAGTACTTTCGATTTCACTTTTGGTTTAAAGGGTGAAAGGGCGGATCTAAAAGAGTAAGCAGGGAAACAGAGTGCTTGGACACTAAAAAATCCGCTCCCTTTAATTAAGAGAACGGATTAGTGAGTGAATCAGCAGTACTGCTGATAAGCATTGGTCAAGTTTTCTACGATTTCTTCAACGTCATGATCTTCAATTTCTTCACGAGGTATGAAATGGACAACTTGCCCATTCTTCAGTAAAGCCATAGATGGAGAAGAAGGTTCATAGCCTTCAAAATAATCTCTCATGCGGCTGGTCGCTTCACGATCCTGACCGGCGAATACGGTAACGAGTTGATCAGGTTTTTTCTCGAAAGCCAGTGATTCTCTTGCGGAAGGACGGGCTAAACCTGCTGCACATCCGCATACAGAGTTCACTACGACTAAAGCCGTACCTTCTGTTGAGCCGATAAATTCATCGACTTCCTCTGGTGTCGTCAATTCGTTGAATCCTGCTTTTGTCAATTCTTCACGCATGGGCTGTGAAACTTCTTTCATATAGGCTTCATATGGGTTCATGGATAAAACCTCCTGTTATTTTTGTTTGGCTGCCTGGGTCATCTGGTGCCAGACGGAACCTTTGGCTTCTTCGCCGCCTTCAATTCGTTCAATTGCCATATTGATTTGCAGGCGTACTTCAAATTCGGGATCATTGCTGGCCTCTTTTAAAGCGGGGAGTGCTGTTTCATCTCCTAGTTCATAAAGAAACATAGCTGCTCTCCAGCGAACGAGACGGTTCGGATCTTTTAACGTCTCAATCACGTGAGGCATCGCCTCTTTGAATCCAAGATCGGACAAACAATCACCCGCTGTTCTTCGGACAGTGACCGTTTTATCATCGAGGGCTTTGTACAAGTATGGCAAAACCTCCGGCTCTTCAATCATGCCCAGGTACGCCGTAGCTAATCGGCGGATCGATGCTTTATCGTCGCTTAGCGCTTTATCCAGGACCGGTAAATCCTCAGGGGTTGGGTCCATACGATCAAGCGCAGCATATCTCACTTTCCAATCCGGATCATCCAACGTTTCTAGAGAAACCTTGGGAGCGCCAGGTTTTTCCTGTGCTTTATTCTCTTGATCAAACGCTTGTTCAACAAGCTGATCCAGTCTTGATGACTCATAACTTGCGGAAAGTTCTTCTTTCACCTGCTCACCGATGTCATTGACATCTCCGTACCGCGGACTCTGCTCCACCCATTTACGTTCCATAATCATATTAGGGGAAGCAGGAGCAGCTTTCATAGCGGCTTCTGTGAAACGTTCAGGCAGACCGACACGCTTCTCTTCGTCACCTTCTTCAAGTTTCACCTGCATTGGTATGTTTTTGAACATTTGAATAAACACTTTCACTTCACCAAATGCTTCGTTTTCCCTGGATTTTCCTTCAGGTTCGGGTTGGGCCTCAGCTTCTTCTGATCCAAACACTTCACGTACTGCAGGAAGGATCTCTTCCCATGGTACCTTAGCTTTCCGTTCTAAAGCAATAAAATCGGCTACATGGTAAAGGCCTTTCACCCCTTCTATTTTAAAAAGGTCGGTGACAAACTCAGGTGCTTCGTCCAGTTTGTCTCCTTGTTTATAATTTCTGCTTTCTCCACTTGGGAGTTCTCCGTTCACATTTATTTTCATGGAGTGAGGACTCGGTGTCGGTTCTATCGACGTAATTTTCATGTGTAGTTCCTCCCTGACTTCTGATTTTAATTATAATTTTATCAAAATAATCTTATGACTTCCATTATGCCGGTAATTGGTAAAATATAGGTTGAATTTGAACCGGATTATATGTAGTGTTACACGTGAAGTAGGTAGTAGGTCATAAGGGGTGGGGGTACTATATGAGTGATCAATCTAATCATGAGAAAAAAGATGTGTTTCATGAGGAATTACGTCACCTTAGAGATGGCTTTTACATAACAGAAAATGAGTATAGAACTATGGTAAAGGCTCATGATAACTATTTGGAAGCTCAGGCTGCAGCTGCAGAGTATGAGGCAGGCAGTGATTTCGTGGAAAAAGAGGATCGAATCTTTAAAGAGGATACGGCGGCTGAGCCGAAAAAACCGGAGAAGAAACCGAAGAAAAAGCTGAGCAAAGAACAACTGAGAGAGCGTAACATCACGTGGTCTCTTATTTTAGGGGTCATCCTGCTGCTGATCAGCGGGCTCGTAGTTGCCACAAGCCAATGGGAACAGATGGGCTCTGGTTTAAAAGTCTTTTCCATTTTCTTTGTCTCCTTATTCTTTTTAGGGTTAAGCTTTCTATCCAGAAAATATTTGAAAATTGAACAGACGGCTTTTGCTTTTTTAACGTTAGGCAGTTTACTGATTCCCATCGCCGTATTAGCGATCGGATATTTTGAGTTATGGGGAAGCTATCTATCATTCAATGGGGAAGGCAGGTACATACTTGGGCTGCTTGGTGCTCTCATTCCCCTGCCTCTTTATGTTAGAAATGCTTTTCAGCACCAATCCAGACTCTTCGTTTGGATCGCTTTAATTTTTCTATCGTTATCCGCGGGATTTGGTTTTGGAGCTTTACAGGTTCGTGTAGATGCTTTTTATTTACTTGTAATGTTGTTTAATGCTGGTCTGCTCTTTTTATATCAGAAGGTTAAACATAATTGCCGTTTCCTACTGTTTACGAAAGAGCTGCCTATCTATGTTCAGGCGAACATTATCTTATCTACTTTACTCATGCTCGTCTTATTCGAGAGTGAAGTCTTTTACAGCTTTAATCTATTCCTGACGGCAGGTTTATATTTGGCTATGGTTTTTGTATATCAGACGAAAGAATATCAATTTGTATTTTCTGCTTTACTCGCCTATGGTCTTTATCAGCTTGTGGAGAACACGGGAATGGCTGCCGCCGACACCATTGTGTACGCGTGCGCAGGGTTATTCTATGTAGGGTTCGCGTATGCAAGTCGAAAGCACCATTTCATGAGAACCGCTTTTCTCTATACGAGTGGTGTAGTGTCCTTTTTAGCTTTTCTTTACATTAGTTACGAAGGTATCACGTTACATGCAGAGGATGGCAGCGTTTTGTTGTTTCTTGCTTATCTCATCATGGCCATTAATTACGGCGCACTTGCGTATCTTGTAAAGCAGTTGGTTTTTCAATATTTAGCCCCTGTTTTTGTATTTGCTGCTGCGTGGCAAATCTGGCTGCTGGGAGATCCGCTCTCTCTGCATCTGGAGATGTTTATGTTTATTATAGGGGTGCTTATTCTCATTTATCCTGGGTTGTCAGCCGTTCATAGGCTGCTTCAACCGGTAAAAGACAGCAGCTTTTATACTGCGGCAGCGGTGATCGGGGTAAGTCTATATTTTACTGTATTGAATAATAGATTCGGGGAAGCGGCAGTTATTTTATTCGTCGTGGGCCTCCTTTCCTTTGTGATCGCAAGACAAACACGGACGAAGGAAATACGGGAAGCGGCTATATGGATCCACCCTGTAAGCTGGTTATTGTCCTTCCTAATGCTTTTTTTGTATATGAATGAATATGTACCAAACTTACCGGACTTCTACAAGGAGTCTCCCCATTTTGCTTTGAGCGGGGCTGCGCTGCTTGGGATCAGCGAAATCTATAGAAAGTTGAAACGAATCGAGTTTTCACGCGCTTCCTTTTATATAGGACAATCAAGCTTCATCCTTGCGCTGATTCTTATCCTCTATGGAGGTGCCGGGTCCGATATCGGTCTTGTACTGATTCTATTTATAGGCATAGGTGTACTCACTTGGCTCGTACGTTATACAGGTATAAGCCAGCTGTGGATTTTACCTGCTTTGCTCGTCCTAGCATGGTATAGTTCACTGCTCCTTATTTTTCCACTCGAAGAATTCTCAAGCTCGGTCAATTTCCTGATGTTTGGTCCCGTATTGCTTATGACGATCAGCCAATATGCGTCAAAAAAATGGACTGAGTTGAAACCTTATTTTTTCTGGATGGCTCATGCTGCACTTATACCTTTGACCGCTGTTGTCCTATTAGATCAAACGATCCACAAAAATCTGCTCCCGCTGCTTCTCATCATTCCGTTGATGTTATATGTTTTCAGCACTCTCACTCAGCGTAAAGAGTGGCAGGTGAAGACATTTTTATATGCTGCAATGGCGACAGTGTTCGCTTTGACAGCGACTGTACCTGGTTTCTACAATTGGCTGCCCGGTGTTCCTGCTGCATACGCATGGCTGGTCGCAAGCATTATGTTTACGGCTGCCTGGGTGTTCATGCCGTGGGTATGGAAGCGGAGGACTGATTGGTTTATTATCCCTTTTTCAATCATAGGTTTAATCAGTCTGATTCATCATGGAAGTCTTCTGCTTTATGAAATGGTTCCTATTCTTTTTTACATTGTTCTTATTTGTTTATTTATAGAACGCAGGGAATGGTCGGTATTCAACCTCGTTCCTCTAGCTCTTTCTTTAGCTCTTTGGGAACAGTACAGAGGAATATTAAGTGCTGGCTGGATTATGTTGATTCTTGTTCTGTCTTTTTCGCTGCTGCTGGCTATAGGTCATCGCAGGTTCAAACGATTAATACCCGTAAATGACCAATCATTAGTGATGGATAGCTATTCTTGGACGGCTTTTATCTACATTCCTTATCTGACGACCTTCTTACAGTGGGAAAGTATCATCTGGTTGAAAATTGTTCCTCCCGTCCTGCTTGGACTATGGTTCCTAATCAATCGGAACAGATTGCGGGAGCAAGCACAAGTGTTTGAGACACTTGGCATACTTTGTTTTTATGCTGCATACCTGTTGATCGTGTACGATTACAGACAACAGATACCAAACCTCGTTTATGCGGAGCTGCAGGTGCTGCCGTTGATCGGAGTTTTAGCGATCATACGTAAGTATACATGGAAACACCATAACAGGAGTATGAACCGGATACAGCTTGCTCTTTTGCTTTTTATTGCGGCCTATCTAGTAGTTGATGCCATACGCAGTCATACGATTTGGGATGCCTGGATGATTGGCGGATTATCTTTAGTATCGATGATTATCGGGATGCAGCTGAGGATAAAAGCATACTTTTTTGTGGGAATGGGAGTCCTTATCTTTAATGTCATTTATCAGACGAGACCTTACTGGGGAAATATGCCGTGGTGGGTGTATCTGCTTGTTGCTGGATTCCTGCTGATTGGTGTGGCCAGTTACAACGAATGGCAGAAACAACAGAAGCACAATCCGGTGGGAAGAAAGATGAAACAACTGTGGAGTATACTGAAAGAATGGAATTAATAAAGAAAATGAAACTCATTCGAAGCTGATTCGTAGATAATAAGGTGAATTGATAAAAAAGGAGGGACTTTAGAAAATGTCGAAAGCTGTAATGCAGTTGAAAAATTTAAAGAAAACTATTAAAAATAAACCAATTATCAAGGGGCTGGACTTCGAAATCAATAGTGGAGAGGTATTCGGTTTCCTTGGGCCGAATGGAGCTGGAAAGACCACTACAATCCGTATGATGGTCGGTCTGATGAGTATGACAGACGGTGATGTAATCATTAAAGGACATAGTGTTAAGAAGGATTATAAGAAAGCTGTCCAGCACGTAGGAGGAATTGTTGAAAATCCTGAAATGTATCCGTTTATGAGCGGGAGAAAAAATCTCATACATTATTCACGGATGGTCCCTGGAGTGACAAAAGAACGGATTGAAGAAGTCATCAAACTCGTTGGATTAGAAAAAAGGGTGAACGATAAGGTATCGAAGTATTCTCTTGGCATGAGGCAGCGATTAGGAATTGCTCAGGCGTTACTACATAAACCCTCTATCTTAATACTGGATGAACCGACAAATGGTCTTGATCCTTCCGGTATCCGGGAAATCCGTGCGTATATTAGGCGGCTGGCCGCAGAAGAAGGCGTGGCAGTCATCGTTTCCAGTCACATATTATCTGAAATGGAAATGATGTGTGATCGCATCGGAATTATTAAAAATGGGGAGCTTATCTCTATACAGTCAGTCAACGATGCGCTGCAGCAGTCTGATCAGAAAGAAGTCAGCCTTGAAGCCGAGCCTTTGGAAGAGGCGCAAATAGTTTTGAATGAAGTCATTGAAGGAAATGTGCTGCTAAACGAAGGTAAGTTGACTTTTACAGTGACGCGAGAGGAGATACCAGGAATTATTGCAAGTTTAGTGTCTCGGGAAATTGATGTCTATAGTGTCACCGTCACACGATCTACTTTAGAAGATAAATTCCTGGATTTGATTGGAGAGGGAGCCATTGAGTAATTTTATCCAATTAGTAAAAAATGAGCAGATGAAAATGTATGCGCAAATTTCCACATGGGTGATGCTGATCATATTAGCTGTGCTTGTGATAGGATTTGGAATTATTCTAAAAGTCGATGGAGGAATGACGCAGCAAGAAGCGCCTGCTGGTAATGAGTGGCGAGAAGCATTACAAGCAGAAAATGAGCAAATTGAGAGTGAAATGGAAGAAGGTTCTGGATTCGCTCCAATGAATGAGGAAACATTAGCAAAGAACCAATATCGTCTGGACAATGACATTGCTCCGAGCGGGTATAACGTATGGAACTTCGTGCAGGAAAATCGAACGAACGTGTCCATCATCAGCTTACTGACGATCATAGTGGCTGCCAGTATTATTGCAAACGAATTTAAATGGGGTACAATAAAGTTATTATTGATCCGACCTATTTCACGTACAAAGATCCTAGCGGCGAAATATACGTCGGTGTTAGTCTATGCTGCAACTATGCTGTTACTGCTATATATCTTATCCATCCTGACTGGGGCAGCTTTATTTGGAACGAATAACTTCAGCGAGCCTTTCCTGTTCATGAAGGATGGAGAAGTGCAGGAAGCCCCTATTTTTCAACATACTGCCTCTCAATATTTATTGAGTTCTGTTAATCTATTCATGATGGCGACTTTTGCTTTCATGATTTCGGCAGTATTCAGAAATAGTGCTTTAGCAATCGGTGTAGCTATCTTTCTCATGCTTTCCGGAAATTCAATTGTAGCGTTCTTTATGGATAAGGAATGGGCAAAATATATTTTATTCGCCAATACGAATTTAAATCAGTTCTTTACCGGGACCCCTATGATCCCTGACCTTACCCTCGGTTTTTCAGTTAGTGTTCTAGCTGTATACTTGATTGTATTTCTTGGATTATCGTGGCTGTTTTTTACAAAACGTGACGTAACAAATTCTTAGTAGAAAGGGAGTGGGACGTGTGAAGCGAACAGTTGAAATAGTATTTACAATCATTGGTGCTGTCTTTTATGGAATAGCCATAGGAATTGGAGCATTATTCGTGAATTTGAATCCCCAAATGAGAGCAGAATTAGAAAGTATACTGGCTCAGGATCCTAACGTAGACCCTGATCAGATCTCTGTGGATCAGTTGATCAATGGAGTGGCTACGGGAGCCTGGATCGTTATAGCGGCAGCTATACTAGCTATCGTATTAGGGATTTTATCGATTGTTTTCCTTAAAGGTAATAAGAAACCAAAAGCAGCTGGGATTATCCTCATTGTGTCTGGTGTGCTTTTGACTTTCGGTACTTTTGGGATAGGCTTGTTCGGAGGGGTGGCTTACCTTGTCGCGGGTATTGTAGCCCTGGTTAGAAAGCCGAAGCAGCCGGTCGTTGAACAAGAAACGAATGAAAGTTATTAGAACAGGAAGTGCGGGCCGATTTGGCTCGTGCTTTTTTCTTTAGAAAAAGGCTATTTAATACAAGCTCACTCGACTCAGTTTCGAGATGTGTGGACTGTTTCCGTTATGTTTAACAGCGGGAAGAGCTACGGGAAATCACTCCCTTTCAGTGGGAGCCAATCCCCGCCGCCTCAATCCTGTCACCAAATATCTCGAAATGAAGTCTTCCGCTATCCTGCCATATTGCTGAATAACTTTTTATGAAAATCAACAACGAAGTTTAACATAACTTTAAAATAAAACGAATGAATTATGAGAAAATTGAGAATACCGATTGACAAGGTAGGGATTAACCCTTAAGATAAGCTTTAACATTTAATTAAATACTTTTTAACTTCTTATCAAGAGAGATGGAGGGACTGACCCTGCGAAATCTCGGCAACCAGCGAAAGCCCGGTGCCAAATTCAGAGGATGCTGTAAGCTTCCGGAGATGAGAAGGACGTGCTCGGATTTTATATTCGTAAATAACGCCCTTTCTTACTTCGTGAAGTGAGAAAGGGCTTTTTTTGTTTTAAGTTCGGATTTGATTAACCGGATGTGCTGCAGACCGCGAGGAGAATTGGGAGATTTGTATCCATAAAACAAAATAGAAGGAGACGATGAACAATGAGTGATTTGCAATTTGCGTACTGGGTTCCAAATGTAAGCGGAGGACTGGTCGTGTCCAAGCTTCCACAAAAAACAGGGTGGGATTTCGAATCGAATCAGCGTTATGCCAAAATCGCCGAGGAATCCAACTATGATTTCGCCCTTTTACAAACTCGTTTTTTTGCAAGTTATGGAGCAGAAAACCAACTGGAGGCTATTACACTTGCCTCTGCCTTAGCGGCAAGCACTAAAAAATTAAAATTGATTTCAGCGGTCCACCCCGGATTATGGCACCCTGCTGTTTATGCCAAAATGCTATCGACATTGGATCAGATAAGTAATGGGAGGGCAGCTGTTAATATTGTCAGCGGGTGGTTCAAGCAGGAATTTACCGGATTTGGAGAGCCATGGCTCGATCATGCAGAGCGTTACAAGCGCTCTGAAGAGTTCATACGAGTGCTTCGTGAGCTTTGGACTAAAGAGCAGGCTTCCTTTAAAGGAGACTATTACGAAATAAATGAAGCACCCCATAAGCCTAAACCAGTTCAGGGTGGAGATTTACCTGTTTTCCAGGGTGGAAATTCAAATGATGCCAAAGAGATGGCTTCTCGAGTTTCTGATTATTACTTCATGAACGGAAATACACTGGAGGGTTTTAAAAAGCAGATCGAAGAAGTAAGTGAGCTGGCTGCCAAAGAAGGCCGAGAAGTGAAATTCGCTGCCCATGGATTTGCGATTGTCCGCAATACAGAAAGAGAAGCTCGCCAACAACTGCAAGATATCGTACATGCAGCTGATAACGATGCAGTAGAAGGATTTCAGGAAGCTGTAAAAGAAGCAGGGCAATCGACTGAAAATAAGGAAGGAATGCGGGCAGATTCCTCTTATGAAGACTTAATCCAATATAATGATGGGTTTAAAACAGGCTTGATCGGCACCCCTGAACAAGTAGCCGACCGGATCATTGAACTGAAGAGAATAGGGGTTTCCATTGTTTTAACGGCCCATTTTCATTATGAAGAAGATTTGGCGCGGTTTGGAAAAGAAGTCATTCCATTAGTAAAAGAAAAAGAAGAAAAGTTAAAAACGGAAGGTGTTTTGACATGAAATTATTAGGTATATCAGGCAGTGTGACACTAAGCTCTAAAACATGGGCGGCAGTGAATAAAGCAGTAGAGGCAGCAGCACAAGCTGATCCTCAATTAGAAACTGAGGTCGTCCATCTGGGGGATTTCGATACAGTTCTATGTGATGGCAGAAACCCTGCTGATTACGAAGGAGAAACGAAAAAAATTATTGATTTAATTGAAGAAGCTGATGCGTTAATTATTGGGACTCCCGTTTATCGTGCGTCGTTGACGGGCGCCTTGAAAAACGTTTTTGATTTGATTCCAAATGACGCTCTTCGTGGCAAAGCAGTAGGATTTGTAGCTACCGGCGGGACGTACCATCATTATTTAGTCATCGATCATCAACTTAATCCATTGGCAAATTATTTTAGAGCTCATGTCGTTCCTGGCGGAGTATACGTGCATAATGGACATTTTACTAACGGTATAATCACTGATGAAGACATCGAGTTCCGATTGAATGCACTAGGTGTTTCGACAGCAGAGCTTACTCTTAAGTTAGGGAAAGAGCATGCCCGCGTTCCTCAGCCTTCCATACCGAGATGAAAGAAAAGTGCTGGACTTAGTGCCAGCACTTTTTTTAATCCAAAATCCGATTCATTTCATCCACATCTGCTAGCTGTCGATTCGCTACACTCGTTTGCTGGGGCATAAAGCCGTCTCCGTCACAAATTTTACACGTGTAACGCCACTCTTCATCATCCATTAAAAGGCCGCGGCCGTCACAAGCAAGACACACCTGGTCTCTGCTTCCCATATGATCCCTCCTTGTCACCCTGAGTACTTAGTAATTTTTCCATAATTACACCGAATATGCATGAAAGGTTTGGATTAATGTTTCGGAAAAAGGGGAATATGTTGAAAATTGGAGGGGATGAAATGAGCGAGAATGACAATCAGAAAAAATATCAAGAAGAAGAAACTGAAAATAATATTCAGGAAAAAACAGAGCGCCCGCGCAGACAATTTTATATTCCATCACAAATCGTTGACGAATTTGGAGAGAAAGGCCGTGATCACTTAGGGCAGCCTTTTGGCGGGATGATGCTTTTAGCTCTGACTGCAGGCTCATTTATGACTTTCGGTGCAATATTTTCCATCCTTATTGCTGAAGGGGTAGAAACCCAGGGTCTTTTCCATTTACTTTCGGGGTTTGGATTTGCCGCTGGTTACGCAATGGTTTTTATTTCAGGAGCTATCCTGTTTACAGAAATCAATGTGCTGCTGCCCTCTTACCTATTCAACAAATCAAATTTAATGAAGGTCAATATATATAAATTCTGGGGAGCCACTTATATCGGTAACATTCTCGGTGCCGTCATGGTCGCCGTCCTGATCGAATTATCCGGCTCGCTCTCACCAGAATTTTATTCAGAGCTATCTTCTTATTTAGATAAAAAAATGAAGTTTATGGATCATGGAGTAAAAGGATGGTTCGAAGTACTCGTTTCAGGTATATTGGCTAACTGGCTGATCGGCATGGCTGCTTTCCTGACAACGGCCGCCAGAGATATTACAGGGAAAATATTAGGTACGACTTTGCCGGTCATTTTATTTGTAGCTGGTAACTTCCAGCACAGTGCTGCCAATATGGGGTATTTCAGTATGGGAGTTTTAGCTTCTGACAAATACGCCTGGTATGAATATATTTGGTTTAACTTGATTCCTGCCAGTATCGGTAACTTGATCGGCGGAGGAATCCTAGTTTCGTTACTTTTCTCTTATGCTTATAAAGAAGACCTTAATACAAGCTTAGGTAAAAAGAAAAATGGCAAGTAAAAGTCTCCTCTAAAGGAGGCTTTTTTCTTTCGTTAAAGGTTTCCTTATCTTGAATACTCCGTTTAGGGACTTTTGTATGAGAAGATCGGGGCTTTAAAAATCGAGCCTTTCCTAAAACTACCATCCACTATTATGACGACGGAACAGAAGGACGACTCGGAATCGATTCTTTCATATGACTTATCAAAATGATAAGAACTAAAAAACCACAACTTCAAAAGTAGTGGTTTAAAAATTATTCAAACAGCATAATTTCAGGGTCTTTCTCGTACGTGTGAACGAGCATTGCATGGAGCTGGCCTCTGTGGTGGTACATATGGGCGATGATTTCTAAAAGCCATTCAAAACGCGTATATGTAACATCCCACCATGAAGTGATCTCAGTAAATAAGTGTTCTTCCGTATAGCTTTCATATTGAAACTTCAGTTGAGCAAAATGTTCATATAGAGTTGCAGATATTTCTTCCGTAGTTTTTAAGGAGATCGATTCGTAAAATGCCTGTATATCAGATTCAGCAGCCCCTTCGGCAACTCTTCCATCTGCCGCAGGAATTGTAGCTAAATGCTCAAGAAGTTCTCCTATAGAGAACTTGCCTTTGGTAGGCCTGAAATCTAAATCTTCATCTTTTAACTGGCCAAGAATTTCTGAAAGAGATGCTATCACTATTTCTAATTGGTGGAACGCGCTGTCGCAGTATTTATTCATATGATATACCCTCATTTATAAAAATTGTTAATGATATATTCTTCATAACTTGGGAAATACCTTTCGACATGTGAAAATCTCTATAAAAACGACAATATTCCCCGGGAAATACTATTGACTATGACGTTACGTCATAGATTATCATCAAGAGGAGGTGATCACCGTGTACAAAGTGAAAGAAGCTGCTGAATTAGCAGGTGTTAGTGTGCGCACACTGCACCATTATGATCGAATGGGTCTCTTGACTCCGAAAAAAGGGGGGAATGGATACCGGTATTATGATGATAATGATTTCATTATACTGCAACAAATTCTCTTTTTTAAGGAATTAGATTTTTCATTACAAAAAATCAAAGAAATTTTACAAAGTCCCGACTTTGACGAGCAGCATGCTTTACAGCAGCACAAGAAAATTCTGTTAGAGAAGAAGGCGAGATTGGAGAAGGTGATCAGATCCGTCGATCAATCGATAGCTTCTTATAAAGGGGGAGAAACAATGACACCGAAAGAAAGATTTGAACCGTTTGATATGCAAAAGATTGAAGAACACCGTAAGAAGTTTGCAAAAGAAGTGGAGCAGCGATGGGGGGACACGGATGCCTATAAAGAGTCAGCTAAAAGAACTTCGGCTTACTCAAAGGATGACTGGAAAAAAATCCACGCGGAAAACGAAGTGATAGACAAACATCTGGTGCAGTTGATGGATCAGGAGCCTGGAGATGAAGAGGTTCAGAAGTGGATAGATGCTAAACGACAGCATATCACGAAATATTTCTATCCATGCTCTATCGAGATCTTCAGAGGATTGGCTGATATGTATGTAAACGATCCAAGGTTTACTAACAATATCGATAAAGTTAAACAAGGGTATGCAGCGTTTGTAAGTAAAGCGATGCACGTGTACTGTGATCAAAGAACTTAAACTGACTCAGCCTTTCCTGACAAGGGAAAGGCTGTTTTTTATCTGGGCTGGCATAAGAGCCCGTTGTGTACTTTGATATAGCCATGCCGTAAAATATTAAACCCGCTTTCATACATATACAAGCCCATCTGTTCCACAGTCATCAGCTCCCGGTACGTATGATTCATGACATCGGCCATAATGCGGTAATATACTTTTGAGCGAATTTGGTTCCTTGGAGTCGTGAGGATCGCATACCCGCCAGGTTTAAGGAAGCGGCGGTGCCAATCGGCAACCTCGTGTTTATATTCGTCAGGAAAATGCTCCAATAAACCGACGGATAGGACGAGATCAAATTCTTGTCCATAGTCGAGGTTCCTAATATCATTTACGATGTATTCAATAGATAAATCATCTTTATAATAAACTTTTGACTGGCCAGTTTGTGGATTTTCACCTAAGAAGGGGTAGGTTTCCGGGAATTCAGCGAACCTTGTCGTCTTGCAGTATTCATCATAATCTACCATCACTATTTCTGCTCCAGGGTACATGGCGCCTAGCTGCATGGCTTCGTACCCTTCTGCAGCCCCGAGGAATAATATCCTTGGCTTTTTAATGTCGATTCCTTCAAAGAGAGCTCGTTTACCTCTCGGATCCCAAATGCCATCCTGGATCCGGTGAACGTAATTCCATAATTGTAATTGCACCATGCTGCCGATTGTGTGTTTGACTTCTCCTGGTCTGAAGGATTTCAATCCCTTAAAAAAATCGTGCTTGGAGGATTCCAGTTCGCCAGGCACGTCTTTTATGAACCATTCGTGAAAAGCTTTATTAAAGTACGTCCAAGAAGTGTGCGGGTCCATTGCCTTTTGATGTCTGCTTTCCCAATCGTTTTTCTCTTTAGAGTCAGCCTTCACTTCATAAGGACGTCCGATATCTTCCCACTTCAACTGTGACCAATCTTTTACTGTGTTTAACGTCACGAATTTATTGTATTCTTTTTCAGAAAAGCTTCGTAAATCCATCCGGTAAGAAGGCAGCTTTTTAGTTCTGCCGATATGAGAACTTGAGTATGGACGAGTGTGAGCCGAAGTTATTGTACTTTCTGTTAACAGGTTCATCACTTCCTTAATTTTCTATTTATTATACACTTCTGTGATATCGCTTACAATAATTGCTTGAAGGATTTTAAGTGTTATACCAGAAGTAGTTATAAAGAACATGTTTGAAAGGGGAAAATCTATGAAAAACTGGATTGATGAATTAAAGCGAGTGTTGACTCCAAAGCAGGTATTAACTGAGTTAGCGGATCGTCACAGTTATAGTTTTGACGCTTCTTTTGGGGAGTACTTACCAGAAGCAGTCGTCCAGGTGAAGAATAAGTATGAAGTGGCATCGGTCCTGAAAGCCGCGAATGAATTTCATTTTCCTGTCTATCCAAGGGGAAAGGGGACATGTTTAAGTGGAGGTCCTCTGCCGGTTCATGGAGGAGTTGTACTTGACCTTTCCCAGTGGCCGGAACAAATCAAAGTGCGTCCGGAGGATTTGACGGTGGTAGTCTCTCCGAGTGCATTACCAGCGAATATCAATCAAGCTGCTGAGGAATATGGGCTGATGTATGCTCCTGACCCGAGTAGTGCTCATGTCGCAACAATCGGTGGAAACCTTGCAGAGAATTCTGGAGGACCAAGAGGATTAAAGTACGGGGTGACAAAAGATTTTGTTTTAGGACTGGAAATTGTCACCCCAGAGGGGGAAATTACCTGGACAGGCGGAAAAACCATCAAAAACGTGACAGGATTTGACCTGACAAAGCTGATAGTCGGCTCTGAAGGAACGCTTGCGGTCATTACGGAAGCCACGCTGAAACTTCTGCCAAAGCCTCCAGCAGTCCAAACGATGATGGTGTCTTTTAAAGACGTAAGGTCGGCTGGGGAAGCCGTTTCGAAAACGCTCACTTCAGGCATTCTTCCTTCTAAGATGGAGTTTATGGATCAGGCATGCATTCGGGCCGTTGAAAACTTTCAACCCGCAGGTTTGCCAATTGATGCAGAAGCCATTCTCATCATAGAGCTGGACGGTCACCCTGAAGGAATAGCTGCTGAACTAGAAATAGTTGAAAAAATAATGATAGATTTAGGTGCTTCTGAAACGATTGTTCCAGGTAATCCTGAAGAAGCTGCGCGGATCTGGCATGCAAGAAAGCAAGTGTCTCCTGCCATAGCTCAAATTAAACCTACGAAAGTGTCGGAGGACGCGACCGTTCCCCGAAGTAAAATTCCTGACATGATGGAAAGCCTGCAAGCGATTAAAGAAAAATACAAGGTCGAAATTTTCGTGTTCGGTCATGCCGGAGACGGAAACCTTCATCCTAATATTTTATGTGATAAACGAGACCAGGAGGAAATGGCTAGAGTCGAATCAGCGGTAGAGGAGATTATGCTAGCGGCTATTAAATTAGGCGGGACGCTGAGCGGGGAACACGGAATTGGTACACTGAAAGCGCCATTTATGGAAGCTGCAATTGGGAAGGTGGGGCTAGACATGATGAAACGTATGAAAGAAAGCTGGGACCCGAACAATATCTTAAACCCAGGTAAAATCTTTCCCGGACAGGTTCAGAGGCTAGTGCTGCGTAATGAGTGATCTGCAAGCATTAAGGAAACAAGTAAACTACGATAAAACCTTTGATTGTGTCCAATGCGGCTATTGCTTACCGGTCTGTCCCACATATGAAACTATGAAACGTGAAACCCATTCTCCTAGAGGAAGGATTCATTTAGTGAAAATGGCAGGCGAAGGGAAAATTACGATAGCTGATTTGAAGGAGCCGATTGAAAAATGTCTGGGCTGCATGGCTTGTACAACGATTTGTCCTACCAATGTCCAGTATGGCCGGATTTTAGAAGGTGCGAAGGAAGCGATTGAGCAGCAAGAAGTTAAGTCAGGCTTTCAAAGAAAAACCGAACAATTCTTGTTTGATAGAGTCTTTCCCTCTTCTCGCTGGATGGGGACATTGGGAAATGCGGCATGGCTCTATCAAAAATCAGGAATGCGTAAGCTTGCGCAAGTAACGTATTTGACTTCCGCCAGCCCATTGAATGTGAGCCGTTTCGAGAAAGCCGTACCTGATCAGCCAGGTCCATTAGAAAGATCCCTCCGTAAACATCGGATACGACCTGATTATAAATTAAGAATGACAGTAGCTTTTTTTACCGGATGCGTCATGGATGGTGTTTTTTTTGATACCAACCAAAACACGATCGAGCTCTTGCGGCTTTCTGGTGCAGAGGTGGTAGTGCCAAGGCAGCAGACATGTTGTGGCGCCCTGCATTCACACGCAGGTAAATCGGCCACGGCAGAAGAGCTGGCCGTCAGAAACATGGAGGCTTTTGATCTCGAAGAAATAGATTATATCGTCAACAATGCGGGTGGGTGTGGAGCAAAAATGACTGAGTATCCTCACTTGTTCGAGCGAGGAACATATTGGCATGAGCGGGCAGAGGATTTTTCCGAGAAGGTTCGTGACATTTCTGAAGTTCTTGTGGAATTGAATGGATTAGAATTCACTGAGCCTATAGAGCGGACGATAACTTATCAGCCTTCCTGCCACATGACCCATGTGCAACGCGTAAGCGAGCCGCCTCTCCTTCTATTGAATCAAGTAAGGGGGTTGAAGCTCAGACCATTAAAACGTCCTGATTTCTGCTGCGGGTCGGCAGGGATCTATAATTTAGTGAATTATGATGAATCTATGAAAATCCTCGATGTGAAGATGGATGATGTCAAAGAAAAGAGGCCAGATGCTGTCATCACAACTAATCCTGGCTGCCTGATTCAAATGAGAGTAGGAATTGAACGAACTGGACTTGAAAAGAAAATGGAGGCGATGCATTTAGTAGATTTGTTGATGGAAGCAGGACCTGTGCCTAAATGATAGGCTTTGTTAAAGTTCCTTGTTGATATTCATATAATCTCTAATTTCCTTATAGCAGAAGATTCAGTTTCGAGACATTCTGCCTGTTTCCGTCACAAAAATAGAGCTTGAAGGTCCGGGAAATCACTCGCTTCCCCGCCGCCCTGACCCACTCACCAAATGTCTCGAAATCAAGTCTTTCAGTATCCTGCCATATTGTTGAATATCTCACTTATCAATATCAACAACCAACTTTAACATAGCCAAATGATAAAAGGCTGACTGCAGAAAGTTGTCATTCCACAACCTTCGTCCGCTTGGGTGTTTTAATATAGAAAGGTATTCTCTAAAACATTACGCAATCTTTATAAGAAGGACACTTATTGAAATAATCATCGATTACTTCGAGCTCGGAGTAAGGAACTTTTTCATTCCCTATGACCTGGTACCCTCCAAAACCGATACCTGTTAAAAGAACAAGGTCTCCCGGGGCTGCTAAATCAAAAGCATGGTGAATGGCTTCTTCTCTGTATAATTTAGTATGGATGTTATGTTCTAACGGGTTTCTGAATCCTTTAAGGACATCATTCACCACTTCCTGACGATCTGCAAACCCAGGCTGGTCGACACTCACTATGATTTCATCAGCCATTCCTTCTACCGCTTTCGCCATTAATGGGCGTTTGTTTGGGTCTCTTAATCCAACCCCTGTAATCATGACGATTAGTTTTTGGTAAGGAATGGATGAAACGGCTTGTAAAATGTTTGATAAAGCATCAGGTGTATGAGCGTAATCCAATACAATTTGGTAAGGGGCATCATTTTTTACAATCTGATAGCGTCCTTCCGGGCATTTCACCATAGATATAACAGAGAGGATTTCTGCCATAGAGTATCCGGCCTGCTTGCAGGCTCCAATGGCAGCCAATAGATTACTGACGTTATACTCCCCGTAAACTGGTGCATGAACTTCAAATAGTCCTTCGTGTGTTTGGAAGGTAAAGGATGTTCCATCTAACGTAGTATGGATGTCCCGCATTCGAAGATCGGCTCGCTCATTTTTTCCGTAAGTTAAGAGAGGTCCGTTGAAAATTTCCAGGATATCTCCTGCCATGACTGTATCATCAATGTTGACCACGGCTCGTTCAGCCTGTTCAAACAACTTTAATTTAGCTTGTTTATAATTTTCCATACTGCCATGGAACTCTAAATGCTCCGGTGTTAAATTTGTATGGACAGCTACATTGAAATCAATAGTTGCCAGCCTCTTTTGTTCAATGGCGATAGAAGTAGATTCTATGACGGCTGCTTTCATCCCTTTTTGGTTAAAATGGTCGAGCACCCTATGAATATCAGGGGCTTCCGGAGTAGTAGGAACAGTCTGCCTGAAACTTGTTTTCTGTGCGTCGTCCCAAATACCCGCCGTACCGATAGATCCTGTGCGAAGCGAAAGGGCATTCAAAATGGAGTAAATGAAAGAAGTAACCGTAGTTTTACCATTCGTACCTGTGACACCGATCGTAGATATTGATTCAGATGGATTTCCAAATACGTGAGAAGATAGGTGTGCGAGTGCTAATCGGGCATCGGCTACATGGATGAAAGTAATAGAAGGAAAAGTGGAAGAATATGTAGAAAGTAGATGTGCGTCCGTACCCGCTACGGTTTTTGCTCCATTCTTAATGGCTTGCTCAATGAACTGATGTCCATCGTAGTTTTCTCCAGGTATACATACAAATATGGAGTCTTCAGTCGTCTCTCTCGAATCGTACTCTACTGTAGATGCATATTGAGCAAGGGGGCCAAAGACCGTTCCTTCCACGACTTCATTCCAATGCTGTAGTTTCTTTTGCATGTTTTCATCATCCTTTTTATAAACCTCTTTAGTAAGCTGCTATGCTAATGCTGAATAAATTCCCTATACTAAAGAGGGTAAACATAAATAAAGCCCTCAATCGGCTGACGATTAAAGGCTAGTCTCAATGTTTCCATTATTTAGTGATAAGCTTCTTCTTTTTGTGCTTCTGCAAAAGGAATAAATTGTTCGATCACGTTATCAAGAAAGTCGACCGTCTGCTTGTCGTGCAGATGTCCATCGGTGTCCATCTTATCCTGGATCTTTCCGATTAGAATCTCATTACCAGGCAGCACATTCGCGCCCATTCCAGGAGAGTTCAAGATTTGACGGAGCTGCATTTGAGCTCGTACGGTTCCAAGGACACCCATCGTGGCACCTGCTATGAAGGTGGCTTTATTCGCCATTTCACGCTCCCCGCGGGACAGCCAGTCCAATGCATTTTTAAGCACACCGGGGATTGAATGATTGAATTCAGGCGTTACGATTAGAAAAGCATCGGCATCAGCGACTTCTGCTTTAAAGCGCTGCACAGAAGGGGGAGTTTCATTCTCGATATCCTGATCATAAAAAGCTAAATCGCGAATAGGGACAACATGGATATCTAAACGACCTTTGTATCTTTCTTTCATAAAATTAGTCAGTTTCATGTTATAAGAATCTTTACGAAGACTTCCGACAAGAGCCGCTACTTTTATCATAATAAATCCTCCTAGATATACATTGCATAATCCTATTATAAAGGCCGTCATGGCAACTTTCTAATCATCTGCATCCTCTTTATTATGCCATGGTAAAAAAATCACCGAAATATGTCAAAAAATTTGTAAAAAAAACTATTGCGTTACCCCCCTTATAGGGAGTAGAATTTTCTTAAATTCCTTAGTTTTAGTACGAATGAATCCGGGAATTATATTAATATACTAACGTAAGGGAGGTACTCAAAATGACCATGCTTTATTCCAAAGCTCGTGAGCTATTCGATCAAGATTATAAGAATAGTGAAGAAGCTAAGGAATCTCAAAAGACAGCTTCCACAAAAGTGGAGCGCACAAGAAGCGGCAAACTTCTCATGCCATTCCGTAAAAACAAGCGGAAATAATGACTAAGAAGTGGTGACGGTAGCTATGAGAAAATATAACAAACAAATAACGAGGGATTGGCCGAAAGCTGTTCCCTGGAATCAACGTCTTAACAGAAAATAAGTTAGGGCGTTGATTTTTTTGTGGATAAAAGTTTGAAGTCTCTAAAAAAGTGTAATCTTTACCATAAAAGGAGGCTTCATGATGAACGTATTCTCAAACGAAGCATTATCAGAGCATCATATACTTATTACCGGGGCGACCGGAGGCATCGGTTACGAAACAGCAGTCGAAGCGGTAAAAGCCGGAGCTGCTGTCACGATTACAGGAAGAGATGAAGAGAAACTTAAAGCTTTAGAGGAAGCATGCATGCATGTGGACAGCGATGCCAAAGTGTTCTCTGCCCCTGCTGATTTGAATGATCAGGAATCTCGTAAAGGCCTGGTTTCTGAAGCGGCTGAACAACTGGGACCAATAACAGGGCTAGTCAATTCTGCTGGAGTAATCGGCGGAGGTCCTTTAGACAAGATATCTGAAGAAGATCTTCGATCGATCATGGAATTAAACTACTTTTCGACAGTTTTACTGACTCAGGAAGTTTATAAGCATATGAAACAACAATCGAATCCGAGAGGAGCCATCGTGAACTTATCCTCATTGTCTGGTTTGAGAGGAACACATAGTAACATCGCCTACAGTGCCTCTAAATTTGCGGTCACAGGCTTCACTCAATCTCTTGCTGTAGAAGCGGTCGAACATAACATCCGGGTCAACGCCGTGTGTCCCGGCTATGTTGATACAGCTATGGGCCAGCAAGCGATCAAAAGCAAGGGCGAGCGTGAGGGACGCAGCTACGAGGAACAGTTAAAGGTGGCTGAAGCGGGGATTCCGTCCGGTCAGTTGAGCACTCCAGGAGAAGTGGCTCGTGCCATTATCTTTTTATTGTCAGACGCTTCTTCGAATATTATAGGAGAGTCTATGAAAATTTCTGGAGGAAGCGTCATGCGGTAACTTCATGATAAAATGATTCAAAGTCTATCATGAAGGAACGGAGGAGCAAGTATGGCTCAAGATCGCTATTCACGTCAGCACCTCTTCACACCTATTGGTGAAAAAGGTCAGAACAAAATAAAGTCGAAACATGTGTTGATTGTTGGAGCAGGTGCTCTCGGGACAAGCAGTGCAGAGCAACTCGTCAGATCAGGTATCGGTAAGCTGACGATAGTGGATCGGGACTATGTGGAATGGAGTAACCTTCAAAGACAGCAGCTTTTCGACGAGGAGGATGCTCGAAGCCGCACGCCCAAAGCGGTTGCCGCCAAAAAAAAGCTGCAGCTTTACAATTCAGAAGTGACGATTGAAGCCCATATAATGGATGCTCAGCGAGAAGAGATGGAATCGCTTATTCCGACTGTGGATGTCGTGTTAGATGCCACAGATAATTTTGATACGCGGATGCTGCTTAATGACTGCTGTCAAAAATATGCTACACCCTGGATTTATGGCGGCTGTGTAGGAAGTCATGGGATGAGTTTCACAATAGTTCCCGGAGAAACCCCATGCCTGCATTGTCTGCTGGAATCTGTACCCTTAGGAGGGGCTACATGTGACACGGCGGGTATCATCAGTCCCGCTGTGCATATGGTGACAGCACACCAGGTGGCAGAAGCTTTAAAGCTGTTAGTAGGTGACTATGACGCCCTGTTTCATAAACTGATCACCTTTGATCTATGGAACCATCAATATTCTGCAGTGAAAGTCGGCCGCGCAAAAAATAAAGATTGTCCTTCCTGCGGAGAAAACCCGTCCTATCCCTTCTTGTCTTTAGAACATCAAACGAAAACGGCAGTTCTCTGCGGCCGTGACACGGTTCAAATACGTCCTGGTCAAAAAGTGGAGAGGAATTTTGAAGAATTGAAAGCGGCAATTCCAGCAGGAAACGTAGAGGAAAATCCATTTTTGATATCTTTTCAAACGAATGATTACCGTATGGTTTTTTTCAAAGATGGACGAGTTCTTATTCATGGTACAAAAGATGTGACCGAAGCCCGTCGTCTTTACCATAAGGTCGTAGGGTGAACAGAAAGAGTGTTTTAGTTTAGCAATAACAGGGAAACATAACCAATAAGAAACCAAATCGGGTAGGAGGTTATCAACATGGGGAGATTGCTTAAACGTGCGATTAAATATGGTCCGATGATATATCCATTAATTAGAAAGTTCATGCGGAAACGCAGGTAAAAAAGTAAGGAAGGAAAACGTGCCTCGTCCGGCACGTTTTTTTTATAGGATAATATTAAAGAAATTTAATGCGGAATGTATTATGATTAAGCCATATGCGGGAAGGAGGAGATTTATATGGATAGATGGGAATCTACACCTATGATACGTTTTTTCGGGGGCAGGAATTTACTTTACATACTGGCAGTTATCCTGTTCGTCGGAATCAATGTTTTAGTATATACACAAGTTTCTTTCATTTTCCATCCAATCGTCATCTTCATTGAAACAGCCGCTTTGCCCGTCATATTTACAGTGGTTGTGTATTATTTATTGAGTCCTTTCATAAGGTTATTGGAGCGTTTCGGTCTTAAGCGGATATGGGGGATATTGATTACGCTAGCTCTCGTAGCTGGTGTGATTACCTTGATTGTATTTTTGATCATTCCATTCCTGGAAAAACAGTTCATGAGTCTGGCTCAGGAATTACCTCAATATTTAATGGAATTGGCAGACTCCATCCATAATTGGATGAAGAATTCAATTTTTGCAGGCTACTACAACGATTTGTTCCGGGACCTTGAGGGGACCCTTGGACAGGTTTCTGAGAATTTTTCAACTTATGCTGGAAATACAGTAGAAGGTTTGACGACATTTATATCCACTGTGACTAATGTGATTATTGCCTTAGTTACGCTGCCGTTTATTTTATTTTACCTTTTAAAAGATGGGGAAAAATTCCCGAATATGATTTTAAAAGTATTTCCGCCAAAGGTTCGTCCGGAGCTTTCCAGTGTATTTAAAGGGATCGATCACCAGCTCAGTGCTTATATACAAGGTCAGATCATCGTCAGCTTCTGTATAGGTGTGATGATGTATATCGGCTTTCTCATCATCGGACTTGACTATGCGTTATTGCTTGCGGCTATAGCAAGTGTCACAAGTGTCGTGCCGTATCTTGGACCTATGATTGCGATCATTCCAGCGCTGATCATTGCTATTGTCACTTCTCCATTCATGCTCTTGAAGCTTACTTTAGTATGGACAGTCGTCCAACTGTTAGAAGGAAAGTTCATATCCCCGCAAATTATGGGGAAACGGCTGCATGTCCATCCCGTTACCATCATATTTGTGTTGTTGACGGCGGGCCATTTATTCGGGGTGCTTGGCATCATTGTAGCTATCCCGGCCTACGCTATCATCAAAGTTGTCGTTACTCATTTGTTTTACTGGTTTCAACGCAGGTTCAATAAATATGCAGAACCTGAGAATCAGTACGGAACTACGAAATAAAAGCGTCGGTTACAGCGGGACTCCTTTCGGTGACAGAACGTGGTGAGATCTCGCAGGGCTTCAGCCCATGGAAAGCGATTCATTTACCGGTTCAAGCTCTCCTTTTAGTAACGGAAATTTCTAAGTTAAAGCTTCTGGTAATTTTCAATGTTTATATTCATATAAGCTCCCTTTAGTGGAAGACTCGGTTTCAAGATGTTCGGACTGTTTCCGCCACAAAAATAGAGCTTGAAGGTCCGGGAAATCACTCGCTTTCCATGGGCGTACGGTGAGCTTCCTCGGGCTAACGCCCTCCGGGATCTCACCATGTACTGTTCTCCCATAGGAGTCTCGCCATTTCCCGGACCTTCTTGCTGTTGTGAGGATTACGGAAACATCTGAGACAGTGTCTTGAGTGAAGTACAGCTCTTTTCGAGTGGCAACGACAAGTCGCCCCATTTCCCATACCTCAAAGCTCTACAGCTGAAATACGCAGCATAGATGAGAGATCAGAAGTCTTTTCCAGTGTCAAGGGGTCGTTCATTCCATTTCGTACAGGGTGGTTGGTAAGCTAGGAGACTCCCTTGGTAAAAGCGGAATCGCTTTGGACAGCGGCTTATGGACTGGACTGAGCTTTTGGAGATATAGAAAATACGAAGAACGAAGGGAGTCGATGTTGACTTATCGTAAAGAAGTGAAGGAAGTCTCGTTAAACCGCTAAGCGTCGAAGCTCGAATACACGAGTTTGGTTGGGAAACGTTGGTATAAGAGATTTTTTTGCTTCTCAATTCTTAGTTCCGTCTCTTGATATAAGTTAGGTGGTTTTAGGAATGGATGAGACTCCTGTGGGAAGAGAGTGATTGGTGAGATCCCGGAAGGCGGCAGCCTGAGTTATCATGAACGAAAACTAGCTCCCTACTCGTAAATTCGTAGGTTAATCGGGTAAACAATAGGTAAGGACCCTATCCCCAAATCAGTGCTACATTACGGAAGGAGCTAGCTTACTATGAAGAGTACCCTGAAATACGTTGGCTTAGACGTTTCTAAAGAAAAAATTGCTGTTGCTATTGCGGATGAAGGTCGAGAAAAACCCAGGTACTGGGGGATGATTCCTCACACCCCTGAAGCCATTCGAAAATTAGTAAGGAAACTGGGAGACATTCAACTTTTGCGGTTTTGCTATGAAGCCGGTTCAACCGGGTATCCCTTGTACAGACAATTTCTAGCTATGGGGATTCATTGTGACGTCATCGCCCCGTCTTTAATTCCTCAAAAGCCAGGAGAGAGGATCAAGACGGACAAGCGAGATTCCATTCGACTCGCCCAGTTATATCGAGCGGGAGAATTGGTTTCTGTTTATGTCCCTACACCAGAAGATGAAGCCCTTCGTGATCTAGTTCGGGCACGCGAAGATGCCAAAGAAGATGAGCTAAGAGCGAAACATCACTTGACGAAATTCTTGCTTCGAAATAATATTCAACCTCCCCACGGCATCAATAAATGGACGAAGAAATATCGTGCTTGGCTGGATGCCTTAACCTTTAAAAACAAGCTATCTACCTTGACCTTTCAGGAATATTACCACCAACTCCAAGAATTAGAACAGCGTATTAAACGGTTTGAAGAAGAATTAAAAATTCAGTCTACCGAAGGTGTTCACGCCCCTATCATTCAAGTTCTCCAATCCTTACGGGGCATCGCTTTAATTACCGCGGTAAGTCTCGCAGCTGAAATCGGCTCTTTTAAACGGTTTCCCAAACCCGGCCAATTCATGGGATATATCGGTTTAATTCCTAGCGAACGGTCCAGCGGAGACGTACGTTATCAAGGGAAGATCACGAAAACAGGAAACCGGCATGTGAGACGCCTTCTCATTGAAGCTGCTTGGAGCTATCGTTATAAACCCGCGATTAAAGGAAACCTAAAGAAACGCTTAGATGGCCTTCCCCCAGAGATTCGTTCGATCTCGTGGAAAGCACAAAATAGACTTCACAAAAAGTACTATCGCTTACTATCACGAGGGAAGGAAAAAGGGAAGGTTGTCACGGCTGTAGCTAGAGAACTAGCTGGATTCATTTGGGCCGTTATGCAAGAAATCGAAGACATTCCTCAAGGGAAATAAGAAAATCCAACCGCCAGATCCCCCCTCATGGTTTCATGAAGTTCACCTTTCAATGAGTATAGGGCTCGAAGGCAAAGAGAAAAACCGGAAAGGCAAATCCACGTGCTTCCCATGTGCTATGTCTTCATAGACTAACGCACGCCCTGAGTTAGTGGAAGGGCCTTTATACGGAAAGATAAAATGTGCGAACCCACGGATATCAGAATGCTAACCGCAGTCTAGATTTTTGCCTTCGTGCCGTGTACTTATGTCTTACCCATTACTCGAAAGAAAGGAGCCTATTTTCTTCGCCCGCGAATAGTCTATCCTGGTAAGGTCGACAAGAAGACCACTTGTCCTCCTTACCAGGATAGGCTGAAAGAAGACCCTAAAAAAGAAGCGATGAAGCTTCTCTTCTTAAAGACGGTCAAAAGGGTGAGGGGTTGACAGTTTCGTTCATATCAGGAAGCTCACTGCACTCCCACGGAAAGCGAGTCCATTCCTAAAACCACCTTCCACTCAATAAGATGACGGAACAGCAAAGATCCCACAGGAAAGCGAGTAGCTTCCCAACCACACCAGACTCTCATTAAAGCGACGAGCCCTGGGTTATCTCGAAACTGAGTCTTAAAGTATCCTGCCATATAGCTTAATAACTTTTTATGAAAAGACAGACAAAAGCGCTTGGATAATAAAAACCAAGCGCTTTTGTTTGTTAAATACACTGTTATTTAAGTGCTGAACTTATGTTGAATTAGATTGTTCTATTAATATTCATAATGGACGATCGACAATCCATCTTCGACCACCTGATACTCCCTTTCGCGAAAGCCTAAAGATGCATACAGTTTCCTGGCAGGCACGTTCTTGGCTCCTGTGCTGACGATAATACGTTCAGCTTCGAAATGGAGGATATAAGATAGTAAATTTTTCGCTATCCCCTCTCTAAAATGTGAAGGGGAAACGACTAATCGGTGAATATCCACCGTTGCATCATTCCAGACGTAAGAAATAAAGCCGGCCAAATGATCGCCAACGTACCATCCGATAAAAGTCTCAGCGCAAGCTTTGATATCCTCTACAGTATCGTAAAGTCCAGGAATTCGGTCACTCCCGATCAGATCGGCTTCGATTTGGTAAGCGGGACGCTGAATACTTACGATTTGTTCTGCAATCCTTGTTTCATAGTGATTCAATGGCACGATCATGAAGCCATCCCCCCTCTATGTTTATAGCTTATACGATAAATGAGGTGACGATCGACAATAAAATAGAAGTCAAAACGACAGCAATGATGGGCTTGAACGCCCGAGCGCGCGCATCACGCAGACTTACATTCAGTCCCAGACCAGCCATAGCCATCGTCAAAATGAATGAAGTAAGGCTGGAGATTGCATCCATTACTCCTTCTGAAACCGGGATGTAGACGCCGAGGACGAAACTCCCGAGTAAACTCATCATTAAAAAACCTGCTAAAAACCATGGAAAGGGAATGGATTGGTTCGATGTGTTTTTATTCTTTTTCTTCATCATCCAGATTAATAGAATGCATAGAGGTACGAGAAGTGCTACACGACCCAGCTTCGCGAGTAAAGCCATAGCCAAACCTTCCTCGCCTGCAGGATCGCCTGCAAGCACAGCATGGGCAACTTCATGTAAACTTAACCCGGCCCACATGCCATATACCTCCATTTCCATGGGAAGGAAAGGACGCAGTAGGACATAGACGATGGCGAACACTGTGCCTACAAGAGAGATGATGCCGGCGCTCAATGCTGTATCTTCTTCCTTTGATTTTAAAATAGGGGATACGGCCGCAATTGCTGACGCCCCGCATACCCCTGTCCCGATGCCTAATAGTAAAGAAAGTGATCGATCCGCCTTTAAAGACCTGGCTAATAACATCATCACTCCGATACTGAAAACAACGACGAGCAAGTCGCGGAGAATCAAGGGAACCCCCTCTTGTAAAATTACGTTTATATTCAGCTTTAATCCAAATAATACAATAGCGAGACGCAGTAAGTTTTTAGCGGAAAATTGTATGCCTTTTCTTAATGGTTCTGGAAACCCGAAGAAATGCCGGTAGATTACGGCTAGTATAATCGCAGCTGAAAGCGGACCGATGTGTCGGAACCCAGGCAGTAAGGCAATTAAGAATCCAACCCCGGCTACTGAGAAAGTAAAAGCGATTCCCAGCAGTAGCGATCGGTGCGTTTTGTTCATTATAGTGATCCTACTTTCTGATTTTGTATATGAAACACTATACGAGTGACCATATCATTAGTAAAATAAAAGTTTATAATCTTAATGATCAATAATTTAAATGATGGGGGCGTGCCCATGGATATAGACGCATTGAAAACGTATATAGCCGTTATTGAGTTGGAGAGTTTTACAAAAGCTTCTCAGAAATTGAACTTATCTCAGCCAACGGTCAGCTTTCATATCAAGACCCTGGAGGAACACTACGAAACAACGCTAATCGATCGTTCTCCGAAAAGGTTTCAGGTGACCAGTACGGGAGAAATCGTTTATCAAAGAGCGAAACAGATACTTGGAATTTTAGAAAAAGCTCAAAACGAAGTGTCCGAATACCATCATCAGCTGCGCGGGGAAATACGCATCGGGGCCAGTTACACGGTAGGTGAATATATTTTGCCGGGTATTCTAAAAGCCTTCGATCAGTTATATCCAGAAGTGGATTTGAACGTAACCATTAAAAATACAGAAGAGATTAACACTGGTGTACAACTACATGAGTTGGATATTGGGCTAGTGGAAGGTCAGGTCAATAAGAAAGATTTATCATCCCATCCCTTCATGGAAGATGAAATGGTTGTTGTCGTCCCAATCAATCATCCCCTGCGCTCTACAGAAGAGATTACGTTCAAGCAAATTCAGGATCAGACGTGGATCTTTAGAGAAGGTGGATCCGGTACACGGGCCGTGCTGGAATCATTATTAGAAAGCTATAACGTCAGACCCCGAAAAATGATCACAATCGGAAGTAATCATGGAGTGATACAAGGAGTGAAACAGAACCTCGGACTATCCTTGATATCTAAGACGGTGGCAGAGCATTCGAATGCTTCGGATTTAATTTTCCCACTTCCATTCATTAAGGTGCCGACTCGTTTCTTTTCCTACGTCACTCCGTCTGATGAGAAGGAAATATCCAAGAATGCATCTGTATTTATTGATTTAGTGGAAGACTTGCATCCATTTAAAGAATAAATGTGAAAAATCTGTGTAAAATACGCTTGAAATGGAATATTGCGATGGAATCTGGGGTATGGTTAGATTAGAGAAAAATGAAACTATACCGATTCGTCAATCGTAAAGATGGTAGATCAGTCATTACTAACATAATCTTGTATAAACTGAGGTGAAATTATGAAAAGCCTAGACCAGATCGTCGATTACTTAAAGACACTGGGAGTTGAGGTAGAGAAGGTATATAAGGCACCGAAAGAAGAAACGAGATAACATACGATCCTCTATACATGAAAAAACAAGGTATGCCGGCCCGGAGCATACCTTGTTTTTATGCGGTTTTAGAAGTGGTGATTTCTACGAACAGCGGATGCTTCGCTTGATAAGCAGACCATATGATACCTAAAGACACTGGAATCAATAAGAAGAGGAATACGTAATTAGCACCGATGGAAGAAGCTGTGAACCCGAATAGAGGACCTGTGATGACCACTGCACTCTGGTTGCAAAGCATTCGGAAGCTTGCCATCCGTCCATGAAATTCCTTTGCCGTTGCGATTTGTTGTACGGATTGAAGCAGGGATCGGACGAAGGAAGTACCTATACCGATGAGACAAATGCCTAGAAAAGCCATCACAACATGCTGAGTGATCCCCGCCAATAGCAAACCGCACGCCATGACCGCAAGAGAAAACACCGCGAGATTGTTTTTCATTCGTTTCCACCACCATGCTCCTAAGACCCCTGCAGCGATACCTCCCACAGAAAAAGTTACATCAAGCGTTCCGTAAACGAAGGCGTTTTTTTCTAAATAGTCACTTGTGTAGACCGATAAAAAACCGAGTGTCATATGGAACGTCAACTGACCAAGCATCATCATCATGAATAACCCATATAGAAAGCTGTGATCATTCAAATATCGAAATCCAGATCGCAGTTCAGATATAAAGGGTTCTCTGCAGGTTTTACGTGATTCTATCGTAGAAGTGTAATGTAGTTTGGCTACCGCCGTAAAAGCAGCAGCGTAAAACATCACGACTATAGTTATAGAAACAGGGGCAGACATTAGACTTGAAAAAACCCCACCCATGGCTGCTCCTGCTAAACTTCCTGAAATGGTGGCTGACCCTGATAGCGAGAAAATTCTAGGCAGGTCTTCTGGAAGGAACACTTCGGCCACAAGCGCCTGTAAGGATGGACGGAAAAGCGATCCTGTCGTCTGCAGAACCATGTGTGTTAGAATCAGCAGCCACGGGCTGATCCATTCTAAAAAGAAGGCTCCGCCTAAAAGGGTAAGGGAGGCTACACTGACGGCTCCTGCGATGACAGCTAATTTTTTTCGGTTGTAACGGTCGACGAGGACCCCGAAGATGATGTTAGAGAATAGTCCTGGTAAAAAACCGAAGCTGACAAAAAGTCCTGTGTACATAGCATCTTGTGTCCACTGAAATAAATACCACGTTATAATTACGAAATACATTGATCTTCCGCATTCATACAAAAAATAGCTGGACAGTAATTTTCGTGTATTTACTTGATCCATCAATTTCACCTCATCCATGTTTCGTTACATTTATCATAGGTCACTTCGTGCGATAAGAATAATATTGTTTTACAATAGTAGTTGATAGGTATTAGTTATCAGGGGGTGAGATTGTGAAAGTCGAAGATTATCGGCTCCTTATTCAGCTTGAACATTATAAAACTATACGGTCTACGGCAAGGCATGTGTTGATTTCTCAACCTGCGATTACCCAGCGCTTGAAATTTATCGAAGAATATTTCGGAATGGATATTTTCGTTCGTACTTCAAGGCAGCTTGTGCTGACACCTTTAGGGGAAGCGGTTTTGCAACATGCTAAAGAGATGATAGCTAAAGAAGAGGAATTACATAACCGAATAAGGAGCAGTAAGAACGAAGTGTCGGGTACATTATCACTAGGTGTCTCTTCGTTAGTCAGCCAGCATTATCTGCCTGGTCTTTTACAGGAATACACGAAGCTCTACCCTGATGTAACCATAGATTTAGTGACAGGAGTAAGTGCAGAAATTAAACAAACGGCCTCGGATTATCACCTGGCAATTTTACGAGGAGAGGCACTGCAGGGTTATGAACGTTTCCATCTGTTTGATGATCCTTTGTATTTATTTGATACGGAAGAATTTGCAAAAGGGAAGTATCGTCCATTCATAGAATTCAAAACGGATGCAGATTATCAGAGGCTGGTTGAAGAATGGATGTATCAACAAATGGATTGGAAAGTACGCCGGACGATGAAAGTAGACCATTTTGAGACGGCAAAACAATTGATGGTCACAGGATTAGGAATGACTGTCTTACCAAAAAGCCTTATAACAAAGGAGTTGAAGAAGCTCCCGCATATCCCTTTATTAGACGAAGGAGTTCCGATTCAAAGAAAAACGTGGGCTTGTGTTAAAAAAGAAGTCCGCGCCCTTCCTCAAGTTGAAGCCTTTATCAATTTGTTAGAATATAAAGTGTGGAAAGGATGAAACTATGCTGGAAGATCAGCTGACTGAAATAGTAGAACAAACTGATTTTGTTCAGGAAGTTCTAGACGTGGCGGAAAGTGAATTCGATCATTACTACATTGGGGCAGGCTGCATTACTCAAAGTGTCTGGAACTATTTGTGCGGAAGGGAAGCTGGTTACGGTATTGGGGATATTGATATCGTTTACTACGATGCGCACGATCACACAGGTGAAAGAGAAGACTGGATAGAAGCTGTTTGTAATAAGAAGCTGGAGCATGCTGGTTATCCTATAGATGTTACGAATGAAGCGCGAGTGCACGTATGGTACGAGAAGAAATTCGGGAAGAAAATTCCGCCCTATCAATCCGTCGAAGAAGCGATTGATACATGGCCCGCCACAGCTTCAGCCATCGGAGTCAAAAAGACCAACGGTATCTACCAAATATATGCCCCTTATGGTCTGGATGATCTATTTCAACTGATTGTACGCCCGAACAAGAAGATGATTCCACAGCATGTGTACGAAAAAAAGGTAAGCAAGTGGAAAAGACTTTGGCCGGAGCTTAAGATAAAGGAGTGGTGATTACCTTTTACGTATAGTTGGTAATTTTTTTGTGTTCATTTTATTATGATAGTAACCCATTTCTCTAGAGAGGATCATACATAATGAATTATAACTCGTTGGATAAACTTGAAGAAATACAGCAAAATGAATTTATTAAAGCAGCCATTGACCATGTAGGAGCAGGGGTGGTCATTTCAGATCCTGAGCAGGACGATAATCCGATTATCTATGTGAATAAGGGATTTGTGGACTTGTCAGGTTACGAAGCTGATGAAATTCTGGGATATAATTGCCGGTTCTTACAAGGAGAAGGTACAGAAGCAGATTCTCTCGGAAAAATACGAGAGGCTCTCGCCAACTCTAAATCCGTGCAAGTCGAGCTTTTGAATTATAGGAAAGATGGGACGCCGTTTTGGAATGAACTCCAAATCTTCCCAGTCTATATAGAAAATATGGATCAAAACTTTTTTGTTGGTGTGCAAAAAGATATAACTAAAAGAAAAGATGCAGAAAACCTTGTGGGCCATTATTCCTCTGAAGTGAGACGTCTTTCAACCCCTATTGTCCCTATTGAGGAAAATATTTCAGTTCTTCCATTGGTCGGAACGGTAGATGAAGATCGTTTGCAGCAAATATTGGATGTCGTGAGCCATCATGTCCAGGAATCGAAGGAAGATTATCTCATCCTTGATTTATCCGCAGTGCATACGTTCAATAAAGATCTTCATATCGGAATCTACCAGCTGAACCAGCTGCTTGACCTCATGGGTACAACCCTCGTACTGACCGGAGTCAAACCGAACTTCGCACTCCAAAGTGCTCCTTATGTAAATTTAGGAGAGCTGTCACTGAAGAGTTATATATCAGTGAAACAGGCGCTGCAGGAAATACGGTGAATCGCTTGGCAGGACTGGCCTAAAATACTTCTGACAAGCTGCCGTATTCATATAATTATTAATCGGACATCTAATTTCTATGCTCACCTCGTACGAAAGTAATGATAATTAAACATTTCTACACTCCTCAAAAAGATCTTTAAGGATGAAAAGTTGCAGAGCGTAAAACTCTAAGGACTATAAATGATCAATAAATGGCAAGCGGATGATTCGCACAATACATACAGGTTTTGTATGATTTAATTAAATTGTTTTAATGGAGTGAGTGAAATGAGTGATTTTATTCGTTCGTGGATAAGAAATGACAGGCAGGAGCGCTTATATACTAAAGCGTCTGTGATAGCTGAGGAAGCTCGTTCCCATGTAATTAAGACTGATCAAAATGCGGAGTTTTCGAACGAAACCTTAAAGGTCATGAAACTAGAAAAATATCCATCCTTAAGTTTACCGGTTCAATTCGGGGGAGAAAGTCTTTCCTTATATGAGTTTTTGTTATTACAAGAAAAAATTGCTGAAGGAGATGGAGCAGCTGCTTTATCCATTGGCTGGCATTTAGGAATTATGATGGAGTTGAGCGATGAAAAAAGCTGGAAGAAACATCACTTCGAACGTCTGGCCAAAGAAGTAGCGGAGAATCAAGCCGTTGTAAACAGGGCAGCTACAGAGCCTGCCACAGGAAGTCCTACCAGAGGAGGTATTCCTGAAACAACAGCTGTGCGGCAAGAGGATACCTATATTGTGAATGGTCGAAAAACCTTCACTTCCATGGCTGATCATTTGGATTATTATATCGTATCTGCTTATGTAGAGGATTTAGATGACATCGGCTGGTTTTTGATCGATCGCCACCAACCAGGGATTCGAGTTGAAAAGACGTGGGACACCCTCGGCATGCGCGGTACAGAGAGTGATGACTTAGTACTTGATCACGTGGAGCTTAGTACAGATGATTTAGTAGAAGTGAAAACCAAAGGGAAACCTTCGCCGAAAGGTTGGCTCCTGCATATTCCAGCTTGCTACCTGGGGATTGCACTTGCAGCTCGTAATGATGCCGTTAAATTTGCCAAGTCTTTTCAGCCCAACAGTTTAGATACTACAATTTCTGAAGTAAGTCATATACAGGATAAAATAGGGGAAATGGAATGGAAATTGATGCAGGCGCACAGTTTTATGTACAGCACGGCAAGACGCTGGGATGAGGAACCGGAGCAACGGGAACACATGGGACCTGAGCTCGCCGCCGTCAAGCTCGCTGTTACGAATACTGCTGCCGAAGTCGTCGATTTGGCTATGCGTATTGCTGGAGGACGTGGTTTATCTAAGGATCAGCCTTTCGAGAAATATTATCGTGACGTGCGGGCAGGTCTCCATAATCCGCCGATGGACGATGCTGTGATCAGAATGCTTGCGGGGAAAGCCCTGCAAGCATGAGAGCTTAGACGTGTTGTGTCTAAGCTTTTTTATATGAAGATATCTGCCATGATGAGATTGAAGTCTAAAAAAGAAACTGATGACGCTACCAACTTGTTAAAATGTTAAAACTCCCTGATCTTGAAAAATGGTTTCGTTTTTTTAATTGGAGAAATGGGGTCTTGGAAATAGCTCGCTTTCCGCGGGGATGACGGCCAGCCTCCTCGAGCTAAAGCTCTGCGGGGTCTAGCCAGTCCATCCATTCCCGCAGGAGTCTCACCATTTCCAAGACCCCATTACCATGGAGGGAGAAACGAAACCCAAGGAAAGATATATGAAAAAGAAACTACAACGGTATTTCAGCTTTTTCAAATGCTCCCAAGGAAAGCGAGTTATTCCTTGCCGCCCCTGATGCATTCACAAAATGTCTCGAAAACGAGTTTCCAGATAACTTCCATATAATTAAATACCTATCTATTGAAACAAACTTAACCTTATACGAAAAAAATCGCTCCATTCGTTATGATGTTAGTGAATAAACCTAACAGAAAACGTAAATGAGCGATTTTTTTATGAGTAACTATTTAGCTGTCAGCTAGCAAATCAGCAAAAGCTTTGGCGTACGGTGGGAGATCAGGCGGACGTCGTGCCGATACGATATGTTCATCCTGAACGACTGCCTCATCATGCCAGATCGCTCCAGCATTGACCATATCGTCCTTGATACCTGGGGTGCTCGTCACTTGACGGCCTTTTAGAATATCGGCTGAAATGAGCACCCAACCAGCATGACAGATCTGCCCAATCGGCTTTTTGTTTTCGTCCATATGACGGACCATGTGAATGACGGTGTCATAACGGCGAAGTTTATCCGGGGACCAACCTCCCGGGACTAGAATTCCGTCATAGTCTGCAGGATCAATGTCTTCAAAAGAATAATCAGCTGTGGCAGGAACACCGTATTTTCCTGGGTATTCTACTCCAGCTTCTTCACCTACAAGATCCACGGTTGCACCTTCTTCTTGTAAACGAAGGAGGGGATACCATAATTCTAAATCCTCGAAATCTTTACTGACGAGAGCAATGACTTTTTTATTTTGTAATCTCATTGAGCTGCCTCCTTTATCTATCCTGTCTTCAGTGTATCAAATAGAATGGACGCACAACACTATTTCGATACAGCGAGTACCCACCAGATGAGCAGCGGCTGGAAGAGAGGACGTATCCAGAGAGCGGTGAGGTTGGTTTCCTCAGACCATGGCGCCGGTATCCCATGAATCGCCGCATAAATATTAGCGGGAAGAACAGCTAAGAGAAATATGGCTGTGGCGATTCCCGCAAGGCGTCTAGTTTGCGGGAAGATGAGGAATAACGAAAGCATCCACTCAATAATCGCGGTCACATAAACAACTTCCAGTTTGAACGGTACAAAATCAGGAAGCATTGCAGCAAAGCCTGTATCGTATATAAAATGAGCCACGCCGGCGAGAAAAAAGCCAGCGGCAAATAGGTACAAAGCCATGATTTTAAAAGTCTTCATAAAAAGAACTCCCTTGTGAAACGTTTTTTGGTCGCCATGCGTATATAGGATGTGTGAAAAATAAGCCAAAGAGTTGATGCTAAAAGCTGATAAACAAGTATAATTAAATTTAAGTCTAGCATAATTTTCAAAGAATTTTTAAACTATTTTAAGGGGTCGAATGTAATGAAAAACCGTTTTATAGTTGCGCTGATAGGGATTTTATTGGTGGCCGCTGCCCTTATTCCCAATAATGTCCAAGCTTCTACTGGTAATGAAAGCATCAATGAAAAGCTGGGGCTGCCTATTGTTGTATATGGAGATGCATTATCAGAGGAGCAAAAGTCACAAGTCACTGAGCTATTGGAAGTTGGACAGCATGATGAAGTGGATGAGTTTACTGTAACAGGCCAGGATATCGCTAACTACATCGGGGGAAATCCCAATTCAAATATGTATTCTTCTGTAAAAATCCTTCATAAGGATAACGGGGAAGGACTGAATATTGATATCGTCTCCCCGGACAACATTACGGAAGTCACAAAAGAAATGTACAGCAATGCGCTTCTCACGGCAGGAGTCGAAAATGCCGAAGTTTTTGTCGCTTCTTCTGTGCAAGTGAGTGGTCATTCTGCTTTGACAGGCATATATAAAGCCTATGATGCTAAAGGTGTCACATTAGATGAAGATCGGATGGAAGTGGCGAGTGAGGAATTAGATGTAGCCACATCGATTGCTGATGAGGGGGTAGACGAGGCGGAGGTCAGCGAACTATTGACAGAAATCAAGAAAGCGATTGCTGAGCAAAACCCGGCTACTAAAGAAGAAATAGAACAAATCGTCGAAGAACAAATGAATAATTTGAATATCGAGCTGAGTGAAGAAGACCGGCAGAGGCTGATTGATTTGTTTGAACAGATGAGAGATTTGAACATCAACTTCGATAACGTTAAAGATCAATTAGATGAACTGACTGGCGGAATTCAAGACGTCATAAACGATGAAGGCTTTTGGAATAAAGTATCTACTGCGATACAGGATTTCTTTAAGGCACTGGCTGATTTCTTCAGGTCTATATTCAATTAATAAAGTCGCCTCAGATTCTGCTCATGCAGAACCTGAGGCGTTTTCAGTTCTCTTAATATGAGAAAAGTAGGATTCGGCGGCACGTTTGTACTTTCCGGTTTCGTATAAATGATTGGCAAGCTTTAAATACAGGTGATCGAGGGGTTCTTTATCAGCATCTTGTTCGAAAAAACCGATGCAAGTTTCTAAACTTTGCTGGTACATTTCTTCATTACCGGTTTGAAGGTAATAGGCGAGAAAAGCTTCAAGCAGATAATAATCGTCGGAAGGATGACAGACCTCTTGTTTTGCTTGATTGTATAAAGCTTCAGCTTCTCGTAACCTTCCTAAACTTACGTACGCCTTACACAAAGAATGATAGGTGATTTGTTTACTTGCGGTCAGGCTTTGTTCTTCTTTGAGTTGAAGGGCACGTTCAAGAAAGTCGCAAGCTGTCTCATTGCATCCAGATTTGCGCATGACCACACCTTTATTATGGAAGATTTGAGTGAGTAATCGCCGGTCACCCCAATCTTCTGCGCGTTTTTCAGCTTCTGTCAGGTAATCCATAGCTTCCTCGAACTTTTCTTGATTTAAATAAATGACGCCTACTAAATTGTACACCATAGATAGTTCATTAGGCTGGTGCAGACTTTCATAATAGCTTAAAGCCTCATGGCTGTATGTAACAGCTGTATGGTAATCACCCACAGCATTCGATAGTACCGCGATATTGTAAGTTAAAGCAGCTTTGACAGAAAGCGATTGATTATCGAAAGAGAAAAGTTTGTAGTGCTCAAGGCTTTTTGAGTACTCCGCCATCTGGTAGTATCGGATGCCTAAACAATAGTGGTAGGCGTTTTTTACGTATAGAGGTGCTTCGTTCATTTGATCTTCATCGATAAATGGATGTATGTAAGCTTCATAAACATTCTGAGCTTCGTTATGGTTTTTGCACTTACAGTAGTAAGCGCACTTTAACAACAAATAATATAATTCCTGATTCACGTTCGATAAATAGCCATAATAATTTTCGTCCAGTGTCTCTATAAGAGGCTGGGCCTTTTTAATGTCTGTTATGATCAGCTGTTCAAGCTGGACTAGTATATGATGAACCTCAGGGTCTTCTTCTGCATAGTGTTCAAAGAAAGTAAATGGTAAATCCAGAACCCGAGCAATTTTCCGAAGAGTCGGTGACCCAGGATTACGGTACCCATTTTCAATCTTACTGAGGTGAGCAGTGGATATCGAATCACCTGCAAGGTCGTTCAACGTCATATTATATATTTTACGGTAGATGTTAATTCTTTTTCCGATGTTCACAAGCAACCACCTCTTTTATCCCGTATATATCCATCATACATAATTTGTCTTGTTTTGAATAGGTCTAAAGAATTACTTAATTGGCTATTATGTAAAAAAATAATGAATGATGTTATAGATTGCGTTAATTTTCAAAAAAATTGCTTAATTCCCATTCGATAATAGTACAAAAACAAGATTTGCATTTTGTGGGAATATTGTACGATTAAAATGAAAAGATGATTTCTCATAATGGAGTGGACCGAATATGAAAGATATAAATAGGGATGAAGGTCTCAGGCAAATCGCTGAGGAACATTATGGGGCGATGTTGAGAACCGCACGCTGTTACGTAAAAGAAAGCATGACCGCCGAGGATATGGTGCAGGAAGCCTTAGTGAAAGCGTATGAAAGGTTTGATTCTTTTAAAAGAGGCAGCAATTTAAAAGCTTGGGTGTATCGTATTATGATCAACCACTGCAAGGATCATTTGCGCAGTTATTCTAATCGTAACGTAACGCCCTGGGAAGACCATTGGCTGGAGCGGACAGAATCCGCTGCACGTGACCCCCTTGAAATTATGTTAGAAAAGGAAGAGGTTGCTGATATTCATGAAGCCATCGAGCATCTGAAGCCGGATTATCATGAAGCAGTGCACCTTTATTATTTCGATGATTTATCGGTCAAACAAATGTCCAACGTATTACACATGAACGAGAATACATTAAAAACAAGAATGAAGCGGGCCCGCGACCATCTAGGAGGAGAAATCAGAGAAGCGGCAGCGGCTCAAGGATAGCTGAAGTAGTACCTGACTGACAAAAAGGTGCTGCTTTTTTATATGGACAAATAAAGGAAAAAGCGAGCAGCATGTGCCCGCTTTTATTGATTAGCCAGAATTTCAGCGTCTTCTATAATCTTTTCAAAAGGTACATTGGTATCGCCTTTATAACTTTTCATGACCTGATTATTTTTATCCATAAGGAAGAAAGAAGTTCCGTGGTTAACTTGCTCAGCTCCTTCAGGTTTCTGCACGATGGTTCTGAAGCTTTCCTGTCCGTAGGTTTCGATTTCTTCTTGTGAGTATCCAGTGATGAAGGACCAATTATCAAAATCGGCTTCCTGGGCCGAAGCGAATTCTTCAAGTTTTTCCGGAGTATCAACTTCAGGGTCTACGCTGAAGGAAACAATCTCGACTTCAATGTCTTCTTCTTTCAATTCTTCCTGTAAGTTCGCCATATTCCTTGTCATTGGAGGGCAGACCGTATCGCAAGACGTGAAAATGAAGTTGGCGAGCCATACATCACCTTCCATTTCATCGACAGAAAATTCTTCGCCAGCTTGCGTAGTTCCGGACAAGTTGTCAATTTCCCATTCTAACGGATCCTCTAATTCTTTTTCACCGCAGGCTGCCAGAATAAGTGTAAGTATGATGAGTGAGAAAAATATGTATAATCTTTTATGACGCATGGTGAGCTCCTTCCATTTCTGTGTATCTCTATATAGTTTACGACTGTCTTGAGTAAGGTGTCAATTTGCCAGGTCCAACAAAAATTATGTTAGAAGTTCGCTTTAAATACGAATGTGGAGGATAGATAAGGAAACACTAGGCATCTAGATAAGAAATTAGGGGGATGTCTATGCCTTTTTACATGAATGAAGATGGTCAGCGATTATTTTTTGAAGACTGTGGTACAGGGAGCATCATTCTATTTATCCACCCCCCTGGGATGGGGCGGAAGGCTTTTTTACAGCAGCATGAGTTAGCGGAACAGTTCCGTATCATAGTGCCTGATTTAAGCGGGCATGGGGACTCAGACGCCGTAAACCTTTCACCAACGATCGAGCATTATGCAGAAGAAATAAGACACTTGGTCGATTATTTGAAAGTAGACCAAGTGTTTGTATTTGGTTACTCGGCCGGAGGTTCTGTAGCTCAGCAATTTGCGTTAAGGTATCCAGAGAAGGTGAAAGGGCTGATTCTTGCGGGGGCTTTTCCTAAAGTCGACACTATGATACTTAAGTTTGAATTCAAAGCCGGGATGAGCCGTTTAAAACAAGAAGCGCGCTCCCTCGCAAAAATCATTGCAGCCTCCCATTTTAAAGAGCCGGAGATCAGGCTGGAGGTCGAGGAGCATATGATGAAATCAGATCGAATGGTATGGCATCAATTTTATAAGAATGCCTATCATTATGATTGTACGAGCCGATTGGATGAATTAGTCATGCCTGTGCTGCTTTTATACGGTACGCGTCCGCCATGGATCAACAAACATTTAAAGTATTACCGTGTGCTGCCCAAAGCCTCTCTTGTCGTAGTGGACCATGCTTCTCACCAAATTCCTGCCACTCATGCTCCTGTCGTCAACCAGGCAGTCAGGGAGTTTTTTAATAGGACGTTTATGAAAAAATAAAGGAGCAGACCTTAAAGTTTATTTCTTAACTTTTATGGTCTGCTTTGTTTATTAAAGGCTAGGTTCAATCATGGCCCCTTGCGATTGTAAGGATAAGGAAACGACGAGAATCCCGCAGTAAAGAGAATTGTTCCGAACCTCATGTTTTATAAGGCTGTGAGGCCCATTTGGTCAAATCCTTTATTCCGTTAAATCGACAGTTTCTTGGAAATCCACCTTTTGAGACGCCTGGAGTTGAGGCATCTCTATAGTAATCATATTACTGTCCTGAAGGGAAGAAGTGGACAGGCTAAGGACCGTATTGCCATTATTTATACCGCCTCCCGCTCCCATGATTTCTTCTCCGTCCTCATTAACCGCTATAAACGGTTCGTATTGCATGGCAGATGCGGGAGTACGCATAAGGTTTGGACTTAATGTGAGAGTGTGGTCACCCGGTTTCGGCTCAAATCCCAGGTGGATTTCCATCCCCATGGAAGGGTCATACACTTTTTGCTCTAGATCAATGTCTGTATTTAATTTTTCGGAAGTTTTTTCGTTTACATCCACAATTACTCGTTCCCGTTCCTCCCCGACTTCTTCTTCATAATCACTGACGTCCACATCAAAAGATAAATCTTCATCTGTTAAAAGCGAGACGGATTCAATGTCAATGTCCAAAGATTCCGGGTCTTCATCATAAGGAGTAAATTGAGCTTCATATACATCAGGTTGTCCTTCGACAGGATGAAGATAGGAAATTTCTGTGCTTGTATTTTCATCACTCACGCTGCCTGTCAGATTGCTTACTTCATGCTCATCATGTGTGATCTCTAACGTGATTTTATTCGAAGTAATCCCTAAAGCCACGTCTATTGGTTTGATCGTTAGGCCGCTTTTTTCATATACATCATTAAAATCTGCAGTTTGTCTGATTTCTTGATCTTTTTCATATGTATAAGTCAATGGTTCTTCATCGGTAATTTCGCTCGTATTGTCCATGCTGATACGGAAAGAAGTAGGAATCGTTTCGTTTATTTCCATATCCATAGGTTCCTTTTGTTCAAGCGGTGGCATGACTAGAACGCCATATAATTTTCCATCATAACTCATCAGCCCGTCATTGGATTCGTTAGATTGGAATGGGGAATGTGATTGTCTCGTCATATTTCCTTCTTCAGGATTTACGTTGACACTTGAAATATCAAATAGAGGAGAGGTTTGTAAGTTATCTTTGTCTTCGAAAACTTTCAAGTCCACGGAGTAATACATGAACACTTGATATTGGGAGTGCCATATCTCATCAATGGTCAATTCACCTTCATGACCGGGGATTTCATAGGATTGTCCTGGGGATTGGATGATTTCCAACTCCTTGGCTTTCCTATAGCCTGGACTTTGCATATTGTAAAAGTTATCGATTGTTTCCCTGCTTTCAGCTCTAGTCACATTTTGGGGAAGTTCGAGTTCTTCAGCAGTTGGGTTTTGAAAAACTTCTAATTTTTCCGTCGCATTGTCTTCATCGCTCATACTCCACTGGACGGCTGCAGCGAAAATAACGAGGAGAAATACTAGTCCGATCCATTTTCCTTTCTTTTTCATCTATCCGCTTCCTTTCTTGAAAATAATGGGTTCCTCTTTAATAGAAGCATAGCAGATTTTTTACAAGTAAAAAACGCACGATCGGAATTTAGTCATCGTGCGTGCAATTAGTTATAGAGTTAATCGTCATAGTGATTGAACATTGCTTCTCCTTCCTTTTCAGTGTCCTCACCTTCCTTGTTATCTGAAAAAGCCTGGTTGAATTTTACGGGATGGGATAATAATTCAGCTGCTTCATTAGTAATAGTATGTTTTTTGTTTTTGTCATCATTCAAAAAATCACCCCCTTCGTCTGCTTAGTATTTCTATTCTGAAAGCTTTATATTAAACGTCGTTGCTGTTTTTTTATAAACAGTTACTCTGCAATATGGCAGGATTGCGGAAGACTTGGCTTCGAGATCACCGGGATTCATTGCCAGGTTGCCAGTCAGGGGGGGAGCTACTCGCTTTCCTGTGGGGGAACTGGCAAGCTTCCTCGGGCTAAAGCCCTGTGGGATCTCGCCTACCTCCTTCTCCCAGTCTTACACTTATATTAATCTAGGGCGTGAATCAGTTCATAAACCATATGGGGGACTATCCAGCTCCAGCACTTAGCGGCTACTGAGACTTCCTTCACTTCTGTACGATAAGTCAACATCGAATCACTCCGTTCTTCGTGTTTCCTTTATCTCCGTCAGCTCAGTCCAGTCCATACGCCGCTGAACGAAGCGCTTCCGCTTTTACAAGGGGAGTCTCGAAGCTTTCCACCCCCTATACAAAGTTAGTCAGAAACGCACCCTTTCTAAGAAGTAGCGTTTTTACATTTCTGGCCCATGAGAATTTAGAGCTCTATAGCAAGCATTTCAACATGGGGCGCTCTAACCTACATGCTTGCTTTTTCTTGAAGCGGTTTCGAGATACTTATGAGGCAGAGGGCGAATCGTTTCCTGTAGCCCCAAAACTCTAACTATGTCTCGAAACCAAGCCTTCAAGAATTGGGAGCTTATATGAATATCAACATGGAATTGAACAAAGACAATTTGGAAGCATCTAAACGAATATCGTCGTATTTTGTCGTAGTATGATATGATGAATGTACAGACTATTTAGGAGAAATGAGTGGGCATATGGGAGAAATTTTAAAAATTTTCAGTGACTGGCTTACTCCTATCGGAGAAAAAGACAGAGACGAAGTGCATAGGGACGGAGACTGGCACGAAAGCTTCCATTGTTGGTTTTATCGACATGAAAATAATCGGACAGCTATTTACTTCCAAAGGCGATCGGATATTAAGAAGGATTTCCCTAATTTATATGATATTACAGCAGCCGGTCATATACAGATTAATGAAAGTCGGATTGAAGGCGGTTTAAGAGAGGTCCGTGAAGAATTAGGCCTTACACTGTCTGAAGAAAATATCAGTTATTCCGGATTTTATAAAGAACAGCTGCAGATGAAGGCACTGAACGACAGAGAAATCTGTCACATTTATATTTTCCCTTATGATGAAGCGATGCAGCTTGCTATTAATGATGAAGTTACCGATGTAGTCAGAATTGATATCGAGGATTTTGTAAGCATGATTTCTAAGAAACGCAAATATCTATCAGCTTATTCACTCTTAAATAAACATGAGATCGACTTGGAGGTACACCACTTTTGCCCACATGATTTCAATTATTATCAGCACGTTGTGCAAGCAATATGGAATACTAGGGAAGTGTAATTTTTGACAGTTTACAGACCTGTTGTTATATACTATTTAAAAATTGCAACAGAAGGAGAGATGATCGATGAGCGAGAAATCGTTTAACACACGTGTAGTACATAATAAAATAAATCAAGATCAAGCCTTGAACAGTAAAGCGACGCCGATTTATCAGACGTCTGCATTTACTTTCAAAGACTTGGATCATCTGGAAAGTTATTATTCAGGAGACACACCTTATCTTTACACGAGGGAAAACAATCCGAACACGGATGAGCTGGGAAGGACTGTGGCGAATTTAGAAGCTGCACCTGCAGGGGTGGCAGCTTCATCTGGTATTTCTGCGATCATGGCTGGAATCCTTTCCATAGCTGAGTCAGGAGATCATATCGTAGCGGCGGAGGATTTATACGGTGGGACTCATCATCTTATTACGAAACAGCTGGCAAGCTTTGGAATTGAGTACACTATGGTATCTTTTTCAGACATAGAAGCAGTTGAACAGGCGATTAAGCCGAATACTAAGCTTATGTATACCGAGTCGATTTCCAATCCTTTTCTTAGAGTAGAGGACATAGAGGGGCTTGTTAACCTTGCGAGGAAACGTGGTTTGAAAACGATGGTCGATAACACATTTGCCACGCCTTACCTTCTCCAGCCCTACACTATGGGTGTAGATCTCGTCGCCCACAGTGCTACAAAATATATCGGCGGTCATAGTGATGTGACTTCCGGCGTAGTAGTAGGTCATGAGGATTTGATTGATAAAGCCAAAAAGAAAGTGATCGGCCTAGGTACAAACTTGAGTCCATTCGAAGCCTGGCTTACCCAAAGAGGGTCAAAAACTCTCGCATTGCGTATGAAGCAGCAGTCTTCTAATGCCGAACAGCTGGCTTATGCGTTAAAAGAAGACGAGGGGGTAGAGCAGGTTTATTACCCTGAACAAGTGTCAGATCGCGGCAAGGGTGCGATTGTAACGATTAAATTAAAACAGAGTGTGAACTTGGAAAGCTTCTTTAAATCGTTAGGCTGGATTAAAATAGCACCGACTTTGGCTGGAGTCGAAACGACAGTATCTTATCCTATTCGTACCTCTCACCGTTCTTTGACAGATGAAGAACGTTCCAAAGTCGGAATTGATGATTATGTAATTCGGCTTTCAATCGGTATTGAAGAAGCAGAGGATATTATAGCTCAGTTAAAAAAAGCGATAGCCGATTCAGTTAAATAAATATTCTAAATATTATTGACTTTAGAATAAATAGTCCTTATAATTCATAAGCATAGCCTAAACAACTAAATATAAACTCTTATCAAGAGCGGCAGAGGGAATAGGCCCTGTGATGCCCGGCAACCTTCAAACATAGGTTTGAAAAGGTGCCAAATCCTACAGATCCATGTGATCTGAGAGATAAGAGGAGGAAAATGTTATTAACAGCCCCTCTTCTTATCGAAGAGGGGCTTTTTGCGTCTCGACATCTAAAATGTTCTACATTTTTAAATAATCTCAAGGAGGATTCACTTATGACAAACTCATTCGAAAGCTACGATTTAGACACATTATCCCTGCATGGCGGTCAGTCACCTGACCCGACGACAGGTTCTCGAGCGGTACCGATTTACCAGACGACTTCCTACGTTTTCCATGATACAGATCATGCGCAAAGCTTATTTGCTTTAGATGAACCGGGCAATATCTATTCTCGTATTGGGAACCCGACGGTGGATGTTTTCGAAAAGAGGATGGCATTACTTGAAAATGGTGTGGCTTCCGTAGCTACCGCTTCCGGGATGTCAGCTATCTCACTTTCTATCCTGAACTTGGCAGGCGCCGGGGATGAGATCGTTGCAGCTGCAAATCTTTACGGTGGTACTTATAATTTGTTTGCTAATACTTTGCCGCGATATGGCATTAAAGTAGTGTTCGTTGATCCGGATGACCCCGAAAACTTCCGCAAAGCGATTACTGATAAAACGAAAGCGGTGTTCGCTGAAACCATCGGAAATCCTAGCTTGCACGTTCTGGATTTTGAAAAAGTTTCTGCCATCGCTCATGAAAATGGAGTTCCGCTCATTGTTGACAATACATTCGCAACGCCATATTCCTGCAAACCAATCGAGTGGGGAGCGGATATCGTCGTTCATTCTGCAACGAAGTGGATTGGCGGACACGGTACGACCATCGGAGGCGTTGTTGTTGATGGCGGCCGGTTCAACTGGGGTAACGGGAAATTCCCAGTTTTCACTGAACCTGACCCGAGCTATAACGGCATTCGCTATGCCGCTGACTTTGGCACCTTAGCCTTTATCACTAAGCTTCGCGTCCAGCTGCTAAGAGATCTGGGTGCATGCTTAAGCCCGCAAAATGCTTTTCAGCTGATTCAAGGACTTGAGACACTGCATCTTCGCGTCGAACGTCATAATGATAATGCGCAGGAGCTTGCTGAGTATTTAAAAGCACATCCGGATGTGGAATGGGTTTCATACCCTGGTTTGCAGGAGCACCCGGCTCATGAACTGGCCAAAAAGTATCTTGATGTTGGCTTTGGATCGATCGTGAACTTTGGGATAAAGGGAGGACGTGAAGCAGGACGTCAAGTCATTAACAATATTGCGCTCTGGTCTCACGTAGCCAATGTCGGGGACGCTAAGTCGCTTATTATCCATCCGGCGTCTACGACTCACCAGCAGCTGTCTGTTGAAGACCTTGCCGCAAGCGGTGTTACAGAAGAACTGATTCGTTTATCTGTCGGCATTGAATCAGTTAAAGATTTAATCAATGATTTGAATCGTGCGATTGGAAAAGCGACGGGAAATGAAGTGACCTCAACCATTACGGAAAACGACGAAGGGGTCATTAAGTGGGCGCTGAGCTCCCCTCAAGTGAAGGAAGAAGAGAACGGCGAAGAGGTAACCCGGCCGAAACGTCTAGCTGTCGTAGGGCTGAGCGGTAAACCGTCACGTCCAAGTCATCGGCTGGCTCGTAAAATGCAGCGGTTAGGTTATCAAATCGTGCCAGTAAACCCTCGGGAAGATGAAGTGCTTGGCGAGAAAGCTTATCCGGACTTAAGTTCGATTCCATTCAAAATTGATGTCGCCCAAATTTTCCGCAGTCCAGAAGCAGCAGTTGAAATTGCTAAAGAAGCTGCAGAAGTGAAACCGGAAGTATTCTGGCTCCAGGAAGGTGTCATTGCCCCGGAAGCAGCTAAAATCGCAAGTGATGCCGGCCTGCAAGTCGTTCACAACCGTTGTACTTATAAAGAAGCGCAGCGTTTAAGAGGAACAATCGACACGTACGCATGTGAAATTTAAACACCAGGAGGATGACATGAACTTAAAATATACTTTTCTAACCATTGGGTTACTATTAAGTGTCGGGTTAATCGGCTGCTCAAGCAGCGCTGAAAACAAGGGAGATGGGAGCGGTCCTGATAAGATCACTCTTGATTATGCGCACTACTCTCCGACAAGTCTTGTCTTAAAAGAAAAAGGTTTTGCTGAAGAAGCATTTGAAGAAGAAGGAACAGAAATTGAGTATGTACTGAGTCAAGGGAGTAACAAAGCTTTAGAATTCTTGAACTCAAGCAGTGTGGATTTCGGATCTACAGCGGGAGCGGCGGCGTTGATGGCGAAAGACAATGGTTCCCCGATCGAATCGGTCTATTTGTACTCTCAGCCGGAATGGACGGCACTTGTCTCAAGTAAAGACTCCGGTATTGAATCTGTGGAAGACTTAAAAGGCAAGAAAGTTGCGGCTACTACCGGTACCGATCCTTATATCTTCCTTGTCAGGGCTTTGAAAGAACATGGGATGTCTATTGATGATATTGAGCTTGTGAATCTTCAGCACGCTGATGGAGCATCATCCCTGAACTCTGGAAGTGTGGATGCCTGGGCTGGATTGGATCCTCATATGGCGCGTGAAGAGTTAGGCTCAGATGCTAATTTGTTCTATCGTGAGCCCTCCTTCAACACTTACGGAACACTGAATGTCCGCAGCGATTTTGCTGAAGAGCATCCAGAAGCCGTTGAAAAAGTGATCGAAGCTTATGAAGAAGCACGCAAATGGACAGAAGAAAACCCGGAGGAAGCAGCACAGATTTTAGCGGAAGAAGCTAATATCGATCCGGAGGTAGCGGAAATCCAGATGGAGCGCAATGACTTCAGCCAGCCTATCCCTGGCGATGACTTAAAAGAATCCATTAATGGAGCAGGTAAAGTACTTCAAGAAGAAGAAATCATCGATGCTGATAGTGATGTAGAAGAGTTGACTGACGAATTGATCAATCCGAGCTTTGCTGAGAACGTTATTGAATAATAAAAACTACAGGGAGGAGTCGATTACATGGCGAGTCAAACAGAAGCTGCGGTAAGGCCGACAACAAATAAAGAAAAATCAACCACCAATCCACTGAAATCTAATGTCGTTGTAGGAAGCCTCCTCCCCGTTACTTTAATTATCATTTGGGAGCTGGCTTCCAGGGGAGGATTTGTAGAACCTCACTTACTTCCAGCACCTACAACTGTAGTCGAAGAAGTGATTACAATGGCACAGGAAGGTGAACTGTGGGGCCATATCTGGATAACATTGTATCGAGTATTCACTGGATTCCTATTAGGCACAGGAGCGGCGATTCTCCTTGGTGCGGCAACTGGTTATATTAAAATTGTTGAAAGAATATTAGACCCAATGCTTCAGGCCCTGCGCGCTATTCCTTCTCTCGCTTGGGTTCCCTTGTTCATCCTGTGGCTGGGAATAGGAGAAACTTCGAAGATTACTCTTGTGGCAGTCGGGGTGTTTTTCCCAGTGTATTTGAATTTAACTTCTGGGATTCAAGGAGTCGACCGTAAATTAATTGAAGTGGGACGGATGTACCACTTTACAGCTCTGCAACAAATCAAGCGGATCATTTTGCCGGCATCTCTCCCTTCATTTCTCGTGGGATTAAGAAGCGGTTTGAGTTTAGGCTGGATGTTCGTAGTAGCTGCCGAATTATTAGGAGCAAGTGAGGGCCTTGGATATTTGATGGTCTTCGGCCAAAACACTTCTGCTCCAGAATTGGTGATTGCCAGTATTTTGCTGTTCGCTATTTTTGGAAAAATCACTGATGAGATACTCAAACGAATTCAGACGAGGACGTTGAAATGGCAGGACAATATGGAAAATGCTTCATAGAGAGGAGGGCGTGGCATGTTAGCAGTCGATCAAGTATCAAGAATATTCCAGGGTGGCAAAGCCGGTTTTAAAAATGTGAACTTGAGTTTGGAAAAAGGTGAAGTGGTCGGTGTTCTCGGCACAAGTGGGTGTGGAAAAAGCACCCTGCTTCGAGTGCTTTCAGGTCTTGATGAAAATTTCGAAGGAGAGATCAAGACAGAAGCGAATGATCCAAAGCAAGCGTTTGGCATGATGTTTCAGGAACCACGCCTGATGCCCTGGCTTAACGTATGGGAAAACATAGTATTCGGCACAGGAAAAAAAGATAAAAAGCAAGAGGCTTTTGAGCTGATGAAGACGGTGGGGTTAGAAGGATTTGAAAATCATTATCCTAAAGATCTCTCAGGAGGAATGGCCCAGCGAGCCGCCATTGCCCGTTCTCTTCTTATCCGTCCAGAGATTCTGCTGCTCGATGAGCCATTCAGCGCGCTTGATGCGTTTACGAAAATGCAGCTGCAAGATTTGCTTCTGGATATTTTTGAGAAGCACCGGACGACAACCTTGCTGGTGACCCACGATATAGATGAAGCTTTATACCTTTGTGATCGTGTCATCATCATGCGCGGCCAGCCAGGACGGATTGAATCCCAAATCACCGTGGAAGCAAAAAGGCCGCGGAAGCGCGGGGACTCTTACTTGGCAGAGCTGAAGCAAGACGTATTAAAAGAACTGGACTTTACTAAAGAGTAAGGAGGCTCATCGTATGACGACAAAAATTCTTCCGCCACGGCATGGATCATACAATGTAGCTGAGGAATGGATGGAAGGGGAACCTTTTAATTGGGAACGCGTCCATCCAGTATTCACCTGGTATCAATCAGGGAAGGTCAATATGTCGTATGAATGCGTAGACAGACATGTTGATGAAGGTAAGGGAGATAAAACCGCCCTCCATTATTTTTCTGAAAATGAAGAAGAGACGTATACGTATAAAGAGCTCCAACGGGAAGTGAACCGGTGGAGTAACGTGCTCAAAGATCATGGTGTAACTAAAGGAGATTTCGTTTTTGTATTCTTACCTAAACATCCTCATTGTCATATCGCTATGTTAGCTGCGATAAAAATCGGAGCCGTCGTCGGCCCGCTTTTTGAAGCGTTTATGGAAGAGGCTGTCAAAGATAGAATCAATGATTGTGAAGGAGAATTCCTCATAACGAATTCCAATTTCCTTGACCGTGTGAATAGACCTGAGATCCCCAGCCTTAAAACGGTGTTTACGACAGATCTTGAAGCTTCCGGCTCCGATATTTCGATTACAAACGAAGCAAAAAAAGCTGACGATCAAGCAGAAACCGTTTGGGTGGATTTAGACGATGGTTTGAATATTCATTATACAAGCGGATCCACAGGCAAACCGAAAGGGATCATTCATGCTCACCGTAACATGATCCAGCAATATCAGACAGGCCGGTGGGTGCTTGATTTGAAAGAGGATGACGTGTACTGGTGTACGGCCCACCCTGGTTGGGTGACCGGGACCGTGTATGGTGTATTCGCTCCGCTGTTGAATGGCGTCACTACAGTTATTCACGGCAGCCGTTTTTCAGCGGACTCATGGTATCAGGTTCTTGAGCAGGCTCAAGTATCTGTGTGGTACAGTGCCCCTACTGCTTTTCGTATGCTGATGGCAAATGGAGAGGAAACATTGGAGAAATATGATTTATCTTCTCTTCGCCACATTTTAAGTGTAGGAGAGCCGCTTAATCCTGAGGTTATTTATTGGGGGGAAAAAGCTCTTGACTTGCGCATTCACGATACGTGGTGGATGACAGAAACAGGTGCTCAGCTCGTAGCCAACCTGCCTACTAGAACGATCAAGCCAGGGTCTATGGGAAGGCCGATCCCTGGTATTGAGGTAGCCGTCCTGGACGAAGAAGGAGACGAGTTACCGGCAGGAGAAACCGGACATTTAGCTATCAAATCATCCTGGCCTTCTTTAATGAAAGAGGTTTGGAAAAATGAAGAGAAGTTCAACTCCTACTTCCCATATGGCGAAGATTGGTATATTGCAGGTGATCTCGCCTACCTTGATGAAGAAGGTTACGTATTTTTCCAGGGACGCAGTGATGACATGATTAACTCGTCTGGAGAAAGAATTGGACCTTTTGAAGTGGAAAGTAAACTGATTGAACATGAAGCTGTTAAAGAAGTAGGGGTCATCGGAAAACCTGACCCCGTGCGAGGAGAAATCGTCAAAGCTTTCATCGCTCTGAACGAGGGGTATGAAGAAAGTGCCGAGTTATTAGAGGAGATTCGATTATTCGTCCGCAGCGGACTCGCTGCTCATGCTGCACCGAAAGAAATCGAAGTAGTAGACGAGCTTCCGAAAACTCAAATTAGCGGTAAAGTTTTACGAAGAGAATTGAAGAAAAGAGATAAGGCAGGGTAACTTACAAAGTTACTCTGTTTTTTTGTGAACGATCCTTCCATAAAAGAGGTGCAAAGGTGTTCGTTATTCTTATGCGAAAGGGATTGCATCATGTGTTTTGATTAATAAAGTGATCCAATTCACTTCCAATTACGATAGCTATACAGCATACCTTCAAAAAAAGAGAATGTCACTTGAATTATGCTATGATAACTACATCCAATACTGAAGGAGAGTGCTATGAGAAATCGTGACTTAGAGCTCTATCTCCAGATGGCAGATGGTAATAAACAATCGCTTGAAGCAATATACGACAAGTATGAAAAATTGCTTTATTCTTTTGTTATCAAGTTATCTGGTGATCAGACATTAGCAGAAGAAGCACTGCAAGAAGTATTTATTAAACTATGGACAAAGAAGGCGGTCTATGACGAATCAAAAGGCAAGTTTTCTTCATGGATCGTTACGATTACAAGGTATACGGCCATTGATCTCATTCGAAAAAATAAAAAATCGGCAGTTTCTATAGAAGAAGAAACAGATCTGCCCGAACAATCGGATCAAACGACTGAAGACCTTGTGGAGTGGAAAGAGCAGGGGGAAACGATACGTACAGCAATGAACCAATTATCAATAGAGCAAAAAGAAATGGTGGACTTATTTTATTTTAAAGGATTAAGTCAGCGGGAGATTGCTGAACAATGTGATATACCGCTGGGCACTGTAAAAGGACGAATACGATTGGCTTTAAAACACCTTAAGAAGAATTTATCAACAGGGAAAGGGGGCGTTTACGATGCGTAACGAATGTGATGTAGTCATCGATTATTTTAATGATCAATTGAACGAAGATGAAAAGAAAGCTTTTGAAGCTCATTTAGAGAACTGTAAAGATTGTCAGGAAGAACTGGAAGAGCTTCGTTTGTTGACTGGAGACTTGCCATTCGCTGCGGAGCCCGTAGACCCGCCTGAAGGTATGAAAGAAAGAGTGCTGACATCTGTTTTTTCGGAAAGTACAGAGGAAAGCGATGATGAAGCACCTGTGACAAAACCTGCAGAAACTCCAGTAGTGCCTATGTCTAAACAAACGGCTTCGAAGTCGAAAAGGAATTCATGGGTCATGCGCGGATTAGCAGCGGCACTGTTGTTGTCGTTAGCAGGAAATATATATGCTTTAGTCAATGAGCAGGATATTGCTGAACAACCGGAAGATCCTGAAGAAGTGACGCCTCCTGAAGAAGACGAAGGAACCGATCAAGTGGCTGAAAGAGTTCAGTTGCAGGGGGAATCTTCGGCATCTGCAACAGCGGCTATGATCAATAGAGACAATGGAGGAATCCTGACGCTACAAGCTGAACAATTGGAACAACTTGATGGAGAAGAAGTGTACCAGGTTTGGCTGCTTGAAGGAGAAACTCCGCACCGTGCTGGGTCCTTTATATCCAATGAAAACGGGGACGGGGCTGTCGCTTATTCTATGGAAGGTTTACCTGAAGGAATAGACTGGGACGCTGTGGCCATCACAAAAGAACCAGATGCTAATAGCGAAACACCTCAAGGAAATATATTGTTAAGTGCAGAATTATAAGAGATGACAGGCAGATTTCGACAGCTGCCTGTCTTTTTTTGAAGAAGGCTTTGCATAAAACATACGTTAATTTTTTATATAAGCTCCCTTATGTGGAAGGCTCATTTTCAAGATGTTTGGGGCTGTTTCCGTTATGTTTAACACCGGATAGAGCTCCGGGAAATCACTCCCTTTCCGTAGGAGCGCGGTGAGCTTCCTCGGACGTCCCGTCCTGCGGGATCTCACCAAGCCCTCTCTTCCCACAGGAGTCTCGCGATTTCCCGGAGCTCTTTGCGATTATTTATTGGAACGGAAACTCATTTGACTGAAATTCAGCACTTAAGAAACGTGAAACCATGAATGTTACTTAGAACATGACTAGCGGAAAACGTACACTATCAAGTAGAAGCAGCTTCTCTCCTTAATTCGCTTGATATGAACCACGCATTTTCCGAATATTTCTGGCACTGCCCCTCCTCAAGCATATACGAACATTAATGAGCATACTGATTGGCGTAACGTATTAGGTTCCTAGTTAAAAAATGAGTTAGAACGCAATATTTTTCATAGACAGGAATCGGAAAGACGATCTTTTTTGAGGGGAGGGTTCATTTGCCGTTTCTATTGGGTTGGTCGAGAAACTGCGAGACTCCCGTGGGAGAAGGAGGTAGGCGAGATCCCACAGGACGAAAGCCCGAGGAAATCGCCAGGTCCCCCACAGGAAAGCGTGTAGATTCCCAACCACCCCTGACTCTTAATTCAGCAACGAACCCCGGTTATCTCGAGTCTTCAACAATCCTGCCATATTGTTGAATATCTCTCTTAAAAATAATAGATAAAGATATTTAACAAGAATTTTGAAAAATAATGATCCATTTTGTCCTCTGCTTCGATAGCTATATGAATGATTAATTATCAAAAGGGAGCGATGTGAAAATGGATTTCAAAAAAGCATGTTTAGTTGTACCTATGAGTGCGGCATTGTTACTTCCGACGTCACTGGATGTGGTGAACGCAGATGACCATAATATGCCTACGGTAGAAACGGAGGCCGTAGAACTTCGTGCCGAACTGGACAAGCTGTTAAGTGAACATGCCTTTCTAGCAGCTGAGACGATGAGGAAAGGTGCAGAAGGCGCACCAGATTTTGAAGCTTCAGCAAATGCTTTATCAGCTAATACTGATGACCTATCCGCAGCAATCGGCTCTGTATATGGTGAAGAAGCAGGCATGCAGTTTAAAGCCATGTGGTCTGAACATATCGGTTATTTTGTAGATTACGTTAACGGAACGGCTGAAGAAGATGAAGAAGCAAAAGAAATGGCAAAAGAAGAACTGGATGACTATCGTGCAGACTTTTCTGCTTTCCTGGAATCAGCAACTGACGAACGTTTAAACGCAGATGAGCTGGCAGAAGGACTGCAAATGCATGTCAATCAATTGATTGGTGCTTTCGATAATTATGTAGAAGGGGATTACGAAGAAGCTTATTCGAAGGAACGTGAAGCTATTCATCATATGTATGGCGTAAGTAAGGGACTGACCGGAGCAATCGTTGATCAATTCCCTGATCAATTCAACGATACAACGGCTGATACACCAGCAGCTGACCTTCGTTCTAACTTGAACCATTTATTAAGTGAACATGCAGGTCTTGCGACAATGGCTATGCAAAATGGAGTAGAAGGAACGGAAGATTATGAAGCGTCTGTTGAAGCCTTATCAAATAATACCGAAGATCTCTCTAATGCTATTGCTTCTGTATATGGAGAAGAAGCTGGAATGGAATTCAAAGAAATGTGGGAAGGTCACATTGGCGATTTTGTAACGTATGTGGAAGGAACAGCTGAAGGAGAAGAAGCTAAGCAAGAAGAAGCGGTTGAAGCTCTTGATGCCTATCGCGCAGATTTCTCTTCTTTCCTCGAGACAGCATCTGAAGGACGTCTGGACGCAGATGTTTTATCTGAAAGCCTCGGAGAACACGTTGATCTGCTCATCCATACTTTTGATCAATATACAGCGGAAGATTATGAAATGGCTTACGAAACTTTAAGAGAGTCTTATGGCCATATGTTCATGGCTTCTAAGGCCTTGTCTGCAGAGTTTGTCGATCAATTCCCTGATCAATTCGCTGCAAGTGAAATGCCAGAAGAAATGCCTCAAACAGGTATGGGTGGAACGGCGAATGGAAATATCGATCTATGGATCTTCGCTTCTATTATTGCCTTAATTGGAGCCAGCGGACTGTTAGTATTCAAGAAAAAGTCAAACCAATAATAGATATCAGCTAACGGCAAAAAAGTTAATGTGCCACACCATTTTACGGGCGGAATCTTCAGTGATTTCGTCCGTTTTTTTGTGGTGAGAAGCTTACATTACAGATAAAAAACAACTTCTTTTAGAGAGAGAAATCTAGTCATTTTATAAGATAAGAATTTAATCAAGTACTTTTAGGATTTGAAGCCAATGAAGGAAATTAGAATATCTTATGGAAATTAATAATTAGAGAGGAAGCTTGGAGTCTTTTTACTGTAAAGATGTATGAAAGGGAGGATTAAATTGAAGCGGGTATTAATGGGGGTGCTTTTGTTTTTAGCCGGTTGTGAAGCAGAGAGGCAGGACGTAATTATAAATAAGGAAAAAATAGAGCTGCCAGAAACAGTTTATTCCCAATCTACTGATACCTACAAAATTACATACTTAAGTGAAGAGCTAGAAGTGATAGGATATATGGTCAGCCCCAGGAACATAGAAGAAGACCTTCCTTTGTTGATTTACAACCGAGGCGGAAATCAGGAATATGGGAAGATTGACCGAGAGATGCTCTCAAAATACTTGTCCTTTTGGGCAAACAAAGGATACATTGTGCTAGCTTCTCAGTATCGCGGCAATGATGGCGGTGAAGGGCAGGAGGAATTTGGGGGAGCTGACGTGAGGGACATCTCAAATCTTTTGCAAGCTGCAGATGAGCTTCCAAACATTGATACTGAACATACTGTAATGCTAGGAAGGTCTAGGGGCGGTATGATGACTTACTTGTCTATTAAAGAAGGTATTCATATAAAAGCAGCCGCTGTTATAGGAGGAATTACAGATTTATTCCATCAGTACAGGAGAAACGCAGGTATGAAAGAAGTGTTAAATGACCTGGTTGGTCCGCCGGAACAAAACGAAGATGCTTATAAAAGTCGGTCTGCCGTATATTGGCCTGATCAGGAAACCGAGTTTGAATATGTTGAATACGAAGAAGGCGATCATGACCTAAGCAAGCATGTAGATGAGTATACTGACACGGTTAATCAATGGTTTCAGGAACATATGGATTAGGAAGGATTTTAAAAGTCTGCCGATAAAAAGCGCTTCTCATCCACCAATCATTAAACTTCTGCAACTACTTTAATAATTCTTTCAGTAATGGCAGCTGTGAGATTTTAAAACGTACTTAAAAAGAAAATACTTATTCAAATTCTCTATGTGTGCATTTTACGATAATTGGGTATAGCTGTAGTAGATGTTAATTGCAGAGAGGTGATTTGGGTTGTTTTATTCAGTTACTTTACAAAAAATACTGATCTTTTTAGGAATAGGAGTTACAATCGGAGCGGTCATCGGATTTAGTTCGGTGCTAGGTTTCGGTTTGGATGGCTCTGTGTTTGTCCTGTCTATGTTTCTAAGCGTGCTGACAGTATTTGCTGCAGCTATGTACGCTGAACTCTATCATATTCGTGAGGCCGTTAATAAGCAGCGGCAGGAGCAAAAATCCAATATAAAATAAAAAAAGGCAGTGAATCTGCCTTTTTTATTATGGATAAAGAAAGGAAAATGCTAACAGTATAGCGTAACCTAGAGTTATAATTGTAATGAGAATGTAGCTGGTCTTGTTCAGCTTTTTAAAAATGATCAAAAAAGTCAGAGCTACTACAGTTAATATAAAACTCCAATAGATGATCTCCATTACTCTAGGTTTTCTTTCGTAATCGATGGAATGTGCATAGCGGTACCTCCTACTAAAATTCATACGTAACGTAAGAATAGCATAGAAGCGTCTAATGTGTTTTCTTTCGTTTATGATTGTGCGTCTCGGGGAATTGACAAGTGTGGCAGCTTTGATTAGAAGAACGGGGGAGTGACATGCATCTATCGCCTCTAAGATGGGGTCATATACATGACTATGTTTGATTACATCTTTATAGGGATTACATTAATTTGGCTGGCGGAATTTCTGATTTTCCGCAACCGGCTGTCTTCATCTGACGAGGGTCGATTGGAGAAGAAGTCATTTCCCCTGATTCTTCTTGCAGTCGGGTTGACGATTCCCTTGACTTTATGGATGAGGGAGTTACATATCGGAGTGATCGATCTACCTTTGCTTTGGTGGTTCGGACTTGTAATGTACGGGATCGGAGTATTTCTTAGGTATTATGGAATTCTTCACCTGAGAGAACAGTTTACTAGAGATGTGTCCGTGAAGAAGGGTGATCGTCTAGTGAGTACTGGTCCATATAGGAAATTAAGGCATCCCCTATATACCGGTTTGTTATTAATTATCGTAGGATTTTGCCTGGGGGTAGGGAACGTTTGGACAGCAGTGATAGGTGGAGGGCTTGTAGCGCTCTCCTTAATATACAGAATTCGACTCGAAGAAGCTATGCTGATAGAAGCGCACGGAGAAATGTATCGGAAGTGGTGTGAATCACGATACAGGTTGATTCCTTTTGTTTATTAACTTTGGAGGTGGATGGAGTGGAAAGAAGAAAAGCGATTGTAGTCGGGGCAGGATTAGGCGGAATGTCGGCAGCTATCAGGTTGAGTGGAGACGGTTATGATGTGAAAGTGATTGAAAAAAACAGCAACCTCGGTGGAAAGTTGAACCGAAGAGAAGGCAAAGGTTTCACTTTTGACACCGGCCCATCCATTTTAACGATGCCGTGGGTATTAGAGCAGCTGTTCAGTAGTGTTCATCGCCGTTTAGAGGATTACATAACGGTAGAAAGAGTCGAGCCACAGTGGCGTACATTCTTTGAAGATGGGACACAATTGGATGTGACGAGCGACCTGCCTACGATGCTTGAGGAAATGGCTAAGGTCACTGAACGTCCTAATCGTAAGCTGACCGATTTTCTCTCCTATAGCCAGGATATGTACGAGCTATGTATGAAGAGTTTCTATAAATATAGTATTCAAGATTTAAAGGATCTAAAAAGCCATCATAAATTAAGTGATCTGTTAAAAATGGATCCGATGACTACCATCGCTAAATCTACTCACAAGCAATTCGACAACAAATATTTAGAGCAGATGTTCAACTATTTCGTCATGTATGTCGGATCCAACCCTTACTCGGCTCCGGCGATTCTGAATCAGCTCGTCTATGTGCAGCTTGGTTTAGGCATTCATTATGTGAAGGGCGGAATGTATCAAATCGCTGAAGGAATGGGTAAATTGATGGATGAACTACGTGTAGATGTCCAGTTGAATACGCCTGTTCAACAGCTCGTCGTTGAAGGGGAGAAGGTCGTAGGGGTGGAAACGGAAGATGGGACGGTTCATACGGCAGACGTCGTCGTCTCGAACCTCGAGGCAATCCCATCCTATCGTCGACTGGCTCCGAATTCTTCAAAAGTGAAAAAAGAAACAAAAGCGCTCGAGAAAAAATTCCAGCCGACGGTTTCTGGTCTAGTGCTGCTTTTGGGAACGGATAAAAAGTTTGAAAACCTTAAGCATCACAACTTCTTCTTCTCAGAAGATCCGGAGAAAGAATTCAAGCAGATTTTTGACAAAGGTGTACCGGCTGACGATCCAACCATTTATATCGGCATTTCCGCTCGATCCGATGAGACTCAAGCTCCTGCCGGTAAAGATAATCTTTTCGTACTCACCCACGTTCCTCCTTTGACGAATGGCAAACGCAAACCAATTGATTGGGATGCTTACAGAGAAACGGTTCTTGATAAGCTGGAACGTATGGGAATGGAAGGCGTAAGAGACTCGATCGAGTTTGAGTACCGTTTTACTCCAGAAGACTTGGAAAGTTTATATGGTCCAAATGGAGGGTCGATTTACGGCATAGCCTCTGACAAGAAAACGAATGGCGGATTTAAGGTGCCTTCGAAGAGTCAGGTGTATGAGAACCTATACTTTGTAGGAGGTTCAACACATCCAGGCGGCGGGGTGCCGATGGTGACTCTTTCAGGTCAATTAACGGCAGATTTAATCAAAGAAAATTCTACTGAAAAAGTAACATAAATTCAAGAAGCCACCCTCGTAAAGTTAGCAGCTTTGGTGCTTCTAAACATATATTAAATAGGCTGATAAAGAGCAGACCAATCCACATAGGATTTGGTCTGCTTTTTTTAAAATACAAACATGGAGGTTCTTAAGAATAAGTCTTAAACAAACTGGCAGGATACTTGAAGGCTTGAATTCGAGGCATTGGGTGAGTGGAGCAGGGCAGCGGGGAATGACTCGCTTTCCGTGGGAGCGCGGTGAGCTTCCTCGGACGTCCCGTCCTGCGGGATCTCACCAAGCACTCTCTTCCCACAGGAGTCTCCCCATTCCCCGCCGCCCCTCACTAAAGATGTACTTCTGGAAATCGCTTGAAAAAGATTCTGATAATGCTATTAGGAGCATCAAAATCCAGTGATCTAGGTATAGCATTTTTAGTTCTAAGATCCTCTTCACTTTTAGGTAAAGCGCCTTTGCATACAAAAGTCTCACTGGTTATTATTCAAAAGCCGTTATTTATAATGTGAAGCAGCGCATATGATGTTTCCGTTATCCTCACAAAAGCAAGAAGGACCGGGAAATTGCGAGACTTTCCCGGACCTTCAAGCACTATTCTTGTGGCGGAAATAGCACGGACGTCTCGAAACTGCGTCTTATAGGGAGCTTTAGTCACATTACAGTAGTAAGACTGCCTCCTCATAGTGATTGTCTTTTTTTTTGCAGTTTTATGTGTTGCTAATTGGGGAAACGTATCGGTATGCTAAAAGAGAGTAAATTAAGGAGATCAATTTATGAGTAATGTTATAGTATTTGGATTGTTTATATTAGCCGCAGTGGCTACTTTTTTTGTAGCTTCAAGGCTGACCATGTTCGGAGATGCGGTGAAAGAGAAGACAAAGGCATCTTCCTCATTTATGGGAATTCTAATTGGAGTTGCTATTTCTTTACCGGAATTAACGTCCAGTGTTACCGCTATTGCTATTGACGCTCCCGATCTGGCAGTAGGGAATTTGATAGGAAGTAATCTATTCAATATCATGGGGCTGGCAATTTTCGATTTAGTTTATCGACGTCATCAAGTGATGACCCATGCGACGGTTGAAAGTAAGTTATATGGGTGGCTCGTTATTCTATTAACGCTTATCGTACTTTTAGGGTTGAGCTTAAGTCTGCCAACTCATATTTTTCATATAAGTTATTCAACGATCGCGGTCGTTTTATTATATTTCATCGGTGCTAAATGGATTAATGATCGAACAGAATACAAAGGAAGAAAAATCAAACGCGAGATTAAACGGTATAAAGAGTATACGTACAAGCAAGTCGTAACCTACTTTGCTGCAGCAGCGGTAGGTATTATGATCATCGGTAGTGTGTTGACTATTACAGCTGAAAGAATCGCTACGATTACAGGTCTTGGTACGTCATTTGTCGGAGCGTTTCTCGTGGCGATCAGTACCTCATTGCCTGATGCTGTCAGTGTAGGGACGGCTTTAAAGCTCCGTCAATTCAACCTGGGCGTCAGTTCTCTTCTTGGAAGTAATGCCTTTAACCTGATGATTTTAGCGATAACAGACCTTATTTATTTACGAGGAGGATTGTTGAGTGAATCGGGTCCATCCAACTTAATTACCGGCGGCGTTTCCATCGTGTTTATTATGCTGATTATCTACAGTATTTCTCGAAAGAGAGGGAAGCCGACCTGGAGTTATTCGCTGCCTTCGATTTTGATCATAGTGGGTTATTTTGTCACCACGTTTTTTGTATTCCAAATGCGTTAAGAAAAGCTCCTCTGATAGTACACAGGTTCGGCAAAACTAACAATTGGTATAGTGAATTTCTTTATAATGTGAAAGCTTTTGCAATCACAAAAGGCTCGGTCGTCTATCGACCGAGCCTTTTAAAATGTAAAATTGAACTCGTTAAACTAACGCTCTCCTTTAGTGGAAGACTCAGTTTCGAGACTTATGTATGGGGATATGGTGGCTTTAGAAAACGGATCGCTTTCCGTGGGCATGTGGTGAGCTTCCTCAGGCTTCGCCTTCCGGGATCTCACCTACCATGTACATCCCACAGGAGTCTCACCGTTTTCTAAAGCCACCATCCGATTGGAAGGTGCTCGAAACTATACCAAGTTTAAAAGTATTAGCAATATATTGGGAATATTAGTAAAAAACTTGTATTCCAAGAGTCTATCCTTTCCTCGGATAACGGAAACATTTTTGTGGTGCTTCACTTAAAAAATAACTGCTCAGAAGTGATGCAAGAAAATATTTGAAACTACCTTAAAATGCAGGTTTATAACTAAAATGCTACATCCATACCACTGGAGTTTAATGATCCCACTAATATTAAGTAGTTATTTTTAAAACGATTTCGAGAAGCGCATATATAGGGAGGGGCGGCGGGGAATGGTGAAGACTCCTGTGGGAAGAGAGTGCTTGGTGAGATCCCGCAGGACGGGACGTCCGAGGAAGCTCACCGCGCTCCCACGGAAAGCGAGTCATTCCCCGACGCCCTGATCCACTCACCAAATGTCTCGAAATCAAGTCTCCACTATCCTGCCAGTTTGCTTAAGAATATTTTTTCAATAATTCCATTACAATTTACTACGCAATATAAGTAGAAAATTTCAGGTTACTATTACGAACGCTGTTTTTGTTGTTTAGGTACTTTTCTAAAAGGAAGCCACCAGTTCCAATCACCTAACAGCTTCATAAGGCTTGGAACGAGAAGCAGTCGTATAATGGTCGCATCTATAAAGATGGCAACTGCGATGCCGATACCGATTTGTTTAACAGGCACCACTCCTGTAAAGGCAAAAGCTCCGGTAATCACAATCATGATCAGGGCAGCGGACGTGATGATTTTACTCGTACTGGCTAGCCCATCTGCTGTCGCTTGCGTATTGTCTTTTGATTGTAAATAATATTCCTGAATTCTAGAAATAAGGAAGACCTCATAATCCATGCTGAGCCCGAAAACCAGGCTGAACACAATAACCGGCAGGATAAGGGCTATATCAGCTTCCTCCAGGCCGAAATGACCGCCCTGGAAAAGCCATACAAGCACACCGAATGTGGACATCAGCCCGACGATATTCATAAAAATAGCTTTTAAAGGAATGATGATCGACCGAAAAGCGATCGTAAGGATGATGAAGGTGGAAAGCAGTATGATCGCCAGAGCATAACCGACTTTCTCATAGATTTCTGTGTAGATTTCTTCGTTGAACTTCGGTTGGCCGCCAAAGCTTATCTCCTGGTCGAAGGTTTGTGAACTCCAGTCAGAGAGAAGCTCTTGTGCTTCAGATGAGTTAGCTGTTACCGACAAGTTGATCGGAATCATGAGCTGCTCCTCTTGAATGAATGGTTCAATAACTGGTTCCAACTGAGTACGAGAAGCTTCGTTTTCCACAGCTTGATAGAACTCTTCTGAAGATGAAATATCACTCGATGAGTAAATGGTATTTACCGAATCCACGATTTCCGGTTCGTTAAGTATCTTTTCAAGCTGTTCGATTTCCTCCAGTCCTGCTTGGTCAAGCCATCCATCGTCTCGTTGAACGAGGGCGTAGGCGGTACTTTCGCTATCACCCATAAATTCCTCATCGATTTGTTCGTAAGCTGCGCGGGACTCATAGCTCTCTGGCAGTGAACTGATGGTCGGAATCGTTAAGTTCATATTGAAAACAGGGAGGATGCCGATTACTAATAATGCGAGCGCGGTAAACGTGATGACAAGAGGGCGTTTCATGACGGCGTAAGCGAACTTTTTCCATCTTGCAGTGCTTCCTTCACTGACAGGAATAATCCTCCACTTATTCAAGTGAGGACCAGCAACATATAGAACGGCAGGAAGAAAAGTCAGGGACGCGAGAACAGCAACGATGATTACGATTGTCCCGCCAATTGCTATATTCATGAAAATATCGACCTGAATGACGCTCATTGCCCCCAATCCTATAAACACGCAGATGGCTGAAAATAGAATGGAACGTCCCGCTGTCTGTATCGTTATGATGAGAGCTTCTGTCTTCTCTTTGAACATCAGCTCTTCGCGGTATCGATTAATAAATAATAAAGCGAAATCGATACTTAATGCTAAGCCGATCATAGGAGCGATATTCAAAATAAAAATGGAAAGGTCCATTTGATTTCCAATAAGGGCTAATAATCCAAAACCGATTACGATAGTGATGCCGCCTATAATCAAAGGAAGCAGTGAAGCGACTACAGTGCCAAAAGCAACCACCAGGATAATAAGAGCTACCGGTACGCCAATCAATTCTGCGCGCTTTAAATCATCCTGGCTTGCTTTGTTAATATCCTCTGAAATGACTGGTGCCCCTGTAAGAATGGCTTCGTCTTCGTTTATGACGGATTGGATATCTTCAATAACTTTCTTTTGATCTTCTGGTTCATTCTCAAAGTTCAGCGCAGCGTAAGCAGATGACTCACTGTACATCGACTCGTCATCTAAAGGGGAAATTATAGAGGCGCCGACATCTAATTCTTCGATGCTGCTTAAGCTATCCTCAATGGATTGCACAAAAGAGGCATCTGTCTGTTCCCCTTTCTCGAATAGAAGGAGGAGAGTGGATTCAGGGAAATCAAAGGTATCTGTCAATTCTTGTTCAACTTGTTCATATTCACCATCCGTTCTAAAACCGTCTCCTTCTAATAATGAAGGGAGTTGAAGTGCAAAATATCCCAGGGCGAGGGAAGCAATCAGCCACAATGCAATAATCCATCTATAAGAACGAACAATTAACGAAGCTGTTTTTTTCATTTTTCATGATCTCCCTTTGCTATTTTATTTCTAATAAATCATACATCTAAATTTTCCAAATGAAAACATTATTACATGTCTAAAGGAGTGTTGGATTAGTGCCGGGGTGGTACATGATAATAAAACTAGTATATGGAGGACCAGATTATGCAATTACCAGAATACATAATCAATGAAGCCAATAAGAAGATGGAAGATGAAAAGGTGGAAGGGTTCGTTCTAGGGAATGGAAACCCTGAGGCTGATATTATGATTGTCGGTGAAGCTCCTGGCGAAAAAGAGGCTGTGGAAGGGGTTCCTTTTATCGGAAGAGCGGGCGATGAATTGGATAAACAGTTCGCCTATCTTGGGATTAAAAGGGAGGACGTCTATATTACAAGTGTGGTGAGAAGCCGCCCTTACAAGTGGGTAGATACTACAAAAAAAGGGAGTGGGGGGCGTCGTAAAGCGAATCGCAAGCCGAATCAAAGGGAAATTGCCGCGCATGCTCCTATTTTAGACTATCAAATTAATGCCATTTCGCCCCGCTTGATTATAGCTTTAGGCGGAGTAGCCCTTGAACGATTAGCGGGGAAGCAGTACAAAATTTCAGAGGTGCTTGGTGAGCTTATTGAAGGACCTGTCTATCAATGGGAAAATAATGAATATGTCTTAAGCGAAAAACCATATGCCGTGTTCCCGCTTTATCATCCTGCTGCTGTGTTCTATAATCCCGTTATCAAGAAAGATATTTATCATTCACTTGATAAGCTTAAAGAATATTTGAACCTTTGAAAATAACAAAGAGCCGCCCCGCTTTTATAAGAGGGTGCGGCTCTTTGTTATTGAGCGATAGGAAGAGAGTCCTGCTTTTGGAAAATATAATAATCCTTCTTTGTTGTTTCATGGCCCGTGCTTCGTCTGCTTTTAATCGCGATCACTTCATTCTCATCCATTCCTTCTACGCTGTAAATGTTCTCTTTAGACGTGATGGATTGCCTGCGTTGTAACTCAGCCGAAGTTTCAGGCTTTACAGTACCTATCGTTTCAACAAGCTTGGATTTTTCAATGGTTTCCCCAGTTTGAACAAACATCTCATCATTAAAGATGATGTAGGTGTGGCGCACCATTGTATAGGTTTGCTGTTCGCTTTGTGCGCTAGCCTGTTCAATCGTATGCTGGGCTTCATCATTCTCGATCAATTGCTGGCCTTTCATCTCAGTATGGACAGGGCGTTGAGATAGGGATGTTGTATCGTATTGGGAGGAATGAGAAGGCTGTACTTGAAAAATCATGAATATCAATACAGCAGCGGCCGGCATCGGTAAGGCAGACTTCTTCCATACTTTTGAATTCTTTGGCGCCTGATTCGTAGCCTGATTAAGCAGCTTATCCATCTCATATTCATCCATAGGAACTTGTTGATATTTAACATTATGATTCATCTTTTTTAAGCGACGGTCCATTAGTTCATTCATCTGTTGAGCTCCCTTCTGAAGCGATTTGCTCCTGTAATAATTGGCGGGCTCTGCGAAGTCTGGTTTTAATGGTATTCGGACTCACATTTATTAATTGAGACATATCCTTCACTTCGAATTCTTCGAAATAAAAAAGGATGATCACTTCCCTGTATTTATCTTCGAGCTGTAATATGTGTTGAAAGAGTTCCTCATCATTGCTCTTATTGATCGTATGCTGTTCGGGTGTTTCTGCTTGAGAAGGGAGGTTTTGAAATACCTCGGCCCCCTTTTTAAGTACCCTTCTGATATAGGAGCTTTTAAGATGGTCTTTGCACAAGTTGATAGTGATTTTGTAAAGCCATGTTTTTTCGGTGGAATTTTGGTTAAAAGTGGTATACTTTTGGTAGGCTTTGATAAACGTTTCTTGCGTAATATCTTCTGCGAGTGAATGATCTTTTACGTAGGAGTAAGCAAGCCACTTCAAATCGTGGCTGTATAAACGAATCCATTCTTCGATTTTCTCATTCAGTGATGCCGCGGTTTTATTGTTTTCTAAAGATTCCTGAGAACCTTCTTTTCCAAACGATTCGTTCCACCTCATAGAATAGACGACGCCCCTTCCGGCAAGGTTTTATCCATACCTGCTCGACTCACCTTGTATAATATTTCTAGCATAACATATGGTTTCCTAATTTGAATAAGCCAGATAGGAGAAATGAATTTATGAAGAAGCCTGGTTTAACGATGGCTGCAATTGGTGTGTTTATTATGTTCCTTTGGTTTGTTTTTGTTGAGACGACTATATTGGATGCCTCCTTGATCTTTGCTTTTCTCATACTTGTTCCACTCTTGCTTGAAGAAATCATTCAATCTCCCGAAAATAATCGAGCGGAACAGTGGATTTGGAATGTTATGCTTGCTTATCTGCCTTTTTCTGTAGCCGGTATGTTGGCGGTAGCGCTTCCTCCTGGTCTGAAATCTGGGAGTTGGGCGTTATTATGGTTCTTTTTCACTTTATTAATAGCTTTTGGAGGTTTGATGAGGTGGCTTGGGCGAGGCTGGTTTCCTATTCATGAAACCATCATCGATATCGGTTTAATCTATATAGCTGCAGGTGGAGTATGGTTTGTTTTGGCGAGTGTGGGAGTGGAGACAATCGCCGGGCAAATACAGGCGCTCCATTTCCATTATGCTGGTTTTGTTCTTCTGGTATTGATTGGATTGTTCGGCCGCTGGCTGAGTGCTTATAAAAAGACAGGCACGGGGCGGCCTTATCAAGTACTGGGGGTAGGTGTGGCTCTAGGGCCGTTATTTATCCTGAATGTATCTCACCAACACTTTCTAGGTTTTGTGGTCACTGCTGTCTACGTGTTGTTTCTCGTATGGCTTTGTTTATGGTGGCTCTGGTGTTCTGTGGAATTTAAAATGTGGCCTAAAATGGCGCTGCGGATCGCTTCTCTCCTTTTGATTTTGACAATGGGACTATCCATTATGTACAGGCTGGGTTTAGAGATGAACACTTATTGGCTGGGTGTAGGTGATATGACGAAGTGGCATGGTACGTTCAATGCGTTATTTTTTTCGTGGCTGGCCGTAGCGGCGTGGAGAAGCATTCATCCGGTGAAAGGTTATACATACACAAATTTTCCTGTAAGTCGGCTGCGTATTCGTGGATCATCAGATCATGTAAGTGAATGGAGAGCCAGGCATTTGTATGCGGAAGGATTGGTTCATGATCTCTCCTCTCATCAATCGGTGCATTTTGACCCTGGAAGTGTCCATACTGAAGTGCGTCGTTTTCTCGAAAAGACGACTGATTACAAAATGGGGATGACAGTGAGGTGGAGAAGAGGTTTCAATTTAATTGCAGTCCTTTTCCAAAGACTTAGACAAAGAGCGGGAGTAAACCGTATCGATCTATCCAGTTACCTTGAAGTGGAAGGGGAGGTCGTACCTGTTCGCGAGGGTAAAGACGGTAGAAAAAACGTCAAGGCATGGGTGAGGAAAAACATTGATACTAATGAAACGATGCTTACAAACTATTATTCTTCTCATCACCATAGGGGAAGGACATATATAAATATAGCTTATCCATTACCTGTGGGTGTCATAACAGTGGTTCAAATCCTCATAAATGATGGAGATGGCGGGCTCATCTTATCGAGCAGTTCGAAAGAGGATAGGAGAGGGGATGAGGGGGTATACCTATCTTTTGGCAATTGGACATTACGGACAATTTTGTGTGCTGATTTTCATGTGAGGGCTGAGCATCCCGGACGTCTTCAGGCCTGCTATAAAGTTAAGGTGGGCAAAGCTGCTTTGTTAAAAATTTCATATAGGATCGAGAAAAAAGAAAACCACCTGAAGCTCGGTTGAGTCGCTTCAGGTGGTTTTGGATGTTTATTGAGCGGGACGCTCTTCTTTCTTCGTTTTCGCGTGATCCAGACTATCCAGCCTGCTCAATAATCCGACACCAAAGTCTTTATCGACTGTAGGGTTCGGGTTTTCGTTGAAAATGCTCTTAGAAGATTCATAGGCACTTGATCCGTGCTCGGAGAAGTCCAGTCCAGAAATTTCTTCCTCACGGGAAACGCGAATACCGAATGCAGATTTAAGGGCGAATACTACGATAGCCGTCATCCCCATTGTCCAAGCTACAACGGCTAGAATACCGATAGCTTGGATTCCGAGAAGTGAAAAACCACCGCCATAGAATAGTCCGCCTTCTAATGCAAAGAATCCGACAGCCAACGTACCCCAAACTCCGCAAAGACCGTGGACAGCGATGGCTCCGACTGGATCATCGATGTGGAGTTTACGGTCAAGCAGTTCTACACCTTCTATGAGGATGACTCCGGCAATCAAACCAGTTGCGATGGCGCCAAGCGGGGAAAGATCGCCTGTCCCTGCCGTAATACCCACTAACCCGGCTAATGCACCATTTAATGTAAGAGTAGCGTCCACTCGTTTGTATTTCAGCTGTGAATAAAAACCAGAACCAATGACCCCTGCAGAAGCAGATAATAGAGTAGTAGCTACAACGGCAGGGATAAGCGTCGGATCGGCTGCCAGCGTACTGCCGCCATTAAATCCGAACCAGCCGAACCAAAGGATGAACACACCTAATGCACCTATTGGAATGTTGTGACCCTGGATGACGTTGACTTTGCCTCCGCTGTATTTACCTAAACGAGGTCCAAGGAACATGACAGCAACGATGGCGCCTAATGCACCAGTCAAGTGAACAACAGTCGAACCTGCGAAGTCCACGAAACCTAATTCAGCTAACCAGCCGCCGCCCCATACCCAGTGACCGACTACTGGATAAATGAAAGCTGTCATGGCTACAGTGAGCATCAAGTATGAGCTTAGTTTGATACGTTCAGCGACAGCACCAGATATGATGGTCGCACATGTTGCTGCGAACACAGCCTGGAAGACAAAGAAACCCATTTGGTCTTCGTGTCCGCTAAGTAGAAATCCATCTAGACCTATGAAACCTCCCCCAGAAGCTCCAAACATAATTCCATAACCCACAATAAAATATAAAGTGGCGGCGATAGACATCGTCATAAAGTTCTTCATGAGAATGTTTAACGCATTTTTTGAACGTGTAAAGCCTGCTTCAACCATCGCGAATCCAGCGTGCATGAAAAATACGAGGAAGGCGGCAATCATGATCCATACCATATCAAGCGATTCTAGTACAGATGCGGCAGTAGCTTCTGTTTGAGCACTAGCAGCTACTGGAAAGCTAAAGGAGGCTATTAATAATAACGGGATAATTTTTTTCATCTTTTCATAACATCCTTCCGAATAAAATTAGATAAGTGCAGCTTTTCCTTTTTCTCCCGTGCGGATTCGGAACACTTCGTCGATAGTGGAAACGAAAATTTTCCCATCTCCCACTTTGTCTGTAGCACAAGTGCTGGTAATCACTTCGACAATGTCTGTAACTTCGTTATCTTCGACTACCATTTCTACTTTCACTTTCGGATATAGCTTCACTTCGTAACGATTACCTCGAAAAATCCCTTCCTGTCCTTTTTGTTGGCCGCAGCCAGCAACTTCAGAAACCGTCAGCCCTTTGACGCCTAAAGTATCGAGATTTTCTCTTAATGATTGAAAAGCTTCAGGGCGTATGATGGCCTCCAATTTTTTCATCGTTAGTATCCTCCTTTAGTTATGTTAGTTTTCTTCACATATTGGGTAATGTTAAAACTTACTATAAATCAAATTTTCAGAAAAATCAATACCAATTATCTATTTAATGTTAGAAAAGTTGACATAAATAAAAATCCCGTGTCATTTATGGAAAAATGACACGGGATTGAAAAAATAGAATTATAAATCGTCAAATCCGTTATCTTCGGAAACTTTTGTATACTGTCTGGATTTTTGCTCAAAAAAGTCTGATTTTCCTTCATCGACTTCCTGATAGGCACGAATCCACTTCAGTGGGTTTTCTTCATATTCAGGAAAAGGCTTTTCGGCTCCCATCAATTTGCAGCGCTTATTTGCGATATATCGAATGTAATCCTCTAAATCATCTATTGGAATGCCGGGGAACTCATTACCGATAATGTGATGGGCCCACTTGATTTCTAAATCTACGGCTTCTTTAAAGGTTTCCGTTACGAATTTTTCATACCATTCGCGGTCAAGCTGTGGGTTTTCATTCAGCGTTTCTTTAAAAATATGGGCGAATAAGTTGACGTGAATCTGCTCGTCCCGGTTAATGTAATTGATCATAGTACTTGTCGAGACCATCTTTTGGTTTCGGGCCAAGTTGTAAAAGAAAGCAAATCCTGCATAGAAAAACAGGCCTTCCAATACGACATCGTACACGACTGATTTCAAGAAATTCTCAACAGAGGGCTTGTCATCGAATTGTTCATACCCATCGGTGATGAATTTATTCCTTTCTATTAAAATGTCATCATGCTTCCAATATTCAAAAATCCGTTCCTGTTCAACTTGGTCAACAAGAGTGGATAATACATAAGAATACGACTGGTTGTGCACCACTTCCTGAAAAGCGAGCACCTGCATCAGGGCTGAAACACTAGAATCGGTCAGGTAGTCGGCGATTTTTCCAGAATAATCAGTTTGGATCGAATCTAAAAAAGCGAGCAGGCCGATAATCTTTTTAAAAGAAACCTGTTCCTGTTCTGAAAGTTCCGGCCATTGTTTCAAATCATTGCTCATATTGATTTCACTTGGGATCCAGAAGTTAGCGAGCATCGTTTTGTACATAGGGTAAGCCCATGAATAGCGCGTATTATCCCAGTTCAACACGTTCGAACTCTGGCCATTCACCATGCCTGTTGATGCGTTGGGTGCCTTATGATCGACAAGCTTGCGTTTCTGTATAGTATGGTCCATCATGTTCCCTCCTTAAGATGAGCAGCTTTCGCACTCATCAAAATTACCCTGGCTGGATGTCGAGCGTGTATAATACGTCGTTTTTAATCCAGATTTCCATGCGTCTAAATGAATGGCAAGCAGCTCTTTAGCTTTGATTGAATTCTTTACGTATATATTGAAAGAAATCGATTGATCGATATACTTTTGACGAGCAGCGTTTTGTTTAATACTTGCATGCTGATCGACGTCATAAGCAGATTTATAGTACCAAAAAGTAGCAGGGCTCAATTCAGGTGCAGTTACTGGTATTTTGAAATCCTTCTTCTCCTCGGAATAAAACTTTTTGAAAATCGGATCGATACTGGCTGTGCTTCCTGCAATCAAGGAAGTGCTGGAGTTCGGGGCAACCGCCATTAGGTAACCATTCCTCATTCCATTTTGACGGACTTCCTGCTTGAGTGATTCCCAGTTGTACTTATTGTCTTGGTCAAACGCCCGTTTAACAAAAAATTCTCCCGTGTCCCAGTCGGAGCCTTCAAAAAATGGGTAGCTTCCTTTCTCTTTAGCCAGCTGGCTGCTCGAGCGGATTGTGTAATATGAAATTTCCTCATATACGTCGTTAGCGTAACTCACAGCCTCATCGGATTCCCAGGCGATTTTTTTCTTCGCAAGCAGGTGCGCCCACCCGAATGTGCCTAAACCGACCCCTCTATAAGACTGGTTGGTCAATTGTGCCTGCAGGACGGGTATAGTATTTTGATCGATGACGTTATCAAGCATTCTTACTTGGATAGGAATTAATCTAGGGAGGACGTCCGCTGTTACTGCCCGTCCTAAATTGATACTTGATAAATTACAGACTACGAAGTCTCCTGGAGTCTTGACTGTAATGATTTTACCGTCTTGAACTTTTTGTTCCTCCTGCTTGGTCGCGCTCTGGTTTTGTGTGATTTCTGTGCACAGGTTACTGCAATAAATCATCCCCTGATGACTGTTCGGGTTCATGCGGTTGACTTCATCTCGATAAAACATGTAAGGGGTTCCTGTCTCCAATTGTCCAACCATAATCCGTTTCATGATTTCGATCGCAGGGACCTTCACTTTAGTGAGCTGTTCATTTTGTACGCACGCGTTATAACGTTCGCGGAAGGAGCCGCTGCCACGGGTTTCGTCATAATAATCTTCAAGTGAGTAACCCATTACCTTACGAACTTCATGAGGGTCGAATAAGAACCAGTCTTCTCGATCTTCAACAGCTTCCATGAATAAGTCAGGAATCGAAACACCGGTAAAGAGATCGTGCGTACGCTGACGCTCATCACCATTGTTCAAGCGGCTGTCGAGAAAAGGAAAGATATCTTTATGCCAAACGTCCAAGTATACGGCAACGGCACCTTGACGCTGTCCGAGCTGATCAACGCTCACCGCCGTGTTATTGATTTGTTTCATCCATGGAAGGACGCCTGAAGAGACCCCTTTGAACCCTCTGATGTCACTACCGCGGCTGCGTATTTTACCTAAGTAGACGCCGATGCCGCCTCCGTGCTTACTTAAGTTGGCGATGTCAGTATTACTGTCATAAATGGACTGGAGGCTGTCATCTATCGTATCAATGAAGCAGGAACTCAATTGACCGTAGCGTTTACCTGCATTAGCTAATGTCGGTGTAGCAACGGTCATATATAGCTGACTGAGTGCCCAGTAAGATTCTTTCACTAATTCCAGACGACGGGATGGGGTTTCGTGAGCCATCAACACCATCGCTATGATCATAAAACGTTCCTGTGGAAGTTCATAAACCAGCCCCGATTTAGAGCGGGCCAAATAGCGGTCTCCGAGTGTTTTCACTCCGATATACGTAAACAGTGCGTCCCGTTCAGGAACAATCGCTTTCTCAAGCTCGTCCATTTCCTCGTGCGAATAAAGACTGAGGAGGTTCGGGTCATAAATGTCTTCACGGACTAATATTTTCACTAAATTATGCAGTCCTTCATATGCGTTGGCAGCGCCGCGGTTGACTGCCGATTCTTCATACATCTGCTGAAGATGTATACGGCTGGCCAAATACGTCCAGTCGGGAGCCGTTTCGCTTATTTCAGCCAAACATTCGAGAATCAGTGAGTAAGCTTGTTCATTTTTATCTCCTGCTGCGTTTTTAGCTTTTTCTATGATGCGTCCCATTGATAGAGATGGGAAATCATTGGCTCGTTTCTCCAACCAGTTTTGCCAGTGTGTTGTTACTACAGTAGTCATGCCATCGCTCCTCTTTTATCATAAAAATAAATAATTCAATAAAAAAATCCGCTCATGGGAGTGAGCGGATGAAACCATGCAATGAAGCGGGTTCAATAAGATAACCGCCTTCATTCCATCGCCTCATCTTCTCAGTCCCCGAAGAAGTTGAAACTTTTGCGAAGGAAGACAGGTCTCCTGACTCACACCCGATTCTACTCCGGACCTTCCCATGCTGGATTCTGCACAGTGGATCATTCCGTTTCGCGAGTGCTTACAGTTGCGGGGGCAGTTCTGGATTTCAACCAGATTCCCTTTTAAGCCTTGTGGCATCTTCTGTTCGCGGATACTATATATGGTGTTTTCATTGTGATTGATTAGCTTATATTGTGTTATTAAGCATAACTGAGAATGTTCTAATGTGCAAATCTTTTTGAACAGCCGGACAAGTTTTTCGAGGTGACAATCTTAGAATTTGATAAACCTTTTATATTCTAACGAAAATATGACCAATGTAAAAGGGGTAGGTGCAAAGATCGAAATCGTTTCACGCAAAAGGTCCCGGTACCTGTTATTATAAAAGTATGTAAACCGCAGGAGGGATTGGAATGACATTTAACTGGCACAAGGAAGCGGAAAAGCAATGGGACGAGCGTGCGGGCTTTTGGAATGCGAATAGTGAGAACATGTGGGATACCGGGAGCAGGAAAACAATCATTCCCTTTTTTAAAAAACATATAAAACAAGGAAGTACGGTCGCTGACCTCGGATGCGGCGATGGCTACGGTTCCTTTAAATTAGAAAAAGAAGGCTACCATGTCACCGGCCTGGATATTTCTGAAGATATGATCCGCCGGGCAAAGTCGAGACTTGAACATGAAAGGCTTCAATTCGTCCAGGGGGACTTAGTCCATCTCCCTTTTGAAGAGGAACGCTTTGATGCCATTATGGCAATCAACTGTTTAGAGTGGGTAGAGGTGCCTTACGAAGGGCTTCAAGAGATGAAGAGGATCCTTAAGCCGGGCGGCAAACTTTGTATTGGTGTGTTGGGACCTACGGCAAAACCGAGGGTGAACAGCTACCGGCGCGTCTATGGAGATGAGGTAATATGTAATACGATGATGCCGTGGGAATTGGAAGAAATGGCACTGGAAACAGGGTGGCATCTTGAAGGAGGCTACGGGGTTTTCAAGCGTGAGGTGGAAGGAAAGGATGTCTCTTTTCTCCCTAAAGATTTGCAGCAGGCCTTAACGTTCATGTGGGTATTCATTTTTGAGAAGGATAAGTGACTAGGAGTAATAAAAACATACCTAAGTTAAAAAAACGATGCCCTTGATTTTTAATCATTGCGGATATAGGAGTTATATGGATTACTCGGGAGAAGGGGCGTTTGGAAACGACTCGATTTTAAAGACTAAAAGGTTTGAGAAGCAAAAAAGGGAATTGGTGAAGAATGTAGAATATTATCTTTATATATAACTAGGTGAATCAAGTGGACACAAACACTGTTTTTCCTTGTAACCGGTTTTGCTCTCAAGCCTCAGTTTATGAGTGAGGAAGATTCATGTATGCGTAGTTATTAATCGAGGAATATTTTAAATGTTGCACGAAAATAGTGATACCTGACGGAGTGAAATATGGTGGAGTAATTATGACTTTGAGGCATCGATTTGCGATCCTAGCGAGGAGGTTAATCAGGATTAGAAAAGTAGAAGTCAGACCTTTTGATAGGCGATGGGAAAGTAAGTTCAGACAAGAAGCGTCAGCTATAGAAGGAATTTTCGGGAGACACTTAGTTGACATTCACCATATAGGCAGCACGGCAATAGAAGGTATGAAAGCCAAGCCGATCATCGATATCATGCCCGTATTGGATAATATCAATCGAGCAGACGATTATACCCCGGACATGGTAGCCTCAGGTTATGAAGGGTTGGGGGAAAACGGTATACAAGGCCGTCGTTTTTACCAAAAAGGGGGAGACGAACGCTCCCGTCATGTTCATATATTTGAAGCGGGTCACCCTGAAATTGAAAGGCATTTAGTATTCAGGGATTACTTGAGGAGCCATCCTCAAGATGCTGCAGCTTATGGTGAATTGAAAGAGCGTTTGGCTCACGATTTTCCTCATGATATAGAGAGGTATATTCAAGGCAAGAAGAGCCTTGTCGGTCAAATCGAAGTTCGTGCGTTCGAGTGGTTTCGAAAGTTGTGATTTCGAATAGGCCAGCGATGAGAGTGGGAGTATCCTGCAATAATTCCTTTTAGAAAAGCTGAAAGAAAATGAAATCTTTGAAGTTTAGATAATCGAGTGCAGAATATTTAGGGGAGCGAAGCGCAAATGTTTTCTCAAGAGGTTAAGCAGCGTATTCAAAGAGTTTTAAATCAAGAAAATGAACAGGTATCCGATGATTACATAGGCAGGTTGACGAAGGTGGAAGTCATGGATCTTTACCTTCAAGATTATGGACAGTGCATTTCCCCGAAAGAAATCAGGAGGGTCATTCTTGATATTTTCGGAGTGAATTTAGAAGGAATATCAGCGCTCGAGAAGCTGAGGATTTCACTTTTTTCAAAAGGACAGTGGATTGCTCAGAATAAGAAAGACTTATTCATCGTATATACTGGTGCAAATGACAAAGACGTAAAGATCTCTCCTACCGCTTATTTCACAAAAGAGACGGGACTAATTCAAGTCCCTAACGCTTTGAACCAAAGGCTGAAAGCATTAGGGTATCATCAATTGGAAGATGGGTCTTGGTTCTATGCAGAGCCTCATGGTGGAAGTGTTTCTTTAGCCTTTAAAGATCAAACGATCGCAGCGATTGGTGAAGTTGTGATGACGACATTTAAAGAAATATAACGAAAACCTCGCAATCCACATGGCTTGCGAGGTTTTGAACATTTTAGTGAATGTTCCATAAAAATTCAGCAACAGATTGATCAACACCTGTATGTTCATGAAGGCCGGAATGAGTAGCTCCTTTATCACGGAAAGTTTCTTTTTTGTAATGACTATTAGGTACAATACCTTTGATTCCATGAGCGCTCTGTGCCGTGACGAGACCATCCCATTGCTCGGAGCTTTTATCTTCCTCGTTAATGACTCCAGCGATCGAAAAGGTTTGAATATCTTCGTCAAAGTTATCTTTACTGTTAAGCATGGTAAGGAGTGCGTTGGATTCCACTTGGAGATCCACTGTGGCTTCTCCTGTATTCAAGGCAAAATAATCTTCCTGACCGATCCCTAAAAATGGGCTTCCGATCGTAACAAGCTTCTTTACATCAGGATAATTTCCTTCCTGGTTATTCAGCAGGAAATTAGCAGATGCCAAACCTCCCATGGAGTGGCCCACAAGGTTTACCTGATCGACAGAAAAATGTTCCTTTAAATCAGTCAGAATCTTCTGCATCCAGTTCGTCTGCTGAGCAATACTGGCTCTGTTATTTTCGAATATCACCTGGATAAAAGGGTTTGTTTCTGAAGGGATTCCTCCATGAATTTTTACGTCACCTGAAGCAGTAACGTAGACGAGCATACGTTTTTTACCCCAATTGTTGTTCTCAAACCGGTCCAGCATCGTATTAAATGAGCCGTGACCTCCCTTAAATCCGTGCACAAATACCGTGGGTGTCGTGTCCATCGGTTTTTCTGAACGAGTAGGTGTGGAATTGGAAAAAAAGATGGAACCGCCCAGCAAGAAAGATAAAACGGTTAGAAGTATGAACTTGTATTTATGGTTCATAATTTTGTAAAGCATGGTGGTCCTCCCAATATCATCTTCCTCAAGTTTAATACAAATTTCTACTTTAATAAACCTTATATTTCATTATTGTTACAAATGTTACAAAAACATGTGCTGTATCTTCTTGATTATTTGTTCTTTTCCCCATGATCATACACTTTCCAATATCAGCGATTATAAAACGTAAAGAAGCGCTCACCAGGAAAGTAAGCGCTTGTTAAATAAGTTTGCTAATAAAGCTTTATGTGATAGAGATGTCCTTTGGCCAAGATGAAAAAAATTTCTACTCCTAATAAGTTGTCCGTATTTTATGAATGAAGAGCTATCGCATCTTCATATGTATAAAAGAGTATGGAAAAGGAGTGATAAAAGTGAATAACCCCATGTTTTTAAGTCTGTACGATCCCTATGTTGTTCAAACATTGCAATCCGTAAGCGGTTCTTCCGTTACTGTTCAGACGACTCACGGATCAGTGAGAGGTAAATTAACGAACGTGATGCCTGACCATATTGTTGTGGAAAATAGCGGTACGCCTTTTTTCATTCGTATCCAGCAGATCATCTGGGTCTTTCCGACAAATGAAGCGTAAAGGAGTGAATGTATGTTCCAACGTAAAAACAAGTTATTGATCGAATTGCCTGTGCCCGAATATGGAGATAAAAACGCTGCAGCAGCTGTTCAGGAACTTCTTGGGGGGAAGTTCGGAGAAATGTCGACATTAAACAATTACATGTACCAGTCCTTTAATTTTCGCGGGAAGCGGAAGTTAAAGCCCTTTTATGATTTAGTGGCGAGTATCACAGCTGAAGAACTAGGGCATGTCGAGCTTGTCGCCACGTCAATCAACTTACTGTCCAAGAACATTACATTTTCGGGAGACCCGAATATTGCTCCATTGCAAGCTGGTAAGGACGCGCGCAATACATATCAATTTATTGCGACCGCCCAGACCGCTCTTGCAGGTGATTCCATGGGCAGGGCTTGGACCGGAGATAATGTGTTCAACAGTGGAAACTTAGTCCTTGATCTCTTGCATAACTTCTTCCTGGAGCTTGGAGCGAGGACGCATAAAATGAGAGTATACGAAATGACGGACCACCCGACGGCAAGAGAAATGATCGGCTATTTGCTGGTTCGTGGAGGGGTGCATGTGCTTGCTTACGCTAAAGCGATTGAAATCATTACAGGCGTTGATGTGAAAAAGATGCTCCCTGTCCCGGATCTCAGCAACTCTAAATTCGATTACGCGCGTAAATATGAGGAACAGGGATTGAATAATGTACTCTATACGTGGAGCGACAACGATTATCAGGACATCAGGAAAATCTGGAAGGGAGAGAACCCCGAAACAGGTCAGCGGCTTCACGTTATAGATGGCAGTCCTAAAGGAGCCCCTATGCCTGACTTGGATGATCTGCCGGAAGAATTCGCGCCAGGAATTGACCCCGATGATTTTCAGAAAATCGCTAAAAAGTTGATGGAAAATTTATAAACGCACATAAAGATGTTTATATTTACCTTTCAGCAGGAAAACTAAGAGTAAGTTTTTCATACTGAAAGGAGAATTCCATTGAATCAAGAAGAATTGAAGAAGAAAATTTATAATATTATGGATCAACATAAAATCGGCACGCTGGCTACTGTAAAAAAAGGTAAACCTCATTCCCGGTACATGACATTTTCCAATGATGATGAATTTACCTTCTACACCCCGACGAATAAGGATACTCATAAAGCAGACGAAATCGAGGAAAATCCTAACGTTCATATTCTGATCGGTTATGAGGGTGAAGGATTAGGGGATTCTTATTTGGAAGTGGAAGGTCAAGCCAAAATCCGTGATGACCAGAAAATGAAAGACTGGCTTTGGAGCGAACCAATGGAGCGCTGGTTCACAGGTAAAGGCGACCCGGATTATATCGTTCTGGAAATTTATCCTGAAAGCATCCGTTTAATGAATGCAGAAGGTGACACTCCGGCAACGCTTGATTTATAAGAGGGCTGACGGATTCCGTTTCCTATAGAACACGTAATGAAAATGCCTAACAAATTGTTTATCAATTTGTTAGGCATTTTTTACTGTTATAAAGGTTTATATCCGTTTTTCGAGCAGGAATTTGCTGAGAGGATACGGGCGGCGGGGAATGACTCGCTTTCCGTGGGAGCGCGGTGAGCTTCCTCGGACGTCCCGTCCTGCGGGATCTCACCAAGCACTCTCTTCCCACAGGAGTCTCCCCATTCCCCGCCGCTCCTCACTATATATGCGCTACTCGAAATCCACTTAATAAGAAAATTCTTAATTTAAGAGGGAGAATCACACCCTGGAGCAACGGTTAAAATGTACTCCCACAAATTTAATTTAGTTTACGTCTCTTCCTATGCAAGGTGGATAAGAAAATGGAGATATTTCAATCCATGCTCTCTCAACACATAACGACAGAGGAGACTTTGTTTACTTCTGTGCGATAAGGAAACATCAATCCCACCGTTCTTCGTGTTCTCCTTTTTCATCGCTAACTCAGTCCAGTCCATACGCCGCTGACCAAAGCGCTTCTGCTTTTAATAAAGAGCCTCCAGCTTTCCAACTCCCCCATTCGATAGAGGTGAAAAACGAACTCTTTTATCAAGAAAGAGGTCCTCTATATGGCTGTCGGGTGATAAGATGGCGCTTTACATCTTTAACATAGGACACTTGTTATGAAAATTAGCAAATATTTGCTTTTTCTTGAAGCGGTTTCTAGATACTTATTAGGCAGAGGGGCGGAGGGAAACGGTGAGACTCCTGGGGGAGGAGCGGGACAGGTGAGACCCCGGAGAGCGAAGCTCGAGGAGGCTCAGCGCCCGCCCCCCGGAAAGCGATCCGTTTCCCGGAGCCCCTAAATTCTCATTATGTCTCGAAATTGAGAATTTACAATACTGATATGCAAATTGGATCCAGGTTCAGACTTCTTAATGGTGAAGGGCGTGCTGGATCATTTGCTGAAGCACATTGATGACGTGCTCATCATCGTGAGAGTAATACATTGTCGTGCCTTCTCTCCGATATTTGACGAGCCGTAGGTTTTTTAAAAAGCGCAGCTGATGCGATACAGTCGACTGCCTCATTTTCAGGTTCTCGGCAATGTCATTGACGCTGTATTCTTTTTCAAAAAGAAGATTTAATATCCTGACACGCGTAGGATCGGATAAAGCTTTAAAGGTTTGGGTGACGACAAATAACGTTTCTTCGTCCAAGTCTTTTGAATAAAGTGGATCATCCATGGTGCTGGCCTCCTTCATCTTCATCATGCATAGCACAGTATTCATCTTCGTATTCTATTTCTATTGTGATGTGGTCGAGATGAATGGAATCAATGATTCCTTTGACTTGTTCCTTGATGGCATAAACCTCTTCTTTTCCAGCAGAAGACGGTACGACGACGTGGGTGGAGAAAGCGTGATGCTCGCCATCGAGTGACCATAAATGTGTATGGTGAGTGGACTGTACGTCAGGAAGCTGATTCATTTTGTTTATAATATCTTCAAGGTCGATATTTTCCGGTACGGCTTCTAGGAATAGGCGCATCGTTTTAATTAAGTTTACAATAACGTTATATAGAATATAAAGTGTAATCCCGATCGAAGCTAAGGGATCTAAAATAGGAAGGTCTGCAAATGTCATAATCACACTTACAATAAATACAGCGACCCATCCTAAAACGTCCTCCAATAAATGCCAGGTCATCACCTTCTGGTTCATCGATTCTCCACCTCGTAAACGGAACACAGCTGCTCCATTTACTAAGATCCCTAACACAGCGAGCCCCATCATCCCCAGCGTATGGGGCTGCTCTGGATCCATCAGCCGCGGAATGGCTTCCGTTAATATGAAGATAGAACCCACGACAAGCACGGTGCTGTTAATAAGCGCCGCTAAAAGGGAAAAACGTTTAAATCCAAACGAAAAGTGCTGCGTTTTCTTTTTCTGCGAGAATTTTTGAAGGAACCATGCGAGACCTAAAGAAATAGAATCTCCAAGGTCGTGTAACGCATCTGAAATAATAGCCATACTGTTGGTTAGGATACCGCCGATCAGTTCAATGATCGTAAAGCCTAAGTTTAAGAAAAAGGCTACTTTAATATTTCCGGTTGTATGGTCGTGATGATGGTGGTGATGGTGTCCCATGTACAATTCCCTCCTTATTTCAATATATGTGTATATGTACATATATAATATTAAAGTGTTAAGTAAAAGGTGTCAAACTACAAAAAGTCAGGCTGGAGTACAGCCTGACTTTACTTAAGTGTTTGAATTAGCATTAGGATAAAACTTAGCTTCTATTCTTGGATACTCGTCCTGGTGGCCAGTCACTTCAGCCATGTTTCGGATCGCTCGTAATAAGAAAGTTTTATCTAATTCGTAGATGACCTCGGTTTCGATGTGGTCCATAGTATTGCATGCGAATTCCCATAAGGCATCATGCTTCGATTGGTCGATCGATTGAGCGACCATCGTCAGGGCTTCAATAATATCTGTGATGATGAGATGGTTTTTGGCAGCGTAATGTCTAATGAACCCAAATCCGCGGTATATATAATAGTCAAACGTTTCTTCTTTTAATATGATTCTTACTTGATCTTCATTATCTTTCAGGTAAGGGCTGAAGGTAATGTAGTTATCGACCGTCAGCATAAGCTCCGCCATTTGATGGATCGTGTTCGAAGCAGTTTTAGGGTCATCATTTCCGAGTCCTTTTATGGCGATTTCAGCAAGCTTATGCATCCCCATTTGCAGATCCTGTACTTCTGTTTCTTTATGGCCAGTTTCCACCATTTCGTAATATTTGGATTCATCGATTTGATCGGAACCGGGTCCCCAGTAGGTGATAAGCTCATTTCCTGCTAGTGTATAATCTCCTACACGGGATTCAAGTTGAATGATGATATCATCTTTTCTAGCTTCTTCGAGCATCAGATTATAATTTATTAATTGAAGGTACCCTGAATCTCTGGCAAGTACATGATGCTGCGTTTGGCGGTAGTTTTCTTTAAGGTCTCCCGGTTCACTGGTTCGGTGAACTTCCAAGTCTTTTCTTAATGTATCATAAATGATTTCTTTAGAGACGTTTTTCATGCTGAACGTAATATTGTGCACTTGCATCCACGTTGTGGCATGGTTGATGAAGTATACGAAAACAACAGCCGTAATAAAGGCTAATAACACCGTCATTACAGGAATAGCTACAAAAATGTCTGTTGATGAAGTTCCGATGAAGAGGAATGTAATCAGTACATAGACGAAACTCCCGTTAAAAATACCGAGTGCGTGCTGTGTCTGCTTGTCCGCGACGAAATTCAGCAGCATGCGAGGAGAGAACTGTCCACTGAACGTAGTCAATACAACGAGTAATGAGTTCAGCGTGAAGGCGCTGAGTGTCAATATTCCGCTGATCAAAGTGCTGACAAGCGTTCTTGTCGCTGAAGCTTCTATGTGTATAGCAGATGGTGTCATTTCCGTTATTCCAATTTGTATGTCTATCACTATGGTGAAAGCTACTAAAAAGAAAGCCAGAATGATATAGACGAGAGGCATATACCATAATGTCGTTTGGATCTCTTGTCTTCTTACTCTTTTGGACATATTAAAATATTTACTTAATGATATCGGGAGAATTTTAAGAAACATTAGTGGTGGCCTCCTATTCTGATATAATAATTTTTTTGCTAAACCTTATATTCCCCACGAATGTGGTTTTAAACAGAAAAATGCTATAAAATCCGAAGTAAGGTGTAAGGGATTTAAATCTAAAGAGAAGCGGGGTTTCAACATGTGGTACAAAAAAGCATTTGAAGAGCTGACAAAAGATGAGTTACATAGGATTTTTCAAGAAAGAGTCAAGGTTTTTGTCGTAGAACAAACTTGCTATTACCAGGAAGTAGATGGGCAGGACGATGACTGCTTACATATATGGAAAGAAGAAAATGGAAGGATTGTAACCTACTGCAGAATCGTACCTCCTGTAAAAGACGGCGATTCTTATTCAATAGGCAGAGTCTTAGTTGAAAAGGAATCGAGAGGGAGGGGGCTGGGCCGTGAAATCATGGAGAGAGCTATTCACATTATAATAGAAGAAATAGGAGCGAAAACTATCGCCCTTCATGCCCAGGATTACTTGAGAAACTTTTATCGGTCATTCGGTTTCGAGGAAATGACGGATGTTTATTTAGAAGATGACATACCTCATGTGGATATGCTGATGCACGTTAGATAGGGACACTAAATGTTTTGTATCGAGATTGTTGTGGAAAATACCCTAATGTCAAACCATTCATGGAGGTATGAAATATGAGTCCACAAACGTTTACGAAGCAATATATAAATGGAGAATGGAAAAACGGTTCGAGTGAAAAAGTACTTGAAAACCTTAATCCATATACAAGCCAACCTTTGGCTAATATAACGTCAGCTAATGAAGAAGATTTGAATAAAGCCTATCAAGCAGCAGAGGCGGCTCAACAAGACTGGAGCCAGCGTACGCCTGCTGAGATCCAATCTTACTTTGACGCTTTATTAAGAAATATAACTGATAGAAAAGATGAGATCATTGATTGGCTGGTAAAAGAAGCTGGAAGTACACTCGTGAAGGCAGAGGTTGAATTTCAAGCAGCTCTTGGAATTGTGCGTGAGTCGTCATCCTTCCCTACGAGAATGACTGGACAGATTTTGCCATCTAACACACCAGGTAAAGAGAACAGAGTCTATCGTTCTCCGAAAGGTGTCGTAGGAGTGATCGGTCCATGGAACTTCCCTTTCCATTTAGCGCTCAGGTCTATTGCACCGGCTGTAGCTCTGGGAAATACAGTAGTGGTTAAACCCGCGTCAGAAACACCTGCTACTTCAGGATTGTTAATAGCTGACCTATTCGAAGAAGCTGGTTTTCCAAAAGGAGTCATCAACGTAGTGGCAGGGAGAGGTTCTGAAATCGGCGATGCGTTCGTCACTCATCCTGCAGCGAAATTGATTTCTTTTACTGGATCGACCGAGGTAGGGAGTCACATCGGAGAACTTGCCGGGAAGCACATTAAGGATACCGCGCTTGAATTAGGCGGTAACAATGCAATGTTAGTGTTGGAGGATGCAAATATTGAAAGAGCAGTAGAAGCAGCTTCCTTCGGCAAATACTTGCACCAGGGACAAATCTGCATGTCGTTGAACCGGATCATTGTCCACGAGTCAATCCACGATCAGTTTGTAGAAAAATTCAAAGAAAAAGTGGAAAGCTTAAAGGCAGGCGATCCATCTGAAAAAGATACCGTAGTCGGTCCCCTGATCAACAAAGATGCTGTAGAGCGCATCCAGGAGGATGTGCAAACGAGCCTCGATCAAGGAGCAAACTTACTGTGCGGCGGTGAAGCTGATGGAAATGTAATGCAGCCAACTGTGCTTACTAATGTCACAAACGATATGCCGGTCGCGAAGAATGAAATGTTCGGGCCAGTGGCTGTTATTATAAAAGTATCCAGTGAAGAGGAAGCTATTTCTGTCGCCAATGATTCAGTATATGGTTTAAGCGGATCAGTCTTTACTGAAGATCTCCATCGAGGAGTAGAAGCAGCCAAGCAGGTGAATACAGGGATGATCCACATCAATGACCAATCTGTAAATGATGAAGCGCATGTCGCCTTCGGTGGTGAAAAAGAATCAGGATTAGGCCGCTTTGGCGGAGAATGGGCCATTGATAAATTTACAACCGTCAAAACGATCAGTGTAATGAACCATCACCGAGAATTTCCGTTTTAAGTATAATGATTAACCCCGTTGCTGATCACTCATAAGAGAATTATTGAGTGATACAGCCGGATGGTTGAAGACTCATTTCCGAGGCGTTTGATGATTGGGTCAGGGCGGCGGGCGATTGCTCGCTTTCCGTGGGAGCACGGTGAGCCTCCTCAGTCTCTCAAAACGGAGTCTTCAAAATAAGGGAGCTTATTAGAATATCAACATGTGCAGAGCTTAAATAAAAAAATCGCCGGAATTGAGTTTCCGGCGATTTTTTCAATGATTGGATTTGAATTGTTTAAAACGACTAATTGCATCCTTGAGCTTCTCTTCTGAATTGTTCAGGCCAATTCTTACATAAGATTCTCCATACGTACCGAATCCGATACCTGGGGCGACAAACAGTCCAGTTTCTTTTAATAATGCGTCTGCGAATGACTCAGAGGTAAATCCTTCCGGTGCTTTCAGCCACATGAAAAAGGAGCCTTTACACGGGGTGGTTTCATATCCTGCATCCTTCAGTCCTTCTTCCAGCAAGTTCCTCCTCTGTTCATAGGCAGCCCTTAAATCCTCTACACATTGCTGCGAGTCTAGAAGTGCCGTGGCTGCTGCATCCTGGACGGCCCCGAACAAGCTGCAATAATAATGATCTTGTATGACATCCAGGGCTTTGACGACGCTTTTATTCCCTACAGCAAAAGCGATTCGCCAGCCTGCCATGTTATACGTTTTCGACATCGTATAGATTTCGACACCGACATCTTTAGCGCCTGGCATTTGCAGGAAGCTGAGCGGTTTTTGACCATCAAAACCGATGGCGCCATAGGCGAAATCGTGGACGACACAAAAGTCATTTTGATTAGCTAATTGAATAGTTTCCTCAAAAAATTCAGGGTTTGCTACGGCTCCCGTCGGGTTATTAGGATAATTCAGAAACAAAAGCTTGGCCTTTGCTAATACATCTGGATCAATTTCATTATAGTCTGGCAAGAAACCATTCTCTTCCCGAAGAGGCATAGGTTCCATAACACCTTCAGCCAGAGCAACGCCTGACCAGTAATCAGGGTAACCTGGATCAGGGACCAGGGCGATATCGCCGGGGTTTAGAAAACATTGATTTAATTCGACTAACCCTGCTTTACTACCGAACAGGATAGAAACTTCCGAGGAAGGATCAATATCGACGTCGTATTCTCTTTTGTAAAAGGTAGCTACGGCTTCTTTTAAATGATCGAAGCCTTGAAACGGAGGGTATTTGTGGTTGATGGGATTTTCAGCAGCCTTTTGGAGTGATTTGACAATATGATCAGGTGTGGGCTGATCAGGATTTCCTTGTCCGAGGTTGATTAAATCATGCCCCTTCTGCTGATATGTATTAAGTTTGTTGACAAGTGTTGCAAAGAATTGATCAGGCAAACGTTTGATTGCATCTGACGGCTGGAATTCTTTCATAATAGACCCTTCCCTTCTGTTTATTTTTTTTGAATAGTTTAATAATTCATATTAACGCGGGTCTTATCTTTTGTAAAGGGAGTACTATTTTTATGAGACCTTCTTTAGGGTATAACTAGAGAAGAAGATGTGAAGGAGTGTTTACCATGAAATTTGTTATTATCGGCGGAGACGCCGCAGGAATGAGCGCAGCTATGCAGATTGTAAGGAATAGTGAAGGGAACGAGATTGTCACACTTGAGCGGGGAGAAATTTATTCCTATGGCCAGTGCGGTCTGCCCTATTTAATTGGAGGAGAGGTCGAATCTAGTGATGATTTGATTGCTCGTGATCCTGAAACGTTCCGAAGTAAACATGGAATAGATGCGCGTGTACTTCATGAGGTCACAAAAGTGGATTGTGAGAAGAAGGTAGTCTATGGGTACGACCACGGGAAGAAAGAAGATTTCGAAGAACGATATGATCGTCTTCTTATCGCGACAGGCGCTGATCCGATTCTTCCTCCGTGGGAAGGCAGCAATTTAAAAGGTATACGATCATTGAAAACAATTCCTGATGCAGAGCTCATTATGGAGGATTTAAATGATGAGGTAAATGAAGCGGTAATCATCGGGGGAGGATATATTGGATTAGAAATGGCTGAAAACCTTGTGCATCTAGGAAAGAATGTAACGATCATCGACCGCGGAAGTCAATTGGCTAAAATTTTCGATGAAGATATGGCTGGATTTATTCATGAAGAGGCAAAGCGTAATGGTGTCAAACTGGCACTGGGTGAATCCGTGGAAGGCTTTGAAGGTTCAGACAAAGTAGAGGGTGTAGTTACGGATAAAACAAGGTACTCAGCTGATCATGTACTCTTAGCTGTCGGTGTCAGCCCCAACACTTCGTTTTTAGAGGGTACGGGAATTTATAAAAGTTACAATGATGCTATTCAAGTGAACGGCTTTATGGAAACGAGTATTATGGATATTTATGCGGCCGGAGATTGTGCTACACAATACCATCGTGTGAAAGAGAGGCATGATTACATACCGCTAGGGACCCATGCTAATAAGCAGGGGCAGGTAGCCGGGTTGAATATGGTGAATGAACATCGAAGCTTCCATGGCGTTGTCGGTACTTCGATATTGAAGTTCTTTGATCTTACTCTAGGAAGAACAGGAATTTCAGCTAAGGAAGCAGAACAGGATCATATCCCTTACCGAACGGTGACGATCGAATCTACTCATGCGGCTGGCTATTACTCAAAAGAAGGGAAAATGAATCTGAAGCTGCTTTACCATGAGAAGACTAGAGAATTGCTTGGAGGGCAGATTATCGGCAAAGAAGGAGTCGATAAGCGTATCGATGTTTTAGCGACCGCTCTGTACCATCACATGACGGTGGACCAACTCGTGGAGCTCGATTTATCTTATGCTCCTCCTTATAACAGCGTATGGGACCCCATCCAGCAGGCTGCCAGAAAAGCGAAGTGAAACAAAAAAGCCTCTTATTTCGTATACAAGTATGAAACGAATAAAAGGAGGGGTTTTCATGAGTGCACAAGGGTGTATGAAATGCGGGAGTACCGATGCAGATTCGAAAGATGTTTCGATGACGGGTTCAGGTCTATCCAAAATGTTCGACGTGCAGAATAACCAGTTTACAGTCGTCTATTGTAAAAATTGCGGCTACTCAGAGTTCTATAATAAAGAAGCGTCCCAAGCCAGCAATATCTTCGATTTTTTCTTTGGAGGTTAGTATCTAGTAATCAGTCTTAATAAGGCTGATTATTTTTCTGGCTTCAGTTCCATTATGGTACTATAAGGTAAGAAAGTACGAGATGAGAGGATTGAAATGATGATGTGGCAGGAAGCCGAGTCTTTCATACGTCAATGTTATAAGGAATTAGAAAAAGAAGAGCAAATCGAGGAACGACTCCAGGAGATAGAAGAAATAATCCAGCGGACAGGAAGCTATGACCATACATATGAAGAGCTGGAGTATGGAGCTAAAGCAGCCTGGCGCAATAGCAACCGCTGTATCGGCCGTCTTTTTTGGGATAGTCTGAAAGTGATCGACCAGCGTGGGGCATTGACGGAAGAAGATATTCGCGACGCTGTATTTTATCATATCGATTATGCGACGAATGGGGGACGTATCCGCTCTACTATTTCTATTTTCCCTCCTCATGTGGAAGGGAAGTCTGTTCGCATTTGGAACCACCAATTGATCCGTTACGCTGGGTATGAGGAGCCGACAGGTGTAATCGGAGATCCGGCTTCGATCGAATTCACGAAGGAATGCGAGAAGCTGGGGTGGGAAGGTTCGAAAGGGCAGTTTGATATTCTTCCTCTAGTTATTCAAATCGGAAATGATCCCCCTAGATGGTTTGATATTCCTTGCGATAAAGTCCTTGAAGTTGAGCTGCGCCATCCTGAGTATGAATGGTTCCAGGATTTGCAGCTTAAATGGTATGCCGTTCCCATCATTTCAGATATGCGGCTGGAAATCGGCGGCATTCATTATAAGGCGGCTCCTTTTAATGGGTGGTATATGGAAACGGAAATCGGAGCGAGAAATTTAGCGGATGATTTCAGGTACGACATGCTTCCAGCTGTTGCAGAAGGAATGGGACTTAATACAAGAAGGAACTCCTCCTTATGGAAGGATCGGGCGCTCATTGAATTGAACCAGGCTGTCCTTCATTCTTTCAAAAGGGATAAAGTAAGCATTGTCGATCATCACAGCGCGGCTCAGCAATTTCAGCTTTTTCATCAGAAAGAACAAAAGTGCGGACGTGAAGCGACAGGAGATTGGACGTGGCTGATTCCACCAGTTTCCCCCGCAACTACGAAGGTATTTCACCAATCATTTGAAAATCGGATGGATACGCCGAATTATTTTTATCAAGATCATGCTTATAAACAATCTTGAAGAAACGAGTGCTCTAAGAGGCAATGATAAAAACCACTGAATAGTTACTCATATAAAATCGCTCTTTTTCGTTTTTTGTCGGGTTTAGTCCCTGACATTTTATCGATTGGATCGATTTTTTTGTTTATTTATGTTTGTTTTATTAGTGAGTTATTCTACTGAACGTGAGGATTGTGGAAGACTTTATTTATAGATAACCGGGGTTCGTCGCCGTAATAAGAGTCAGGGGTAGTTGGGAAGCTACTCGCTTTCCTATGGGGAACTGGCGAGCTTCCTCGGGCTGAAGCCATGTGGGATCTCGCCTACCCTTCTCCCACCTCTTACACTTATATTAGTCTAGGGCGTGATTTGGTTCATAAACCTTATGGGGGACTACCCAGCTCCAGCGCTTAGCGGCTATTGAGACTTCCTTCACTTCTGTCCGATAAGTCAACATCGAATCACTTCGTTCTTCGTGTTACTTTTATCTCCGCCAGCTCAGTCCAGTCCATACGCCGCTGACCAAAGCGCTTCCGCTTTTACCAAGTTAGTCTCGCAGCTTCCCAACCACCCCATTCGATAAAAGGGGAGAAACGAAGCCTCAACCCAGAAGGAGCGCCTTCCATATCCCTGTTCTGTGAGAATATAGAGCTCTATAACAAGGTTTTTAACATGAGAGACTTGTTATGAGGATCAGCATACTAACATCAATGTTTGCTTTTTCTTAAAGCGGTTTCGAGATACTCATTAGGCAGAGGGGCGGAAGGAAAAGGTGCGACTCCTGTGGGATGAGCGGGACAGGTGAGACCCCACAGAGCGAAGCGAGGCCACTGAAAAAGTCCCTCTTACAAGAAAAACCGGAAGCATTTCGTCCGAATGGGCGAAATGCTTCCGGTTTTCTTGTACACTAAAGACAATACATAAAAGTGAGGGATTCAGA
>NZ_JAIZEN010000090.1 GCF_024189295.1 Halobacillus sp. A1
AGTGCACGCCCTGGTCCGAGTGAATCAAACATTCGGGGTGAGGGAGAAAGTCCTCGCGTTCCATTAACTTATCAAGTGTGGTGTACACGATATCCATCTTTAAAGAGGTCGAGAGATAGTAAGCCAGGATTTCTCGGGTCGCTCCATCTTTAATGGCGGACAGATAAGCTTTCTGTCCCTTCGCATAATAGATATACGTGATATCTGTTAAGAGGACTCTGTGTGGTTCTTGTTGATCGAACTGACGCTCCAGCT
>NZ_JAIZEN010000091.1 GCF_024189295.1 Halobacillus sp. A1
CTGTTCTTTCGGATTAAGATCTTTATAGCAAGGTTTTGCAACCTGAGACACTTGGACAGAGAATCTGCGTACTAACAGAAATGTTTGCTTTTTCTTGAAGCGGTTTCGAGATACATGTTTGGCCGAGAAGCGGAGGGAAACGGTGAGACTCCTGGGGGAGGAGCGGGACAGGTGAGACCCCGGAGAGCGAAGCTCGAGGAGGCTCAGCGCCCGCCCCCCGGAAAGCGATCCGTTTCCCGGAGCTCCTAGATTCTC
>NZ_JAIZEN010000092.1 GCF_024189295.1 Halobacillus sp. A1
TTATGGCATTCCCATTTGGAGGTTCACCTTTTAATAGTAAAGATAATAAAATCCATACTATGGGATATAAAATTGTAGCTGCGAATGCCCAGACAAGTCGACTCTTCATATTTAAACCTCCTGACTTTAAGTTCTTATTACCTTCTCGGTAAAATTTAAAACGAGCGGTAGTTCCAAGTTTCTAGGGTATGCATTCATATTATAAGAAAGGAAAAGAGTAGAATGGAAAATAACGAGTATAAAGAATTATTAG
>NZ_JAIZEN010000093.1 GCF_024189295.1 Halobacillus sp. A1
TTCATCAAAGCTGCGTACAAGCTCCGACGATTAGCGACTAACGATTTTTGTAAGTCAAGATCGAATCACTATGGTCTTCTTGTTTCCTTTATCTCTGGCAGCTCATTCCAGTTCATACGCCGCTGGAGAAGTGTTTTTCATCCCTCTGTTCTTTCGGATTAAGAGCTTTATAGCAAGGTTTTGCAGCCTGAGACACTTGGACCGAGAAACTGCGTACTAACAGAATTGTTTGCTTTTGTTGAAGCGGTTTCGA
>NZ_JAIZEN010000094.1 GCF_024189295.1 Halobacillus sp. A1
CCATTATCTGGAAGACTCAGTATCGAGATAATCCTCTTTTAAAAGTCCAAAAACATCAACATCTACATATTCATCCCATCTTAGAATATCTTGTTTTAATGTCCCTTCATATTGTAGCCCTACTTTTTGCATTACTTTTCCAGAAGCTTTATTCTTACTCATTACTGGAGCCCATATTCGATTAAGCTTTTGCTCCTTAAACCCAAAATCAATAACTATTTTAGAAGCCTCTGTTGCATAACCTTTATTCC
>NZ_JAIZEN010000009.1 GCF_024189295.1 Halobacillus sp. A1
TATCGCCACAGTCGGCTTAGATGAATGGTGAAATCAATATCAGAATGGTTCAGGGATTTTAAAAAAAGTAATAAGATCCCCTTTATTTAGTGCGGCCTTAAAGCAGTATTTATTTTCAGGGTAGCCTCAAAAAAAAAACGCCGATCCCATTTGACCGGCGCCTTCAACTTCATCTTTCTTAAACCATGACCATTCTCTTTGTAGTAGCTAGCTGTTGAACGTGTGGTAATTTGGAAACATCCATGTTTCCGCCACTTACAACAACACCGCACTTCTTACCAGCCAAAGCAGGCTTTTGAGCTAAAACTGCTGCAAGAGCAGTTGCTCCTGCGCCCTCAACAAGTGTCTTCTCTCTCTCAAGAAGTTTCATAATGGAATCAGCAATTTGCTGTTCGTCGACTGTGACGATAGCATCCACATACTTACGGATATAATGGAACGTTTTTGTTCCATGCTGCTTAACAGCTATACCATCAGCAATCGTTGAAACAGAGTTCAATTTTTTTGGTCCACACTTATAATAAGAGTTGAACGTAGATGGTGCCCTTTCCGATTGAACACCTACTACTTTAATGTCAGGTTTCAGCTGCTTCGCCGCATAAGCGATGCCGGCAATTAATCCCCCTCCACCGATAGGTACGACAATCGTATCTAAATCGGGCTGTTCCTGAAGCATTTCAACAGCTACAGTAGCTTGGCCAGCCATCACGTCCACGTCATCAAAAGGATGGATAAAAGTGGCTCCACAGCGCTTTTGCTCTTCCATGGCTGCTGCATAGGCTTCCTGAAAAGATTCACCTGTAAGGACAGTTTTCGCTCCATAAGCTTGAGTTGCTTGCACTTTAGCTAGAGGAGTTGCCTCTGGCATAAAGATTTGGGCAGGAATGCCTCGTTTAGAAGCAGCTAAGGCTACTCCTTGTGCGTGATTTCCTGCAGAGGCAGCAATCACACCACATGCCGCTTCTTCTTCAGTCAGCTGGGAGACTTTGAAAGAAGCTCCTCTCACTTTAAATGCACCTGTCTTCTGCTGGTTCTCCATCTTCAAGTACACCTGCTGTCCCGTGCACTGATTGAATGTTTCAGAGGTTTTAAACGGTGTTTGATGCACCACATCGTTTAATTGTTCTTTGGCTTCAAAGACTTTAGCTAGCGTTAAGAAATCCCCAACGTCTTCACTCCTTGTTTTTTTATTTGGCTTTTTCTGTTTCATATTGATCAATGGCTTCAGCATAATTCAACGTCACAGATATTTCATCCCAGCCATTTAACAACATATCTTTATGATAAGGTTGAATATCAAATGCTGATACTAAACCATGATCACTTTTCACAAGTTGATTGACGAGATCTATGTCAATCATTACTTTTTCTTCTTTTGCCTGGTTTAGAAGATCATTCACTTCATGACGAGGCAGGACTATCGGTAAAATACCATTTTTAAAGCAATTATTATAAAAGATATCCGCAAAACTTGTGGCGATTACAACCTTGAAGCCATAATCCTGTATGGCCCAGGGGGCATGCTCACGTGATGAGCCGCAGCCAAAGTTCTCACCACCTACTAGAACCGTTGCTTCTTTATACATCGGATCATTCAGGGAGAAATCTTCACGAAGGGATCCATCGTCGTTAAATCTCCAATTGTAAAAAAGAAACTGACCAAATCCTTGACGTTCTATGCGTTTCAGGAACTGTTTTGGGATGATCTGGTCAGTATCTACATTTGAACGATCAAGCGGGTAAATTAACCCTTCGTGTTGTTTAATAGGCTCCATAGATTACCCTCCTACTTTCGCGCCAAATTTTCTGACGTCTACAAAAGTTCCTTCAATCGCTGCAGCAGCCGCCATTTCAGGGCTTACCAGATGTGTCCTTGCTCCATTTCCCTGGCGTCCTTCGAAGTTACGATTTGATGTGGAAGCACAGCGTTCTCCTGGAGGAACTATATCATCATTCATGGCCAGACACATGCTGCAGCCTGCGTCGCGCCACTCGAATCCAGCAGTTAGAAAAATTGTATCCAAACCTTCTGCTTCAGCTTGTTGTTTTACAGAATGTGATCCAGGAACTACAATTGCTGTAACGTCTTTGTGGACTTTACCGCCTTTTACAATTTCAGCTGCTTTTCTCAAATCACTGATACGTGAGTTCGTGCACGACCCTATAAAAACGTGTTCAATAGGGATGGATTGTATTTCCTGATTCGCTTCCAGTCCCATATAATCAAGCGCTCTCTGGATGCTGTCTTGTTCCTGAACATCGTCCAGTACCGATGGATCAGGCGTTTTAGCTCCTACAGGAACACATTGAGATGGATTCGTCCCCCATGTAACCTGGGGTTCCACTTTAGAAGCATTGATTTCTACGTGAGCGTCATATTCAGCTCCAGGATCCGTAGCCAATGCTTTCCACTCTTCAGCCGCAGCTTCAAATTCTTCACCCTTCGGTGCATGACGCTTTCCGCGCAAATATTCAACGGTTGTATCATCCGGGCTGATCAGACCAGCTCGTGCGCCTGCTTCAATTGACATGTTGCAGATTGTCATCCGTTCTTCCATGGAAAGTTTGCGGATGGCCTCTCCAGTATATTCCACAACATACCCAGTCCCAAACCGTACACCGAATTTAGCAATGATCGCCAATATCAAGTCTTTCGCAGTCACACCAGTACCAAGCTCTCCGTCAACTTTAACTTGCAGCGTTTTGGGAGTCGCCTGCCATAGAGATTGAGTTGCAAGTACATGCTCTACTTCACTCGTTCCTATCCCAAAAGCCAGGGCACCGAATGCGCCATGAGTAGACGTATGACTATCTCCGCATACAATCGTTTTACCAGGCTGGGTCAAACCGAGCTGCGGCCCGATAATATGCACAATTCCTTGATCAGGGTGATTAATATCTGCAAGAGGAATTCCAAACTCGTCACAATTTTGTTCTAAAGTATCCATTTGCTTTTTAGAGATTTGATCCTTGATGATATGACGATGACGTGTGGGAACATTATGATCCATTGTCGCGTACGTACGGTCTGGACGACGCACCTTCCTGTTTTTCATCCTCAGGCCTTCGAAGGCCTGAGGAGAAGTAACTTCGTGGACCAAGTGCAAATCAATATAAATCAGCTCTGGTTTTCCTTCTTCTTTATGAATGACATGCTGATCCCATATTTTTTCTACAATCGTTTTAGGTCGCCCCATTTCCGGTCTCTCCTTTCTCTATGCGTAACACCTCATGATGTCATCTGTCGTATCGTTTGAAGTCATCTGTTCAGAGACTTTTTCAGCTAATTCGCTTCCGCTCACTTGCGTTCCATCTTTCACCTTCAGATCCGCCGTATGATACTTGTCGTTTAACACAGACTGTACGGCAGATTCGATTTCATCTGCTTCTACACTCATATTAAATGAATGACGCAGCATCATCGCAGCGGACAAGATGGTTGCCAAAGGATTGGCTTTATTTTGCCCAGCAATATCTGGCGCAGAGCCATGAACTGGCTCATATAAACCTAATCCATCCTGGCGGATACTTGCTGAAGGAAGCATTCCTAGCGAGCCTGTCAAAACAGAAGCTTCATCACTTAAAATATCACCGAACATGTTTTCAGTAACGATTACATCAAAGTAGCCGGGATTAGTGACGAGTTTCATTGCTGCAGCATCCACCAGCATATGTTCAACTTCAACATCAGGATGCTCTTGTTTCTTCTCTTCAACAACTTCTCTCCACATTCTGCTGGACTCCAGCACATTCGCCTTATCTACAGATGTGAGTTTGTTTCTGCGAACTTTGGCGCTTTTGAATGATTGATCAACGATTCGCTCGATTTCACTGCGCGAATAGGCTAGCGTATCCACGACATCCTGGCCGTTGTTTCGGCGTTCACTAGGTTCTCCGAAATAGAGGCCGCCTGTTAACTCTCTTACAATAAGCAAATCACTATCGCCTACGACTTCCGGTTTTAGAGGTGAAGCATGAAGCAAAGCATCAAACCCTTTTACAGGACGAAGATTAGCGAATAACCCAAGCTGTTTACGGATTCCAAGCAAACCTTTCTCTGGCCGCATGTGTCCAGGGAGATCATCCCATTTCGGTCCGCCGACAGCACCTAGCAATATTCCGTCTGCTTTTCTACAAGCTGCCACCGTATCTTCTGGGAGAGGGGTGCCTTGGTTATCAATGGCTGCCCCGCCAATTTCATGAGTTTCAAATGTAAAATTATGGCCGAATTTTGCGGCTACGGTCTCTAGAACACCTTTAGCCGCTTTTGTTACTTCAGGACCGATGCCATCACCAGGCAATATTACGATATGTTTTTCCATACCTTTCCCCTCCTATAGTTGGACTTCTTTCACATGGGTCGTTTGACTTAAATGAAGTGTGCGGTTGACTGCGTTTAAAAATGCGTGAGCTGAGGCTTCAAGAACGTCTTGAGCAGAGCCGCGTCCTGACGCTTTTTTACCATTCACTGTCAATTGAACGTATACCTCAGCTAAAGCATCTCTGCCTTTTCCGATTGAACTCAATTGATAATCTTGTAAATGGACTTCTTCATCCAGCAAATCATCTAACGTATTGTAGATCGCCTCTACACTTCCTTCGCCCGTTCCAGCTTTTTCTGCTTCTTTTCCATCAGGACGAGTCAGCAAGATAGTAGCTGTGGGACGATTGACACTTCCATATTGCACTTGAAAAGCTTTTAGTTCATATTTAGGAACATCTTCATTCTCTGTTTGTTTATCTGTAAGAATAGCGAACAAATCTTCATCCGTTACTTCTTTTTTCTTACCGGTTAAGTCTTTAAAAGAACTGAAGGCCTCTTTTAATTTAGCTTCCGATAATTCGAACCCGAATGATTCCGCTTTTTGCTTGAAAGCGTGCCGGCCTGAATGTTTACCTAGCACGAGATTATTGGATTCGATTCCTACCATATTCGGTGTGATGATTTCATACGTGGTAGCCTCTTTAAGAACACCGTCCTGGTGAATTCCTGATTCATGGGCAAAGGCGTTTCGTCCTACTACCGCCTTGTTTCCTGGCACCTGCATACCTGTAAGCTTGCTCACAAGATCACTTGTACGCTTGATTTCTTTAAGCACCAGACCTGTTTGGAAATCATATCGATCTTTACGAATTTCCAGAGCGACTGAAATTTCTTCCAATGCTGCATTACCAGCACGTTCACCGATGCCATTAATAGTACCTTCAATCTGGCCTGCACCTGCTTCAATTGCTGAAAGAGAGTTACTTACTGCCATCCCGAGGTCATCATGGCAGTGAGCTGAAAATATGACACCTTCTGAATTACGGACATTCTCCCGTACATGTTTGAAAAGTTTTGCATATTCATCAGGAGTCGTATAACCTACCGTATCAGGAAGGTTGATAACATCTGCACCTGCTTCAATTACTTTTTCAATAATATGAACGAGGAAGTCGTAATCAGAACGAGTCGCGTCCTCGGCTGACCACTGCACGTGTGGGAACCTCTGCTTAGCATAAGCTACGGATTCCACTGCCGTTTCAACAACTTCTTCGGGAGTTTTTTTCAGCTTGTGCGTCATGTGGATAGGGGAAGTAGCCAAAAAGATGTGAATTCTTGGCTCTGCTCCTCCTTTTAGAGCTTCCCAAGCTGAGTCGATATCGCTCTTGAACGAACGTGCCAACCCAGTCACTGAACAGTTACGGACCGTATCTGCGATTTCTTTTACTGCATTGAAATCTTCTTGGGAGGAAGCAGGAAAGCCTGCTTCCATGATATCCACACCAAAACGCTCTAATTGTTTAGCAATCTCAATTTTTTCAAGACGATTCAAGTTTACGCCAGCTGACTGTTCGCCGTCTCTAAGGGTGGTGTCAAATACATTAACGCGAGCCATGGGAGACCACATCCTTTTCTTTTGATTGAGATTTCTTAACAAAAGGCATTAATTCGCGTAATTCTTTCCCCACCTTCTCAATTTGATGATTGTTTTCCAGAGCATTTGTCGCGTTGAATTCAGGACGGTTCACTTGGTTTTCAATGATCCAGCCTTTAGCGAATTTACCAGTTTGGATATCAGATAGTACATCTTTCATACGAGCTTTAGTATCTTCATTGATGACGCGCGGTCCGGATACGAAATCACCCCATTGTGCTGTATCGGAGATAGAATAACGCATACCTTCAAGTCCGCCTTCGTACATCAGATCTACGATCAATTTCAGTTCGTGCATACATTCGAAGTAAGCAACTTCCGGCTGATATCCAGCTTCGGTAAGTGTTTCAAATCCTGCTTTTACAAGGCTTGAAAGCCCGCCGCAAAGTACAGCCTGCTCTCCGAATAGATCCGTTTCTGTTTCTTCCTGGAAAGACGTTTCAAGAACTCCTGCGCGTCCTCCTCCGATTCCTTTAGCATAAGCTAGAGCTACTTCACGAGCTTCGCCAGTTACATCCTGCTCAACTCCGAATAGAGCGGGAACGCCTGCACCCTCTTCAAATGTACGACGTACAAGGTGACCTGGACCTTTAGGAGCAACAAGGAACACGTCGACGTTGCTTGGAGGTACAACCTGGTTAAAATGCACGTTAAACCCGTGAGCGAAAGCTAAAGCAGCGCCATCCTTCAGATTCGGTTTGATTTCCTCTTCGAAAACTTTAGGCTGATGTTCGTCTGGAAGAAGAACCATCACTACATCAGATTCTGCAACAGCGTCCGCCACACTTTTAACTTCAAGCCCGTCTTCTTCAGCTTTATCCCAGGACTTCCCTTTTCTTAGTCCTACCACGACATTATAGCCGCTTTCCTTCAAGTTCTGTGCGTGCGCGTGGCCCTGTGAACCGTAACCTACAACTGAAACTTTCTTGTTTTTTAGTACCTCATCTTGGATATCATTGTGATAATAAACTTTAGCCATTATAATCTTCCTTTCAAATGTGAGTTATTTTAGTAATGAATATGATTTGATTTCTGCTACTTGAGGTTGGTGCCCTCTTGTGAAGGCAGTTAACCCCGTCCTTGCAAGTTCTTTGATTCCATAAGGTCTTAGAAGATCGATCAAAGCATCAACTTTGTCTGAATTTCCAGTAACTTGAACCGTCATGCTTTCACGGCTTACATCAATTACAGTTGCCCTGAACGGTTCAATAATGCTTTGGATCTCGCTGCGTATTTGTGGGTTGCTGATAACTTTCACCATTGCCAGCTCTCTAGCTACAATCGCTTTATCAGTAATATCGGAAACTTTCAATACGTCAATCTGTTTATTGAGCTGTTTCGTCAGCTGTTCCAACTTCCGTTCATCTTCAACTTCCACGACGAACGTCATTTTTGATACACCTTCCGTCTCTGTTCTCCCAACGGAAATACTTTCGATATTAAACTGCCGCTTCGACAGCAGGCCCGTCACCCGGTTCAAAACACCACTCCGGTTGTGAACGATAGCTGTTACAATTCGTTTCATCGTGTCACCCCTATCATTTCATGAAGTCCTTTGCCGGGAGCAATCATCGGATAAACATTTTCCATTTGCATGACACGGCAATCTATTACGGCTGGGTTCGGATCATTCAAGACGTCAGGCAGAACTTTTTCCAAGTCCTCCTTCGTTTCCAGCTTATAGCCAGGAATCTCATAGCTTTCTGCCAGCTTAACGAAATCAGGCTGCGATTGGGCGAGTGAATGGGAATAACGTCCCTCGTAAAATTTCTCCTGCCATTGCCTTACCATACCTAGTGCTTGATTATTAACAATGACGATTTTCACTGGGATTTTCCTTTCTTGTAAAAGAGACAGTTCCTGCATCGTCATTTGGAATCCACCATCTCCTACGACCGCTACCACGCTTGCTTCTGGCTCAGCTAATTGGGCACCGATAGCGGCAGGAAAACCAAAGCCCATCGTACCTAAACCACCTGAAGTAACCCATTTGTTAGGCTGATGGAAACTGTAGTACTGAGCCGCCCACATTTGGTGCTGCCCTACGTCAGTAGTTACGATTGACTTTCCCTGAGTATAAGCATGAATTTTTTTCATTAACCATTGCGGGGATATCTTATCCTCGTAATCATCATGCCAAAGCGGATACTCACTCTTATTAGAACTCGTTTTTTCTATCCAGTCTTTATGATCCAACTGAGATACAGTTCGATTATTCAGTGCTTGAAGCGCTGCTTTTGCATCCGATACGATCGGAAGGGAAGTCGGAACGTTTTTACCGATTTCCGCAGGGTCGATATCGATGTGAGCCACTTTCGCATGAGGTGCAAAGTGCTCCAGGTTACCCGTCAAACGATCATCGAACCGCGCTCCGATATTAATTAATAGGTCACATTCGTAAAGTGCCATGTTCGCGGAATACGTTCCATGCATACCGCCCATTCCTAGAGATAGTTTGTCACTTCCTGAGAAACCACCCAGACCGAGCAGCGTAGTAACTACCGGAATATTATAATTTTTAGCGAAACTTGCCAAATCTTCCGAACCTTTCGAATGAATGACTCCCGCTCCAGACAATATAACTGGTTTCTTCGACTGCAGAATAGCTTCATGCAGTTTATTAATCTGTATTGGATTCGGGCGAACATTCGGCTGGTATCCAGGCAAGTGGAAAGTAGAATCTACTTCTGCCTCATGAACGGTGGACGAAATATCTTTTGGAATATCTACAACTACTGGACCAGGTCTTCCTGTCGTAGCTATATGAAAAGCTTCCTTCACAACTCGGGGCAGCTCTTCAATCTGTTGCACTTGGTAATTATGCTTGGTGATTGGAGTAGTAATCCCCATCACATCTGATTCCTGAAAAGCATCAGTACCAATTACTCCTTTAGCCACCTGACCTGTAAAAATAACGACCGGCAGGGAATCCATCATCGCATCGGCAATGCCTGTAATTAAATTTGTAGCTCCAGGCCCTGATGTACCGATGACCACGCCAGGGCGACCAGAAACTCTCGCGTAACCTTCCGCTGCATGAATAGCACCTTGCTCGTGACGCGGCAATACATGGTCAAAGGATCCCTCAGCACGATAGATTGCGTCATAAATCGGGAGAACCGCTCCTCCTGGGTATCCGAATAAAGTATCAACACCCTGTTCAATCAATGAATCTACCAACAAATCTGCACCTGTACGAGGTGCTGAATTCACCTTTCGAGTTGCTTCAGCCTTCATTTTTTAATCCCTCCTATGTTTCACTTAAATATAAAAAGACCTTTTCGTCCTCAATTCCTCTACAAAAAAGACACTTGTAGAAAGAAAGGAGGGGCGAAAAGGTCTTGGATCTTCCACGGTACCACCCTCATTTACGTACATTTCGTACGCCTCTTGGAGCTCTATAAAATCAAGCTCACGTTTTGATAACAGGTGCTTTGGTACACCTGATCCCACCTACTAGCTATCGCGTTCAGTCGGGACACTCAAGGATGATGTCGGAAATAAGCGGCAATTCCGGGCTTCCAGCAACCCCGGCTCTCTGTAAAAGCCTGATCTTATTCCTTTATTCCTGTCTTCGAGTTAATTTTATGAAATTATAATTAGCTTACCTGCGCTTTTTCTTTAGATGGATAGACTTGATGTCCATCGGTCGTCGTTACTTTTCTGAATTCTGATAATAGGTGGTTAGTTACAGCTCCAGGTGATCCGTCTCCAACTTTACGTTGATCCACTTCTACTACAGCGATAACTTCTGCTGCTGTACCTGTTAAAAATACTTCATCAGCTACATACACATCATGTCTTGTGAATGGTTCCTGTTTCACCTTATAGCCATGCTCCTCTGCAAGGTCAATAATTGCATTTCGCGTGATTCCTTCAAGAGCACCTAAATAAACAGGCGGTGTATAAATTGTTCCGTTTTTCACAATAAAAATATTGTCTGCTGATCCTTCTGTCACATATCCTTGATCATTTAACATAAGTGCCTCATCTACGCCTGCTTGATTTGCTTCCATTTTCACTAAAATATTATTTAAATAGTTTAAGGATTTAACTTGAGGTGGTAATACATCCGGCCGGTTTCTTCTGCTTGATACAGATGCAAGTCGGACACCACGTTCATATAATTCTTTAGGAAATAAAGCAAGTGCTTCAGCAATGACAACCACTCGAGGATTTGAACAGCTCGCTGGGTCAAGACCAAGATTTCCGGTCCCTCTCGAGACGACAACCCTGATGTAGGCTGTTTCCAGCTTATTTTTGCGGACAGTCTCTGCAATAATCTGCTCCAATTCCTCCTTTTCGTATGGAATGTGAAGCATGATTGATTTCGCTGAATCAAAGAGGCGTTTCAAATGTTCGTCTAATTTGTAGATGTTGCCTTCGTAAACACGAATGCCTTCGAACACACCATCTCCATAAAGGAAACCATGGTCATAGACGCTTACAACAGCCTCATTTTTATCAACGTATTCCCCGCTTAAATAAATCCACTGGTTGCTCATTAAAAGCACTCCTTTCTTTTTAGATTTGTCTAATATACATATTAAAGTTTGGGTGACCCGGTGCAGGCATGCACTCCTGCACCAAAGGGTCAAAAGGTCGATCTTTCCACATGAATCAACTTGCGCGGCCATTGGTTTTTGGGATGCGTTATAGTTGATTGAGGACTACTTTAAACCCATTCCGGAAAAAGGTCAACAGGTTTTCAATAAGTTTTCTGACTAATTAGATTATTGAATAAACTTAGAAAGCGTTTTCATGCAGGCTACACTTGTTCTCACACCCTTTTTACAAAATTTCTTTTTTTCTTTTTTATCTGAAAACTGAAGGCCTAATGTTGTAATAATGCTTATTTTCACCTTTTATAAGAGTATTTCACCTCCTGGAGATTACCCTGTAACAATTCTTTGTTTAATAGGATGAATAAATAAAGGTCGAACAATCTGTCTATTATAACTAGCGCTTCAGGTACTATTTAAGATATATTAAATAATTCTATTGATAAGAACAATCATACACCTGCAAAATATTGCACAGTTAAGGATTTAAGTGTTACTTTTTTATAATCCCTCTATAGATTCGTTACAAAATAGGTGAATTCACCAAAGACTATCTAATAGATCCTCTATAATAAATAGGGTGTGATTCGCATAAATAATCATCAGCAGTGGATGAATCATGATCAGCTTATCAATCTTCTCTAATTTTTTAAAAAAACCAGAAATAGCTGAAGCAGGTATATTCACAGATATGCTATTGATTAAATGGTAATATATTTTTGTTATATTAATAAGGAAGAAAGTGATATTTATATAGAAGAAAAGCATACTTATTCACAAGTAATGAAATTCAATTTTATATATATATTTCCATAAAATCCCCAATACACATATGTGCAAAAATATGCAAATAAAAAGATGCTTGAATCCACTCGGATTCAAGCATCTTTCAAATATATAAATTCCTCAGCAAGTTTACACTATGATTGTAAGCATCGTATGAGCAGACCGCAGACCTTTAAACTTCACAGTTCACTACTGAAGGGTATGATAAAAATATAATTCAGTCGAAATGGCCTCATTTTTAATTCTAAACCAAATTTCTTTCTCCTTTTCATGTTTTGCAGCTAAACTTATTCATCCTTTAAACCTGTAACAAGGACTTCCCTTGATTCCTGTTTTCACTTTAAAAACTCCTCCTGCCTGAGGGTATTCTTCTAAATCCTCTTCTGACATCCCTTTCCTGGCTGTCGTAACGTATAATTCGTCTAAATTCTCTCCTCCAAATGTGCACGAAGTGACGTTAACTGCTGGAATTTCGATAAAATCAAGCTGTTCACCTGTATGAGGGTTCCAACGGGATACTCCATGGCCGGCAAAATGTGCAATCCACAACATACCTTCCTCATCGATCGTCATACCATCCGGATGACCGATTCCTTCAGGGAACTGAACCGCTACTTCTGGATTTGTAATTTTACCTGTATTTATCTCATATTCATATTGAAAAACTTTCCCTGTCGGAGTGTCTATAAAATACATAAAACGTTGATCAGGAGACCAAGCTAACCCATTTGAAATTCCCACATTATCAATTTTTTTCTCTACTTTTAAATCTTTTTGAAGACAATACAGGGCCCCTGTCGTGGATTCCTCCGCCAAATCCATCGTTCCTGCCCAGAAGCGTCCGGCTGGATCGCATTTTCCATCGTTGAACCTATTCATAGGGAGGTGATTCTCTGGATCGGCAATTGGTTGCAGCGATTCTTTTTCCCAATCAAGATAGTAGAAGCCTTTCTGCAAGGCGACAACTAATCCTCCCTGCTCCCGGGGTGCAACCGCTCCTACGTAGCTGTCGAGCTGAATATATTCAATTTCTCTTGTTTCTGGAACGTACTTTCCGATCTTCTTTTCCAAAATATCGACCCAGTACAATACATCTTCATGGCGATCCCAGCATGGACCTTCTCCTAAAGTCGCTTGACTATTTACAACTAATTCAACATACATATGTAAAAAACTCCTTTAATCAGTTATTTAACTCCATTCTAGATAAAAGCGTCTAAACCCTTTTCAATTTAAAATAAAATTTAATTCCTTTTATGCCCTTGTCAAAACATTTCCAGTAGTGTACATTAGGATGAAAGAATTTTATAAATATTAAATCTCTTATCAAGAGAGGCAGAGGGACTGGCCCGTCGAAGCCTCAGCAACCACTGGTTCAACCAGTAAGGTGCTAACTCCAGCAAACCGAATGATCGAATGTGGTTTGGAAGATAAGAAGAAGAGCTAAAAAAGCGCAAAAGTCTTCTTCTTATGAGGGAGACTTTTTTTGATATCAAAATTTGTTTTAAAGGGGAATCCTAATGACTTTTAAAAAAACCGAAACTCAATTAGTTCATACAGGGAAGAATAACGGAGATGCAGCTGGATCAATCAACGCTCCTCTCCATTTTTCAACGGCTTATCAACATCCCGGGATTGGAGAATCCACCGGGTTTGATTACACGAGAACTGGAAATCCTACTCGCACTTTGCTGGAACAATCTTTAACAGAACTAGAACAAGGAAAAGCTGCTTTTGCTTTTAGTTCTGGAATGGCAGCTATTCAAGCGGCTCTCTCCATTTTTAAAACGGGAGACGAAATTGTAGTTTCCGAGGATTTATATGGTGGGAGTTACCGCTTATTCGAGTATTTGACCGACCATTACGGAATCACCTTCAAATATTGTGACAGCCAAAAACTTGATGACCTTGAAAACTACATAACAGAGCAAACTCGAGCTATTTACATTGAATCGCCAACCAACCCACTAATGTATACGGCTGATCTTAAAGCCATTTCAAAGATAGCTAAAAAACATGGGGCTTACTTCATTGTGGATAATACCTTATATACCCCTCTTCTCCAGCAGCCACTGGAAGAAGGAGCTGACATCGTCATTCATAGTGCCACTAAATATTTAGGAGGTCACAATGACGTCCTGGCAGGGGCTCTGGTAGCAAAAGATGAGCGCCTATGTGAAAAATTAGGCTACTTTCAGAATACAGCTGGAGCGGTACTCTCTCCGTTCGACTCCTGGCTATTGATGCGAGGAATGAAAACACTAGCTTTACGAATGGAAAAACATGAACAGAATGCCAAAGAGCTTGCTCATTATTTACAAAATCATGAAGCGGTAACAGACGTATTCTACCCAGGACGCGGTGGCATGTTGTCCTTCCGATTACAGTCTGAGTACTGCGTCGACCCTTTCTTGAGGCAATTAAGCGTAATTACGTTTGCTGAAAGCCTCGGTGGCGTAGAAAGTTTCATTACGTATCCAAGTACCCAGACTCACGCGGACATCCCAGAGGAAACTCGAAACCGTTACGGAGTTTGTAACCGTTTGTTAAGGTTCTCTGTAGGTATCGAACACATTGAAGATTTAAAGCAGGATTTAGAACAATCACTCGCTTATTTAAAAAAGGAGGAGATTTATCATGACTGAGTCCCATACATTTCAAACACGGCTGCTTCATAACAAGCACAAGTTTGATTCACAAACTGGTGCAGTGAGTGTGCCTATTCAACAAGCATCAACTTTTCACCAGGCTGATTTCGATAACCCAGGCATTTACGATTACAGCCGGTCGGGAAACCCTACTAGAGATGCTTTAGAAGAAACTATTGCTGGTCTTGAAGGTGGTTCCCGTGGTTTCGCATTCGCTTCTGGTATGGCTGCGATTTCTACCTCGTTCATGCTATTATCCAAAGGAGATCACGTCGTTATTTCCGAAGATGTGTACGGGGGGACTTTTCGGATGATTCATGATGTTCTGTACAGATTCGGCATAGATCATACATTCGTCGATATGACAGATCTTCATGAAGTTGCTACTGCTATTCAGCCTAATACAAAAGTGTTGTATATCGAAACTCCATCAAACCCGCTCCTCAATATTACGGATATCCAGGCGGTAAGTAAACTGGCAAAAGCCAACGACTGCCTCACTTTTGTAGACAACACGTTTATGACACCCGCTTTACAACGTCCACTTGAATTAGGTGCTGACCTCGTTCTGCACAGTGCAACGAAGTTCATTGCGGGACACAGTGATGTTGTGGCAGGATTAGCAGTTACAAATCACCCTGAACTTTCTGATCAGCTATCATTTCTACAAAACTCGTTTGGTTCAATTTTAGGTGCTCATGATTGCTGGCTTGTGCTGCGAGGCTTAAAAACATTGGACTGCCGTTTGAAACAATCATCCGAATCTGCCTATAAGGTAGCCACGTACCTGCACGGACACCCACAGGTTGAGGAAGTTTATTATCCTGGTTTCAGCTCTCATCCAGGTGCATCAACACACGCTTACCAATCAAAAGGAGCGGGAGCTGTTTTATCTTTCCGATTAAAGGATGAAGCAGAAGTACGTTCGTTCAGTCAAAAAATTGAGCTTCCAGTCTTTGCAGTCAGCCTTGGAGCTGTAGAATCCATCCTTTCTTACCCTGCAAAAATGTCACACGCCGCTATGCCGGAAGAAGAGAGACTGAAGCGCGGAATTACAGATGGATTACTGAGGCTGTCGGTCGGATTAGAAAATCCGGACGATTTAATCAAGGATTTTGAAACAGGTTTAGCTTACGTGAAAGCAAGAAACAATTTATCAAGTGTCCAATCGGGTTGAAATGTAAATAGCCGCTGAATGCGGCTATTTTATTTTTAGGTTGTGTTAAATTTACATTTAGATATTCATATAAGCTTCCTATAGTGGAAGACTTAGTTTCGAGATATTCGAGCTGTTTCCGTTATGATTGACAGCGTTTGAAGGGCCGGGAAATCACTCGCTTTCCATGGGCGTACGGTGAGCTTCCTCGGGCTAGCGCCCTCGAGGATCTCACCATGTACTGTGCTCCCAGCTCTTACACGTAAATTAGTCTAGAGCCTTAAATCAGTCCATAAATCTTATGGGGGACTATCCAGCTCCAGCGCTTAGCGGCTATTGAGACTTCCTTCACTTCTGTACGATAAGTCAACATCGAATCACTCCGTTCTTCGTGTTTCCTTTATCTCCGTCAGCTCAGTCCAGTCCATACGCCGCTGAACGAAGCGCTTCCGCTTTTACAAAAGGAGTCTCGCAATTTCCCGGCCCTTCTTGCTTTTGTGAGGATAACGGAAACATCGTGTGCGCTGCTTCACATAATCAATAACGTCTTTGAATATAACCAGTGAGACTTTTGTATGCAAAGGAGCTTGATATTACCTTAAAGTGCAGAGGATCTTAGAACTAAAAATGCTATACCTAGATCACTGGAGTTTGATGCTCCTATTATTATCAAAGTCTTATTCAAATCATTTCGAGAAGCACATCTTTAGGGAGGGGCGGCGGGGAATGGGGAGACTCCTGTGGGAAGAGAGTGCTTGGTGAGATCCCGCAGGACGGGACGTCCGAGGAAGCTCACCGCGCTCCCACGGAAAGCGAGTCATTCCCCGCCGCCCTGCTCCACTCACCCAATGTCTCGAATTCAAGTCTTCAAGTATCCTGCCATATAGTTGAATAACTTTTTTAAAAAAATCAAAAACAACATAGCTAGTCATTAGTTCATCGTCATTCCGCCCGTTACATTCACACTTTCTCCAGTAATATAGTCAGAACCTGAACTTGCAAGAAACAGAACAGCGTGGGCGACATCTTCCGGAGTAGCTGTTCGTCCTAGAGGGACTTGAGAATGATCTTCTGCTTCTACATCCAAAGCACTTAACCCCCTAAGTGCTCCCCCTCTTTTCCTTTCATTTCTCTTCATATCCGTCTCCACGATTCCAGGACATACTGCATTCACGTTAATTTGGTAATCAGCCAGTTCCAGTGCCAGGACTTTCGTAAGACCTAGAACCGCGTGCTTGGAAGCTGAATAACTACCTAAATATTTATATCCATTCTTACCTGCTTGTGATGAAATATTGATGATTTTTCCATCCCCTCCCTGATCAATCATTTGCTTCGCCCCATATTTGCAACACAAATAAACTCCTTTAGCATTAACGTTAAAAGTTTGGTCCCAGTCCTCTTCTTTCGAATTAACGACCGTGTCCATTGTAGAAATGCCTGCATTATTTACTATAATGTCTAAACGCTCATGATCATGAACAATCCCTTCAATAACCGATTGAACTTGTTCAGAAGATCGAACGTCTGCTTTTTTGGCACTCACTCTCCCACCAATCTCTTTTGCCGCTTCCTGGGAATTTTCCAATTGATAGTCAGCGATTACAACAATTGCCCCGTTCAAAGCCAACAGTTCCACAATCGCTCGTCCAATTCCCTGGCCGCCTCCTGTTACCATAGCAACCTTTCCGTCCAATTTCCCCATTATTTCAACCTTCCTTTTATATATTTTTAACAGAATAGCCTTTCTTCAAAATAAGATCAGCCGCTTCATTTATCCTGTACTATTATTAAAAAGCCGCGCAACTATTAAAGTTTGCACGGCTCACTAAGAATTCCTTCTTATTTTTAATAGTTCCCTCCAGGGGCACCATTGTAAACTTGGGAAATTTAATATGAAGAAAGCTTATTCTCACAACATACTCAGCATTTTAGATAAAAAGGAAATCGCTACAGCGAACCTCCCCTCTCCTTTATTCTTTGGCCAGTTTTACATCCGACCTTTTTTCATTGGAAAAGTTCGGATATCCGTATATGATTGAATAGATGTCCTTTCACGAAGAAGGTGGAACAATTATGTCAATAGTAAAGGTTACAACCTCGACTCAATTAGAAGAAGTATTTTATATAAGGAAAAAGGTATTTGTGGAAGAGCAGGGTGTTCCGATAGATGACGAATTCGATCAACACGATCAATACTGTGATCATATTCTCGCTTATCATAAATCAGTTCCAGCCGGTACTGGAAGAATAAGGTTTTTAAACACCACGGCAAAGCTTGAGAGAATATGCGTTCTTGATTCCTATCGTAAGGAAGGCTACGGGAGAAAAATCATTGTATCCTTAGAAAAAGTAGCAGCCGAAAAAGCTATGACTACCATTAAATTGCACGGCCAAGTCCATGCTAAAGGGTTTTACGAGAAGTTGGGTTATAAAGTAGAGGGAGATGAGTTCGTAGAAGATGGGATTCCTCATTTACTTATGACTAAGAACGTGTAGAAAGGAGCGGTAAATTGAATAAACGGTCAACACAAAGATTATTTTTTTACTTAATAGGTATTATCGTCATGACGTTTGGAATCGCCCTAACGATTCATTCGCAGCTAGGTACTTCGCCTTTTGATGCTCTTCTCGTCGGCTTATACCGGACGTTTGGGTTGACGATTGGAAGCTGGGAGATAGTGGTAGGGTTTTCAATGATCCTTTTTAATGCCATCGCAGAAAAGAAGAGACCTGAATATTTGGCTTTACTTACTGCTTTGCTTACAGGTTTCTTCATTGATGTTTGGGTTTTTTCTACCGAAAGTCTATTCACTCCTGAAACATGGGGTATGCAGATGTTCTGCTTATTAATGGGGCTGTTTTTTGCCGGTCTAGGTATAGCTATAAACCTGCAGGCCGATTTCGCGCCTAATCCGTTTGACCGCACGATGCTTGTTGTAAAAAACCTCACAGGTTTGAATGTTTCGATTTCTAGAGCTTTAATAAGCGTAGTGCTGGTAATTATCGCATTCTTTTTCAACGGACCGATAGGCTTGGGAACTCTCATTATCACGCTATTTAGCGGGGTCGTTATACACTTTTTCATGCATTACGTCAGTCTTTTTGACGATGCCTTGACAAAAAAATCAAGTAAAGAAGCAGGCCGAGTACATTCGATGTAATAAGCGGTCTTATTTAAGATCGCTTTTTATTTGGCTGTTCGTGGGAACTCCAAAAAATATATACGATACTTGCTAACAGAGAGGAATCAATCTCTTTAAGTTCGTGTAAAGGATCAATTTGTATTTTATGATTAAATAAACCCTTGATGACCGTAGAACTTTTTTTATTGATTTTTCCAGTTCGTTTCCATGTAGAAGTTACTTGGATAGGATGGTGCCCCTTTACGTTTGCGATGATCCGGTGCTTCTTTGTACCATCAGGATTTGATTGTATATCACCAATAACGACTTCATCTTTGAATATCGTCCAAACTAAACCTGCATTTGAATGGAAAAGTTCCTGTTGAATAGTATACTCATCGTTTGTCTCTTCACTTACAACTTCTAAGTTGACCCCTGTATCCAGTTGCCCCTCTATACCCTGCTGATATCTCTGCATGTAACCGATTATGTATTTTCCTTTTTGAATAGCTATTTCTCTTGTGGAAGTCTCAAGTTTAGGAGGGATGTAAGTGATCACCAAATTAAGACACCTCTTTTTAATTCTGCAGTCTACATCAGCACTACAGCCTTATTTATTTAAAATGACGCTGTGTTAAACGAATTATCATTGACTCTACGTTTTCTAATCCATCTATTATACATTCGACATTCATAGCACTAAAATCATCTGCCCTTTTCCAAATACCCTACATTCCTATGATTATTGCAGCTTTGGAGGATAAACCTTATTATGAACCCATACCCTCTCTGATTAATTCCATAAACTTCGTTGTGTAAAGCTTTTCAGGGATATGCTCGATGTAATCACAATACCTTTCGCATTGATTAACAAGAAATCACCACAGATTTTTCACGGTCTAATAAAGTACCATCAATGTCGAGAATTACTCTGCTTATCATAATAAGAAAACCAATTCGTTCTTATCACATTTCACGAGTCTTTCATCCCTTTTAATAATTTAGAATATTTCTTCTTATATTTTTCCTCGCTTACATTTTCAATAAGTTCCTGTGCTTTTTCTTTTATATCTTCTTCTTGTCTTTCTATATATAATTTACTTAACCCTTCAATAATATCTAAACGGGTTAATGTATAATTTTTTTCGTCGATACAGAATAAGAATCGTGATTCAAAATGCTTCATTATTAAATCTTTTTGCTTTTTTCCTGCTAATCCGATACGCCAGATCGCTTGCAAGCTATGTCTTGCAGTTACAAATTTAGGATCTTTCGTCACTGCCCAGATCTTCGAAAAATCTCCAAGTATCCTCTCATCTGGATCACTGATAGCCAAATGAACAAGAAATTGAGCGGCTCTGGACCCCCTGTGCGGGTCTTTATGTTCTAAATCTTCAAGTAGTCTATCCCAAACCTCATAAGCCCAATCGACTTTCACTTTTGAAACCTCCATTATATATGTGAAAGCGTCATATTGAGTTTGCTTTTCTTTTGATTCAAGATTTTCAAACTGTGTTCTTGTTTTTGCGTCCATTTTTCATCCTCCATAATCATATGTAAAAGAGAGGGGGCCAGCTACTGGCCTCCCCTAACAATTAAACTTCTGGATCGAATGTTTTACAATCTGTCTCTTCACTTTTTGAGGCCTGATCTCCTGCATGGCTTACTACATAAATCGCATCGGCCGTACATTTGTTTCCTTGACCCCAATACTTACAATTATTTACTTCGCATAATACATCTTGTGCCATTGACATACACCCCCTCAGTGTTATTTTTTCCAGGGAGTGGTGTGTCATTCGAGGTAATTTTTATACTTAAAGGTAGTGTGTATAATGCCTTCTTTAGGCATATCAAGTATAACACGGCCGTATTTCTGACCCCAATACCTTTATAATCCTGGCTATCCCCTTTATAATGAGGAAGGTTAAACTTATACGAAGGAAAAGGTGTATCAAATGAGCATACTCACAGTTAAAAATTTAAGTCACGGATTCGGAGATCGTGCCATCTTTGATGATGTATCGTTCCGTCTATTACAAGGAGAGCACATTGGACTGATTGGTGCCAATGGAGAAGGAAAGTCTTCATTTATGAATATAATCACTGGTAAACTTGAGCCGGATGCAGGTAAAATCACATGGTCCAAACATGCCAGAGTCGGCTACTTAGATCAGCATGCCGATTTAAAACAAGGGATGTCTGTACGCGATGTACTGCGCACTGCTTTTCAATATTTGTTTGACATGGAAACAGAGATGAATGACCTTTTTGGCAAAATGGGAGATGCGGACCCGGATGGACTAGAACAATTGCTGGAAGAAACCGGACGTCTTCAAGATGCTCTGACTAATAATGATTTTTACACAATCGATGCAAAGGTTGAAGAAATAGCCAATGGTCTGGGGTTAGATGACATTGGGTTGGACAGAGATGTCCATGACTTAAGTGGTGGACAGCGGACGAAAGTTCTTCTCGCCAAGCTTTTATTAGAAAAGCCGGATATTCTTCTCTTAGACGAACCGACGAACTATCTTGATGTAGAACATATCGAATGGTTGAAAAATTATCTTCAGGAGTACGAACACGCTTTTATTCTCGTATCACATGATATTCCGTTTTTAAATAGCGTCGTCAACTTAATTTATCATATGGAAAACCAGGAGTTGACTCGCAACCCTGGGGATTATGAAGAATTCCAGCGTGTTTATGAAATGAAAAAACAACAAGTCGAAGCTGCCTATAAGAAACAGCAAAAAGAAATTGCCAACTTAAAGGACTTTGTAGCCAGGAATAAGGCCAATGCGGCAACCAGCAGAATGGCCATGTCCCGTCAAAAAAAGCTGGATAAGATGGATGTCATTGAGCTGGATGCAGAGAAACCTAAGCCCTCGTTCCGCTTTAAGCAAGCTCGAACTTCGGGTAAATATTTATTTGAGACAAAGGATCTTGTGATAGGTTATGGAGAGCCATTATCGAGGCCGCTTAATTTGGAAATGGAACGCGGTCAGAAGATTGCTTTATCCGGTGCAAACGGTATAGGAAAAACAACTTTGCTACGAAGCATCCTGGGGGAAATCAAACCAGTTTCAGGTACTGTAGAACTAGGTGAACATCTTCATATCGGCTACTTCGAACAAGAACTGAAAAATGAATCCAATCATACGTGTATCGAGGAAATATGGCAAGAGTTCCCTCACTTCACCCAGCAAGAGGTCCGTTCTGCATTAGCTAAATGCGGGCTTACAAGAAAACACATTGAAAGTAAAGTCCAGGTGCTAAGCGGTGGAGAGAAAGCTAAAGTACGCCTTTGTAAATTGATTAATAAAGAAACGAATTTGCTCGTTCTCGACGAGCCCACCAACCACCTGGATGTCGATGCTAAAGCTGAACTTAAAAGAGCTTTACAGGACTTTAAGGGCAGTGTCCTGCTCATTTCACATGAACCCGAGTTTTATGAGGGGATCGTAACCGACGTGTGGAATTGTGAGGATTGGACAACAAAAGTATTTTAAATAAACCAGACATGCCACTGCGGGGCGTGTCTGTTTTTTTGATAATTACGAGTCGAAAAATAAATACTGGTACCCATTAGTGTTAAGCAATGAGCTATATATAAGCCTGTCATAATGAAGAAGGAAACCGAAATACCGTCAAATACAATGATAAGCCCCCATGCGATCAAAATGAGGACAAGGGTCGTATTCCACCCTTCCGCTTTTGCTTTTGCTTTTGCTTTTGCTTTTGCTTTTGCACTAACAAATTCTTGCCGCTCATCATAGATATGCTTTTTCTTTCCCAGTTTCTTCGTAAATAAAAAAAGTTAATAACATTCCTAATCCTCAACCGATTAACCCAAATAAGCCCATCCACATATCATTCAATATTCTCATCCCCCTCAAAAATGAAAAGATCTTCAATCGTACATTCAAAAAGCTGCGCTAACTTGTGAGCAAGTACTAAGGAAGGTTTATACTTGTTCTTCTCCAGTGAAATAATCGTTTGTCGAGATACCCGAAGTAGTTGCGAAAGGTCTTCCTGTGTGTAATTACTTTTCTTACGATTTTCTCTGATAAGATTCTTCATGATTTTAAATCACCTTTTTATAAAAGTGCACTTTACAAAATACAATAATGTCAACACGATTGTTTCTCTGAATAGGGTAATTTTAAACGGTTAATAATAAACTACAATTATTTTCCACATCCTCATGATGCAATCTAAAATTAAATACATTTTAATACGGGTGCATTTTCCTGAAAGGAGGTAACAAAATGTTCAAATCTGTAAAAAAGCAACTAAACATGGTGGCCAGGCAGTTAAAATTGAATCCCCCCCATAGTAATGATAGTCCTATAACCGATCAGGATAAGGAAACCTTACGAGTCATCAGAGCTGAAACAGAAAAATTGAACCAAAATAACGTAACGAGAACTCAGGCATATTTTGATTTTTTTCAGAAACATAACGAAATACATTGGGCACTTTTGGCTCACCTCGTCTCAAGAAACGCCGGGTGGAACATGACCGATTTAAAAGGAGAATACCTCCCAATGCTTTTGAATCAAACAGAACAAAATAATTTTTTCTGTTTTCTGGAACGAGGCAACTGGCTGATTTTTCAAGATGCATACCCTCAACTTCTCTTATATGAAAAAAGCAAGGAAACAAACCAGCCTCTCTTTCATTTATTACCTGAATTGAAGGTTTCATCATTCATGAGACCTTTTTGGGAAAATTTCCGGCTTCACGGAAACAGCTTAGAATTGACGATCGCTCTTATAATTAACGAACAACAATACATTGAAAAACGCGTCATCCAAAATAAACTATATAAAGAAACTGTACTTGATACCATCCTTTTTAAGCTACAGGACCTCTTCGATTTCAATCACATATTGTTTCCATATACTACTCCTCTACAAAAAAAGACCAAGGTTGTTGGAGGTACAGTACATCATTTTTCATCTTTAGAAGATCGCATCAACCTTGGGAAAGGGTTGTATGACTTACTTTTCTCCGTAAAAACCCGTCTGGCCCAAACAATTGATTGGGCTGATATGAACCCTCACACCGGGTCACGAAAAGATTTCTGGCCTCACCTCTTTAATGATGTGAAAGAAACTGCCCCAGGGAGCGTGCACGAGCTTCATAACAGCCCCTGCTCACTCCAAGTAAAATCATTGCGTATTTATAGTCCATCCTTAACACTAGTTTGGAAGGACTGGATACACGAAAAAGCTGAAGCAGGAGACTGGTATAAAAACAAAAAAGCCCACAACTGGATTAAAAAGAGTTACAACGAGCTGAACGGAGACATTCAAGAAACATATTGTCATATGATTGAGCAACTTGAAATGGCAGCATACACCAAACATTTATTATTCAACAAAAATTAGTTGGAATAAAAAAGTCCTTACTTAAGGTAGTAAGGACTTGTAGTTTCACTATATTAACGGGCAGAAAACCTTTCTTCTTCTAAACAATTATCGCATATTGTCCGGATGGTCAACTGCCCCCCGCCCTGCATTAGTATGGACTGCTGAACGTCCGTATCATTTAAAACGTCTGATCCTAACTGTGAGACATCTGGTTTTTTTGCCTCAAGTTCCCCCACTTGACGATCACATTTTCTACATTGGTAACAAATTTTCATGACGTTCCTCCTAATTTAAAGCTAGCATAATTCTTAGTCTGTACGATATGAATAGACGTTATGCGCTAAGAATAAAACAAAGCTATTCTAAAAAAGGAGGGACTCCTCCACGAAAAGAAGCAGCCCCAAAAAGTCTATTTCCTGGACTTTTGAGACTGCCTTGTTTTCTTTTTATAGAAGCTAAGCTATACGCCATAGTAATTTTTCATAAGAGAGTTCCTCAATTAAAAAGGCTTTGCACTTTCACCTTGGTTCTCTCAAATAAAAAGACTTTCAGGACAACTCCTACTCCTTCAAGAACTTATTCATTTTCGTTCAAACGATCTTCGATTTCACTCATAATGGCTCCTGCCTCTTCCCAGTTGCCACTTGAAAGTGCATCTTGATAATTATCAAAGAGAGAGGAAATTTCCTCCAACATTTCTTCAGATTCGCCCAGGGCCTGTTCTTCCTCAGGAGCTACAGTTTCTTCATCTCCTTCTTCAACATCAACATCAGGATCAATTAAACCAAGCATCCTTTCCAAGGCTTGATCAAAGGTAGGCTCCATGACAATTTCATCACCATAAGCCAAAATTACCTGTTTCACCTCGGGAAGTGATGTTTCATTAGAGGATTCTATATATATCGGCTCTGCGTACATTACGGTATCTTCTATCGGGATGGCCAAAAGATTACCTCTAATTACTTCGGATCCACCTTGCGACCAAAGATTCAATTGCTGTGAAATGGTACTATCCTGGTTGATTCGATTCTCAATTTGCTGTGGTCCGTAGACATTTTCTTGTTTAGGGAATTGATAAACAAAAGTTTCTCCATATTTGTCACCATCGTTACTGACACCCATCCATGCAATCATATTTTGGCGGTTTCGCGGAGTGTATGGCATCATAAGAACAAACTCTTCTTCATCATATTCTGGAAGCTTCATTGTAATGTAGTATGGCTCCATTTCAATATCCTCGTTGAAGTATTTCTCAGTTGGGAACTGCCAGTAGTCTTCTCTATTATAAAACACTTCTAAATTCTGCATGTGATACGTACCATACATTTCAGCCTGGATTTTAAACAAATCAATAGGGTAACGAAAATGAGACTGGACATCCTCTGGAATTTCTTCTTCGAAGAGATCAGGGAACATTTTTTGGTACGTTTGAAGTAATGGTTCATCTGTATCGACTGCATAGAAATTAACTTCTCCCGTATAGGCGTCAATTTCCACTTTTACTGAATTCCGTATATAACTTTCGTCTCCCTGGTGAGGTTCTGAATAAGGGTAACTTTCAGCGTTTAAATAGGCATCCATTAACCATGAAAGGCTGCCATCTTCTTTAACGAAAATGTAAGGGTCCTCGTCATACTCTAAGAATGGAGCTATTCGCTCTACTCGGTCCACTATGTTTCTTGTATCAAGCAGCTGACTATCCTCATTCAGCTGCTCTGAAACAAACATGCGGAAGGAACCTTCGTTGATAGAAAAAAGCAGCCGGTTCAAACCTGATAAAGGAATACCACTATCCGCTTCATAACGTGAAGAAACGTTTTCGTCTCCTGCCGGATAGTCAAACTCATCGACTTCACTATTTACAATGACGTTTCCAGCATTCTCTTCGCCAAAATAAATTTGCGGAGTTTCAATATCAAGAACGCCTTCAGATGGAACATTTTCAAGCAAATATTCCGGCTGTCCCTGAGACGTGATTTCATTTACATCGCTCATGGCTACACCATAGCCATGAGTATATCTAAGGGTTTCATTCAACCATGTTTTTGACTGTGAAGGGAGGTCACTCGTGTTCAATTCTCTTGCTCCGAGAAATACTTGCTGATATTCTCCATCAATTTCATACCGATCTACATCAATGTCGTTGAATTGATAATACGTACGGAAGGTTTGGAGCTGGTTATAGATATCGAGAATTGGTCTGGCATCGTTGATCCTTACATTATCAAATGTAAGTTGATTACGCTCTACCATTGCCTCATCCAGTGATTGATTGCCAGGATGTTCCCTCTCATCAATATTTTCCAGATCATAAGCTGCTCTAGTAAAGTCTAAATTATGCTGAAGAAAAGGACTTTCTTTTGAAAATTCATTGGGCGATACGACGTAATTTTGTACAATTACTGAAGCGCCCTGCGCTACCAGAACTAAGCCGACATACACGATGATGGGAAGGAACATAGCGAATAATTTTCCACGGGTCAAAGAAAAGATCATCCACACTGCGCCGATAACCGCAACAGCTGCCAGCACATAGGAAGCTGGGTTATTGACAACCTTATCTGTGTAGCTTAATCCATGTACTACACTATCCTGAAAGATATTGACCTCGTTAGTCAGTAAGGAGTCAAAAGGCTGCAATAAATGAACCGCTGCTAATAAGAGTCCGATCCCTCCTAAAGTCACCCCCATATGGAACTGTGCCATACGGCTTTTGCGGTACATTTGATAAGGTGAATAGAATCCCATTTCTATAAGCAGAAGAAAAACAGCAAGACCCAACAATGTAAAAACAGCGAATTTTATAAAAGGAAGAACAAACATGTAAAACGAAACGTCCATGTCAAAATGCGGATCAACTATACCGAATGATGTATGATTAAGGAACTTAAGCCACAGTTCCCACCCGATCCCCTGTACGATACTGCTGCCAAAAAAACCTACAAAAACTGACAAGCCAGCTATTGTCAACCGGCTCCACTTTTTATTTGAAATGAAAGCAGGCAGTTGAGATTTATTGAAGTGTGATACATATCCTCTTCGAATCCAGGAGGCTGTAAAGTAGGCACTAATGAAAAATACAACGAAACCTATAATCCCTAATATGACCTTACTGCTTAAGATCGTAGTATAGACTTCCTTGAATCCTAGAGAATCCATCCAAATGTAATCAACCACCCAGTGTAGCGAAAGCCAGCCGATGATAGCAAATACCACAAGGACTCCAAAGATTTTGCCTGCGATGGTCCCAAACTTCTTCAACTGGTTTTTTTGCTTCGTATTAATATTTGTAGTTTTATTATCCAATTTGCTCCCCCTCAACGTTTACATACCTGTTCTTTCTTGATGAATGTTTACTTTCTCATTTCTATGTACGTATAAATAAAGTATTTGTTTCATTTTTATCCTTTGCGTTGTCTTTTACAACTTAAATATGAAAAAAAACCTGTCTAAGTAGCAAACATAATTATAACATCCTTCCGAAATTTAATTGACCTTTAACAGCATTGCTCTTTAAAATTTCCATGTTGATGATCATATACCCTACTTAATAAGGAAGATCGATATCGTTAGCTAGAGAAAATGTGGTATTCAAAAACCTTGTCATATCATGGGATAATTCACATATAAAAATCCACAACCACGCTTAACATAGCTCAAGGTATCATTTCTTACAATTTCTATTAATCGATTCCTACTTTTTAGCAGGTGTCATAACTTGTAAACAGTTCTCATATAGCTTTTAAATAAATGGCTTTGTTAAAGTTCCGTGTTGATATTTCTATAAGCTCCCTTTAGTGGAATACTCAGTTTCGAGATGTTAGAGCTGTTTCCGTTACGTTTGATAGCGTTTGGAGGTCCGGGAAATCACTCGCTTCCCAACCACCCCTGCCTCTTAATAGGGCAACGAACCCAGACTATCTCGAAACTGAGTCTTCTACTACCCTGCCATATTGTTGAATAACTCACTTATCAATATCAACAACCATCTTTAACATAGCCAAATAAATAAAAAATCACCTAGTAAAAATGCTTGTTTTTCAATAAAAAACACTATAGCCGATAAAGGAATAGTGTTTTACTAAAAAATATGTTCATTTTATTTTTACATGAATTTGAGATTTGAAATTTTCGGCAAATTGGCTGCAGCGCTCAGCATCTTCAGAGTCAGGAGTCAATTCCACTTTCAAAGGTTCTACCACTACATCAGCCCCGCAGGCCTTAAACCTTTCCTGAAACTTGTCGATGGCCCCACCGTAAGCAGGATACATAGAGTCACATGAGCCAAATAGTCCGACAGGTAAACCTGTTAAATTAACCGATTCCATATCATCATACAAGTCCTCCAGCTCATATGGAACATCACCATCTCCCCATGTATATGTACCGAAGATCACCGCATCGTACTTAAGCATATCAGCTACTTCAATATCATCCATATCTATTTGAAACATCGATACGTCCACTTCTTGTGAACTCAATCTACCCTGTATAATTTCTGCCATTTCTTCTGTATTCCCAGACATACTTGCGTACATTAGTATTATCTTCATTATTCATAACCTCTCCTTGATAATAATGATCAACATATTAATTATAATTGATAATGATTATCAATGTCAATTGAGTGATCCTTCTTAACTTGGCTATGTAAAAGTGATTGTTGAATTGATAAGTGAGTATTCAACATTTCTATCCCAAAGGATTTCTTTAAAAATCAATAATGTACTAACCTGTTACAAATTCTCACCCGCTATTTATTGAATATCCTCTGACTAATTGCAAATAGTATTGATACTAAGTAAAAGGAGGCTGCATTAATGAATAGACAAAGAGCTGAAGAAATCGCCGCATCTCCAGTCATGGCGAGCGTGACATTCAATAATATGAAGGTCTATATCCAGCACGTTAATGAAAATGGCGAAACTGCAAGAATCTATGATCTCAGTGACCCGAAAAATGAACTTGATGTATCTTTAGACGAATTAAATGAAGTGTATCAATAATAAAAGGCCATCACCTTTGAAAGTGATGGCCTTCATATTGATTTTACTGTCGTATGGGTGATAAAACTATGGGAGTGATCTCCCGCAATGATTCCTTTTTCATGCGTCAACTTCCTGTTTTGTTCAACTCATTCTAACCCCTCAAACAAGTAAACATTCATTCTCGTACATAAATGAATAATTCAAATCGATAAATAGAAAATGTTGTTCTGTTAGTGGAAAGCTGAAAGTCCGGATCAAATCTTTCGTTTCAATATCAGAATAGATATCAGATAAAATGCCTTTCTTCCACGTTTTCATTTGCATAACATTTTCTAAGAAATAAGGACGAAACGCCCAATTTGATCCCTTCTTGGATGTTTCAACGATCCATTTTTCTTCCTGTTTACGAAAGTTTGATGAAACCTGCTGTCCATCACTGTTACAAACAAACATACGAAAGCTCTCTTTATCGAATTGACCTTTCACTAGATCAATGAAGGCGTCTACTTTCTTCGGCCCTTCCCATTTTGTAAGCAAGGTTTTCACTTTTAGTTCCCAGGCTAAATTCAGATTGAGTCTTTGTTCAATAAGCGATTTCTCCCGTTGAATATAAGCCCCTACTTTATTAACTATATTTAAAGAAATGGATTCCTTCGTTAACAGCTGGAAGTTTGGGCGCGACAGATAGAATCCTTGATAGTACCTGCCTCCATGCTTCCAGGCAAAGTAAAGCTGAAAATCATCTTCAATATTTTCAAAAAGTAAAGCAGCTCCTATACGATGTGCAAGCATAGATAAGGAATACATAATATCATAAAAGCCTTCTGAATTATGATTTCTTATCGATTTCGTATCAATTTTTAATATGTGTGGTTCAAGCTGTCGAATTCGATCTATATTAGAGCTTTTTGCTCCTACATGATCAATGGCGATTTGAAGTCCAAATGTCTTATAGTAGAGCAATAGATGACTCAATTCTTCAAAGTCTTCATCAAAGTCGTGTTCAGTCACTTCAATCACAACCTTGCTCATGGCGAAGCCTCTTTTCTCAAAGGATATTAAAGTGTCTAATAAGTCTTCTCCATTATTCACCATTAATTGTTTGGCATTTCGATTAATAAACAAATAACCATCGTTATCCGCAGCCAGCATTTCTTCTAATGCCATATTCAATAAATGCTGGTCGACTTCCACTTTAAACTCTTCAGGAACATCATCATCATGGAAGAAACCACCTAAACTTTCCCATTCACCCTCTGTTTGAAACCTTCCCAAAACTTCATAACCTGCCACGTCATGTTTAATTGCGCTAATGACCGGTTGATATATGGGTTTTACCTTATGTAAATTACCTACGATATCTAGTGGATCCATAATTCCCCCTCCTCATTACTAAGTTAATTTTTATTCTCTGTGAGGTGCACTAGTTAATGCCGTAGAAAAATCCGAATATATTCATTATATATCCGGACTTCTAATGTTGTCATTTGATATTTAATTTAAATTAGTTTTCTACGAATGATAATTTAGATACTCATTGTTCAGTTACGAAACTGGGAAGATCGTCATGCAAACAGTGCTCATATCATTTACAATAACGGCGATTTTTCGGTTTCTCCTTATTGTTTTACGTGCCCCCAGTAACCGCTTAGTACAGTTACGGGTATTTTTGTTTTCATTTAGAATCCTCTCTTATTAATCACCAGCTGGATTTTTTCACACCTGGTATTTGACCTTTGTGGGCGTATTCTCTAAAAGCAATACGTGACATGTTAAATTTCCTCATATAACCTCTTGGACGCCCAGTAATTTCGCAGCGACCTGTCAATCGAGTTGGGGAAGAATCTCTCGGAAGTTTCCTGAGTGCTTCATAATCACCTTTTGCTTTTAACTCTTTTCGGAGTTCTGCATATTCATCCACCATTTTTTGACGTTTCTTTTCTTTTGCGATTTTGGATTTTTTGGCCATCCATCGACGCCTCCTCAATTTATAATTGCATTTTTCTCTCACCTTTACTTTTAATTTATTAATTACGCATCTAAATCAATGAATAGTAATGGTTACGATTTAATTATTGTAAAACAGCTTATAATTTTTGTAAACCACCAATAGTAAAAAACAAAAGAAGGAGCTGTGAGGTAAGCTCCTTCTTTTGTTTGCTTTATTTTATTTCGCTGGTACTCGTTATCTCTATCCCCTTTAAAGCTTGAGATGCCAACCTGTCCGCTTCCCGGTTTTCTTTTCTAGAGATGAGCGCATACTCAGGTTTAATACCCATATTATCCATTTTATTTTCAATTCGGTCCGCCCATTTTGTCAATTCTTCTTCTAAGCAAGGCCATTCACCCTTTAGCTGGTTAATGACCACTTGAGAATCTCCTACAAATTTAACCCTTAAATGATGGACACCCAGCAAATCCAGTTCAAGTAATGAAAGGTGAAGTGCCGCGTATTCCGCTTCGTTGTTCGTATTCAATTCATCGACTAAAGCATTCTTTCTGAGTCGGAAATTTTGTTTGTTTTGTTCATAATAGACCGCACAGCCTAAACCTGACTGTTTAGTATTTAAATCGAATCCGCCGTCAAAATATACGACTACGTTGTGAGGTTCTGTTTCTATTCCTTTCATATATTGCTTTAATTCCTTTAAGTTCCACGTACGGTCTAGATCGTCCACAAATATTAAATTTTTTAATCGACCCGTTCTATCAAGATCTTCTGCGATTAAAATGCCTAGTCGCGCACTCATTTCTTCAGAATGAAAGGTTGTTTCTATTCCTTTTGGCTTTTTATAAGTCCATTCGATTCTAACATTCATTTAAAACCCACCTTTAGGGTATGTAATTAATTTTTGGAGTTCCTTTCCCATTTTACCCTAAAAGACTCGCCTATATTAATTATTTCCATGCTTAAGCAGAACTTAGCGGAACCATTCTACTAGCCCGATCATACTTAATAGCCCTAATAGAAAGGAGAAAGTGGCTACTCTTTCGTAACCATGACCATGGGTTTCTGGAATAAGTTCTTTATAAACGATAAAAAGCATAGCTCCTGCTGCAAATGCGAGCCCATAAGGAACGAGGAACAGCGCCATATTAACTAATTTATATCCTATGAAACTTGCTATGAACTCTATAAAACCAGTCAATAAAGCCAAGCTTAAGGCAAAATAACGATTAACTTTCTGATTAATAAGAAATAGTGCGACGAGAAATCCTTCAGGCGCATTTTGTAATCCTATAGATAGTGCAACAACTGCCCCAAGGTGTTCGGTCTCACTTGCAAAGCTGGCTCCCACCGACAGCCCCTCGGGAATATTATGCAAGGTCATTGCAATAACCATCATGAAAGATTGATAAGGAAGAAGTACTTGAAGTCGATCATGTTGTACATCAACATGTGGAATAAACTGCTCTAGCAAGTTTAAAAGCAGTGCACCTGCCAATACTCCAATGCACAGCACATAGAGGTTCGTTAATTTCAAAGAGGCGGGAATCAAGCCGTATGTAGAGGCCGCCACCATAATCCCAGCAGTATAAGCGAGAATCATATCCATTTGGCGATGCGAAATGCTGCGAATTAACAAAACCGGGAGCGCCCCCAGTCCTGTGGTCAGTGCACACAAAATCATAAATAAAACATTAGAATCCATAGAAATCCTCCTGAAGAAGTAAAGGGATAGAAGCCCTGTCCTCTTCAATATATGTACCTCCATGGATATTGAGAAGTTATAATAGTACTCGCATTTTTAAAATTAATAGAAAACTCTAACATAAGGGTTCAGGGTTGTCTACAGATACTAAATCGATTAATATAGGAATAGCGAATTTTTTTACGAGGAGCGTATTTATGAAACGATCCATCTACGGATTGACATTTGAACAACTGACGAACTGGCTTACGGAACATGGAGAGAAAAAGTTTCGATCTAAGCAGGTGTGGGATTGGCTTTACCAAAAACGTATCACAGCATTTTCTGATATGAAAAACGTGAACCAGTCTTGTATTGACGTGTTAGAAGAACATTTTACAATTGAATCTTTATCAGAAGAAATAAAGCAGGAGTCTAAAGACGGTACAGTAAAATTCCTTTTTAAATTACATGACGGGAACGTAATTGAAACTGTTCTGATGCGTTTCAACTATGGCCTCTCCGTCTGTGTAACGACTCAGGTCGGATGTAACATCGGCTGTTCATTCTGCGCAAGCGGTGTGCTGCGTAAAAACCGTGATTTATCAAGTGGAGAAATCGTAGAACAGATCATGCAGGTGCAGCAGCATCTGGATCAGCAGGGAAATGATGAGCGTGTCAGCCACATTGTAGTCATGGGAATTGGAGAACCATTCGATAACTATGAAAATCTTATAGACTTTTTGAAAGTGGTTAATGACAATAAAGGATTGTCGATCGGTGCCCGTCATATTACTGTTTCAACCAGTGGAATCGCACCTAAGATGTACGAGTTTGCGGATGAAGGTATCCAGATTAATTTAGCCCTGTCCATTCACGCGCCAAACAACGAACTGCGTACGAAGATCATGAAAATCAATAAGGCTTATCCTTTAGAAAAATTGATGCCGGCTATAGATTATTATTTAGAAAAGACGAATAGGCGGATCACCTTTGAATATATTCTTTTAAAAGATGTGAATGATCATAAAAAAGAAGCTGAGCAGCTTGCGGACTTGCTGAAAAATAAGCGGCACTTATCCTATGTGAACTTAATACCGTACAACCCAGTTGCAGACAACCCTTATGAACGAAGTGAAAAAGAAGCGATTCTTACGTTCTATCAGACACTGATGGATCGTGGGATCAAGTGCGGTGTAAGGACCGAACATGGTACGGATATCGACGCAGCGTGCGGTCAGCTGAGAAGTAAACAGATTGAAAAAGAAAAAGCTCAAAAGAAGAAAAAAGTTCAAACCAATTAAAAAGCATGAGGCTTTATGCCTCATGCTTTTTTGGATGAGATTGTTTTATATTGTGTCTATCTGTTCTTTTCCATGTGCCGTCGAATCAGGCGAATTTGACCTCTATGATTAATTTCATCCTCGAATACATGAAACCATCGGAAGTAGTTATTTGCTTCATGATCCTGGCCAAAAGGTGAGACTTCATCCAGCCAACTGTCATCCTTTCCTGTAAACAACTCCATTGTTCGGGCTCTCGCATGAGACAATTGCTCTATGTAAAACGACAGGTCGCGGTTACAGATGATCTGATGAGCTTTTTCACCCAGCTCCAATCCTACACCAAGTTTCTCAAATTCTGTTTCTGTCGGATTACGGTCTTCAAAAGTCACGATTTGATATACCTCTTCAACGCACGCCATGTGGTACAGAAGGCACCCAATTGAGTTTCCTTGACCACCTATACGATAATCAAGTTCTTCAGATGTAAGTCCCTGTGCCGCTTCTAATGTAGTGATACGAACGTAATGCATCATGGATAGTAACCTTCCAATAGAAGGAGCATAGCCTGCGGTCTCTTCAACCATGTATCTTTTTTCATCCAGGGTTTCCATATTCATCACCTCAAAAATTCACTTAATTATTAAATTCGGCAAACCTGATGGAAATCCTTTAATTTTATTGTTAGTCCTCTATCATGATGGAAAAATGTTGTCTTATAAGATGAAGCGGCCTTATTTTCTATGATAAGGCCGCTTCATCAATGTTTACTATTTATTTTAAATTGTGTGGAATTTTCCATTGCAAATCGAATGATCTTATTGTAATTTTGCGGATCAAATTCTTTTTTAGAAGGGATGTACAGCTTTGCTGTCCCTTCATCGAGAATTTTTATTCTCTCTCCTCCTCGAACATATAAGATGACGTATAAGAAAGGGTCTATCATTTCGTGTTTTGCCAAGAATTCCCCAGAAAAATCTCCAGTGAGTAACAAACGGTCTTCTACCTGCTTCAAGGACAACTGACTATAAAACTTAAGGTTCGTAACTTCTATTAAAGACAAGTTATTACACTCCTTTATAATCTTTCACACAGTCATGAATCGTTAACCACTTAAGATATTACTCTTTCTTCGTCTTATATATTCCCTCTACCCATTAAAGCTGCGTAAATTTTTATAAAGAGTATCATAAATTAAGGGTTGAAAGTAACTTTTCTATGTAAGTTATGAAAAAACGACAATAAATTTAACATTTTCGTCACCGTTCTAGTCGTTTTCATAATGAAATTGAAAGTTATTTTCTATATACTAGATTGGGAACATTCTTATAAATGAGATGGGGTTATTATTTTGCAAATAAATAAGGATTTCAACTATGTGCCCTGGGTTGTTGGACTATCAATCGCCATCAATGCCATCGTCGTAGCATTGTTATTCGTTCCTGAAATAGGCAGTGGAACGAGCTTCGACATCACAGTGCTGCCTTTAATGAATGCGATATTCAACTCATTCACCTTCGTGTTTTTATCAGCTGCTCTATTCATGATCATAAAGAAAAATATAACCTGGCATAAACGGTTCATATTCGCAGCTTTTACGACAACAGCTTTGTTTCTTATTTCTTATCTGACCTACCATTCTATGTCCACCTCAACTTCTTATGGTGGAGAAGGAATTATGCAGACTATTTATTATTTTATATTGATTACACATATCTTTCTTGCGGCAGCTATCGTACCTTTAGCTCTGTTGACTTTATTCCGCGGCTTAGCAATGAAAGTGGACAAACACCGTAAGATCGCGCGCTGGACCATGCCTATTTGGTTATATGTTAGCCTGACCGGTGTCATCGTCTACCTGATGATCTCACCATATTACTAATCACCAAGACCCGGCTAAATTTCTGCGATGATATTCATATAAGTTCTTATTCATAAAGTAGTTGTTTTGAGACATTTTCGTAGTTTAGAGGCTGCAGGAAAAGCAGAAATTATAATGCAAGCATGGGTGTCATATTGCATAAAATTCAACAACAAGGTTTAATATAGCTTTTAAAGAAAGAGTCCGTTCCTTATCTTTTCAAATAGGGAACGGACTCTTTTCTTATGGCTGTGAAATTAAGTTTGTGCTAATTGGCTTTTTTTGGTTAATGTGAAAAAGGTGATTGCACCTATAAGAGATGTTACGAACAATACAGCGCCCATAGGAACAGCGGTCGTCTCATCTATACCAACAAGCGGAGAAACCATCGATCCAAATAATAAGGGAAGCATACCGAGGACAGCACTGGCGCTCCCTGCACGATGCCCCTGTTTGTCCATTGCAAGAGTAAAGGTACTTGTAAGAATCATTCCCATCGAAGTCATGTAAATGAAAATAGGAATGACAATGGAAGCAAGCGGGCCTTCAATGATCGTCATAACAAGAAGTACCGATGTTGCGCTGACAGCCGTAATGACTGCCAGTCGCAGCAAACTCCTTTCATGGATAATGCCGCCAAACCTTCCGATAATAAAACTGCCTGATATGATAGCCAGTCCATTAATCCCAAACAGAATACTGAACACTTGAGGCGATACGTCATAGATCCCCTGATATACGAATGGAGTACCTGAAACGTAAGCAAAGCTTCCTCCATGGATAAATCCTATAGTGAGTGCATACCCGATAAAGGAACGATCTTTCAATAAATTCCCGATTGTTTTAATAGAGTGCTTGACGGTGCTTGGAATCCGCTTCTCAGGCGGCAGAGATTCTTTTAGTCTCACAGCCACTGTCAACACTATTATCAGTCCGAGAATTGCCAAGGAATAGAAAATCGTATGCCAGGTGGCAAATGGAAGCAGTAGAATTGCTCCCCCTGTCATAGGAGCGATCATAGGTGCCGTAGCGTTTATAACCATCAATAGGGCAAAAAACTTCGTAAGCTCTCTTCCACTGAACACGTCTCTTACTACAGCGCGAGACAACACGATACCTGCTGACGCTGTAAAACCTTGTAAAAATCGAGCGATAACTAGAATTGTTATGTTCGGAGCTATAGCGCAAAGAAGAGAAGATAGGGCGAATAAAGAAATAAATAGCAATAATGGCTTTCTTCTCCCCTGTGCATCACTGATTGGACCTACCACGATTTGGCCGACCGCAAGTCCTATTAAACATGTGGTCAAACTAAGCTGCACGAGCGAAGCCCGGACGCCGAAATCATTAGCGATCTGAGGGAAGCTAGGTAAATACATATCTATGTTAAGAGGACCAAGTATCCCTAACATTCCGAGAAGCAGAGCCAGTCCGAACCGCTCTTTTCCTGTTGGATTATGAATCATCAATCTCAAACACCTTTCCTGAATAACTGAACTTAAAAGTGGCTTTATCCTCCACCGTCTGGGTATCCCCATTTTTTAATACTTTATAACCTATTTTTTAATAAGAACAATATAATAATAGACATTAAACATCTATTCTACCAGAAGCCGGTCAATTACTCTGTATTATTTTCAATAAAAAATCTAATTCCCCTTTTTAGGATAAGAGAAATTAGACAGTCATTGGTGACAATTAGATGGCACGCTCCTATATAGTGTTGATATAATTTCTGCGCTTCGTTTGTATCACTTATTCCATCTTAAAAACGAGGAACCGCACGTGATTTATTTGAAATATCAACGGTCCCACATTGTCTCTCACATCATTTATAACGGGTATTAGTCAATCATTTAAACCCTCTGCTTCAGTAAGGTTTCTCTGCCACATAGCATAGCCGTTCTAAACCTTTTTTTCAGCAAAAACAAACAGCCAGGCGTGAATCCTTATTAATTCTTTTGTCTTAATAGTTTCCCCAAATAAATACCGCTAGCCGCTGCCTGGGACAATGAATGAGTATCTCCTGAACAATCACCAGCTAAATACAACCCTGGTATTTCAGTCTCGAATTTCTCATTCGTGTATATTTTTGGCTCATAAAACTTTGCATCCATACCATATAGAAGTGTGTCAGGATGAATAGTTTCTCCCATCAGCCCTTCTAATGCTTCAAAGAAATGCAGCAAAGTCTCTATGTAAAGCCCGGGGACTTCATCATTCAAATTCCCTGTGTCTCCTTTAAGTGATGGACGGATCAAGTTATTTTCGATGCATGAGGTGGCTGTATTTTTCTTCAGATCCTCTAATCTTTGCACGACTACCCTTTCCCTTTTATCATTAATTCCTCCGATCACTCTTTTCGCTTCCTTCATGGCTGCATCATAGGAATGAAAATGACGAGGAGTGAATAACGTGAAGTTCAAATTAGTACTCGGTACTTCTTTTTCGTGTTGGTTTTGACCATCCGCCATGACGAGGCCGTGCTGATACTTGCGAATGATCCTTCCCTTAGGATTCATGCAGTACGTAGTTGAAGTATAACCGCGGTCTCTGTACTGTAATTTCGTTTCAAACGTTTCTTTAAGTATGGAGTCGAGCTGATCTCCTTTCATTTCCACTCTCAACCCAAGATCGAGACGCGTTTTTCCAGGGTAGAGCCCGAGGCTGGCTGTTCGTGAAGCCAGCCATTCACTCCCGCTCATCCCTGTTGCGAGCACTAATTTTTCACTGTGAAAGTTACCTTGATTTGTACCAATAGTAAAACAATCTTTTTTGATTAATGATTCTACTTGGGCACTAAAGGTAAACGTTATGCGATCTTTAATAGATTCATACATGTTTTGAAAAACTTCCAATGCAAGATTTGATCCCAGATGGCGGACTTCAGTTGATAGAACTTTTAAGGAATGGGCGGATGCCCTGGCAGCTAATGATTCATTCTTAGTGCTATACAGATCGACTTGCTCCGCTCCAAAGTAACAAAGAATCTCATCCACTTCCTTCATCAGTTCGCTAACTCTATTTTTGCCGATTTTTTTGCCGAGTTCTCCACCGAAATCGTTTGTGTAATTGAATTTCCCTTCTGACATGCCAAGACCTGCAAAGCCTATATATTTACTGCAGCCATCCTCACATTCACATGATTTACCTTCATCCAGCCCGCATTTTCTTTCGCTTAGTTCTTTTCCCTTATCGATAATATGTATAGAAAGGCCGCTTTCTGTCTGCAGTAGTGTATAAGCTAAAAAAACACTGCTTACTCCTGCCCCAATGATTGTAATGTCGTACATAGGTATCTCCTTTCGTTATTGGGCCAAATCCTTATCAATGAGTCACTTCATAAAGGATCATTCAAAAACTCACTTTAAAGAACGGTAGCTGTAAGGCTCATTTTCTGAGTGAAATTCGTGCCAAGCTTCGTTATAGTATTCTCCCAAGTTTACTATAACACTTCAAGCCTCACCACTTCGAACACCCCACTCAATTTACTAAAAACAGCATCTACTACGATGCTGACTATATTAAGGAAAAAGGAAAGTTAGGAAAACATCCATTGGAATCGATGCTGTTTATGCGATATTAACTTTTCGCACAATGGAATCCCTAGAAATACAGAACAAATATTAGATGTTGCAGGGCCAGCAGTTTTAACAGCTATAATTCTATTCATCCTAAACTTCACTTCTCTCAGGAAATCATACAAAAAGAACTAGGATGAATTCGTAATTAAAAAAGCTGCTGTATGTTTGGGGGCACCCATCCTCAGCAGCTTCACCTTATGTTTTATTGATTTTTTGTATAGCTTGTTTGACGGTGCCTACTGTGTGCATCTCGGTTAAATCCTTTCCGATTTGTACAGCTTTTCTCGCAAGCTCGGGACGTATACCTGTAAATACAGGGTGTATACCAAGCAGCCTGATAATGTCGTTGATATTGAATAGAAACCCGACAACTACCTCATCCAATTTGTAGATCCCTGAAAAATCGATGATTAAATAATCCAGATCAGAGTCCTTCAATTTTAAAGGAATAGTATCCAATAATTGATCAACCCGTACACTATCAATCCGCCCTCCCAGAGGGATAATTGATACGCCATCTGAGACAGGGACTATGGCTGTAGCAATCTCATAAATTTCATGCCTGACTTCTGATAGTTGAGACTCAGTCAGCTTATATTGCGTAATATCTCTGAATACCGTTTGAATAGCTCTTTTGTCACCGAATTCTACAGGAGCGCACGTAAGTTCAACTTCTACTAAGCTCCCGTCCGGTTTAATCAAAAACTCTTCAAAACGCCCAGGAGCTTGTTGTTTATTGTGCACTCTCTCTATTCGATCGCTTATTTCTTTTTTCTTATCCTCTTTAAAAAAAGCTAAAGCTGAATTTCCAATCAGTTCGTTTCTGTGTGCATCTAAAAAATCTTCCGCTGCTTTATTTAAATACAAAATAATTTTCCCCGAATGAATGATGGTAGGTTCAAAGGAATGCTCAATGATTTGCTTATACAGCTCTTCTTTTTCATTAACTGTAAGACTGTTGCTTAGCTGACTCATCTAATCTCTCCTCAATAAAAGCTGAATAGTAACAAAGAACAGTCAAACGTCGTCCATAGATATCACTTCGATATAACGGATGGATTATCCTTCTATATATAAAAAAATTTCCTAAATTTGAAAAAAAGAAGGATGGCTTTCATGTGCAACCAGCTCTGTAAGCTTAGATTTATGTACCCAAATTTTAAGGGAGAAGTTTAAAGGAAGGATGGCACATTAAAACGCTGACAATAAAGAGACTGCAGCTGGTTCGGCCAATCTTCAATGCAAAAGGATGAAGAATTTTGGTGGTCCCCATTTTTTAAGCAGTCTGTTCACACGAGTTTATGGCATTTGTATCAACATTGATAACAGTGTACTCATGTGCAGATTTTTAACCGATAATTAATTTCTGCTACGAAATGAACTCATTTATACTTAGGAATGCTCTGTTTTGGTGATTGACATCCATAAGAATAAGCCAGGCATTCAAAACCATTCTTCTCTAGGATGGGCTGGCTGGTGGGAAGTGCATCAACTGTCATAAAACGGTACCCATGTTCAAAGGCTTTTTGAGCACGAACTTTTAGTAAGGAGGAGTAATACCCTTTGCCGCGAGCCTCTTGCTTTGTGGCTCCTCCCCAAAAGCTGGCAAATGAAGTCCCATTTTCAAGATACATCCATCCTGCACTGACAAGTTCTTCATTTTCATATATTCCATATAAAAATATAGATAAAGGATTTTGTAGTTTATCACGACACAATCTTTTTTCTAATTCACTCAAGGGTTCTCCAAAGACCATTTCTGCTAATTGAATCAACTCTCTGATCTCCTGCATACTAGTAATTTCTCTCAAGTTTGCTGGTAAATCAAAATTCAGAAACGGATGATCTTCATTAATCTCCATTACCATCAATGCTTCTCGATCTTCCACTTCAAATCCCTCGGCTTCTAATATCTTTAACAAATTTGTTGGTTGGTCATAGCTGTAAACTTTCCACTCAAATCCCTGGCCAATTTCATTAAAGTATTTCAATTCTGAACGAATGACCTCATGTGCGTTTACTTCATTAATATTGGATGAAGAAATGAATCCATCTTCATTGTAGTTAGATACGTGCCTTACTACATATTCTGTTTTTTCTCGTTTATATCCCTGGGGTTCTATATCCACTCTCAATTGTTTATGAAAAATATTTAAGATTTCATCTTTTGACACTGCGATTTCCTCCTATTTCTTCACTTTTCCTTGGAATACTGCATTAAAGTTAGTATTGCTAAGCAAAGAAAGTTTGCCACTTAAAGAGTTAATTTATATATTTTATAGTATCACAACCGATATATTCGCATATAAAAAAACTGGCCTAAGCTCTTCTATAGACCAGTTCCCTACCAACTATTCATCTTCAATAATGGAAAATTCATAACCTGTTGTCCACCTATTTTCTTTCTTTACTTTAACAGCAAATTCGTTGGCTTCTTGATACGTTTCAAATACTATTTCTTTGTTGTTTTTCGCAAATTCAATGACGATTTCTTTTGCATCTTTTGCTATTAGTTTGTATCCCATTCATATCCCCCTTTATTAATTGGTTCCATGCTCCAATTCTTCCTGTGGATCATATTTTTGATAATCCGTCAATCGGCCATGTCTAATAAGGTCGTATATGACTCTCCCGTTACTCGGTTGACCATCAGGATAATACAGTGGAAGTATATCGAAGAGCACAAAATAAAAGGCATAAAAGATAAACTGCTGCCAAAAGGTTTCCATACCAATTGATTCTGACGCCAACAACCCATTCACACCTAAAGCGACTACAATATTACTTAATATCGGCTGAATATACGAGAAGATGCGCCCAATTTTTATCGACTTTTAACTCTTCATAGGTGCACCAGCTGTACATGAAATAATATTTACGAATCTCAAATACCCCTAAATTGAAAATGCGAGGTCCACATCCGACAGTCACCTTAGAGCTTTTGGCGCCGAGAAAGTGACTCGCTATCAAATAGCCTCCTTCACGAATTACCGATACAACCGGCAGTATAATAAAAGCTGATAGAAGCAGCTTTAATAAGTCGGCAATTCCGAACATTTAGTTTCCTCCTTTTTTTACTCTTAATTTTAAATGGCTCTTTGTTGAATGAAGTGTTGAAATTAATTTAAGAGTAATGACGGTTCACCCTTCCCTCAAAATAAATTGGAGTACTTCCATTTTCTTCATAGGAAAAGCCGAAAAGGATTATATCCTCTCCGGCTTATGTCTAGCTCTATTGTCTAGTACATTTCCACCAGTCTTTATTTTGGTTTTAAGATAAATATGATGTAGCTTTTATCCAGGCTGAAATCCCAGTCCACAAATATATCCTGGATTTGAGTTCCAAGAATCGTTTCAAACACTGTAGGATCAAGTAACCTTTTCTCAAGCTGTCTTTTGCTCAAACGAAGTTGTTCACTGAAACCTGAGTTGATCAATTCTTTTTCAATACGTACAAGGATACCTTTACGATCGACAAGAAGTGTCCTTGAGTTCAAATATATGGACTCAACCTTCTCAGGTGCCTTCTCAGCCAGCTTACTCACCCTGATAATTTCATTGTGAACTTCATCCTTTTTAGGGTAATCGGAAAGATCACCTATTTGCTTCTCACTGTTTTCTTCTTTGATTACGGCGACCAGAATGCCTGATTTATTTCTAAGCGACCAATCATAATAAATGTTTTCAACATCTATGTCCGCTGTCACGCGCAGCGTCGCCTTAATTTCAGGTAAGAGTTCCTGCATGAGAAAATCACGTGTCTCTTCAACCTTCATAAAATTTTTCTGCCCTACTAACACTCTTTCCATAGGGGCTAAAAAGTCACTAAGATAAATAGTGATAAAGGGATGTTCAATAGAAACATAAACAGAAGAGGGTCCTTTTCCGAAGTTATCCCTGAACAGCTTTCCTGTATAACTTGCAATTTCTGCGTGTACTGAATTTTTTTCCATAGATCTCATCCTTTTTATATTGAAATTAAAACCAATCGCTTTAGTTATCAATAAAGTTCCACTCATCTATAGAAATTAAACAGGGCTGCCAATCATTTTATTTCACATTAGAATACAGTTCATCACACATCATGGCATTTGCCAGACAGATTTTCATAACTTCGTGTAACTCTTCATCGTTCAGCTGCTTAATATTTTCCACACAGTCTCGACAAATCGCAGCACATGCACTTGTGATCTCATCAGCAATTGGTGAATCCGATTCCACTGTATTTTTTGCATGGTGATAAGCTTCCATACTCTTTTTTGCTAGATGGAATCCTGTAAGCAAGTGAAGTGACTTTTCATACTTCTTTCTATCTAATCCTTCCATTCCCGGTGATCCTCCTAAATTTTCCAATAAAAAAAGCCAAAAAAGGTACAAGTCCTTTTTTGGCTTATGTCTAGCTCTATTTGTCCAGTACATTTTTACCAAGATTATTTATTTGTTGCGTTTCAATTCAACTAGCACATTTATGGGGGAAAAAGTACTATCCCTTTTTCCTAATCTACATTGTAACGCTATCTGAGTTAATTGAAAAGGGGTAAATCGTTAAAAGTTATGCTTTTCTTAATGCCCGCCGCTCTGCGTAAGACAAACATCTAAAACAGACGGGTACTTTATTTCCTTCATCGTCCAAATAATAACTTGGGTTCTTTGCTTTCTTTTTACATATATAACACGATCGCTGGCCTAATAATCGTTTGAAAAAGCTTCCCATTTTACCACCTTCCCTATGTTACATTTGATTTTAACTTTTTCATAAAAGAGAGTAAAAGTATAAGCTTACTGATTCATGAATATCCTTCTAACTGCTTCACCAGAAGTTTTTATAGGATAAAATAGGTCATTAATATAAATGCGGCGCCCATTGCAATGAGCAGGTAAACCATTGATCCAATATATAACAATTTCGTTTTCTTTTCCTTTTTCACTTCTTTCCATGGAACATGAGCAAACCCGAGCATTAGTCCGCCGATGATTGTTAAAAGTCCATATAACGGATGTACAAATGCTGCAAGTGAAAGTCCCCCTGTGAATAAAATCATCGCAAAGACTACTATAACCAAATACATACTCCTGTTTCCTCCTCGTCATATTTAACCATTGCCATCTACGTTAAATATATTGGTGATACTGCAAGAAATATACTGTTCCTCTTCTTGATTAGCATAGCTTCTATCTTCGAACATAAACGTAAAGCCCCTCGCTTCGTAAAAAGGGGTTCCCATATCATTTCCTTTTTGTACCGAGACCCATTGTTCTTCCGCTCCAAATTCTCCTACCCCTTGATTCTTTTTAACTTTTCCAATAGGATCTAATCCCATTACTTACCATAGTTGCCCGCTTCGGTACCTGGAAAGAAATAATGAGTGCTCCAAGCACGTCAACAGAGGATGCAGCCGCATTAAAAATCACCAATAATATTATAGTCGAGTTCAATAACCCAAATAATCCAAGAACGAGAGGGGTCAATATGGAGAGTATGAAAAATGGTGCGACCATAATTAATAGAAACCTTTTTTTACTGAGTTTCTCCTCCGTATAAACATATCCTCCAAAAAATGTTAACCCGGCATAGGTCTTTTCAGATTTGAGGAAGTCCGGAACGCATAGTAGGTGGATCGCTTCATGTACCACTACCAAGATAAAAATCAACAATAAAAAAAATAATAATGAGAATAAATTTATAGTGATCGTTATGGAATTATCAATGATTAAGAATTCATTGATAGAAAATCCAGAGGCTAAATATAAAACTCCTAGCGTGATGAATGTATTAACTATCATAAGGGGTATCGAAAATATAGTGGCCGCAAATACTGAAGAAGGTTCTTTTAAAGGAATCCACCCCTGTTCTATGAGCTCATTGTGTTTATTAACGTTATTCTTCGGTAATGTATTTTTTATTTTCATCGTGCGACTCCTTCATGTCGATATTTTTTGGGGAGTTATTTTTAAAGGATTTTCTAACGCCGAACTATATGACGACCTCAGTCGCTCCTTGAATTGAAGTTTAAAGCTTTTCTTAAGGCAAACATAGCCACTCAAAACTTTACATTATATGAACGCTCAACTTGACCTTATTCTCATTAAGAATCACTCCGTTCTTCGTGTTTCCTTTATCTCCGCCACCTCAGTACAGTCCATACACCGCTGACCAAAGCGCTTCCGCTTTTATAAAAGGAGTCTCGCAATTTCCCGGATCTTCTTGCTCTTAAGAGGATAACAGAAACATCTTATTCGGTGCTTCACATAAATAATAACAGCTTTTGAGTGATAACCAGCGAGACTATTATATGCGAGAAGATGCTTGAAACTCGCTTAAAGTGCAGGAGTTTTCAAATTAAAATGTAATAACTATAGCACTGGAGTTTATTGGCCCCACAATAAGTAGTTCGGGCGATTTCGAGATGCAAATCATAGTGAGGGGCGGCGGGGAATGGGAGACTCTTGTGGGAAGAGACTGCTTGGTGAGACCCCGGAAGATAAAGTCTGAAGAGGTTCAGGCGGCTCCCACGGAAAGCGATGCATGCCCCGCCGCCCTGATCTACTTACCCAATGTCTCGGAATCAAGTCTTCAAGTATCCTGCCATATTCTTGAATAAACCACTTCGCAATGTCATCAACCACCATTAACATAGCCAATAAAAAAAGTAGAAGACACCTATATGTAGCAAGTGAACTTCTACTTTTTTCTTTCGGTCTTTCAATAAATAATCTTAATATATTCTTTAAGAATTTACTTGGATATTTTGTTCAGCCTTAGAACTTTTTATAAAAAAAGATAAGATTAAACCGACAAGGGCGGCTATACCCGCCACTATGAATGACACGTTGACCCCGTGAATCAACCCATTGATTCCTTCATCAGGAATCGCTCCATTAGTCATTACAGTGACAAGAAGGGCTGTGCCAACAGCACCTGAAACCTGTCTCATCGTATTATTCATCGCGGTCCCATGCGGGATCAAGTGAGTAGGCAGCTGATTCAATCCTGCCGTCGTCACCGGCATCATGACCATAGCCACTCCAAACATTCTCGCTGCATTTACAACAGCTAAATACGTAAACGTCGTTTGTGAATCCAAGTTTGTAAACATAAAGGTGGTAGTAGTCACGATCAATAGACCGATAATGGCAAGCCACCTCGCCCCGAATTTATCAAAAAGCCGGCCTGTAATAGGATTCATAAAACCCATCAGGAGGGCTCCCGGCAGAAGCATCAAACCGGACTCAAGCGCTGTGAAACCAAGCATATTCTGCATGAACAGCGGCAGTACAGTAGCTCCACCGATCAGCGCGATGAACACTACCATTCCTAGTACCGTTGTTAGAGTGAACACTTTTATTTTGAATACTCTAAACTCAAGAATGGGCTGTTTTAATTTGAATTGTCTTAATATGAAAGTTGTAAGAGCAACAGCACCTACAGCCATGGATATAAGTACCTGCTGGTCACCCCAGCCCGTATTTCCAGCCGTACTGAAGCCATACAGTAACCCTCCGAACCCTAGTGATGAAAGAATGATAGATAATACATCCACTTTTGGATAGGTTTGATTTGTTACATTTTTCAAAATGAAGTATGCAATAATAAAGTCAATGATTACTACTGGTAAAATCACATAAAATAGACTCCTCCATGGGAATTGCTCAACCATCCAACCTGACAGAGTCGGGCCGATAGCAGGAGCGAAAGATATTACCAGCCCAAACATTCCCATGGCTGATCCTCGCTTTTCTATAGGATAGACCATCATTAAAATAGTTTGCATTAAAGGCATAATAATTCCTGCACCTGAGGCCTGGACAATCCGTCCGACCATCAGGATCGGAAAGTTGGGAGCTACTGCACAGACTGCAGTACCAACAGCAAACAATCCCATTGCCGTTAGAAACAACGCCCTCGTAGTAAATCGCTCAATCAAAAAAGCTGTGATCGGAATCATAATCCCATTCACCAGCATAAATATCGAAGTAAGCCATTGAGCCGTGCTTGCATTCAAATCAAGATCTTTCATAATATGCGGCAATGCTGTGGCCAATAAAGTCTGGTTCAAAATCGCGGCAAACGCTCCAGAGATGAGAACCAGCATTAAAGGTCCCCGATTTATTTTCTCTTCTGAACTTGTTGTTTCACTATTTCCAACCATGTTTTTCCTTCTTTCCCGTCGATCTGGCTAATATTTCGTACATCGAAATATATTAACACATCCATTCATCGACCGAAAGAATTTTGTTTAGGCACCTAATCATTAATATAGTGTAATCCATATTTTTGATAATAAATTTTATAAACATTACACTTACACTAGCAGTAAATCAGAAAGGATGGGTTATATGGGACAAGACATTAAAGGAAAAGTCGCTTATATTACAGGGGCGGGACGAGGCATTGGACGTGCCACCGCTCTCGAATTTGCACGTGAAGGCGTTCATGTCGGTTTAATCGCCCGCACAGAAAACAGATTAAAAGAAGTGGTTTCAGAGGCTGAGGAATTAGGAGTGAAGGCCAGTTATGCTGTCGCAGATATTTCTGATATGGAGGCTGTCGACCAGGCTGTCGCACATTTAAAAAACGAAATCGGAACAGCTGACATTTTAATTAACAATGCAGCAATCAGCGCAAAGGGGTCTTTTTTGGAAATCGATCCTAAGGACTGGAAAAAAACTTTTGAAGTCAATGTATTTGGAACATATCATGTTACACGTGCCGTTCTCCCTCAGATGATTGCAAAGGATCAAGGAAATATTATCAATATTTCATCAAGTAACGGTTTAAAAGGTACGGCTGGTTCCACAGCTTACAGCGGATCGAAATTTGCCATCCAGGGTATGACTGAAGCACTTATGCAGGAAGTCCGCAAAAACAATATCCGAGTTTTCACCCTGAATCCAAGCCTTGTAGCCACTGAGTTAGCTTTCGGCGAGAAACTTGAAGAGCAAGACAAGGATAAATTCATGCAGCCTGAAGACTTAGCGGAATATATGGTGTCACAGCTTAAATTGAACCAGCGCATCTTCATTAAAACTTCCCTTCAATGGGCGACGAACCCTTTTTGAATCCATTTCATAAAAACACACAAAAGCTCGAGGCAGTAATGATGCCTCGAGCTTTTTTCATTTCGGGGAAATTCCATAGAATATTTATTTGCTGTAGCTTAAGTCTCGGACCCCATCACGTACGGCAATAAACTCTGGTCGTTCCTTGCCGCCGGAATACGGTTTCACGAGCTGATTCTCGACACTATTATAAACCATAAATAGATTGTTACGGCTATATGGAGTTATATTACCATTGGAACCGTGCATGGTATTACTTTCAAATAGTGTGATAGACCCAGCTTTTCCTGTTGGGACTGAGATGCCCCCGCCTTTTTCAGCCAGCCATCTCAAGCTATCGTGATCAGGAACCCCGAGTTTTTGCTTTTGTAGAGACTCCTTATAATTATCGTCAGGCGTTTCACCTATACAACTGACATAATAGTTTTGGGACCCAGGTATGAGCATCAAAGGCCCGTTAAACGTGTAATTATCGGACAAAGCAATAGACAAGCTGACTGCCCTCATTCTTGGCATTCCATCTTCAACATGCCATGTTTCAAAATCAGAATGCCAATCAAATTCTTTTCCAGTAAATCCTGGTTTATAGTTAATACGGGATTGATGGACATACACATCACTTCCCAGTAAATGATTAACGAGATCCAGCAGCCTCTGATCATTGGCTATGTTTTTGAAGTAGTTGTCATCTTCATGAACATGGAATATGGAACGGATTTCATCACTCTCAGGCTCCCTGATGACTTTATCCGATTGAACGCCGTCACTGTCCTCCTGTAACTCAAAAATTCCTTTTTGCATATTTGAAACCTCTTCATCCGAGAAAAAGTTTTCAATTTGGAGAAATCCATTTTTTTCATAGAAGTCAAGCTGTTCTGTTGAGATAGGTGCTTGATCATCCTTAGATCGATCAGTATGAATCACTGGATCCTTTCGCTCAAAAATTTCAGGTTTGTTATTCTGTCTTGAAGGATAAAGATCTTTCATTTTACAATACACTCCTTAGATAAAATTTTTTCACTTTATTATCAAACCATGGAACTTCCCCACGTACGGGTTAGGTTCCCACTAACAAGATGAATAAACTACTATTTCAGAAAAATTTTAATAAAAGTCGAAAAAGTTCGAAAACAATTGATAAAGCGAGCAAGAAAGAGATAATTTTAACACATTAATTTTAAGGTGGCCTCATCGGCTCTCACCACTTCTCTTCATTATTTTCATTCCATAGTTATACCTTATTCATTACATTTTTGGCTGCAATTCTGTTCCCCATAAGTGAACAACATTGTAAATAATGACCGCAGAATCCCCTCTTTTTAATGACTTCTTTTATCCCTTGAAAATTATTTCTATATAGTATTAGTGAAGTTTCAATACATTTTCCTCACACAAAAAAACTGACTTAAAAGGCCCCCACCTTTAAAGTCAGTTTTATAAAATACAGATTAATAGTTTAGAGCTTCATAAGAGTTGATTCGCCCATCATTAAAGTAGGATCCTGTACCGCTAATCGGGTCAGCTGAATTCTCGATGGCAGAACGAATTTCAGTATTATTTTTACCTTGACTGGCTAATAGACCAGCTAATCCCGCTACATGAGGAGATGCCATTGACGTCCCGGACATGTAGGCGTAACCTCCGTCCGGTACCGTAGAGGCAATATCTACGCCAGGTGCAGTAACATCAACCCATGTGCCATAGTTCGAAAAGGATGCTATATCATCATTCTCGTCGACTGCCCCTACAGCTATAACGTTGCTATAGGAAGCAGGTTCAAAAGTGGTAGAAACTCCATCGTTTCCTGCAGCAGCAACGATTAGTGAACCTTGGCTCCAAGCGTAATTCACCGCATCTTCAAGGGTTTGAGTATCACAGTCACATCCTAGCGAAAGGTTGATGACTTCTGCTCCTTGATCAGCTGAATAACGAATGGCGTCAGCAATAGCAGCTAATGATCCATTTCCGCTGGCATCGAGCGCCCTTACCGCTAGAATTTCTGTATCAGGAGCCATTCCGGCTATTCCCTGACTGTTGTTAGTCTCAGCCGCAGCAGTACCAGCTACATGAGTACCGTGTCCATTTTCATCCATAGGATCATTATCGTTGTCAACAAAGTCATACCCGCGCACTGTTTTATCATTCAAATCCGGATGGTTATAATCCACTCCTGAATCAATTACTGCAATTTGTTGATTCCTGCTGCCTCTTGTTATGTCCCAGGCCGCCGGTGTGTTTGTCGTTTGCGGCCCATATTGTACGCTATTATAATAAGTATCATTTGGAGTCCAGGCAGCATCAAATTCATAGTTAGGTTCTGCATATTCGACATTAGGGTTTTTGTTCAACGCTTTGACAACAGCCTCAACATTACCCACCTTCAACACTTTAAAATCGGAATCCACGGCATCATCGTCGGTAATCTCTGAAGCTTTTACTCCGTCTAATGCAGCCCTTTCACCAGTTTTTCCTTTTCCTTCTTTGAATTTAACGACTACCTCACCTTTAACGTAATCCCCTTGCTCCGCCTTAGTATTCTCTTCTACTTTGGGAAGGGAATCAACTTTCTTTTCTGCAGAAGCTTCACCTGAATCAGGTAAAAGTACCATGGTAAAAGCTAATGACAGTGTTGCTAAACCTTTAAACCTCATAAAAAAATTCCTCCTTTTTTGGTATAACTAACTCATTCACCAAATTAAGGAGGAATTCCTGCTGTTTCGACTTGGGAAACCCTTTGTCAATTGGGGGTACTTAAAAGCACTTTACACGCTAGGATTGGGCAACTATTCTTTCCCCAGGATTAATAAGCCGAGACTTTTTTTCATAACATATGGTCCTGGTAATTCCCTTGGAGGTACGCCATAGTAAGATTTAACAGACACTTTGTCCGCTTTTTTCTGTTCACCTATATACTGATCGATCTGCTCCTCTGGGGCATCGCTTGGCTCAATGACTATCGTATTGTCGATTCTTACACTATATCTCCCGTGTATTTTTAATTTTTTCTTACCAAAATAAAGTTCTTTTATTGGTTCGATTGTCAATCTATCCTTTCGTTCTCAATTTCCTATAGTCAGGCTCTTGTTATAAAAAGGTCTGGTAATATAAATAAGCTACCACCAGTGATAGTAACGAAGCGATAAAACCTGAAACCGCAGTTGGAAGTTTAAATTCGCGCAAGGCAGCTGCCACAATCATTCCTGCAACAACCGTACAAGTACTTAAAGAGATTAGGTGGACTACTATATAATTCATAGAATCTGAATCTCCATCTCCAAACAAAACTTCCACCTCCCTGGTAGTGAAGCACCTATACATCCATCGACTTATTTTAATATATTTATATTCAGTCGAACTACATGTTTTAAACTGCATCAATACATTTGCCAGGTCTCTATTTCTATAAGTTGTATGTCCCGGCCTATGATAATGCCCCCTATATCTATGCCCTATATCGAACTATTTCGACAAATATATACATAATCCTTCCTATACATGAAAATAAATCTAAAAAAGCACCCGATTAGGATGCTTCTCATTTATTTAATGCTTGAATCAATGTGATTAAAGTCGGGGACACAGTATTCGTATCCACTAATCCATCCTCACATTCTCTCACTTTATCTAATTGTTGAAGAAAGTAATCATCACGACATTTGAATTTTAATGTCCCCGAGCAGATTTGCCCTTTTACACTTTTTACTTGTTCATGCAGCCATTCCCTATCCACTTATATCTCTCCTTTACTTTAGATGTTTATTTAGACAGTATAGGTTGAGAAATTAAGAAATATACCACATATTACATAATCGGATGCTGTTAGTGAAAATGCGGGTGGATAGGCTGAATTTATTCTTCTTCCTTTTTGCTGAAAAATTCATTCGGCTGAGTTCCAGGCTCACTGTTATGGTTTTTGAATTGACTGAGCCGTCCGTTTCTAGTCTCTCCATGATTATTATTTTCCTTGAACTGTCGACTCACTTTCTTATCTTTTTTTGACATCGCAATCACTTCCTTTCGTTATCCATAGCTTTTGTGTATAGGTTTTTTTCATACAATAAAATATTAAAAAGTGCAGGACACCCAATTAAGGTGCCCTGCACTTTTCTAGTCACGATCCATCTTCATGAATCGTTTTTTGCTCTAATATTTTTTTAAGTTGTTCTTTATATTTAGCTTCTACTAATATATATAGAAAATCGCCATCTTTAATCTCAGTTTCGCCATAAGGGGTGACTACTTGGTTATTTCGGATAATCGCACTGATATTTGCACGGTTTGGAAATGATACGTCACGGAGCTTTTTACCTACGATAGCTGATTCGCGATTCGTTTGATATTGAATCATTTCTGCAGACGCTTTCCCCATTGATATCAACTCTATGGAGTGGTGAGGGACATCTTTTTTCGGCCCAACGAGATCGAGTAAATTCGCTGCATAGGAAATGGTGGAACCTTGCACTAAAGTCGAAGTAAGTACTACGAAAAATACAATATTGAAAAGCGTCTGGCTATTATCAAGACCCTCTACAATAGGGAACGTAGCAAGCACGATCGGCACGGCGCCACGAAGTCCTGCCCAAGAAAGAAAAGTTTTCTCCTTTAAGCTGTATTTCATTTTAATCGTAGATACAAATACAGCGGCCGGTCTGGCGATGATTATTAGGATAGCTGATAAAAGAAATCCGTTTATCATAATTTCTAATGTGAATAACTGTCCAGGAAACACCAATAACCCGAGAATAATAAACATAAGAATTTGAGCCATCCAGGCAAATCCTTCATTGAATTGAAAAATGGAATAACGGTATGTTAACTCAGAGTTGCCTATAACAAGTGCAGCAACGTAAACAGCCAGAAAACCGCTTCCTCCGGCAAATGATGTAACACTATACGTTATTAAAGCAAAAGCAACGGAAAAAATCGGATAAAGAGCACTTGAGTCCAATTTTATATGATTGATGGAGAAAGAGGCTAATTTGCCGAACGCAACACCAAGAATTAAGCCTAAACCCATTTGAATAAAAAACGTTGGGATCATCATGAAAATGCTGCTATCTTCCATAATGATCAATTCAATGAGGGATAACGTCAAAAATACAGCCATCGGGTCGTTTGTTCCCGATTCCGCTTCTAATGTTGCACCCATTTTTGCTTTGATATTCCGTTCTTTTAATGCTGCAAAAACTGCAGCCGCATCCGTTGAACCAACAATAGCACCGAATAAAAGGCCTTCAACCAACCTGATGTCCAATATGAAATATGCCGCAAAGCCGACTATACAAGAGGTAATTAAGACACCTAACGTTGCTAAAGATAAGGACGGTCCAGCCACAGATCGTACGGTTGACCATTTAGTATGTAACCCACCCTCAAACAGGATGATCACTAAAGAAAACACACCTATAATTTGAGCAACCCGGGCATCATCAAAATAAATTAAACCTAATCCATCACTTCCTACGAGCATACCTACCAAGATAAAAAGCACTAGCGATGGTATCCCCCAGCGACTAGAAAACCTTGCTACTAAGATTCCGCTGAAAAACAATAAAGCTGTAATAAGTAAAAAGGAATCTGTTCCAAATGATTCAAAAAGCATAAATATGAGAGTCTCCTTTTATTGAATTAAAGTTCTTAAATAGCTTCATGTACCGGAATATATGGGTGCGTACTATTTCATTCAGAGGGAACATAGATTAAGTAGGCAGTTATCTCTCCGCGCAGAGGAAAACGAAGTGTTCTCGGCGATATCAATCGTTTAAATATTGCTTGTAGTGTTTGTACATGTGTAGTCTGTGCGTTATACAAAGGAGATCCTTCTATGTAATAGAACCGAAAAGAAGTCTTATGCGTGAATCATTGAGCAATGCAGAGGAAATGAATAGCAAAACGTGTAATTAAATGAAGGTTTAATCTTATAATACCATAAACTTAGGGAAACTTAACTTCAAACACTTCAAGGGTTATATAAAATAATGGCTTTGTTAAATTTGGGTGTTGATATTCTTATAAGCTCCGTTGAATACTCAGTTTAGATACTTTGCATACAGGGAGATGTGAGCCATTCCCCGCCACCTCAATCCCACTAACCAATCGATTCTTCAACAATATGCTGTCTCATATAATAATTCACTTCTGAAAATTCAACAACGAGGTTTAACAAAGTAAAATAAAAAATGCCGGTTTTCTCAAACCGGCATTTTTTCAGTCGTTATAATCACTTCTAAATAATACTTCTTTTGGCAGCTCAGTCCCGCGGGTGCCACGAATATCTGCTTCTTTCATTTCTGTAGGATAAAACACGATCAGACTGCCGCGGCTCATATCCGCAAGTATCTTAGGCAGTCGTTCTAACTCAGGATGCCAGGCTACCGTTCCCCGGCGTGCACTGACAAGAATAACCAGGTCGTTGTTTTTAATATCCTGCAGATTTTCTTCATATAGTGATTCCCAGCTTTCAGCAGAACATAAATCAATTTGAATCCCGGGACGGATTCGGTCAGAAACACTTTGGTACGTGTCCAAATTATCCTTTACTACATATCCTTTTAATGATGCATTCAGCTGGACTGCGATATCTTTAATGATAGAGATTGAGTCGTCGAATCCTGGTTTAAAAGCAACATTATTAGGTATGATCATAATGATCCGTTCTGTCATATTTAAAGGGTGCTGAATTTTAGTGATCAAAGACCGTTGGTAGGTATGTTCTAAAAAGTTATCAATAATTCCGCCAAAAATCTTCTGGCTTCCTACTTTTTGACCGTTCCAGCCTGCAATGATCGTAGTAATTCGTTCTTCAGCGACTGCCCTCTCTATGCCAAGACCAATGTTCCGATCGACTCGAGTCAATAGTTTCACAGGAACATCTGCACCTGAAGCGTATATGACCGAGTGACCAAGCATCCGCTCAGCATGAGCCACCTCTGCTGTAGCCTTTTTCAAGTCTTTTTGGACTACGCTCAATGGGTAAAGCGGCTCCTCTGTTCCTTTTGCCTTCTTCAATATGAATCCTAAATCCATTAAGGACTCCATTGTTCCTGGGTTCGCAAGTGGGATGAGAATCCGCTCGGGCATCGTTTCATCCTGAGGGCTTTGCTCTTGTCTGGTAGCTAATTTTCGAGCGTATTTTTCGGAAAAATACGGGCCTAAGATACAAGTCAGTAAAATCATCACAATGACAGCGTTGACCGTCTGTTGATTTAAGAGACCAATTTCAAAACCTACAAGTGTAGACGCGAGTGTTGCGGCGGCTTGAGAGATCGATAAGCCGAAAATCAATTTGCGCTCTTTTACTGTATAGCCATATACCTTACTTGTAATCCATCCAGCTAAAGCTTTACCGAATATTACAGCGAACAGAATCAATCCTGTGACTACCCATGCTTCTGGACTGGATATTAACACACTTAAGTCCATCAACATTCCGACAGACAATAAGAAGAACGGGATAAACAAAGCATTTGCAGTAAACCTTATCCGGTTCATCAGCGGACCATGATCATAAATGTAGCGGTTCAGGGCCAGACCTGCAAGGAAGGCTCCAATAATAGGCTGCAGTCCTGCAAATAAGGCAATACTTCCTGCTACAAACAGAACGGCCATCACAAAGTTGAATTCAGTGGCTCCATCATTGTTCGAGTTTTTGAAAAACCATTTGGACAGATAAGGGGTAAGGACTAAGACTCCAAGAGCAAACAACGTCGTTGCAATGATAAGCTGAGCCCAAAAGCCGACAGATAATTCCCCTTCTGCCGCACCAGTAATAACTGCTAGCACCAGCATTGCAAGTGTGTCTGTTAATAAAGTCCCGCCGATAGCCGTAGTCACCGCTTTATTTTTCGTGACCCCAAGCCGGCTTACAATCGGATATCCTAAAAGAGTGTGCGAACCGACAATGGACCCTAACAAGATCGAAGCAGGGATGCTGAAGCCAAGATACACCCCAACGGCCGTTCCCAAGACCAATGGTATACAGAAAGATAGTACTCCGAAAACTACGCTGCGTTTCCTGTATTTCTTAAATCCGTCAATATCTAATTCTAACCCTGCAATAAAAATAATAAATAGTAATCCCACAGTCCCAAGAAGCTCAATGGTCGAGTCTCTAGCGAGCAGGTTCAACCCATTAGGCCCAATAATAATACCGGCTACAATCGGACCGATAATGGCTGGGATTCTCAGCTTTCCCATTAGAATAGGGAAGAATAAAAACATCAGAACAGCTAATCCGAATATGATGACAGGTTCCTGCAAAGGTATATCCATAGTCAATTCCTCACAATCTTAATGACCATCACTGACTAAGTGTCAACTACATAAAGGTTTATGGGTCGATTTTATTTTATAAGTCAACAATATACTATACATCCTATCTAAATGGCAATAATTTATCTTCAGTTCCTCAAAAAATTAATACTAACTTTACACCCCTTACATTTACTGGGTGAAAAGAACGATTGTAAGTGAGAGGTGCACTATTTTATACTGATGATATCTATTCACTTTCGGAGGGATGATTATGGTCATTCGATTAATTACTTTCTTTATGATCGGTGCTGTCATTTTTACGTTATTCACTCTGTTTATGCCCGATTTTTTAAGCTATTTCTGGTTCAGCCTCGGGATCCTTCTAGTTATTGGGATAGCATACTTATCGTATCAATATTTAAAAAAGATTATCCATTTGATTTACTCTATTAAAAACAGCTGAGACCTGAATTCGATTATTGCGTCTGGAATAGCAATAAGACAACTAGCTTACAAAAAATAAGCGCAGAACGTCTTTTGACAGGTTCTGTGCTTATTATCTTAGGATATGCCGGTCCCACCAAAAAGTGAAAGGCGTTTCAATCATTTTCACGTTATTTCTCGCTCAGGAAATTCTTTTTCTATTTTCCGACTCAATTCTATGCAATATGATACTAAGTCTTTCTTGATCTTTTGCCGCCATCCCGACGAACTTCAGGCCATAAATCATCAGTTTATGGTTGGTATGCTCCTCTTTCCTTACTATATCCGCATTTAAGGAGAATTCTTCACCTCTCAATTCAAATACGGCTGTCACCTTGAAGTTGAATTTTACCGGAAGATCATAGCGGCAGACGAATTTCACCCCTGAAGCACTGATGTTTTCAATGTAACCTTTTAAAGACCTCTCCTTGAGCTTTTCCATATTATCATGAGTAGACTCCTTTAATACTAATGTACAATCTTTCCTATTTAAGGTTAAACGGAAGTTCCCTCTGCGGTTCTTGTCCTCTGAATGTTTCTTCTTCAATTTATTTCTCTCTTCATCAAGTAAACTATAGATTCTTTTTCTTTCAGTTTTTGACTGCTTTTGCAAATAGATGATAAGCCCTGTCAGCAACAAATTGATCACGATGAAGTAAACTACTAGAAGTGTCATCACATCACCTCGTTATTTCAAATTTTTTAAATGCTCTGGGTAGCCAAGCGCATAGCCCTGAGCAAGTGTGCCCCCCAAATATTTCACAATAGCTAACTCAGTCGGCTTTTCAATTCCTTCAATTACTAATTTCATATCTAATTGCTCACAATAATGAATGATGAATTCCACAAACAACTGTTTTTCTTTAGAAGTGTCTAAATCGCGCGTAAAATATTTATCCAGCTTAATGTAATCCGGCTTGCTTTCGATTATAGACTCTATATCCGAGAATCCTTTACCGATATCATCAAAAGCTACTTTAATTCCTGTTTGTTTAATTTGACGAACGACTTCAGCAAGCACTTTGATATTGCTGATACTTTCTGCTTCACTGACTTCAAGTATCAAATTATGTGGTTCTGGGTAGGAGAGTGCTATTTTTTGAATAAAATCCATGAAATTTTTATGAACGATGGTGGACGGAAACACATTAAGAAACAACATGCCTTTTCCTGCAAATCCATTTGCTGTGTAAGATGATAAAGCTTCATAGATGGACAACGTGTCTAAATCGTATAGTTTTTTTTCTTTTCTAGCAGTTTCAAACGTTTCCTCTGGGCTCTTAATTTCCTTTGATCTAAGCAAAACTTCAAATCCGATTCTCTTCCAGCTCGTTATATCATATATAGGTTGAAAATGATGAAAAATCTTACTTTTAACAAGGGTCGTATCAAGAATTCGAACCACCTCTTTTACTTAAAATTTATTTAAAACCGCTGGTAAAGCTTCCTGTGGAACGTATAAAAGTGACTAGGTCTAGATACCCCCGCTGTACGACTGTCAGGGGATGAGGAGTTTCGAATTTAAAAATGGTAATGTTATGCCTATTTGTTCCTGCCTCAGCCTTGTAGTTTTCTTTCATATATTGCCTCTTTGATAGTAGAGCATATGGCTCGATTTCAAGATATTAGGGATTTTATCATGGTTCTACTCCCCACATATCTCTGAAAACCATATTTTTATAAAAAAATAACCTCAAGAAAATGAGGTTATTTAATTCTCACTCCTTCGAAAGCCGGCTGTCATAGTATATATATCCATACCTTAGACCCGTGGTTTTGCGTCCCTGTTTTTCAACAGGTTTGCCATTATCGGAAATTGAATATTCAGTTAATTTTCACTGTATTTAAGAATTAGTTCCACTTTGCTTTTCACTTTCAATTTACTATATATATTCCTTATGTGCACTTTAACAGTATGCTCTGATATATGTAAGTTTTTTGCTATCTTAGTATAAGACATACCTTTAATGAGCAAATAGAAAATCTGTAATTCCCTTGGCGTAAGTGTTTTTTTTTAATTAGTTGCTCTTCAGGTAATTCCTTTTCCGAGGAAATTGAACGGAAGAACTCTTTGATTTTTTTTATACGAGTCAAACGCTCTGGATGAATGGTGGAAGAGGTATCAATTGTATGATTAATTGCAATCATCAAGTCTTGAATTTCTTCTTCACTTAATTTTATGGATTGGATAAGCTTCATTTCTTTCCCCTTTATGCTTCTATTTACTCCTTAGATATACAATACAATATAATAGTATAATTTTCCTATAACCCGTGCGGATTATTTTTTCACCATAATGTACTATATTTAATATCTTTTTACATAATTGGGTTACTATTTAACATATAGTTTATAAGTGTTATTACAACTTTTTACCTACTCATTTCAATAAAAAAGCACATCCTTTTATAATAGATGTGCTTTTAACTTCTTCCGTTTTATAAATTTAAATGACTTCTACAGTCCATTCATAGGAATCTGTTACTTCTCCTCTTTGAATACCTGTAATCGTATCATAAAGCTTTTGAGATAAATCACCAATTTGATGATCGTTGATCACCATCTTTTTCCCTAGCCAGTTGAACTCTCCAACTGGAGAAATCACTGCTGCCGTCCCCGTTCCGAAAACTTCTTCAACTGTCCCTTCTTCGTATGCTTGATACAGCTCATCTATCGAAATTTTTCTTTCGGTAACATGGAAACCCCAATCATTTAACAGTTCAATGATCGACATCCGGGTAATCCCTTTTAAAATACTGCCGCTCAGTTCAGGGGTAATGACTTCTCCATTGATTTTGAAGAATATGTTCATACTGCCGACTTCTTCGATAAACCGTTTTTCAACGCCATCCAGCCACAGAACTTCAGCCCCTCCCTCTTGAGAAGCCTTAGCTTGTGCTTGATAAGCTGCTGAATAGTTGCCGGCCGTTTTGGCCATTCCCGTTCCACCTTTTACTGCACGAGTGAATTGATCCTCGACATTAATTGTAACGGGACGCAGTCCCCCTGTGAAATAGGAACCTACCGGAGAAAGGATGATCATCAATTTATAAGTTTTTGAAGGAGCTACGGCCAAGTTTGGTTCTGTGGCAATGATGAACGGGCGGATATAAAGGGAAGTGCCCTTCGTTTCCGGTACCCAGTCTTTTTCCAGACTGATCAACTCTCTTAAGTGGTCCATCAGTTCTTCTTCGTTGATAGGCGGAATACTAAGGCGCTCACTTGAACGATTCAACCGAGCGAAGTTCTGTTCAGGTCTGAACAGAAGAATACGATCTCCTTCTCCTCGGTATGCTTTTAAACCTTCGAATACTGTTTGACCATAATGAAAGATCATAGCAGCCGGGTCCAAGGTTAATGGTTCGTAAGGAACGATTCTAGGGTCGTACCAGCCTTTTTCTGAATCATAGTCCATTACAAACATATGATCGGTGAATACACTTCCAAAAGGAATTTGGTCCGATTCAGGCTTAGGTTTCTGCTGATTATTTTTTACAATTTCAAGTCTTTGCTTTGCCATGTTTAAGTCTCCTTCTCCTGGATTATAAATTCCTATTCTGTGAAAAAGTATGTAGAATAGAGTCTCAGATATTAGTATTCATTGTACTCGCAACCTTTAAATTTTTAAAGACTTAGCACTTCATAAATCAAATTTTCTTAAATACTTTAAAGAAGCAATCAGATCTCCAATAAGGAACTTTACGTATTAGCTTTTTATACAATTGAAGTCCTTTAAACAGCGAGGTTGTCGACTAACAATAGGAACGATAAAGATTATTAATTATCTGTGTCTTTTTATGAAAAGTTTTGACGAAGCTATTGAATTCATTTTGAATAATAGGCATAATTAATTTCGTTGTTTGTTAACATTCTTTTTAATAACCGAGGAGGAAAATTTGTGAATAAAGTGATCGAACCACCAAAATATAAGTTGTCTAAGGCTATATTGATTAAGAAGAGGGAAATGATCGAATTAGGTACAAGGTACGGGCTGACAGATGTAAGAACGGTGCGCTGCAGTCAGCAGCTTGATGATCTCTTGAATAGACAAGCAAATTAATTTTTCAACAATTTGTTTGTCTATTCACCCCTTCAAATTTAAACCTTCCCCCTTTACTCCCTTAAATAGGCGACCCAGCGATAAGCTTGCTTTTCTCCCTTAGCTTTACCATGATTCTCCCTTAGGAATTTTATTACATTTAATTACAGTAGGAAATTTTTCCACCCCATTCATTTGCAGGAGTCAGTTCAGTTTCCTGCAATTTGATGAAAAACCCTTAAAAGCCTACATACAATGTATAAAAACATTATGGAGGTGCTTTAACTGTTTCATATAGTAAAACCTGGCGAAACACTTTCACAAATTTCTCGTGATTACCGCACACCCTTATCCACTATTTTAGCTGCCAACCCAGGAATCAACCCTAACCTTATCTATCCTGGGCAGTCCATCGAGATTCCTGGGATTCCACCTGCTAGTTCAATCCCTTACCAAATCGGGGTATCTTTAAGCGGAAGACACCTTAACCTTCTTAAGGACGGCGTATTACAGAAACAGTACCCAATTGCAGTAGGCAGTATTTTAAATAACACACCGACCGGAGAATTCATTATCATTAATAAAGCTCCAAACCCTGGAGGTCCATATGGAACAATGTGGATGAGCCTCTCAAAACAATATTATGGTATTCACGGAACTAATGATCCCAGTTCTATAGGTAAAGCTGTATCGAAAGGTTGCATACGCATGTACAATAATGATGTAGAAGAGTTAGCTAGAACAATACCTGTTGGAACTCCTGTGTTCATCCATCCTTAAGACTGCTTTGGAGTGAAAATCTCTTATTTAACAGAATAGTAAAAAAGTTGCGTTTCGCTTGCTCTCCTGTCAGACTTAACATAGAAAGAGCAGGTGATAAAAATGATTGAAATAAAAACGTCTACTCTACCTGATGAAGAGTTGAATCGTGGTGTGTTTGCTACAAGAGATATAGCTAAAAGCGAACTAATACACCAGGCTCCGGTCATTCCTTATCCTAATGAAGAGCATGACTTCATAGAGAAAACTCGTTTAGCCGACTATGCTTTCGAATATGGTGAGAACCATTCGGCTTTTGTATTAGGTTATGGCATGATGTTTAACCATTCATACGAGCCTAATGCCAATTATAAAATAAATTTTGAGAACGACACTTTCGATTTTTATGCCTATCGGGATATTAAAGCTGGAGAAGAGGTCCTTATCAATTATAATGGCTTCGTGGACAATGAAGATCCTCTTTGGTTCTATGAATAGTTCTTTAATTAACGCACTCATCTTATTGAGTGCGTTTTTTATTTTTGTTAGGTTAAACTTCATTGGTGATACTTCACGAAAAGCTAATCAACGCTGTGGCAGAATAGTTGAAGCCTTCGTATAGAGAAGATCTGGTCTTTATTTTAAGGCTCAGTCTCAATGCAGTCTTTCTCTATGGAATTTTTATGCACATTTTACGATCAAATCCCTTAATTGATATACTTATCGAACAAAAATATCCTGCCTCACATAAAGTGAAGCAGGACATTACAACAGCTACCTCCAGCGAAACGCCAAAATCAATTTACAGCACTCCTCCGAATTATCGGAGTTGTGTGGTGAGTTAAATTCTAAATGTAAACTTTCAGGATTGTAGCTTATGGATAATTTAGAAGTAATTCCGATAGAATAGATTAATCGCTCCACTTCTCCCATATCAGAGTGTTGAGCTGCATTCATAATTTTTTCCGACAAATTTTGAGATGAAGCCAGCTTTTCAATCACCTTTTCAACATCAATCAACAGTTTTTTCATTTCATTTGCGGAATGTTGAAAAAGATTAGAGTCAATTTCTTCATAAGCCCGACGAGATCCGCACGCTGGACAATAATACAATTGAGGATGATACGCATAATACATTAACTGAATCTCCTCCCATAACAAACGTCTACTTCATCATATGTATAGAAGGTGTGTTTTGGGAATGAAAAGATTCCAACATGCCTTAATAAGAACCTGGTTAGTCGATAGCCTTTCCATCTCAGCTATATAAGCCATATAGTATAGTATCGAACAAAAGGTGGTGAAATTATGAGCTATTATGGCGGATTCGGTGGTTTCTGCGGAAACAACTACGGCGGTTACAAAGGCGGCGGCTTTGCGTTGATCGTTGTTTTGTTCATCTTGTTAGTTATTGTTGGTACAGCCTATTATAAACATTAATAGTGAATGAAAGATCCATTCCTTTCTTCAATCCTATAAATTCTCACCAATCTTAGTCAGGACGTCATTCGTCCTGACTTTTTTTAAATTCAATATTGATTAAGATCTTCAGGCGGTGAGAGGACGTTCCCTTGAGCTAAAGGAATCCCCAGATATTTTGCCAGTGCCAGCTCATTGGGACGCTCTATTCCTTCGATGATCAGTTTTGTATGAAATTCCGCACAATATTTCTTTATGCTATTAACAATGAATTGCTTTTCTTTAGATTGCTCCAAATTACTTATGAGATAACGATCGAGTTTTACATATTCAGGTTTCAACTCAACAAGTGATGCAATATCGGAATATCGTTTCCCAAAATCATCAATAGCCACCTTAATGCCCAGTCCCCTGATATTTTGCAATGCCCTGCTTAAGACACTGTAATCTTCAATTCTTTCTGATTCATTTAATTCTAAAACCAAGTTTTGAGATTGTTGGAATTGTATAGTTAGCTTCTCTATAAAAGAAAAGAACAGTGGATTTGAAATCGTTGAAGGAAAAACATTTATAAATAACATTCCATTTCTACTTGTATATCCTTCCTTATTATAATACTCCACAGCTTTTTGAATAGATAAAGTATCTAATTCGTAAAGCTTTTCCTCAGCTTCAGCTAATTGGAACGCTTCCTCAGGTGAAAGTGAACATGCCGGTCTCAGCAATACTTCATAACCTATTTTTCTCCAAGTAGCCAAGTTATAAATCGGTTGAAAATGATGTGAAAAAGATCGGCCATTCAACAGTTGCTCTGCAGATGTCAAATCCAACACCTCTTTGGTATTTTTATTATAAAAAAGCCTCACTTTCATGAGGTCCGGTTCTTATGCAGAATAATGTCTTAAAAGCATTTCAATAGTATTCATTTATTGCAGACAATCATTCTAAACTTAAGCTATCGTTTAATTCCGTAATCTCTTTTTATATTATACCATGCCTTATAACAATCTTGTAAAAATTCTTCCATTTCCCTTTCTTGATAAATACGACTAAGCGGGATGTTCGTTTCTGGAATGTGTTTGAACTTGAACTTATTGTTCAAAGTTTCGAGCGCACCAAAAAACATTCTCATTCTATCAATCTCATCTACTCTTATAATGGAATGCGCAAGCAAAACACTTCTAATATTTTCAAGGTATTCTGTATTTTCTTTTATGATTTCAGCTAGCTTCTCGCCATTTACACTTTCATTCACTGCTTTGCTGAAGTTCATTAGCAGCTGTTCAATCATTTGTTTGTTTATGACTAATTCTCTTTTCAGAGGCTTTCTTTCCTCAGCAATCCTTCTAATGGTTTCTTTTTTAGCTTTATTCTTTTCAAACACTAATGTGACGAATACAGGGATCGCTATAGCTAAAAATGTCAAAAGGTTGCTTAACCAGTCAGCAGGGGATATACAGTTCCAGAAGCCTTCACAAAATCCATTAGTGAGCGTATCTTGTTTCAATGTCTCCCTCCTCATGTAAGCTAATGTAATTATTGAAATTAAATATAATCAGCAAAATAAAATATATGCTGATTTTATCTGTGCATATAACCAGCAAATTTCTTTAAAATAGTCATTCGCCTTTCCACTTCAGCCGAATTTCCATAAGTTATCGTAATGAGATAAAGGTGGTGAGTTTATGGGATATGGTTGTGGTTTAGGCGGTAACAACAGTCCGTACGGCGGATATGGTGGATATGGCTGCAGAAGAGGTGGAAACAACTTCGCTTTGATCGTTGTTTTGTTCATCCTTTTGATTATTGTAGGTGCTGCTCTCTGTAAATAAGCATGAAAAAGCCAGGGCAGCTGCCCTGGCTTTTTTCAATTAATCTATAGGGTCGTTCGCTTTTCCATACCTTATGACATCATAGATTGCCATCCCATCACTAGGCTTTCCTTCTTCGTTTCTAAAAGGAAAAAGTGAAAAGAATATGAAATATACTGAGAAATAAGCATATTGGTAAAAGAATAAATCAGCTGGAATAATATCGGCATAGATCATATAATTCATAGCGAGAATGACGATCAAGTTAAATATACTTCCAGCTAAATAAATCGCCACGTGAGCCCAGGTTTTATTGTACGAAAGCTTTTCATACTGGCACCACCCCTCCATGAAATACATCTTCTTCACTTCCAAAGGTCCTAAATGAAAAAGTGTATTGCCTGTTCCTATACAAAACTTTATCTTTCCTCCGAACAATCGGGCAACAAGTACATGACCCGCTTCATGGACTAATGTCACCATAGGAAGGATAAAGAAAAAATTCACAAAAAACATCGGGATATCACTTAACGTAAACATATAATTCCTCCAGCATAGTCTTCGTTGTACTGAACTAATGCCTTCCCGTTCTCCAGCGTTTCCTAACACTTTTTCAAGAAATTTATTATATTAGTATGGTAAATCATCCATTTTCCCTAGTCGATTTTAAATTTGGACAGCTCTTCCAATCTAAATTGAAATAAATTACAGCCCCTGAATTCAGACATGTAGAGATCAGCTATCAACCATTGGTTTCTTGTGTATCCAGCGAAAATTTGTGATAATGGTATATAAAATAATCTACCCGCCCTACATAAGGAGGAACCATACATGTCCACTGTAAGTCCTGACCCTAAATTAAAGATCTTTTCTTTGAATTCCAACACAGATCTAGCCGAAGAAATCGTCGACAATCTCGGAATTGAATTAGGTAAGTGCTCAGTAACAGAATTTAGTGATGGAGAATTACAAATTAATATAGAGGAAAGTGTCAGAGGTTGCGACGTGTACATCATTCAATCCACAAGCGAACCCGTCAATCAGCACATTATGGAGCTGCTTATTATGATTGATGCTTTAAGACGGGCTTCAGCGGAGTCAATTAATGTGGTTATGCCTTATTATGGCTACGCGCGTCAGGATCGTAAAGCCCGTTCCAGAGAACCCATTACTGCAAAACTGGTTGCTGACTTAATTGAACGTGCTGGAGCAACTAGACTTATTTCGATTGATATTCATGCCCCGCAGGTACAAGGCTTTTTTGATATCCCTGTAGATTTGCTGCTTGCCATGCCGATTCTATCTAAGCATTTCTTAGAGAAAGAGCTGGAAGATGTGGTCGTCGTATCACCTGATCACGGCAGTGTTAAAAGGGCCCGTCAAATGGCTGACCGTTTGAAAACAGGAATCGCCATCATAGATAAGCGTGCCCCTAGAGGAAACTTCGCCGGCGAAATAAACATTGTCGGAGATATAGCCGGCAAAACTTGTATATTAATGGATGACATCGTCGATACTGGTATAAGAATTGAAAGCGGAACAAAGGCTTTAATTGAAAATGGAGCAAAAGAAGTTTACGCTTGCAGCACCCACCCTGTTCTATCAGGACCTGCTATCGAGAAGATTGAAGCTTCCCCTGTTAAGGAATTGATTGTAACGAACAGTATTCCTGTACCTCCTGAGAAGCGAATGGAGAAATTAACTCAGCTTTCTATTGCACCATTAGTAAGCGAAGCGATTAAACGTGTACATGACGAAGAGTCAGTCAGCCCATTGTTCGATTCTTAGAAAATGAAGCCAATCATGACAATATTGTCATGATTGGTTTTTTTATGACTGAATTTTTCCAGTAAGGGCATCCTTTTTATTAACTTGAATGATAAGGAGGATGACATGTCCAATAATAAGAAAGAAATAAACCCGAAACAGCACCAAAGAAAACAACCTGGTAACGAGCATGCGATGAATCCTCTCCCAGAATACAATGATCCCAACTATCAAAGCAGTGGAAAGCTAAAAGGAAAAACAGTCATAATCACTGGAGGAGATAGCGGAATCGGAAGATCGGTCAGTTTATACTTTGCAAAAGAAGGTGCTGACATTGTTATCTTATATCTGGATGAACTTGAAGATGCTGCTTTTACTAAACGATTGGTGGAGCAACAAGGACGCATTTGCAAGTTAATTAGTGGGAATGTGGGGAATGCAGGCTTTTGTGAAGATGCAGTAAAAGAAACAATTAATCAATTCGGAAAAATTGATGTATTAATTAATAATGCAGCCGTCCAGTTTCCTCAGAGTGACTTTATGAGTATTACAAATGAACAAATGGAACAAACTTTCCGAGTCAACTTTTTTTCTTACTTCTATATGAGTAAAGCTGTGGTTCCTTACTTAAAAAGAGGCAGCTGCATCATTAATACATCATCCATTACAGCTTATGCAGGAAATGAGCAGCTGATTGACTATACAGCGACAAAAGGGGCCATTACTTCATTTACCCGAGCCTTATCAAAATCTCTAGTCGGAAAAGGAATACGAGTGAATGGCGTAGCTCCGGGTCCTGTTTGGACGCCTCTTATCGTATCAAGCTTTGACGAACAAAAAGTAGCAGAATTCGGTTCAGACAACCCTATGGGCCGCCCCGCTCATCCGCGAGAGATTGCTCCAGCCTATGTTTACTTAGCGAGTGAGGATTCAAGCTATGTGACAGGTCAGATGGTTCATGTAAACGGGGGGATTATTATCAATGGATAAAAGAGAAGCTGTCTTCAAGGCAGCTTCTCTTTTCCTTTGAAAAAGATAAATTAATGAGCAATCTTCCTCCTTATATATTCTATTATTATATGTTTTTATCTATTAATAGTAGATTGTCCCAAGCATTTTACTAGAACTTTCATATTATAAAGTAATCTATAAGGTAAGGAGGTGTTTCATATGGGATGCTGCGGAGATAACAATGTTGCAGGTGCTTCCAACCGTCGAAGAAAAAGAAATAACGTAGCAGGTATTAGTGATGACAACTTCCGAGTACCAGTCAAATCTTTTATTGATAGTGATGACTTTTGCCGTGCCGTTAACCGCTGTCTGCTTGATGATTTAGTAGCTGGAGCTGAGGACGATAACCGACGACGTAGACGTCGTAAAGGTCATAGCTGGGATAGCTGGTTCTAAGCACAAACTTCCACCACCTGTATAATTTCACTGACCACGTTTCAAGAAATAGTCAGAAGTTGAAAGGCGTGTCATATTTTCCTCTTCCGCCAGAGGAATTATGCTCGCTTTTTTTAATGAATCCTAACCAGAAATAATTATCTAAAAAAACAAAGCTTCGATGTTATACATTGAAGCTTTGCTCTTCCTGTTTTAAATGGTATTTCATTAAATTTTTTAACTACTTTAACCTCTGGTATGCAGTAAAAGTGACGGTATATCCGTGTTCATTGAGAAAACAAATTTCAATTTTTAAAACTGGACGCCGCATTCTCCAATAGAAGTAATCGGACTCATCCGAGCGGTGAATGTTGTAGAGAACGTGTGACCCATGTTGTCATTTGCCAAGACCGTCCACGTTCCTATATTACCTGGGCCAATGGACACCTCAATCAAAACTTCAAACAAACCTGTGAATACATTACCTCTTCCTAAAGCCGTTCCTCGTACTCTGGCAAAAGTATCGCCAATACAGTCAATTTCAATTCTTCTCCCTTGAATAAAATTAATGGTCGTTCCTCCGGATCCAAACGTCACATTAAAGTTATCAACAGCGGGATTACAGTTAGGACTGGCAGTGAAGCATTGAACAGCCGTCACATTAATCGTACCGCTCAAGGTCGATGCCACTCCTTGATTAATAATATCAACTGTAGCCGATGCTCGGTTACCTTGAACCCCGATCCTGAATTTACAAGGACATTCAACAGTTGGGCACTCCGCTTGTGTACCTACGTTAGTTACAAGAATATCCCCTCCTACCTCTGCGGTAGCACTTACATCAATAGATACAAGTGGAGTTCCGGGAAGAACTGTAACAGTGGTGGAAAAATCTCCGTTCACGTCTGTTGTTGCTGGATTAGGATCATAAGACACGACTTCCTCGGGGAAGTCACTAAAGAAGATTTCCGCTCCCACTACAGGGTTTCCCCCACAAGTTAGATTTCCGGTAATGATTGCGTTACAAGTGATCAGTTGAGGTACGTTAATAATTAAGGACATGGGCTATCACACTCCACTTGGACTTCTACTGAATCCGAAATCATTTGACCTTCTACTGTAGTAGAGGCTGTAATAATTACAGTACTAGAAGGTGTTCCATCAGCCACAGTTACACCCGAGAAATAGTTGCCATGACTCCCGGTTATAACAGGATTCGGATTAAAGGTGACCGCAGGGTCATCGCTTTCTAATGTCACTACAGCTCCTTCAATAACTCTTCCATCACAGCGCACCCTTCCGTCCACGAAACCATCACAAACAATTTCTTCTTCCGCGAACAGCTCGATGATACATGGATCAGCCAGGCATTGGATGATCGTCGGCAGAGAGGTGGAAACTTCTTGCCCATTCACCGTAGTTTCAGCTGTAATCACCACATCTGTAGGCTCTGTGACGGCAGGGAGACTAGTTTCCACTTCAAAATTGCCGAACTCATCTGTGATAACAGAATCCGGCGTGAAATCTACAATCGCCGGTTCGGCACGGAAAGTTACCTCTGCGCCTTCAATAGGATCGATATCGCCACAAATCACTTTACCTGAAAGGAACCGATCACAAATAATGACGGCCGGAACAAACACATGGATGTCACACGGAGAACAGGAAAATTCTACGTTCCCAGCAGGGATGGTCCTTTGAAAATCACTTTGCTGGACGATCCAGTCATATACTCTCGTAACCGATAGACAAGCCACCTCTTGAAGCTGCGTTGAAGTTGGTGATGTGACATATTCCTTTTCCGACGTCCTTTTAGATGTAACCTCTAAGTCTGTCATTTCGCTGGGGAAAATAACTGGACACTGGGCTGGCATAGTAAAAGAACAACGATCAGGAATGATGACGTCCCTTTCCACACAAAAAGCAACCTCCTGTTCAATCACTGCCTCCGCGACTGTTTGAATGCTTTGGCAAACGGTGAAATGAATATCCAAAGATTCAAAAGTTTCGTCCAGACAATTCACACTGGCTTGACAATCAAAATCCGTCACACTGCAGACCACGTCTGTACCTGCAGGTGCGCACAAAATCACATGTTCATTAAAGCAAAAGGGAATTGGATCAGACACACATAAGGTATCTTCATCCCCCACTTCGACTACAACATACCCTTGCTTACCAATCGTTATCTTTTGAAGAGTTACTGGTTCCCCATCAGGCAATTGAAGGGAAACATCTTCTCGATTCCCTTGCTCTTCACAGGTAATCTCGTCAACAGGGCTGCCTGCTGCATTGGTTAAATAACAACGTACAAACCCAGCATTCGCTAATAATTCACATAAATCTGGATTCACAACTTCCCTTGCTCCTTTCCAAGAAAAAATACACCAGTTCTCCGCTTGACGAGCCTACTCCAGTAATATAAGAAAAGCAGGACTCGCCCCACCAAAGTCTTTATGACGCAAAGATTATAGTATTGTATGATTTCAGGGTTATACAAGTTACGAGAAAAACGAGAATGCAAAGAATTCTACGTTTGATTTCTGAGAGACTGGCCCCCAAGAAGAATGCATCCCCCGGACTTAATCTACTTCATAACAAACTATCTGCCCTCAAATATGAGTCGATTCATTTACATGAGGAATGGGTTTGATAATGACAATTGAAATATAAAGAAGCAGGTATTCTAATTGAATACCTGCTTCTTTATATTTCACCTTTATTTATTATTCATTTCGTAATACTTTAAATGGAAGTTATATCTCGAATAGATGAAGTTTCCGGTGTGAGGCTCTAACCCATCCACACCATGCAATTAGATCATGTACTAGAACCTCAGGTATAATCCATTCAATATTTTATAGAACAAAAAAAGCCGATAAAAACTTCAGCAACATGTGTCAAAAATAAAAGAAATGACGCGGCCTCCCCATGGATGGAAAACCGCGCCATTTCGGCACTTTGTGTGGATGATTCCGATTGGGCTCGAACCAACGACCTCCACCCTGTCAAAGTGGTATATTTAGAAAGTATGGTACAGTTTGAATATGCTGACTGCTGTTATATCGGTACATTGAGTATGTTCTTTTATGTTCCACTCGTTGGATTTGGGGACAGGATGTTAAAGTTTGTCCCCACTTTGTCCCCACCAGGTTATAGAGCCACTACATTATAACAATGCCCTCTTATCCTTACTCTTTAGCTTTTTAGACTAAAGGAGTAGAATTATCGAAATAGCGAAATATCGAAATAAAGCCTGTCATATCAACGTTCAAAGCATTTCGATAAATATATATCGTTATAGAATAGCGAAATATCTATGCAGTGTGCTGTAGTGGGTGCATGGTATTCAGCATAGCACTTCATATTTACGCTTCTATGGTCTGGTGGTCTGTCTTGTGGCTGTTCTACAGAATGTACCCTTGCCTATTCAGTCAAAGAACGTTCTTGAGTATATTCCATTTCAGACATAGCAAGGTTTTAAGCTTGGACACTACGCCAATATTTCCAGTACGTTAAAAGAGCGTAAATAGTGATAAATGTATTTAGCCGATTATTTGAAGCGGATCAACTTGTACAAAGCCACACAGTTGCATCGAAACGGACAACTACCCACTTGCTATAATTTCACTTCAATATACAAGCCCTCGTAAACACAAAAAAAAGAAGCCCCTGCTCAAGATCTGCCCTAAGCATCTAGCTCCTCATTTTGAATTTAGAATAACCATTCCCATATGCCGAAGCCTACGAATAGTAGTATGGTGCATATGACAAACAACCCAGGCAGCGCCCATAAGAGGACACCCATCTTCAACGTAGTGTTAGCATTCTTGTAGAACTTCTCCTGGTCTGTGGGTTTCTCCCGGTTGCGCCACTCATTCTTTAATCCTTGCTTGCCTTCCTTGATTTCCGCTTTCGACTTCTCAATGCTTTCTTGATTGCGCCTTGATCTTTCTTCCAGCTTCTTTTCTAGTTCTTTCAACTTCCCCATGTCACCACTCCCTCCATTTTTTAAACAAAACGCCCACACCCTTACTCCTTTAAAATAATTATTCTATAAGATCTACATAAAATCCTTTATTTGGTATATATTTAGATAAAACAAAAAAAGAGAATGACTTTTGTCACTCCCTAAATGTTCACGTATATATACCTAAACCCTGCATCATCTAAATATCTCTTATATGCGCTGTCTGGTTCGCTTTCCATCTGCTCCCGGGGCTTTTCCCTGCCTGGTACAGTAATCAAGATAAGAAGGTTTTCACTTTGCTTTGATCTTGTTTCTAAACTTTTCACTCTGGTAGTTAAATTCTTCACCCTTCACACTCCCTAATGTCATCAATAATAATCACTGTTTTATCATTAATTTGGCTGCGGTACTTCTCTATGTCTTTCTCGCTATCAACCAGGAGTACAGGCAAAGCGTTAAAGGTTGTTACTCGCTTCTCTATACGTTTGACTCTGTTAATCATATTCACCCTCTCATTCCCCCTTATACGGCTACATGGTGAACGTGTGGCACGTATTCCTTAACCTTCTGATATATCTGCTCCCTGTCCTTCATTGAAGCATCTGGAGCGGATAAAGACTTTAGATAAGCGCATACCATTTGCTCTTGTGTTTCCTTGTTTGCTTCTTCCAATTGCTTTTCCAGCTTCATCAACCGCTTTTCTAAGTTCATGCGCTCTCACTCTCCAGTGATTCCTCCAGGCGTTCAATACGATCCTGTAAGTGTTCCATTTCATGTGCTTTAAATCCAAACTCTAATAATGACCTACATGCGCTGGCTCTGGCCACAGCAGGAGTCTTAGGATTCTGTGCCATTTCCATTAAAGTATCTACAGCTATGGTCATCCCCTGCCTTAATCGTGCGGTAGCCTGTGATACGGTTTCCTGTTTCATTCGGTGCAGCCGCTCCTGGAAGCTGTCTAACTGCTGCCATCTATACAGGGTACTAGTGGTTATGCCTGCCTTGTCTGCTGCCTTTTGCATGGTGGATTCCGTAATAATGGCCATAACTGCAAGCTCTTGTTTCTTGTTTAATTTCTCGCCACATTGACCCATGCTATACCATTCCTTTCCTTATCCTGTGATTTTAAAGGGTACTTTCATTTCTTTAGCTAACCGTTTCAACTTCTTCGATTGAGAGTAATGAGCTTTTTCCGTCACTTTATCCCGGGTTTTATTTCGATCATACTTTCTCACCTTATCGCCTCCTATAAATATGAGCCCCTGCCCCCATTGGAAAGAAGCAAGGGCTCTATGTTCTTTAGATGGTCTGTTTTTGATCTCCTTGTATTTCATTCTGTAACCACAAAGCCTTACTATTTAACACGTTTGAAAATTCTTGGATATTCTTCTCGATGGGCAGGTATTTCATAGACAATCTGCTTTTTTCTTGTTCCGCTTCGTCTAATGCCTGCTCGTATCTTTTTTGCTCTTTTGTCTTAACATTCTGTTTCGCTTGCTTCAAGGCTTCCTTCACTTCACTTTTAATCACGTTATACCTATCTAAATCTTGCCCTACTTTGGTAATCTCGTGGAAACTGTCAATCAGTACATATCTCATATTCTCGTTTTCATGGTTGGCTAATTCACTCACAATTCCTAAGAAGTCCTCAGCTGTCTCAACTTCACTCGCTAAGCGTGACAGTACCGTCTTAGTTAGATAGTCCATGACAGCCACATTCTTACTATCAAACTTGCGTTGATTCACTAATACCATTTCTGGAGACAATTCTTTTTCTTTCTCTGTGATAGTCATTTTATTATCCGGCTTGAAAAATTCGGCTTTGCTATCTAATTCTTTAACCTTTGCTTGCTTCTCGTCCTCAATGGATTGAAAAGCCTGTTTTACCTCTCCCTGCATTCGTTGAAACTGTTTCAACCGGGCTTCCGGCATTAATTCCTTTTCTGCTTTAGCTACTTGGCTTCTCATTTGATTTAGATCCATGTTATCTGTCCCCTTTAAATTTGGTTTTTTCTCGTTCTTTCTGCTTCCGACTGCGTAAAATATATTTCCCTCGCTTGATGGATTCTTGCCATACATCCGGGTTTGACCTAAGAAGCAATTTCATTTCATCTTGAGTCAAGAACACCGTATGCCCTGGCAGCTTAACCTCTATTAAATTTTCCATTCACAATGTCCTCCACTACTTGATCTACATCGTGATGACCACTATTCCCCATTACGTTTGCTAACTGAATGAGCTGTTCAAGTTGTTCTGTATTCATAATTTCACATCCTTTCAAATCGTCTATTCTTACTGCCCTATATAGTAGGTATCTCCCACCTTAATCACTAAATCTTTAGGAAGTTCACTTGTATAAATAGTCATGCACTCACCCCCTTTAAGTAGTTGAAATAACTACTCGCCCGGGCTTGTACTTCATAAAAAGATCCCTGCGCTAATATCTTGTGCCTTTTGGCCACTGTGCGCCCCTGCTCGTAATTCTCACGCCACAACACCCATTTACCCTGCCTACACTCCACATAAATTATGGATCTATGGCTCATTGACTGCATGTAAATCTCTCCAGCTACTCCTACCATGAATCCTATTTCCTTCATGCTCTTATCACGCTCTAAGACTTCTAATACAGTCGTTTTGTTATCTTTGAACCATTGTACAAGGGAAGGTTCTAACCGCTTTCCCTGCTTAATGTTTAAACGTCCATTAGACACCTGGAGCATACAGCCTGAGCTTTCTACCGTTTGGATAATTTCAGATACAGTCATATAGTTATGTCCTCCCCATCCTCGGATATAGGAGCTTCTTCCTCCATACGTTCCAACTTAATTAAGCGCCCCTCGCTCGTTTGTCCTAAGTCGGTAAAATATATCCCCTCTGATCTTAAACCTGGAGCAATCCTGGTTAATCTACCTTTTATACTGCGTGGTGTAGGCCATGCTTTGGAATATATAGTACGCTGATCCCTCACATACTCGGTTATAAGCTCATGGGCTTCTGTAGGAGTGCCTTTGTACTGCTTACGATTCTTCATAAAATCTATTACAGCTACAGCAAGCGGATCTGTTTCTAATGACTGATTGATTCCCTCTTGTTGGTTACGTGAATAAAGTTCTATAAACTCGCCTGGTTTCCAGTTTAGAGCTTTCTCTGCTGCTGTTATCCAAAGGGCAAAGTCTGCCATTCGTGGTTTATTCGTTACTATTGTATAGGGCAATTCCTTAATAGCTGCGCTCACTACGTCAAGAAAAGCTCCTATAATCTTAGGCCTGACAGCTTCAAACTCTCTCCAGAACGTGCCTTCATCTGTTCTTTTGTCCTTTGGAATAGATGGAAGGTTTAGCATAATGGAGCGGTCTAATAAGTCCGGGCGCTTCCCTACGTCTGAAATACCATTTAATATACTTGGCTTCATTAAAGTAATAACCGCTTCTTCATCATCACTATATAGCTCACGTTTTGCGACTGATCCCCCTAAGGCAATCTTACAAAAGGTATCTGATAGCGCATTTGATAATGATGAAATGTTATCATAAGCCCCTATATGTGCTTTACTTGCAGCAATAGCCAATTCTTCCTCACTCTTAGGTAAATTCCTTAAAGGAAGTGTTTCAGATGGATCAATCAGACTTCTTAAAACTTTAGTAGTCGTACTCTTAGAGCTTCCCTGCTCCCCTTGTACCAACAGAACAGGATAAGGAGAACCTGGGCGCATGGTTGCAAGTAACCAGGCTACAGCCATTTTAAAATCATCCTCATTCCTACAATTCAAGAATGGCTTTAGCTGTTCTATGCTCCCTCCAGGCTCTGGAGCAGGTAACTCTCCTAATGAGTTTGTACGCTTGAAATATACAGGCGTTTGACTAACTACTTTCCAACCTTGCTCTGATACTTCAATAGCTTCATAACGTTCATTAGCAAGATCAATATAGAAGCGTCCTTTGTACTCGGCAATTCGTGTATGAACCTGGTGCATTTCCCCTTTAAACAATGCCCCACCTTCTAAAGTAGATAGTGCATCTTCTACAGCCTGACTTCCTGCAACCTTTCCAAAGGTGTCGTAATACTGCATCCGTAACCACCGTTTAAACTTCTTCTTACGGAGTGGCATTACTTCCTCATGCTCATTTATTGTTAAGACAGCATAGGCGGTTTCATCTGGAGTGTGGAATAATTCTATATCAGAAGCCATTTCTACAAGGATTTGACTTTGTGTTTTCTTACTTTCATCATCATCCTTAAGCTGTTGTAATTCGTTTGCTTTACTTTCGTCATACCCCATAGACTTTAGCGCCCCCTTTGCTTCAATCTTCGTATCTCTTTATTTAAAATCGAATTATAAGTTTTATCTAATTCCTCTACAGGTAAAGATGGATCATTCCGCTCATTCCAACACCTTACAAGCTCATAAGCTATAGCAGGATGGATATTTTTTCTTAATAGCATCCCTGTTAATGAAGCGGCTGCTTCGTTCCTCGACCCTTCTTTGATCCCTTGTAAAAGGCTTGTCCAATGAGTAGAAGGTTTCCCTTCTGGCTGTCTTTCTTCTTTAATAAGATGTAAGAGCCACTTAGGAGCTTCTGCTATCTCTATTTCTAATGGCCTGCTCGATAACTCCCACTCATAAGCCCCACCGCTTGGATGAAGGCTAGGAGCTACTACGATATAACCACCTTCGCCCCTAACGTCTATCCCTGGTCTAATATTCGCCCTGTTACTTATTCCACCAGGATCTTTAAAGAGTAAATGACTTCCACCACTTCCAGTAATGGATTCTACTGTTTCTGGAAGCTCTCCATAATGATTTTTTAATTCTTGTAGTGATTCATCCCCACCATGCCTAATGTCAATATCTAAGGCTATAAAGTCGCTTACTGCTGTTGGAATACCAATATTCGCCTCTGGATGATCTGACCACCATTTCTTAATTTGGTTTATGTCCCTTGTGGCCTTATGGAAACCACCTTTATAAATAGGCTTTTTATCCTTTGGCTTTAATGGGAATACAGGCCACTCTAATTTTTCCGCATAGGCTACAGCACTTTTATAAAATATTGTGTTTGTCGATTTGGTCTGTGTTATACTGTAGTTAGACATTTATACAAGCGCCCTTTCAGATGCACTCTTGCCCGGAGTGCATTTTTTCTTTGTTCATTTCTTGTGCATTCAACCATTTTTCCACGCTATCCTTCTTAAAAAGGATTCTTCGCCCAATTCTTACATAACTGATCTCATTTTCTCTGACTAATCTATATACAAGATCAACTGATAACCCTAAATAGCTAGCTAATTCCTTCACGGTTAAGGTTGTCCTCTCCACTTAATCCCCTCCTATTTATAAAGCTCATACTGTTTATAGGTTTTTAGTACATTTTGCATTGAGTCCTGCATCCCTTGTTGCTTTAAAAAGAAGAAGTAACACCTTTCGATTAATTTGCTATCGCTGACAGGTGAACCATTTTCAAACTTTGTAAGCCTTCCAGGAGATATGCCTATTTGATTCGATACATAAGCCTTCGTATAACCAAAAGTCTCCCTGCTATGTTTGAACAAAAAGCCTTTCTCCTTCCATTCTTGCTCATTCTCTTTAATGAATAGTTCCTTACGTGCTTCCAATTCTTTTATTGTATCTTCCACTTAAAACGCCCTCTCTCGATTATATTTAGTTATTTAACTAACTTTTTCATTAGATTCTTTAGCTTCTCGAATTGCCTGCAATACTTCTTCCTTCTTATCTTTGGGAAGCTCATTTCTCAACAACCGACTAAAGTTTCCCTCATGCAATCCATAAGCTTCTGCTACTTGCCATTGTTTCAATTCTGCATCTTTAATCGCTTCACGAATTTCCCTGTTCTTCACTAATACACCCTCCCTTTTTAGTATCTATAGAAAGTATATATGATGTTGTTGCCACTGTCAACTTAAATGAAACAATAACAAAAAAACATTGCCAATAAAGGTTTAACATCATGTTTACAATGGCAACATTAAAGTATATAATAAAAACATCATCAACAATTAATAGGCGGTGAAAACATGAATTTCGGAGAAGAAATTAAAAGATTGAGGAAAGAGAAAAACTTGACACTCGATAAGTTAGCTGAAAAAAGCGAGTTATCTAAAAGCTATTTATCAAGGCTGGAAAATAATAAAAGAAAAACACCTAACAAAGAAACTATCCTAAAATTAGCGAGAGGCTTAGAGGTCAGTTCAACTGTTATTTTTCAATTAGCAGGTTATAAGAAAAAGAAAGTAGACGTTGAAAACATATTAAAACTTAACGAAGCATTTAAAAATTGGGAACCTGAATTTATTCCTAAAGGTAGGCATTTATCAAGAACATTAAGAGATGGAGAACCATTGTATTTCATGTCCAAAGAGCTCTCGGAAAAGGACAAAGAAAAGATATTCAAGTTTATTGAGGATTTTATTCTTAATTAAAGGAGGCAAACAAATGTCTGGAAGCGTGGAGAATAGAGGAAATGGCTCCTGGAGGTTGACGGTTCGTTTAGGAAAAGACAAGGATAATAAGTATATTCGGAAGCGGAAAACCATTAAGGCAAAGAACATTACAGAAGCTCGCAAACGGTTAGCTGAATTTGTAACAGAAATTGAAGCAGGCGCTTATATCGATCCATCTAAAATGAAGTTTGAAGCCTTTGTATCTGAATGGTGTGATAAGTACGCAAAGAAGCATCTTGCTCCTAAGACATTAGAAAACCACATGTACCCTATTAAGAATTACTTAATTCCACAATTCGGCCACATGCGACTAGACGAAATAAAAACGATCCATATTATTAATTATCTGAATAGCTTAGAGAATGATGGTATGAGAATGGATGATAAAGAAGGCGGTCTATCTGATTCAAGTATCTTGTACCACTATAGAGTATTGAGGAATGTGTTTAGCAGGGCTAAAGAGTGGGGCATCATAAAAAATAACCCTGTGGAGAATGTGAAGCGGCCTAAAGTATCGAAGGAAAAGACAGAAGTTTATACACAAGAGGAAGTGCAGGAATTATTTCATCTGCTCCAGGATCAACCAATACACCAAAGGTTAATTATTAAACTTGCCATTACTACAGGGTTAAGACGTGGAGAATTGCTTGGCCTTCAATGGGAGGACATTGATTTAGATACACGTACTATAGAAGTGAAGCACTCGCTTCAATACTTGAATGGTGAAGGCTTTAACCTTAAGACAACTAAAACAAAGTCCTCTATTCGATCTGTGGTAGTGCCTACATTTATTATTGAAGAATTAAAAAAATATAAGCATCAGAAGAAGAAGGATAAATTAAGAGCTGCTGAATTATGGGAAGGCGGTCAATATGATTATGTATTCTCGTCCGAATTTGGGAAACCTTTGTACCCTACAGTACCAGGGACATGGTGGAGAAGGTTTATCAAGCGTACAGGCTTTAAGTTTATCCGTTTCCACGACCTAAGACATACAGCCGCTACAATTTTAATTAATCAAGGCGTACACGCTAAAGTTATCTCTGAACGATTAGGCCACGCTGATATTAAAACTACAATGAATATATACGGTCAATATGTAAGACAAGCGGATGAAGAAGCGGCTGACAAGCTAAACACTCTTTTCCAGCCACAAGTAAATAAATCAAACTAAGGTTCGCATCAAATTGCGGATCTTTTTTATTTCGCTAATTTCGACTTGATTTCGATTGTATTTCTTATCGAAATGACTTAAGGCTTAATTTAATAGGATTCTTAACGGTATTTCGATATTTCGATATTTGCGGTAACTTCTCTATCGAAATGGTACCAACACAATTTTAAGAGCTTAGGTAAACTTACACTTTTATATGTGTATTTTAAAATTTGTCCCCAGTTTGTCCCCATTCACCCTGTACCACTATTATTAAACCTCATGTACTAGTACAATAGAAAAAGCCGCCAACCCTTGGTATACAAAGGCTAACGACTTTATGACTTTGGATGATTCCGATTGGGCTCGAACCAACGACCTCCACCCTGTCAAGGTGGCGCTCTCCCAGCTGAGCTACGGAATCACGTATGTAAAAGTTTCGTAAAATTGTTTCGAACAAATATTAATATACAACGTGACGAGAATAATGTCAACGAATTTTTTTAAATCTTAAAGGCTATACGATAAAAGAAGGAAAAAGTATAATTGAACCTTCCATTCTACTTTTCTAAACATTATGTGATAAAATAAAGGTAGCACGTTTACAGCCCCTGTCATACGGGAATTTTAGGAGCATGGTTTTGTTGTTAGGAGGCGGCCTGATGGGTAGAAAAGGTCAAATGAAAGACTATACTATTTCAAGTAAATACTTAGACGAAGATATGCAGTTGAAGGTGTACACACCAGAAAATTTCTCCCCCCTTTATAAATACCATTTTTGCATTATGCAGGATGGGAACGATTATTATCAAATGGGGCGAGCTGCGACTTTGAGTGATCAACTCCACTCTGATCACGACATAGAAAATACGATATTCATCGGCATTCATTATAATGACCGGTATGATCGTCAGGATAAATATCACCCGGATGGTAAAAAGCAGGGTGATTACATTAATTTTCTTATTCGAGAAGTGGTCCCTTTCTTAGATGAAGAATTACCGGGATTCAGTATGGGAAGAGGACGGACGCTGGCTGGTGATTCTCTTGCCGGAACATTAGCCTTGATGACCGCTGCAAGATTCCCGAACATCTTTGGGAATGTGATCATGCAGAGCCCTTATGTGGATGCGCACGTCATGGAATACATCCAGTCGATCAAAGATTTCTCATCTCTGACTGTTTATCATACAATAGGAAATGAAGAAACAGATGTTAAGACTACTGATGGGGATCGTAAAGACTTTTTGACCCCGAACTTGGAATTACATGATTACTTAGAAAAACAGTCGCTGTCCTATGTTTTTTATGAGCTGGAGGGCGATCACACGTGGGGATCCTGGCAAAAGGATTTCAAACGTGCACTGCTAACTATATTTGGTAAAGAAGATTAAGGAGGTCATGGAAAAATGAGATACGGAATTGCAGTATTCCCATCAAAAAAAGTACAAGATGAGGCTAACTCTTATCGGAAACGTTATGATCCGCATTACGCTTTGATTCCACCGCATATCACTCTGAAGGAACCGTTTGAAGCTGAGGAAAATCAGATTGAGAAAGAAATCATCCCTGAGCTTAAAAAAATCTCCAGTGGAACGACACCATTTAAAATTAATATTCACAAGGTCAGTTCTTTCACTCCTGTAACGAATACGATTTACTTGAAGGTTGAACGCACAGAAGAAATATTTACTTTAAATGAAAAACTGCACGAAGGGATATTGCCTGATAACAAGGAATACTCTTTTGTTCCGCACATTACGATTGCCCAGAAGCTTTCGGATGAAGAGTACTCAGATGTGTACGGTACACTCAGTATGCTGAAGTTCGATCTAGAAGATAAAGTTGATCGCTTTCAGCTTCTTTACCAACTGGAAAACGGAGCATGGAGCGTGTATGAGACGTTCCGGCTTGGAGAATAACTGAAATGCATGTTGATATTCGGATCGCAGCTAATGATTTAGAGAAGAAGGATGCATTTACTGTTCGGGAAATCGTTTTTGTTGATGAACAGCAAGTATCTATAGAAGATGAACACGATGAACATGATGAGACTGCCACTCACATCATTGGCTATGTGGAGAATGAGCCATTGTTAGCAGCAAGACTTCGCTTTGTAGAAGATTACGGTAAGTTTGAGAGAATTTGCGTAGCAAAATCTCACCGAGGACTGTCTTTGGGTAAACAAATCATCCAGCATATGGAACAAGTGACAAAAGAGGCAGGCTTTCCAAAAGCTAAACTGAATGCGCAGACCCATGCTGTGGGTTTTTATCAAAGTTTAGGTTACGAAGTTGTCTCTTCTGAATTCATGGATGCCGGCATCCCCCATGTAACTATGATTAAACCATTATAATTACGAACACCTGCTTATGGCTAAGCAGGTGTTTTTTGTATAAATTTCTCCTTTCAAGTCTACAATGCTGAGAGACGATGGTTTTTTGGGGAAGGGGATTTTATGGAATACTTACGGATTGCAGTGGAGTCGCTTTTCGGATTCGGGGCCTTATTCATTCTGACAAAGGTTTTAGGAAAAACTCAGATTACACAAATTACTGCCTTTGATTTTATTGCGGCGCTCGTATTAGGGGAATTGGTCGGTAATGCTTTGTATGACAAAGAAGTCGGCATCCCTCAGATTGCTTTTGCCGTATTTCTCTGGGGCATTCTTATCTATATAACGGAAATCGTTACAGAAAAGCTTAAAGGAACCCGCAAGTTCTTAGAAGGTAAGCCTGCAATTATTATCGACCAGGGACGAATCCAGCGAGAAGAATTAAAAAACAACAAATTAGACATTAATCAGCTACAGCACCTGCTCCGTTCAAAAGATGTTTTCTCTATACAGGATGTTCAGTTTGCTGTGCTGGAAACGGATGGCACTATTTCTGTCATGAAAAGATCTCAAGCAGAAACTGTGACACGGGAAGACATGAACCTTCCTCCTCAAAGGGCATCCCTCCCACGAATGCTCGTAAGTGACGGAGAGGTGTTGTGGGACAACCTTAAGGAGCTTGGATATGATAAAAGGTGGCTTGAAGCCGAGCTTCATACGCAAAATTACCAAAGAGTTCAGGATGTTCTCATTGCAGAATATACACCCGGAGAGCAGCTCTTCGTCATGGGTTATGAGCCGGCTGGATAGAAGGTCCACTTGAAATCACTCACTTGATGGGTGATTTTTTTACGTTTAATTAGTCCGACCAGATAAGCAGAAACAGCCGTTCGGTATAACAACCACTGAGAAAGATGGGGAGCATTGACTTTATAGGCTTCACACATAGAAGCTACAATATTTTCATGCGTGACCGGTTGATCAATATAACGGTCCAGCCAAACCAATAATTTTTCATGGTAATCTATATTATCCTGGACAGTTGCCTGAAAATCTTCCTCGTATACTCCATGACCAGGAAGAGCTCCTTTGCAATATATATCTTGTACCACTTTGAGGCTTTGGATTGCAGCCTCGGCATCTGTTATGTATGGAATCTTATGTTTGTTCAGTTGCTCTGAGCTGAAATAAGCATCCGCTGCGAATAAAATATTATAAGCAAGTATACAGAGCTGATGGTAGCTGTGGCCCGGAACAGCAATCGCTCTGAGTCGTAACGTACCTGCTTTCAATTCTCCCTGTTGTACTTCAGTGTCTACTTGCATGGCAGGCCCCTGTAAAAATTTATTTTGTAATTCTGGAAGAGGGTCATTCCCCGCAAATAAATAAAGAGGTTCAAGTTTTGGATTCTGCAGAATGGCAGCTTCAAATTCGGGCGCAAACGTATGGATGTTGTAATTCTTTTGGAGATAGGCGGCCCCTCCATAATGATCTGCATGTGCATGAGTAATAAAAAGATGGGTTAGAGGAAGCTGCTGTCTATGCAGCTCCCTCTCCACCTTTTTCACGGAAGAAGTGTCTATTCCTGTATCGATAAGTAAACCTGTAGTACCATCCGTTACATACCCTATGTTGACCGTACTATTATAATAATAGCAATGTGAGTTGATCTGTATAAGTGACATAAACACTACTCCTAAAATTATATTCTAAATCGTTTCACTGAAACGGCGGCCTTTTCCAGTCACTTCTGAATACACTTGTTGATGCATTTCCGTTGTTTTTTCATTTTTATTATAATGAATCGTTTGTGGAGCATGCAATTTGCCGCGAAGATATTGAGAATCACGTCGATCCTGTTCCCTCGGTTTATAAAAATCTTTCAATTTATGATCCAGGGTAACCTTAAAAACTCGATCCAAAGCAAAAGGATTTCGTGGATCAGGAACTACTCGCTGTTGATAGTCTTGGTACTGGTAGTGGTTCACTGGAAGAATATAGCCCATCTTCTACCTCCTCCTTTTTGTTATTGCATACCCTCTTTCTCAATTAATTATTCCCATATAAGCGATCAGCCCAGGTATATATTAGTGACTGAATACCTGCTAAAGCCATCACAAGTATAAAAAAACCACTATAAGGTACATAAATATGAAGGAAGACGATAAATAAACTCATCCACATTCCTACACACCATTGGCAGCTCAACAGTTCTCCGAAAACCCCTTTAGGTTCAAGCCATTCCTCACCCTCTTTACTCACTACTTGAAAGAATCTCACTCGAAAAGGTTCGAATATGACGTCCTGTACTATGAGACGAGTAAGCCTGAAACAAGCAAATGCCATCAATAACAATTCCATCCAGCTTATCATTGAAGTTCACCCTCTTTTTTCTTCGATAAAAAAGGCCACTACTTTGTAGTGACCTAATTATTAAATCCAGGAAAATCCACCTCGAGAGCTGCTCGATTCATCGTCATGTTTATCTTTTTTATGGCGAGAATTGCTGGATTCATCATCATTAGATCTGTGTCCAAAAAACGGATCGAATCGATCGTGCCCTTTACGATGGTCGTCTTTGTCGTCCCTATGATGATGTTTACGATCTTTATCATCAGAATCGATGAAGACATTATCCGCCTTTATGATAAGGTCTTTAACATAGATTACATTTTTCTCTTTTTTCTTCTCGGACATTCCATTCATCTCCTTATTAATAAGTCATTGTTACTTTATGGGTTTTTCGTCTATTCGGTGTAGTCATACGCCCAGCCATTCGTTAATCCGTGTGAATTTAATAAAACGAGACAAATGCCCACACCCCAAGACTGCGAATACATATTCTATTAAAGACATTACGTCAATACGTATTGAGAGGGGCAAACGAAAAATGAGCTGTGGCAAACATCATGATTCTGGAAATTGTGTTTGTGATATTTTAAAAGAAATTGTTGCTGCGCAGAATGATGTACTTTCTGATTGCAACACGAGCTGTGAACAATCAATCGGAGATTTACTTGGAGACACTGGAGGCTCAGGACGTGACACGGTGCCTGTATTGCTTTATTGCAAAGGCAACTGCAAACCATTTAAAGGCTTTGGAGCGCGTCGTGATTCTATTGAAGATATCAAAGGAAGTTACTACTTCCGTGTCAAAGACGTAGACAAAGATTGCTGTGCAACAATTGAACTGCTTCGCGATCCTCATGACAACGATGCGGATCCAGATTCTCCGGTTAAACAATTTACTAAGAACCTTAAAGCTACTGGCATCTGTATCTCAGTAGACCTTGACTGCTTCTGCCATGTAACTTGTTTACCTGCAATCACTGCACTTTCTTAAGTGTTCAAAAAACCGCGCTGAAGTTGGCGCGGTTTTTCAATGTTTAAAAACCAAGTAATCGTATCGATTGAATATCTTCGAAAGGTATCTTCTCTTCATAGGGCTTCTGAAATGTTTTCATAAGAACTATATTTTCTTCGAATTTTTGAATGTATCCCTTAAAAGCATGGTCTGTCGTTGTCACTTCGCATTTCATCTTTGGAAGTTGACTGGGCAGGTGGACAAAATAGTTCACCTTTTCTTCAAGGCTCATATCTCGGAAACGCTGTCTACGATCCCGTCTTGAGAGCCGCGCTGATTCTGTTTCCTCTTCTACATAATTTTCATCAGGTACTTCTTCCCTCTCTTCAGATTTTGGTTCATGCTCTTTCATTTTCTGTTGATTACGAAGTCTCAGTTCTTTTTCCACTTGAGAGGTGTTGGTTTTAGGTGCAGCTGTTGTATTTGCCCGGAAGCTTGTTTGCATTGAGACCTCAGCAGGAGGCAGATTGGGCTGTGTAATATAAAGTAGCGGTGGTTTTGCGGTTTGTTTTTTATTCGCCACGTTCATCTCTCCTTTTTAATATCATCATCTTATGTATATGCAGGTGATTTTTTTCATGTGCCCATTTTTCAATTTCTTCACTGGAAATTACCGATGCTGTTTGCCATAACTGAACTCAATTAAAATTGGAGTATTTCCCCACAAAAAAAAACGCCCTGATAGGAATCAGAGCGTCTTCTTATTTTTAAAATTAGTAGGCTACTGTGCTGAATCCGGCATCCACATGAATGATTTCTCCGGTTACTCCGCGGGAAAGGTCGCTCATCAAGAAGTAAGCTGTATCTCCTACCTCGTCTTGAGTGATCGGACGACGCAGCGGTGCTTTCTCTTCGATCACTTGATGGATTTTGTTGAAGTCACCGACTCCTTTTGCAGACAGGGTACGAAGTGGACCCGCAGAGATTGCGTTCACTCGTATCGCGTGTTTACCAAGGTCGTTGGCCAAGTAGCGTACGCTTGCATCAAGGCTTGCTTTCGCTACACCCATCACATTGTAATTCTCCACTACTTTTTCACCGCCCAAGTAAGTAAGAGTGACGATACCGCCACCTTCAGACATGATCGGTTGAGCCGCACGTGCGACAGCTGTCAGAGAATATGAACTAATGTTGTGGGCGGTCAAGAACCCGTCACGGCTTGTATTCAAGTATTCACCTTTAAGTTCATCACGGTTGGCGAAGGCGATACAGTGAGCAAGGCCGTGAATTACACCCACATCTTTTTGAATGTGGTCGAATGTTTGAATGATTGCTTCATCATTCGTCACGTCACATTCGTAAAACAATGATTCTGGCCCTTCTAGCGTGTCGGCTAGATCACGGACTGATTTTTCAAAACGTTCGGAAGCATAAGTGAAAATGAGGCGAGCTCCTGCTTTGTTAAGAGATTGGGCTATACCCCAGGCGATACTCCGTTTGTTAGCCACACCCATAACGACATACGTGCGACCTTCTAGTGAAAAATTCATAAATAATCCTCCTCGAGGTAATTTCATAAGTATTATGATTTGTTATTAGTACCTGCTCTTATCTTATTATATCCGTAGTCAAATTACAATTCTTATATAAGAAGCCCCATAAACGCGGTAGCCATACCAAAATAAATCAGAATAGAAATAATATCATTAATCGTTGTAATAAAAGGACCAGAGGCAACTGCCGGATCTATGTTGAAACGATGCATCACTAATGGAACAAGAGAACCGGCTAACGTGGCCACAACTAAAGCAGCCATGATTGATAATCCAACCAATAATCCTAAGTAAATATTTCCTTGCCAAAAGTAAACGATAAGTGTTATAAGGGCACCACAGCTTACTCCTGTAATCAAACCTGTACCTGCTTCTCGGAACACCATTTTCATCTTACCTTGTTTATAAATTTCCCCAGTAGCAATTCCACGCACAGCAACTGCTAGTGCCTGTGTCCCAGTATTCCCGGCCATGCCGGCAATTAGCGGGATAAATATCGCTAAAACAGCTACTTGGTCAAGCGTTGCTTCAAATCTGCCGATCAGGCTCGCTGTGAAGCTCCCAAGGAATAGAAGAATAATTAACCACGGCAGCCTTTTTTTAGCTGAGGTAAAAGCATGATCGTCAGGACTATCCACATCTGATATCGCAGCTAATTTCGAATAGTCATCGCTTGCTTCTTCTTCCATGACATCCATAATATCATCCACGGTAATAATCCCTAAAAGGTGCTGCTGGAAGTCAACGACCGGCAAAGCCAGGAAATCATAGTCTCGCATCATCCGGGCAATCTCTTCCTGGTCTTCACCGACAGATACGGATACGACACGCTCGCTCATGACATCCGATATCATCCAGTCTTCTTCGGAAATAATAAGATCACGCAGAGAGATTACACCGACCAGCTGTTTTTCTTCATCAATAACATAGGTATAATAAATCGTTTCTGCATCTGGCGCTTCTTTCCTCAAATGACCCATCGCTTCTTTAATTGTCATACTTGCCTTTACTACTACAAATTCTGTCGTCATGATCGAACCGGCTGTTTTCTCTTCATAGTGCAGAAGATCTTTTATTTCATCTGCAGCATTATCATCCATAATAGTAAGGAAACTGGCTACTTTGTTTTTGTCGAGTTCATTAAGAATATCAACCGCGTCATCAGTAGACATTTCAGCGAAAACCTGGGCGGCGAAACGAGGATCCATTTCTGTAAAGAAGGGTTCAATCTCATCGTAGTCGATGTGCTCCATGACATCAGCTACTTCTTCAGGAGACAAATAAGTATAGATTTGCAGCCGGACCTCATCTTCTACCGCTTCAAAAATCTTCGCTTGATCGTAGGGGTGCATATCAAGAAACTCTGCTCTAAACTGATCAATCTGTTCATTGAATAAAGCATCCTTTATCATTGCCCATTGATTCATACGTTCCTCATACTCTAGATGGTCCATACTTATCCCTCCAATCCTGTATTTTATTTAATGTAGTGGTATTTCGGAAAAATTTGGATCATACTTAAAAAATAAACCCGAATGTTGTACACTTACAATACTAAGGTAATTTTTAAGTTTGCTCAAATAGAAAGGGACCTTACATGAACGAAAATTCGAACTCCTCACCGATAGACTATACAATCATTCTTATTATCTTATCTTTTGGTATTATCAGCTGTTTCACATTATACACATTAAATCCCGTCCTTGGTGCAGGAGACCAGGGATCATACTTCAAACAAATTTTTTGGTATTCTGTCGGATTTATCGGAGCGGCATCTGCACTGCTCATTGACTATGATAGGCTTCACCAGGTCGTTTGGTTCCTTTACGGTTTAGGAATCATCATGTTATTAATGTTATTTTTCAACTTTCCTCCACAACTTGTACATACATCCGGAGGTGCAACTAGCTGGTTTCGTCTTCCAGGAAATGTAACACTACAGCCCGCCGAATTTATAAAAGTATTTCTAGTCATTGCCCTTGCGCATGTCATAGTAAAACATCAAGAAAATCATCGCTTAAAAACTACTAAATCCGACCTGCTTTTATTAGGGAAGCAATTAGGTTTAGCGCTTCCACCAATGCTTTTCATAGCCATACAACCAGACCTTGGCTCCTTTTTGGTTTTGGTGGCCATCACGGCATTTATGATATTAATATCGGGAATAAAGTGGAAAATTCTTATATCTTTGCTTGGAGGATTTCTCTTAGTAATTGCCAGCATCGTCATGATGTTTGTGATTAACCTCACGTCGGTCACTACTTTTCTGGAAGAATCCGTATTTGCCCACGTGGACTCTCGCTTTTATGGCTGGCTGCAGCCCGAAAAATATGAGCTGGATGCTGGCTTACAACTGATTAAAGCTATTACAGCCATAGGTTCTGGACAACTCTATGGAAAAGGGTTAGGAAACTTTGAAATCTACGTTCAGGAGCGTCACACGGATATGATCTTTACAGCTGTATCAGAGCAGTTCGGTTTTATTGGATCGAGCATTATTGTTTCACTCTTTTTCCTATTGATTTATCGTATGATTCAAATCGCTCTCGAGAGTAATGATTCATTTGGAAGTTATCTGATTGTAGGGATTATTGGAATGATTACGTTCCAGGTATTTCAGAATATCGGGATGTCTGTTCAACTTCTTCCCATCACCGGTATTCCACTGCCCTTCTTGAGTTATGGAGGGAGTTCTACACTAGCTTATTTGCTTGCCATCGGAATAGTTTTGAATGTGAAATCCAGGACACAAACGTACATGTTTGAATAAATTGAAGCAATGGCGGGGAAGCTTACAGAAGTTTCTCTGCCTCTTTTAATGGGGGAAATAGGAGGTTATTCATTAATGAAGATTGATGTAATCGGCGATGTACATGGATGTCTTAAGGAACTTCAGTTACTCTTTTCGAAGCTCGGTTACGAATGGGAAAATGGTCTTCCTATTCACCCTGAAGGAAGGATCCCTATATTTTTAGGGGATATCACCGATAGAGGCCCATCCTCAATTGATACGATCCGACTAGTTTATCAGCTTGTCGTAAAAGAAAAATTGGCTAAATATATTCCTGGCAACCACTGTGACAAGCTATATCGTTTTTTCAAAGGAAACCCCGTCCAGGAAAAACACGGTCTGGAAACCACATCAGCGGAGTATTATGCTTTGCCTAAAGACGAGCAAAATGACATCAAATCAAAATTTCTCGAGCTCGTTGAGACCTCTCCGCTTTATTTGGAAGTACCTGGTGCCAATGCTGTCATAGCTCATGCAGGTATCCGGGAAGAGGACATTGGACGTGACAATAAACAAGTGAAGACATTTGTTCTCTACGGTGATATAACTGGGGACAAGCTGCCGGATGGGCGTCCGGAAAGAAGAGACTGGGCTAAAAGCTATAATGGCAGCTGCTGGGTTGTTTACGGTCACACCCCTGTCTATGAGCCGAGATACGTAAATAAAACAGTCAATATAGACACCGGCTGTGTATTCGGAAATAAGCTGACCGCCTTCCGCCTGCCCGAAGAAAAAACGGTGAGCGTCCCATCTTCTATGCCTTTAGTAGAAGAAAAGTTCAACTACTACTCTTAATTAAAATGATATGTTAAACATCGTAGTTGAGCTTTTATAATAAACTCTCTGCCCTACACATTAGATGGGCTTTTCAAAATCGATTGAATAAGAGCATCCTTAATAACAGCCTAAAGCCGCCAGCCCAGCATACAAAATTCCTGAACCGGTTCTCAATCGAAAGCTATTGTTCTTTATATAAAGCATCACACTAGATGTTTATGTTATTTTCCCAATCAATTACGGTTCCTATAGGAATAAATGGAAAAACAGACTCCTTTATGACCGGGAGTCTGCTTTTAAAATATAATCCCACTCTTTTGGATGACTGCACGTAAATTTCATACATTTACCCGTCCATGGGTGCATTACAGCAAGCTCATGGCAATGCAAGGCTTGCCCTTTCAATCCTTTAAACTCACTTCCATACAGAGAGTCACCAAGTATCGGAGAATTTAGAGACGCCATATGTACCCGTATTTGATGGGTTCGACCTGTAAGAAGTTTACATTTAATTTTACTGCACGAAGAGGTCTTCTCAAGCACTCGGAATTCTGTTATAGCTTTTTTCCCTTCCTCATGAACTTCACGTTGGATAATTGATGAGGGATTCCGCCTGATCGGTTTATCGATCGTACCTTGATCTTCGAGGTTCCTACCCTCTACTAAAGCTGTATATTTCCTGTCCACCCTAAATCCTTCAGCTGTCAACACTGAATGGCTATACGAATGCTTAGCCACAAGAACCAACCCTGAAGTGTCCCGGTCCAACCTGGTAACAATGTGGACAGTGAAAGGTATATCATGCTCATCGTAGTAGTAGAGTATACCTTGGGCTAGTGTGCCCGAGGTATGATCCCTTCCCGGGGACACCGCAATCCCAGGTGGTTTGTTCAAAATGAGAATGTCCTCATCTTCATATATGATAGATAGAGGGACCGGCTCACCAGTCATATGAAGGCCCCTCTCCTCCTCCGGAAAAACGACTGTGAGAAGATCTCCCTGGTTGATCGGATAGTTCAAGTGAGCTTCTCCACCATTTACAAATAATTTTCCGGCCGTTTTGACTTTTTTTAATAACTGTCTGGAGAATTTCAAATCGGAACGCATAAATTCTCGTAAGACACCTTCTTTATGGACCCGGAAAACCTTAGTTAGAGTACTCATCGGATACAAAGGAATCATGGACTCGTTTCCAAAATGGGAAAGGACGGAAACGCGCAAACCTTACCCGTTCTTTAGCAACGCGGCACTGAATCGACTTTACATCTTTATAAGTTCGAGTGATATGATCAATTGTGAATAAAAAACTCTTATCGTTCAAAGGTTTCAACAGGCACGTATGGTGACCAGGCAAAATGAGCGGAGAACCTATTGTACGAAAGACCCGGTTATTGATTGAAGCCATTTCTGCGATTTGAATAGCTTCGAGAGAAGGGTGTAAAATAGCTCCTCCTAACGCTTTATTGTAAGCTGTGCTTCCTGATGGAGTAGATACACAAAGGCCGTCTCCTCTGAACGTCTCAAAATGATCGCCTTTAATTTCTATGTCAAGAACCACCGAACCCTCTGATGTTTTTATTGCGCATTCATTCAGCGCTAAGTATCTATCTTCTCCACCTCCATCTTTAGGACGGATCGTCACCTCTAGTAGAGGATATTCTACAACTTGATAAGGGGTTCGAGCAATTTCTATGATCAGCTTTTCTAATTCATCAGGCGTCCAGTCTGCATAGAACCCTAAATGCCCTGTATGTACACCAATAAAAGCTGTCTTGTCAAGACGGTGGACATACGTATGAAAAGCTTCGAGAAGTGTGCCATCTCCGCCTACAGAAATAGCTAAGTCAGGCTCTTCTTCGTTATACTCTAGTTTGAATTCGGTCAAGTAGTTTTTAATCTTGGAGCGGATTTCGTTTGATTTTTTATCGCCTTTAGAGAGGATCGAGAACTTCATCTCAACTTCATCTCCTTTCTCATTTGTTGGTCTTCTTATCTTGTTCTTCTTTACGATTGAAGACTTTTTGCGCTTCCTGAATTTCATTTTTAATCTTCGACATCTCTTCATCCAGCTGAAAGGCAGCCTCTGCCGCTCTTTTTAATCTTGATCGAACTTCAGCAGGCATTTGTCCGGCATATTTATAATTTAAAGAATGTTCGTTCGTCGCCCAAAAATTCATCGCTAGTGTGCGAATCTGAATCTCAGCCTGGACTAATTTCTCTCCGTGGATTGTTTCCACAGGATAACTTATAATCACATGGAAAGAGCGGTAACCGCTGTCTTTCTTTTCAGTAATATAATCCTTCTGCTCAACAATATCAAAATCATGGCGATTCTTGAGCATGTCTACGACTTCATAAATATCGTCAACAAATTGACAGACTACACGAATACCTGCTATATCCTGGAGTTCTCTTTCGATTTCTTGTAAATTAACCCCTTTTCGCATAGCTTTCTCAATTATACTCGATTTCGGTTTAACGCGTCCTGTCACAAATTCAATAGGCGATTGATCACGCTCATATTCGAACTGCTGTCTCATGCCTTTTAATTTTACCTTTAATTCATCCACCACTTGAGCGTAGGGTGCCATAAATATATCCCAATCCATGCTTTTGAGCACCACCTTTATGTAACCTTTTCCATAGCTTTTTAGAACTCAACTTTTATAATCATTGTATCATATTTCCCAGTTCCCAATAGAAAATAACTCTCTTTAATGGTTAATCTTTGCAATTTAAGACCTAAATAAATCATAATTGATAATAGAGGTGAAGGACAAATGACCCAAGAAATTGAAATCGAATTTAAAAACATATTGACTGAAGAAGAGTTTGTTAAGTTGTATGAGCATTTATCTTTCGATTCTGAGGAACTTATTGAACAGACCAACTATTACTTTGAAACTGAAGACTTCAAATTAAGACAACTAGGGTCCGCTTTACGTATTAGGAGAAAAAAAGATCAATGGACTCTGACATTGAAACAGCCCCATGAGGAAGGTTTACTTGAAACACACGATAACCTTACAGAAGATGAGGTAAACCAATGGATGCTCAACCGTCCGAGATCCACTACTTATGTGCAAAACCAACTACAAGAGGCAGGTATTGACATAGCTGAACTACAGTATATGGGTTCTCTTATGACAAGACGCAAGGAAAAAGAATACAAAGGAACAACTGTAGTTTTGGATCAAAGCTTTTATTTTGAACAAAATGATTATGAACTTGAACTTGAAGCAGCTGAGTACGAATCAGGAAAAAAAGTATTTGAAGAACTATTAGCTGAACAACATATTCCTAAGCGAAAAACAGATAATAAGATTAAACGGTTTTTCAATGCTAAGCCTCAATCAGATTAGTTGCCGAGAGAGTTGACCGTTGCTAAAATGAATAAACAGACAGGAAGGGATTTTATGCAACCTACACCAGGCACTATTTATGAAGCAATTGGAGAAGAAAAATTAAATGAACTCGTCGACCATTTTTATAAATATGTAAGTGAGCATCCGGATCTTATACCAATTTTCCCAGATGATTTGACAGAGACGAGACGTAAACAGAAACAATTTCTCACTCAATTTTTCGGGGGGCCCCCCTTATACATTCAAGAGCATGGACATCCGATGCTGCGAGCACGACATCTTCCTTTTACTATTACTCCGTCACGCAGAGATGCTTGGCTCTTTTGTATGGACCGTGCTCTTACAGATGCTGCAATAGAAGAACCTTATAGAACAGCCATGTTGGACAGATTAACGATGACTGCCAACCATATGATGAATACACCAGAGGATGAGAAAGGAGAATCGATGTGAGTTGGAAAAGCTTAGAAAGCTCAAATGAGCAACAGGGTACGTCGACAGGTTTTTTTGATCTACTCAAAAGACCTATCGAGATGTATGTGTTCATCGACCCACTTTGCCCGGAATGTTGGTCACTTGAACCCATATTAAAAAAGCTTACCATCGAATATGGTCGATTCTTTACCATTCGCCCTATTGTCAGTGGCAATTTGGCATCACTTCAGCAAAGTAATTCCTCAAATTCTGAAAAGCTGAAGAAAGTATGGGATAATACTGGTTCCCGGACTGGTATGTGCTGTGATGGTGATGTTTGGCTGGAGAATCCAATTTCATCACCCTTAGCCACAGCTGTAGCCGTCAAGGCAGCGGAGCTTCAAGGAAAGAAAGCGGGTATGCGCTTTCTACGCAAAGTCCAGGAATATGTTTTTCTTGAAAAAAAAGATATATCCGATGAGAAGGTGCTGATCGAATGTGCTGAAAAAAGTCGTCTGGACGTTAAAGAGTTTGAAAAAGACCTGCACTCGGAATCAGCCAGGAAAGCCCTTCAATGCGATATAAAATTAACTCGCGAAATGGAAGTGGACTCAGCTCCCTCCATCGTCGTCTTTAATGAATCGGAAGAAGAAGCCGGACTGAAAATTACAGGCATTTATTCTTATGAAGTTTACGTGAAAGTGTTGAAGGAAATGCTCCAGAAAGATCCAAAACCTTCAACGAAACCGAGTCTTGAAGACTTCTTAAGCCACTATCGATTCGTTGCCAACAAAGAAATATCAGTCGTATATGACTGGACGGAACAGCAAACGAAAAAAGAAATGAAGAAGCTCGTTCTTAAACAAAAAGCCAGAGAAGTTCCCGTGAAGCACGGGGCATTCTGGGAGTATACCGATATTTGAAAATCCGCCACGGAAAGCTGCTATGTATCGGCTTTCCGTGACGGGTTTTTTAATGTTTTCCGATGAGAAAATTTATCCATTTGGTGCGCTCATAATCTCGTCCTTTTTGAATAAAATATCTACGATATGACTATATGAAAAAGGGAGCCCAGGATTATGAAAGTATGGTTCATCATCTTATATATTGTCGCATTTATAACCATTGGCATCTTCCATCTTTTTGCGCTCATGCGCCTATACCCACTTTATATTACGACGCCTCTGTTAGTTCTATCGATTTATTTCTTCTTCACACTTCTTTTTCATCAAAAAAAATTCCGGGGATTCTCTTGAGTCCCCGGAATTTTAATGGTTCGGTTAAAGACTTGTTGATAAAATTACAGAATCTCCTTTATCAGGAAGACACGAACCCACAACTTTTCAAGTCCTCCTCAGGTTTAACCTGAGTCCAACCTTCTTTTTTACTCCCTAACCAAAATTTCGTCTGGCTTGGAACTCGTGTGATTAAAGACGCTTCCGTTTTGAAGATTTCTCTTATGATGCTTGCCGAATAATATCCTAGATCGCGCAATAGGAGTAAAACACTTTGACTCCCGCGGGAGAAAGAGCTAGGCAAGATTTACCCAACCACCCCTTCATTTCATACGGTAACGAAACCTTCACCTCGGAATCATGTCTTCCTAAAACCTTTCACATTGTTGGATAATTCTCCACACTATTTCAATAGTTCTTCCATTTCATTTAATTTTTGTTCAAAGACGTCCAGTGCTTCGTAAACAGGGTCCTTCGAAGTCATATCTACACCTGCTTGTTTTAAAACTTCGATTGGGTAGTCACTGCTTCCAGCTTCCAGAAAGCTCATATAACGATCGACGGCTGGTTTGCCCTCAGATAAAATTTGCTCAGCTAAAGTTGTGGCAGCTGCATAACCTGTGGAATATTGATAGACATAGTAACCCATATAAAAGTGAGGAATACGTGCCCATTCAAGACCTATTTCTTCATCTATGACGAGTTCTTCTCCAAAATATTTCTTATTGAGATCATAATAAATTTCTGTTAATTTATCAGCTGTCAGCGCTTCACCATTTTGTGCATGCATGTAAATCTCATGCTCAAATTCAGCAAACATCGTTTGACGGAACACAGTGCCTCTGAAGCCTTCTAAAAAATTGTTCAGCAAGTACAGCTTTTCTTTTTTATCGTTTGTCTTCTTCAGCATATAATCGTTCAACAACGCCTCATTACAAGTCGATGCTACTTCAGCAACAAAAATCGAGTAGTTTCCATACCGATAAGGCTGATTTTTGTGTGTATAGTAACTGTGTAATGAATGACCGAGTTCATGAGCTAGGGTGAACAAATTGTTCACATCATCCTGCCAATTCATAAGAATGAAAGGGTTTGTCCCGTAATGCCCAGAAGAATAAGCTCCACTTCGTTTCCCTTTATTTTCTTCTACATCGATCCAGCGGTTGGCAAAGCCTTCTTTAACTACGTCCACATAGTCTTGTCCAAGCGGGGCAAGACCATTGACAACGAGCTCTTGAGCTTCTTCATAGGACACTTCAAGCTCAGCGTCTTGTATCAAGGGGGTGTACATATCATACATATGCAATTCATCAAGCTCTAACACCTTCTTACGCAATTCCACATAACGATGCAATAAAGGTAATCGCTCATTTACAGCGTCAATCAAATTGTCGTAAACTGCTTCCGGAATATTATTTCTGTCAAGAGCAGCTTCTCTTGCTCGTTCATATTTCTTTGCAGAAGCGAAGTAGTTATTCTTTTTCACATTACCACTCAATGTAGAAGCAAATGTATTTTTGAATTGGCCGAATGTATCGTACATAGCTTTAAAAGCTGCTTTCCTGACTTGACGGTTTTCTGACTTCAAGAATCCTACGTATCTTCCATGAGTAAGATCAACCTCTTCCCCTTCTTCATTTGTAATAGAAGGAAACGTCAAATCTGCATTGTTTAACGCACCAAACGTTTGTGAAGGATTCGATGCCACTTCAGAGAACCCGGCAAGCAATCGTTCTTCTTGTTCACTAAGTACATGCTCACGACGTCGGGTTACTTCTTTTAACGCATGTTCATACAATTTCAAATCAGGATTCTCGCTTAAAAACTGATCGATCGTTCCCTCAGGGAGCGCTAAGATTTCTGGAGTGATAAAACTCATGGATGAAGCAACTTTAGTATATAAACTCTCTGCTTTTGCGTTCATTTCCTGATAATAAGAGTTTGTGGTATCCTGGTCATTCCTCATGTGGGCATAAGTAAACAAAAGACCAATTTGGTTTGATATTTTATCCTGCAGCTTTAATAGATTATATAATTGAGCAGCAGACTCACCAAGAGTACCTTTGAACTTTTCAACCTCAGGCACTAAATTCTTTACATCCTCAAATTGTTTATACCATTGTTCATCAGTTTCAAATATGGATTCTAAATCCCACGTTCGCTCTCTTGGTATTTCATCTCTTTTAGGTAATTGCTTTGTCGATGCCATGTATAAAGTCCTCCTCGAAAGTATTTCGTCACACTAAATTATTCTAGATGAAAAGTAGAAATCCTGCCTTTTCCTATAAAATGTTGAATTGCTTTAATTTGCTTACAACCCATCTGTCTTCTGAAATTGCCTCATGTACGTTGTTGTGAAATGAAACTTCTTTTAACTTTATCCACCCTTTATCACTCATCCTAGTTACAATATCAAACTTCTCGAGGACATCCATATATTCCTGTAGTACATTCGGCGATTCTTCATTTACGGTACTTATGGTTTCTATTTCGGTAAATGTAATCACCTCTCCGATTTTCGTATGCCAGAATGAATCCGTAATGAAGCGTGTCTGCCAAATATATGGCTCAACTTTTGCGAGAACCTGTCCTTGTACAGGAAGATAACACAAGCTAGGGATCAGAGAATAGTGTAAACTCTTCAAATACAAAGATTGTCGCCATTGCTTTTCCCGGCTGCTCGCGTGTTTACGATAAATTGTACGGTAGCGGTACAGCACTTGTTCCCACAAAGGGTATAGAGGTTCAGCAGAAGAAACAGAGGGAGTAAATAATTGAGGGAATGAAGATGAATGAAGGCGGTAATTTTTAAATGCAGCGAAGTGTTTAGAAGAGGAATAACTTCCTAATGTGTGTGTTTCAATTATAGCTTTTGCATTTACATCCAAAAAATACATCCGATACTGACCGTGAATTTTATACACTAGAGATTTATGAAGGCCATCCAAAATAAGGTTGAATTCACCTTTTCGTTTCAACTGGTTTTTCCCAAGAATCCACAAAGGGAAAATCCCCTCCTTTCTGAAACCTTCTGTTCTTTTCTGTATAACAGATACTGGAATAGTTGCACATTGCAATTCTACGGCGACCTTTTTGCTATTGACTTCGAACAACAAATCAGGTCTCTGTTGAATCCCAGGTAAAAATTTTTCGACTTCTACATTAAATCCCTGGGAAGACAGCCATTTATAAAGCAGCCATTTACCTGATTCATGATATTCACTTTCACCACGATTTTTGGTTTCACAAGTGCTGGACGGAAAATGCGCAAAGTGAGGGGTCGTGCTGCTTCCAGATTTTACGATGAGGAGTTCCTTACAGGTGGGGCAGTAAAATGAAGATTCTTTTTTTAATTGTTGGAGAACAGAAGCAGGCTCCTGAAATAAAGAAGAGAGCTTTCCATTCTCATTAAATGCATAGAACATAAGTCACCTCCTGTATTCGTAAATTCGACATAACTACGTAAAACCCTTTAATAAACAAAAAAAAGCGCACTACATAAAGTGCGCGCTTACTTATCAGCAGGGAAATGTTCTTTCACTTGCTGAAGTGCCTGCTCAGCAAATATTGATTTTCCATACTCCTGAAGACGATAAATCGTTACAGAAGATTCATGTCCAAATTCCATTAACTGACTAAGAATATTTTCTTGTTCATTATCACTCATATTTTCATCGTTGAACTGAATATATAAATAATAAGCACTTTCAAAATGATACAATGCATCATCAATTAGATTCGCTTTATTATCCATATAGTGACTTAATTGAATGACATCTTCAAAGTCAGTAAAGCGTAAAGTGAAATTAAGCGGAGCTAAATCATCCTCATCGGATTCTTCTTGATCGTTTGTGGATTCTTCTGCATCTGAATTATATTTATCGTCAAGTAGATTATCAAGGTTTTCGTCTACAGGTACATCAATTGATTTACCCTCATCACTAGGGAGTTCGAGCTTTTGACCATCTTGGGAAACCTGCGCTTTAGTAACGATCACTTCTAGCCCTTTGTCCATTGCTTGAACTTGAATCCAAAGCGGACCGTCAGCTTGAAAGTTCTCTTGGTCATTAACTTCATCCATCATTTCCCAAAAAAGCTGTTCGCTGCGTTCGCGGTTATACCATATCTCTTCGCGGTCAAAGCCTAGCTGTTCTACGTCGTGATAGGAAACATAAAATTTAACAGTGTTCTCATTAATGCGTTCGATTTCCATTTCTCTCTCTCCCTTCTATCGATTTGTAGGCGGAAGGGATCGTAAACCCTAAATCGCTTATAAATAACTTACCCTTCAGGTTAAAGCTTTAACCCTCGTGATGCAATAGCGTAAGGATTGATGTACTTCTATTGTATGACAGTAATACGAAAATGGAAAACAAATTGCTTCGAATCAGCGGATAACCAGAAAACAAGCCATAGATCATCTTATTTATTTAAGGTTGGCTTTCCATTCTAGCTTATTTTTTGAAATTTGTCACTACTTGGAGGGGTTGTTTTTTTATGAATTGGGACATGCTTGAGCCTATACTGATCATTATAGGCATCGATATTATTTTAGGTGGAGATAATGCTGTCGTTATAGCACTTGCAAGTAGAAACCTTCCCCCTAAGCAGCGGAATAAGGCTGTTTTAATGGGTACCGGACTAGCAATCGTATCAAGAGTGCTGCTCACGATGGTCGCTTTATACCTTCTACACATTCCTTATCTGCGATTAATTGGCGGAGTACTTCTTATTTACATCGCCATTAAGCTGTTGATTGATAATGAAGACACCGCTTCGATTAAAAGCGGTGACAGCTTATTCAGTGCCATAAAAACCATTGTTTTTGCAGATATTGTCATGGGCTTCGATAATGTGCTGGCCATTGCAGGAGCCTCACACGGAAATATCACTTTAGTGATTTTCGGCTTACTCATATCTGTGCCCATAATCATATGGGGAAGTCGCATCATTTTAAAGCTAATGGAAAGATTCTCTATTTTAGTTTACATCGGAGCAGGGATATTAGCATTTACAGCTGGAGAAATGATACTGGAGGACCCGCACGTATCAGAATTATTTTATCATGTGAATCCAATGCTTACTTTATTTCCATTGATGATGGTCCTTGTAACAATATCTATCGGTTATTTTTATAACAGACAAGCTATTGAAAAATAAAAAAACTGTTCCGATTTTTGGTCGGGACAGTTTTTTAATGTTAATTGACAAGACGCTGGGCTTCCTTAAGCTGGAACGTGCGGACGCTTCTGGGCAGAAAGCGGCGAATCTCGTCTTCGTTGTATCCGACTTGAAGGCGCTTGTCATCAATGATGATTGGGCGTCGCAACAACCCGGGATTTTCTTGAATAAGATCGAAAAGATCTTGCATAGGTAATTGGTCAAAATCAACTTTCAACTTTTGGAATACTTTAGAACGAGTAGAAATGATTTCTTCTGTACCGTCTTCAGTCATTCTCAGAATTTCTTTAATTTCATCAATAGTTAAAGGTTCGGAGAAAATATTCCTTTCAGTATAAGGAATATTATGTTCCTCAAGCCACGCTTTTGCTTTCCGGCAAGATGTACAACTTGGTGAGGTATAAAGTGTTACCATACAGATACTTCACTCCTCGAGATTTATTGTATTGCATTATTTAAAAATCCTAATTTAAAATTAGTATAATCTAATCTTATGTATTTACTATAACACATTTGTCAACTAAAATCTATATTGCAATGTGTTAAAAGATTTACATTATTGATTAAACTATAAAATTAAAGTGTTATACAGTAATTTACCACAATTTCGAGGTGTTCAAACCTAAAACCTGAAGAATTTTGTGAAGAATTTCATTTTCAACTATGCCAAGTTATTGAAAATCCCCGCCTTTAGTATTGGCAGGGATTACTGAATTATAATTTCTTCAAGTCTTTTAAAATATCGTCTGCTTCACGTTTTTCATCGATCGTCAATACTTCATCGACAGGCTGATATGATTTTCCGTAAAACTCACTATCTTTGTAAGTGTGAATTTCTTCATACATTCTTTTCATCTGTTCATAAATTTCTTCTTCAGATGCATCTTCAGGAGACCAGTAGAGGATTTCCATTGGATTGGGTTCATTCGTGGCAAGCGAACGTCGGGTATAACCAATAGATTGAGCGTGCTTAAAGCCTTCTCTTTGATAAAAGTGAAGACGTTTCGCTGTATCAGTTTCTTCATAATCGACAGGTTCTACTTCCAGGATGATCGGTTTACCCTTCGCTTTCATTTTTTCGATTAGTTGGTGGCCTAAGCCTTGACCTCTTGCATCAGACGATACGTAGACGTAATCAATGAAAATGAAAGAATTGAACTCAGCATACATTAAGACGTGATGCTCGCCTTCATCTTTATAATATACATCGCTTTTTTCTTTTAAAAGAGTTTCCATATGTTCTTCAGATTTCATTTCCTCTACAGGAAAGTATTGTTTAAGCTTTTTATACCAACTCATTGATCTACTCCCTTATCAATTGATAATTACATTATAACTGATTCTTGATTCATTGTTAAATTGATACCGGTTACAAAATCTATTGTTTGCATAAAATGGGGGTAATATCCATTGTGATTTCACTTAAAAATATTTAAAAATCTCGCACCAATCGATGATCGATGCGAGAAAATCTCCATTATGTTTGTAATATTAAACCCTGGCAGGTAAACTTGAAGGCCGCCCACTCTTAAGGAGTATAATCTACACCTTTTGTATAATTGTTCGTGGCATTCCACAATAAATACTCTTCAATTCCGTTGTCATATAATGCTCGAATCTGGTCTTCCACTTCGGCTTTACCATATTGGAATGTCGATCCGGAATAAAGCCAAGGTGCCTCAAAATCCTGAAGCCATGGCCGGGAAACGGGAGGTTCTTCTAATGCACCAAGTATTTTGTTTTCTACCTTTGAATATTCATCGATGATATTATACGGCTCTGTGTCAGGTTTATCAATACCGAAATAAGGTCCCCAATGACTCGGATAAATCATTGAGGAAATAACATCTACATTACTAGAGATTTGTGAAAAATTCTGTCCAATGCCCGGTGATTCCTCAATTGTTGCAGCATAACCGAATATATCTACTGAAACGTCAACATCATAATCACTTAAATCCTGGCGGGCGTATTCCACAAAATCAGTTACAGCGCTCACACGTTTTTTAATATTAGATTCTTCAGAATCCGCATATTCTCCTTCATCATATTGCAGCTCTTCATCACGGTTTTCAAATCCCTCTGGGAACCGGACGTAATCAAATTGAATTTCTTGGAATCCCAACTCTGCAGCCATTTTTGCAATCTCTAAATTATATTCCCATACTTCTTTCTTAAAAGGATTTACAAAAGCTTCATTTCGACTGTTTCTCCAAACCTCACCATTTTTTTGAAAGGAGAGGTCCGGTCGTTCTTCAGCTAATAAATTATCTTTGAACACAACCACACGAGCAATTGGATATATATTTTTTTCTTGTAACTCTTCTAGCATTTTTCTAGGATCATTTATGTATGGCTCTGCAATATCTGCATATGGTGAATCTTCTGGCGGTTCAAATGAAATGTTCCCATGATCTTCTTTGACATCGATTACCATTGCATTTAAATCCGTGCTTTCGACAAGTTCGGTCAGCCCTTCCATTTTTGCACCGCCAGCCGAAGGACCGGTGACATATATCCCTCTAACAGCATCAGGATATTCAAAATCCAAACCAGCATCAAATACAAAGCGGGCAATCCTATCTGGTATATCCAAGGTTTGCAAATTTAAGTCTTTTCCATAATGGTCCTTCGCCTCCATTTGAGCCTCGGCATCTGATACAGTAAATAACAGTAAAGAAACAAAAAATAAAAGGCATGTAAAAATAATTTTGTTAAAATAACATTTCCCCATCTAACCCCTTCTTCCAATCTGTAATTTTCTAATTCTATTATATAAGAGAATAGTATGTAATGAATAGTCTTGCATTGTATTTTTTGCGTTTTTTTCTATTTTTTCCAATAGTAACCACTCAAAAAAAAGAGCCTTACTCCATAAGCGTAAGGCTCTTTTCATTTAATTATCATGTCACTCGGTCACTGTACTGTATTCTTTTTGATAGTTCTCAAATTCTTTTGTTGTGCATAATACCCAATGGTCCGGACGAACTTCTCTGAATTCAGGCTCTTCACTAGTATCATGATCGTTTGGATTGTAAGTGAACCTCTCACGGGAACGCTCATAAATAGGGTCTGGAAGAGGTATTGCTGACAATAGCGACTGAGTATATGGATGAATCGGATTTCTATACAATTCATCCGCATCGGCAAGCTCTACCATTTTACCGAAATACATTACACCGATACGATCACTGATATATTTAACCATTGATAAATCGTGTGCTATAAACAGGTAAGTTAAGCCCTTCTCCTCTTGAAGCTTTTTCAGCAGGTTAACTACCTGTGCCTGAATGGAAACATCCAGCGCGGAAATCGGCTCATCAGCAATAACAAATGATGGATCCACTGCTAGAGCTCTTGCAATACCAATACGTTGACGCTGGCCTCCACTGAACTCGTGAGGATATCGGTTGGCATGCTCCTTATTCAATCCTACCGTTTCCAAAAGTTCTTCCACTTTGGCTCTACGTGCTTTAACATCACCTTTTAAGCCATGGATATCCATTCCTTCTGCAATGATATCTACAACTTTCATGCGAGGATTAAGTGATGCGTATGGATCCTGGAAAATCATTTGCATTTCACGATTGAATTTCTTTAACTGCTCACGATTCTTTTTGCCATGTACATTTTCACCATTAAATAGAACTTCGCCATCAGTAGCATTGTATAAGCGGATGATGCTGCGGCCGGTCGTAGACTTTCCACAGCCTGACTCCCCTACAAGCCCAAAGGTTTCCCCTTTATATATGCTGAAATTCAAACCATCCACTGCCTTTACAACACTGTTACGGCCGGTTTTAAAATGCTGTTTTAAATTTTTTATTTCTACTAATTTTTCTTGAGTCATGAACGATCACCTTTCCCACTATTTGTGGCCATAGCAGCTACTCGTTTTTTGATTGCTTCCGGTGGATCAATGTCTGGTGCATGCTCATGCAGCAGCCAGGTTGCCGCATAATGTGTGTCTGACACTTTAAATAATGGCGGCTCCTGCTCTTTATCAATTTGCATGGCAAATTCATTACGAGAAGCAAAAGCGTCTCCTTTTGGAGGATTCAATAAATCAGGAGGTGAACCGGGAATTGCATATAATTCAGCAACCTCTGATTCTAAAGAAGGCATTGATCCAAGCAATCCCCACGTATATGGATGTTTTGGATTATAGAAAACATCATCTACAGTTCCAATTTCTACAATTTTTCCAGCATACATTACGGCAACTCGGTCAGCTACGTTAGCTACAACTCCTAAATCATGAGTTATGAAAATAGTAGCTGAGTCTGTTTTTTTCTGTATATCTTTCATTAATTCAATGATTTGGGCTTGAATGGTAACATCTAAAGCGGTTGTCGGTTCATCAGCTATCAACAGTTTAGGATTACAGGCCAGAGCGATTGCTACAACTACTCTCTGACGCATCCCACCAGAAAACTGGTGAGGATACTGTTTAATTCGGCTTTCAGCATCTGGGATACCCACTAATTCCAACAATTCCATTACACGCTTCTTTGCTTGAGCTTTACTCATTTTTTGGTGCTTAATCAGACCTTCCATGATCTGATTTCCGACTTTCATAGTAGGGTTCAAGGAAGTCATAGGGTCTTGAAAGATCATCGAAATATCTTTCCCGCGTATTTTTTGCATTTCTTTTTCACTTAATTTAGCTAGGTCGCGTCCTTCAAAAAGAATTTCACCTTCTTTGATTCTTCCAGGAGGCATTGGAATCAGCTTCATAAGAGCTTTAGTTGTTACCGATTTGCCTGACCCCGACTCCCCTACAATTGCGAGAGTTTCACCTTTTTTAACACTGAAGTTGACTCCGCGCACAGCTTGTACTTCTCCACCATAAGTGTCAAAGGATACGTGCATATTTTTCACTTCTAATAAATTGTCCATTTTTTACACTTACCTCCTATTCGCGCATCTTCGGATCAAATGCATCTCGAAGACCGTCAGCCAACATATTAAACGCAATCATAATCAATGAAATAATAAGCGCAGGGAAAAATAATATGTGTGGGTAAATTTGCAACGACTGGAATCCATCTTCAACCAGCGTACCTAATGATGCCAATGGAGTTGGAAGTCCAAGGCCGATAAAGCTTAGGAATGCTTCAAAGAATATTGCTGATGGAATAGTGAACATTGTGTTAATAATAATCAGGCTTAATACGTTAGGTATAAGATGTTTTCTTAGAATACGTCCATCGGGTGCCCCTAAAGTTCTCGAAGCCAGGACAAACTCCTGGTTTTTCAGCTTAAGAATCTGCCCCCTGACTATCCTTGCCATCGATATCCAACCTGTGATCGTCAGGGCTATCGTAATGGATAATATCCCCGGTTCGAGAATCAGTATCATCAGTATTACAATGACTAAGTTCGGGACTCCAATCAGAACCTCAATAATCCGCTGCATATAATTATCTACTCTGCCGCCATAATAAGCAGAAATTCCACCATAAGCAACCCCGATGACCATGTCAATCGCTGCAGCTAAAAAGGCAATATATAAAGAGATCCTTGTCCCTTCCCAGGCTCGTGTGAATAAATCACGACCGAGGCCATCTGTTCCGAACCAAAAATTCTGCTCTTCCATGTCTTTTGCAGCATACACATCATAAACTGCTTCTACTTCAGCCGGCTCACCGTTACTGCCGTCATTAAGTACTGTAGTTTCAATGTAATCTTCATCGTTATTAAACCGCATCAATGCGTTTGTTTCTGCCTGGTCCAGTGAATCATTTGTTTGTACCGTACTAAGGGTACCATCCATACCAAGCCATCCCATTCCTTCAATTTTAGGAGGCATTTTAGCCCGGGACAAGTCTTGTTCGAATTGGTCGTATTCGTTCAGCGAAGGGCCAATCGCCGCCATTACAATTAATAAAATAAGAACGACTAATCCGATCATAGCTCCAACGTTTTTACGCAAACGAATAAATGAGTCCTGCCAGAATGATAAACTTGGCCGACTGATCTTTTCACTATCGTCCTCGCGAGTATCTACAGGGACGAATAAGTCTTTATTTGGTTTGTGATTATCCATATAGGATCTACTCTCCTTCTGCCAGTCGAATTCTAGGGTCTATGATCCCATAAAGCAAGTCAATAACTAGTACAATGATGATGAAAAAGAACGCAAAAAATAATGTTGTGCCCATAATAATAGGAAAATCATTGGTATTGATCGATTTAACAAATTGGTCACCAATTCCCGGGACAGCAAATATGCTTTCAATTACAAGTGTACCAGTCATCAACCCTACAGCAAGAGGTCCTAATACTGTTATTAAAGGAATTAACGCATTACGTACTCCATGTTTAAATACAACCCCAAACTTATTTACTCCTTTGGCACGAGCTGTTGTGATATAATCTGACCCCATTACTTCAAGCATCTCTGTTCGCATAAAGCGGGCTGCAATTGCGAGAGGGAATATGGCAAGTGAAAGTGTAGGCATCACCGTATGTTCCCATGTTCCCCATAGAGCCACCGGAAACCATCCTAGCTTTACGCCAACAAAATACTGAAAGATTCCTGCAAAAACAAAAGAAGGTACAGATTGTCCTATAACAGCAGTAAATGTTGAACCGTAATCCAAAAAGCCATTATGGTATATTGCTGATACTAAGCCTAACAGCATACCTAGCAGCGTACCTATAATCATTGCCTGCAGGCCGATTTGTAATGATGGTCCAATCCTATCCAAGATAATCGTAGTTACTTCACGGTTGTCAAATTGGAAAGAAATCCCTAAATCCCCTTGTACGAGATTGACCATATAATTAAAGTATTGAACGGGTACGGGATCATCCAATCCGTATTTTGCTAAAACAACAGCTTGCTGCTCTTCCGATAACCTATCCGCTGCACTCAAAGGAGTTCCCGGAAGAAACTTCATTAAGAAGAACGTAAAGGTCGCAATTAAAAACATTGTTATGACCATGTACACTAAACGCTGGGTTATATAACGTGCCATTGAAGCACCTCCTAATTGTATCTCTGAAGTCGATATTACGGGCAATTGATTGAGAATTTTCTATTATCCGAATATTCTTACAACAGGGAAAAAGAGAGTATACGCCAACATTTGGACATATACTCTCTCCCCTATTTGTTAGCCAATTCTGGGCCGGTTTTATTACTCTTTATATGCGTACTTGTAGTCGAAATCAGCACCCATTGGGTTAACTCCTACATCTTTCACAGAAGAATTCCAAAGGTAAGCTGTAGCTCTTTGATAAAGTGGTGCAATTACTGCGTCATCTTGAATGAGGATTTTCTCTGCTTCCAAGAAGTTTTCGTAACGCTCAACCGGTTCTAAAGCAAGTTCGTCACCAGCTTCTTCGATAAGAGCATCATATTCTTCATTAGAATATCCAGTCTTGTTGTTAGCACCATCTGTTACCCACATATTTAAGAATGTGTTTGGATCGATATAGTCAGGACCCCATCCAGAGTTCTGAAGATCATAATCCATTGCAGTGTCACGATCAAGACGTTCTTGGAAAGGAACAGCCTGTACATTTACAGTAAGCCCTTCAAGTTCTTCAAGCTGTGATTTAAGGTAAGCATCCATGTTCTTAGACGTTTCAGTATCTCCGCCTAAATAGCCGATTTCAGCTTCATCAATTCCCAGTTCTTCTTTAGCAGTAGACCAAAGCTCTTGAGCTTCCTCTTTGTTCGTTTCTACCAAATCACCGTTGATGTCGCGGAAATCTTCTTCAGTTTCAGGGTGTGTAGTGAAATTCTTAGGAATGTCACCAGTGGCAGCAATAGATCCGTTATTAAGAATAGTCTCTACCATGGACTGACGATCCATAATCATTTGGATTGCTTTACGAGCGTTTTCGTTAGCAAGAATTTCGTTTTCCTGATTCATCTTCAAGTAAAATAAAGTAGGCTCTTCGATTACACGGTAATCTTCAGAAGAACGATACTCGTCTACGTACTCAGCAGTTAGACTGGCACGGTCAACTTCTCCGTTGTTATATAGGTTGACACCAGTAGATGTTTCTTTTACGACACTTACGTTGATTTCCTCTAGCTGAACGTTGTCAGCATCCCAGTAATCTTCATTCTTTTCAAGTGTCCATCCTTCACTTTGGTTCCACTCTGTGAATTTGAAAGGTCCATTTGAAAGAAGTGTGTCAGCTTCAAGAGCATAATCTTCTCCAGCTTCTTCAACGAAAGACTCGTTCAATGGAAGGAATGTACCGAATGCTGTCATTGATTCAAAATATGGAGTTGCTTTTTCAAGTGTAACTTCTAAGGTATAATCGTCTGTTGCTTCCACACCAAGTTCTTCAACAGGTTTGTCACCATCAGCGATTTCTGTTGCGTTATCGATAACTCCTCCAAGCATGTATGGTCCGTACTCAGAACCAGTATCTGGATCTACAGCACGCTGCCAGGCATATACGAAGTCGTTAGCTGTTACTGGATCTCCGTTAGACCAAGTTGCGTCTTCACGCAAATTAAAAGTCCAATTAATCCCATCTTCACTAACTTCGTGATCTTCTGCAATTGCTGGTTCTGGCTTAGCTTCTTCACCAAGTCGGTAAAGCCCGTCCATAGTTGAGCCTAACCATTGGAATGCCACAGCATCAGTTGCCATAGAAACATCCATAGTTGGTATTTCAGCCGTTTCCATTAAATTAAGTACTTGTTCTGTATCCCCGGATCCCTCTGTGTCTTCTCCATCGCCGCCATCAGAGCCGCCGTCAGATCCAGTATCTGAATCATCGCCGCCTGAACATGCTGCGAGGAACATGCTTAGCGCTAAAACTAGCACTAGCAATAACCAATTTGCCTTCTTCATGTAGAAAATGACCTCCCCTAAAAAATATCAAATTTTGATGTGGCATTTTGTCCACATATCGAATTATACAAGTTTTCTAACTATTTTGCATTCCTTTTTTTCTATAATGTTAAAGAAACCGCTATATTATTACGTTCACATGACACAAAATGAGACTATTTACCTAGTTTATTTTACAATTTAATTGGTTATTATTCTGTTTTTATTCAACTTGGAGAATAAATAATAATCAGGGATAACAATATGTCATATATGTAAGTTTCTTCTGCAGGTTATTTTGCATATGCTATGCAATATTTTGGTTATATAGAATTTTCTGTTATTAATTTCACCTTTACTAAAACTCAAAATGTTATACGATGGTATAATAAATGTGGATTTTATATCATTAAGGGTGTGTATAATATTGATTTTGTTACAAAATAAATGGGTCTTTACTGTTTTAAATTTCGGTTTGATCGCCATCATTTTTTTGCTTTTTTCGTCTTCTTACGAATTAGTCAAGCTAATTGATATCCTATTTTATTTTTGTTTCTTCTATCTTTCCATAGGATTACTTCTTTGGATTATAAAGGGTGGTTTTTTTGACGCCATTACATATAGTTTCAGAAGGGTGGCAAATCGAACGACTAAAAATAGTGATTATATGGACGATTTTGAAAAAAAGCCTCTCCCATCAAAAGTTTTGAATAGAAAAAACGTCAATTTTTTTCTTTTTCAAGGAAGCGCCATGCTCTTTACTCTGCTACTTTTATTAGCTGCTTACTACTATTAATACAAGAACTTGCATTGGCTATATGTATATTTTATAATTTGAACAGGATTAAGAATATTATAATACGATGAAGAAGCAAAAGTAGTTATGGTGGTGTCTTCATAGAGAGGCTGTGGGCGGTGGAAACAGCTAAGCACATTGTAATGAATTGGGGCTTTCGAGTATATGCGTATCTCCGGCGTTAACGGAATCGAGCAGACTTTTTTTAACAAAGTAATTAGGGTGGCACCGCGAACTAATCGTCCCTTCCATTAGGAAGAGATGATTAGTTCTTTTTTTATAAATTTTAATGAGGTGATGGAATTGAAAACAATCTTTTCTGGAATTCAGCCAAGCGGAACATTAACGCTTGGAAATTATTTAGGGGCTATGAAGCATTTTGTTGATATGCAGGATGAGTATAACTGTTATTTCTGCATTGTCGATGAACATGCGATTACTGTGCCTCAAGACAGGTTAGAACTGAGAGATAACATTAAATCTTTAGCAGCATTATATTTAGCATCAGGTATAAATCCAACTCGTTCAACTCTCTTCATTCAATCTGAAGTACCTGCCCATACTCAATTAGGATGGATGCTGCAGTGTGTCAGTTATATAGGAGAACTTGAGAGAATGACCCAGTTCAAAGATAAATCGGCCGGCGGTAAAGATGCCGTTTCTTCTGGACTTCTGACCTATCCTCCCCTTATGGCATCGGACATATTGCTATATCAAACGGATATGGTGCCTGTAGGAGAAGATCAGAAACAACACTTGGAATTAACTCGTAATTTAGCTCAGCGTTTTAATAACAAGTACAATGATATTTTTACAATACCTGAGGTAAGTATTCCAAAGGAAGGCGCAAGAATCATGTCTCTTCAGGACCCTTTGAAAAAGATGAGTAAGTCGGATAATAATCAAAAGGCATTCATTTCAATGCTGGATGATGAGAAAAAAATCACTAAAAAAATAAAAAGTGCAGTGACCGATTCAGAAGGGATCGTAAAATACGATAAGGCCGAGAAGCCTGGTGTTTCGAACCTTCTTACGATCGAATCAGTTTGTTCAGGTCAATCCATCGCCAGCCTCGAAGATAAATACCGAGGTAAGGGGTATGGAGACTTTAAGGCTGGAGTAGCTGAGGCCGTCGTTAATGTCCTCATACCGATTCAGGAGCGGTACGCCGAACTTATAAATTCAGAGGAATTGGATCAAATATTGGATCAAGGTGCTGAAAACGCTTCGTTCCAGGCTGATAAAATGCTTACTAAAGCAAAAAAAGCCATGGGATTGGGCCGCGTAAAAAAGAAAAAGTAAAAAATAAAGCCAGAATTGAGTTTAGACCTCAATTCTGGCTATTTAAATGCTGGGTGCTTTTTTGATTTTCTGATTGCCACATCGTTTCAAAAAATGGCTGGCCCTTTATTAGTTTTCCACAAAGATCTTCATGCTGCTGGCTCCACCCTTCAATCGCTCCGTAATACAGACGATGCCATGCCGATTCCGCGGTCAATCCTTTTATTAATCCATATTGGGAAGGATCCCACTCTGTCAGCCAATACCCTACTTCCTCTGGATGATCCGAGTGCCTTAAGTGATCAAGAGCCATCATCAATAATTGTTTCAGCTGGCGCTCTCTCCGAGTAAGTCCAGCCATTTTTTCTGGAGACAGTGAAAGAATATGATACTCTTTAGGTGCCGGATTCTGCAAATGGTAGATGGATGCGCGTTTTCCTTCCACCATATCAAAAACTAGTCGTTCCTGCCTTGGAATGAGCCGGCTTTTTTTCACTGGAAGAGAATACCCTAATGTATCGAACACTAATACACTTTTCCCATCTGTAACAACAGCTGCGTAATCGATTGTTTTTCTTTCTTGATTTTTCTTCATATATGTCCGTTTATGAATATCATCTAACAGACCCTTCGGGAGCTCCTGGAGATCATTCTCGATGAATCTAAATAATTCCTCTTCAATGACTAATAACGGTATTTGATCAACGAGTTCAATTCCATCTTCTTTACGCCATTCATGAAAATGACAAACATTGTATCCATTTTCTTCTCCTTCGAACCAATTCACCCATAAGTCATGCATGTATAACATAGCGCAACCTCTCTTTCTTACCGTAAGCTCTTTAGGTTACATTATGACCAATGCTGGGTTTTTTATTCTTATCGCCCAACATTTAGTAAATTATTCTTTCATACATATCAGGGCGAGCAGACTGAGGACGAGCCCGCTGGGAAACAAATAACATTCAGGTCTCATTTTTACTAATAAAAGAAATTCCACCCAAGTCAAGCCTGCTGGAACAAGGTTCAGATACGTGATCGTTACAGTGCCTCCCGCAACAGATAGACCAAAACCTATAAGTAATAGCATCCACTGCCACATGGCTCGTCCTCCTCTACTTTAGTTTATGTAGAAGGTGTGAAGCCATGCCTCTCATTATCCGGGAGGTTCCTACATAATTCCTCTTTACTTAACCATCAATAACAGGTAAATTTAATAAAGGAGTTTTGTTAGAAAGGAATGGTTTTTTATGACAAATAAGCGTTCCTTGCGTGTTCGACGAAAACGCAAACGCAAAAAACGAATTTTTATAGCTGTTTTATTCCTTATGTTTCTTACTGCCGCAAGCTATACTGGCTATGAATATATGATGGGAAAACAAGACTCTCAAGGGAAGGTATCTGGTGATGACGGAACTACCGCTCTTGATGAAATGTCCAGTAAATATAAAGATGAATTTAACGGGGTGGAAAGCCAAAATGGAAAAACAAATGTCCTGTTACTAGGAGTCGATCAGCGTAATGATGAGACACCACGTTCTGACACCATTATGGTCGCTCAATACGATGAAGAAGGCAATGTAGCTAAAGTAGCTTCCATTATGCGAGACACGTTTGTGAGAATCCCCGGACATGATTATAACAAGATCAATGCAGCCTTTGCTTTAGGGGGTCCTGAGTTGATGAGGCAGACCATCAAAGAAAATTTCGGTGTAGATGTGGAATATTACTCTATAGTAGATTTTAATGGATTCACTCAAATTGTAGACACATTGGCTCCTAGTGGAGTGGAAGTAGATATTGAAAAAAATATGCAGTATAAATCCGGGGATACAAACATTGATCTTCAACAAGGAACACATGAACTTGATGGTGAAGAACTTCTTGGTTATGCCAGATATCGCAGTGATTCACAAGGTGATTTCGGCAGAGTTCAGCGCCAGCAGGAAGTCCTTAAATTATTAAAAGAAGAGGCTGTTTCGTTCAACGGAGTGATGAAGGCACCTCGTTTGCTTGGTAGTCTTCAGCCGTATATAGATACGAATTTCAGCAGCGGTAAAATTTTGGACTTAGGTAAGGATCTCATTTTTAATCCTCTAGATGATATTGAAACATTCAGCTTGCCTGAGGAAGGAAACGTTTGGAACGAAAGAAAGGAATACCCTATCGGTTTAGTCCTAGCCCACAATGAAGAAGAAAGCGCGAAAGCCATACAAGAATTCTTAGAGTAAGCATATTTAAAGCACCTGACTTTTGTGGCCAGGTGCTTTTTATTTTTGGGGAACATTGGTATATTTTGAGTCGACTATTGGGAGTGGAAATTCCTCCACAGGGGAGCAGAATTCAGCCGTGGATAGGAAATTAAAGTCAATGGCAGTTTTTCAACCGTTGGCTAAATATTCGCTATAAACGACTATTCCCAAAAAAAAACGGGCAAAATATTGCCCGTTTTAATACTTATCCATTATATTTTTGAAAAATCAGAGCAGCATTGTGACCGCCGAAGCCAAGCGAGTTGCTCATTACGATGTTTAGCGCTTGAGCCCTTGCTTCATTTGGTACATAGTCCAGGTCACATTCTGGATCCGGGGTTTCATAGTTGATGGTTGGCGGTATAATTCCTTCATTAATAGCTTTTAAAGATATGATTGCTTCTACTGCGCCTGCCGCCCCAAGCAAATGTCCTGTCATAGATTTCGTGGATGAAATCGCTAATTTACTCGCATGTTCTTTGAACACTGTCTTAGCTGCGATTGTTTCAAATTTGTCGTTGAGGTCCGTAGATGTACCATGTGCATTTAAATAATCTACAGAATCTGCTGGTATTCCGGCATCCTCTAAAGCTTGTTCCATAGCTCGGCTTGCACCTTCCCCTTCAGGAGCTGGAGAAGTCACGTGATAAGCATCTCCTGTAGACCCGTAACCGGTAAGCTCTCCATAAATTTTCGCCCCGCGTTTTTGGGCAGATTCCAGGGATTCGATGACAAGTATTCCTGCCCCTTCTCCCATAATAAACCCGTCACGATTTTTATCAAATGGACGACTCGCTTTGGCAGGGTCTTCGTTCAGGGAAAGCGCTCTTGCTGATGCGAATCCTGCAAACGACATTTTGTTCATCGGGGCTTCTGTGCCTCCTGTGATCATTATGTCTGCATCTCCACGCTGAATAACCTTAAAAGCATCTCCAATCGAGTTGGCACCCGATGCACATGCCGTAACCGTACAAGAATTGATACCTTTCGCCCCAAGGGCAATAGAAACCTGTCCTGCAGCCATATCGGGAATCATCATCGGGATAAAGAACGGGCTTACACGACGATATCCTTTTTTCTGAAAGGTCTCGAATTGAGACTCATAGGTATTCATTCCACCAATTCCAGAGCCGATCCATACGCCTGTTCGGTTGGCATTGCTTTCGTTGATTTCAAGTTCTGCATCCTCTACAGCCATTTGGGAAGCGGCCATAGCATATTGTACGAAAGGGTCCATTCGACGCAGATCTTTCCGGTCTATATAGCTTGAAGGGTCAAAATCTTTCAATTCTGCCGCCACATGCACGGGATAATCCTCTTTATTTACTTTCGTGATTTCCCCTACACCAGACTTTCCCGCTTTGATACTTTTCCACATTTCTTCAACTGAATTACCGACAGGAGTCACTGCGCCCAGACCGGTAATTACAACACGTTTTTTTTCCATTACACCATTCCTCCTTCGTTACTTACCCCATCTGAGTGCAACAGCACCCCAAGTAAGGCCGCCGCCGAATCCGACGAGCACAACCAAATCGTCATCTTTGATTTTACCTTCTTTCACGTCTTCTGACAAAGCGAGTGGAATGGACGCGGAAGAAGTATTCCCATATTTGTTCACTTTTACAGACATTTTTTCCGCTGGAATACCTAACCGTTCTCTAGCAGCCTCCATAATACGAATGTTCGCCTGGTGGGGAACTAGATAATCGACGTCCTCTTCCTTCAATCCGATTTTCTTCACGACGTTAACGGAAGACTCCGGCATTTGACGTACAGCAAACTTAAATACTTCTCTCCCATTCATGTGAAGAAACTCTTCCTGATAGAGGTGTTGCAGTCCACTGCCATCTGCCCCTAGTTCAAAAGATAAGATGCCTTTACCATCACTTACCGGTCCAATGACAGCGGCACCCGCTGCATCTCCGAAAAGCACGCACGTATTACGGTCTTCCCAATTTGTGATTTTTGAAAGCTTTTCCACACCTACTACTAGTACGTTTTTATAAGCACCTGTATCGATATACTGCTTGGCTGTAATGACGCCATACATAAATCCCGCACAGGCCGCACTTATATCCATACTAGCAACTTTACGCGCACCTAATTTATGCTGAAGCATAGTAGCTACAGATGGAAACGGGTGGTCAGGTGTAACTGTGGCTACTAATATTAAGTCAATCTCCTCTGCAGTCATCTCTGCATCCTCGAGAGCATTTTTTGCCGCTCTATACGCCATATCTGAGGTATCCATATCATCCTCTGCAATACGCCGCTCTTCTATACCTGTCCGTGAACGAATCCATTCATCACTTGTATCTACAATTTTTTCCATATCTTTATTTGTCAGCACTTTTTCAGGGGCATAGTGCCCTGTACCAATGATTCCAGCGTTCATATATTCATCCCCTTAAAGGTATTATCTTATAGCAAATCTTATGACTTGGTACTAATTTTAATTCATATTCTCACAATAGGCAAGTCTTTGAACCACGCAAAAACACAGGCGCAAAAGCTCCTGTGTTTGAAAGTAAAGTATTTGTATTTTTAATCGAACTCAGTCCAGCTTATCGATTCATCGTGTGAATCAGCCAAATTCTTTCTAGCAGTTCAGACGGTTGATCAGCTTCCTGTGACCGTTGGAATGTTACATCCTTTATGTCACTTAAATTTCCTTGCTCAAAATGCTCCATTACAGGATCTAAAAAATCCTCGATGTAAACGGCATTGTTTTCCATAATCCAGAATTTAAGATCATCGATCGTTTCTATTTGTTTATCCTCCATTTCCATCCATTCACCATATAGTGGTGGTACTTCTATTTTTATTTCCTGGACTGAGGCTTTTTCTTGAAATAATATAAAGTTTTCATCTGAAACGAAAATTTGTGGATCTTCTCTGCTTGAATGACTGTGATTTTCACGTTCTTCTATTGTATTAAAGTGCTGGAAGTGACTGTTCCGCCCCACATACATATATAGTTCTTCTTTCTTCGGATGATTGATCTCATCTACCCCCACCACCTCATGACCTCTATGAAGAAGATGTCTTGCACAATGATAGCCCGACCAGTGGAAGCAGTTTAAAATGACAACTACCATACCGATGCCTCCTCCCTTATTCCTTTTATACTATTCGCCTGTACGATTATTCATGCTACTAAAGCGATTGCATATTTATTTTTTAATAACCTTCTGGTAGAATGAAAAAAGAATGTGTAAAATGAGGTGAGTAATATGCGGATGATTTGGACCGTACTTTGGGCATTTTTGTTAAGCTTTATGACAGCATACGTTGTCAGCAACATGGCAGGTACAAGCTTTTCTTTTCTACAAGTGATAATCATGACAATTTTATTCAGCGTTGCCGCAATCGTACTTGGTGAAGGTGTTATTAAGGAAGAAGCATAAGACCTTTAAGAAAACGCTGCTACCTTACCATATGTAGCAGCGTTTTTTCTATTGTTCGGAACAATCGTTTTAAAGGTGTGATATTACATAAAATTAACCGTACATATAAATAAACAGCACTTCGAATGACTGTATTTGCACGTTTAATCAAGGGGGACATGCTTTAATGGAACAACTATGGCTGATCATTAAATATTTATTTCTGGGGATATTTCAAGGCTTCACAGAGCCTATACCTATTTCATCGAGCGGGCATTTAGTCATATTACAGGACTTAATGAATTTACAAATTGAAGGTTTGCAATTTGAGGTAATGGTGAATTTCGGATCTTTAATAGCCGTACTCATCATTTATCGCGAAGATATTATACGTTTATTCAAGAATGGTATCGGTTTTGTTATTACAAGAGACGAACGTCAAAAAGATGATTTCAACTTTGTCATATACTTAGTAATCGCAACAATTCCCGCTGGGCTGATCGGGGTCCTTTTCAAGGATTCTTTTGATAGTCTGAAAGGGATGACACAGGTTGTGGGGATTACGTTAATCATTACTGGTCTTGCCCTATGGCTGATCCGGAATCTGCGCGGTAGGAAAGGCGACGGAATGTTAACGTGGAAAGATGCGCTCATCATTGGTTTTGCCCAGGCTGTCGCTCTCGTACCAGGAATAAGCCGCTCAGGAGCTACGATCGTAGCTGCTATGTTATTAGGCACTAAGCAGCAAACAGCGCTTCGCTTTTCGTTTCTATTATTTATACCCGTCAGTTTAGGGACGATGCTCCTATCTATCGGTGATTTGCTGGAGGATGATCTGGCGACTTTATGGCCAAGCTATCTTGTCGCTTTCATTGCGTCAATCATCGCTTCATACTTTTCATTAAAATGGTTTATGAACATCATGGCCGAAGGAAATCTCAAATATTTTGCCATTTACTGCTTCGTCGTAGGTGGGCTAGTTTGGATGTTCTTGTAATCAAGCTAGGATATCAACTATGAAAAAACCACAATACTAACATAGCTGACACACAAAAAAGCTGTCTCTGCTTAGGAATACATCCTAACATAGAGACAGCTTTTTATTATCCTCCGCTTACTGGCGGGATAAAAGCAATCACGTCATTTTCCTGAATAACATCGTCATTTGCCGCAAATTCTTCATTGATGGCCGTCATTGACTCATTGATTTTAGCAAGTCCGTATTCCAGAGCAACAAATTCCTTTACTTCTTTGACGCTTTTTCCTGAAACATCTAACTCAATCGATTCTTTACCTGCTTTTTCCTGAAGCGCTGCAAAAAATAAAATTTTATTCAAATTAAGTCCTCCTCTGCCGGCGTTCCTTTTCTATACGATTTTGTTTCAAGCTGATTTCCTATCCATTCTTCCCCATCTTCCCAGTGTTCTTTCTTCCAAATAGGTACGATTTCCTTAATACGCTCAATTGCATAGCGGCTGGCTTCATAAGAGTCTCCACGATGAGGTGAGGATACAGCAATCACAACTGCTATATCTTCAATTTCCAGTTTGCCGACCCTATGGGTTATCGCTGTTTTTGTTTCCGGCCAATTTTGACTGATTTCTTGACCAATTTCAGCTAATTTAGCCTCAGCCATTGCAGCGTAAGCCTGATATTCTAAGTATAATGTCCGCTTCCCTTTTGTAAATTCACGCACTGTGCCTATAAACGTATTAACAGCGCCGGCATTAGGACTGGAAACTAAGCTTACAGTTTGTTCAATTGAGATCGGTTCTTCTGTAATGGAAAACAACTTACTCACTATGGTGATCCCCTTTTATAATGGAATATAGTTCTTCGATATTCTCTGCCCAATCATGGATCGAATAGACCGGCACCGGCCAGTTAATTAAAATATTATGTTCCCAAGTTAAAACCACTTGGATATTATCCAAGTCTAAAAGCTCCAAGTCTTCACCTTTTCTAATGATCACAGCTTTCGGATACTTCGCCTTCTTATAGCCCTCCACTAATATGAGATCAGGTTCTAAGAAGCTGTACCATTTCACCATTTTTTCTAAAGAAAGTGAAGATGTCATTTGCATCTGTACTTCTTCTGCGCCTGCCACACTCGTTATAAAAGCTCCACTTTCATGAAGCCGCTCACTGTCATTAAGCCTGTGCGCTTCGTCCAAAGGAGTAGTATGACCGTGATGTTTTATAACTGCCACTCTATCCCCAAGTTGATCTCCGTAATGGATTAACTTCTCTAATGTCGACGTTTTTCCACTTTTTTTATAACCTACAACTTGAAAAATGGGAGGATATTCCACAAGTGATACTTCCCTTCTAGTACAACTTATTAGCTTATTAAAAAAACCCCCGCCGAAGTGGAAGGGGTTTTCAATTCATCAAATCAATCTGGAATACCTAGAGCAATTTTAGCGTAACGACTCATGCGGTCTTTCGTCCAAGGCGGATTCCAAACAATATTAACATTGACTTCATTGACCTCTGGCAGGTCAGCAAGACAACGTTTGACATCTTGTTCAATATGACCAGCTAATGGGCAGCCCATGGCAGTTAATGTCATTGTCACAGTAGTATTACCATTCTCATCCATATCGGCTCCGTATACAAGGCCTAAATTGACGATATCAATACCAAGTTCTGGGTCAATTACATTCTCAAGGGCGCCCATAACATTTTCTTCTAGTGCAGTATCCATAATAGTACCCCCTTCTTGTTACTTCAACTTCTATTATAAACAAAATTGCTGCGAGATTAAACCACGAACGTCTAAAGAACAATTTCCAGCCAGTTCACCATCTCATTAACCCCAAAGCGAGTGACTTTATGATCCACACCTGCCTCCCTTAAAAAACGAATGTTTTCAGGGTTTTTATACGCCCCTACAATTTCGTTGTAGAAATCATACGAATGTTCAAAAGGTACAACAGGATCTGCGTCGCCGTGCCAAAAAAATAATGGTCTCTCTCTAAGCTTATCGGAATTAGCAGAAAGATCGATACTGTGCAATGAACTATATAGAACATTCAGCTCAGTTTCCGTAATTGGAAGCTGAAGGCCAGTCTTTTCTACATCTTTAATAAGTTTCTTTGCAAAATCAACAGGTTTCGGAGAACCCATCATGACGGCTGCGGCCTGAATCCATGGATACATAGTAAGGGCTGCACTAGTCGTGACACCGCCCATTGAAGTACCTCCCACACCGAACCTTTGATTTAAAATTAGATCCCTCTGATCGAGCACGTCCTTAATATCTTGCAGATCTTTTAAATTTTGATACACTATGTCCCAAAATTTAAAACTTAGTTCTTCTTTTGATAATACATCTGTACGTTCGCCATGGTAGAGACTGTCTGGCAGTATGACACGATATCCTTTATTTGCCAACAAATAAGCCTGGGGGAGATTTTGTTCTTTAGCGGAAGTGAAACCATGGAAATATGTAAACACTGGCAGTGGCTGATCATATTTTTGAGAATCTACAATAACTAAAGACGGAATGTGTTTTAAGGTTTCGCGATAAATGCCAATCATTATTTGGTTCCCTTCTTTCAATCTTTACATGCTTCCTAAACTAATTTACATCTTATTTTGTATAATTTGCATTGTAACATTGAGAATAAAGGATGGAAAGTATTAGGTCTTTCGATTGTAATATCTTTGCAATATTGGCGTTTAATCGCTACACTGGACTATAAATGAGGTGAATTAGGATGACAAAACAACATTTAATTGCATTAGATTTGGATGGAACTTTGCTTACAGATGACAAGCAAATAAATCCACAAACAAAAGAAGTTGTGCTTGATGCGATGAATAAAGGACATGTAGTCTGTATTGCTACAGGTCGTCCACATCGAGCAAGCATCGATTTTTATAAAGAATTAGGTTTGAACACCCCTATGGTAAATTTTAACGGAGCATTGATCCACCACCCCAACAATAAACACTGGGACGCGTTACATTCTCCTTTATCTATTCGTACCGCCCATAAAATAATTCATAAATGTCATGAGCTGGGAGTCAAAAATATTCTTGCAGAGGTCAAGGATTCCATTTATTTAGACCAGCACGATGATGAAATCATGAAAATTTTCCATACAGAGGATAACAACCCTGTTACAGTCGGCAGGCTTCAGCAAAATTTAAAAAATGATCCAACTTCTCTTTTAATTCATCCTGAAGAAGAAAAAATTAAAGCTTTACGTAAAGAATTGGATACCCAGGCTGAATTTATCGAACACCGAAAATGGGGAGCTCCCTGGCATGTAATTGAAATTGTGCGTGCAGGTATGAATAAAGCGGTAGGGCTTCAGAAAATCGCTCATTATTATCATATCCCTAAGGAGCGGATCATTGCTTTTGGGGACGAAGATAATGATTTTGAGATGATTGACTATGCAGGTGTAGGCGTTGCGATGGGCAACGGTATTGATGAACTGAAAAAAATGGCAAATTACGTGGCAGGAACTAACGAAGAAAATGGCATCGGAGAATTTTTGACGGAATATTTAAAACTTAATCGTAAAGCCATGTAAGTCAATTTTTACCTTGAGTATATGTGTAGCACACAGCCATACTAAGCTTGGACGCAAAAAGCGTTCAGGCTTTTTTTATGACAGGAGGCTGTGTCATGGATAAGCAAAACAAGGAAGAAAAACGTTGGACTGAAGTTCGTCCTTTTCAAGAACGCGATATGGAACCCAAGCGGCTTTCAGATGCGAACCGTAAGGAAATAGAAGCAGACCAACATACTGTAGGAGGGTTTTAAATGGAGAATTCCCTATTTGAAAATGCACGTAACGCTGTCAATCGTATGACTAAAAATCGCAACAAAAACGGCCAAGAACCTAGTCAGCAAGATATGCAAGCAGCTAAACAAGCTATTCAATCTGCATATAGCCAGTGCTCTCAAGAAGAGAAGCAAGAGCTACAGCAGTTAGAACAAAGGCTTGAAGCTGAACACAACAGCATGCGTTAAATCATTTTAAGACCAGACTTTAATTAGTCTGGTCTTTTTTAATAACTTTAACAAAGTCAACTTTTCATGTCCGATAATAAGAAGACTTTAGAACAATTGCATAAATAGCATGGCCTATTAACCAATACGCGATAGCAGTCAGATCAAATAACCCCGGCGTCTCTTTAATGGCAAGAGCAGTCAAGGGAAAATAACTGGCTGCCGCTCCTCCTGCCAGAAGAAATGCCGCGATCCACAGCCTCTTCATTGTTACTTGAATCTTCTTCATGAAAAGGTAACAAAATAGGACACCGATTCCCCAGGAGATGATCATATGAAAGAGCCACTCTATATAAACAGGCCAATGGATGTCTCCAATCACTGGGATGAAATCTACGTTCATCAGCAAAGTATACACCTTGATTTCTGTGGCCAGCTCCACAAACCACATGTATAAACCTAGAGCTATCCCAGAGGTTGTGCCTATATACACGCCCCATTTAAACATCATTCATCCCTCGCAAGTAATTTAATAAGCTTCTTGTTTTCTAAGTTCCCTTAACAAATCTTCTAAAACGGAAGTCAGCTCATTACAACCACTCGGTTCTTCGATAATACGGAAGTATAACGCTCTTAGAAAATGCTTACTGTTATTAATAATGATTTCTTCGGCAGGATCATTCCAGCCTTTACGTTCATATATCAGAGTTTTCAGCCACTCAGCTCTTTCGTCAGGTTCAATCTTATCGAACATGGCGATTAATGCAGTAACCATCCGTTCTTCTTCATCGAATAGATAAGGCTGATCAATTAGGAATTGTTCACGGATGATAGGTAGCATATCTCTTACTTCTTGTGTAGTGATCTCTTCGCAGGAAGCAACATTATATAACGCATCTGCAGCATTGGCCATCGCATGCGCCCAGCCTTTGCCGTCAATATAGCCACGGTGGTCTTTCTCCTGCTCCATATACTTTTTTAAGTTGTCCCATACCCGATGGATTTCTTGTTCAGAAAGCAACTGGTTTTCACGGTGTTTCTTCATAATCGGGGAGATGAGTCTAACCGAAACACTTCTTCTGAATACGGCATTCTCTTCTTTATTGGACGTTTTAATTCGGTAAAAAAGGTAGTTTTTATTTAATACAGATCGCAGAATATTTTTCAGTTGTTCCGCATTGTAATAATCACGCTTTATGAAATTAGAAAAAATCATATAAATCAATTCTTCACGCAGCACAGGATCAGGTGACCCGATCTTTTGTAACATGAGCGTCGTAAGTTCTGAAAGATTCTGGTTTTCAGATAATTGATAGTCATTATCTTTTATAGGCTGCAATACATCAATTAGTCTAGTTTCCATTTCATACCTCCCTGAAATCGTTCATATTGTAACACACATTCAAGATAAAAAAGAAACGAGAAGCTGTGAGTTTAGAGTTGGTTCGTTTTCTGCTAAAATAAAAACTGAAAGAATAAGAGGAGGAATACTGAATATGGCTATTACCGTAGATGAAACACCAAATCCGAATGCACGTAAATTCACTACTGAATCAATGATTTTTCAAGGAGACGGCAGCGTGTCTGTTATGCCTGGTCAAAAAAGCGAATATGAGATCATGAACCAGCTCATGGAACTGGATGGCGTAGACAATGTCTTTGGATTCCAAAACTTCATTACCGTCAACAGACTGCCTGACGCAGATTGGGAAGTTCTAACAGCTAAAGTTGAAGGTATTCTAACAGAACACGGTTATTAAAAGAAGGCTGACCTTAAGAGTCAGCCTTCTTTATTATTGTTCATCGAAATTATCTAAGGGGACAAAATTCTCTTGTGTACGCTGTCCTTCCTCATCTTTATTGTACATCGTCATGATCAGTGCGCCTCTATTAGGCAAATCTTCTTTAGGAATAGTGACCTCTGTTTCAAAAGAGGACCACTCTGCGCCTGGATCTTCCACTTGCACGGCTTCTTCCTCTATCAGCAAGTTGTGACCATCTTCCACCATATAGAAAAACTCACCGTCTTTAGCACTCACTTCACCTGATACCGTGTAGCTTCCGTTTTCTCCTTCTAAATTCAGGTCACGGAAAGCTTCTCCATTCTCACCTTGTGATGTCTCAAGTTCTTCATCAAGCTCTTCAGCCTCTTCTGAGCCGGATGACGTTTCTCCCCCTTCACCAATTGTAATCTGTTCAGAAATTTCAAATGGTTTTGACTCAAAAGGCTGGTCATTTATAGAAGTTACAAGAAACGTCATGGTTACGTTATAATTACCTGGAGGCAAATCTTCGTTTACTGTTTCATTTGCCTCAAGTTTATCTCCAGGTTCAAGCTCATCCATAGTAAGCTGTTGGGTGAAGGCCTGACCCTCAGAATACTGATACACTTCTTCTCCATCTTGATTTTCTATGATTACATCGTATTTAAGACTGGAATTAAAACCTAGAATCACCGGTTCTTCTGCATCGTTCGTAATAGAAAATTCAGCTGTTATTCCATCTTCTTCCTCAACAACCTCAGCCTCAAAAGTGAGCTGTTCGATTAAAGCTACAACACTGCCGTCAGGCTCTTCCGAATCAGAATTGGAGGTTTCCTCTTCAGTTTCATTGTTATCCATTTCACTCTCACTAGCGTCATCGCTATTCGAGCATGCCACGAGAAAAACTGTTAATACGCCTGCGATTATGGGGTACCATTTCTTCAGTTTTTACACACCCTTTTTAATTATTTGTCATCTTTCCTGAAGAATCCAAAAATGCCTGTTGTTTGGACTATATTTGTGAAAGCTTGTGGATCTACTTCAGAAATTATACTTTGTAAGTCATATAACTCATATCTAGTTATAACCATCACCAGCATATTTTTATCTTGCTGAGTAAATGCACCTTTTGCCGGCAAGGTTGTAATTCCGCGCACCATTTGAGAATGGATCGCTTTTTCTAAATCTGCAGCCTTTGTTGTAATGATCATAGCTGTCAGTTTTTCATGACGTGTGTGAATAGCATCAATAACACGGGTTGTTACGTACAGCGTCAATAATGTGTAGAGCGCATTTTCAGGGGAATAAAGAAGTCCCGCTACAGCAATAATCAAACTATTTATGATTAAGAAATAAATTCCGATAGGACGATCTCTCATACGCGATAAAATCATCGCTACGATGTCTAGACCACCAGTAGAAGCACCCCATTTTAGTGTAATCCCTACACCAAAACCGCCGATAACACCGCCAAATACCGCATTTAGAATGATATCTTCTGATAATTGGACGACAGGGATGACTTCAAGAAATAAAGTAGTAAAACCTACAGATATAATACTATAGATTGTAAATCCTTTCCCTACTTTAAACCAGCCTAGTATAGCAACTGGTATGTTAAGTAATAGCAAAATCAAACCTGTACTTACGCCAGGTACGTTCAGAAAATCTTGAAAAATACTTGTAAGCAACTGAGCGACACCAGTAAAGCCGCTGGCGTAGACATTAGCTTCAATAAGAAATAAGTTCAGTGATAAAGCATTGAATACTGCACCTACTAGTACGATTAAGATTCGTTTAAGTTCAAAGGAAAACATGTCAACCTCCTATTCTGCATTAAGCGCTATCTATTTTTTATCACCGACACCGCCTAAAATCAAGTCCTATCTTCAGCGATTCCCAAGTTCAACGGCTTATAATCATCAAGAATGGTTAGATATCTCTTTACTAACTCCTTTCATAAGCCTACACTAAAAGGAACTAATATAATTGATTGGCAGGTGAAGATATGAACGTCAAAATTTTAACCGATTCTGCTAGTGACCTTTCATCCGAGACGTTACATAAATTCAATATTGACTGTTTACCACTCGGTGTGACGATCAATGGAAAAGAATACGAGGATGGAAAAACGATTACACCAAAACAAGTATATGAAATGATGAAAAATGGAGAAGCACCTAAAACATCTCAAGTTTCTCCTCAAGCCTTCCGAGATACTTTTCTAAGATATGTGAAAGAGGACCAGCCCTTCATTTATTTCGCATTTTCTTCTGAGCTCTCAGGGACTTATCAGACCGCTAAAATGATTGGAGAAGAAGTAAAAGAAGAATATCCTCATGCAAAATTTGAAGTTTTAGATACAGAAGCTGCCTCGTTAGGTTACGGTCTTATCATCATGAGGATCGCAGAATTAGCTGAACAAGGAAAAACATTTGAAGAAATCGTTGAGACTGGCAAGTACCATGCCGAACATATGGAACATATTTTCACTGTAGACGACCTTGAATATTTATACCGTGGTGGTCGTGTAAGTAAGACGGCTGCATTTGTAGGAAGCCTTCTTAGAATCAAACCACTGCTCCACATGGAGGATGGCAAGCTGGTCCCTTTAGAAAAAATACGGGGATCAAAAAAAGTATTAAAACGAATGGTTGAAGTTATGAAAGAACGCGGTACTGCATTGGATCAACAACGAATAGCGATCAGCCACGGAGATGACCTCGAATCGGCTGAATTGCTGGCTGAAATGATCAGAGATGAATTCGGTACGAAAGACATTCATATCGACATGATCGGGGCAGTCATCGGCGCCCATGCAGGTCCAGGTACCATCGCTTTATTTTTCCTTAACGAAGAACCTGTATAGTTACAAAAAGCTGCCTATATCGGCCTTGAGGCCTTTATAGGCAGCTTTTTTTCGGAGTTTTTAGAGTGTTTTAAACCCGAGTCTTTAAGTGACAAGTCTTCATCGATCATACCACATGCATTATAAACATATGTAACTTGTTCTCGTTTTCAATCCTTATTTTTTAAACTGATTACAATAACTGCTGTAACGAACAACAACAGTACCCCTCCGACAAATCCTATGAACAGCCAATTTAATCCTTTGTCTTCTTCAACAACAAATACATCTGCTGTTTCTCGTTCCATCCCAAGCTTATAAACACCTTCTCCGTTTTGCCTTACGACACCATCCTCTAAAAGACCGCGCATTTGCTGGTCATCCGGCAGCTCAGTCAAATCCACCGCCTGTGTCCTCGGGGAGTTATTCATAGCGATAACCATCGTTTCTTCCTTATAAACCCTTTTAATAACAGCTAATCCATCACTATTGAATAATTCTTCATAAGTCCCTCTTCTCAGGGCCGGGAACTCTTCTCTCATCGAGTTCAACTTCTCTATGTGCTGTTTTAATTCTTCATCTCCGCCTTTGAAATTCATCATTTTAAGATTATCAGGAGTTTCACCTCCATCTAGTGGAACCTCACTTCCATAGGTCAGAATGGGATACCCTGGAGAAGTGAACATATGAGTCAAGGCAAGTTTCCAGCGGGTCAAGGGATTGCCCCCCTCTTCCACTGCGACTCTCGTAAATCTTTTTGTACTAGGATCATCCAAATAATGACCAAGCAGTTCAGGATTCTCAAAATTCTGTAGGCTGGACTGCCAAACTTTAAATAATGAATCTAGAGAGGCATCTGAATGGTTAAAGGAACCCGAAGCAGCTTCATAAAACGGATCATTAACGAAACTGTCTATTCCAGCCGATTCGTAAGCCCCTATGTCATCAGGGTCTTCTACATTAAGATCACCTATTAACATGAAATCATCATCTAATAATTTCAAGGATTCATTGAATATGGATAAAAACTCCTTAGAGACTTGATTTATAGAACTGAGCCTGAATCCATCCACACCCGTTTCTTCCTTCCAAAATTGAGCCGCTTCCGTTAATTGGCTTTGCACCTCGGGATGTTCGGTATTCAAACGGGGCAAATTAGAAAGCCAAGTATTTTCCACCCTTGCCACATCATTTTCTTCCATAGCTTCTGAATCAAGATATTTGTCCTCTTGCCCGCTTTCTTCTAGCCACGGATGCTCATTTCCTGTATGACTGACCACAAATTCAAAAATTACTTTAAGATCACGGTTGTGAGCTTCCTCTACAAGCCTTTGTGCATCTTCTATCGTTCCAAAATGCTCCTGAACTTGCATAAAATCTTCTATCCAATATCCATGATAGCCTTCTTCCGTATTTTTCATAATCGGACTTAACATAATAGAAGTAAAACCCATTTCTTCTATGTAATCAAGCTGGTCTATAACACCTTGCAGGTCGCCGCCATGGTAAGCTTCAGGGTTATCCTTATCCACCTCGTAATCGTTTTCAGTATTTCCGTTCATAAAACGATCGACCATAATATAATACATACTTTCGTCTTGCCATCTTCGTTCTTCTTTTTCAACGGCTTCAATTTCAAAGGCGTAAAAAAGAAGAAACGGAATGAACATGAGAACTATAGTAAATTTTCTCATCTCCCGCTCCCCCTTATTCTATAACATCCACCTTTAAGGTTAGCCCTTTGTACCTCCACCCGTCAATCTAGAAATGAAATCTCTTTGTAATGTTTAATGATCGTTCATTTTAGAACGGAGAAGCAGAAACTCCCTTGTACCCACGTTTGCAAAATAATTCAACCGGTTGTTTTAGAAAAACTAACTATCCAATAGGCTTTTCATTTCCATAAAAGTAAGCTAGAAATGAACCCTTTTCGCAAAAAGTAGCGTCTTCTTTATCCCGCGCTCCCACGGAAAGGGAGTGATTTCCCGGAGCTCTTACCTCTGTTAAACATAACGGAAACAGTCCAAACATCTCGAAACTGAGTCTTCCACTATAGGGAGTTTATATGAATATCAACACGGAACTTAAACAAAGCCATTATGTAATAAAACCGCACTCTAAGAGCGCGGTCAAATTAGTTTATTTTTATTCGATAAACAGTCAGCCAATAGTTGATTTGGCATAAGTGGGCAATTAATTGAGGTCCCGTCATTAACTGGCCGAACCATGGGGTGTTAATCGCTTTACCTTCAGATTCATTTAATTGCTCAAGAGCTTTTCGATCAAATAAATTGAATATCGGTGCATTAGGCTGGCTGAGTATTTCTTTCATCCAAACCGTTACTGCTTTCGTATAGTCGGGGTGGAAAGTTTTTGGATAAGGATTTTTCTTCCGGTGCAATACTTTATCAGGCAAAATGCCATATAAAGCCTGACGTAATAATCCCTTTTCCTGATTACCAAAATGCTTCATTTCCCAGGGAATATTATAAGCATATTCCACAATCCTATGATCACTGAACGGAACTCTCACTTCAAGACTCGCTCCCATACTCATTCGGTCTTTCCGTTCCAGAAGCGTTTGCATGAACCAGTTCATGTTCAAGTAAAGCATTTGACGATGTTTCGAAGCCGATTCCTTTTCCCCATCCAGCAGTGGAGCTTCCCCAATAGAATTTTGGTATCTTTTGAGCATATAATTTTCTAAATCAAATCGTTGAACGACATCTTCTCTAACCAGATTTTCCCTCTCCGAGATTGACCGTATCCAGGGGAAACCCTTTCGATCACGGTCTTCTTTGCGATAAAACCATGGATACCCTCCAAATATTTCGTCAGCACACTCTCCTGATAGAGCAACGGTTACGTGGTTTTTTATTTTTTCACAAAACCATAGAAGAGATGAATCTACATCGGCCATTCCTGGCAAATCTCGCAATTCGACTGATCTTTGCAACCTTGAAACTAAATCTTCAACACTTGCTTCCAACGTGAAATGCTTTGTCTTGTGCTCTTTTTGTACTAGCTGAATGTAAGTTAGATCGCGATCCGGTTGAAATGCATTAGATTTAAAAAACTTTTCTTGTTCTTCGTAATCGATAGAGAAGGTTTTTAAATTACCTAAATTCTCTTTCTTGTAATAATTTGCGGCTATGCTTGTAATTGCGCTGGAGTCGACTCCTCCTGAAAGAAAGGTTCCTAGCTTTACATCACTGACAAGCTGTCTCTGTACTGCATCAGTAAACAAATCCCTGACTCGTTCTACGGTCTCTTCCCACGTATCCTTATGTTCACGGCTTTCTACATTCCAATACCGCTTTTCTTTGAAAACTCCCGCACTCCATGTAGCATAGAACCCTGGCCTCACTTCATGGATACCATCAAAAACCCCATTTCCCGGCGTACGAGATGGTCCTAAAGTAAGAACTTCTAAAATCCCTTGCTCTGATATACTGGCGTCTTTTTCTGGATGGGCAAGCAGCGCTTTTATCTCTGAAGCAAATGTAAGTCCGCCATTTTGTTCATTGTAGAATAGCGGTTTTACACCGAGCCTATCTCTTGCAATGAATAAACACTGCTTATTCACTTCCCAAACACTGAAAGCAAAAATGCCATTGAATTTCTGGACGCATTGTTCTCCCCACTCTATATAACTAAGAAGGACGACCTCAGTATCGGAGTGGCCTTGAAAAGTCCAGCCTTTGGCTTTCAATAACTTGCGCACGTCTTCTGTATTATATAGTTCGCCGTTATAGCACAGAATATATTCTTCCCCATTCGCTTGACGTACCATTGGCTGGACGCCGCCTTTGGGATCGACCACTATCAGTCGCTGATGTCCAAATCCAGCCTGCTCCCTCACCCACTTTTTATAAGCATCTGGTCCTCTATGTTCAATAGTCTTAGCCATTTGATCCACTATCGACGAGCGTTCCTCTTCTCTTGCAGGAGACCCCACCCAACCTACAAATCCACACATAACATGTCACCATCCCTTTTACTTTAGAACCCTTAACTATAACTGTGAAAGATAAGAGCAAAAAAAGCATCGTAATAAACGTTATGAAAGATGACAAGACTTTTATGTGGTTTTTTTACGTAAAGACTTAAAATTGTCAACCTGTTGAATCGAATATGTGTCAATCGCAGATGAAGGAATGGCTTAATATATCCACTAATATATAAAGAGAATCATGCATCATAATTTTTCAAAAAAATTATGTTGACTTTGCGAGTGAGAATGATTATCATTTTAATTGATAAGAGTTATCACTCGCTCCCCCAATAGCGGTGATACAAGAGCCATACAAATACCCCTTTTTTCATAAAAAAACCTGCATGTCCAAGACATGCAGGTTCCTTTTTTATGCAGGCAGTATCCCCATCGGCAAGAAACCGAATCCAAGTACGATAGCAATAATCGCCGCTATTAGAAGCTGAGCCCACCATACTCCCACCGGCTTTTTCTTCTTGAACTTGATGGTAATCATTTCCATCGCAGCAATCACCCATAGCCCTACGAGAACTTTAATGATGATCAAAGGTCCATACGTGGCGTAGCTTGCGAACAGTGAACCCCCTGAATATAAAATGAGTAAATAATCGGCTCGCAAAATCATGTGAGATATTTTCGCTGCTTTTTCATTTCCGCTTCTTGTAAACGTTGTGGCTAGTCCTACGAGAACGAAAGCAATTACCCAAGAGGTAATATGTAAATGCGACATGACCCTTCCTCCTTATACATAAATCTACCTTAATAATACCATGTGAGTTTCATATTTTCCTATAATAAGCTTGAACTTCAATTTTTGAATTAGTAAGAAAATTGTTACAAAACCTGTTATACTGGACGTGGAGTTTTCAAATGTAATTGGAGGGATATCATGACTATAAATAGCCAGGAAATTATTGATCAAACACAGGAATATGGTGCTAAAAACTATCACCCCTTACCGATTGTAATATCAAGAGCTGAGGGAGTATGGGTGGAGGATCCTGAAGGTAACCGGTATATGGATATGCTTAGCGCGTACTCAGCAGTGAACCAGGGCCATCGTCACCCTAAAATCATACAGGCTCTCCAGGATCAGGCATCTCGCGTGACTCTTACCTCTCGTGCTTTCCATAACGACCAGCTCGGTCCATGGTATGAGAAAGTATGTAAATTAACTAATAAAGAAATGGCTCTTCCCATGAATACAGGGGTAGAAGCAGTTGAAACGGCGATCAAAGCGACAAGACGCTGGGCGTACGATGTAAAAGGCGTTCCAGACGGCCAGGCTGAAATCATCGCTTGTGTAGGCAACTTCCACGGCCGTACACTTACTGCAGTGTCTTTATCTTCAGAGGAGGAATACAAACGTGGTTTCGGCCCATTGCTCCCTGGAATTAAAGTCATTCCTTACGGTGATATTGAAGCTCTTAAGGAAGCGATCAATGAAAACACAGCAGGTTTTCTATTTGAACCGATTCAGGGTGAAGCTGGCATCGTTATGCCTCCTGAAGGATTCCTAAAAGAAGCATATGAGCTTTGTCAAAAGGAGAATGTCCTTTATATTGCAGATGAAATCCAGGCAGGACTGGGCCGCAGTGGTAAGATGTTCGCCTGTGACTGGGAAGGTGTTTCACCAGATGTACTAATTTTAGGGAAAGCACTTGGAGGCGGAGTCTTCCCGATCTCGTGTGTTGTAGCCAACAAAGATGTGCTGGGAGTTTTTAATCCAGGCTCCCACGGCTCCACATTCGGAGGAAATCCGCTGGCTTGTGCAGTATCAGTCGCTGCGCTAGATGTCATTGAAGAAGAAAAGCTTGCCGAACGCTCCTTAGAATTAGGAACTTACATGAAAGAAGAACTTCAATCCATTGATAATCCTAAAATCAAAGAAATTCGCGGCAGAGGGTTGTTTATCGGCGTAGAAATGACGGTGCCTGCCCGCTCATATTGTGAACAATTAAAAGAAAAAGGACTTTTGTGTAAAGAAACACATGAGAATGTGATTCGTTTCGCTCCACCTCTGACGATTGATAAATCAGATTTAGACTGGGCAATTGAGCAAATTAAAGATGTTTTAAAATAAAGAAGTTCGGCTGAGGCCGAACTTCTTTATTTTATACTCGACATGATTTGAACTTCATCGTCATTCTAAGGATATGATTTTTTTCTGACCCCACGGGGCTACTACGATCTCAGCCGTCGCATCGCCTGCCTGCTCAATAGTATTCCCAGTGCCTTCTTCGATGAAATAACGGTCCAATCCAATATTCACTTGATAAGTGTCAGTTTGTTGATTATGCCATTCAAACTTTGCTTTTAACTCAACTTGGCCCGCCTTAGCACGCTCGGATTGAGGAGAAGCCTTTACTAATTCGTAGTAACCAGAACCCTGTTCTTCTACCGTGATGAATACGGTATCTCCACGAGCTGGCTCCTTCTTATCTTCCCACATTTCAACAGGGATATCTTCAATACTATAACGAACCGTGACGTAATCTCCGTAAAATGGATCGCGGGGATCTAGAGGTTCTGTTTCTAATACGATCGTGTCACCAAAACGGTCCATTGCATAGTATGACCCCCCCATTCCCATCAAAAAAATAACTTGCAGAGCTACTGCCGTATAAAACAGCCACCGATTCATGAATGCTCACCCTCTCTTCTCACCTGGCGTCTTTTCCTCTCTAAAAAGAAACTTAAGACAAATAAAAGACAGCCTCCTGTGAAGAAAAATATCGATCGATCCATGAATGCCCAAGCCAGTTGAAAATAAGCGATCAACGTCGTCAATAGAAATGCAAATGTTCCTTTCGCCACCCACTCTGAATGCTCTTTCCTATAGCCTGCAATCAGCCACCCGAGGGAGTACCCGAATAATAGGAGCAAAGAAAGAAGGTCTCCTTCTCCTATTCGAAAAACAGGTATAAATAAAACAAGATCAATCCAATTGAACTTCGTGGATTCGATGGCTGATTGGATGACCGCATATAGGAATAGCAGCGACCATCCCAAGAAAAACAAATTCGAATATTCAACCGTTTCACTCCCGCGACCTAATAGGAATACTTGAAAGATATCTACTATAAAAATGGCCATTACAGCCACTGAACCGAATGATTTCAAGTGAATTTGACCATAAGGGAGATGGCTGACGATATAGAGAATAAGAAATAACAAGATCAGCCAATAGTATGACCATCCATATGCAAACACGAACACAAGCGATTGAATGACATAACTGACAGCAAACAAAATTGTAAGTAAACGATCCCCTTTTACAAATAAAACCCAACCTAGACCGAGGAATAATATGCCTAAAGGAATATAAAAATCTTGATAGACGCTTCCGCTATAAATTTGTCCAGCTGTTATAAGTATTATTGCGGCCAGGAATAAAAGCGATTCCCAAAAAACAAGAAGCAGGACAAAGGCAGCGGCAGCCCAGATAAAAAACGGAAATGCACTGAACGAAGTGTAATTATACATTTGGCCTGTCAAAAATATCCCTGCACCAAATACACACAGAGCAATGATAATTAAACTCAACCCAACAGATTTCGAACGATTTCGATAGAGGAAACCACCTGTCAAATAGAAAGCGAGCAGGAAAAAAATAATGATGGCAAGCTTTACAATATCTGATAAGGCCGACCAATTGGAAGCAATGAAAGTCAGAAATCCCAGACCAATGAATAACGCAGCGAAAGTCAGCAATATAGGATGACCGGGGGTATGACTATAGCGTTTTAAAATCTGATCTCTTTGAGAAAAAGTGATGGTTCCATCCTTCACCCACTTCTCAGACTCTTTTTCTAACTGTCTCCTTTTCATTTTGACCCTCTCCTTTAATAAGAAGCCTGCCTTGTTGAACGCTTTAAAGGCTGTTTTTTTCTGTACGTCAAAGTTCGCCACAACCATTCCAGCGGACCATAACGGTATTTTCTTAGCCAGGCTTTACTCCCGGCCACTTGCATACTAAAAATGATCAGCACTATAAGGACACTCAGAAGCGGTGTAACTTCCCCATACCAGCCGAGCCCGACAGAGTAGAATAAAAAGAAGCTGATGACGGATTGTAAGATGTAATTCGACAGCGACATCCTTCCGACAAAAGTTAAAGGATAAATAATTTTTCTGCCAAAAGAGGTTCTAAAAGCCAGCGTAATGGATAATACGTAAAATACTGCGGATGCTGACCCTCCAATATTGTCTTGTAAAAGTTGAAACCATTCTGGATTCCCAATCACATATGGGCCAGCTTTAAATAATATAAATAAACCCCCTGTAACTACCCACCACTTTTTTATTGAAGTAAGATGTACTTCAGGCTCATGCAGCCACCTTCTTTTAGCAATATATGCTCCAATTAAAAACATAGGTATTAAAGATAAAGCAAGCAAAGGGATCGTCCCGGCATTATTGCTGTAAGTCCAGTCAGTTAAGTTTTGCTGCCAGATATCCATTAGGTTTCCTTCCCCATAATTTCTAATCGCTTCCTCTGCAGGCTGGCTGTTGCCTAATGCGCCTAATGAATCTCGAAGAGCATATAAACCAAGGGTCAGGGGAATCACTAGCACGCCCAACATACTAAAAGCTGAAATAAGAAGCGTAGCTGGTTTGACGTTAAAGAAAGCGAACAATATAAATCCAAATACTCCATAGGATAGAAGTATATCACCATGCCATATAAGAAAAGCGTGTACCGCTCCAAATCCAATCAGGATAAGCAATCGTCTGAAGATGATGGGACGATAGTTCATATTCTTTAATTCCAGGCGTTCTTTCATCATGAATATTCCAAATCCGAACATTAGGGAGAAGAGTGTATAAAAGCTGGCTTGAAAAAAGATATCTATAAAGGTCTGTACAGCCCGGCTCGTTGTAGATGTCCAGACGAACTCTTCACCTCCATATAAGAAATAAGGCGCGTTAAACGCAGGGACGTTTACCATGAATATCCCTAAAATCGCCAACCCTCGTGCAGCGTCTATCCAACTCAGTCTTTCTTTATCTTGCAGCGGCGATGCTTGTGGTTCCATGCCGAACTCCCCCTTATTACTTTTCATTTTACTTTTAATACGAAAATTACACAATGTGGTTTCATATAGATGAAGAAAGGAGAACCCCATGCCTGCTACCGTCGGTTTTGTAAAAGTGATTTCCATATCTTCAGCAGCTGTTTTCAATATCGGTGATGTGTATAGCATAGCTCCTCAAGCCACCGCAAAAACTTACGCAGGAGGCGGGTCATTTAATACAGGCGATGGAATACGGGTGCAATTGAACAAGGCTAATACGTATATCAATGATCAAGAGGTTGTGGATCAGCCAAACTATTCCCCATAAGGAGAGGTTATTGATGAACTTGACCGTTTACCAGACGATTTCAATTCGCTTTTTGAAAATCGGTACCGTCGCTAACTCTTCCATCGTCCAAATTGGCAGTTCAGGGGTGATTCAGGCCCAGGCAGACTTATATAATACTGGAGGATTCACCGGACCGGCTAAAGAGCCAGAACCTATAGACGGAGAAATAAGTTTTCCTGAAACGGACTCCTCTCCACTAGTGCCTCTCACAATTTAAGGACAAATATTAAACCCTTGGTGCATAGACTGTAACGTATAACTTCCTTTATAGCTCAGGAAAGGGGTGAATTTCATACTCATGGATAACTATTATTCTTGGAACGCATGGATGCAGCAGATGATGGAACAAATGAAGGAACAGCAAAAAATAATCGATCAACTCACCCAAAAAATTGAAAAACTTCAATCATCAGATCAGCGTAAGACGGTGATTGAGAAAATCGAATACCATTTCGACCAGTTGAAAATAGAAACCTTGGAGGGAACATTGCAAATTGGTTTGTCTCCTCAAGGTATCGCCGAATCAGAAATTGAAGATTTATATAAAGGACAAACCAATGATCAACACTTAAATAATCTGATGACCTCTCACGTTCCTAAACATATTGATGAGTATGTAAGAATTCACAATCTTCCTTTATCGAGCGAACATCGCGAAAAAATAATTTCCGACATTAATAAACAGTTACCTGAACGTTTTCAACAGTACCAGAGGCAGCATCCCGACCTGAATGTTCATGACATTGTCGACCGGCTATCGGAAGAAGTACAATCTTCTGTTGTTCAATATTTAAATAATTATAAAAGGGAGGATACACCATGAATCATACCGTTCATAACTACGGACTTCACGTTGGAAATATTCGTGTCAGCAGTGTTACTACCTCTTCTGTATTTTTGATTGGTGACAACAAAACGATCCGCTTACGTTCCTTCTTTGATACTCCGCCTGAATCTTTGATCATCGGTCCATTTGTTCCTTTAGAAGCCGAAGGAGAAGTAGAGATGGTCCCCGATGAATAGCCGAATGGTAGAACTGGATTATATTGACGTCCTTGCCATTTCGATAGGATCTGGATTTCTAATCGGTGACGTGAGCCGTTCCAATTCGCATGCGAGAGTTATTGCTGTTCAAGAAGAAACTCTAACCATCTCAGATAAAGTAGATTTTGATGATTTCTCCATCTTTCACCGTGAATTGTCCCCTCCCCGTCCTTCAATAGCCATCAAGTCTTCTTTCTGCAGCCATCACCCCGTTATTAATGTTCAATCTATGCATGTAAAAGGTATTTCAACAGCAGGTCTGGTTCAAGTTGGCGGCGTAAATCATATTGAAGGGGAATCAAGACTTAAACACGTTCGAATATTGAATGAGGAACAATAACTTCACAGATCTCATAAGCTGTAGAAGTATATAGATTAAGGAGGGCTAAAATTATGCCATCCATAGTGGGTCCACTAAGAATAAACAGCATTAGCGGAGGAGTAGTTAATTTCGGTGATTCTTTTTATGTCTCACCTAAGAGTTCCTCAAAAACCGCTAACGGAGCAGGTTCATCAAATACAGGTGATTTTATAGCAACGAACAATGGTTTCAGTAATACGTCGGCTATCGACCCAGATGTCAATGACCAGAATGTCGGTGGAGCATAAATGAAAGGGGATGGCAGGCAGCCATCCCCTTTCATCTTTTCTTTTGATTGGATTTCCGTGTAGTGATTCTTTTATTTGGATCTTGTTTTTTTATCCACCTTAAATATTTTTTCATATCCAGGTGATCCGCCAGCCGTTCTAAAGAATGATAGAAACCCGCTAGCTCCTGATTTGTAAAAAGTGCATGAATTTGACGATGACAAGGCTTGCAAAGAAGAGCAGTTGGTCCATCGACGCCTCCGTATTCTTTTGGAACGAGATGATGAACATTCGTTTCCACTAAAGCTCTTCTACATAATTCACACGTATCAACCACATTAATCTACCTCCACAATGAGCGGTCCATTGAAGAAATATAGACAGCTTTTCTCAACAGGTTGATTCCATATCTTCTCTAATGCTCTCCCATACAACTGAAGCTGGGTACGATATCTATTTTTTAATACTTCTTCTACATCTACATCAGAAGGAATCGTATCCGTCTTATAATCAATGATCATCCAGCCGCTGCCATAAGGAACCACAGCATCAATCACCCCTTGGATAAAAACCTTTTCCTCAGTGGGATTTTTCCAGTCTTTATACACTTCATGAGCGGGTAAAGTCAAGCTGAAAGGAACCTCCCTCTCGATGTGCTCCGCTTCTCGTAAGAGCTTTCCGATGGACGTTCCAAAAAAGCTGGAAATCGCATGGTGATCGATTTCATCCGCTTCCTCCCGCCGCAGGACTTCTTTATGAACAAGATGTTCTACAAACTCTTCCACCTCTTCTGGGCTGTGGGATCTTTTTAAAGAAATATGCTGCATTACCGTATGCATCGCTGTACCTATTTCACCAGAGGAGAGTCCTTGTTTTTGCTGCATAAAGCGCGGACGTGAAACAAGCGGTGCTCGATAAGGGGTTAGCAATTGATCACTTGAATATTCATCCATGACTTCACGCTGCCTCTTTATTTCTGTAACTGTCTGTTTAGCACGGGAATGAGAAGCTTCTTCATAAGGATAGCTGTAATCCAGCCGATCAATCCGCGAGTCGCTCTCCGTTTGAATAGGCGCCCATGAATCAATATGCATTTGCAGCTCTTCGTCACGTTGTTTCTCCAATTCCTCTACAACGGCAAAGTCCGCTCCATGAGCTAAATGAATTTTCCATTCTGAAGCATCCTGTTCAATTTCTTCCGAAGTCCTCACTTCGACTTCTTCTGAACGTAGTTCTCCACTATCTTTATGACGGATTAAAGCAGGTCCCACCCAGTCCAGGTAAGATTTTGCTTCCAGCCGATCATGAGGCGGAAGAACCCAGTTTTTGTTTTCGGTATGAGTGAGCCACTTCTCTTGTTTTTTCTCAAATGAAGCCACATTGCCCACCATCACCAACTTCTCTTTAGCACGAGTTAAAGCCACATACAGAACACGCATTTCTTCGGCCAGTAGCTCTCTTAGTTTGACCCGTTTTATTGCGTGATAAGCAAGAGTAGGGAACATAAGCCGCTTCGCAGGATCGATGTATCTCGTTCCGAACCCGTAATCCTTATGAAGTAAGTAACGGTTTTTCAAATCCATCATATTAAACTGCTTATCCATCGCCCCGAGCAGCACGACTGGAAATTCCAGGCCTTTACTCTTATGAATCGTCATGATACGCACGACGTCCTCTTGCTCCCCCAGGGCTCTGGCTGAACCCAGGTCATCCCCGCGCTCTTCCATCCTTTCTATGAAGCGTAGAAAACGGAACAGCCCTCGAAAAGATGTAGCTTCATAAGTACGCGCTCGATCATACAAAGCTCTCAAGTTGGCTTGACGCTGCCGTCCGCCAGGCATTCCCCCGACAAAATCATAATATCCCGTCTCACGATAAATTTGCCAAATCAAATCTGAAAGCCCTCCCTGGTGAGCCTTCTCTCTGAACTTAGATAATTGGTGAAGAAACGTTTTTACTTTCTTTCCTGCAGCGGAGGAATCTGCTGATTTTTTTATCGATTCATAATAACTTGCCCGCTGATCTTCCAGGCGCAGCTGCATCATTTCATCCTCATTCAGCCCGACAATAGGAGATTTCAACACAGAGGCAAGCGGGATGTCCTGCATCGGGTTATCGATGACTTTCAATAGATTGATCATAATTTTTATCTCGATAGCTTCGAAATATCCAGTAGAAAGCTCCGCATATACAGGTATCCCCTGATGTTTCAGTTCATCCAATATAGTCGATGCCCAGGTCATAGATCGCATTAATATGACGATATCACGATACTGCACAGGACGCTTCATCCCAGTATCTTTATCCACTACCTGTAAGGGCTCTGCTTCTCCATGCCCGAGCCACGTCCTTATTTTTTCAGCATATGCCCGAGCCTCAAGCTGTGCTTTTTCCAAGTCTTGAAAGCTGTCATCCTGCGGGCTTTCTTCTTTTACTTCTCGATCAATGATCATCAGTTCTGCCTTAGCATTATCAGAAGGGACATCATCATACAACGTGTTACTGTATATAAGTTCAGCCTCTGGCTCATAGTTCATTTCACCAACTTCTATGTCCAGCACTTGCCGGAATACATAGTTTGCCGCGTCCAACACTTGTTTACGACTGCGAAAATTACGGGCTAAATCGATCCGTTCCGCATCATAATCTTTTTGGCCGTATAATTGGTATTTGGTTAAGAATAACGAAGGCTCTGCGTGCCGAAAGCGGTAAATGCTCTGTTTGACATCTCCGACCATGAACAAATGTCCGGCATCAGGAGCATCAGTTAATAAACGGAGAAGCGTTTCCTGCACGAGATTCGTATCCTGATATTCATCAATCAGCACTTCGGTGAATTGATCATGAAAACTTCGAGCTATTGAGGACGGCACAAGCTGCTCCTTAGTAGAACTGTCATCTAATAAGATTTGCAGACAATAGTGCTCTAAATCTGAAAAGTCGACGAGAGCTTTTTCTTTTTTGAGCTGCTGGTAGCGCTCGTGAAAATCTTTTACGACAACTGCAAGCTGTTCCATTACTGGATGAAGAGCTTGCATATCGTTCAAATAACTCTCAAGGCTGCGGTGGAACCATTCTTCCTTCATTTCTGTCCAGCGCTTTTTATAGCGGTCCCTGATTTTCTTAGCCCGTTCTTTTTTCTTTTCATCACAATCCATTTTCTTGCGTGAAAGAGCTGTAAACTTGCTGCCGCTCATATAACTTTGCAGTTCTTCCCAGGATACAGCGAGTGCCCCTTTCGCCTGCTGTACCATTTCCAGATCGGAAGCAGCCGTCTCTCCATAGCTGGAAGGCCCATCGGGTTCTCGTGTCAGCTCAATAAACTGGTGAATTTCAGCTTCGATAGAATCAAGCTGACTCTTCACATCTCTTTTTAACAGGGACAGCCATTTAATGTCATCTTCTGTCTCATACTCCGGCTTTTCATACATTCCGACCATTTCATTCAGCCATTCTTCCGGCCATGGGTTCTGCATAGCGAATGTATGAAGCTCAAGGATTAGCTTCTCTACATCAATGTCATTACGGTCACTTGAAAAACGATCGACCACATCAAAAAAGCGTTGCTGCTCCTCACCTTCTTTTCCATACCAATCCTCAAATAGATCTTCGAGCACTTCCTGTCGTATCAAGTCCGCCTCTACATCATCTGTAATTCGGAAACCAGGGTCTAAGTCTATTAAATAGGCGTGTCTCCGAACTACTTCCATACAAAACGAGTGGAGTGTCGATATGGAAGCATTCTGTATGAGGGAAAGCTGCTTTTTCAAATGCCTTGATTCGGGATTACTTTCTAATGCTTTTCCAAGTGCCAGGCCGACTCTGTTTCTCATCTCTTGAGCCGCTGCATTTGTGAACGTTACGACTAGTAAAGAATCAATGTTGATCGGCGATTGCTTATTCAAAAGCTTTTGGATGATCCGCTCGACAAGAACAGCGGTTTTTCCTGAACCTGCAGCCGCAGCCACGAGAATATTTTTGCCTTCTGTATAAATGGCTCGTTCTTGTTCTTTAGTCCAGCTGACCACGTACATTCTCCTTTCCTGACATGATTTTCTCTATGACTTCTTCTTCTTTGTAATTTTTCAACTTGCGATAATTATGATCTTCTAAGGCAGGATCGAATTGACAGACAGATCGGAATTGACAATAATCACAAGCCGTCTGGTCGTCTTTTAAAAAAGGATTCAAATCGATTTCCCCATCGGTAACTCTTTCGCCGGCATTTTTCATCAGCTGGCGGATATATCCTGTGAGCTGATTGAATTTTTCACTTTCCACTGTTTTCGACCCTTTGTAAAATCCTCCGCCTGCTTTTAGACCCGCAGGTATGATTTGACTGCGGCCTTTCTCAAGACTTGTATCCATCATTGAGACAAGTTGTTCGTCTTCTAACAACAAGCCAGACATTTTAAACTTTTTAAATATTTCCTGCTCGATTTCATCATCACCGATCCACTGTTTCCCTGAAATCATCGGATTATGCACGTGGAAATAAAGGACTCCAGCAGGTAGTGCAGGTGTGCCGAGCCAATGTTCCGCATTCGTTAATACCACATCTAAATAAGCAAGCATTTGCAGGGCCAATCCATGATATACATCAATCAAGTCCAGCCCTTTGGCACTAGATTTGTAGTCAATGATTCTCAGGTACAATGCTTGTTCATTAAGTGCGCGGTCCACGCGATCAATACGCCCCCGCAACATTAACTGATGACCATTCTGAAGATGAAGTGACAACGGAGGAAGTTTTGAATTTTCCCCCATTCCGAATCCAAGCTCCAAACCCACTGGAGAAAATTCACTTTTTCTTGCCTGCTCACTTAAAATGAATGCCGCTCTCGCTATCACACCCTGGAGTTTATGTTTAATATAGTGATGGCGATTTGAGCTATGAAGTATTTGATTTTGAAGTATAGGAGCCAGTAATGTCGTCGCTTTCTCTGCGTATTTTGTAGTATCCTCGTGATTCAACTGGGAAAAATCACGGCCCTCCTGCTGGATCCACTCCGTGATTTGCTTTAAAGCCTCATGAAACAGCTGGCCGATATCGGGCGCATCCAGCTTATAAGTTTTTCTTTCCTGAAGCTTGAGACTATGATTCGAAAAATATTGATAAGAGCAGCGGTGATAGGTTTCAAGCTGGGACACACTTGTGTTGACAGGGCCATCAAAAAGTTTTTTCTTTGTATCTTCCGTTAAATGAACTGGGGTGTTGCGATAGAACAAACTTTGCAGGACGCGGTTGGTGAGTCCGCCCTTTTCTTCTTTTTCGATGTACCAATTCAGGACATTCCACCAGACAGGATCGACAGCATATCCTCGCAAATGACGGGCGAGCTGGGAGGTCAAAGCTGCTCTTGTTTTAACGGGAGTTGATATGAACCTTGAAGCTTCTTTTACATCGTCAGGATCCTGTAGTAACAAGTGGTCTTCCGCATGCGGGAACATTTCATTTATTCGCTGAATGATTTGCGCAGGCATTTTGGATTTACCTTCCTCATTACTTAATGGATAACTCATCCAGAGATAATCCTTAGCCATCGTTAATGCTAAATACATATAGAAACGGTCATCCAATAACTGCCGATTCATTCCGTCAGCTAAACGAACTCCTCCTTCAGATAGGATTTCCCGTTCTTTTTCAGATATCATGCCATCAATGGTAGGCTTCATCGGCCATACTCCATCCGTCATTCCTAACAGGAATGACGCTTTTATTCCCGTGATTCGGGAACGATCGACATTACCGACAATTACGTGATCCATACTCGGGGGAACATGAGCAAACGTCAGCGCTTCAAGCCCGCTTTCTATCGTACTTCTGAAAATTTGCAGCGATATTTTTTCTTCTCCGGCCATCTCTACAATTTCGTCCAGGAGCTGTAATCCGGCATCCCAGACCTGTTCTTGCTCTCTTGCTCGCTCTATATTTCCACGCTCATCGTACAAATCACGCCATTTTTCCAATTGAGCAGGAACATTCATCTCATCTAGCCAGTAATAGATAGCTTTGGCACGATCAGCAATTGTAGCTGCTTCCCGTAAATTGCGGTCAAAGGGCTCAAGATAGTCGATCACTTGTTTACGATATGCATTAATCCGGTCTTCCTTTCGCTTTTCTCCATCGGTTTGAGCAGCCTGTTCAAACCCTCTGAACCGCTGATATATCCATCTCTCTTCACTAAACCAACGGTCACGTTTACGAACTCCATACTCTAACACATAGTTTTCAAGCTCATCGATCGCTTTTTCATCAAGAGGATACCTTTCATCATCTGCAGGGATGAAACCCGTTTTTAATAACCTGAACACAGCATCATACCGGAAGTTCCCTTCGATGACGTCCAGGCCAGACCGAATCAATTCGATCATCGGATGATTAAGCATGGTGCGTTTCTCATCAACGAATACCGGGATTCCGTAATCATCAAATAACGTGTCGATAAGGTTGTGATAAACATTTGGTTCACGTATCAATACCGCTATGTCTTTATAACGGTAGCCCTCCTCTCGAACCAGTCTCAAAATTTCTTGCGCCGCCCCTTCCACTTCCGCTCGAGGATGTACGGCTTCAGCGATTCTAACAGGGGCATTCTCTTCGCATACTGGAGCAGGATGGACATCAAAATACGTTTCTAAATGAAGTAATGCAGGTTTCCCTTTGAATCTACCTTCTTCGCGATTAAGCACTTCGATATCATCGACAGCCGTTCCTGCTTCCTCTGCAAGCTGCTTTAACGTGAAATACGTTTCTTTAGTCTCGTAAAAAAGATCAAGTTCTTCCTGTTCCTGAGACTCATCTTCTGGAAGTTCCGTAGTCAACGTTACCCGTACGGTTCTACACTTTTTTAATAAAGCTTCGATCACAGTATATTCCTGAGGGGTAAAGCTATGAAAACCATCTAAATAAATATCAGCATCTGCCAAAAAGTCAGCATCAGGAATTTTTTCAGCTAACAGCTGCAGTTGATCTTCCGAATCTATGTATTGCTCACTTAAAGCATCGACTAGACGATCGTAGATATAATTTAAATCGTCTAATTTATCTCGCAGACCTTCTTCATGGCTTGTACGGTGGACAAACTGATCCATAGCCATCATCTGAGAATGTAAAACATCCGGAGTTACTTTATAGCGTTTAAATTCTGTAATCATGCCTTCAAGCTGTTCAATGAATCCTTGTTTTTCAATCGCTTTTTGGAATACTTTCCAGTCTGAGGTCCGCTCTTCAACAATCTTCCTGAGCATCATTTGTACTCCAGTTGAACTGATAAACCTTCTTGTACCTCCGCCCGTTTCCTGCAAAACCCGCCAGGCCAGCCTCGAGAAACTGAACACTTGGGCACGGATCGCACCTTCGATATCTCCGCCAGTCAACAGAGCATACTCCTGCTGAAACGTCATTTGATCAGGCACAATATACATAATTGGCGGTCCTGCTGGATTTTCGCTAAGTTTATTTCGAATTTCCTCTAAGCACCGCGTTCCTTTTCCCGCTCCGGAACGACCGAGTAAAAACTGAAGCCCCATAATTTCAGCCCCTCCCTATCCATCTTATTACCATTCATTTTATCATCTATTGCTACCTGCCCATAGCTTTTGGCTCGTACACAGTCCAATCGAAAAGAAAACTAAAAATCATACACCTCTGTTTAACCCCCTTTATTTTTGGATCTGTTCCTTTGGGTTAGCAGAAGAAAAGGTTCCGATAAAAACAACAAGCAACTCTTTTATCTAAAATAAAAATAAGATTAAGCTGTTTTTTCATAAAACTATGTTGAAAGTTGTTAATTATCATAAAAAATCATTCCACTATATGGCAGGATTGCGGAAGACTTGAATTCGAGATAATCGGGGTTCGTTGCCGTATTAAGAGTCAGGGGTTGTTGGAAAGCTACTCGCTTTCCTGTGGGGGAAGTGGCGAGCTTCTGGATAGGCTACACTTATTTGGACAGTTTCGTTAAGGTGAGTTACACTTTACTAAATATTTCAATTAAGGAGACTACACATGACCCCAAGGAATCGCCGTAACTTTACAGATGAATTTAAGAAGC